>NZ_MKZO01000015.1 GCF_001941965.1 Pseudomonas putida | reverse complement strand
TCACCGCCAGCCCAGCTAGACCGCCTGATTGAGCGGCAGAGGCCTGGTCATCGCCCGACGGCCATGGCGGCTGGCTGCTTCGGGGGGCTTGCCTTGGGCAGGGCTGCAGCTTAGGTTGATGACATTGTGGCGCACGCGGCCCCTTACGCCCATCAACCTTGCCGCTAATTGCAGCTCCAGCACCCGCAGCAGCCTTTGGATCGAGAATGGCAATGACGTTGCGCAAAGACATACCGTACTCGCCGAGCAGCTTGCGCAGTTTGTCTTCAAATTCCAGCTCTTGCTGCAGGGCTTCGCTGCCTTTCAGGGCTTCCAAGGCTTGGAGTTGCTCGGCGATCTGACGCTCCAAGGCTCTGTATTCAGCGGCTTTCGACATGGGTGATGCTCCTTTTTAGTAAGTGCCATGAAATCTAATGGCATCAAAGTCAAAATGCCAGCTTTATGTAGTCCCGTTGTTGTACGAGCCGAGAATATTTTCTGCCAGGGCTTGCAGTGCTGGATATGCGTACAGTACATTTTAGGTATGGGGCTGACCCAGAATAATAAGAGAGATTACAAAAATCCTACGCAACTCATTCATGATTAACGATGACTTCAGAGCTGACCCAAAATAAGAATGGATGGTTAATGGCAAGCTGAAGGACGTATACATCGTTAAGGAGATTCTACCCGAATACGACCAGCAGTACCTTGAGCTTGTAGTGCCTGGCCGCTCAACTCGAAACAATATCAGAGAGCTGTTCTTCGAGCGAAAAGCAAAGATCGAAGAATCCAAGCTTCTCAGAGGATGCTGATCATGAGAATTGAACGCACCGTTTGCGGGCTAACCCTGGACAGAATGGTGGAGATCGACAGCCTCATAGATTCAGTGTGCAACAATGCAAATTCCGCCCATAAGGCACTCGCGTCAGTAGTGCTACTGGATTCCGAAGCTGACGACCTTGCTAATGCCTGCAGCATGAAATCTCAAATTTTTGATAGCGCTGCACGTTCACGCCCAAATTTAGATGAAGTAACAATACATGGGATAAAGGAGACCCAGCTTCTTGCAGCAATTGGACTAGAATGGCTCTGCCTCAAAATACTTATAAGGTCTGAGCATGGAAAAGAGGCTAGTGCTGCCTGCGAAGCCAAGCTGACCGAGGCATTTGCACCTTTAAACCCCAACGAGATGGACGAGGCGATGCTTGGGCTAATGGGCTCAGTCAAATCTGATTTAGCTAATTGCTACATAAATGACAATAGCAAGAAGCATCTCAAGATTTTTGTAGATACGAAATTCGGCGCCGACCTCGGACTATGAGCATGCCCCCGCCAGGGGGCTTTTTGTTTACAAGCAGCTTTTCTTAACCAAAGAAATACCTCACAGCCCCATGAATTTCACATTAAGGGTTGAATGGCAAACTGGTCAATGAGAAAATATAATCATTGAAGACCGCTAATGATATTGGAGCACTGAGCATGGCTTGCGATGAAATTATCGACATCGATGAGAAATTCATGCTTATCATTGTTCGAGAGCATGGTGATTTTTCGTATTTCATGGGGCATCGCTATGAGTTCGGCTTGTTTCAAGACTATTGCGCTGGTGCCGACTCAGATATAGAAGAAGCTATTGAACATATCAAGCTGTATGGCCAGCAGACCCTGTCGGATCACGATTCAACAATCAGATGCTTTGGTCTAATCAGAGAATTTCTTGATGAAAGCAAGTCTCTCTCTGCAGGACTCGACAAGCTCTCCAAACTGGCACGACTGCACGGATACGAGCTCTATGCTGAGCCACTGATTTTAGACAACTCAGTTTGTCCTGTAGTCTTTTATCAAGACGATTTAGCCCCAAAATTCAAGATGTTCGATGGCGATGAATACTATGAATTTTATTTTGACCTTTCATACGATTTCGAAAAGCCACCAAAAATCTGGGATCTGAAGCCATACTTATCGGAATTCTGCATCAATCAGCTATGCAAGATTTACGAAGCGGATAAGACCAAGACTCATTTGCTTAAGTACAGAGACAGTAGGTTAGGCTCGGATCTCGGACTGTAACTTGACTAAGAAGGACTCTTGTATGCAAAAAATCATTGATGCAGGCGAAGAACTAAAAGTAATCGTTGCAGATGATGGCTCGTACAACATCTTCTACATTGGCCCTTGGGGGCGCGAGCAGGTCACTGCTGATATGAGTGATATCGGACTGCAAGACGCAATCTCGTCTGCAAAGCGACTAGCGAGATACTCAGGCACGATGTCCACGCTCCGAAAGAACCAGCACCTGGCTCGTCTCTTCCACAACCTTGTTCAAAACCTCGGCCTATCTCGTACAATCTGCGAGCTCGCAAGCCTCGGACTTATCGTACGCGCTACACACGCCGGCAACACAAGCCAAGCTGACCCATCAGACCTGCCATTCCCTTACGACCAGCTAGCAGCGCCGCTGAGCGAGCTCAAATACTCAGCTGCAGGCAACCGGTACCTCTTTCAGCTCACCACCACCGGCGACGAGGTGGCATTCTTTCACAAGGCATCAATTGGTAGCGGATTCAAGCATCACGACATCGAGCCTGATATCCGTGATTTTGCAGCCAAACGTCTTTTTGAAATCTACCGAGCTGATCAGACCAGGGAGCACCTGGCCTGGGTTTCGGAAATTGAGCTTGCTGGGGATTTAGGACTGTGAGGACTTGATAAAGTAAGCTAGCACTGTGACTAGAGCCCCTAAGAATATCGTGAAGCCATTAGCACCTCCGAAGACTTTATCAAGCTTCTTGGTTCTGACGTCCAGAAAGGTCAACCACAGCCTCCAAATGTAATCAATTGGTGTTTGATGGTGTATTGCACTTGTAATCGAAAGGTAGTGAAAGAATGTTGAGAACAACTTTTTAAGCTTCTTTTCCGAAAGCTTAGAGGGATCTTTATAGTGCCCAATTATTATATTCTCCTCATTCATACTCACCACTTCCGACTTGTACGGCGCTACGAAAACCGTGACACCACCGGATGCTGATTGAGAAAACCAGAGAGCAGCATTTTTCTCCATTCTGATTTTCTTTTTCGGCTGGTTCCCGTCTACATCAACGCCATTTAGGCCTAGCAGCCTCATACCGCAGCTAACCTGGATCTGATTGAGCCTTTGGGTGACATAGAACTTCTTGGCGTTGAGGTGGAGCCCTTCGTGCAGGTAAAGATTCCCATACCTTGATGCCAATTCGGAATGTTCGATCTCAGCGAAAACCGTCTTGATTCTCTCTTCCATGTCAATCCACATGACGCGACGAATGAATGCCTGGCTCCAATCTGACTCCATCGCTTTAGCGTACTTCTCAAACGCTTTTTTCACTGACCACCTCCCTGAAATCCGGCAGCATACCGACAGGGAAGCCCTTTGACATCAAAACATGGTGTGTGGCCTACCTCTCTTCCGAGCGATGGCTCACACAGGGTACACGCGAGTGAAGGCTTCACTCGCCAGGTGCGGCTTGGGCGGTCTTTTTCTCTAGGCTGCACAACATGACGATAGCCGAGGCAGTCATGTGCAGAACGTATGCAGCAATCTCAGGCTCGACTTCGGAGACCTCCGAGCCTTGACCGTGCCCACCCTCCTTATTCCTGATGGTTGGAACACTGCTTTCCAACAAGGTTGAGAGAGCATTCAGGTGGTTCTGGTGATACGACGGCAGGAAGTTATGAGCCAGGAGTACAGCCAGAAGCCTTTTCGCTGGCGAGGTCTTATCGTACTCCCACCCTCGCAGCTCCAGCACAACCTTAATGGTGCTTTCAAATGCCTTCAGCGCGTCGTTGAGGGCCTCTTTAAGGTTACCGTGCCGATAATGCTCGTATGCACCGAAAAATTCGTCCCTTGGGCCAGCGTACTCAGCCTGATTCAGGAAGCTTATGGCGGGCTTAACTGCTTCTGTATGAAGTAGCTCGGAGTCAATTCTAAGAACTCTCCCATCACTTACTTCGTAACCCTTACCATGCTCTTTGAATCGAGTGTTTAACTCGGAAACACATTCATCAATGTAGGCGCCAGTGTCTTCCTGAGGGTACCGATACGTATAAGACTTATCTCTATAGGACTCCGCGATTACGAAGCAGAGTTCAATGGCATCGAGGACTCTGTCAATATCCTGTTCCAGTGATATGAACTGGCCAAGCTCATCCATTACTGAAGCCCGAGCATGGAGACCTGCCACTAGCTTGTAGACCCCATACTCCCGCCGCAGCACTTCGCAAATGCTTCCGTAATTTCGCTCTAGCTCGTTTCGATCCTGAATGCCAAGCACATCATCGATCACATAGCATATTTGAGCTCGGAGGTTGGCACTGAAGCTATCGTAGGTATAGACATCAGGCTCCAGACCGAGCTCACGCTTCCTACGTTTTGAATACAAATCGATGACTGGCATAGGCCCTCCCGGCGCTGTGAATGGGCATCATAGCGGGCGGTGGGCCATTTGACATCAAACCATCAAGCGGCGACGTACTCAGTGGCCAGCCGATCCGCGTTGTCTTCCTGATTGAAGTCATTCCGCAGCGTACCCCGGCGTTTCAGTTCTGCGAGGTATCCGAACTGCGACAGGCCACCATTCGCACGTGCAGTAGCCAGTGCCTGGAGCTCTTCGGTAGACGCATTGATGCCGTATTCAGTGTTGATGCCGCACGCGAACTGGGCATTCGACACACGCGAGAACCTGGCCAACATCTAAAAAACCTTCGCGATAGCCGATACCGTAGCGGTGGCCATCCTCGCAATCTGATTGTTGTTTCCAGCGTTGCGGGCCCTGCCGGTGGCTGTCTCAACGACTACGGTGTTCTGCAGCATCTCGATACCGTAACTGGCCATGATGCCCTCTAGATCCTGCAAGCTCTGACACCCCGCGTTGATCGCATTCCCGCTATGTTCAACGAAATTCAGGTCGATGCCGGCATTGGCAACGATCGCACTGTCTACGCCAATTTTGATTTCAACGCCTTCCCCTCCCCCCGACGCAAACAGAATCGGGACACGGGCAGGCGCTAGGCCAGGGCATCCCAACTGTGGTCATCAGCACCCTTGGCCACGCTGTGGGGCTCATCTTCATCGCGGTACAGGTCAGGGATCGTGCGGGTGAGAAATTGCATCCTGAGAAGACATAAACCCTTAAAGCCCTGTGTACTCTTTCATCTGCTCAAGCGACTTAGGATCGATGATGTAGTAATACCCTGACTCACCTCCATCTTTCCGCTTTGTTTTCAAACCATGAGCCTTGAGGATGGCAGTGATCGCGCCTTGCTTACTGCGATCTGAGATGAACTTCGATTGCTTGGGCATCTCGAATCCAGCCAAGAGCACTTCAGCACGACGTTTGTTGAGATCGTCATAAGCCTTAACGGAGTCAACAGACGTCCATGATTTTGTTTCAGTCATGCCCTTGAATACACGCACTAGGACGCGATGCAGGTTCGACGTAGGGGGCTTGTATAGATCCTCGAATTTGCGGAGCTTCCCTTTGCCTTCACCCTCTTTCCAAAATTCAGCGTCAGCGAAGGACAGGTCGGTTTTCCGCAAGTGCAGTTCGGCCTCGGCTCTTATCGCGCTGAAGTACTCATTGTGGCTGGATGCGCCGTCCCTGACCAAGGCTTCGGCAGCTTTGATGTTAGTCATTGGAATCGCTTCCAGGACTGCCTTTGCGATGTCGATTTTCAGGGCGCGACGGGCTTTGCTGTGCTCTTTGAGACCTTCCTTCGCTTGATCATCATTATCGATCTGCTTCGAGACGCTGAAGCCTTGGCGGCGCAGTTCAATGGCAAGGGTGAGCTGGATGTTGTCCTTCAGCCACGCTGCTGACCTCCTGTGCTGATGACGCAGCTCTTCGAAAGCAGTTTTAGGCCCATTATCGAACTCGACTTGGACAAGCTCCGATGTACGGTTCTGTGGGTTTCTGACACCCACCACAAAGGCCTTGGCCAGACGATCACGGCGGAGCATTTGGATCGCGCCCTTTGGACTAATCGAGCCTTCGAATAGGCCGAAATGGCGAGTGAAGTGGCCTGATGTGATACTGATCGCGGACTTCATTGCCGGCGAGTAAATTAGGACGTCGTAGGCATTGGTGTTGGGCTTTTTCATGAACGCTTGCTGGTCAGCGTAACCGCCAGTTGTCGATGTGATCAGCATGACTTGGCGGCCAGCGCGTTCGAGTTCCAGGGCCATGGCGGTGGCATCGCGCTTGTTGTCACAGCAGATCAATGTGTTCTCGACCAGAGCACTATCTACGGCCTGCTTGCGCACCTGGTTGATTGAGCTGATTTCGACTTCGATGTCGCTGTGAGCTGCATCTGCCTTGAAAACGACGACAGGCCCTTTGCCATTACTGATTAAGTCGAAGCAGGACTTGTTGATATCTGCGTCTGCGAACACGACGTTCTCTGCATTTTTCACTACTGCCTGGAGCGTGGCCCAGACTTGATCACGGTCGCGGACAGTGCCACCCATTACGTGCTCGATAACTTGACTGGCTTCGTCGATCACCACTAAGTCTGCCTTGGCGATGAAATCAGCAAATTTGCGGGCGATGAGGGAGTTCACGACGACTTTCAGGCCGAATGCATCATTCATCTGCCCAGGTTCCACATCTTGGTAGTCGATAAGGCCAGGTACATCAAAAGCTTTGATGATCGAACGCAAAGGAGAGATAAACAGGACGCGCTTGCCCTGAGCCAGGAACTCTTCAATGTGATGCCTGAGAACAATAGAAGTTTTGCCAAAGCCAGTGTGGCATTGCAGCAGAGCTCGGCGAGGTACGCGGAAAATTGTATCTCTGATGTCTTCGGCGCTGAGCGTTCTGTACGTTAGCAGATGCTCAAAAGAGCCAACGTTCTGATCAAATCTCGCTGTATTGATTTTGACAGACGACTCCAACAGATCGCGTCTTTGCATTTCTGTGAGCAAATCATCGGTATCGAAAGAGTCGAGCGCTTCATCAAAGTCCATTCCAGCAATAACTTCTGTCCCCAAGACCTCTGTGGAGAAGTTAATCTTGGCTTCGATATCGCCTGGCCCGCTCATAACGAGTCGAACTAGAGATGACTTGTCGATGTCGTATACATTGTCAGCAATTACCATCTGCTTTTCAGAGTCGTACAGGCCAGACGCTGTGCTCATCGCAGCTTTAACGGCCTTCAGGAAATCTGGCTGAACATTGATGTATCTCTTAGCTCTCGGGTATTCGGACTTGAAGTAATGAGCCGTTTTCAGGCAGTCAATGGCAGGCACAGACCTGAAGCCATCAATCATCTCTGAATGCCCAATGAGGTACTTGTTTGATTGGACGCCGAGGATGATCGATTCGTACGACATGATTATCTTCTCTTTTGCATTGTGTGCTAGCTGCACATTTATAGTGTTACCCATGAGCAAAGCCCTGCGCAACACGTTTATGGGTTGGCACCTGGACATATTGAGGTATGAAAGTAACGCTCGGTTGATCGAGGGGTATGCAGGTAACGCTCGGTTGATTTCGCTTGTGCTGAAATGCAGTTCGAGAGTGAAGCGTAACGCAGCGTTGTGATTTCAGTTTTTCTTAACCAGAAGACTTGACCTGCCTCCTGGCTCAGGTTTGTATACCTCGTCACCAACCATCTGCACCCTCAACCCCTCTGTTCCTTTTATAAAGAGAAACGAGGGGTTGCCGGTGAGAGTGAGCCGGCTTTGCTTGGTTAAGGAAAACGGAGGTAGATTTCCTTTTGTATACCTCGACTTCCAAAATCGCCAAGGGAAATGGGTGTTGCGTGGCCTTTTGCTTATCGCCAACACTATAAACGTGCAAGAGAGCACGACAACAAGAAGAGAGGTCAACAATGAGATTCGGCATTCAATATTCAGCAGCCACGCGACAAGTGAAGAACTGCCATGCAGCGAGTTTTAAGGAATTCTACGAAAACGTACTGCAAGCAGAGAGCGTTGTCGAAGAGAAAAGCGGTCGCACTTTTACCCCCTCTATCTTCAGACACCCTGAACGATTGATTGAACACGCCATGGAGCTATCGATGATCGTGCTGGACGTCGACCAAAAGCCAGGCGACGAAATTATCACTCTAGAAGAGATGGAAGATGCTTTGCTAGATATGAATTTTGAGCACTGCATATATACATCTCACAGCAACACTGCCGAGTGCCCGCGCTTCCGTGTCGTAATGCCTTTAGACATCCCAATTCAACCAGAGGCATTGCCGGCAGTAGCAGCTGCGGTGATCGAATGCCTTGACGGTTTTTTTGACGGACGTTTGATTAAAGTCTTGGATCGGTGCTGGCAAGAAGTATCCCGCTGCTACTTCACCTTCATGTCACACCCTGATCGCAGAAACGCGGCCATGAGCTTGTATAACCCTGGCAGACCCCTGTGCGCCCTGGATCTCAAGCTCACTCAGAGCAGCTATGGTCTGGACATCGAATCATCCACGCCCGGCAAACCTCGCCCCCCTGGCACAGCAGTCGGCGCAGCTGGCCGAAGCTTCGAGCTCAACCGACGTCTCGGTGGCATGTTCCGATCGTTCAACGAAGATCAAATCGTTCAGAAAATCTTCGCAGCAGACAGCGAAATGAACCCTGGCAGCGAATACTTCCGCGACCCGCAGTACGCTCGCCACAAACCGCGCCCAGGCGAAACCAAAGACGCTGCAGCCCTCCGCGCATGCCGCTCTTGGGTCAGGTCTCATCTAAACTGGCTGCGCCGCAAGACCAAAGTAATCGGCACCACGATCGTGAACCGCAAGGCCCAAAGCAAAGAGCCAATGCCGACTCACGAAGCCATGATCCGCTTGAAAGACTTTAAGCCCGGCAAAACCAAGGCAGGCGGCGAAACAGCCCTTGCCGAATTTGAAATTGTGAGCGGAGAGCACGCCGGCAGGTACGTCTGGCACCGCTTCTACAGCGAGGGCAACCACCCCACGGCAATCAAAATCTCGAATGAGATGCTCGAAAAACTCAAGACCGCTGCCAAGCTCCCAAGCATTAGCTTTGCCGACGCTTTGAAAGCAAAAGGCGTGATCGTCCACGCCCGTATCAAGCTCAAGGCAGGGACTGGAGGCTTCCCTGATCAAAACGAGATTGGGACGTTCTTTACCCAGCCGTGAGTCGTGATATGGTCAGCCAGCCTGAAGTGCCATCATGTGCTGGCCCCATCTCACGAGACCTTGGAAATGGATATTCGCTTCTTCTTCGAACAACGCCTGGCCTTTATTAAGCAGCTGTACCTCAATGGATCTGCGCCCTTCGATGAGCGCAAGCGGAAGATCGAGAACGAAGAAGACCCATTCATTCCTCCGTACAGCGAAGACGGAGAGCCACCCTTCATCAGTGAGTGGTTGGAGGCTGATGCCTCAATTCAAGTCCTCGGGAGCTCATGCTTATCCATGCTCTCTGCAGCACTGCACCTGTACCTGACTGAGTGGCACAGACTCTTAGGGACACCGCCTGGGCCATCACTGAAATCAACCTTCAAAAACAAGGGCTGGCCCAACGGATACCGCGCCTTTTACGAAGCTCATGGCTCTTATAGCTTCAGCACAGGGCCATTCAATTTCGATCTCATCGTTGAGCTGGTACTCGCGAGGAATAGCATTCAACACCCTGACTCCCTGATATTCGATACCTACCGGTACACCGATGAAGATCTAGCAAAGATGCCAAGCCCATTCTTTATTAGCGATCGTGAAAAGGAGTTATCAGAGGAACTGGGCGAGCAAGGTCGTAACTGGCTAATGAGGCCTCACATCCACATTGACACTGAAAAATTCCTACATGCCCTGGCTCAGCTTTCTGCCTTTGTTGAATGGCTTGAAAACCAAGGAGAGACCATAATGCATAAGCGTTATCTTGCAAGGAAACAACAGCACGAGACAGAACACGGCGCCGACGAAATTTGAAACCAGCCCCTACCCAGGGGCTTTTTTACGCCCTCCCGATTTGGAACCCAACTACTTTCAGCTATACAGCAGATCACTCTATTGCTTTCAAAAATAAGCCCCGAGACAATACTCATATAACAAAAACAACCAAGCAGAATATTTCGACACCTAATGAACTACTGATGCACCGAGCACATGAATTCCCGATTAACTATGATCTCAAAGTCTTTGAACCAGCCCTGTTCAATTTTGAGAGTCAAATCACTCGTTACGGCGACCCACTATTCCAAGAGAGATTTGCTAGCATCATGGGATGCATTGACAGAGCTCAATGACGATATGAACAACGGTCTCTATCCCGCCGATTTGACAGAGAAAAACATAGTTACCCAGGAGCAATTGAAGGCCATGACTACAGAATACACAGAAAGTGGTTGCCATGGTTTTAATGCTGGTTAGCTTGCGCGCAAGACCACCAAACTTTTCACTCAAAAAACCCAACAGATTTTGATTTGCCCCCACATACAGCATTGCGGCAGTGGTAATATAAAGATGTAGGTAGTTCCTCTCTCTTTCTGTCTACGCCTCTATTGTTGCGTGCTGCACCAGCCCTAGCCGGGCCTCTCTCTCCTGGCTGGGGATTTTTTATGTTGCCAATTTGTCAATTTCGTTACCATTCGTCAGAGAATTTAATGAGAGAAAGTTGGGGCAGTGTCAGACAACACCCGGAATTACTGGGGTTGCAGGGGGGTGGTTGTCTGACACTGGGTATTAGTACACTTAGTTGATTATTCCCCCGACGGTTTACAGGGATATTGTTTGCTCTTAGCCTTGTGCGGGTCGGTTGACGACACAACAGAAAAGAGAGCGAAAAGATGGGCATGTACGAGCGAATTCCGAATGACTTGATCACCGCCAGCGAAGCTGCAGAGGTCTTGGGTGTGAGCCTGAACACGCTTAAGACCTGGCGCACCAGGAATCCGAATTTGGGCTACTTCCGGGGACACAATCGCGACATTCGGTACTCGTTGAAGGAATGCCAGCAGTACTACCGCCGTTCGTTTCAAAGAGTGGTGCCTGGGTCTGGCTCCCAATGATCCGCCCTGAGCTCGACAATTTATTATCAAAAATGATAGTTTTTTGTCGAGTAAAATGAGGGTATGTGATGAATCGAAAGCTGCTGATGGAGTCGTGCAAAACCCTGGCCGCAGCTGGCGTCTGGTGTGTGCCTGAATCCACCTTGGTCGGGTTTGCGGGGTATCCGGACAAGGCCTACTTTCGCGTTGCGATGACCAGACATGTTCGGGCCGGGCTGATTGAGCGCCTCGCCCCCAAGCTATATGCCAATCCCTTCCTACGACCGCCTGCAGCCGGGCTGTTTCGCTTAACCAATTTTCTACGTCCAACCGACCTCTGCTACCTGAGCTGCGAGTCAGTGCTCAGTGAGCATGGATGGATCAGCCAGTTGCCTTTCTGCTTAACCTTCGTCACGACAGGCAGAAGTTATCGCTACAGCACGCTACTGGGTGATATCGACTTTGTGCACACTGAGGAAGACCCCGATTCCTGGCATGGCCACATCACCAGGAATGAAGACCGTCAGGTGTGGGAAGCGTCCCCCGAAAAGGCCCTCGCTGACCTGCAGCGCTACAAGCGCAATCTCGACCTTGTTGTGCCCGAGTCCGAGCGTCCCTGATAGTCATCAGCGTCCGCATGCAATATTATCCCCGATATTTGCATCCAGGGTTTGAACATGCCAAAGCCATCCGACATAGAACTCAGAAGAAACCAGTTAGCCAGGCTCAAGGCTAATTTGGATGAGTGCGGTTATCGTCTGGCCGAGCCCCTAGCGGTAGAAGACCCGCACACACAGATTTTGCGCGCAAACGCGCTGTCCCAGCGCCTCAGCCTGGGGATGCTCATCTCAAAGGGTGGCGAGACAAAAGCCTCTCTCTCTAAGCAGCTTGCGCAGCTTCCCGCAGTGCATGACGTGTTCGCGTTTCAGAAAGCCCCGGAAGTCCATCTGCGCGTTGGAAAGATTGCAAAGTCGGATGAACAAGCCTACGTCGAAATGGTTGCTGAATTCACTCGCGAGCTTGAGGAGCTGAATGCCCTTGAGGTCGAGCAGGGAGAGGAGATATCAACACCTGAGTCGATATCCCAGAGGATCGAGTCAGCGCCAAAAATTGGCAGGCCATCAAAGACCCCTCTCGAAAATCTAGATCGGGGCTTGGCAGAAAACTACGGCATAGCCCGCCTAGCTTTAGCGAAAGCCATTATTAACGAAGAGAACCCGAGATCGATGGGCCGCCCTGCACGGACGGTGGCTCAGGTTGAAGCGGACTACGCCAAGCGCAAACAAGATTTGGACAGCTCGATCACAGATCTGGAATCCAAGCTCAAGGGCGTGGAAATCCATGATCGGGCAAGCAAGATATACCGAGACGTTTTGGCTCACTTCAAACGGCTGGTGAAGGAGCTGGGAGGCGTAGACCAGATCGAAGCCAGGTCAGAAGTCACGCGTTTAGAAGGTCATCTGAAATTCCTCAAGAGCGATCGGAAACGCTACATTGAGCTCGGCGAGCCCGATCTGCCGTTAGAGCATCACAACTCCCCCCGGTACCATCTGCTGTCGGCGAAAGCAGAGCTGGCAGCCGTCCGCGAAATCTACGACCAGCTCACACTCCCGCGAGAGATAAAGCGGCTGAAAGACATCGAAGCCAAGAAAGCCAAGTAGCCCCACCAGCTCCAGCCCCAAACAGCTTTGTTCCCAAACACCCGCTGGGCGGCTCAAGCCGGGGCTCAGCGTTGGTCGCGGCTAGAGCCAAATCGACAGGATGTACAGGACGATCAGCAGATTGAATGCGTTGCGACACAGATTTTTAAACGTACTCATCTCTCGCCCCTGCCGACATATTATGTCAATTATTAACGCACAGGCTCAGATCTAAATCAAGGCCGATGCCCCGGTTTTGCTGGGGATTTCACGTTTTTCAGGCGCGCGGGGCTGCATTAGTACACCGAGTGTACTTTCAGAAAATTGCCAATTTGTCAACGAGCTGCTCAAATATTTCCGACGAGCGGTATTGCCAGGAATTCGATTTGCCAACATATTGATTGCCAGAGACGCGGGCAGCGCGGTGTCGCCCGAAAAACCTAGGCAAAGAGAGATGAATGCGTGCGTGAAGGTCGAAGAGTTTGAGCTAGCTATCGATGATGCTGCTGCAGAGCGGGAGCGTGCGAGGCTTGCTGAGTCCCTTGGTTATCTGACAGAAACTCAGGTTGCGATGCTCGCTGGCGTTAAAAAGTCGACGCTGGAATCGTGGAGGAAACGAGCGAAAGGGCCCGACTCTATCCTCTTTGGAAACGAGCCCCTTTACTCGAAAGCAGACGTTAAAGGCTATTTCGACAGTCTCGCGCAAGCCAAATCAGACCGAACTCACATCCGAGCCGCTTTGTGAACGATCCTCGCTTGCGCGGCGAAGAGCTTTCCTCCGCTCCTGGAGGTGGACTGACTCGGGATTGATGTGCGTATACCGACGCAAGGTCTTCCAATCCTTATGGCCTGTGAAAAGCGCTACAGATTCGATATCAAGCTCGCGGGCAAACAGATCTGTCGTCGCTGTATGCCTGAGGTCATGAAAACGCAAATCCTCAATGCCAAGGGCCTGGCAAGCCCTGGTAAACGAAGCACTCACTGAGCGATGGTTGTAAGGGAAGAGCTTGCCTCGCTTTCTTCCACCTGCGGCCTTGAGAATGGGCTCGACAAAGTCGTCAAGGATCGGAACTACGCTGTGATTGCCCTTCTTGTCGGTGGGGTGCTTTCTGTCTCTCACTAACATCGTGCGACGATCTAGATCGATATCGTCAATCTCAAGCTCACAAATTTCCTCTTGCCTCAGCGACGTAAGGGCTGCGAATTCCATCACGGCAATCATGTTGATCTCAGCGCGCTGCATTTTTCTATAGTGCTCAGCCAGCCTCTCGATCTCTCCAGGTGAAGCGACTCTCGTACGCTCTGCTGATCGAACCTTCAACCCCCTCTGCTTCAATGATCTTTTAACATCAACAGTGATATCCGGGTTAACGTTCAGCTTGCGCACATAGCGAGCCCAACTCAAGACAGTCCTGAGGTAGGCCAGGTCGATGCTGATTGTCACTCCGCCAGCACCATCCTTTACGCGTCTGTCGACGAAATCACGGACGATGGCCTCTGACAGAGATCTCAGCTTCACATGACCGATCTTGCGTTTGAACGACTTCAGCACAGCGGCCTTGTTTTTGCCGAACGGCTTTACCCCTCCAACATCTTCTTCGTACCGGACAATCAAGTCCTCTAGATTGGCGTCTTTTGGCGGATCGATGTACTCACCAGTTCCAGAGAGCTTGAGCTGCTGCTCGATTTCCTTCGCCCACTTCTTAGCGGTTTTTTCGAGATCAAAGGTCTGCGCCCTGTAGAATCCCCCGATCCTGACCTGAGCGCGGGTCTTGCCCGAGGGAAGTCGTGTAAATGTCGCCATGTCCGTGTGCACCCCGTGTGCAAATTCTTGCCGACATATTATGGACGATACTTATACCGTTCAAGCCCCTCGTGTGCACCCCGTGTGCACCGGTTGCACAAATCACGGTAAAATCACCTAATTTGAATTGCAAAATACCCTTATGAATCAACAAGTTATGTCGCGCAAATTTTCCGTTGCGCCGATGATGGACTGGACCGATCGCCGCTGCAGGTTCTTCCTGCGCCTGCTCTCCCGCCATGCCCTGCTCTACACCGAGATGGTCACCACCGGCGCCCTGCTCCACGGCGATGCCGCGCGCTTCCTCGGGCATGACGCCGCCGAATACCCGCTGGCCCTGCAACTGGGTGGCAGCGTACCGGCGGACCTGGCGGCCTGCGCCAGGCTGGCCGAGGTGGCCGGCTACAACGAGGTGAACCTGAACGTCGGCTGCCCCAGCGACCGGGTGCAGAACAATATGATCGGCGCCTGCCTGATGGGCCATCCGGCGCTGGTGGCCGATTGCGTGAAGGCGATGATCGACGCCGTGGAGATTCCGGTGACGGTCAAGCACCGCATCGGCATCAACGGCCGCGACAGCTACGCCGAGCTATGCGATTTCGTCGGCCAGGTGCGCGATGCCGGCTGCCGCAGCTTCACCGTACATGCGCGGATCGCCATTCTCGAAGGCCTGTCGCCCAAGGAAAACCGCGAGATTCCGCCGCTGCGCTATGACATCGCCGCCCAGTTGAAGCAGGATTTCCCGGATCTGGAGATCATCCTCAACGGCGGCATCAAGACCCTCGACGAGTGCCACGAGCACCTGAAGACCTTTGACGGCGTGATGCTCGGTCGCGAGGCGTATCACAATCCCTACCTGCTGGCCGAAGTCGACCAGCAGCTGTTCGGCAGCACGGCCCCGGTGATCACCCGCGCCGAAGCGCTGGAGCAACTCAAGCCTTACATCGCCGCGCACCTGGCCGCCGGCGGGGCGATGCACCATGTGACCCGTCATGTCCTCGGCCTGGCCCAGGGTTTCAAGGGCGCCCGGCGCTTCCGCCAGCTGCTTTCGGTGGATGTACACAAGACCAACGATCCACTTGGATTGCTCGACCAGGCCGCCGAGTTGCTAAAAGGCCACTAGGAACCCACGGGCGCGTCCGCACTCGAAGACTTACCTCCCGAAACCCCGCCGGCCCGGCCCTTGAGCCGCTGGCGGCGCTCGGGTAATGTCGTCGCACCGCACAGGACAGAGCACGCTCATGACTTCCAAGCTGGAACAACTCAAGCAGTTCACCACGGTCGTTGCCGATACCGGCGATATCGACGCGATCAGCCGCCTCAAGCCGGTCGATGCCACCACCAACCCTTCCCTGCTGCTCAAGGCCGCCGCCATGCCCGGCTACGCCGATCTGCTGGATCAGGCGATCCGTGGCAGCAAGGGCGATGTCGACCTGGCCTGCGATGCCTTCGCCGTGTCCGTGGGCAGCGGGATCCTGAAAGTCATTCCGGGACGTATCTCCACCGAGGTCGACGCCCGCCTATCCTTTGACCAGCCGGCCCTGCTGGCCAAGGCGCGCAAGCTGATCGAGCTGTACGACCAGGCCGGCGTCGGCCGTGACCGCGTGCTGATCAAGCTGGCTTCGACCTGGGAAGGCATCCGCGCCGCCGAGGTGCTGGAGAAGGAAGGCATCCAGACCAACCTGACCCTGCTTTTCTCCTTCGCCCAGGCCGCCGCCTGCGCCGATGCCGGGGTGTTCCTGATCTCGCCGTTCGTAGGCCGGATCTACGACTGGTACAAGAAGACCACCGGCAAGGAATACGTCGGTGCAGAGGATCCGGGCGTGCAGTCGGTGACCCGCATCTACAACTACTACAAGGCCAATGGCTACGACACCGTGGTCATGGGCGCCAGCTTCCGCAATATCGGGCAGATCGAGCAACTGGCCGGCTGCGACCGCCTGACCATCAGCCCCGAGCTGCTGCAACAGCTGAGCGACGACCAGGGCAGCCTGGAACGCAAGCTGAAGCCGGGCGCCACCGGTGAGCCGCGCCTGAGCCTGAACGAGAGCCAGTTCCGCTGGGCATCCAACGAAGATGCCATGGCCACCGAGAAGCTGGCCGAGGGCATTCGCCAGTTCGCCCGTGACCAGGAAAAGCTCGAAGCCCTGCTCTCCGCAAAAGCTTGATACAAATATCGGTTTGCCAGTAGTCGCGACAGCGCGGAAAGTCCCGCCTCTTCCGCAACTACTGGCAGACGATTTCCCGTCCTGATGTCCGATTCCCCTTCCTTGCCGCTGGTACTCGCCGGGCCGCTGCTGCGCCGCCTGGAAGACCGTCGCGTGGTGCTCTGGCTGGTCGCTTCGCGGCCGCTGAGCGCCGAACTGCACCTCGATACGCCCGAGCCGCTGAGGCTGGCGCTGGACGATACGCGTTGCCAGGTCCTGCCGGTGGGCCGCGAGGCGTTTATCCATCTGATCGATGTGTCGCTGGATACGCCGCTGCCGTGCGATACGCGGATCAGCTATGACCTGCTGCTGGACGGCCAGGGCATCGCCGAATGGGCGCCGCATCTGCTGTATGCCGGTGCAACGCGCCCGGACTTCGTCGTGCGTTCGCGCCTGGACCAGTTGCTCCACGGCTCCTGCCGCAAGCCCCATCACCCTGCCGCCGACGGCCTGCTCTGCGCCGACCGTCTGCTGGCCGAGCCCCACGAGGCTATCGAGCGCCCGGCCCTGCTGATGATGAGCGGCGACCAGATCTACGCCGACGATGTCGCCGGGCCGATGCTGCGCGCCATCCACGCCCTGATCCAGCGCCTCGGGCTGTTCGAGGAATGCCTGGACGGCGCGGTGATCCGCGACAGTGTCGAGCTGTACGACCATCCCGCCAGCTACTACCAGCGTGGCGACCTGCTGCCGGCACTGAAAAGCAACGAAACCCTGCGCGAACGCTTCTTCGGCGGCGTGCGCAAGCCGATCTTCACCAGCAGCAACGCGGACAACCACCTGGTGACCTTCGCCGAAACCCTGGCGATGTACCTGCTGGTCTGGTCGCCGCTGCCGTGGACGCTGATCGCGCCGCGGATGCCGGCCCTCAGTGCCGAGCACCAGGCGCGCTACCGGACCGAGGAAGCGTGCCTGCAAGGTTTCGTCGAGGGCTTGGGCGATGTCGCCCGGGTCCTGGCGCACCTGCCGAGCCTGATGATCTTCGACGACCACGATGTCACCGACGACTGGAACCTCTCGGCGCAATGGGAGGAAACCGCCTACGGTCATCCCTTCTCGCGGCGGATCATCGGCAATGCCCTGCTCGCCTACCTGCTGTGCCAGGGCTGGGGCAACAACCCGGAGGTGTTTGCCGATCTGCTGCACAAGTGCCAGGGACTGTTCGCCAGTGCCGGGGGCGACGGCCATCTGGACAGCCCGGTGCAGGATGAGTTGATCAACGACCTGTTGCGTTTCCAGCAATGGCATTTCGTCCTGCCCACCCGCCCCGCCTTGCTGGTGCTGGACACCCGCACCCGGCGCTGGCGCAGCGAAAGCAACCTGGCCAGGCCCTCGGGGCTGCTCGACTGGGAAGCCTTGAGCGAGTTGCAACAGGCCTTGCTCGACCATCCCTCGGCGATCATCGTCTCGCCCGCGCCGATCTTCGGCGTGAAGCTGATCGAGACGGTGCAGAAGATCTTCAGCTGGTGCGGCTATCCGCTGCTGGTGGACGCGGAAAACTGGATGGCCCATCGCGGGGCGGCGCAGGTAATCCTGAATATCTTCCGCCACTCGCGTACCCCGGGGCACTACGTGATCCTTTCGGGCGATGTGCACTATTCGTTCGTCTACGAGGTGCTGATTCGCCATCGCCAGAGCAGCCCGCATCTGTGGCAGATCACCAGCAGCGGGATCAAGAACCGCTTTCCGGCGCGCTTGCTGGAGGTGTTCGACCGGTTGAACCGCTGGCTGTATTCACCGCGCTCGCCGCTGAACTGGTTTACCCGGCGACGCTCGATGGAGGTGGTGCCGCGGGTGCCCAGTCATAGCGAGGCCGGGGAGCGGCTGTGGAACAGCGCGGGGCTGGGGCGGGTGTTTTTCAATGAGGCAGGGCAGCCGGAGAGGATTTATCAGCTGAATGCGGAGGGGGCGGAGGCTACCGAGTTTTTGAAGAGAGACTGAGGGCCTCATCGCTGGCAAGCCAGCTCCCACAGTGACCGCGTGCACCGCTGGACCTGTGGGAGCTGGCTTGCCAGCGATGAGGCACTAAAAAGCAATGGAGATCTAGCTGCGCTCCAGCGCATTCACCAGGTCATGGAAGGCTTCCCGGTTGGAGTCGTTCAACCCCATCAGGATCTTGTGCGCCTCCAGCACCTTGGAGCGCACCACTTCTTCGTCCTGGTCCTGGGACGGCAGGTCGGTCAGGCACTCGGGACACGGGATCGGCCGGTCGACGATGTTGAACACCTGGTCGAAGCCCATCGATTGCAGCAGGCGGGTGATGTCGGCGTGGGTGGTGACCACGGTCGGCAGCAGGCCAACCTTCTGCCGCGACAGGATCGACAGCTTGGCCAGCAGGCCGAGGGTGGTGCTGTCGATGCTCTGGGTTTCCGTCAGATCGATGACGATCGCCGAGAAATTCAGCGCGGTGAAGATCTTTTCAATAGTTGCATCCAGCGCCGAACACAGGGTCAGGCGCACTTCACCGACAAATTTCAGAACAAAGGTGCCGCTCTGTTCGGCGAACTGGATTCTACCGGTACTCATTGAAGGTTCCTGCTCAACACCAATAGGGCGATATCATCCGGCATCTCCCCAAGCGTAGCCAATTCGAATCGTCGGCGCAGGCCATCCAGGCTGCCACCCGCGTCCCTGATGATCTCAGGCAGGGCCGCTTCTTTATCTTTGAGTGTCTCACCGGGCAAAAGGTCAAGAATGCCGTCGGAGAGCAGGGTCAGGCTGAAGGTTTCCGGCAACTCCAGAACGTGGTCCTGGTAGGTCGCCTCGTCGAACAGCCCGACCGGCAGGCCACGGCCTTCAAGGTAACGGCCCTGCCCCGGGGTGAACAGCACCGGCAACGGCAGGTGGCCGCCGATGGAGTAGGTCAGCAGGCCCGTGTCTTCGTCGATGACACCACCGACCATGGTCACGTGCTTGCCCAGCTTGCAGTTGATCAGTCCGCGGTTGATGTGGCCAAGCACTTCCGAAGGCTTGAAATCACGCAGCGAACCGGCGCGCTTGAATTCGAAGAGCAAGCGGGTGGTCATGAACTTCAGCAGCACCGTGACGAACGCCGACGACGCGCCATGGCCGGAAACGTCCGCCAGGTAGAACGCGATACGCCGATCGTCGACCCGGAAGTAGTCGGCAAAGTCACCGGACAGGTACAGCGATGGAATGATCTGGTGCTCGAAGGCGAACCCGCCACAGTGCCATGGGCTTTCCGGGAGCATGTTCATCTGCACCTGGCGGCCGGCGGTCTGGTCTTCCTGCAGCAGGTGCAGGCTGGCCTCGAGTTCGCGGTTGGCGGCTTCGAGCTTTTCCCGGTAGCGCTGGTTTTCCAGGATCAGGCGCGCACGGTCGAGGGCCCGATGAACCGAATGCTCGAGAACGGCGAGGTCTTCCAGGGGCTTGATCAGGTAATCGGCGGCACCAAGGCGCAGGGCTTCGACGGCATCGTTCATCACCCCGGCACCGGAGACCACGATCACCGGCAGGTCGGGCGCGCGCTCGGTGACCTGGCGAATCAGCTCCAGCCCGCCCATTTGCGGCATGCGCAAATCGCAGATCACAAGGTCGGGCCGATCCTGTTCGAACACTTCGAGACCCTGCTGGCCATTGCTTGCCTGCAGGACACTGAAACCGCTGTCTTCCAGATAGGCGGCGAGACTCTCGCGCACCACGTCGTCGTCATCGATTATCAGCAGCGTTGCACTGGTTTTCTGCATGTGGGCAAACGGCGCCAGAAATAGGTTGGCGTAGGTGGCTCGACAGGCTGGAGCTCACGTACTGGATTCTCTTCTAGCCACTCTGCTTTTCCGGGTTGCGGGTAGGAAAGAACCGACCGACAACAGACAGAGGTGCCCTGTAAGGCGCAGACGGTACTCCCATCCGTCAGGCGTTTCAAGCATGTGGCGACGCTCTCGCAGCGCTCTTCACAACGCAAATCACCGGGAGTTATAAAAACCCCATTTCTCGCAACTCAATGGAAGGTTCGAGGGAGATCCCGCTTCAAGCTCCAAGCTCCAAGCCATAAGAAAAAGCAGCCCGCACAGCCCTTAAGTACGCAGCAAAATCCGCAAATCCAAAAGAAAAAAGCCACAACCTGCAAAGCGAGTCAGTGGCAGCGCCGCGGACTCTCTTGCAGCTTGTGGCTTGGAGCTTGAAGCCTGGTTCAACGCATTTCGCAACAATAATCAGAAGTCGTCTTCGACCTGACCATCCTTGACCTTGAACTCGCGGTTCTGCAGGTAGGCGTTGCGGATGAACGTGTACTTGTCGCCACGGATCATCTTTTCCGCCTGCAGCAGGCTGGCACGCATGTCCACGATGTCGACCGCACGAATGGTGTTGCGGGTCGGCACGTGGTCGATGTACTGGTAGGGTTCGGTGTAGGTGTCCGGGTACTTGGCCACGGCATCGCGCACGGTGCTCGGGCCGAGCAGCGGCAGCATCACGTACGGACCGCTGCCCACGCCCCAGTAGCCGAGGGTCTGGCCGAAGTCTTCGTCGTTGCGTTGCAGGCCCATCCTGGTACCCACGTCGAAGAAGCCGCCGATACCGAAGGTGGTGTTGACGATCAGCCGCGCCGTGTCCACGCCCGCCGCGTAGGGCTTGAGCTGGAGGATGTTGTTGGCGAGGTTGGTCACGTCACCCAGGTTCTGGAAGATGTTGTGCACGCCGTCCTGGAGGAACTGCGGCGTCACGTACTGGTAGCCCTGGGCGATGGGTTTCAGCGCGTAGGTGTCGACCGTGTCGTTGAAGCGGAAGATAGGCCGGTTGATGCTTTCCCAAGGATCCTCCTCGGTGGCCGCCTGGGCCGCAAGCGGCGCCAGCAGCGCGGTGGCGCAGACACTGGCCCGGAACAAACGATCGAGCACTCCCGTACCGATCCCACGCATAGCAATTCTCCTGGATGAACACTGAACGGAGCGGTGAAGCTCCTCGCCAAAGTGAGCAAGTATAAAGCCTGGCGAAGCCCGCGTCGCAAATAGTTGACGCGCCCGCCTTCACCCGTTCGTCACAAAACCGTCACTCGTACCGGGTAACGTCCCGCTATTTCAGGGATGTTGCCATGCCTCACGCCCCCGCCTTCACTGCGCTGTTGTTCGGACTCCGTGGCTGCCTGGTCGATTTCGGCGGGAGCAGCCAGGAGGCGGCCCGGGATGTTCAGCCCACCCCCGGCGCTCTCGATGTGCTTGCCTGGCTGCGTCGGCATGAGGTGCCCTGCGCCTGGCTCGACGATGTCGCGCCGGATCATGGCAAGCGCCTCAGCCATGCCCTGCCCGCCTGGCTGCAGGCGATCCATCACGGCGACGCCAAGCCGTGGCCCGCCCCCGATTCCTGCTGGAAGGCGCTGATGCAGATCGAAGCCGGCCAGCTCGATGGCTGCGTGCTGATCAGCGGCGAGCCGCGCCTGCTCCAGGCCGGCCTCAACGCCGGGCTGTGGACCATTGGCCTGGCGGCCTGCGGACCGTTGTGCGGGTTGCCGGAAGACGAGTGGCAGGCACTGGACGACAAGCAGCGCGAACACAAGCGTGGCAAGGCCACCTTGCAGTTGTTCGGGCTGGGGGTGCATTCGGTGATCGACCACCTCCAGGAACTGGAGGACTGCCTGGCGGATATCAGCCAGCGCCGGCTCAAGGGCGAGAAGCCCTGATCGGGATCATGCAATTCGCGGCGCCGTGGATTAATCTGTCAAACGTCGCATGGACCTTTCGTCAGCGCTGAAGGTCCATGGCTGTGCCTATTGATAGAAGGGAAATCGCCATGTCCAACAGCGATCTGCAACACCAGCTCGACACCCTGCGCCAGCAACTGGAGCAGGACCCGCCGCTCTCTGAAGAAGAGCGCATCCACCTGCATGAACTGATGCAGCAGATCGACGCCCAGATCAAGCTCGAGGCCGCGACCCAGGACAACAACCTGGTGGACGGGGTGAACCTGGCGGTGGAACGCTTCGAGGTTGACCATCCGGGGCTTACGGCGACGCTGCGCAATATCGTGCAGAGCCTGCAGAGCATGGGAATCTAATCCAAAAGAGCCCCGCGGACCCTGAGCCTCAAGCCTCAAGCTGCAAGAAAAAGCAGGCCGTGTGATGACTGCTTTTTCTTGCAGCTTGAAGCTTGAGGCTTGAGGCTTGAGGCTCAGCGTCCCCGGGGCTCTTAAGATAATTGTTACTGCCGCACCAACCGCCGGTTATCCACCTCGACCGCACCCAGGCTCCGGTACGGATTGATATCCAGCCCACCCCGCCGCACATAGCGCGCATACACCGTCAGGTGCTCCGGATCGAGCAAGCGCTTGAGGTCCAGCCAGATTCGCTCCACACACTGCTCATGGAAGTCCGCATGCTGGCGGAAGCTGATCAGGTAGGTCAGCAGGCTCGCCGCATCCAGTTCCGGCCCGCGATACTCCACCACCACGCTGCCCCAGTCCGGCTGGCCGGTGACCGGGCAGTTGGATTTCAGCAGATGGCTGTGCAGCACCTGGTCGACCACCTTGTCCTTGTTGCAACGCAGCAGTTCCGGCTGCGGCTGCTCGTAGTTGCTGATACTGACGTCGAGCTCGTCGATGCACTGCCCCGGCAGGCTCACCACCCCCTCCGCCGACACCTCACCGAGGCTGCGAATACGCACGCCCACCGGCTTGCCGGCAGCGGCACTGAGGTCTTTGACCAGGCAGGCCTGAAGCTCCGAAACCGAGCCGAACGGCGTCTGGTTCAGCGAGTTGAGATAAAGCTTGAACGACTTGGATTCGATGATGTTCGGCGAGTCGGCGGGAATGGCGAACTCGCCGATGGCCACCACCGGCTTGCCCGACGGCAACAACCACGACAGCTCGAAGCAGTTCCAGAAATCGACGCCCTGCCACGGCAGGCTGTCGCCGCTGACGCCCAGCTCCGCCCATTTCGCCAGGCGCGGGATGGGGAACAGCAGGGACGGGGTGTAGGTGGAGACGTATTCGCTGGATTTACCCAGCGGGGAGTGTTCTGCAGCGGGGTGCATGGCTCAAACCTGAAGGACGAAATTGCCCTAGTTTATCGGGTTTGAGCCATGGATGGCTCACTGGGCGATATTCAGCTTGCCGACCATGCCCGCCTGGTAGTGCCCGGGCACGTTGCAGGCGAACTCGATGGGCGCGGACTGGCTGAAGGTCCAGGTCAGCTCGCCACGCTGGCCGGGCTGGACCATGACCATGTTCGGGTCGTTGTGCTGCATGCCATGCTCCATGCCGCCATGGCCCATCTTCGAATGGTCCATCTGCGCCATTTCCAGCATCTCTTTCTGATGCGCCGCATGCATCGCGGCATCGCCGAGATTGAACTCGTGGGCCACCTGGCCCTTGTTGATCACCACGAAACGCACGGTTTCACCGGCCTTGACGTCAAGGCTGCGCGGTTCGAAATACATGTCGCCCAGGGTCACTTCGACCGTGCGCGTAGCCTTGGCCGCCGCTGCCGGCTGGCCGAAGGCGAAACCGTGGTCTGGCGCAGCCATCACCGGCAGGCTGAACAAGGCAAGAACAGCAGCTGTGAGTGCAAGTTTCATCGGGGTACCTCGTAGCGATCGATTCATGCCGCCAGTGTGCGAGGATCGCGCTGGCGCGGACCTGACAAACAGATTACAACTTTGTCAGCTTCGCCCTGCCCTCGCACCGGACAGGTATAACGTTAGCGTCACCCCAAGCCGAGAAACCCATGAAACTGCTGATAGTCGAAGACCAGGCCAAGACCGGCCAGTACCTGCGCCAGGGCCTCAGCGAAGCCGGGTTCAGTACCGAACTGGCCAGCGACGGCGAGACCGGCCAGTTCATGGCACTGACCGGCGACCACGACCTGCTGATCCTCGATGTGATGCTGCCCGGCCGCGACGGCTGGCAGATCCTCCAGGCAGTGCGCGAGTCCGGCAACGGCGTGCCGGTGCTTTTCCTCACTGCCCGCGATGCCGTCGAGGACCGGGTCCACGGCCTGGAACTGGGCGCCGACGATTACCTGGTCAAGCCCTTCGCCTTCTCCGAACTGCTGGCCCGGGTCCGTACCCTGCTGCGTCGCGGCAGCAATCCGGCGCAGGACACCACCCTGGGTCTGGCCGACCTGCGCCTCGACCTGATCCGCCGCCGGGTCGAACGCGCCGGGCAGCGCCTGGACCTGACCGCCAAGGAGTTCGCCCTGCTCGAACTGCTGCTGCGCCGCCAGGGCGAGGTGCTGCCCAAGTCGCTGATCGCCTCGCAGGTCTGGGACATGAATTTCGACAGCGACACCAATGTCATCGAAGTGGCAATCCGCCGCCTGCGCCTGAAGATCGACGATGCCCACGACAACAAGCTGATCCATACCGTGCGCGGCATGGGCTACGTCCTCGAAGAGCGCCAGGCCTGATGCCGCGCCTGTCCCTCGGCGTTCGCCTCGCCCTGCTCTTCGCCGCCTGCACTGCCGTAGTCTCGCTGATCGCCGGGATTCTCTTCAGCCGCGCCAGCGAGGCGCATTTCGTCGAGCTGGACCAGCAACTGCTGAGCAGCCGCCTGCCGGTGCTGCAACGCCTCCTCGACGGTGTCGACAGCCCGGCGAGCCTCGAACCCCGCCTTGCCGAGCTGAAGGACGAACTGGCCCACCAGACCGACCTTGCCCTGCGCCTGCGCGGCCCCGATGGCAGCCTCTGGTTCGCCAGCCGCAACAACCTGCCGGACAGCAGCGCCCAACCGGGCCTGAGCACCCTGCACGCCGAACATGCCGACTATCGCGCTCTTGGAGTGCCGCTGCCGGGCGTACAACTGACCCTGTTCCTCGATATCACCCACCACCAGCATTTCCTCCAGCGTATGCAGCACCTGATCTGGCTGACCGTCAGCCTCAGCGCCCTGGCTACCGCGCTGCTCGGTGCCTGGGCCGCGCGCAGTGGCTTGCGTCCGCTGCGGCGCATGGGCGAAGTGGCCGCCGGCGTGTCCGCACGCTCCCTGACCACGCGCCTGCCCGTCGAACAGATGCCCGTGGAACTGGCGGAACTGGCCGCCAGCATGAACGCCATGCTGGAACGCCTGGACGACGCCTTCCAACGGCTTTCGGCGTTCTCGGCGGATATCGCCCATGAACTGCGCACACCACTGTCCAACCTGCTGACCCACACCCAGGTCACCCTGACCCGCCCGCGCAGTCTCGACGAGTACCGCGAGGCGCTGCACGGCAACCTGGAAGAGCTGCAATGGATGGCGCAGATGGTCAACGACATGCTTTACCTGGCCAAGGCCGACCACGGCCTGCTGATGCCCAATCGCGAGCCGCTGGCGCTGCACGGGGAAGTGGATGCCTTGCTGGAGTACTACGGCGCGCTGGCCGAGGAGACGGGCGTCGGCTTGAGCCGCAGCGGCATAGCGACCCTTGCCGGTGACCGCCATATGCTGCGGCGGGCACTGTCCAACCTGCTGGACAACGCCCTGCGCTTCACCCCGGCGAACGGGGAGATCAGGGTGGGTATCGAGGAAAGCGGCGGGGAAATCCGCCTGGAAGTGGCCAATCGCGGCGAGCCGATCGATGCGGCGCAGTTGCCGCGCCTGTTCGACCGCTTCTACCGTGCCGACCCGGCGCGCCGGGCCGGAAGCAGCGAGCATGCCGGCCTGGGCCTGGCGATCACCCGCTCCATCGTCCACGCCCATGGCGGCAGCATCCGTGCGGAATCGGCGGCGGGCTGGACCCGATTCATCATCGAACTGCCCACCGCCTGATCGGGCTTACTCGTAACGCAGGGCCATCGCCGGCTCGACCTGCGAGGCACGCCAGGCCGGGTAGATGGTAGCCAGGAAGCTCATCACCAGGCCTGCGGTACAGATCAGCGCCACATCGCCCCATTGCAGTTCCGACGGCAGCGAGCTGATGAAGTACACGTCGGAGGTGAAGATATGCTGGCCGCTGACCCGCTCGATCCAGCCCACCACATCACTGACATTGAGCGCCAGCAGCACGCCCAGCACGCCGCCGATCAAGGTGCCGACCACACCGATCAGCGAGCCCTGGACCATGAAGGTGCCCATGATCTGCCCCGGCGTGGCGCCGATGGTGCGCAGGATGGCGATATCCGCGCCCTTGTCGTTCACCACCATGATCAGGGTGGCGATGATATTGAACGCCGCCACCGCGATGATCATCAGCAGCAACAGGCCGATCATGGTCTTTTCCATCTTCATCGCGCTGAACAGGCTGCCCTGGGTGTGGGTCCAGTCATCGGCGCGGTAGCCGTCGCCGAGGCTGCCGGCGATGGCGCCGGAGACCGTCGGCGCGGCGTACAGGTCCTTGATCTTCAGGCGCACGCTCTGCACCTGGTTTGGCTCCCAGCGCTGCATCTGCGCGGCATCGGCCACATGGATCATGGCCATGGAGCCGTCCAGCTCGGCGCCGACCTTGAAGATCCCGATCACGTTCAGGCGCTGCATGCGCGGGGTGATGCCGCCCGGCTCGTTGCTCACCTCCGGGACGATCAGGGTCAGCTTGTCACCGACATTCAGGCGGAAGCGCCGCGCGGTGATCTCGCCGATGACCACGCCAAACTCGCCGGGCTTCAGGTCTTCCAGGCTGCCCTGGACGATATGCTGGGTGACGATCGAGACCTTGCCTTCCTGGGCCGGGTCGATGCCGCTGATCTGGATCGGCTGCATCGACCCCTTGTAGGAGAGCATGCCCTCCATTTCGGTGAAGGGCACCGCAGCCAGCACCTCGGGGTTCTTCAGGGCGGCGGCGGCCACCGGCTGCCAGTCGTCCAGGGGCTTGACCCCGACGATCATGGCGTGGGGCACCATGCCGAGGATGCGCGAGCTCATTTCGCGCTGGAAGCCGTTCATCACCGAGAGCACGGTGATCATCGCCAACACGCCCAGGGACAGGCCGATCATCGAGGTCATGGAGATGAACGAGATGAAGTGGTTGCGGCGCTTGGCGCGGGTGTAGCGGGCGCCGATGAAAATGGACAAGGGTCTGAACATGAAGTGATGCACCCAGGCAAGGAAAACGACCAGGGCGCCCGGCTATGGCACGGGCGCCCGCCACGAGTCAGATCGACGCTTCAGATTGAAACCAGGCGCCCCTCTTCCAGGCGCAGCACACGGTCCATCTGGCGGGCCAGGTTGAGGTCATGGGTCACCACCAGGAAGGCGGTCTGCGACGAGGTGCTCAGCTCGCGCATCAGGTCCTGGATGCCCTGGGCGGTGTGCTGGTCGAGGTTGCCGGTGGGCTCGTCGAGCATCACCAGGCCGGGACGGTTGACCAGCGCCCGGGCGATCGCCACGCGCTGGCGCTCGCCACCGGACAGCTCGGCCGGCTTGTGACTCAGGCGGTGGCCGAGGCCGACGCGCTTGAGCAGGGCCTCGGCACGCTCGCGGGCTTCCGGGATCGCGGTGCGGCCGATCAGCAGCGGCATGCACACGTTCTCCAGGGCAGTAAACTCCGGCAGCAGGTGGTGGAACTGGTAGACGAAGCCCAGCGCGCGGTTGCGCAGCAGGCCGCGGGCACGCTCGCCGAGGGCCGACAGCTCCTCGCCGGCCAGCCACACGCTGCCCTGGCTCGGGGTGTCCAGGCCGCCCAGCAGGTTGAGCAAGGTACTCTTGCCCGAACCCGAGCTGCCGACGATGGCCACGCGCTCGCCGGGGAACAGTTCCAGTTGCAGGTTCGACAGCACCTGCACCGACTCCGGGCCTTCCTCATAGGATTTGCCCAGGTTGCGGCAACTCAGTACGGCTTTATCACTCATGCCCAACTCACTCATAACGAAGCGCCTCCGCAGGCTGGGTGCGTGCCGCACGCCAGGCCGGATACAGGGTGGCGAGGAAACTCAGGACCAGCGCCGCGCCGCAGACCATCCACACGTCCTCGGCCATGATCCGGGACGGCAGGTAGTCGATGAAGTAGACGTCGGCGTTGAGGAATTTGTGGCCGATCAGGGTTTCCAGACCGGCGATGGCGGCGCTGACGTTCAGGGCCGCGAGGATGCCGACCACGGCGCCGACGGCGGTGCCGAGCACACCGATGATGGTGCCCTGGACCATGAAGATCGCCATGATCTGCCGTGGCGTGGAACCCAGGGTGCGCAGGATGGCGATATCGCCGCGCTTGTCGTTCACCACCATGACCAGGGTGGAAATGATGTTGAACGCCGCGACCGCGACGATCAGCAGCAGAAGCAGGCCGATCATCGCCTTTTCCATGCGGATCGCCTGGTACAGGTTGCCGTAGCTGCGGGTCCAGTCGCGGGCGTAGAACTCCTGGTCGCCCAGCTGGCGAGCGATGTTGTAGGCATTGCGCGGGGCCTGGAACAGGTCGTCGAACTTCAGGCGCAGGCCCTGGACCTGGTCCGGCTTCCAGCGGTGCAGGCGCGACAGGTCGGCGATATTGGTCAGGCCCAGGTAGCCGTCGATTTCCCCGGCGCCGACATGGAAAGTGCCGACCACGGTGAAGCGCTTCATGCGCGGGAACATGCCGGCCGGGGTCACGGTGACCTCGGGGGCGACGAAGGTCAGCTTGTCGCCGATGCCGACGCCGAGTTTGGTCGCCGCCTTGTCGCCGATCATGATGCCGAAATCGCCCGGCGCCAGGTCCTCGAGGCGACCCTGCTGGATGAAGTCGCCGATAATCGAAACCTTGCGCTCCTGCGCCGGGTCAATACCGTTGAGCAGGACCTTCTGTACCTTGCCGTCGTGGGTCAGCAGGCCCTGCATCTGGGTAAAGGGCGCGACATCGAGCACCGAGGGATTCTGCTTTACTTTGTCGGCAAGGGCCGGCCAGTCGCCCAGCGGCTGCCCGGTCTCGAGGGTGGCGTGAGGGACCATGCCGAGGACGCGGGTACGCATCTCGTGGTCGAAGCCGTTCATGACCGAGAGCACCACGATCATCACCACCACGCCAAGGGCGAGGCCGATCATCGAGGTCAGGGAAATGAACGAGACGAAGTGGTTGCGACGCTTAGCACGGGT
This sequence comes from Pseudomonas putida, assembly GCF_001941965.1. Lineage (GTDB taxonomy): Bacteria > Pseudomonadota > Gammaproteobacteria > Pseudomonadales > Pseudomonadaceae > Aquipseudomonas > Aquipseudomonas putida_L. Next base: position 90,265 of record NZ_MKZO01000015.1, on the reverse strand, counting down.
GTAGCGCGTGCCGATGTAGACGAAAAGAGGTCTGAACATGTCGGGGCTTGTTCGGATGAAAGAGGAACGTCCTTGTGGCGGGGTCAGGACAGCGGATTTACACTCAGACCACCGCCGTAACCATGGGTTCGCCATGTCGACATTAGATGAAGAAGATCGCCGCGAATACTACCGTATCGAGGATAGGATCGCACTGGAAATTAGCCCGCTGAGCGCGGCGGACGCCCTTGGCACAGACTTGTTGCAGGATGATTCACCGCTCTTCAATCTGCTCAGTGAACTGCACCTCAGCGAGTTCGAATCCCAGCACCTGCTGCGCCAGCTGAGCGAGAAGGACCGTACCCTCGCCGCCTTCCTCAAGGCCCAGAACAAACGCATCGACCTGCTCAGCGCGGTGCTCGCGCAAACCCTGATCGGCGAGGTCGGCGCGCCGCAGCCGGTGAAGCTGTCCGAGGGCGGCGTCGAGTTCAACAGTGCCGCGGCCTTCGACCCCGGCAGCCGCGTCGCCCTGAAGATGGTGCTGATGCCGCGCGCCTCCGGCCTGCTCCTGCGCGGCAAGGTCACCCATTGCGATAAACAGGCCGACGGCAGCTACGAGATCGGCACCGAATTCACCGACATGAGCGATGCCCAGCGCCAGTTGCTGGCCCGCTACATCCTGCAACGGCAGCAACAGCAACGCCGCCAGGCCCTGGAACAGACTGACCCGCCGGCCTCCTGAATCCCGGTTCTCCGTTTTTATCATTGAAGGAACAAACGTGACGCAGATCTACGGCCATCGCGGCGCCAAGGGCGAAGCCCCGGAAAACACCCTGACCAGCTTCCAGCAGTGCCTGCAGCACGGCGTGCGACGCTGCGAACTCGACCTGCACCTGTCGGCCGACAACGAGCTGATGGTGATCCATGACCCGACCCTGAAACGCACCACCGGCCGCCGTGGCAAGGTGGTGGAGCATCCGGCCGCCGACCTGGTGACCTACGACGCGCGCAAGGGTGGCCCGGGCTGGGTGCAGCCCTGCCCTATCCCGCGGCTTGAAGAGCTGTTCGAGAAATGCCCGTTCGAGCACTGGCAACTGGAGGTCAAGAGCGCCTCGCGGACCCGTGCGGCGACCACCGTGCTGGCGATTCGCGAAATGGCCCAGCGTTTCGGCCTGCTGGACAAGATCACCATCACCTCGAGTTCCCGCGAAGTGCTGGGCGCCGCCCAGGAACTGGTACCGGACATTTCCCGCGGCCTGGTGGCGGAATATGCCTGGCTCGACCCGCTGAAGGTCGCGCAGAACTATGGCTGTGAATTGCTTGCGCTGAACTGGACGCACTGCAGCCCCGAGCGCCTGATGAAAGCTCAGCGCCAGGGGCTGCATGTGTCGGTGTGGACGGTCAACGAACCGGCGCTGATGCGCCGGCTCGCCGACTTCGGCGTAGACAGCCTGATTACAGACTTTCCCGGTTTGGCCACTGCCACCCTCGGGAATCGCTGAAATCGATCTCCCCGGCCGGCTCAGGCCACCGGCCGGAGCCGCTCAAAAAAGCCGGTTCAGGCCGTCATAGGCCGCTACCCGATAGGCTTCGGCCATGGTCGGGTAGTTGAAGGTGGTGTTGACGAAATACTTGAGGGTATTGCGCTCACCCGGCTGGTCCATGATCGCCTGGCCGATATGCACGATCTCCGAAGCCTGGTAGCCGAAGCAGTGCACGCCGAGGATCTCCAGGGTTTCGCGGTGGAACAGGATCTTCAGCATGCCTTGCGGCTCGCCGGCGATCTGCGCCCGGGCCATGCTCTTGAAGAAGGCCTTGCCCACTTCATACGGCACCTTGGCCTGGGTCAGTTCCTGCTCGTTCTTGCCGATCGAGCTGATCTCCGGAATGGTGTAGATCCCGGTCGGCACGTCGTTGACGAAGCGCCAGCTGCCGTTGTCGACGATGCTGCCGGCGGCGGAGCGACCCTGGTCGTGGGCGGCACTGGCCAGGCTCGGCCAGCCGATCACGTCACCGGCACCGTAGATGTTCGGCACCTGGGTGCGGTAGGCCTCGTCGACCTCGATCTGGCCACGGCTGTTGACCTTGATGCCGATGTTCTCCAGGCCCAGCTTGTCGGTGTTGCCGGTGCGGCCGTTGCACCACAGCAAGGCGTCGGCCTTGATCTTCTTGCCCGACTTCAGGTGCAGGATCACACCGTTGTCCACACCCTCGACGCGCTCGTACTCTTCGTTGTGGCGCACGGTGATGTTGTTGTTGCTGAAGTGGTAGCTCAGGGCCTGGGAGATTTCCGAGTCGAGGAAGCTCAGCAGCTGGCCGCGGTTGTCCACCAGTTCCACCAGCACACCCAGGCCGCTGAAGATCGACGCGTATTCGCAACCGATCACCCCGGCGCCGTAGATGATCAGCTTGCGCGGGGTGTGGCCGAGGCTGAGGATGGTGTCGCTATCGTAGATACGCGGGTGGTGGAAATCGATATCGGCCGGGCGATACGGACGCGAACCGGTGGCGATGATGATGTGCTTGGCCACCAGCTTCTCGACCACGCCGTTGGCGCAGACCACTTCCACGGTCTGCTCGTCGGCGAAGCTGCCGGTGCCGACGAACACGTCGACGCGGTTACGGGCGTAGTAGCCGGTGCGCGAAGCGACCTGCTTGGAGATGACCTTCTCGGCGCTTTTCAGCACGTCGGGGAAGGAGAACCAGCGCGGCTCACCAATGGCCCGGAACATCGGGTTGGTGTTGAACTGCATGATCTGGCGCACCGAGTGACGCAGGGCCTTGGACGGGATGGTGCCCAGATGGGTGCAGTTGCCGCCGACCTGGCGACGGCTATCGACCATCGCGACCTTGCGTCCTGCTTTGGCAGCATTCATTGCCGCCCCTTCTCCTGCCGGGCCGGAACCCAGCACCACTACGTCGTAGTTGTAGACAGCCATGCGTACTCCTTCAGAACAGGCCCGGGCGCCACATCGGCGACCGGGGCATCATGGCGCACGGTTGGACGCCATGAAAAAATTCGGGTGCAGTCTAATCAAGCTTGAACGGCGCGCACATTAACCCTTGGTCGCGTCGTAGGCTATTTTTCTCTGCACTACATGCAAGACATTCATTCTTCGTTTTTACCTGCGCCCTTACCGACGATCCGCTCGAAGGCCGGGGTCACACGGGCGACAAAACCACTATCGGCACGGATCACGAAAACCGCAGGCAGATTCTGCGTCACGGCGAATTCCCAGCCCTGCTCCGGCCCGAGGATCAGCAACAGGGTGGAGTAACCATCGGCCACCAGTGCCGAGGCATCGAATACCGTCACCGCCGCCAGGGCATGAGCGATTGGCCGGCCGAGACGAGCATCGAAGGTATGGGAAAAGCGCTGGCCATTTTCCTCGAAATAGTTGCGGTAGTCACCCGACGTCGAGATGCCCAGCCCGTCGATACTGAGGATCTGCTCGGCGATCTGGCGGTCTTCCCGCGGCCATTCCAGGGCTACGCGCCAGGCGCTGCCATCGGGTTTGCGGCCGAGCGCCTTGAGTTCGCCGGTGACTTCCACCAGCAGGCTGTCGATACCCAGGCCGCGCAGGCGCTCGACGATGCGGTCGACGCTGTAGCCGGCGGCGATGCTGTCGAAGTCCAGCTCCAGGGCGATGTCCTTGCACAGTTGCTCGCCTTCGATGCGCAGGTGGCCCTGGCCGACGCGCTGGCGGACTTCGGCCAGGCGCTCGGCACTGGGGACTTTTTCTTCACGGGACTGCGGGCCGAAGCCCCAGAGGTCCATCAGCGGTTCGACGCTGAGGTCGTAGGCGCCACCGCTTTCGCGCCAGAGGGTTTCGCCCAGGCGCACCAGCTTGAGCACGTCGGCGGGCATGGGCTGGCAGCTGTTGGCGGGCAGGCGGTTGAAACGGGCGACCTCGGAGTCGTTGCGGTAGGTGGAGAAGTGCTGGTCGATCCCGGCGAGGATGCTTTCGATCTCTTGCTTGACCTGGCTGGCGTCCGGGCCCGAGGCGGGCGGAAGGTATTGCACTGTCCAGGTGCTGCCCATGGTGGGGCCGGTGAGGCGCTCGACCGGGTCGGGCTTGCTGCAGCCGGTCAGGATGAACAGGGCACAGAGGGTGCTCAGGATTGGTTTCAAACTGCTCCTCCTGTAGCGGTCTTCAGGGCCCTATCGCTGGCAAGCCAGCTCCCACAGGTCCAGCGGTGCACACGATACCTGTGGGAGCTGGCTTGCCAGCGATGAGGCCCGAAAGAACAAAACAAAACTCCAAAAAAAACGGGAACCCTGAGGCTCCCGTTCTTTTTCAACGCACCCGCAAGCTTAGCGCGGGAACGCAGGCGGGTTCACACCAGCCATGTCTTCCATCACGCGCACTACCTGGCAGCTGTAACCGAATTCGTTGTCGTACCAGACGTACAGGACAACACGGTTTTCGTTGCAGATGGTGGCTTCGGCGTCAACCACACCGGCGTGGCGCGAACCGACGAAGTCGGTCGATACCACTTCCTGGCTGCTCACGTAGTCGATCTGCTTGTGCAGGTCCGAATGCATGGCGGTCTGGCGCAGGTACTCGTTCAGCTCTTCGCGAGTAGTGGCCTTTTCCAGGTTCAGGTTGAGGATCGCCATGGAGACGTTCGGCGTCGGAACGCGGATGGCGTTGCCGGTCAGCTTGCCCTTCAGCACTGGCAGTGCCTTGGCGGCTGCGGTGGCGGCGCCGGTCTCGGTGATGACCATGTTCAGCGGCGCGGCACGGCCGCGACGGCTGCCCTTGTGGAAGTTGTCGATCAGGTTCTGGTCGTTGGTGAACGAGTGAACGGTTTCGACGTGGCCGTTGACGATGCCGTACTGGTCATTCAGCGCCTTCAGCACCGGCACGATGGCGTTGGTGGTGCAGGAAGCGGCGGAGATGATCTTGTCGTCAGCGGTGATTTCACCGTGGTTGATGCCGTGCACGATGTTCTTCAGCGCGCCCTTGCCAGGTGCGGTGAGGATCACGCGGGCAGCGCCCGGGCAGGCCAGGTGCTGGCCCAGGCCCTCGGCGTCACGCCATACGCCGGTGTTGTCGACGATCAGGGCGTTGTCGATGCCGTACTGGGTGTAGTCGACTTCGCTCGGCGCCTTGGCGTAGATCACCTGGATCAGGTTGCCGTTGGCGGTGATGGTGTTGTTCTCTTCATCGACGGTGATGGTGCCGTCGAACGGGCCGTGAACCGAGTCACGACGCAGCAGGCTGGCACGCTTGATCAGGTCGTTGGTCGCGCCCTTGCGCACGACGATGGCGCGCAGGCGCAGGCCGTCGCCACCACCGGTCTTCTCGATCAGGATGCGCGCCAGCAGGCGGCCGATGCGGCCGAAACCGTACAGGACGACATCGGTGCCCTTGCGTGCGGAAGCGTTCTGCTGACCGACCACTTCGGCCAGCTCTTCACGCACGAACTGCTCGGCGCTGCGGCCGTTGCCTTCGAGCTTGAACTTGTTGGCCAGCTTGCCCAGGTCGACCGAAGCGGCGCCCAGTTTCAGCTCGCTCATGGCCTTGAGCAGGGGGAATGTCTCGTGGACGGACAGTTCGGTTTCGTCGCTCTGGCGATGACGGGCAAAGCGGTGCGCTTTGAGGATCGAGATCACCGAACGGTTGATCAGGCTGCGGCCATAGATCGAGCTCACCACGTTGTTATTGCGGTAGAGCTGACCGATAAGCGGGATCATCGCTTCTGCAAGCGCTTCACGATCGATCCACTCACCAAGACACTGGTCGGGCTTCTGAGTCACGGGAACCTTCCACATGTAGGGACAGAAAAAAGGGGCTACATTATGCCGCCGTGCCGCGCTTGGAGCAATGAGCGCCTGTCGCCCCTGCCCCAACGTGCCAATTTGCGCGCCACAAGCCTTACCCCACGGGCGTCGGACCGGTACAATCGGTCTCTTTGTCGCAACGCTTGGAGCTCGACCTCCCGTGCCAGTTCTGCGTCTACCGCACCTTCCGGCCACCGCCGGCAAACAAACCTGGGGCAACCTGCCCGGCGCCGCCCTGAGCCTGGCCATCGCCGAGGCTGCCAGCGCCGCCAAACGCTTCACCCTGCTGCTCACCGCCGACAGCCAGAGCGCCGACCGGCTGGAGCAGGAGCTGCGCTTCTTCGCGCCGGAGCTGGCGGTGTTGCCCTTCCCCGACTGGGAAACCCTGCCCTACGACCTGTTCTCGCCGCACCAGGACATCATCTCGCAGCGGATCGCCAGCCTGTATCGCCTGCCGGAGCTGAACCACGGCATCCTCGTGGTGCCGATCACCACGGCCCTGCACCGCCTGGCGCCGACCAGTTTCCTGCTGGGCAGCAGCCTGGTCCTGGATATCGGCCAGAAGCTCGACGTCGAGCAGATGCGCACGCGCCTGGAAGCCAGCGGCTACCGCTGCGTCGACACCGTCTACGAGCATGGCGAGTTCGCCGTGCGCGGCGCCCTGATCGACCTGTTCCCCATGGGCAGCAAGCTGCCCTACCGCATCGATCTGTTCGACGACGAGATCGAGACCCTGCGCACCTTCGACCCGGAAACCCAGCGCTCCATCGACAAGGTCGAATCGGTGCGCCTGCTGCCGGCGCGGGAATTCCCCTTGCAGAAGGAGGCCGTGACCCGCTTCAAGGCACGCTTCCGCGAACGCTTCGACGTCGACTTCCGCCGCAGCCCGATCTTCCAGGACCTCACCAGCGGCATCATCCCCGCCGGCATCGAGTACTACCTGCCGCTGTTCTTCGAAGATACCTCGACCCTGTTCGACTACCTGCCTCAGGACACCCAGGTGTTTTCCCTGCCGGGCGTGGAGCAGGCCGCCGAGCACTTCTGGAACGACGTGCGCGGGCGCTACGACGAGCGCCGCATCGACCCGAACCGGCCGCTGCTGCCGCCGGCCGAGCTGTTCCTGCCGGTGGAGGACTGCTTCGCCAGGCTCAAGGGCTGGCCGCGTATCGTGGTCAGCGCCGATGACGTGGAAGCCGGCGCCGGCCGCGAGCGCTTCGCCGCGCAGAAACTGCCGAACCTGGCCATCGAGGCCAAGGCCAGCCAGCCGCTGGCCGCGCTCTCGGCGTTCCTCGACCAGTTCCCCGGCCGCGTGCTGTTCACCGCCGAATCGGCGGGGCGCCGCGAAGTCCTGCTGGAGCTGCTGGAACGCCTGAAACTGCGCCCGCAGACCGTGGAAAGCTGGCTCGACTTCGTCACCGGCAAGGACCGCCTGGCGATCACCATCGCCCCACTGGACGACGGCCTGGTCCTGGAAGACCCGGCCCTGGCCCTGGTCGCCGAAAGCCCGCTGTTCGGCCAGCGCGTGATGCAGCGCCGGCGCCGCGAGAAGCGCAGCGATGCCAGCAACGACGCGGTGATCAAGAACCTCACCGAGCTGCGCGAAGGCGCCCCGGTGGTGCATATCGACCACGGTGTCGGCCGTTACCTGGGCCTGGCGACCCTGGAGATCGACAACCAGGCCGCCGAATTCCTCACCCTGGAATACGCCGAGGGCGCCAAGCTCTACGTGCCGGTGGCCAACCTGCACCTGATCGCCCGCTACACCGGCAGCGACGATGCCCTCGCCCCGCTGCACCGCCTCGGCTCCGAGACCTGGCAGAAGGCCAAGCGCAAGGCCGCCGAGCAGGTTCGCGACGTGGCCGCCGAACTCCTCGACATCTACGCCCGCCGCGCCGCGCGCAAGGGCTACGCCTTTGCCGACCCGAGCGCCGACTACGCCGCCTTCAGCGCCGGCTTCCCCTTCGAGGAAACCCCGGACCAGCAGAACGCCATCGAAGCCGTGCGCGAAGACATGCTCGCGGCCAAGCCGATGGACCGCCTGGTCTGCGGCGACGTCGGCTTCGGCAAGACCGAAGTGGCCATGCGCGCCGCCTTTATAGCCGTGCACAGCGGGCGCCAGGTGGCCATCCTGGTGCCCACCACCCTGCTCGCCCAGCAGCACTACAACAGCTTCCGCGACCGCTTCGCCGACTGGCCGGTGAGCGTCGAAGTGATGAGCCGCTTCAAGTCGGCCAAGGAAGTCAGCAGCGCCATGGTCGAGCTGGCCGAGGGCAAGATCGATATCGTCATCGGCACCCACAAACTGCTGCAGGACGACGTCAAGTTCAAGGACCTGGGCCTGGTCATCATCGACGAGGAACACCGTTTCGGCGTGCGCCAGAAGGAGCAGCTCAAGGCCCTGCGCAGCGAAGTCGACATCCTCACCCTGACCGCCACACCGATCCCGCGCACCCTGAACATGGCGGTGTCGGGCATGCGCGACCTGTCGATCATCGCCACCCCGCCGGCGCGCCGGCTGTCGGTGCGCACCTTCGTCATGGAGCAGAACAAGAGCACCATCAAGGAGGCGCTGCTGCGCGAGCTGTTGCGCGGCGGCCAGGTCTACTACCTGCACAACGATGTGAAGAGCATCGAGAAATGCGCCGCCGACCTCGCCGAACTGGTGCCCGAGGCGCGCATCGGCATCGGCCACGGGCAGATGCGCGAGCGTGAACTCGAGCAGGTGATGAGCGATTTCTACCACAAGCGCTTCAACGTGCTGATCGCCTCGACCATCATCGAGACCGGCATCGATGTGCCGAGCGCCAACACCATCATCATCGAGCGCGCCGACAAGTTCGGCCTGGCCCAGTTGCACCAGTTGCGCGGCCGGGTCGGACGCAGCCACCACCAGGCCTACGCCTACCTGCTGACGCCGCCGCGCCAGCAGATCAGTGCCGATGCGGAGAAGCGCCTGGAAGCCATCGCCAACACCCAGGACCTCGGCGCCGGCTTTGTCCTCGCCACCAACGACCTGGAAATCCGCGGCGCCGGCGAGCTGCTCGGCGAAGGCCAGAGCGGGCAGATCCAGGCCGTCGGCTTCACCCTCTACATGGAAATGCTCGAACGGGCGGTCAAGGCGATTCGCAAGGGCACCCAGCCGAACCTCGACCAGCCGCTGGGCGGTGGTCCGGAGATCAACCTGCGCCTGCCGGCACTGATTCCCGAAGACTACCTGCCCGACGTGCATGCGCGCCTGATCCTCTACAAGCGCATCGCCTCGGCGGTGGACGAAGACGGCCTCAACGACCTGCAAGTGGAAATGATCGACCGTTTCGGCCTGCTCCCCGAGCCGACCAAGAACCTGATCCGCCTGACCCTGCTCAAGCTGCAGGCGGAAAAGCTCGGGATCAAGAAGGTCGATGCCGGCCCGCAAGGCGGCAAGATCGAATTCGAAAGCGAGACCCCGGTCGATCCGCTGGTGCTGATCAAGCTGATCCAGGGCCAGCCCAAGCGCTACAAGTTCGAAGGCGCCACGCAATTCAGGTTCATGGTGCCCATGGAGCGCGCCGATGAACGATTCTCGACACTGGAAGCGCTGTTCGAGCGCCTGACACCGCAAACCGCGTAAAGGAAGATCCATGCGTGCCATTCGCAACCTCACCCTGCTGCTGGCGCTGGTCGCGCCGGCGGCCTTCGCCGACAGCCAGTACCTGGTGGAAATGATCCTGGTACGGCAGAACGCCGTGCCGGCCATCACCAGCCAGTTCGCTCCGGAAGACTGGCGCAACGGCGCTGCGCCGATTGCGCAATACGATGTGCGCCAGCCGATCCTCGACAAGGAAGTGGCCGCCCTGTCCGCCGACAGCCAGTACACCGTGCTCGCGCACAAAGCCTGGCAGCAGAGCGTTGGCAGCGGCGAATCGAAGGTCGCCATCAGTGACGGCCAGGAGCAGTTCGGGCATTTCCCCATCGAGGGCAACCTGAGCCTGAGCGAAGCGCGCTTCATCAATGTCGAGGCGAATTTCTGGATCAACCAGTTCGACGCCAACGGCGGCGTGCTTCAGAGCGAAGCCTTCCGCCAGGTCAACAGGAACGTGAAGAGCGCGGAGCTGACCTTCCTCGATGGCGGGCACCTGGCGCTGCTGGTGAAGATCCGCAAGGTGGGCGCGCCGGCCAGCCCTGCGCCTGATCCTGAAATGATGGAGCAGTAAGGCATGGCCCATCTGCTCGACCGGCTGCTCGGAAGCAGGACGTGGGAGAACGAATTCAGCCCCAGGGTGCTGCAGCGCGGGCTCGACTACGCCAGGCAACAACGCGTACGCATCGTCAAGGTCGAGGACGGCACGATCCACGCGACCTGCGAGGGCTCGGGCGACAACCGCTACCGGCAGACGATCGCTATCAAACCGATGGGCGCCGACGGATACAGGCTGGATAGCGAGTGCACCTGCCCGGTGGGCTACGACTGCAAGCATTGCGCGGCGGTGATCTTCTGGGCCCAGGATCACCTCGAACCCTCGGGCGAGAGGCTGACCGCAGACCTCGAATCCTGGCTGGGCAAGCTGGAAAAGCCCGCGCCGGGCAGCACCGATCAGCAGCGGCCAGACAGCCAGGGCCGCGGGCTTTACTACTTCATCCACTTCGATGAAGAGATCTTCTGCCTGAAGATCCGCAAAGGTACGCGCCAGCCCAATGGGCACCTGCAGTTCGCCAACCTGCGCTCGATCCCCGAACTGCTGTTCCAGCCGCCCAAATACGTCACCCCCGAAGACCGGCAGATTCTCCTGCACCTCAACCGCAAGCAGCGATTCTGGGGCATGACCTTCCCCCTCGACGAGAAGCACGACAGCGAGGTGTTCCAGCAAGCGCTGGACACCGGGCGCCTGATGTTCGACGAAGGCATGCGCCCGGTGACCCAAGGCCCGATCCTCGACGCCGAGTTCCGCTGGGTACGCCAGAAGAACGGCCACTACTGGGGCGTCTGGCATCACGGCGATGAACCCGTCCGCAGGGTCCTGCCACTGCAACCGCTGTACTGGTTCGATATCACCATCATGCAGGCCGGCCTGCTGCGGCACAACCTGGACCCCTACGTTGCTCAGCAACTGACCGAGGCCCCGGACGTACCGGAACCCCTGGTAGCCCAGCTTAGCCATCGCCTCGCCGCCCTTAACAAGGCGCTGCCGACACCCGCCAAGCTGCGCGAGGAAACCCTGGACGACATCCCGCCCGTCGCCCACCTGATCCTCGGCAGCCACGAATTCAGTGCGTATGCGCCGAAGAGCGGGCGCATGCAGCGCCAACTGCAACACCGCGCCGCACTGTCGTTCAATTACGACGGCCTGCGCACCAGCAGCAACAAGCCGCTGAGCCGTTTCATCGACGGCGTCACCCAGCATATCCAGCGCGACCCGCAGGCCGAGCAAGCGTTGCGCAAGGTCTTGAAGGACTGGGGCTTCAAGGTCGCCACCCGGCAAAGCAAGGCCCTCCCGGAAAGCGCCGGCGAGCTCCTGCTGCTCGACACCGACCAGCAATGGCTGGACTTCTCCCGCGAGGGCCTGCCGGCCCTGCGCAAGGCCGGCTGGGAGCTGGAGATCCACGCCGACTTCGCCTTCAACCTGCAGGAAGTGGACGACTGGTACGCCGATATCGAGGAAAACGCCGGGCACCAGTGGTTCGACCTGGAGCTGGGCATCGTGGTCAACGGCGAGCGCCACAGCCTGTTGCCGATCCTCCTGCACCTGCTGCGCAGCAATCCGGAACTGCTGCGCGCCAGCGAGCTGGCCAAGCGCGGCGACCACGAATTCCTGCTGATCGACCTCAACCGCCATCGCCTGGGCGCCACCGCCGCCCGGGTCGCCCTGCCCTATGGGCGGATCAAGACGCTGATGGCGACCCTCGGCGAGCTCTACCTCACGGAACACGACGGCCCCAGCCTGCGCCTGGCCGCCCCGGACGCAGCGCGCCTGAGCAACCTTTCCGATATTTCCCTGAGCTGGCAGGGCGGCGAGCGCTTGCGTGACTTCGCCTCGCGCCTGAAAAGCGCGCCCTATACCGAAGTCCAGGCGCCGGACGGCCTGAACGCAACGCTGCGGCCTTACCAACTGGAAGGCCTGAGCTGGTTGCAGACCCTGCGCGACCTGGAAGTCGGCGGCCTGCTCGGCGACGACATGGGCCTGGGCAAGACCCTGCAGACCCTCAGCCATGTGCTGGCGGAAAAGAACGCCGGCCGCCTGAAAAGCCCGGCGCTGGCAGTGATGCCCACCAGCCTGATCCCCAACTGGCAGGACGAAGCCGCGCGCTTCACTCCGCAGCTCAAGGTCATCGCCCTGCACGGCGCCGGGCGCAACCGGTATTTTTCCGACCTGCGCGACTACGACCTGGTCCTCACCACCTACGCCCTGCTGCCCCGTGACCTTGAGCATTTCACCCCGATCGACTGGCATCTGCTGATCCTCGACGAAGCGCAGAACATCAAGAACGCCAGCAGCAAGGCCGCCCAGGCGGCGCGCGAACTGAAGGCCAACCAGCGGCTGTGCCTGACCGGCACGCCGATGGAAAACAACCTCGGCGAGCTGTGGTCGATCTTCCACTTCCTCCTGCCCGGCTGGCTGGGCGACAGCAAGACCTTCGCCCGCGACTACCGCACGCCCATCGAGAAGCATGGCGATGGCGAGCGCATGAGCCACCTGGCGGCGCGGATCCGCCCGTTTCTCCTGCGCCGGACCAAGGAACAGGTCGCCACCGAACTGCCGGCCAAGAGCGAGATCACCCACTGGGTCGATCTCAGCGACGCCCAGCGCGACACCTACGAAACCGTGCGGGTGGCGATGGACAGCAAGGTCCGCGCCGAGATCACCCGCAACGGCGCGGCGCGCAGCCAGATCGTCATCCTCGAAGCGCTGCTCAAGCTGCGCCAGGTCTGCTGCGACCTGCGCCTGGTGGCCAATGCCGTGGTCAAGGGCCCGCAGTCGGACAAAGGCAAGCTCGGCAGCCTGATGGACATGCTCGACGACCTGCTCAAGGAAGGCCGCAAGATCCTCCTGTTCTCCCAGTTCACCTCGATGCTCGCGCTGATCGAGGAAGAGCTGGCGAAACGCAAGATCCGTTACAGCCTGCTGACCGGCGACACCAAGGACCGGCGCACACCGGTGCAACAGTTCCAGAACGGCGATACCCCGCTGTTCCTGATCAGCCTCAAGGCCGGCGGCACCGGGCTCAACCTGACCGCCGCCGATACCGTGATCCACTACGACCCCTGGTGGAACCCGGCCACGGAAAACCAGGCCACCGACCGTGCGTATCGCATCGGCCAGGACAAGCCGGTATTCGTCTACAAGCTGATCACCCGGGGCACGGTGGAAGAAAAGATCCAGCAGTTGCAGAAGGACAAGGCCGCGCTGGCGGCGGGGCTGCTGGAGGGCAACGAGGCGGGCCAGTGGAAGCTGGCGGCGGATGATATCGAGGCGTTGTTCTCGCCGTTGCCGGAGCAGCAGAAAACCCGTTGATTTCGAAGGCCTCATCGCTGGCAAGCCAGCTCCCACAAGGTTCGGCGGCGCCGCGGACACTGTGGGAGCTGGCTTGCCAGCGATGAGGCCCTGGAATTCGCTACATCAATCGACCAATTGCGCCTGCTTCAAAGCCCCCAGCGCCTCCAGCCAGCGCGGTTGCTCACGATAATCGGTGCGGGCGAAGCCCTGCCCGCGCATCCGCGCAATCCGCGGCGACGGCCTGACGTTCATCCGCTGCGCGGCACTCAACGCCAGCTCGGCCGCGGCGCGATCGTTGCACACCAGCCCCATATCGCAACCGGCACTCAGCGCCGCCTCGATCCGGCTAGCCGCATCACCCACCACATGGGCCCCGGCCATGGACAGGTCATCACTGAAGATCACCCCGTCGAAGCCCAGTTCACCGCGCAGGATTTCCTGCAACCAACGGCGGGAGAAGCCGGCGGGTTGATTGTCGATCTGTGGATAAATGACGTGGGCAGGCATGACCGCCGCGAGCTGCCCACTGAGGCGGGTGAACGGCACCAGGTCGGCAGCACGGATCTGCTCCAGGCTGCGCTCGTCGGTGGGAATGGCGACATGGGAGTCGGCCTCGGCCCAGCCGTGACCGGGGAAGTGCTTGCCGCACGCCGCCATGCCGGCGGCGTTCATGCCGCGAATAAAGGCACCCGCCAGCGCCGTGGCGCGCTGCGGATCGCCCTCGAAGGCGCGGCTGCCGACCACGGCGCTGCGCTGGTGATCCAGGTCCAGCACCGGGGCGAAACTGAGGTCCAGGCCCACGGCCAGCACTTCGGTCGCCATCAGCCAGCCGCACTGTTCGGCCAGATACTCGGCGTTGTCATTGTCGGCAATGGCGCGCATCGCCGGCAGGCGCACGAAGCCCTGGCGCAGGCGCTGGACGCGGCCGCCTTCCTGGTCGACGGCGAGAATCAGGTCCGGGCGGATGGCGCGGATGGACGCGCTCAGCTCGCGCACCTGGCGCGGGCTGTCGATGTTGCGAGCGAAGATGATCAGGCCGGCCACTTCGGGCTGGCGCAGGAGATGGCGGTCTTCGGCGGTCAGCCGGGTACCGGCGATATCCACCATCAGGGAGCCTTGCAGGCGACAGGCAGTCATAAACGATCCTTCAAGTCAGGGGCGCGCCTGCCCACTGCGGGCAGGCGGCTTCTTCGATACGAACCGGGCAATGCGCCGGGACCCGGTCGAACAGGTCCATCAGGTCGGCATTGCGCAGGCGAATGCAGCCATGGGACAACGGCACGCCCATGGGTTCCGTGTCCGGCGTGCCGTGCAGATAGATGTAGCGGCGGAAGGTATCGACCGGCCCCAGGCGATTGTGGCCGGGCTCGCAACCGCTGAGCCAGAGTATGCGCGTCAGGATCCAGTCACGACCGGGAAATTGTGCGTGGAGTTCGGTGGTCCAGGTCTCGCCGGTCCAGCGCCGCCCGCGCAGCACCGCACCTTGCGGCAGGCCCGCACCGATCTTCGCGCGGACCTGGTGCAGGCCACGCGGCGTGCAGCCGGAACCGTTGCGTTCACCCGGACCATTGAGCGCCGTTGACACCGGCAGACGCACGACCAGACGCCCTTGGGCGAACCCGTAAAGGCATTGATCGGCAAGGGAAATATGCAGCAGATCGAGAGTAGACATGGGGCGCTAGCTTAGCCGAAGCCAGGCGTCGCGCCCAGTCGCGATCAGGCCTTGGCAGGCGCCGGCGCGCTGCCCGACTTGCTGCGCGGACGCAGTTGCGCGGCCGCCATGGCCTCGTCGGTGACCCCGCTGTCGGCACGCATGCCGGCGGCGAGGAACGGCACCATCAGGCGCATGACCTGTTCGATGGAGGTGTTGATGCCGAAATCGGTCTCGGCGATCGCCCGCAACGCCTTGATCCCGGACATGCTGAACGCCGCGGCACCGAGCATGAAGTGCACGCGCCAGAACAGTTCGATCGGGGGAATACGCGGGGCCGCTTCGTTGACCAACAGCATGTAGCGGCGGAATACCTTGCCGTACATGTCTTCCAGATAGCGCCGCAGGTGGCCCTGGCTCTCGCTGAAGGCCAGGCCCAGCAGGCGCATGAAGATGGACAGGTCGTTGCCGCTGCGCGGCTGCACCACCAGGGCTTGCTCCACCAGCATCTCGAGGAGTTCCTCGAGGCTCGGCTTCTGCTCGGGCCGCGCCTGGCGCCGGTCCAGCTCACGCTCGAGGCTCTGGCAGAACGGCCCGAGGAAACGCGAGAAGACCGCCTGGATCAGCGCCTTCTTCGAACCGAAGTGATAGTTGACCGCCGCCAGGTTGACCCCGGCCTTGCTGGTGATCAGGCGCAGCGAGGTTTCGGCAAAGCCTTTTTCCGCGAACAGCTGCTCGGCAGCATCGAGGATGCGTTCGACGGTTTCCGATTGGGCCATGAAAATGATCTACCTGACAAACAGTTGTTTGAAACATACGTTTCATCGGCGTGACTGTCAAGTCAGGGGCGTTATTAGATCACAGCTTCAAGCCGCAAGCTGCAAGCTGCAAGACGTGCGCGGCGTGCTTTTTCTTGCTGCTTGAAGCTTGAAGCTTGCAGCTGCCAACCTACTGTATATAATCCCAGTCACTGTATAAAAAGACAGAGCCATCGACATGCTAAAACTGACGCCCCGCCAAGCTGAGATTCTGGCTTTTATCAAGCGCTGCCTCGAAGCCAACGGCTTCCCGCCAACCCGCGCGGAGATCGCCCAGGAACTGGGCTTCAAGTCCCCCAACGCCGCCGAGGAGCACCTCAAGGCCCTGGCCCGCAAGGGCGCCATCGAGATGACTCCGGGTGCCTCCCGCGGCATCCGCATTCCCGGCTTCGAAGCCCGACCACAGCAGGATGAAAGCACCCTGCCGATCATCGGTCGCGTCGCCGCCGGTGCACCGATCCTCGCCGAGCAGCACATCGAGGAATCCTGCGCCATCAACCCGTCCTTCTTCCATCCCCGCGCCGACTACCTGTTGCGCGTGCACGGCATGAGCATGAAGGACGTCGGCATCTACGACGGCGACCTGCTCGCCGTACACACCGCCCGCGAAGCACGCAATGGGCAGATCGTCGTAGCCCGCCTGGGTGACGAGGTCACGGTCAAGCGCTTCAAACGTGAAGGCAGCAAGGTTTGGCTGATCGCGGAAAATCCCGAATTCGCCCCCATCGAGGTCAACCTGAAGGAACAGGACCTGGTGATCGAGGGGTTGAGCGTCGGCGTCATTCGCCGGTAACCAGGAGGCGTCATGCAGTTTACCCACACACCACAGCAAGCACAGTTACCCCTGTTCGAGGCATTCCTGGCCCAGCCAGCCCTGCCCGGACTGAAAGCGGAAAAACCCGCGCGCGCCAGTAATGAGCCGCAGGTCTTCAGCGAGTTGTCTTTCCGTGGTGCGCTGGAGCACTGCCAGAACCTGCTGGCGCCGGTCCTGCGCGAACTGAGCGAAGAAGACGATAACCGCTGGCTGACCCTGATCGCCCCGCCGGCCAGCCTGACCCAGGCCTGGCTGCGGGACGCGGGACTGAACCGCGAGCGCATCCTGATCCTGCAGCCGCGGGGCAACCAGAGCGCCTTGCAACTGGCCTGCGACGCCCTGCGCCTGGGCCGCAGCCACACCGTGGTGAGCTGGCTGACTCCGCTGGGCAGCGCAGCACGGCAACAACTGACCCGTGCTGGCAACGCCGGCAGCGCGCAGAGCCTCAATATCCGTTTGGGTTGATACTCGATTTAACCGCAAGCACCCGCCGAACATCCGGCTTCCTCATTGCGAGGAAGCCCGGCCAGTCTCAGTGAAGGACGCGTGGTCCTTCGTCTTCCCGCTCGATCTCACCTTCCACCAGACGCCCCGCCATCTGCACACCAACGCTGAGCATGGCCTTGGCCACCTCGACATGCTGGCCCTGCAGGAACGCCTTGGCGTCTTCGGAAAAACTCAAGGTGACCAGGGAACCCTCGTCCTCGGCACGGCGCAGTTCGATGCGGCCGTCTGGCAATTCGACAATTTCTAGAAAGGACGTGGGCATATCAGAACAGGTCTCCAGGAAAGGGCGATATTGTAACAGTGCCGGTCACAATCAGCACTCACTGAGGCCCTCGCGGAAACGCACGGTCAGTTTCTTCAGATTCTGCCGCCATTCTTCCAGTTCTTCCCGGGACAGCGGGGCTACAGCGGGTTCGTCGAGGCTCACAGCCTGAATCAGCGGCTGGGTGACATCGCCCTTGGGCGCCTTGTGGGCGACCGGCGGTTTGAACAAATCGGAATAAGCTCTCAACAAACGCGCCAGCCAGGTCTCCGGTTGCTGGGCCAGCTCGACCAGTTCGGCCATTTCCGGGATGGCGATGCTTTCCAGCACCTCAGGGGTCAGCAATTGCTCGGCGCGGGAAGCATTGGCCTGCGGCAGGCGGTAGAAACCGGCGATCTCATGGCACAGCCCCAGCAGCGCACCGTACAGATGGAACAGCGCCGACTCCCGCTCGGCCTGGACCAGCGCCTGGGCATTCATCGCCCGGCTTTCCTGCGCCTTGCCAAGACCTTCAAGGGCCAGGCCGGCGAAGAAAATTTTCTGATTGGTGCGGGTGTAGAGTTCCTGGGCCATTGAGGCGCTCTCCGATAGGGCTGCGGGGCGGGGTCTGTCAGTTTCGGGGAAGCTTCTGCCCTGTGCAAGGATCTGTAAGCTTTTTCGTACTTGAGGGCCTCATCGCCGGCAAGCCAGCTCCCACAGGTACCGCGCCGCTCTTGAGAGCACTGGAGAACCTGTGGGAGCTGGCTTGCCAGCGATAGGGCCCGAGAGAACAAACAAAAAGGCCGCGCCTGACATCGTCAGCCGCGGCCTTTCAACTACCCGCCGAAGCGCTTAACGCTTGTCTTCGACCTTCCACGCCTTGCCGTCGTAGAACGCACGCCAGCCTGTCGGCTTGCCGTCCACTTCGGTCTGCACATACTGCTCCTTGGTCTTGCGGCTGTAGCGAATCACTGCCGGACGACCTTCAGGATCCTTCTGCGGCGCATCACAGAGGAAGTGGTACTTCGGATCGATCTCATGCTTGTGCGGGATGATTTCCAGCACCAGCGGCGCACGGGTCTCGCGGTTTTTCGGGAACTGGCTGGCGGCCAGGAACAGACCCGAAGCACCATCACGCAGTACGTAGGTGTCGTTGACCTTCTCGCACTTGAGCTCCGGCATGTCCACCTTGTCCATCTTTGGTGGCGCCGCCTCGCCGCTCTTGAGCAGCTTGCGGGTGTTCTTGCACTCGGGGTTGGTGCAGCCGAAGAACTTGCCGAAGCGGCCGGTCTTGAGCTGCATCTCGCTGCCGCACTTGTCGCACTCCAGGCTCGGCCCTTCGTAGCCCTTGATCCGGTAGTTGCCTTCCTCGATCTCGTAGCCGACGCAATCCGGGTTGTTGCCGCAGATATGCAGCTTGTGCTTCTCGTCCAGCAGGTAGGCATCCATCGCCGTCGCGCAGATCGGGCAGCGATGCTTGCCCAGCAGCACGCGGGATTCGGACTCGCCCTCGTCGTCCGCGGCGATCTCATCGCCCGGCACCAGGTTGACCGTGGCCTTGCAACGCTCCTTCGGCGGCAGGCTGTAGCCCGAGCAGCCGAGGAACACGCCGGTGGAGGCGGTACGGATCATCATGTGCCGGCCACATTCCTTGCACGGAATGTCGGTCGGGGTCGGCTGGTTGGCACGCATGCCGTCTTCGCTGGACTCGGCGGCCTGCAGCTTCTTGCTGAAGTCGCCATAGAACTCGTCCAGTACATTCTTCCAGTCACGCTCGCCCTGGGCGACGTCGTCGAGGTTCTCTTCCATGCCGGCGGTGAAGCCATAGTCCATCAGGTTGGAGAAGCTCTCGGAGAGGCGCTCGGTGACGATGTCGCCCATCTTCTCGGAGTAGAAGCGGCGGTTGTGCAACGTCACATAGCCGCGGTCCTGGATGGTGGAAATGATCGCGGCGTAGGTCGACGGACGGCCGATACCGCGCTTTTCCATTTCCTTGACCAGGCTGGCTTCGGAGTAACGCGCCGGCGGCTTGGTGAAGTGCTGGCTCGGATCCAGCTGGACCAGCTTGAGCACTTCGCCCTGGGTCATTTCCGGCAGGACATCGTCCTCGCCCGGCTTGCTCTGCTGCGGCAGCACGCGGGTGTAACCGTCGAACTTGAGGATGCGGCCCTTGGCACGCAGCTCGAAGTCGCCAGCGTTGACGCTGACGGTGGTCGACAGGTATTGCGCGGCCGGCATCTGGCAGGCCAGGAACTGGCGCCAGATCAGCTCGTACAGCCGCTCGGCATCACGCTCCATGCCGCTGAGCTTGCTCGGGTGGGTGTTGACGTCGGAAGGACGGATCGCTTCGTGCGCTTCCTGGGCGCCTTCCTTGCTGCCGTAGACGATCGGCGCTTCCGGCAGGTACTTCTTGCCGAACTCGCTCTCGATGTAGCTGCGCGCCATTTCCACGGCGTCGGTCGAAAGGTTGGTCGAGTCGGTACGCATGTAGGTGATGTAGCCGGCCTCGTAGAGACGCTGGGCCATCATCATGGTCTTCTTCACGCCGAAGCCGAGACGGTTGCTCGCCGCCTGCTGCAGGGTCGAAGTGATGAACGGCGCCGACGGCTTGGAGCTGGTCGGGCGGTCTTCGCGCTTGGCCACGGTGTAGCTGGACGCCTTGAGCTTCTCCAGCGCGGCCATGGCCTGGGCTTCGTTCAGCGGCTTGAAGGCTTCGCCCTTCTCCCGGGCCACGTCGAAGCGCACCTTGGCGTTCTTCGCGGTCCCGAGGTCAGCGTGGATCTCCCAGTATTCCTCGGGGATGAAGGCACGGATCTCGCGCTCGCGCTCGACCACCAGCTTCACTGCCACCGATTGCACCCGGCCAGCGGACAGGCCGCGGGCGATCTTCGACCAGAGCAGCGGCGAGACCATGTAGCCCACCACGCGGTCGAGGAAGCGCCGCGCCTGCTGGGCGTTGACCCGGTCGATATCGAGATCGCCCGGCTGCGAGAAGGCCTCCTGGATGGCCTTCTTGGTGATTTCGTTGAACACCACGCGCTTGTAGCGGCTGTCGTCACCACCGATGGCTTCCCGCAGGTGCCAGGCAATGGCTTCCCCTTCGCGGTCCAAGTCGGTTGCGAGATAGATGGTGTCGGCATCCTTGGCCAGTCGACGCAATTCGTCGATGACCTTCTCCTTGCCCGGGAGGATTTCGTACTTGGCTTTCCAGCCGTGATCCGGGTCCACGCCCATGCGCGCTACCAGCTGCTTGCGCGCCTTTTCCTTGGGCGACAGCGCCGGCGCTTCACCGGCGGTCTTGCCGCGCTTGGCGGCAGGTTCCTTGGTGGCACTGGCCGAACCACTGGTGGGCAGGTCGCGGATATGGCCGATACTCGACTTCACCACGTACTGGTTGCCCAGGTACTTGTTGATGGTCTTGGCCTTGGCCGGGGATTCCACAATGACCAGCGATTTGCCCATGGATCGGAAAATTCCTGAATATCGAAATAAAAAACACGTCAGGCACCTGACGCGGCACCGCTATATATAGTGGCTATAGAATGAGGTCAAGCGCGGGAGTTCAGCCGCCTGCGCCATCCGGTCGCGAAAACAGCGTCGCTTCGGCCTCGACCAAAGCAAAGCGTGGGACTTGCTCGCCGTCAACTTCCACCGACTCCAGGAACATCGACAACGGCCGCACCCACAGGCCGAATTCGCCGTACAGGGCCTGGTAGAAGACCACCCATTCCTCGCTCTCGGAATGCCGCGCAGTGCCGAAGACACGGTACTCAGGCCCTTTGTAATGCCGGTAGACGCCTGGTTGTATCTGCATGCTGCGGATCCTCTTGAAAAAAATTTTCGGAAAAACAAAAACCGGGGCACCAGGCCCCGGTTTGGTCAACCACGCGATCAGACGCGTTCGAAGACCGTGGTGATACCCTGGCCGAGGCCGACGCACATGGTCGACACGCCGAAAGTACCGCCGTTCTGCTTCATGACGTTGAGCAGGGTACCCGAGATACGCGCCCCCGAGCAGCCGAACGGGTGACCCAGGGCGATCGCGCCGCCGTGCAGGTTAACCTTCTCGTCCATCTTGTCGAGCACTTTCAGATCCTTCAGCACCGGCAGGGCCTGTGCGGCGAAGGCTTCGTTGAGCTCGAAGAAGTCGATGTCGGCAATGCTCAGACCTGCGCGCTTGAGCGCTTTCTGGGTCGCCGGGACCGGGCCGTAGCCCATGATCGCCGGGTCCACGCCGGCCACCGCCATGGAGCGGATCACGGCCAGCGGCTGGATGCCCAGGTCCTGGGCGCGCTGGGCCGACATGACGATCATGCACGAGGCGCCGTCGGTGATCTGCGAGGAAGTACCGGCAGTCACGGTGCCGCCTTTCGGGTTGAAGGCAGGCTTCAGCGCCGCGAGGCTTTCCAGGGTGGTGTCCGGGCGAATGGTTTCGTCGTAGTCGAAGACCTTGAGGAAGCCGTTCTCGTCGTAGCCCTGCATCGGGATGATCTCGTCCTTGAACTTGCCTTCCACGGTCGCCTTGTGGGCGAGCTGGTGCGAGCGCAGGCCGAACAGGTCCTGTTGTTCACGGCTGATGCCGTGCATCTTGCCGAGCATCTCGGCGGTCAGGCCCATCATGCCCGACGCCTTGGCGGCGTACAGGGACATATGCGGGTTCGGGTCGACGCCGTGCATCATGCTGACGTGGCCCATGTGCTCGACGCCACCGACGACGAACACATCACCGTTGCCGGTCATGATCGCCTGGGCGGCGGTGTGCAGCGCGCTCATCGACGAGCCGCACAGGCGGCTGACGGTCTGGCCGGCGGCGGTGTGCGGGATCTGGGTCATCAGCGACGCCATGCGCGCGATGTTCCAGCCCTGCTCCAGGGTCTGGTTGACGCAGCCCCAGATCACGTCCTCGACTTCGGCCGGGTCGATCTTGGCGTTGCGTTCCAGCACTTTGCTGATCAGGTGCGCGGACATGTCTTCGGCGCGGGTATTGCGGTGCATGCCACCCTTGGAGCGGCCCATGGGCGTGCGACCGAAGTCGACAATCACCACGTCTCTTGGATTCAGGCTCATAAATTCACTCTCGCTCTATACCGTTGGGCGCTTAACCGAAGAAACGCTGGCCGTTCTTGGCCATTTCACGCAGCTTCGCGGTGGGGTGGTACAGCGGACCCAGATCGGCGTACTTGTCTGCCAGGGCTACGAACTGGGCCACACCGATGGAGTCGATGTAGCGCAGCGCGCCGCCGCGGAAGGGAGGGAAACCGATGCCGTAGACCAGGCCCATGTCGGCCTCGGCTGCGGTCTCGACGATGCCGTCTTCGAGGCAGCGCACGGTTTCCAGGCACAGCGGGACCATCATCCAGTTGATGATGTCTTCGTCGCTGACTTCACGTTGTTCGAAGACGATCGGCTTGAGCACTTCCAGCACCGAGGCGTCGGCGACTTTCTTCGGCTTGCCGCGCTTGTCGGTTTCGTAGGCATAGAAGCCCTTGCCGTTCTTCTGGCCCAGGCGGTTGGCTTCATACAGGGCGTCGACGGCGGAGCGGCGATCATCCTTCATGCGATCCGGGAAGCCTTCGGCCATCACGTCGCGGCCATGGTGGCCGGTGTCGATGCCGACCACGTCCATCAGGTAGGCCGGACCCATCGGCCAGCCGAACTTCTCCATGACCTTGTCGATGCGCACGAAGTCGACGCCAGCACTGACCAGCTTGGCGAAGCCGCCGAAGTACGGGAACAGCACACGGTTGACCAGGAAGCCCGGGCAGTCGTTGACCACGATCGGGTTCTTGCCCATTTTCTTGGCGTAGGCAACGGTGGTGGCGACGGCCACTTCGCTGGACTTCTCGCCACGGATCACTTCCACCAGCGGCATCATGTGCACCGGGTTGAAGAAGTGCATGCCGACGAAGTTTTCCGGACGTTTGAGGGCCTTGGCCAGCAGGTTGATGGAGATGGTCGAGGTGTTCGACGCGAGGATCGCATCTTCCTTGACCTGGCCTTCGACTTCAGCCAGCACCGCTTGCTTGACCTTCGGATTCTCGACCACGGCTTCGACGACGATGTCGACGTTGGCGAAGTCGCCGTAGGACAGGGTCGGACGGATCGCGTTGAGGGCTTCAGCCATCTTCGCCGGGGTCAGGCGACCTTTCTCGACGCGGTTGCCGAGCAGCTTGGAGGCTTCGTTCAGGCCGAGCTGGATGGCGTCCTCGCGGATGTCCTTCATCAGGATCGGCGTGCCCTTGACCGCGGACTGGTAGGCGATGCCGCCACCCATGATGCCGGCGCCGAGTACGGCGGCCT
This sequence comes from Pseudomonas putida, assembly GCF_001941965.1. Classification (GTDB taxonomy): domain Bacteria; phylum Pseudomonadota; class Gammaproteobacteria; order Pseudomonadales; family Pseudomonadaceae; genus Aquipseudomonas; species Aquipseudomonas putida_L. Next base: position 66,695 of record NZ_MKZO01000015.1, on the reverse strand, counting down.
GCTTCACGTCGCGGGCGATTTCGTCATGGGCCTTGGCCTTGCGCTTGAGCTCCTGGTCATTCAGGAACAGGCCGATCAGGCTTTCGGCGACCGAGGTCTTGGCCAGCTTGGCGAAGCCTGCGGCTTCCACTTCGATGGCCTTGTCGCGGCCGAAGTTGGCGGCCTTCTGGATGGTCTTGATCGCTTCGACCGGGGCCGGGTAGTTCGGGCCGGCCTGGCCAGCGACGAAGCCCTTGGCGGTTTCGAAGGCCATCATCTGCTCGATGGCGTTGAGCTTGAGCTTTTCCAGCTTCGGCTGGCGCTTGGCCTTGTGATCGAACTCGCCGCTGATGGCGCGCTTGATCAGGTCCAGGGCCGCTTCGCCGAGTTTTTCAGGCGCGACCACGGCATCGACCGCGCCCACTTTCAGGGCGTCTTCGGCGCGGTTTTCCTTGCCGGAGGCGATCCACTCGACCGCATTGTCGGCACCGATCAGGCGCGGCAGGCGCACGGTACCGCCGAAGCCCGGGTAGATCCCCAGCTTGACTTCAGGCAGGCCGATCTTGGCGCTGGTGGACATCACGCGGAAGTCGGCCGCCAGGCACATCTCCAGGCCGCCACCGAGGGCGATGCCGTTGATGGCGACGACGGTCGGCACGTCGAGGTCTTCGAAGTCGCTGAAAATGCGGTTGGCTTCCAGGTTGCCGGCAATCAGCTCGGCCTCGGGCAGCTTGAAGTTGTCGACGAATTCGGTGATGTCCGCGCCGACGATGAACACGTCCTTGCCACTGCTGACAATCACGCCCTTGATCGAAGCGTCGGCCTTGATGGTATCCACCGCCTGACGCAGTTCGTTCAGGGTAAGACGGTTGAATTTGTTGACGGACTCACCCTTGAGGTCGAACTTCAGTTCGACGATGCCGCTTTCAAGAGCCTTAACCGTGATGGCTTTACCTTCGTAAATCATCAACTGATCTCCACGATATGGAAGCTGGGACACGCTGACCGCTGTTGTCGTTGTTGTTTCAGACCAGACCGTCAGCATGATAGTCGGGATTCTGTACGAGCTTTCTGACAATACAAACGCTCAATTCATACGCCCGTTTGATTGGGGTGTGCACACATTCAACCAAAAGATGACCTTTGTCAAACCCCCAGAAGCACAGGAAAAAAGCGACTTTGCAGTCAGTTCTGTACGGCTTTTGAGCAACAGGGCATGACGGTGATCGACGATCATTCACGTAAGCGATAGACGCCACGGCCGGGAAATCGATCCGGCCGGGTAAACATCGTGAAGGAGAAAAAAGAAGGGGATTTGACGCGCGCAGAAATGATTTGCCCACTACACTGCGGGCTACTGAAACACTTTCCCGGCCTGCCTGGCCTTTTTTTCCAGTGTCTACAGTGCATTGCAGCCCGCCCGGGTCACCGGGCGGGCTTTTTTCATGCCAGGTTTTTCAGGCCAGGGTCTTGAGGAACTGGGCAACATCCTGCAATACAGCGGCATCCTCACGCTCACCCCAGCACAGGGCGATCATCTGCGTGCCCGCCTCGGCTTTATAGACACTCGGCGGCAGGCGCTTGAGTTGCTCCAGCACCCGCGCGTCCTCGCACGGCTCGCGCCATTGGTTGAGCCAGACGCCCGGCTCGGTCTGCCAATAACTCCAGGTATCCGTACAGCCCTTGCGCCGCGCCTGGTGGTACTGCGCACAGGTCGCCGGAGGCTCGTGCAGCAGCCAGTGCGGCCAGGTCTGCGGCGCCAGTTGCATGTGCAAACCCATGCGCCGCGCCTCCAGGCGCAGGGCCATGCGCCCGCTCATGCGCCGCGACGGCAACAGCCACGCCAGGGGGCTGAGAATCAGCGCGAGGATTGACACAACTACCCAGACCGTCATATCTGTTATTCCTATCAAGACTTTACCGATGAGCGGATCAGCCGCAACTGGATGCGATCAGCCCGAAACGGACCATACTTTCTTTATTACGATTGTCAGGAGAACCCTCATGCCCTACGAACACATTCTGGTTGCCGTCGACCTGACCGAAGAATGCGATCCGGTGATCAAGCGCGCCCGCGAGCTGGCGGGCCCGAGCAATGCCAAGGTGTCGCTGGTGCATATCGTCGAACCGATGGCCATGGCCTTTGGCGGCGACGTGCCGATGGACCTGTCGCAACTGCAACAGCAGCAGTTCGACCAGGCCAAGGAGCGCATGGATCGTCTGTTCAACAAATATCCGGAGATCAACCGCGGCGATTCGCACCTGACCTACGGGCAGCCTCGCCAGGAAATCCACCAGTTGGCCAAGGACCAGCATTGCGACCTGATCGTGGTGGGCAGCCATGGCCGTCATGGCCTGGCGCTGCTGCTGGGTTCGACTGCCAACGATGTGCTGCATGGTGCGCCGTGCGATGTATTGGCGGTTCGCCTGCAGAAGAAAGCTGACTGATCGAACAAAGGGGCCCGCAACGGGCCCCTTCCTTTATCAGCTGTCCAGCTCGGCCCAACGCTCCACCAGCACATCCAGCTCCGCCTGCATGGTCTCCAGGCTGGCCAGCACCTTGGCGGTGTGGTCGATCGGCTTCTGGTAGAAGGCCGGATCGGAGATTTCCTGCTGCACCGCAGCGATCTTCTCTTCCATTTCCTCGATCTGGCCCGGCAGGGCTTCCAGTTCGCGCTGCAGCTTGTAGCTGAGCTTCTTCTTCGCTTCCGGGGCCGCGGCAGCCACCGGCGCAGCCTCGGCCACCGGCGCCGCAACCACGGCACTGTTCAGCTCGGACTTGCCCGACTTGCTCTCGCTGACGCCCAGCAGGCGCGGCGAACCGCCCTGGCGGATCCAGTCCTGATAGCCACCAACGTACTCACGCACGCGCCCTTCGCCTTCGAAGACCAGGGTGCTGGTCACCACGTTGTCCAGGAAGGCCCGGTCGTGGCTGACCATCAGCACGGTGCCCTTGTAGCCGGCCAGGACTTCTTCCAGCAATTCCAGGGTTTCCACGTCGAGGTCGTTGGTCGGTTCGTCGAGGACCAGCAGGTTGGCCGGCTTGCTGAACAGCTTGGCCAGCAGCAGCCGCGCACGCTCGCCACCGGACAGCGCCTTGACCGGCGTGCGCGCACGCTGCGGGCTGAACAGGAAGTCGCCAAGGTAGCTGAGCACATGGCGGCTCTGGCCATCGATCTCGATGAAGTCCCGGCCTTCGGCCAGGTTGTCGATCACGGTCTTTTCCAGTTCCAGCTGGTTGCGCAGCTGGTCGAAGTACGCCACTTCGATACGGGTGCCCGCCTCGACCTTGCCGCCGGTCGGCTGCAGGTCGCCAAGCATCAGCTTGAGCAGGGTGGTCTTGCCGGTACCGTTGGCGCCGAGCAGGCCGATGCGATCCTCGCGCTGCAGGACCATGGAGAAGTCCTTGACCAGGGTCGGGCCGCCCGGGTGGGCGAAGCTGACGTTCTCAAGGACCATCACCTGCTTGCCGGATTTCTCCGCGGATTCGATCTGGATGTTCGCCTTGCCCTGGCGCTCGCGACGCTCGCTGCGCTCGACGCGCAGGGCCTTCAGTGCGCGCACGCGGCCTTCGTTACGGGTACGCCGGGCCTTGATGCCCTGGCGGATCCACACTTCTTCCTGGGCCAGGCGCTTGTCGAACAGCGCGTTGGCGGTTTCCTCGGCGGCCAGCGCGGCCTCCTTGTGCACCAGGAAGCTGGCGTAGTCGCCATTCCAGTCGATCAGGCCGCCGCGGTCCAGTTCAAGGATGCGCGTGGCCAGGTTCTGCAGGAAGGAACGGTCGTGGGTGATGAACAGCACGGCGCCGGGGAAGCTGCTCAGGGCATCTTCCAGCCAGGCGATGGCGCCGATATCCAGGTGGTTGGTCGGCTCGTCGAGCAGCAGCAGGTCCGGCTCGGACACCAGCGCCTGGGCCAGCAACACACGACGACGCCAGCCACCGGACAGTTCGGCGAGGGTCTTGTCGGCCGGCAGTTGCAGGCGGCTCAGGGTGCTGTCCACCAGCTGTTGCAGGCGCCAGCCGTCACGGGCCTCGAGGTCCTGCTGGACGTGCATGAGCTTTTCCAGATCGGCATCGCTGTGGATGTTCTGGCTCAGGTGGTGATACTCGGCAAGCAGCGCACCGACGCCCTGCAGGCCCTCGGCAACCACGTCGAACACGGTACGGCCGTCGGCCACCGGCAGTTCCTGGGGCAACTCGCCGATCTTCAGGCCGGGGGCACGCCAGATTTCACCGTCGTCGGGCTTTTGCTCGTCCTTGACCAGGCGCAGCATGCTCGACTTGCCGGTGCCGTTGCGGCCGATGATGCAGACCCGCTCACCACGGGCGATCTGCCAGGACACCTTGTCCAGCAAGGGCATGGTGCCAAACGCGAGGGACACATCGCTGAATTTGAGCAGGGTCATGTTGTTCTCCAGAAAGCGGGCGCGCATTCTACCCGACTTGACCGCCCGGCACAGCCTGCCCCGATACAAGCACAATGCTTTCATCGACTGCGGGCAAACGGCTAAGCTAAGGCGTGTGAACCCACAGTGCTGGCGACGCCGTCACTCGTTTTGGTCAACTGTCTGGAAGTCTCATGCGCCGCCTGCTCAACCTCGTTTCCTGCCTGCTTCTCTCCGCCTCGGTGGCCGGTATCGCGCAAGCCGCCGATCTCGCCCAGCAACGCCAGATGTACGACGAAGCCAAGCGTGCGCTGGCCAAGGGCGACAGCGGTCCGTACCAGCGTTATGCCGCTGCCTTGCACGACTACCCGCTGGAACCCTACCTGGCCTACGACGAGCTGACCGCGCGTCTGAAAAGCGCGAGCAATGCGGAGATCGAAGGCTTTCTCGCCAAGAACGGCGACCTGCCCCAGGCCAACTGGATGAAACTGCGCTGGTTGCGCTGGCTGGCCGAGCGCGGCGACTGGCAGCCCTTCGTCAAGTACTACGACCCGAAGCTGAATTTCACCGAACTGGACTGCCTCAACGGCCAGTACCAGTTGGGCCACGGCTTGCGCGCCGAGGGCTATGCCACGGCCGAGAAACTCTGGTCGGTAGGCAAATCGCAACCTGCCGCCTGCGATGCGCTGTTCGAACGCTGGGCCGCAGAAGGCCAACTGACCGAACAGAAACGCTGGTTGCGCACCAAGCTGGCGGCCCAGGCGCGCAACTACGCCCTGGCCAACAGCCTGGTGAAGACCTTGCCGACCCTCGGCAACGAAGGCCGGCTGCTGGTGGATGTGGCACAGAAGCCGGAGCTGCTCAACCAGCCTTCGCGCTTCACCCCGGCCAACGAAGCCATGTCCGACGTGGTCAGCCTCGGCCTGCGCCGCCTGGCCCGCCAGGACCCGGAGCGGGCCATGGCCCTGCTCGATGACTACGCCAACCGCATGCACTTCTCGGTCGAGGAAAAAGTCGCCATCGCCCGCGAGATCGGCCTGACCCTGGCCCGCCGCTACGACCCGCGGGCCCTGGACCTGATGACCCGCTACGACCCGCAACTGCGCGACAACACCGTCAGCGAATGGCGCATGCGCCTGCTCCTGCGCCTCGGGCGCTGGGAAGACGCCTACGACCTGAGCAAGCGCCTGCCCCAGGACCTCGCCACCACCAACCGCTGGCGCTACTGGCAGGCCCGCAGCCTGGAGCTGGCACAGCCGCAGAACCCGCAGATCCCGCTGCTGTACAAGACCGTGGCCCGTGAACGTGATTTCTATGGCTTCCTCGCCGCCGACCGTACGCAGACGCCTTACCAGTTGAACAACAAGCCGCTGGTGATCAGCCAGCAACTGATGAACAAGGTGCGCAACACCCCGGGTATCCGCCGCGCCCTGGAATTCCATGCCCGCGGGCAGATCGTCGATGGCCGTCGCGAGTGGTACCACGTCAGCCGTCACTTCAACCGCGACGAAATGGTCGCCCAGGCGCGCATCGCCTATGACCTGCGCTGGTACTTCCCGGCGATCCGCACCATCAGCCAGGCGCAGTACTGGGACGACCTGGATATCCGTTTCCCGATGGCCCACCGCGACACGCTGGTGCGCGAGGCCAAGGTACGCGGCCTGCATTCGAGCTGGGTATTCGCCATTACCCGCCAGGAAAGCGCCTTCATGGACGACGCCCGTTCCAGCGTCGGCGCCAGCGGCCTGATGCAACTCATGCCGGCGACGGCCAAGGAGACTGCACGCAAGTTCAGCATTCCGCTGGCGTCGCAGAGCCAGGTGCTGGATCCGGACAAGAACATCCAGCTGGGCGCGGCGTACCTGAGCCAGGTGCACGGGCAGTTCAATGGCAACCGGGTGCTGGCTTCGGCGGCGTACAACGCAGGGCCTGGCCGGGTGAGGCAGTGGCTGCGTGGTGCCGATCATCTGAGTTTCGATGTGTGGGTCGAATCGATTCCGTTCGATGAAACCCGGCAGTATGTGCAGAACGTGCTGTCTTATGCGGTGATCTACGGGCAGAAACTCAATTCACCACAGCCGTTGGTGGATTGGCATGAGCGGTATTTCGATGATCAGTGATGTGTAGTCTTTGAGGGCCCTATCGCTGGCAAGCCAGCTCCCACAGGTGCATACACCGGACCTGTGGGAGCTGGCTTGCCAGCGATAGGGCCCTCAAGAACACAGAAAGCCTACTCCAGAATCTCCACTTCCATCCCCACCTCCAGCACACTCTCCCCATCGGCCACCAGGTTCTGCCCGAACATGGCCTCCCCTTCCTTCTGCCGATAATTCATCAGGGTCGCGAACGGCTCGCGGTCCGCACTGCGCTCGCCCGTGGCCGGGTCGATGGTGGTCAGGATGCAACGCCCGCAAGGCTTGACCACCCGGAACGTCTGCTGGCCAATCCGGATGCGCTTCCAGCCGTCCTCGGCAAACGGCTCGGCCCCCTCGATCACAAGGTTCGGCCGGAACCGCAGCATCTCCATCTCCCGCCCGACCTTCCGGCTCAGGTCATCGAGCGACGCCTGCCCGATCAGCAACAGCGGAAACCCATCGGCGAACGCCACCCGGTCACTGTTCTCACCATAACCGGAAGGCAGGTAGCGGGTGCGCTGCTCGGGCACATGCACCAGGCGCACGGGACGGCCCATGAAGCTGCTCAACCACTCGGCAGCCTGATCGCCGGCGTCCGGCACGCGCAGGGTGTCGCGCCAGATGGTCACGCCGCGCAGCTCGTCATCCGGCGCCGGCACGGCGACATGCAAGGTGGAGAAACCGGGAGCATCGAGCAACAGCCCGCCATCGGCGGCATACAGCGCCGACAGCTGGCTCATCTGTGGAAAGGCGCGCTGGGTCAGGAAGCGGTTGTTGCCGGCGTCCACCAGCATCCAGCGACGATCACCGGCCAGGCCGAGCAGGCCCGAGGGCGACCGTTGCAAGGCCTCGGGCCGCCCCGACTTGAGCGGATAACGATAAAGCGCACTCAGCTGCATGGACAGGCTCCCCTGGGAAAAGAGAGCAGCTTACACCCGACGCGGGATCAGGCGGTGGCTTCGTCCATCTGCAGGCGCTGGCGCACCACTTCCACCAGGCGATCCGGCTGGAACTTGGAGAGGAAGTTGTCGCAGCCGACCTTCTTCACCATGGATTCGTTGAAACTGCCGGACAGCGAGGTATGCAGCACCACGTACAGACCACGCAGGCGGGCATCGCTGCGGATCTCGGTGGTCAGGCGATAGCCGTCCATTTCCGGCATTTCCGCATCGGTGAAGACCATCAGCAGTTTCTCGCAGACATCCACACCGCTGTCCGCCCAGCCCTTGAGCATCTTCAGAGCCTTAAGGCCATCACTGGCCACATGCAGTTTCACCCCTAGTTGCGACAGGGTTTCCCGCAGTTGCGCCAGGGCCACGGTGGAGTCGTCCACCAGGAGGATTTCGCGGCCATAGGCACGCTGCAGCACCGGATCCTCCAGCTTGTCCCGGGACACCTTGGCGTTGTACGGAACGATTTCCGCCAGGACCTTCTCGACATCGATGATCTCGACCAGTTGCTCGTCGACCTTGCTGATGGCCGTGAGGTAGTGCTGGCGACCGGCGCTGGTCGGCGGAGGCATGATGGCTTCCCAGTTCATGTTGACGATGCGGTCCACGCCGCCCACCAGGAAGGCCTGCACCGAGCGGTTGTACTCGGTGACGATGATGGTACTGTTCGGCCCCGGCTCCAGCGGACGCATGCCGATCGCCTGGGACAGGTCGATCACCGGCAGGGTCTGGCCGCGCAGGTTGACCACGCCGCACACGTAGCTATGGCGCTGCGGCATCAGGGTCAGCTTGGGCAGTTGCAGGACCTCCTGCACCTTGAAGACGTTGATCGCGAACAACTGCCGGCCCGCGAGGCGGAACATGAGGATTTCCAGGCGGTTCTCGCCTACCAGCTGTGTCCTTTGGTCTACCGTGTCGAGAATGCCAGCCATTGAATCCCCCAAGCTTGTTGCAAAAAGTAAAAAGCATTGGCCCTATATCGGCCGCGTGCGAGCCATCTTGACCCCTTGAAGAAAAAGCGCGCGGGGCATTGATGTCACTTTAGCATCATGCTTTACTTTGCTCACGGCCTTTCCTGCCCTGCCCCGCAACGGGGTGACACCCGAAAAACCTCATCAGGGAAACCCTTATCAACAATCGGGCTGGACCTGATATTCGTGATATCCGTTAGCCATTAATGTGACGCCATTCTCAATGCATGAATGGAGTCAGGCCTGTGTTCGCGATCAAACTGCTGTGGCCAGCCTCCCTTCCTGAGCCTTCGTCCGTCTGCCCCGGCGCTTTGGCGGGAGCGGACTGATGCGCAACGACACACCGGACCTGAGCGCCCTGCAGGATTTCCTGGGTGACGCTCATCTGCTGCTCAGCCGTGGGCAGGAATGCCTGCAACATTTTCGCCTGATCGGCGAGGATGCCGATGCCAGCCATTGCCTGATCCATACCCTCGCTTCCCTTAGGGATAAGGCGCAGTCCGTGGAACAGTTGCAGATCGCCGATTTCTGCGCAGCGCTGTGCGCGGCGCTCGCCCCGGTCGAGCACCGCAACCGGTTACATGGAGCGGCCCTGGGCATCCTCGAAGCCTGCCTGTGCCTGCTGGCCTGGCAGGTGGAGTTGATCGACCCCCACAGCGGCGCGCTGAACCTGGACGCCGAAGAGCAGCAGGAATTGCTCGATAGCCTGGAAACCACGCTGCGGGCCACGGCGCAAACGGCCTGAGCGAAGCGCCAGGCCCTCTGGCACGGCCATCCTGGCAGACGATCGTATACAACCAAAGTCCAACTAAGCGGCTCCGGAAAACATATCTGGCATACATATCGCACTGTTTTGCCCGCACACTAAACGTCAACTAAGCCGCCTCTTTCCATACAACTCCACCAATACGGAAACAGCACATGCCCGCTTTCACGCAAAGTTCGAATTCGCCAACGGTAGTGGCAAAGTGCTAGAATCGGCATTCGATGGAACGACCGTACCAGCCCGTAAAACCTGACTCATCGGCCAATCACAGACCCGACGACCAATTGGGTGCGAAGTGATAACATGCGCCACCCGAGCCGTTAGCCTACTGTTGGCCATGCTGGAACATGGCGCTTTCAGCGCACTGAAAAAGTGCCTGGCCGCCCTGTTGCAACATGATGATGAAAGTTGTTGAAGGCCTTCCCCAAAAGCCTTTCAATCAACCCCGGACTGGCTTTGAAAAGTGATCTTTCAGTGGCTTCATTTCCCGTGTATTCAAGCCTCAAGACCTTGACCTGCTGCCCGCGTGGCGCGGCCCTGCTGCATCGGGCCGTCGCACTGTCGTGCCTGGCATCGCTGCTGGCCGGGCTGCTCTGCTACCTGAACGCTACGCCAGTACCGCTGTTCCTGGTGCTGCTGCAGATCGTCAGCCTGCTGGGCGTGCTGTGGACAGGCCAGCAGCGCAAGAACACCTTGCTGATGTCGCCGCAGGAGCTGGCCGACCGCCTGCTCAAGGTCCAGGAAGGCGAGCGTCAGCGCCTCAGCCGCGAACTGCACGACGACATCGGCCAGTTGCTGACCGCCGCCAAGCTCCAGGCCGACTGGCTGCACCGGCGCATCCCGGAAACCCTGCAGGAACACTGCAGCACGCTGCGCAGCACCCTCGACGACACCCTGTCCAACGTGCGCAACCTCGCCACCAGTCTCGCCCCGCGCCAGCTCAACAGCCTCGGCCTGGAGGCCAGCCTGCGTGCGCACCTGCTGCGCACTCTGGAAAACACCGAGCTGCGCTGGAGCCTGGAATGCAAGAGTCGCCTGGAGGGCATCCCGGAAGACATGGCCATGGCCGCGTTCCGCATCACCCAGGAAGCGGTGACCAACGTGTTGCGCCATGCCCGTGCGCACAACCTGATCGTCAGCTTCCAGCGCCAGCCCGAGGGCCTGGCGCTGTCGATCAGCGACGATGGCCAGGGTTTCCTGCCCTCTTCCGATCCTGGCGGGGAAGGCCAGTGCGGCATGGCCGGCATGGCCGAACGCGCACACCTGCTCAACGGCAGCCTCACGGTGCACAGCGACCCAGGCAAGGGCACGCGGATCGATGCGCCCTTCCCCTGGCCTCCCCGCACGCGCGAGCGCGCCCACTCAAGTAAGACTTCATGACCTGTAAATTGCTGCTGGTGGACGACCACTCCCTGATCCGCGCCGGCGTACGCGCCCTGGTTTCCGACATCCCCGGCTATACCGTGGTGGGCGAAGCCTGCGACGGCAGCCAACTAGTGGACCTGGTGCGCCAGCTCGATCCGGATATCGTCCTCCTCGACCTGTCGATGCGCGCCATGGGCGGGCTGGATGCCCTCAGCCAGTTGCAGGCCGAAGGTACGCGCTGCAAGGTGCTGATCCTGTCCATGCACACCGACCCGCACCTGATCATGCAGGCCCTGGAAAGCGGTGCCCACGGCTATCTGCTCAAGGACACCACGGCCACCGAGCTGGAGCAGGCCCTGGCCGCCCTGAGCAACGACGAGCGCTACCTGAGCCCGGCCATCGCCCACACGGTGATCAACCAGGCGCTGCTGCGCGGGCAGAAGCCCGAGCCGGTGGAAAACCACAACCTCACTGCGCGCCAGCTGGAAATCCTGCGCCTGATCGTGCGCGGCAAATCCACCCGGGAAATTGCCAACGGCCTCGGCCTAAGCGTGAAGACCGTGGAAACCCACCGCTCGCAGATCATGAAACGCCTGCAGATCTACGACGTGGCGGGCCTGGTGCTGTTTGCCGTGCGCGAGCAGATCATCAGCCTCGACGACTGAGCAGCGGCGACTGTGCCGGCAGATGCAGGCGCAGCGCCCCGGGCAACACGCGGAAACGCAGGTTGTCGCCCTGCAGGGGTTCGCCGTCGAGGTTGATGTCCAGCCCCTGCGAGCACTTCACGTCCACCCACGGCAAGCGCGCACGGACGAACATGCTGTCCAGCCCCAGGCCGCCCGCCAGCAGATCACGCAGGGTACCGACCACTTCCTGTGGCGCCGGCAGGATGCTGATATCCAGCAAGCCGTCGTCCACCACCGCCTCTGGGCATAGCACATGCCCGCCACCGGCCTGGCGCCCGTTGCCGATGCCCAGCGCCAACAGCTCGCCCTCCCAGTGGAAATCCGGACCCTCCAGGCTCACCGAGGCCGCGCCTAGCTCGGTGAAGCGGGTCAGGCCGGTAAACAGATAGGCCGCAGCGCCGAGCACCTTCTTCAGGTCTTCAGAGGTCTGCGCGGTCACCTGGCTGCCAAAGCCGCCAGTGCCCATATTGAGAAACACCTCGCCATCCACTTCGCCCAGGTCGACAGGTCGCGCTGCGCTTTCCAGCAGTTCCAGCGCAGCGGCCGGTTCCAGCGGGATACCTGCGGCGCGGGCGAAGTCATTGGCCGTGCCCAGGGGCAGCAGGACCAGGCTGGCCTTGCTCTCGGCCTTGACCATGGCGTGCGTGACATCCCGCAGGGTGCCATCGCCACCGCCGGCAATCAGCTGTGGATAACCGGCGTCCAGGGCTTCCTTGACCAGGCGCTGGGCATCACCGCCCTCCCAGGTCAGGCGCACATCCAGTTGCCAGCCGCGCTCGCGCATGGCCTGTACCGCCGCGCGCACCTCCTCGTTCAGTGCCTGCTTGCCATGCAGGATCAGCAGTGCCTTGCGTTCGCTCATTGGATCGCCCTCCCCGGCGGATTATCGATTGCCTATCTCGACCATCGGCGACAGGGAAAAGTTGTGCCGTCTTACGAACGGCGTGGAAAAATCCTGCAGGCACGACCATGCTTCGACAAATAATTGGCCAATAGTGACACCTAAATCAAAAAAGCCATTTAATTGACGACAACCCTGTAGCGAGGACGTGTCATGCGCGTACTCTGGACCTTGCCCTACCTGCCCTGGCCCCTCACCAGCGGCAGCAAATCCCGTCAGTTCCACCTGTTGCGCGGCATGGCAGAGCGAGGTCATCGCATCACCCTGCTGAGCCAATCCAAGGTCCCCCTCGGCGACGCCGCGCGAGAAGCCCTGGCACCGCTGCTGGAGCGCTTGATCGTGCTGCCGCGACGCGCCCTGCACAGCCCGCTGAACCTGCTGGCGGCGATCTCCGCCGGCTATCCGATGCGCGCCTGCATCAACGGCCTGGCGCCCCACTTGCGCCATGAGTTCGAAAAGCTCCTGCAAGAACACTGGGACGTGATCCAGATCGAGCACAGCTACGGCTTCCAGCCTTTCGAACGCGCCCTGCAGGCCAGCGGCCTGCCCTTCATCGTCAGCGAGCACCAGGTGGAATGGTGCAAGGGCGCCGCCTGCCAGGACCGACTGCCGCTGTGGCTGCGGCCGTTCAACAGCTTCGATGGCTGGCGCTACCGGCGCTGGGAAACCCGGGTCTTGAAACAGGCCAGCGAAGTGGTGGCGGTCAGCCCCTGGGATGCCGAGCAGATCAGCCGGATGACCGGGAAACTGACCGAAGTGGTGGTCAATGGCGTCGATTGCGCGCATTACCAGCACATCGATTTCGCGCCCCACAGCCAGCGCCTGCTGTTCGTCGGCAATTTCGAGCACTGCGCCAATCGCCAGCCCATCGAATGGGCGCTGGAAGAGATCATGCCGCAGGTCTGGCAAAGCAATCCGGCGGTCCGCCTGGCCATTGTCGGGCACGCACTGCCGGCGCAATGGCGTTTGCACTGGAATGATCCGCGGGTCGAATGGATCGGGTACCTGCCGGACCTGCGCGAACTGCAACGCTTGTCGGCGGTGTTCTTCGCACCGTTGCGCCAGGGAGGCGGGTGCAAGGTCAAGCTGCTGGAGGCGATGGCGGCGGGGTTGCCGGTGGTGACGACGAGGGAGGGGGTGTCGGGGTTGCAGGTGAAGCGCGGGGAGCATTATCTGGATGGGGATGATGCGGGGGATCTGGCGTTGACCTTGACCCGGTTGTTGAATCAGCCGCACAGGATGCGCCAGCTGTCCGAGGCCGGGCGGGCGTTTGTGCGGGAACGGCATGACTGGAGTGTGGCGGCGATGCAGTTGGAGGGGGTGCATCAGCGGTTGATGAGCAGGCCGGTTGGGGTGGGGGATATTCCTGGTGCTTTGGGTTGTTCTTGAGGGCCCCATCGCTGGCAAGCCAGCTCCCACAGGCACCGCGTAACCTGTGGGCTGGCTTGCCAGCGATGAGGCCCTCAGAAGCCCTGAAGATCCTCAGCCGAGCAATTCACTCAGAGGAATGAACTGAACCATATCCCCCTGCATCGGCGTACTGCCTTCCAACACTTCCACCAACCCCTCGGCCCAGGCCGCGCTACGCAGCACGCCGGAACTCTGGTTGCGATAGATCAGCGCCCTGCCCTGCTCGATCCGCGCCCGCAGGTACTCGCGGCGATTGCCCGCCTTCGGCCAGTCGAACCCGGCCGGCACGGCGAACTGCAGGGGCTTCACCTCCTGCACACCCTGGCGGCGCAGCAGATAGGGCCGCGTCAGCAAACCAAAGGTCACCAGCGTCGACGCCGGGTTCCCCGGCAGCCCGATCACCGGCACGTCGTTGTATGCGCCAACCGTCAGCGGCTTGCCCGGCTTGATCGCCAGCTTCCACAAGTCCAGCTCACCGGCTTCGCGCAAGGCGATACCGAGATAGTCCGCCTCGCCCACCGATACTCCGCCGGTCGAGAGGATCAAATCCACCGCACCCAGCTCGCCCAGACGCTTCCGGGTCAGTTCCAGGTTGTCCGGCAGGATGCCGGCATCCACGACCTCGCAACCCAGGCGCAGCAGCCAACTGCACAGCAGGCGTCGGTTGCTGTTGTAGATCTGCCCCGGCCCCAGCGGCAGGCCCGGCTCGACCAGCTCATCGCCTGTGGACAACACCGCCACCTTTACCCGGCGCACCACGCTGACCTGTGCATAACCCAGGGTCGCCGCCAGGCCCAGCTCGATCGGACCCAGCCGGGTACCGGCCGCCAGGACCAACTCGCCGGCGCGGGTTTCCTGGCCTTGCGGACGAATGTTCTGGCCCGCGCGCAGCGCCTCGGTAAAGCGCACGCGCTGGTCCGAGAGGACTTCGGCGTTTTCCTGCATCTCGACGCAATCAGCACCTGCCGGTACCGGCGCGCCGGTAAAGATCCGCGCACAGGTCCCGGGTTGCAGCGGCTCCGGCGCCTGCCCGGCGAAGATGCGCTGGCTGACCGGCAGCGGCTCGCCCGTCCAGTCGGCAACGCGCAGGGCGTAACCATCCATGGCGCTGTTCGGCCAGGGCGGCAGGTCAAGCGTGGCATGCAGATCCGCCGCCAGCACACGGCCCTCGGCTGCGGCCAGGGTTACCTCTTCCACGTCCCTGATCGGCGCCGCCTCGGCCAGCGCCAGCAGACGCTCCAGAGCCGCCTCGACCGGGATCAGCGGCTTGGCCGCCGGCGCCTCAGCCACGGCTTTCGCAGGGCGCGGCCTGCTTCAGGTGCGGGACGAAGTTGCAGGGGCGGTGACGGTTGTCCAGTTGCTCGGCGAGGATGCCGTCCCAACCGGTGCGCACGGCATTGGTCGAGCCCGGCAGGCAGCAGACCAGGGTGCCGTTGGCCAGCCCGGCCAGGGCACGGGACTGCACGGTGGAGGTGCCGATATCGGCCAGGGAAATCTGCCGGAACAGCTCGCCGAAACCGTCCACTTGCTTGTCCAGCAGGCAGGCCACGGCTTCCGGCGTACTGTCGCGCCCCGTGAAGCCGGTACCGCCGGTGATCAGCACCACCTGCACGGTGTCCTCGGCGATCCAGGTCGCGACCTGGGCGCGGATCTTGTACAGGTCGTCCTTGAGCAGCACGCGCTCGGCGAGGTTGTGCCCGGCCTCGGTGAGGCGGTCGACGAAGACCTGGCCGGAGGTGTCGGTTTCGAAAGTGCGGGTGTCGCTGACGGTCAGCACGGCGATATTGAGCGGCACGAAGGGCGCGTCTGCCTTGGCTTTCATGGCATGGGGTCCGTAGAACGAAGGGAATGACCGGAGTTATATCACAGGGCAACGCTGCCCCGCGCGAGCAACCGGGCATGGCATTGCTGCCGGTCAATAAGCCGATTCCGCACTAGGCTCAACTTCGCACTGAACTTGCTGTAACTGTTTGCGTCTTAACGAACGATACGGCCTCATTTATTGGAGATTGACCATGATTCAACGGACCCTTCCCGCATTCCTGCTCGCCCTTGGCCTTGGCGCACTGGCCGGTTGCTCCACGCCAACCGTGATCACCCTCAACGATGGCCGTGAAATCCAGGCCGTCGATACGCCGAAATTCGATGATGACTCCGGTTTCTACGAAATCGAGCAACTCGACGGCAAGCGCACCCGGGTCAACAAGGACCAGATCCGCACCGTGAAAGAACTGTAGGACCCACGAAGAAAAGCCCCCGAATCCATACGAATTGGGGGCTTGTCGAAGCGAAATTTCTGAGTAGAATTTTCGTCATCGGAGTGTAGCGCAGCCAGGTAGCGCGTCTCGTTCGGGACGAGAAGGCCGCAGGTTCGAATCCTGTCTCTCCGACCAGATCGCTCTCCGCCAAAGCCCGCCTCACGCGGGCTTTGTCGTGCTTGCCCCCTTTATTTCCCACAGGGTCAGCACAAATCTCAAGACCTGCGCGATCCCTGTGGGAGCTGGCTTGCCAGCGATGAGGCCAGTAAGGGCAAAGGAGATCCCTGCCCCTTGAACAGCCTTACTGAACAGCCACCGGCTGCTCTTCCGGCAACACCGGAACGAACAACAGGCCCAGGCGCGAGCTGGTCCACTCACGGGTCTTGTTGGTCAGCTCGAGGTTGTTGTTCAGCTTCTGGCCGTAGGTCGGCACGATTTCCTTCAGCTTGGCCTGCCACTCTGGGCTCTGGATACGGTCCTTGAAGGTCTTCTCCAGCACGCTCAGCATGATCGGCGCAGCGGTCGATGCACCTGGCGAAGCGCCCAGCAACGCGGCGATAGTGCCGTCCTGCGAAGCCACGACTTCGGTACCGAACTGCAGGATGCCGCCATGTACAGCATCTTTCTTGATGATCTGTACGCGCTGGCCAGCCTGCAGCAGTTTCCAGTCTTCGTTCTTCGCGTTCGGGAAGTACTCGCGCAGCGCGGCCATGCGGTCGTCGAAGCTCAACATCAGCTGGCCCATCAGGTAGGTGCTGAGGTCGATGTTGTCGATGCCGGCGTGGGTCATCGGCATGATGTTGTGGGTGTTCAGCGCAGCGAACATGTCCAGCAGCGAACCGTTTTTCAGGAACTTGGTGGAGAAGGTCGCGAACGGACCGAACAGCAGCACTTCCTTGCCGTCGATGATGCGGGTGTCGAGGTGCGGAACCGACATCGGTGGCGCACCAACCGAGGCCTTGCCATACAGCTTGGCCTTGTGGCGGGAGACGATGTCCTGGTTGTCGGTCATCAGGAACTGGCCGCCCACCGGGAAGCCGGCATAGCCTTCGGCTTCCGGAATGCCGGACTTCTGCAGCAGTTTCAGGGCGCCACCACCGGCACCGATGAACACGAACCTGGCCTTGACGCTGGTTTCCACACCGTTGTTGCCGAGGTCGGCGACCACGACGGTCCAGGTGTTGTCGGCGTTGCGCTTGATGTCACGCACTTCGTGGCGCAGGTTCAGGCTGACCTTGTCGCTCTTGGTCAGCGAGCCCACCAGCTGACGGGTGATTTCGCCGAAGTTGACGTCGGTGCCGATGTTCATGCGGGTGGCGGCGATCTTCTGGTCGGCGGCGCGGCCTTCCATGACGATCGGTACCCACTGGGCGATCTGCGCGTGGTCTTCGGAGTATTCCATGCCACGGAACAGCGAGCTGTGCTGCAGGGCGGCGTGGCGCTTGCGCAGGAACTCGACGTTCTTGTCGCCCCAGACGAAGCTCATGTGCGGCACGTTGTTGATGAACGAGCTCGGGTTGTTCAGGACTTTCTGCTCGACCTGGTAGGACCAGAACTGCTTGGAAATCTCGAACTGCTCGTTGATGCCCACGGCCTTGCTGATATCCATGCTGCCGTCGGCGGCTTCGCTGGTGTAGTTCAGCTCGCAGAAGGCGGAATGGCCGGTACCGGCGTTGTTCCAGGCGTTGGAGCT
Organism: Pseudomonas putida; assembly: GCF_001941965.1. GTDB lineage: Bacteria > Pseudomonadota > Gammaproteobacteria > Pseudomonadales > Pseudomonadaceae > Aquipseudomonas > Aquipseudomonas putida_L. The sequence continues at coordinate 49,195 of NZ_MKZO01000015.1, read as the reverse complement.
TTCAACGGCGACCTGGTCCATGCGCTCGTAGATATTGATCGACCAGTCAGGTTGCAGCTCGTGCAGGTAGGTGCCAAGGCTGGCACTCATGATGCCCCCGCCAATCAGCAGTACGTCGACGGTCTTTTCCGGTTCACTGGGCTTGGAGCAACCAATGACGCTCAGGCACAGGAGCGCCAAAAGGACTTTTTTCATAATTCATCCAATTGAAGTGAAGGTATTGGCTGGACCGCCGCGCCCGGGTGCACGCCCTCGTTTTATCGTTCTGCTCACCTGGCTGGTGGCTGGGGTATCGGAGAAGCGGGGTGCGGTCTGATGCCGTGGCTGCCGTGGCAGCCCATGGTCTTGTAAAGCGGGGACTCAGCCCGCGCTGGCGCCTCATAAAGCACGAAGCGGGCCAACTTTTTCGCGACCAACGGCTAATAGGCGAGACGCATGGTCGCACCCCATATTCGCGGGTTTTTCTGGCGGGATTCCGCCACTCGCAACGACCGTTTGGCCGCAAGGTGGCGGATTTCCCCCGGCTTTTGGCGGAAGAATCAGGCGCTCAGGCGCGCCGTCACCTCGCCCAACTGGCCCGACAGTTCGTGCAAGCGATGCCCGGCACGCTCGGTGCGCTGCACCGCGTCCTGGTTGTCGGTGGCGATGCGGGTGATCTCCACCAGGTTGCGCGAGATGTCCTCGGCGACGCTGGTCTGCTCCTCGGCCGCCGTGGCGATCTGGCGGTTCATGTCGCGGATCGCTTCCACCGCCAGGGTGATGCGCTGCAGCATCTCGCCGGCACGCTGGACCTGCTCGGCGCCCTCTTCACTGCGTGCCTGGCCGGTTTCGATGGCCTTCACCGCTTCCACCGCACCGGACTGCACGGCGCTGATGATCTGGTTGATCTCGGCAATGGACGAAGCGGTGCGCTGGGCCAGGTTGCGCACCTCGTCGGCGACCACAGCGAAGCCACGTCCCGCCTCCCCTGCCCGCGCGGCCTCGATGGCGGCGTTGAGGGCCAGCAGGTTGGTCTGCTCGGCGATCCCGCGGATCACTTCCAGGACCTTGCCGATACGCCCGCTGTCCTGCTCAAGGTGGCGGATCACCTCGGCGGTGCCGGTGATTTCCTGGTTGACCCGGGCGATGGTGTCGATGGTCGCCTGCATCACCTGCTCGCCGGCCTGGGCGCTATGGTCGGCGTCGTCTGCGGCCTTGGCCGCCTCGGCGGCATGCCGGGCGACCTCCTGGGCGGTAGCGGACATTTCGTGCATCGCCGTGGCCACCTGGTCGGTGCGCTGGAACTGATCGTCGGTACCGCGGGCCATGCCGCCGGCCAGCTTGCGCAGGTCGCCGCTGGCGTTTTCCAGCTCACCGGCGTTGTCCTGCAGGCGGCCGACGGTCTCGGAGAGGAAATCGCGCAGGGTGTTGGCAGCAACGGCGAGGCGACCCAGTTCGTCCTGGCGATCACTGGCGACGCGAGCGTCGAAGCGCCCCTGGCTGAGATGGGCAACGTATTCGATCAGGCGACGGATCGGCTCGATCAGACCGCGATCCACTCGCCACAGGCTGAACACGCCGATGGCCAGGGCCGAACCGAGCATGATCAGCAGGCCGAGCCAGACGGTCCGCTGTGCTTCAGCGCTGATCGCCTTGGCCTGGTCCGCCGAGGCGCCGCGCAGTTGGGTGACCAGCGCGCTCATCTGCTCGCTGGCGGCACGGTCCACGCCCTTGACCGCCAGATCCCCGGCCGCCGGGTCGGCGCCAGCGGCAAGGAAGGCTTCACGCCCACGGCCATAGGCTTCACCCAATTGGCGATGGCTGTCTTTGAGTTCGACAAGGCGCGCATGCAGCGCCGCATCCCCGGCGTTTTCCTGGACCAGACGCCCGAGGATGTCTTGGACCATGCGTTCCTGGGCCTGGAACTGCTGCCAGTACTTGCTCAGGTCATCGGGTTTCTTGCCACGCAGGAGCACGTTCTTCCACTCCTGGACCTGGATCTTGAATTGCAGGTTGGCTTCATCGATCTGCTGCGACGCCCGCAGCGGGCCATCGACCAGTTGGCTGTAGCCATCGACGCTGGCCGACAGCAGGCGGAAACAGACCAGGGCAATCAGCAGCATCGCCAGCAGGCTGCCGGCGAGCAGGGCGAGGATTTGCAGTCGCAGGGAAGTACGCAAGGGCATCGGCAGGATCTCGGAACAAGGGATAAGAAACGGCGGCTTAAAAAGGAGCCAACCAAAGACATCCATGTCGTCGATTCGCAGGCAAAAAAAAGCTGCCATCAAGCGAAGGCAGCCAACTGCATCGAGCATTTACGCAACAGCTGAGGTGGATACTCTCAGGGCTTTGCTACAGAAATGTGACAATTCCGCCCTTGCCTGTCACATAACTGTAAAAAAGCCGCCTGCCGCTCTACTCCGGGCCGAACTGCAGCGCGGCCAGCCGGGCGTAGAGCGGGTTTTCAGCGATCAGTTGCCGATGATTGCCAATTGCTACCATTCGTCCGGCATCGATTACGGCGATGCGGTCGGCGTGCTGGACGGTGGCCAGGCGGTGGGCGATGACCAGGGTGGTGCGGCCCGCCATCAAGGTCGGCAGTGCCTGCTGGATCAGGTGCTCGCTCTGTGCGTCGAGGGCGCTGGTGGCTTCGTCCAGCAGCAGGATCGGTGCATCCACCAGCAGGGCCCGGGCGATTGCCAGGCGCTGGCGCTGGCCGCCGGACAGGCCGAGGCCGGCATCACCCAGATGGGTCTGGTAACCCTCGGGCAGTTGCAGGATGAACTCATGGGCGTGGGCGCTGCGGGCGGCCGCCTCGACCTCGGCGAAGCTGGCATCGGCGCGGCCGTAGCGGATGTTGTCCTCGACCGTGCCGAAGAACAGCGCCGGGTTCTGCGCCACCAGGGCGAAATGGCGGCGCAGGTCCTGGGGATCGAGATCGGTCAGCGGCTGGCCATCGAGGAGAATCCGGCCCTCCTGCGGGTCATAGAACCGCAGGAGCAGGTCGAACAGGGTCGACTTGCCCGCTCCCGACGGCCCGACCAGGGCCAGGGTCTGCCCCGGTTCCACCTGCAGGTCCAGGCCATCGATGGCCGGGCGGTTGGGTCGCGAGGGATAGGCGAAGCGCACGCCCTGCAGTTGTAGCTCGCCGCGGACCCGCTCGGGCAACTGCACCCCTCCTCCGGCCGGTGCCACGATCTCGCTGCGCGCCGCGAGCAATTCGGCAATCCGCTCGGCCGCCCCGGCCGCGCGCTGCAACTCGCCGATCACCTCGCTGACGGTGCCAAAGGCGCTGCCGACGATCAGGCTGTAGAACACGAAGGCCGCCAGGTCACCGCCGGAGATGCGCCCGGCAATCACGTCCATGCCACCGACCCAGAGCATCACCCCTACCGCGCCCAGCACCAGGACGATCACCAGGGTGATCAGCCAGGCGCGCTGGACGATGCGCTTGCGCGCCGTGGCAAAAGCCGCCTCGACCGTCTCGCCGAAGCGCTGGCGGTCGCGGGGCTGGTGGTTGTAGGCCTGCACCGTCTTGATCTGGCCGAGGGTCTCGGCGACATAGCTGCCGACATCGGCAATGCGGTCCTGGCTCTGCCGCGACAGGCTGCGCACGCGCCGACCGAAGATCAGGATCGGCGCCAGCACCAGCGGCAGGGCCAGGACCACGATGCTGGTCAGCTTGGGGTTGGTGACGAACAGCAGGATGATCCCGCCCAGCACCATCAGCACATTGCGCAGGAACAGCGACAGCGACGAGCCGATCACAGATTGCAGCAGCGTGGTATCGGCAGTCAGCCGCGACTGGATCTCGGAACTGCGATTGTTCTCGAAAAAGCCCGGATGCAGGCTGATCAGGTGGTCGAACACCTGCTGGCGGATATCGGCCACCACCCGTTCGCCGATCCACGAGACCAGGTAGAAGCGGCTGAAGGTACCGACCGCCAGGGCCAGCACCAGGGCCATGAACAGCGCGATGGACTGGCCGAGCAGGTCAGGTGAACGGGTGACGAAGCCCTGGTCCACCAGCAGGCGGATGCCTTGCCCCATGGACAGGGTGATGCCGGCGGTGACTACCAGGGCCAGCAAGGCCAGCAGGGATTGCTTGCGATAGGGGCGCACGAAACGCCAGGCCAGGCGCAGGGCCTGGCGTTGCCGGGAGGAAAGCGGATTGAACATGGACGGCTGCCGTGGCTGATTTCAACGAGTCGATAAGGACGTTAGACCGTATCGGTCTAAACTCCCTCTGGTTCTTGAGTGAACTTTCTGTTGGACTGGTAGTTCGCATGATGAGACAGCGTAGGGAGTTGTCACAGCCTGGTCATCACGCGCGATTAATCTAGGCTAGCCACCTGAAGAGGAGACAGGAAATGAGCTTGCAGCATAGCAGCACCCCGCAACAGCGCCCGGCCCAACCTGTGCCGGCGTGCGGCTCGATCATCGACGCGCAAGGGCGCGAGATCCCGATCACCGAGCACATGATCCAGCAGGCGTGCCGCGAGCTGGAAAACAGCCGGGCCAACCCGGCGAAGAAGGGCTGAGACCCTGACCTATTCAAGACCCGGCCCTGGTGCCGGGTTTTTTATTTGTGTTGTTCCTGAGGGCCTCATCGCTGGCAAGCCAGCTCCCACAGGGTTTTGTGTTGACCACAGATTTGTGATCACCGCGGACACTGTGGGAGCTGGCTTGCCAGCGATGAGGCCCTGAAAGCCAATAGAACTATCAGCCCTCGATCACACAGCCCAGCGCCGCCGCAATCCGCCTTACCTCTTCACCCTCAGCCTTGACCTTCAACCCCTCGATCTCCCGCCTTACCGGATACCCCTTGCGCAACAGATCGAACGCCACCTTCTGCGCCGCCGGGTCATCCCCCAGGCTGCGGCGCAAATCCGCATCATCGCGGCGCGGGTCATACACCGCACGGCACAGGGTCGCCAGGGCCCAGGCCGGATCAGTCTCGGCCTGCAGTTCGACCCGCGCCAGCCAGGGCTTGGGCAGCAGATCAGCAAGCTGCACCTGCTCCGCTTCCCCGCGCCAGACACAGTACGCCTGGTAGATCTGCGCCGTACCGCGCTGCTTGCCGTCGAGGCTGTAGCCGGCGATATGCGGGGTGGCAATCACGCACAGGTCGGCCAGCTCCACATCCACCAGCGGCTCCTCTTCCCACACGTCCAGCACCGCCAGCACATCCTCGCGCGCCAGCAGCAGTTCGCGCAGGGCGGGGTTGTCGATCACCGGGCCGCGAGCCGCATTGATCAGCCAGGCGCCGGGGCGCAGGCGGGCCAGGCGCTCGCCGTCGAGCAGGTGCCAGGTCGGTTGCTCACCCGTGCGGGTCAGCGGGGTATGCAGGCTGATCACATCGCACTCGGCGAGGATCTGCTCCAGCCCGACATAATCGCCGCCCTCCGCCGCCTGCCGGGGCGGATCGCAGACCAGCACCTTCCAGCCCAGCCCGCGCAGCACCTGGACCAGGCGGCCACCGACCTGGCCGGCGCCGACCACGCCATAGGTGCGCTGCGAGAGATCAGCGCCATCCAGTTCGGCCAGGGTCAGCAGGCTGCCCAGCACATAATCGACAACACCGCGGGCATTGCAGCCAGGGGCGCTGGACCAGTGGATGCCGGCTTCGGCGAAGTAGCCCAGGTCGAGGTGATCGGTGCCAATGGTGCAGGTGCCGACGAAGCGCACCTGGCTGCCTTCGAGCAGGGCGCGATCGACCTTGGTCACCGACCGCACCAGCAGCACATCGGCGTCGCGCACGCAGTCCGCATCGATGGCCCGGCCCGGATAGCGGCGAATCTCGCCGAAGCCGGCAAAGAAGGCATCGAGCAGGGGGATGTTTTCGTCGGCAACGATCAGCATGGGCGGGACTCCTGTGAGGGGTTGGCAGTGTAGGGGGTGGATGGGGCAATAACAAAGTGGTGTCTGCACCGGCCTCATCGCTGGCAAGCCAGCTCCCACAGGGACTGCATGCACCGGACCTGTGGGAGCTGGCTTGCCAGCGATGAGGCCCGTCCAGACACCAACATTTCCTGACCAACCGATCAAGGCGTAGACTACGCCGCTTTCCCTGCCAGCCCCACGACCACCATGCCCGCCATCCGCACCGAAGTCCGCAGCCTGCTGCGCCTTGCCACCCCGATCATCGTCGCCCAGCTGGCGACCACCGCCATGGGCTTCGTCGATGCCGTCATGGCCGGCCGGGTCAGCCCTGAGGACCTGGCCGCCGTGGCCCTGGGCAACTCGATCTGGATCCCGGTGTACCTGCTGATGACCGGTATCCTTCTCGCCACCACGCCCAAGGTGGCGCAGCGCTTCGGCGCCAACCAGCACGGCGAGATCGCCCCGCTGGTGCGCCAGGCCCTGTGGCTCGCGCTGGTGGTGGGCCTGCTGTCGAGCGCCCTGCTCCTCGGCGCCGAACCCATCCTGTACCTGATGAAGGTCGACCCACAGTTGATCGGCCCGAGCATGGGCTACCTGCACGGTATCGCCTTCGGATTCCCCGGCATTGCCCTGTACTACGTGCTGCGCTGCTACAGCGACGGCCTCGGGCGCACCCGGCCAAGCATGGTCATCGGCCTGTGCGGCCTGCTGCTGAACATCCCGCTGAACTGGGTGCTGATCTACGGCCATTTCGGCCTGCCGGCGCTCGGCGGCGTCGGTTGTGGCTGGGCCACCGGCATCGTCGGCTGGTTCATGGCCCTGAGCATGGCCGCCTGGAGCCGCTGGGCCCCGGCCTACGCCAGCAGCCGGGTGCTGGTGCGCCTCGACAAGCCCCAGTGGCCGACCATCAAGCGCCTGCTCGGCATCGGCCTGCCGATCGGCATCGCCGTGTTCGCCGAATCGAGCATCTTCGCGGTGATCGCTCTGCTGATCGGCAGCCTGGGCCCGACCGTGGTCGCCGGGCACCAGATCGCCCTGAACATCAGCTCGCTGCTGTTCATGATTCCGTATTCGCTGGGGATGGCGGTGACCGTGCGCGTAGGCCAGGCGGTGGGTGCCGGCGATCCGCACCAGGCGCGTTTCGCCGCCCAGGTCGGGCTCGGCACGGCGCTGGTATTCGCGGCGTTCTCGGCGTCGCTGATCCTGCTGCTGCGCGAGCAGATCGCCGCGATCTACACGCCGGACACCGCGGTGATCCAGATCGCCGCGATGCTTATCGTGTTCGCTGCGCTGTACCAGTTCTCCGACGCCATCCAGGTGATCTGCGCCGGTGCCCTGCGGGGTTACCAGGACACCCGGGTGACCATGATCCTGACCCTGTTCGCCTACTGGGGCATCGGTTTGCCGGTGGGCTACCTGCTCGGCCTGACCGACTACCTCAGCCCCGCCAGCGGCCCGAGCGGCCTGTGGCAAGGCCTGATCGCCGGCCTGACCTGCGCAGCGATCATGCTCTCGATCCGCCTGCTGCGCTGCACCCGCCGGCATATCCGCAAGGCGCAGCTCAGCCCAGGTTGAAGCGCGCGGTATTGTCGTTGAGCGCGCGGCTGCCCTGGCTCAGGGTGTCCGCCGCCTGGTTCACTGCCCGGGCACCGTCCAGCAAACGCCCGGCAGCCTGGTCCACCTGCTGGATATTGCCGCTGACCTCATCGGCGGTGCCGGTCTGCTCCTCCACTGCGGTAAGGATCTGCGCCAGGGTGTCAGTCACGCCCTGCACCGCCCCGGCGATCTCGCCCAAGCGCTGGCCCAGCCCGGTCACCGACTGGGCATCCTGGACCGCCTGACCACAGGCGGCTTCCATCAAGCTGACCGCCTGGGTCACGGTGGTGCGCAGGCTGTCCACCGTCCCGGCAATCTGCGCCGTGGACGCCTGGGTACGCTGGGACAGGCTGCGTACCTCGTCCGCCACCACGGCAAAGCCGCGGCCCTGCTCCCCGGCCCGCGCTGCCTCGATGGCGGCGTTGAGCGCCAGCAGGTTGGTCTGCTCGGCAATACCGCGAATCGCGTCCACCACCGACTGGATCTGCTGGCCCTGCTCGCTGACCCGCTGCAGCGCCTCGGCGGTATCGGTCAGGCGGCGGTTGAGCTGCTGGATGCTGTCGGTGGTGCGCTGGCTGTCGCGGTTGCTGTCCTCGGCAATGCGCCGGGTCTGCCGGGCACTGTCGGAGGCGTGCTCGCAGCTTCGCGCCACTTCCTGCGACGTTGCCGCCAACTGGGTCGCCGCCGCAGCGATCTGGCTGATCTGCTGTTGCTGCCGTTCCACATCCTGCAGGGTGCCGTTGGCCTGGACATTCAGGGTCTGCACCGCCGAGCCCAGTTGCCGGGTCTCGTGATTGACCCCCAGCAGGCTGGCGCGCAACTGCACCACCGCGACGTTCAGCGCCTGGCTGATCACCGCCAGTTCATCGCGCCCCTGCACCGACACCTCGACGCACAGGTTGCCGTCACGCAGCGACTCGGCCAGGGTGGTGATGCCGCTGGCACTGCGGCGGATCGAGGCCTGCAGGCAGGCGAACAGGTACAGCGCCAGCAGCAGCAACAGGCCGATGGTCACCCCCACTGGGATGAATTCGCGGTTGGACTTGGCGTGGTAGTAGTCCAGGCGCTCGTTCAGCGACTGCAACGACGCGCCACGCAGGCCGAACATATCGTCCAGCAGGCGACCGATACTGGCCTCGAACTCGGCGGGCTTGAGCTTGATCGAGCCGCCGAACACGCCGTCGTCCAGCACCGCCAGCTCGCCATCGAGCCCCTTCATGCTCGCCCCGTAGCGCTTGCCCCAGCCTTGCAGCTCGGGCGGCAGGCGGGTTTGCAGGGAACCGGCGGTCTTGACCATCTGCTCCCGGGCGTCGCCGATACGGCTGCGCAGGTCGCGCATCTGCAGGCGGCTCTGCAGGCTGAACTGGCCGGAGACCACCGAGGTCTGGCCGATGCTGGCCATGCGTCCGATGCGCTCGATCAGGTCCGGGGTCTGCTGGGTCGAGAGCTGCATCAACAGGTAGGTTTCCAGCCAAGGATCGAGGATCAGGCCGGTGTCCATGGCGATCTGCTCGCGCAGCGCCTGCAGATTGCCGATGCCGGCGGTGAAGCGGTCATAACCGTCCGGCCACCAGCCGACGCCGCGCAGGGACTGGCTGTCGAGGCCGGCCACCGAACCTTGCAGGGCCTCAAAGCGGGCCAGGGTGTCGGCGCCGGCCTTTTCCTTGTCCAGGGTCGCCTTGAGGTTTTTCAGGGCCTGATCGATACGCGGCAGCGCAGCATCGATCTCGCTCATCAACTGACGGGCTTCGGCGGTGGGTTCACGGAGGATATCGATGGCTTTCCAGCGCGCCGCCCGATAACGCTGGGCCGACAGCTCGCGCTCCAGGTCATCCAGCACCAGCAACTGGCGGACCCCGGACTGCTCGCCGGCGATCACCGCCAGGCGGTCGCGGTAATCCATGCCGATCAGCCCGAGGCTGAACACCAGCGGCAGCATGAACAAGAGGAACAGCAACTGGAACTTGCGCGCAAAACCGAAACGCCCCAACAAACGCGCACCCGGTGACAACAGACGATTCATGACTCACTCCTGCGCATAGGGGGACCCTGGAGCGCAATCGTTTCTGCAGGCGCTCAGGGTGATAGCGTTTAGCTAGCAACGTATGTGCCGGATACAGGGAAGTCAGGAGGGAGGCAGTAAAGGAAAGGATGCAGCCAGAAGGCTGGCATCCATTCCATGCACAGTACCGGTGCAGGCGTCACCGGAGGAAACAGCGGAGTAACAGCCAGGGGTGTCAGTCGAGCTTCTTGCGAATCCAGTACAGGTAGGTGCCGCCCTCTTCTTCCTGCTGCACCAGCTCATGCCCGAGGAACACGCAGAACTTGGGGATATCGCGGCGGGTCGAGGGGTCGGTGGCGATCACCTTGAGCAAGCCACCGGCGCCCAGGTCGCGCACGTATTGATGCAGCATCATCACCGGCTCCGGGCAGTTCAGGCCAGTGGCGTCGAGCACGGCGTCAGGGGTGAAATCGGTCATCTCAATAAACTCCGTGATTCAGCGTGGCTTGATGTCGAGGCGGCGCAGGTGGCAGGTGACTTCCTCGCGGTCGTGATAGAGCTGCTTGCAGCCGATGGAGACCTTGACCTTGCGCGCCTTGAAGCCCTCTTCGATACGCTCCAGCAGGCGCCGCACCTCGGCATAGCGCTGCTTCATCGGCAGCTTGAGGTTGACCACCGCCTCGCGGCAGTGCCCGTCGCCCAGCCATTCCTCGATCATCGCGGCGGTACGCGCCGGCTTCTCGACGATATCGCAGACCATCCAGTCGACCATCTGCTTGGGCTTCCAGGTAAAGCCGTCGACCATCAGGTGCTGGATCAGCCCGGTGTCCATCAGGCTCTCGGCCATCGGCCCGTTGTCGATGGCGGTGACCAGCATGCCGCGCTTGACCAGCTGGTAGGTCCAGCCGCCCGGCGCAGCGCCGAGGTCAACGCCGGTCATGTCGTCGGACAGGCGCTGCTCCCACTGCTCGCGGGGGATGAAGTGGTGCCAGGCCTCTTCCAGCTTGAGGGTCGAGCGGCTCGGCGCCTCGCGGGGGAATTTCAGGCGCGGGATGCCCATGGGCCACATGGCCGAGTTGTCCGCCTCGGCCAGGCCGAGGAACACCCGGCGGCCACTGACGAAGGTCAGCAGCAGACGCGGGCCCGGGCCGTTCTCCACCAGGCGCCCGGCCTTGAGCAGGGCCTTGCGCAGCGGCACTTCGAACTTGCGGCAGAAGGTCGAGAGTTCCTTGCCGTCGTTGCTGTCCATGACTTCCAGCCACAGGCTGCCAGCCACTGGATAGCCGGCCAGATGCTCCAGCAGCACGCTGATGCGGTCGGTTTCCGGCAGCTCGACGAAGCTGCCCCGGGCCCACTGGCGGGGGAAGATCAACTGCTTGAAACGCAGCTCGTGCATGATCCGCGCGGCGCCTTCGGCGTCGTTGCAGATGAACTCGGCGCAGGCGGTCTGCGGCTTGGCCTTGGCATAGCCGGCAACGCCGAGCAACGCGGCGTGTTCGCTGATCTCGGAACAGACCTCGCTCTCGAAACCAGGTCGGCAATGCAGGAACAGGGTATTCATCACTCACTCCGGACGGGGACGCCATGCGCCCCGGTGGAAAATCGGCGAATGATAAAGGACTTTCGGAACTGGCGACACGCCCCGCCGGTCCAGTTAATGGTCGGTCAGGGCAAACGGAGCTAACCTGACCGTGCAGCCAGGTCCGTGCCGTGCGGACCGTGAAAGAGGCGGTGCAGCGGCCCCAGCAAGGAAGACAGCCGCGCACCGGCGCAGAAGGAGTTGGTCAATGTCCTCGCTCGACAGCCTGAAAACCCTCAAGACCCTGGCCGTAAGCGGCCGTGAATACCATTACTACAGCCTGCCCGACGCCGCGAAAGCCCTCGGCGACCTGGGCCGCCTGCCGATGTCGCTCAAGGTGCTGCTGGAGAACCTGCTGCGCTGGGAAGACGGCGAAACCGTCACCGGCGCCGATCTCCAGGCCCTGGCCGACTGGCTCAAGGAGCGCAGTTCCGACCGGGAGATCCAGTACCGCCCGGCGCGGGTACTGATGCAGGACTTCACCGGCGTACCGGCGGTGGTCGACCTGGCCGCCATGCGCGCCGCCATGGCCAAGGCCGGCGGCGACCCGCAGCGGATCAACCCGCTGTCGCCGGTGGACCTGGTAATCGACCACTCGGTGATGGTTGACCATTACGCCAGCCCCGCCGCCTTCGGCGAAAACGTCGATATCGAGATGCAGCGCAACGGCGAGCGCTATGCCTTCCTGCGCTGGGGCCAGAACGCCTTCGACAACTTCCGCGTGGTGCCACCGGGCACCGGGATCTGCCACCAGGTCAACCTGGAATACCTCGGGCGTACCGTCTGGACCCGTGAAGAAGACGGCCGCACCTATGCCTTCCCCGACACCCTGGTCGGCACCGATTCCCACACCACCATGATCAACGGCCTCGGCGTGCTCGGCTGGGGCGTCGGCGGTATCGAGGCGGAGGCGGCCATGCTCGGCCAGCCGGTGTCGATGCTGATTCCCGAGGTGATCGGCTTCAAGCTCACCGGCAAGCTGCGCGAAGGCATCACCGCCACCGACCTGGTGCTGACGGTGACGCAGATGCTGCGCAAGAAGGGCGTGGTGGGCAAATTCGTCGAATTCTACGGCGACGGCCTGGCCGACCTGCCCCTGGCCGACCGCGCCACCCTGGCCAACATGGCCCCGGAATATGGCGCCACCTGCGGCTTCTTCCCGGTGGATGCGGTGACCCTGGATTACCTGCGGCTTTCCGGGCGGCCGCCGGAAAGCGTCGAACTGGTCGAAGCCTATTGCAAGGCCCAGGGCCTGTGGCGCGAGCCGGGCCAGGAGCCGCTGTTCACGGACAGCCTGGCGCTGGACATGGGCGAGGTGCAGGCCAGCCTCGCCGGGCCGAAACGCCCGCAGGACCGGGTCGCGCTGCCCGGGGTGAGCCAGGCTTTCGATGACTTCCTCGGCCTCAACGTGCGCAAGGCCACTGCCGACGGGCATGGCGAGATCAGCTTCGGTTTCGAGGGCAAGGAACACACCCTGAAGGACGGCGCCGTGGTGATCGCCGCGATCACCTCCTGCACCAACACCTCCAACCCCAGCGTGATGATGGCCGCCGGGTTGCTGGCGAAAAAGGCCGTGGAGAAGGGCCTGCAACGCAAGCCCTGGGTGAAGAGCTCGCTGGCGCCGGGTTCCAAGGTGGTCACCGACTACTACAAGGCCGCCGGGCTGACGCCCTATCTGGATCAGTTGGGCTTCGACCTGGTGGGCTACGGCTGCACCACCTGCATCGGCAACTCCGGCCCGCTGGCCGACCCGATCGAGGCGGCGATCACCAAGGCCGACCTGGTGGTGGCCTCGGTGCTGTCCGGCAACCGCAACTTCGAAGGCCGTGTGCATCCGCTGGTCAAGACCAACTGGCTGGCCTCGCCGCCACTGGTGGTGGCCTATGCCCTGGCGGGCACGGTGCGCATCGACCTGAGCAACGACCCGCTGGGCCAGGGCGCCGACGGCAAGCCGGTGTACCTGCGGGATATCTGGCCGAGCCAGCAGGAAATCGCGTCAGCGGTGGCCCAGGTGGATACGCGGATGTTCCACAAGGAATATGCCGAGGTCTTTGCCGGGGATGAACAGTGGCAGGCCATTGAGGTGCCACAAGCGGCGACCTACGTGTGGCAGGACGATTCCACCTATATCCAGCACCCGCCGTTCTTCGACGGCATTTCCGGCCCACCGCCAAAAATCGCCGATGTGCACGGTGCGCGGATTCTTGCCCTGCTGGGTGATTCGGTGACCACCGACCATATCTCGCCAGCCGGCAATATCAAGGCCGACAGCCCGGCCGGGCGTTACCTGCGGGACAAGGGCGTGGAACCGAAGGACTTCAACTCCTACGGCTCGCGGCGCGGCAACCATGAAGTGATGATGCGCGGCACCTTCGCCAATATCCGCATCCGCAATGAAATGCTGGGCGGTGAGGAAGGCGGCAATACCCTGCATGTGCCGACCGGCGAGAAGCTGGCGATCTACGATGCGGCCATGCGTTATCGCGACGAAGGCACGCCGCTGGTAGTGATTGCCGGGCAGGAATACGGCACCGGCTCGAGCCGCGACTGGGCAGCCAAGGGCACCAACCTGCTGGGGGTCAAGGCGGTGCTGGCGGAGAGCTTCGAACGGATCCACCGCTCCAACCTGGTGGGCATGGGCGTGCTGCCGCTGCAGTTCAGTGCCGGGCAGGATCGCAAGCAACTGGGGCTGACCGGGCGGGAGAAGATCGACATCCTTGGGCTGGACGGGGTGAAGATCGAGCCGCATATGAGCCTGAAGTTGCGGATTACCCGGGAGGATGGCGGTGTCGAGGAGATCGCGGTGCTGTGCCGGATCGATACCCTGAATGAGGTGGAATACTTCAAGGCCGGGGGGATTCTGCATTATGTGTTGCGGCAGATGATTGGGCGGTGATCCCACTCTAGCAATCGCTGGCAAGCCAGCTCCCACAGGGACCGCGTGCACCGCTGGACCTGTGGGAGCTGGCTTGCCAGCGATGAGGCCATCAGCTACACCACAAAACCCGGTGTCCTGAACGCCATCACCGCAGTCGAAGCTGCATGCCCTCTCAAAAGCTCCTCCTCACCCTCCTGACCGCCGGCTACGCCCTGGCCCTCACCCACGGCAGCCTCGGCCTTGCCACCCTGCCGGCCTTCCTCCTGCTGCTGGCCAGCGGCTGGATGGCCCGACACCCACGCTGGAAGATCGCCGGCCATGCGCTCTTCATCCTGCTGGCCCTCAGCCTGGCCCTGCACTGGCTCCCCGGTTTCAACAACGCCCGGGTTTTCGACCACGTCCGCTTCACCCCGGACGCCGCGCCCTTCTCCATGAACCTGAACCTGGACAAGCCCCTGATCGGCTTCTGGCTACTGCTGGCCTGTCCATGGATCATCATGCCGCGCCGAACCCGGCCGGGATTGGCGCTACTGGCGGGCGCCATCACCCTTGCCGGATCCCTCGCCCTCGCCTGGCTTATCGACCTGGTGCATTGGTCCCCAAAATGGCCACCCGACGCCTGGCTCTGGGCCGCCAACAACCTGCTGCTGGTCAGCCTGGTGGAGGAAGCCCTGTTCCGCGGCTACCTTCAGGGCGGCCTGCAACGCCTTGTCGGCGCCAACCCCGCCCTCGTTCTGAGCGCCCTGCTCTTCGGCCTGGCCCACGTCGGTGGCGGCTGGCCCTGGGTCGCCCTGGCAACACTGGCCGGCGCCGGTTACGGGTTAGCCTGGCGCCACGGCGGACTGCCGGCGGCGCTGCTGGCCCATTTCGGGCTGAACCTCGCGCACTTCACCCTGTTCACCTATCCGCTGCTCGCGACAACATGAACCATCGGTCACTGCCTGACTTATGTTGCGAAAATGTGAAAGAATGCGCGCAAATTACACGAACGTGATGATTTCGCTTAGCTCAAGCGCTTCAAACGAATATTGAGCAAGATCAATAAAACCCAAATATTCATTCAATATTTTCGTGTATCTGCCGATACCTCACGAAAGCCTTGCGGATTGAACAGCTTATGCGCAACAACCAGCCGATTACCCAGAGAGAACGGACTTTCCCTGCCCAACAACGGTTGATTTCGACTACCGATGCCAAGGGTGTCATCACCTACTGCAACGACGCCTTCATCGAGATCAGCGGCTTCTCCCGCGACGAGCTGATGCGCGCACCGCACAATCTGGTGCGCCACCCGGACGTGCCGCCGGCCGTCTTTGCCCATATGTGGTCGACCCTCAAGCAGGGCCTGCCATGGATGGGCATCGTCAAGAACCGCTGCAAGTCCGGCGACCATTACTGGGTCAACGCCTACGTCACGCCGATCTTCGAGAACAACCAGGTGGTGGGCTACGAGTCGGTGCGGGTCAAGCCGACCGCCGAGCAGGTTCGCCGCGCCGAAGCCCTGTACAAGCGCATCAACGACGGCAAGTCGGCGATTCCGAAACGCGACAAGTGGCTGCCCGTGCTGCAGGACTGGCTGCCGTTCATCATGGTCAGCCAGATCGGCTTCCTGATCGGCATCTGGCTGGGTCATTCCTGGGGCTTCGCCCTCGCCGCCGCGCTCTCGGTGCCGCTGGGCCTGCTCGGCCTGAGCTGGCAGCAGCGCGGTCTCAAGCGCCTGCTGCGCCTGGCCGAACAGACCACCTCCGATCCGCTGATCGCCCAGATGTATACCGACAGCCGTGGCGTCCAGGCCCGCCTGGAAATGGCCATGCTCAGCCAGGACGCGCGCCTGAAGACCTGCCTGACCCGTCTGCAGGACACCGCCGAGCACCTCAACGAACAGGCCCGTCAGTCCGACGCCCTGGCCCACAACAGCTCGTCCGGGCTGGAGCGCCAGCGCGTGGAGACCGAGCAGGTCGCCGCTGCGGTCAACCAGATGGCTGCCACTACCCAGGAAGTGGCCAACCACGTGCAGCGCACCGCCGACGCCACCCAGGCAGCGAATCGCCTGACCGACCGTGGCCGCAGCATTGCCGGGGAAACCCGCGACGCCATCCAGCGCCTGTCCACTGCCGTCGGCGAGACCGGGCAGACCGTGACCCAGCTTGCCCGCGACAGTGACGAGATCGGAGGCGTGGTCGACGTGATCAAGGGCATCGCCGACCAGACCAACCTGCTGGCGCTCAACGCCGCCATCGAAGCGGCCCGGGCCGGCGAAATGGGCCGCGGCTTCGCCGTAGTGGCCGACGAGGTTCGCCAATTGGCGCAACGCACCAGCGAGTCCACCGGGCAGATCCACAGCCTGATCGCCAAGCTGCAGCAGACTGCCTCCAACGCCGTGCAGACCATGGAAGCCGGGCATCGCCAGGCCGAGGAAGGCGTGCAGCGGGTAATGGAAGCGGACCAGGCGCTGGTGGGTATCAGCGAGGCCGTGGCCAATATCACCGACATGGCGACCCAGATCGCGGCCGCTACCGAGCAACAGAGCTCGGTGGCCGAGGAGATCAGCCGCAATATCAGCACCATCGCCGCGCTGGCGGATGAAACCTCGGAGCAGGCGCAGCATTCGGCGTTGCTCAGTGAAGAGCTGACGCATACGGCGACGACGCAGTATTCGTTGGTGGAGCGATTCAACCGCTGATAGTCGGTTGAAATGCGAAAGGCCCGGAAGTGTTGAGCTTCCGGGCCTTTTTTGTTGGTCTTACGGGCCTCATCGCTGGCAAGCCAGCTCCCACAGGGTTCAGCGGCGCCGCGGACCCTGTGGGAGCTGGCTTGCCAGCGATGAGGCCCTGAAAGTCACCTCACCAATCAAGCCTCAAACGACTCTCGAAATACCGCTCCTCCCCCGTCAGCGGATCCTTGAACCTCAGGCTCCGCGCCAGCAGCTTCAACGGCTTGGAATAATCATCCTCGCCCTGCAGCACCTCGGGATAGAACGGGTCATTGCAGATCGGCGCCCCCAGCGCGGCCATATGCACGCGCAACTGATGGGTCTTGCCGGTCACCGGCGACAGCCCGTAGCGCCACAGCTTCCCGCGCGTCTCCAGCACCTCGGCATGGGTCTCGCTATTACTCACCCCCGGCACTTCCTGCATGCGGAAGAACGGCTCGCCATTGGCCATGCGGCTCTTGTGCACCAACGGAAACGCCACCGCCGGCAAGGCCGGAGCAATCGCCTGGTAGCGCTTGTCGATCTGCCGGGTCGGGAACAGTTGCTGGTACGCCGAACGGCTTTGCGGATTGGCCGAGAACAGCACCAGCCCGGCGGTGTGCCGGTCGATCCGGTGCAACGGCACCAGATGAGGGTTGTCGAGCCGACGGATCAGGCGGCGCAGCAAGGTCTGCTCGACATACTCGCCGGTCGGCGTGACCGGCAGGAAATGCGGCTTGTCGGCCACCACCAGATGCTCGTCCACATGCAGGATGTCTTCCAGCACCGGGATCGGCTTTTCATTGGGGACTTCGCGGAAATAGTGGATACGCAGCCCGACCCGGTAGGGATGGTCGAGCGCGATCGGCTGCCCCTGGGCATCCAGCACCCGCCCGCGGGCAAAGCGATCGAGCCAGGCTTCACGGCCGATCGCCTTGAAGTGCTCGCACAGGCAGTCCAGCACCGTGGACCAGTTGCCCGGCGGCAGGCAGACCGTACTGGCCTGCTGGCTGGCCGGATCGAAAACAGTGCTCATGAAAAGACTCGCAACCTGGGAGCCGCGCATTATCCGGCATGAGCGCCGTCTCAGCCAGCCTCGGTCGCGGCATCGCAGGCGGCCTTCAGCCAGCGCAACACATCCACCGCCTCCCAGCGGCTGGCGTCGTACAAGGCATAGGCCTGGCCTTCGTAGCCCACCACATCCAGCGGCCGGTGAAAGCCGGCACGCTGGAACAGGGCTTCGATCTCGGCGAAGCAGGTGTTGAAGTGGACCTTGCCGAACGGCGTGCGCTCGTCGGTGACCAGGCCGTCCAGGCGCAATTCCACCACGGCCTCGTGCACCTCGTCGACGGACATGCGATTGACGCTGGATTTCAGTTGTTCGACGTTGACCATCATGTTTCTCCGGGCATGAAGCTGCCCGCCCCGCATACTGTACTTATATACAGCATAGGAGGCAGGCGGGTTGAACGTCAATGACGTAACGATTCATTGCAGGCCCGGCAGATAACCGGTGCCCTTGCGGATGGTCAGCACCTGGCGGCGCTGGCGCTGGCCAGACAGGCCCAGATGGACCCAGCCGTCGAACTCGAGGATCAGCTGGTCGAAGTCCAGGTCGCTGTCGCGGATCCGTTGCGCCAGCTGCCGCGGCGTCAGGCTGACCGCCATGATGTCGGCGGCGAGCCCCTGGACATGGGCGCTGGAGGACGAACCGCCGACCCGGCGATTGAGCTCTTCGCAGCGATAGCCGCTGGTGATCAGGATCGGCTGGCCGACCAGGCTGCGCACCGACTCAAGGGTCTTGCACAGCTCCACCAGATTGGCGATGACCTGGCTGTCCGGGTTGTTGTCCAGCCCGGCGCGGTTGGCGATCTGCGAGGCGGTCATTTCGGCGAGGGTGAAATGGGGGGTGAGGAACATGCTTGCCACTCCTTTGGCTTGGGAAATCCGCAGCGACCATCAAGGCCGCTGCCAACGGATTCTCCAACCGCCGCGATGACGATTGCATGCGCACTTGTGCATCAAAATGTGAAGCAACGGCCTACCCGAGGAAAGCCACCACCTGGTCCGCGTCGAACGGCCAGTTCAGCTCGGCGCCGCTGTCGCAGCGGCGCAACACCGGGATTTGCAGGCCGTAGCGCTCGAACAGCGCCTGGTCGTCGGCGATATCGACCAACTCCACCAGCAGGCCATGCTCGACCAGCGGCATCAGCAACGCCTCGGCGACTTCGCACAGGTGGCAACCCAGGGTGCCGAACAATTGGCATTCAGGAAGCATTGAAAAATACCGATACAAAGTGAACGGGAGGTCCATTCTAGGATGGCGCTCCCGGTCCGTCGAGGCGCGCTCCGGCGCGACCAGACCTGTTGATCCTGATCAACGGAGCGGCACCCGGATCGCTGTACCCTAGACGTTTTTTTGCTGTTTTTTACAGGGAGTGTGTGGTGTGTTCGCAAACCTGCTGATCATCCTGGCGTCGTCGCTGGTTGTCATCGCGGTCTTCCGGCGTCTGCAATTGCCGCCGGTACTGGGCTACCTGTGCGTCGGACTGTTCGTCGGCCCGACGGCGCTGGACTGGGTCAACGAAAGCGAGGAACTGCCCGACCTGGCGGAAATGGGCGTGGTGTTCCTGCTGTTTTCCCTCGGCCTGGAGTTCTCCCTGTCGAAGATGCTCGCCCTGCGCAAGGTGGTCTTCGGCCTCGGCAGCCTGCAAGTAGTGTGCTGCGGCCTGGCCCTGGCCGGGGCCCTGTCGCTGCTGGGCATGCCGAGCACGGCGGCCTTGCTGCTGGGCGGTGGTCTGGCGCTTTCCTCCACCGCCATCGTCTCCAAGGAGCTGACCAGCCTCGGCGAAATCTTCAGCAGCCACGGGCAGAACGCCATTGGCGTGCTGCTGTTCCAGGACGTGGTCGCGGTCCTTTTGCTCACGCTGGTCCCGGTGTTCGCCGGGGAAACCAGCCAGGCCTGGTACTGGGCCCTGCCGCTGACCCTGGGCAAGACCGTGATCCTCTTCGTCGGCCTGCTCCTGGCCAGCCGCTGGCTGCTGCCGCGGCTGTTCCATGAGGTGGCCAGCTCCCACTCCGCCGAGCTGTTCGTGCTGCTGGCGCTAGTGATCGTCCTGCTCACCGCCTGGTTGACCCACCTGCTCGGCCTGTCGCCGGCCCTCGGCGCCTTCCTTGCCGGCATGCTGCTGGGCGAGAGCAACTACCGGCACCAGATCGAGGCGGATATCCGTCCGTTCCGCGACATCCTGCTGGGCCTGTTCTTCGTCAGTATCGGCATGCTGATCGACCTGCACCTGTTCGCCAGCAACGGCCTGGAAATTCTTGGCCTGACCCTTGGCCTGCTGCTGCTCAAAGGCCTGGTCGTCGCCGCCCTGGTGCGGGTGCGCGGCAGCGATGCGGAAACCGCCTGGCGCAGCGGCCTGGCCCTGGCCCAGGGCGGCGAGTTCTGCTTCGCCCTGATGGCGCAGATGCAGCAGAGCAACCTGCTCCCCGCCGAACTCGGCCAGTTGCTGCTGGCCGCGACCTTCTGCTCGATGCTGGTCACCCCGCTGCTGCTGCGTGCCGCCCCGGCCGTGGCCCTGCGCCTGCACCGCAAGCCCAACGAAGAGGTGCACCTGGAGGAAATCGAAGCGCAGAGCGCCGACATCAAAGGCCACGTGATCATCTGCGGTTATGGCCGGGTCGGTCAGTCCATCGGCCGCTTCCTGCGCCGCGAACAACTGCCCTTCATCGCCCTGGACGACGACCCGGTGCGGGTCCAGGAGGCGGCGGCCGGCGAAAACTGCGTGCACTACGGCGATTCGCGGCGCGGTGAATTGCTCGAAGCCATCGGCCTGGAGCGCTCGCGCCTGCTGGTGGTGGCGGTGGATAACACCGAAGTGGCGATGCACGTGCTCAAGGCCGCGCGCCAGCGCAATGCGCAGATCCCGATCCTGGTGCGCACCCGCGACGACAGCCTGCGCGACGAACTGCGCGCCGCCGGGGCCAGTGCGGTGGTGCCGGAGGTGCTGGAGTCCAGCGTGATGCTGGCCTCCCATGCCCTGGTGATGCTGGGCGTGCCGGAGGAGCGGGTGCGGCAGACGGTGGAAGAAGTGCGACAGAGTCGCTATCGCCTGTTGCAGGGCTTCTACCAGGGCGCGCAGACCGACCTGGTGGACAGCGAAGGCCAGCCCAAGGTGCTGATGCATGCGGTGCAGTTGCCGTCCAATGCCTATGCCTGCGGGCGGCGGCTGGATGAGCTGACCCTGGAGGAGTTGGGGGTGGAGTTGCAGGCGGTGCAGCGCAATGGCACCGAGCTGGCGCTGAATACTGGCACCTGTCTGCATGCCGGGGATTCGGTGCTGGTGTGCGGGCCGCTCAGTGCGATCAAGGCCAGCGAGGCGCGATTGTTAGCCGGCCGCTAATGGCGGGAGCACCACTACCCCTGTGGGAGCTGGCTTGCCAGCGATTGCTATGGTGATTTCACTACTGCAATCGCTGGCAAGCCAGCTCCCACAGGGGCCAGTGTTGCCCCTCAGAAAGCATTTCAGTCCTGGCTGGTAGCACCGATCTTGTGGATCGACAGGTCGGCGCCGTAGTACTCCTGCTCCTGACTCAGGCGCAGGCCATGCACGCGCTTGATCAGACCGTAGACGATGAAACCACCGGCAAGCGCCACCACCACCCCGGCCACAGTACCGATCAACTGGCTGACGAAACTCACCCCGCCCAGCCCGCCGAACAGCTGCTGGCCAAAGATCCCGCAGGCGATCCCGCCCCAGACCCCGCACAGGCCATGCAGCGGCCACACACCGAGCACATCGTCGATCTTCCAGCGGTTCTGGGTCGCGGTGAAGCACCAGACGAACAACGCCCCCGCCACTGCGCCAGTCACCAGCGCGCCCACCGGGTGCATCAGGTCGGAACCGGCGCAGATCGCCACCAGCCCGGCCAGCGGGCCGTTGTGCAGGAAGCCCGGGTCATTGCGCCCGACCAGCAGCGCCGCCACGGTGCCGCCGACCATGGCCATCAGCGAGTTGACCGCAACCAGGCCGCTGACCGCAGGCAGGGTCTGGGCGCTCATCACGTTGAAGCCGAACCAGCCAACGATCAGGATCCACGAGCCCAACGCCAGGAACGGAATATTCGACGGCGCAAAGGCGACCAGTCGCCCTTCACGATAACGACCATTGCGTGGGCCGAGCAGCAGCACCGCCGCCAGCGCCAGCCAGCCGCCCATGGCGTGCACCACCACGGAGCCGGCGAAGTCGTGGAATGGCGCGCCGAAGGTCGCTTCGAGCCAGGCCTGCACCCCGAAGTTGCCATTCCAGACCATGCCTTCGAAGAACGGGTAGACGAAGGCGACGATCAACGCCGTCGCGCACAGTTGCGGGGCGAAGCGTGCACGCTCGGCGATGCCACCGGAAATGATCGCCGGGATCGCCGCAGCGAAGGTCAGCAGGAAGAAGAACTTCACCAGGCCATAACCATGCTCGGCGCCGAGGGTCGCCGCCGGGTGCAGGAAATGCGTGCCATAGGACAGCCAGTAGCCGATGAAGAAGTAGGCCAGGGTCGACACGGCGAAGTCGCTGAGGATCTTCGACAGGGCGTTGACCTGGTTCTTGTGGCGCACGGTGCCGACTTCGAGGAAGGCAAAGCCCGCGTGCATGGCCAGTACCATGACCGCGCCGAGGAGGATGAACAGGGTGTTGGAGCCCTGGACCAGTGAGTCCACGGCGCTTTGCAAATTTTCCATGAAGTCGGCAGACCTGCAAAAAGGAAAAAGCACCAAAGCGGTTCGAAAGCCTTTCGTGACGCACCAGACTGGATCAGCCAGGCGTCCATCCTTGGAAGCAGAACACCGTACGAGGTGATTTTTCCGGGGTTGTCTTGAATTGGGTTATGGTTCCACCGCCGTTTAAGCGGGCCCGCGCCCGGAAACGGCGCAGGCGCCAAACCAGGCGCACCAGTGCGAAGCAATTGCTGTACCAGCAGCAAATATCACTGAACCTTCAGCGACGCCCTACACTCGAAATTCCAATTGCCCACCTTTCATGGAGAACCGCATGGCCAGCAAACAGGCACAAACCGCCCAGGAAATCCTCATGGCCGATTTCCAGACCCTGGTGCGCGACACCGAGAAACTCCTCGAACACACGGCCACCCTCGCCGGCGACCAGGCCGACGAACTGCGCGCGCAGATCCACGACAACCTGCTGCGCGCCCGGGAAACCCTGCAACAGACCAACAATGACCTGCGCGAACGTGGCCAGGCGGCGCTGACCAACACCGAAGAGTACGTGCAGACCAACCCCTGGCAATCCATCGGCATCGCTGCCGGCGTGGGCTTCCTGATCGGTCTGCTGGCCAGTCGGCGCTGAGGGCCGGGCCATGGAAAACCAATCCCCCGGCTCATCCTCGCGGCGCCTCGGCGCGGCCATCCTCGGCCTGCTGCACGGTCATGTGGAACTGTTCGGCATCGAATTGCAGGAGCAGAAGGCCCGCACCCTGAACCTGCTGCTGTTCGCCGGGCTGGCGCTGGTCTTCGCCCTGCTCCTGCTGACCGCATTGTCGGCACTGCTGCTGGTACTGCTCTGGGACACCTATCGTCTGGCCGGCATCATCGGCCTCTGCGTGTTCTACGGCGTCGCCGCGGTGTTCTGCGCAGTCCGCCTGAAAGCTGCGGTGCATGACGAACTGTCGCCGTTCAGCGGCACCCTCGAAGAACTTGCCAAGGACCGGGAGCGCCTGTTGCCATGAGCCTGCCTGAACTGCCCCAGACCACCGACCGCCGTGAATTGCGCAAGGCCATGGTGCGCCTGCGCATGGAAATGCACCGCCAGGAAATCCGCAACGAAGCCGGCAATGCCCTGCAACCCCTGACGCGCCTGCGCAGCATGGGTGACAGCCTGCACAGCGGGCTGCAAGGCGGCCTGGGGATCAAGCATGCGCCGCTGTGGGGCATCGGTGCCGTGGTCCTGCTGGGTTTCATCACCGGCAAGGGCGCGCGCAGCGGCAACCTGAGCCGGCTGACCAAGCTCACCAGTAGCCTTCTGCCATTGATTCGCCTGTTCATGCAGCAGCCGCCGAAACGCCCGTAAGCGAACTGGCGGCATTCTTGCAGAACGCTGACCGGGTGGTCCGCCACCCTTCTGCGTTCTAGAACAACAAGGAGTCGCCGTGTCCGACGAGCAACCGCTCGCCTGTTTCCAGCCGTTCATCGACACCGCCACTGGCCGTATCGCTGGCGTCGAAGCCCTGGGCCGCCTGCGCCGGGGCGATGGCCAACTGCGTTCGGTGGGGCCGCTGTTCAACGACCCGAACATCCCCTCCGCCGAGTTGCTGAAACTCGACCGGACCCTGCGGGAACAGGCTTTCAGACAATTCCACCAGGCTCCCGAAGACTGGTTCCTCAGCCTCAATATCTCGCCGCGCTGGGTCAGCGAAGTGCAACCCGGCGACCCCCTGCCAAGCCTGGTACAACTGCAGCAGCAAGGCGTCGATCCGCGGCGGGTGGTGTTCGAGATCACCGAGACCGGCGGCGATCGCGAGCGCCTGGCCATGGTGGTGCAGCGCTACCGCGAAGCCGGGGCACGAGTGGCCATCGACGACTTCGGCGCCGGCTACTCGCAACTGGACCGGGTACTGTCGCTGCAGCCGGACATCCTCAAGCTGGATATGCGCCTGTTCCAGGCAGCGGCCCGCGGCGGTCCCAGCAGCGAGGTGGTCAAGGCCCTGGCGCAGATGGCCGAGAAAACCGGCTGCGTGATCATCGCCGAGGGCGTCGAGACCGAGGCCGAGCTGAACTTCGCCCTGGAATGCGGTGCGCGCTACCTGCAAGGGTTTCTCTTCGCCGGTGCCGAGCCCGGGTTCTTCCCGGCGCAGACCTTCGCCGGGCGCTTCGCCCAACTGCGCGAGCAGTACGTACAGAGCAAGCTGGCCGAGCGCGCCAGGCTGATGCAGCGGCGCCAGCAACTGGTGGAGCTGATGCCGCAGTTGCAGCGCTGGGTCATGGCCAATGCCTCGCTGGAGGAACTGCCGGACCTCAAGGCCTATCCCTGGCTGCTGCGCTTCTTCCTCTGCGACCGCCACGGCACCCAACTGACACCGAACCTGGAATGGCGCCAGCAGGGCTGGCACGTAGACTCCAGCTACCTGGGGCACAACTGGTCGTGGCGCCCCTACTTCTACCACCTGCTGGCCGAGGGCTGGGACGAGCGGCGGCTGATCCTGTCCAACACCTACCGCGATGCGACGACCAACCAGTACTGCCTGACCGCAGGGCAGTTTTTCGACAGCGGACGCCGGTTGTTACTGATCGATGTCGACGCCGCCGGACTTTGAGCTTGCGGCGGGGGCCTGGAAAACGGGAAGCTAGGCCCTTGCCCTTTGTTATGGGCTCTTTATTTATGGAGGCTGGCCTTGGACTGGCACACCCTGCTTACCCGTGAACGCCTCGGCAAAACCCTGCACAGCTCCGAGGAACTGGGCCGCAGCCCGTTCCACAAGGACCATGACCGCATCATCTTCTCCGGCGCCTTCCGCCGCCTGGGGCGCAAGACCCAGGTGCATCCGGTCACCAGCAACGACCATATCCACACCCGCCTGACCCACTCCCTGGAAGTCAGCTGCGTCGGCCGCTCGCTGGGCATGCGCGTCGGCGAAACCCTGCGCGAGGCCCTGCCGGACTGGTGCGAGCCGAGTGACCTGGGCATGGTCGTGCAGTCCGCCTGCCTGGCCCATGACATCGGCAACCCGCCTTTTGGCCACTCCGGCGAAGACGCCATCCGCCACTGGTTCCAGCAGGCCGCCGGCCGTGGCTGGCTGGACGGCATGAGTGATGCCGAACGCGCCGACTTCCTCAACTTCGAAGGCAACGCCCAGGGTTTCCGCGTGCTGACCCAACTGGAATACCACCAGTTCGACGGCGGCACGCGGCTGACCTACGCCACCCTCGGCACCTACCTGAAATACCCCTGGACCGCGCGCCACGCCGATGCCCTCGGCTACAAGAAGCACAAGTTCGGCTGCTACCAGAGCGAGCTGCCGCTGCTCGAGCAGATCGCCCACAAGCTCGGCCTGCCGCTGCTGGACAACCAGCGCTGGGCCCGGCATCCGCTGGTGTACCTGATGGAGGCGGCGGATGACATCTGCTACGCCCTGATCGACCTGGAAGATGGCCTGGAGATGGACCTGCTGGACTATCCCGAGGTGGAAGCGCTGTTGCTCGGCCTGGTGGGCGACGACCTGCCGGAAACCTACCGCCAGCTCGGCCCGCAGGACTCGCGGCGGCGCAAGCTGGCGATCCTCCGTGGCAAGGCCATCGAGCACCTGACCAACGCCGCGGCGCGGGCCTTCGTCGAGCAGCAGGAGGCGCTGCTGGCCGGTACCCTGCAGGGCGACCTGGTGGAGCACATGGACGGCCCGGCCAAGCGCTGCGTGCTGCAGGCCAAGGACATTGCGCGCAAGAAGATCTTCCAGGACAAGCGCAAGACCCTGCACGAGATCGGTGCCTACACCACCCTGGAGATTCTCCTCAACTCCTTCTGTGGCGCTGCCCTGGAGCAGCATGGCGGACGTAGCCCGTCATTCAAGCACCGGCGCATCCTCGACCTGCTCGGCAACAACGCGCCGGATCCGAATGGCTCGCTGCATGCGGCGTTCCTGCGGATGATCGACTTCATCGCCGGAATGACCGACAGCTACGCCAGCGAGATGGCGCGGGAGATGACGGGGCGGTCGAGCCCGATCTGATATTCGAAAGGACTACTCGGACCCTGTGGGAGCTGGCTTGCCAGCGATTGCCATAGTGAATTCACCAAAGCTATCGCTGGCAAGCCAGCTCCCACAGGGTCCGTGTTGTTCCGTATAACGATATGGAGCATGGCTCTTTGCCTCCATCTTCCTGCACTAAAAATGGAAACTTCCCAAACAACTTTGTAGCCATTAAGAAAATACAAAGTAGGAAATTTCCTATATTAAAGCTGACCCCCACTCTATTTACGTGCAGGCTTCTTATCTGGGCTATGGTGCGGCCTCTACAAGCATTCCTTTGGAAGATTGAGCATGCACTCTGTATTTATTGTCGATGACCATCCTGTCATTCGCCTGGCCCTGCGAATGCTGCTGGAGAACGAAGGCTATCGGATCGCCGGGGAGTCCGATAACGGCGTCGACGCCATGCAGATGGTCCGCGAGAGCCCGCCGGACCTGGTCATCCTCGATATCGGCATCCCCCGCCTGGACGGCCTTGAGGTGCTGTCGCGCTTCAACACCATGTCATTGTCGCTGAAGATCCTGGTGCTCACCGCGCAATCGCCGGCGCTGTTCGCCATCCGCTGCATGCTCTCCGGTGCCTGCGGCTATGTCTGCAAGCAGGAAGACCTCAGTGAACTCTTGAGTGCCATTCGCGCGGTACTTTCCGGCTATAACTACTTCCCCAGCCAGACCATCATCCCGTTGCGCCAGCAGCTTGATATCCCCGAAGAAATAGAACGCTTCAAATTGGTGAACGACCGCGAGCTGATGGTCCTGCAACTGTTCGCCCAGGGCCGCAGCAACAAGGAAATCGCCGAGGGCATGTTCCTCAGCAACAAGACCGTCAGCACCTACAAGAAGCGCCTGATGCACAAACTCAGGGCGCGCTCGCTGGTGGAGCTGATCGAAATGGCCAAGCGCAACGAGCTGGTATGAAAGCCCTGTTGCTTGCCTTGCTGCTCGGCCTCGGCCCCGGGCAGGCGCTGGCGAACCCGCCGGCGCAAGACACCCTCAAGTTGTTCAGCCGCAGCGCCCAGGTGCCGCTGCGGATCGCCCTGACACCGGCACAGCAGGCCTGGCTGCACAACCATCGCGAGCTGGTCCTGGGCGTGTCGGCACCGGACTACCCGCCCTTCGACCTGACCGCCAGCGGTCGCGACTACGAAGGCGTCACCGCCGACTACGCCGGCCTGCTCGGCGCCACCCTCGGCCTGCCGGTGCGGATCCAGCGCTTCGCCAGCCGCGACCTGGCGCTGCAGGCCCTGGTCGCCGGGCGCATCGATCTGCTGGGCAGCGCCAACAGCTACGACCTTGCCGTCCCCGGCGTGGTCCTGTCGCAGCCCTACGCCGAGGACCAGCCGGTACTGGTGACCCGGGAAAACGAGACCCGGCCACTGGATACCGGGCTCAAGGACCTGCGCCTGAGCATGATCGAGCACTACCTGCCGCTGGCCGATGTGCGCGCTACCTATCCCTACGCCAGCATCCGCACCTACAGTTCCTACCACAACGCCCTCAATGCGGTGGCCTTCGACCAGGCCGACGTGTTCCTCGGCGACACCCTGTCGACCCACTACCTGCTCAACCAGAGCCACCTGCGCAATCTGAAGATGGCCAATTTCGCCAAGCACGAGGCCACCGGCTTCGGCTTCGCCGTGCAGCAGAACGAGCAGATCCTGCTGACCCTGGTCAACAAGACCCTCGAAGCGGTCACCAGTACCACCCGCGCCAGCATTTTCCAGCGCTGGAGCGCCGGCAGCAGCATGCTGTTCACCGACCGCAAGCTGCAACTGTCACCCAGCGAGGAGCAATGGCTGGAGAAGAATCCGGTGGTGCGGGTCACGGTGGACGAACACGCCGCACCGCTGACCTTCTTCGACCGCTCCGGCAACCTGCGGGGCATCGCCGCCGACCTGCTGGAACTGATCCGCCTGCGCACCGGCCTGCATTTCGAGATCAAGCGCAGCAACGGCATCAGCGACATGATCGACCAGGTCAAGCACGACCACGCCGAGCTGATCGCAGCCATTTCCAGCAGCCCGGAACGCGAAGCGGAACTGCATATCAGCCGTCCGTACCTGGAAAACTCCTACGTCCTGGTCACCCGCGACGGCAAGGACGCGCCCCAGTCCCTCGAACAACTGCAAGGCCGGCGCCTCGCCGTCAGTCGCGGCAACCTGCTCAACGAAGGCATCCGCCAGCGCTATCCGGATATCCAACTGGTCTCCACCGAGGACACCGCCGCCGCCGCCGGCATGTTGAGCAACCGCCAGGTGGACGGCATGGTCATGGCGCTGATCAACGCCAACTTCAACCTGACCACCCAGCGTCACCTGGTGATCCGTGCCACCGTCAGCGATATCCCGGCGACCTTCTCCCTGGCCACCTCACGCCATGATCCGGAACTGGCGTCGATCATCGACAAGGCCCTGACCAGCATCGTCCCCGAGGAAATGGGCATTATCAACAGCCGCTGGCGCAGCTACAGCGGCTCCTACTCCTACTGGCAGAGCCACCAGCAAAGCATCCTCAAGATCATCCTCGGCACCCTGGTCCTGTTGCTCCTGTCTTTGGCCTGGAATGCCTGGATGCGTCGCCAGATCAAGCAACGCGAGGCCGCCGAGCGGGCCCTGAGCGACCAGCTCGAATTCATGCGCGCGATGGTCAACGGCACTCCCCACCCCATCTATGTCCGCGATCGCGAGGGCCTGCTGCAGACCTGCAACGACAGCTACCTGCAGGCCATCGGCGTGAAGCTCGAGGCGGTCCTGGGCAAGTCGATCCACGAAGCGCCCCTGGGCGTCAGCGACGATGCGCGCAAGATCCAGGCCGATTACCTGCGGGTGATGAACGAGGGCCGGCCACTGATCGTCGACCGCCCGCTGATGCTCAAGGACACCGAGCAGACCATCTATCACTGGGTCCTGCCCTACCGCGACTCCCTCGGCGAGGTGAAGGGCATCATCGGTGGCTGGCTGGATATCAGCGAGCGCCGCCAACTGATCCATGACCTGCGCCTGGCCAAGGAGCAGGCCGATGCGGCCAACCGCGCGAAAAGCGTGTTCCTGGCGACCATGAGCCACGAAATCCGCACACCGATGAACGCCCTGATCGGCATGCTCGAACTGGCCCTCAAGCGCACCGGCGACCCCGAGCAGGAGCGCCCGGCCATCGAGGTTGCCTACCGCTCGGCCCGCGACCTTCTGGCGCTGATCGGCGATATCCTCGATATCGCCCGCATCGAGTCCGGGCACCTCAACCTCAGCCCCGAGCGGGCCAATCCGGCGCAGCTGGTGCAGGCGGTGGGCCAGGTCTTCGAGGGCCTGGCCCGGGACAAAGGCCTGGAACTCAACCTGATCATCTCCCGCAGCGCCAACCGCGACGTGCTGCTCGACCCGCTGCGGGTGCGGCAGATCCTCTCCAACCTGGTGAGCAACGCGATCAAGTTCACCACCTGGGGCCAGGTCAGGATCGACCTCGCCCTTTCCAGCCTGCCCGAAGGCGGCGAAAGTGCCCGGCATGACCTGCAACTGGAGCTGTCGGTGTGCGACACCGGCGTGGGCATCTCCGCCGACGACCAGCAACGCCTGTTCCAGCCCTTCGTCCAGGTCGAGCCGGACAGCGCCCAGGCGCGCAGCGGCACCGGCCTGGGCCTGGTGATCAGCCGCAGCCTGTGCGAAATGATGGGCGGCAAGCTGAGCCTGTTCAGCAAGCCCGGCGAAGGCACGGAAATCCGCATCATCCTGCCCCTGCGCAGCCTGCCGGAAAGCGCCGAGCCACAACCCTGCGAGACCGCACCACCGATGCCCAGTGCCGGCTTGCAGGTCCTGGTGGTGGACGACCATCCGGCCAACCTGCAACTGGTGGCGCAGCAACTGCAGTTCCTCGGCGTGCACTACCGTTGCGTCGACAACGGCGAGCAGGCCCTGGCGCTATGGCGCGAAGCACGTTTCGATGTACTGATCGTCGACTGCAACATGCCGGGCATGAACGGCTACCAGTTCACCCAGGCCGTGCGCGAGGCGGAGCGCCAGCAGCAACGCCCCCCCTGCACCATCCTCGGCTATACCGCCAACGCCCAGCCGGAGGTCCGCGAGCACTGCCTGCAGGCCGGCATGGACGACTGCCTGCTCAAGCCCATCGGCCTGCACACCCTTGGCCAGCGCCTGGCCGGCGTACCGCTGCAAAGCGCCCCCGCCCTGCTTGACCTCAGTGGCCTGCAGCCGATCATCGGCGATTGCCCGCAGGAACTGCGGCGCCTGCTGGAAACCCTGCTGCGCAGCAGCCCGGAAGACCAGCAACGGCTCAGCGCCATCGATACCCATGGCAACCCGCAACCGCTGAAAAATGTCGCCCACCAGATTCTTGGGGTGGCACGTATCGTCCAGGCCGAAGAGCTGATCCTGGCCTGCGAAAAACTCGAGGAAGTCTGTGCGCGCTACGCTCCGGAGCCCGTGCTCAGGCGGCGCAAGCGGCAAGTGCTGTATCAGATGAAGCGGGTCGACCAGACCCTGCGGCAAACCCTGGAGAGTCTGCCGGACGCGACGGACGTCGGCGAGGAAGGCAAAGGCTGAAAAGCAACGCGGCAGCCCTTGGGCTGCCGCGAAACGTCCATCAAGCCTGATTGATCGGCTTTTCCGGGTACCAGGCGTCGACCAGCGGGCTGAGCTCGATGTTGGTCAGCTCGCTGCGGCCTTTCAGCCAGGCTTCGACGGCGGCGCGCTGCTCTTCGTTGACCGAGCCACGCTTGGCCAGGCAGACCAGACCGAAGTCGTCGCCACCTACATAGTCCAGGCCGT
This sequence comes from Pseudomonas putida, assembly GCF_001941965.1. GTDB lineage: Bacteria > Pseudomonadota > Gammaproteobacteria > Pseudomonadales > Pseudomonadaceae > Aquipseudomonas > Aquipseudomonas putida_L. The sequence goes on along the minus strand of NZ_MKZO01000015.1, from coordinate 18,049 downwards.
TGGCATCCATGGCTTCAGCCAGGAATGCATCGAGGAAGGCGTCGATGGCTTCATCGCTCAGGTCTTCCTTGAAGCCCAGGTTCAGCTCGAAACCCAGTTCCTGGAATTCGTCTACACAGAGCTTTTTGCGCAGACGGCGGGAACGGTTGGTAGCCATGAAACAATCCTCTTGAGTAATAACGCCGCGCACTTTACCAGTTTCGCCACCCTTCTGCCCGGGAAAACCCGACAAAACCGCGACCATTGCGCGCAAACCCGACGCACGCCGGCACAGGCTTGGGGCATAATGCGCGCTATCATTTTTTCAACCGGGGCCATCATCCTGTACAGCCCCGTTTCATTTCATCCTTCTGCATGCAGGGTTCACGTGCTTATGACCCCATCCCTCCGCTCCTTGCTGTTCGCCGGCCTGCTCCTGCCCCTCGCCCTGCCGGCCCATGCCGCACCCGCCAATTCCAGCCTGCCGCCCAAGGTGCAACAGGCGCTCAAGGCCAACAAGCTCGACGACTCCGCCCTGTCCCTGGTGATGATCCCGCTCAACGGCCCGGGCACCCCGACCATTTTCAACGCCGATGTCTCGGTCAACCCGGCCTCGACCATGAAGCTGGTCACCACCTACGCCGCCCTGGAAATGCTCGGCCCGACCTACCAGTGGAAAACCGAGTTCTACGCCGACGGCCCGCTGAGCAACGGGGTGCTCAACGGCAACCTGTACCTGAAGGGTGGCGGCGATCCCAAGCTGAACATGGAAAAGCTCTGGTTGCTGATGCGCGACCTGCGCGCCAACGGCGTGCAGACCATCACCGGCGACCTGGTGCTCGACCGCAGTCACTTCATCCAGCCGCAACTGCCGCAGTTCAACGACGATGGCGGCGACGAGAACAAGCCGTTCCTGGTCAAGCCGGACTCGCTGCTGGTCAACCTCAAGGCCCTGCGCTTCGTCGCCCGCAACGATGGCGGCCGCGTGCTGGTCTCGGTGGAACCGCCGATCGCCAGCATCCGCATCGACAACCAGGTCAAGGCCGTGGCCAGCAAGCAATGCACGGGGGATGTGCGCTACAACCCGGTGGTCCAGGCCGATGGCGTCAGCGTCACGGTCACTGGCCAACTGGGTGATGGCTGCAACTCGCAGACCTACCTGTCGCTGCTCGACCACCCGACCTACGCCGCTGGCGCGGTGCGGGCGATCTGGAGCGAACTGGGCGGCACCATCCAGGGCCGCAGCCGGGTCGAGGACGTGCCGAAGAACGCCCGCCTGCTGGCCCGCGCCTTCTCGCCGGATCTGGTGGAGATCATCCGCGACATCAACAAATACAGTAACAACACCATGGCCCAGCAGCTGTTCCTCAGCCTGGGCCAGCGTTTCCGTACCGATGCCGACGGCGATGATGCCAAGGCGGCGCAGCGGGTGGTACGGCAGTGGATGGCCAAGAAAGGCATCATCGCCTCGCACCTAGTGATGGAGAACGGCTCCGGGCTGTCCCGTGCCGAGCGGGTCAGTGCGCGGGAGATGGCGACCATGCTGCAGTCGGCGTGGAAGAGTCCTTATGCTGCGGAGTTCATCAGCTCGCTGCCGCTGACGGGCATGGACGGCACCATGCGCAAGCGTCTGAAACGCACGGCGATGGCCGGCGAAGCGCATATCAAGACCGGGACCCTGAACACCGTGCGGGCGATTGCCGGGTTCAGCCGTGACAGTAACGGCACCACCTGGGCGGTGACGGCGATCCTCAACGACCCGCGGCCTTGGGGCGCTTCGGCGGTGCTGGACCAGGTGTTGCTGGATCTGTACAAGCAGCCTAAAGGCGCGGTGGCCAGTCAGCCCTGAGGTCTTGTGCTGTTGCTGATGGCCTCATCGCCGGCAACGCCGGCTCCCACAGGTTTGGCACTGCCCTCACGAGTGGTGCTGTGCCTGTAACCAGCCCTGAGGTTTGTGTTGCTGCTGATGGCCTCATCGCCGGCAACGCCGGCTCCCACAGGTTTGGCACTGCCCTCGCGAGTGGTGCTGTGCCTGTAACCAGCCCTGAGGTTTGTGTTGCTGCTGATGGCCTCATCGCTGGCAAGCCAGCTCCCACAGTGTCCGCGTCGCTGCCGAACCTGTGGGAACTGGCTTGCCAGCGATGAGGCCCGCATGAGCGACAAAGATCAGAGCTGCTCGGCCTCGACCCGGTCGCGCCCGCCCTGCTTGGCGGCATAGACACCCGAGTCCGCCCTTAACAACAAGGCATCCGCCCCTTCCCCCGGCCGCCACCCGGCCACACCAAAGCTCGCCGTCACCCGCCCCACGCCATCCACCGGCACGCTGCGCACGCCCTGCCACAACTCCAGCGCCAGCGAGTGCGCCTGGCTGGCGGTGCTTCCCGGGCAGAGCACCATGAACTCCTCCCCGCCCAACCGACAGAACACATCGGTACGCCGCAGCCGATGGCTGATACGCTGACACAAGCTCTGCAACACCAGGTCGCCCACCGCATGCCCGAAACGGTCGTTGATCTGCTTGAAGTGGTCGATATCGAGCATGATCACCGCCAGATCCTGCCCGCCACGCTGGGCCCGCTCCAGCTCGGCCTTGAGTCGCTCCTGGAAGTAACGACGGTTATGGATACCGGTCAGCGAGTCGGTCACCGACAGCGCCCGCAGTTCTTCCTCGACCCGCTTGAGGTCGGAAATGTCCGTCAGATAGCCATGCCACAAGGTGCCGCCATCCGGCAGCGGCTCGGGCGTCGCCTCACCGCGCACCCAGCGCAAGCCGGCCTTGGGCAGGTTGACCCGGTATTCCTCACGCCACGGCGTCAACTGGTCGGCAGACTCGCGGATCGAGAACCGCACCCGCGCCAGGTCATCCGGGTGGATGCGCTCGAACACCGTAGTCGCATCCTGGCGCAGCAACGCCGGCTCCACTTCATAGATATCCCGCAACCCTTCGCTGGAATAGCTGAAACAGGACGTACCATCGGGGTTGAGGCGGAACTGGTAGATACCGCCCGGTACCTGGGCGGTGAGCTTTTCCAGCAGGCGGTCACGGGCCTCCAGCGCTTCGTGCACACGCTTGCGCTCGGTGATATCGATACAGATCGCCAGATGCCCGACCCACAGCCCGTACTCATCGAGCACCGCGGTCACCAGCATGTTCGCCGGCAGCAAGCTGCCGTCCTTACGGCGCAGGGTCCACTCGCCGGGCTCTTCGTCGGCGGTGGGCACGCTGTCCACCAGCAGCGCCTGGTTGGCACTGATCTCGCGACCGAAGCGCAGGCTCATGGAACGCGCGCGCTCACGGACTTCTTCTGGCAGCAGCAGGTGCTCCAGGGTCAGCTTGCCCAGCGCTTCTTCGCTGCTGTAGCCAAGCATGCGCTCGGCGCCGGCATTGAAGGTGCTGATCACTCCGTGCAGATCGGTGGCGATGATCGCCACCTCGGTTGCCGCATTCAGCACGCTGCGCAGCTGGTTATGGGTATCACGCAGGCTTTGCTCGCTGACCCGCAGCTCGGCGGTGCGCTGTTCGACCAGGGTCAGGGCGCGCTGGCGCTGACTGAACAGACTGAACAGCAAGGCACTGAGCAGCAGGCTCAACAGGCCGCCGACAAAACCGACGGCCATGGCCGGGGAACGGTTGTCGTGGAGAAACTCCTGGCTGGGAGACATATCCAGTTGATAGCTGCGATCCGCCAGGTGCAGGACCTTGCGCACCCGCAGCGGCGAATCGGCGGCCTCGTTGCCCGACTCGAACAGCGACTCCGGCCCCGCCAGGGACGACAGGTCGACGATGCGCACCACCAGGTTGTCCTCGGCCGCACTGGGCAGGCCGTCGGCCATCAGTTGGCGCATGCTCAGCACCGCCATTACATAGCCCTTGGGCTCACCGCCGGTGGCATCGGCCGCGAATACCGGCGCTACCATCAGCATGCCGCGGCTGTAGGCCGGCGCCACGCCGATCAGGTCGAGAGGCGCCGAGACCGCCATCGAACCCGGTGTCGTGGCCCGCTGCACGGTATCGCGGCGCAGCGGCTGGGACAGCAGGTCGAAACCCAGCGGCGGCGGCAACTGGCTGAGGGTCTGGCTGAACAGCACCGGGTAGTACAGGGGCCGCTGCGGTGACGGCTGCAGGGCACCGCCATCACCCACCTCGCGAATGCCGAAGGTGGGCCCAAACAGCTTGCGGCCCTGGCGTTCAAAGTCCGCCCGCTCCCCTGCGCTGACACGTGGCGACCAGGAATAGGCCTGGGAACGGTGCAGCAAAGGCCGGACATAACCGTCGAATTCGTCGCGAGTGATTTCCTGGGCGAAGACGAAGAAACGCCGCAGGCCGTCCAGGCGTTGCACCTGGTCCTGCAGGCGTTCCTCGATGCGGCTATAGCGCTCGTTGGCCAGCAGCTCGAAGCGCTGCGCCAGTTGCTGTTGATACAGCTTGTGGGCGGCGAGCGCCAGCAAGGCGGTCAGCAGGCCGCCGACCACCAGGGCGACGAAGGCCACCAGCCAGGCGGACACTTCTTCGCTGATAAAACCGAGCATCTTCGGCTTCGACATGGGCAAGCACTCAGGACGCCAGCCGGTAACGGCTCTCAGGGCTCTCTTCAATAATAGCAAGTCGCCACATCTTCGAGAGCCCCGGAGTCGTCATTCAGATCACCGGGCCTGGATGCGCCAGGCGCGGTGGATCTTGCTGTTGCGGGCGAAGTCCGGGTCCAGCGTAGTGGCGCTGATTTCTTCCACCGCGTAGCGCTCCTGCAGGTTCTCGTCGAGCTGGAACTTGCGGAAGTTGTTGGAGAAGTACAGCACGCCGCCCGGCGCCAGACGGGCCAGGGCCAGGTCGAGCAGTTGCACGTGGTCGCGCTGCACGTCGAACACCCCCTCCATGCGCTTGGAGTTGGAGAAGGTCGGCGGGTCGATGAAGATCAGATCGTACTGCTCGCGGTTGCTCTCCAGCCAGGCCATCACATCACCCTGCTCCAGGCGGTTCTTGTCCGAGTAGCCATTGAGCGACAGGTTGCGCCGCGCCCAGTCCAGGTAGGTCTTCGACAGGTCGACGCTGGTAGTGCTGCGCGCACCGCCCTTGGCCGCGTGCACGCTGGCCGTGGCGGTGTAGCAGAACAGGTTGAGGAAGCGCTTGCCGGCGGCCTCGCGCTGGATGCGCATGCGCATCGGGCGGTGATCGAGGAACAGACCGGTGTCGAGGTAGTCGGTCAGGTTGACCAGCAACTTGACCCCGCCTTCGCTGACTTCGAGGAACTGCCCCTGGGCGCCCTGGCGCTCGTACTGGCGAGTGCCGCTCTGGCGCTCGCGACGCTTGACCACCACCTTGCTCTGGTCGACGCCCAGGGCCTGGGGAATGGCGGCGAGGGCGTCGAACAGGCGGGCCTGGGCCTTCTCCGGATCGACCGAACGTGGCGCGGCGTATTCCTGCACATGCACCCAGCACTGGTACAGGTCGATGGCCAGGGCGTATTCCGGCATATCGGCGTCATACAGGCGGTAGCAGGTGACGTGCTCGCGCTTGGCCCACTTGCCCAGTTGCTTGAGGTTCTTCTGCAGGCGGTTGGCGAACATCTGCCCGCCTTCGCTCAGGCGTGCCGGCTCGGCGGCCACGGCCTGGAGCGGACGCTCGTCGTCCTGGTTGCGCTCGGCGGAGCGACGCTCGCCGGTGACGAACTGGTCCGGTTGCACCTTGATCAGCAGCAGCTTGCACGGCAGCGCACCGTTCCAGAAGGCATATTGCTTGTGGCTACGGATACCCATGCGCTTGCCCAGGTCCGGGGCGCCGGTGAACACCGCCGCTTCCCAGCCGAGGCAGGCCTGGCGCAGGCGCTCGCCGAGGTTCTGGTAGAGATAGAGCAGGCTGGCTTCGTCGCCAAGACGCTCGCCATAGGGCGGGTTGCTGATCACCAGGCCTTTCTGGTTCTGGTCCGGGCGCGGCTCGAAGGTGCCGACTTCGCCCTGGTAGATCTTCACCCACTCGCTCAGGCCGGCGCGCTCGACGTTGTTGCGGCCCGGCTGGATCAGCCGCGGGTCGGCTTCATAACCGCGGATCCACAGCGGCGGACGAGCCAGGCCGGCTTCGGCGCGGGCACGGGCTTCGTCGTGGACCTTGCGCCACAGCGCCGGCACGTGACCCAGCCAGGCGGTGAAGCCCCAGCGCTCGCGCTTGAGGTTCGGCGCGATATCGGCGGCGATCATCGCCGCCTCGACGAGGAAGGTACCGACGCCGCACATCGGGTCGGCCAGGGCCCCGCCTTCGGCGGCGATACGCGGCCAGCCGGCGCGGATCAGCACCGCGGCGGCGAGGTTTTCCTTGAGCGGCGCGGCGCCCTGCTGCAGGCGGTAGCCGCGCTGGTGCAGGCTGTGGCCGGACAGGTCGAGGGAAAGGATGGCTTCACCGCGCTCCAGGCGCAGGTGCACGCGCAGGTCGGGGTTGAGCTTGTCGATCGACGGGCGCTCGCCCTGGGCGTTGCGCAGCTTGTCGACGATGGCGTCCTTGACCTTCAAGGCGCCGAAGTGGGTGTTGTCGATGCCCGAGCCATGGCCGCTGAACTCCACGGCCAGGGTGCCGGCGGCGTCCAGGTGTTCCTGCCAGTCGACGTCGTGGACGCCGTCGTACAGGTCGTCGGCGTTCTTCATGTTGAAGCGCTTGAGCACCAGCAGCACGCGGTTGGCCAGGCGCGACCAGAGGCACAGGCGGTAGGCGGTTTCCATATCGGCCGAGCCGCGCAGGGCCGAGGTGTGCTCGCGCACATCTTCCAGGCCGAGGCTGCGCGCCTCATCGGCGAGCAGGCCTTCCAGGCCTTTGGGACAGGTGAGGTAGAGTTCGAAACGGTCCGACATGGGTCACATCCAGCCTTGTAGTGAAGGAACGAACGCATCGCCCTTCGAAGTTTGATCGAGTGCCTTCGGCAAGCACTCGAGTGGCACCTTGAGGTGCCGGGCCACCCGCGATGCCTTTTCGCGGAAAGCAAAAAGGCTTTGATCGTCGGGCAGAACGAAAAATTCTGTTGCTGAAGGATGCGAATGCGACCCTTCGTCGTTTTATCGGCCAGCGCCGGAAAATCTTCTCCGCGATGGCGTTTTGCTGCAAAGGCCGGGTAACTCCTGATGATAGTTGGCTTTACCCGTGATCTCCTCGTGAAGCAATTTTTTACTTATCCCCTCACCCACGGAAAAGTTACGTGCTTATGACAATTCGTTCGTTCACACGCCCCGCCCCATTGGTTAGAACTCAACTCAGGTCGTGACCGCAACGGTACGACACTTCTGCTCGCCACGCCGGCAGCGAGCGCAAAACCGGCAGAAAGAATCTGCCCGACCTCAGACGAGGTCGACGGGACATTACAGTCAACAAATGAGGGCAGTACCCTATGAGAAGACTTAAGCGTGATCCGTTGGAAAGAGCATTTTCACGTGGCTATCAATACGGAGTTACCGGCAAATCCCGCGAGCTTTGCCCCTTCACCCTGCCGTCCGTACGCCAGGCATGGATCAATGGCTGGCGTGAAGGACGAGGCGACAACTGGGATGGTATGACCGGCACCGCAGGTATCCACCGACTCAACGAAGTTCACGCCGTTGGCTGATCGAGGAGCGTAACCGTTTAACCGATTCACATGCGCGCCCTATCCGGGCGGCGGGCTGCGGCCCAGGGGCCCCTTTCGGGGCCCTTTTTAATGGCCGCGATTCAGCGGCCGGGCATCGCAGCGATAGCGTCCACCGACTCACGGATCAACGCCGGGCCCTTGTAGATGAAGCCCGAGTAGATCTGCACCAGGCTCGCACCGGCAGCGATCTTCTCGGCCGCATGACGGCCTTCGGTGATGCCACCCGCAGCGATGATCGGCATACGACCCGCCATCTCACCCGCCAGCACCTTCACGGTGTTGGTGCTCTTCTCGCGCACCGGCGCACCGGACAGGCCACCCGCTTCGTCAGCATGCGCCAGGCCTTCGACACCTTCGCGGCTCAGGGTGGTGTTGGTGGCGATCACCGCGTCCATTCCCGATTCCAGCAGGGCCGCCGCGACCAGCGCGGTCTCCTCGTCGGTCATGTCCGGGGCGATCTTGATCGCCAGCGGTACGCGCTTGTTGTGGGCCAGGGCCAGTTCTTCACGGCGCACGGCCAGGGCGTCGAGCAGTTGCTTCAGCGAGTCGCCGAACTGCAGGCTGCGCAGGCCCGGGGTGTTGGGCGAGCTGACGTTGACGGTGATGTAGCTGGCGTGGGTGTAGACCTTGTCCAGGCAGATCAGGTAATCGTCGACGGCGCGCTCGACAGGGGTGTCGAAATTCTTGCCGATATTGATGCCGAGCACGCCCTTGTAGCTGGAGGCGCGCACGCGGTTGATCAGGTTGTCGACGCCGAGGTTGTTGAAGCCCATGCGGTTGATGATCGCCTCGGCTTCCGGCAGGCGGAAGATCCGCGGCTTCGGGTTGCCTGGCTGCGGACGCGGGGTCACGGTGCCGATCTCGACGAAGCCGAAGCCCAGCTGGGCGAAGCCGTCGATGGCCGCGCCGTTCTTGTCCAGGCCGGCGGCGAGGCCCACCGGGTTGGGGAACTGCAGGCCCATGACGGTCACCGGCGAACGCGCCGGGGCCTTGGTCAACAGCCCATTGAGGCCCAGGCGGCCGCCGGCACCGATCAGGTCGAGCGACAGGTCGTGGGACGTTTCCGGGGACAGTTTGAACAACAGCTGGCGGGCCAGGTTATACATGGGCGGGCTTGGCTCAGGATTTGGAGAGGTGGCGATTATAGCCACGCCGGGGTTTGCAGGACAGGCCCTTGGCATATGGGTTGCTTTAAGCCTTGCATGGGGCCGGCGCTCGCTTGTGCGTCGGCCGAGCGCTTTACCTGCCAGGCGATTGCATTGCGATGACCACGATTTCTCCCTCTCCCCTGGCCTGGCTGCATGGCAGCGACGCCCCGGAAAAGACCAGCTTGAACATCGGCTTCATGGCCCTGAGCGACTGCGCGCCCCTGGTCGTCGCCGCCACCCAGGGCTTTGCCCAGCCCCACGGCCTGACCCTCAACCTCAAGCGCCAGACCTCCTGGGCCGGGCTGCGCGATGGTTTGCTCAGCGGCGAACTGGATGCCGCCCACAGCCTGTACGGCCTGACCTACGCCGTGCACCTGGGCATCGGCGGCGTGGCGGCGACGCCCATGGCGGTGCTGATGGGGCTGAACCACAACGGCCAGAGCATCAACCTGTCGCCGGATCTGCAGGTCATTGGCGTGACCAGTCCTGAAGCACTGGAACGTCACGTGCACCAAAGTCGGACAAAACTCACCTTCGCCCAGACTTTTCCCACAGGCACCCACGCCATGTGGCTGTATTACTGGCTCGCCAGCCAAGGCATCCATCCCCTTGAGGACGTCAACAGCGTGGTGGTACCGCCGTCGCAGATGCTCGCCCACCTGCGTGCCGGGCGGATCGATGGCTTCTGTGTGGGCGAACCCTGGTCGGCCAATGCGGTGAACCAGCACATGGGCTTTACCCTGGCCACCAGCCAGTCGATCTGGCCGGGTCACCCGGAAAAGGTCCTGACCACCACTGCGAGCTTTGCGCAGCAGCATCCGAACAGCGCCCGGGCCCTGGTGGCGTCGGTGCTGGCGGCCAGCCGCTTTATCGAGGAAAGCCCGGAAAACCGCAGCGCCACCGCGCGCCTGCTGAGTGCCGAGAACTACCTCGACGCACCGCTGGCGGATATCGAGCCGCGCATGCTCGGTGATTACAGCGACGGCCTCGGCAACCACTGGCACGACGCCCATGGCCTGAGCCTGTTCAACCATGGCCGGGCCAATGTGCCGTACCTGTCGGATGGCATGTGGTTCATGACCCAGTTCCGCCGCTGGGGGCTGCTGCGGGAAGACCCGGATTACCTGGCCGTGGCCCGTGAGGTCCAGCAACTCAGCCTGTATCGCGATGCGGCGACCAGCCTGGGTATCGACTGCCCGGTTGCCTCGATGCGCAGCAGCCAGTTGATCGACGGCAGCATCTGGGACGGCAGCGATCCTCGCGGCTATGCCCATGGCTTCCGCCTCCACGCCCTGTCCGACCTTTAACGGGAGTTGCCCTGATGTTGCGAATCCTGTTGATCGACGACACCGAGAAGAAAGTCGGTCGCCTGCGTGCGGCGCTGGTGGAGGCTGGTTTCGAGGTGATCGAGGAGTCTGGCCTGACCATCGACTTGCCGGCGCGCGTCGAAACGGTGCGCCCGGATGTGGTGTTGATCGATACCGAGTCACCCGGCCGTGATGTGATGGACCAGGTGGTACTGGTCAGCCGCGACCTGCCGCGGCCGATCGTGATGTTTACCGATGAGCATGACCCGGGGGTGATGCGCCAGGCGATCCAGGCCGGGGTCAGTGCCTATATCGTCGAGGGGATTCATGCGCGGCGCTTGCAGCCGATCCTGGATGTGGCCATGGCCCGCTTCGAGAGTGACCAGGCGCTCAAGGCCCAGTTGCAGGCGCGGGACCAGCAGTTGGCGGAGCGCAAGCGGATCGAGTTGGCTAAAGGCCTGTTGATGAAGATGAAGGACTGCGATGAGGAACAGGCCTACACCCTGATGCGCCGGCAGGCCATGAGCAAGCAGCAGAAGCTGGTGCAGGTGGCGGAGCAGATCATTGCCATGCATGACTTGTTGGGATGAGGTGCTCTCTCGGGCCTCATCGCTGGCAAGCCAGCTCCCACAGGGATCGCGGCGCCTGAAGCGACTGAGGTAGCCAGCAGATTCACCACTGGCAGGCACCACACAATACTCAAAACCAGTGCGGACCCTGTGGGAGCTGGCTTGCCAGCGATGAGGCCGGTTCAGGCAATACACAGGGAACTGGCCCACCTCTTGCTAAGAATTACAACGAAAGCCCGGTAGCCAACGGCGGCTGCCCAAAAACCAAATACCGACAAAGACGTCGCTCTCCCCCTCGCCCCCATGCGAGCCGGGAAGCGGCGTTTTTTTGTTTCAGCCCCGTGAGGTGTCCCCATGAATACGAGCTTCTGGAAATCCGGGCATGTCCCGACCCTGTTTGCCGCTTTCCTGTATTTCGACCTGAGCTTCATGGTCTGGTACCTGCTCGGCCCGCTGGCGGTGCAGATTGCCACCGACCTGCAACTCACCCCGCAACAACGCGGCCTGATGGTCGCAACGCCAATCCTCGCCGGGGCCATCCTGCGCTTCGTCATGGGCATTTTGGTCGACCGCCTCTCGCCCAAGACCGCCGGCCTGATCGGCCAGGTGATCGTCATCGTCGCGCTGTTCAGCGCCTGGAAGCTGGGGGTCAACAGCTACGAGCAGGCCCTGCTGCTCGGCGTGTTCCTCGGGGTAGCCGGCGCGTCCTTCGCCGTGTCCCTGCCGCTGGCCTCGCAGTGGTACCCACCACAACACCAGGGCAAGGCCATGGGCATCGCTGGTGCCGGCAACTCCGGTACGGTGTTCGCTGCCCTGCTGGCGCCGATCCTGGCCGCGGCCTACGGCTGGAACAACGTGTTCGGCTTCGCCGTGCTGCCGCTGGCGCTGACCCTCGTGCTGTTCGCCCTGCTCGCCCGCAACGCACCACAACGCCCGAAACCCAAGGCCGTGGCCGATTACCTCAAGGCCCTGGGCGACCGTGACAGCTGGTGGTTCATGTTCTTCTACAGCGTCACCTTCGGCGGCTTTATCGGCCTGGCCAGCGCCCTGCCCGGCTACTTCAACGACCAGTACGGCCTCGACCCGGTCAAGGCCGGCTACTACACCGCCGCCTGCGTCTTCGCCGGCAGCCTGATGCGCCCGCTGGGCGGCGCCCTGGCCGACCGTTTCGGCGGTATCCGCACCCTGCTGGGCATGTACAGCGTGGCGGCGATCTGCATTGCCGCGGTGGGCTTCAACCTGCCGAGCTCGGTGGCAGCATTGGGCCTGTTCGTGGCCGCCATGCTCGGTCTCGGTGCAGGCAATGGCGCGGTGTTCCAACTGGTGCCGCAGCGCTTCCGCCAGGAAATCGGAGTGATGACCGGGCTGATCGGCATGGCCGGCGGTATCGGTGGTTTCCTGCTGGCGGCTGGCCTCGGGGCGATCAAGCAGCACAGCGGTGATTACCAGCTGGGCCTGTGGCTGTTCGCCAGCCTCGGCGTGCTGGCCTGGTTCGGCCTCCATGGCGTCAAGCGCCGCTGGCGCACCACCTGGGGCTCCGCTGCCGTGACTGCGGCGCGGGTCTAAGGGTTTTTCATGAGTCTGCGACTGAGCACCGCCCAGGCCAGCGCCAGCGGTCCACGGGAAGAAAACCAGGACGCCACGCGCCTGGTTACCCCCGCACCGGAACTGGCGGCGAGCAAAGGCTATCTGTTCGCCCTCGCCGACGGCGTCAGCCAGTGCGCCGATGGCGGACTGGCCGCGCGGGCCAGCCTGCAGGCGCTGGCGATGGACTACTACGCCACGCCGCCGACCTGGGGCGTGGCCCAGGCCCTGGATCGGCTGCTGTCGGCGCAGAACCGCTGGCTTCGCGCCAATGGTGGCGGGCAGCCACTGCTGACCACCCTGAGTGCCCTGGTCCTGCGTGGCCAGCGCTTTACCCTGGCCCATGTCGGCGATTGCCGGGTCTATCGCTGGCACACCGGGCAGTTGCGCCGCATCAGCCAGGACCATGTCTGGGACCAGCCCGGCATGCAGCACGTGCTCAAGCGCGCCCTCGGCCTGGATGAACATCTGCTGGTGGACTATCTGGAGGGCGAGTTGCAGCAGGGCGAACACTTCGTCCTGCTCAGCGATGGCGTCTGGTGCGTGCTCAACGAACATCAGATCGCCGGGGTGCTGCGTGATACTCCGGACCTGCAGGAAGCCGCCGACACCCTGGTGCGCATGGCTCACCTCGCCGGCAGCCAGGACAACGCCAGTGCCGTGCTGGTCCGGGTCGACGAGCCCGGCGCCGCCAGCCTCGGCGATACCCTGGCGCAGCTGCAGCAATGGCCATTACCGCCACACCTGCGCCCGGGCCAGGCCTTCGAGGGCTGGACCGTCGATGCGGTGGTGAGCAAGAGCCGGCAATCCCTGCTCTACCGCGTACTCGATCGCCAGCAACAACCCTGGCTGCTGAAAACCCTGCCCGCCAGCCGCGAGCAGGACAGCGGCGCCCAGCAAAGCCTGCTGATGGAGGAATGGTTCCTGCGTCGGGTCGCCGGGCGCTGCTTCCCCGAGGTGCATCCGGGCAATCAGCGCCAGCACCTGTATTACCTGATGCGCGAATACCCGGGCGTGACCCTGGCCCAGCACTTCCAGCAGCACGGCCCGCTGCCCCTGCCACAGTGGCTGGATATCGCCCGCCAGTCCTTGCGTGCGGTGGGCATGCTGCACCGGCGCAATATCCTCCACCGCGATATCAAGCCGGAAAACCTGCACCTGGATGACGACGGTCAGGTTCGCCTGCTGGACTTCGGTCTAGCCTTCTGTCCCGGCCTTTCCGAGGACATTGCCCACGAACTGCCCGGCACGCCGTCGTTCATCGCACCGGAAGCCTTCGACGGGCAAGCTCCGGCCTTGCAGCAGGATCTGTACGCCCTGGGCGTCAGCCTGTTCTGGTTGCTGACCGGGCATTACCCCTACGGCGAGATCGAGGCGTTCCAGCATCCACGTTTTGGTACACCGACCAGCGCCGCGCGCCTGCGCCCGGATGTCCCGGAATGGCTGGAGCGCAATCTGGCCCAGGCCATCGCCAGCGACCCGCGCCAGCGCTTCGAAACCGCCGAGCAATGGCTGCTGCTGCTCGACCAGGGCGAACACCAGCCCCTGGCCCTGCGCCCGAAACCCTTGCTGGAACGCGAGCCGCTGAAGGTCTGGCGCGGCCTGGCGCTGTTCTCCCTGCTGCTCAACCTGATTCTGCTGATCTGCCTGCTAAAAGGCTGACGGCGCCCAAACCTGATGAGGATGACACCATGAATGCAAAAGTCTGGCTGGTCGGCGCTGGCCCTGGCGATCCGGAGCTGCTGACCTTGAAGGCAGTACGCGCCCTGAGGGAAGCCGAAGTGGTGATGATGGACGATCTGGTCAACCCGGCAGTCCTCGAACACTGCCCGCAGGCGCGGGTGATCCGGGTCGGCAAGCGCGGCGGCTGCCGTTCCACGCCCCAGGCGTTTATCCAGCGCCTGATGCTGCGCCATGCCCGGCAAGGGCGTTGCGTGGTGCGCCTGAAAGGTGGCGATCCGTGCATTTTCGGCCGGGGTGGCGAGGAAGCCGACTGGCTGGCAGAACGCGGCGTCGAGGTGGAACTGGTGAACGGGATCACTGCGGGTCTGGCGGGGGCCACACGCTGCGGCATTCCCCTGACCCTGCGCGGCGTGAGTCGTGGCGTGACCCTGGTCACCGCTCACACCCAGGACGACAGCGAGCTGAACTGGCAGGGCCTGGCGCAAAGCGGCATGACCCTGGTGGTGTACATGGGCGTGGCCCGTCTCAAGGCGATCCAACAAGGGCTGCTGGCGGGGGGAATGGATGTGGATATGCCGGTGGCAATGATCGAGAACGCGTCCCTGCCCGGGCAACGGGAGTGCCGCAGCCAGCTGGGGCGGATGGATGTGGATGCTGCGGGCTTCGAACTGAAAAGCCCGGCGATCCTGGTGATCGGCGAGGTGGCAGGTGTAGCGTCGAACGTTCTGGGGCTGAATGAGCAGGGGCTGCAAGCCATAAGCTGCAAGTCATAAGAAAAAGCAGCAAGCGCCGCGAATGCCTTTTCTTGCAGCTTGAGGCTTGCGGCTTGAAGCTCGGAAAAAGAAAAACCCGGCCGAGGCCGGGTTTTTCAGTAGTGCTTCAGACCAATTACTTGGCTTGAGCTTCTACTTGAGCTTCTACGCGACGGTTAACGGCGCGGCCAGCGTCAGTGGCGTTGTCGGCAACTGGGCGGGTTTCGCCGTAGCCAACGGACTGAACGCGGTTCGACTCAACACCGTACTGCTGGGTCAGAACCTGCTTGACGGCGTTTGCACGACGCTCGGACAGTTTCTGGTTGTAAGCGTCAGGACCGACGGAGTCAGTGTGACCTTCAACAGTGGTGGTGGTGGATGGGTACTGCTTCATGAAGTCAGCCAGGTTCTTGATGTCGCCGTAGCTGTTTGGCTTGACGACCGACTTGTCGAAGTCGAACTTGACGTCCAGCTCAACGCGAACGACTTCGGCAACAGCCGGGCAGCCATCAGCGTCAACGGTAACGTTGGCTGGGGTGTCTGGGCACTTGTCGACGTTGTCGCAGACGCCATCGTTGTCGCTGTCGGAGCAGACTTCAGCAACTGGAGCAGGAGCCGGAGCTGGAGCGGCTTTGGAGCCACCACCGAAGTTCAGGCCGACACCAACGCTTGGTGCCCACTCGGTGTCACCCTGGTCGATGTTGTACTGGGCTTCAACGCCGGCACGGGCGTAGAAGTTGTCGGTGAAGTACAGCTTGGCACCAGCGCCCAGGTTGGCGAAGGTGGAACCGTTACGACCACCGCGGCCGGTCTGGCCGATGCTCTGGTCGGAGAAACCAGCGGAAACGTACGGACGCAGCATGTCGCCTGGGTTGTTGAAGTGGTACAGAGCGTCCAGGGCGGTGTTCGAGCCCTTGATGTTCTTGCCATCTTCGCCACGAGCGTTGTGAACTTCGTCGTAGCCCAGACGCAGTTCGACGTCGTCGGTCAGGAAGTAACCGATCGAGCCACCGAACAGGTTGCCGTCGTTTTTGAAGTCGCGCTGGCTGTCGAAGTATTCTTTCTTGTAGAAGCCTTCAACTTCAACCGCGCCTTGGCCTTGAGCCAGTGCGCCGAAGGAGGTGGCGGCAACCAGAGAACCAATGGCCAAGCCCAAGGTGTTTTTCAATTTCATCCGTTAAATCCCCATTTGATGATTGTTAAGCAGTCCCCACCAATATCCGGGGGACAACTCGTCGGCAAGTTTAGCAGAACTCACCGAACCGTTAGAGAATTTTCCGACAGACTAAGTTTCAATCTGCCCTGAAAATTTCTCGCGCAGCTTGTCCAGTGCGCGCTTGTAGCGCATTTTCGTCGCGCTCAAGCCCATATGCATGATGTCGGCGATCTCCTGGAACTCCAGCTCTGCGACAAATCGCAGCACCAGGATTTCACGGTCGATGGGGTTCACATGAACCAGCCACCTGTCCAGTCCGCCCTTCTCTTCCGGCTTCGGCGACTTCTCTTCAGAGGCCTCCTCGACGGGGTCCAGGCTCAGGGCATCCATCAACCGGCGCTTGCGTCGCTCCTTGCGGTACTGGGTAATGCACTCGTTATAAGTGATGCTGTAGAGCCAGGTCTTGAACTTGGATTTACCCTCGAAGTTCTTCAGCCCATAGAGGACCTTCAGCATCACCTCCTGACAGACATCGTCGGCATCGCGATCGTTCCCAAGATAACGTGCACAAACGTTAAAAAGGGTTCGCTGATAGCGCCGCATGAGTTCCTCATAGGCGCGGGTGACATGAAAAAGCTCCTCATGCGAACGCGCCACCAACTCCTCATCGGTGAGTTCGCGGGGGTCGTAACGCATGGGCAGCGGGGAGGTTCTATTCAAAACAAATCAGGCCGACAGTCAGGTATTCGTCGCCGCCCGCCCGGAGGGGGCAGTTTTGCGGCGGCATACATTAGCAGAGATTTGCCCGGTTAGCGGCTACTGACCCGCTGCTCCAGCAGTGTCCGGTTGGACAGCGAGACCAGGTCGCCGTCGTCGGTCAGGACCACCGTCTTCACCGTGCCGATCTCTTCGATCATGCCTTCGACGTCGCCAATCCGCACTTCCTGCCCGACCTGGTAGAGCTCGCGCACATAAATGCCGGCGATGATCTGCCCGGCAATTTCCCGGCTGCCCAGGCCCATGGCCAGGGCCACGGCCAGACCAACGGTAATCAGGCCGATGACGATCACATGGTTGAGCAGGTCGGTCTTGACCTCGAGCTGGCTGATGGCCACCGAGATACTGATGATGATCACCAGGCCTTGGACGATGCGCCCGACGCCGGCGGCGTATTCCAGGCCGATGCCCTCGGCGGCGCCGCGGGTCAGGCCGTTGGCGACCTGGGCCAGCAGCACGCCGGCCAGCAGGACCAGTGCCGCGCCGAAGACTTTCGGCAGGTACAGGGCGAGCATGTCGAGGGTGGCCGAGACGCGTTCAAGGCCCAGGGACTGGGCGGCGGAGACCAGGAACACCAGCAGCACGAACCAATAGACGACCTTGCCGATCAGGGTCGAGATCGGCACCTGGATGCCGACGCGGCTGAGCATCTTGGTCAGGCCGGTGCCGCTCATCAGGCGGTCCAGGCCGAGTTTGGCCAGGAGTTTGGAGAGCAGGGTATCGAGCAGCTTGGCGACCACGAAGCCGAGCAGCACGACGACCAGGGCGCCAAACAGGTTGGGGATGAAGTTCGCGACTTTGGTCCACAACGCGGTCATTGCGGTGACCAGGCTCTGGGTCCAGAGATCAAGTTCCATATTCAATCGGCCTTATCAGCTTTTTTGGAAGCGGTGCGGCGAACCGGCGCCACGTGCGCCGAGCCATTATTGATGGCGATCATCAGTGCCTGGCCCCAGCGGCCAAGCAGGCTGAACATATCGCCGGCGCCGACCTGGCGGTTGGCGGTTTTCAGGACACGTCCGAGGCAGGCGTCATCATCGCGCTCCTGGCCGGAGGGCGACGCCTTGAGCATGTCTCGCAGGGATTGTTCAAACGGATCGTGCATGGGCACCTCGCGTGATGTCAGTCAAAGACGAGGTCGCCTTGATGTGGGTCACATGAACAATTCGGTCTGGAGCAGGTTTGGCGGTCACTGCGGCCCCTGTGGGAGCGGGTTCACCCGCGATTGCGGTGGTGAATTCACTACCGCTATCGCTGGCAAGCCAGCTCCCACAGGTTTCTCGGCCAGCCACAAGTTTTATGACCGACACGGTCACTGTGGGAGCTGGCTTGCCAGCGATTGCGGTGGCGTGGCCACTATCGCAATCGCGGGTGAACCCGCTCCCACAGGGTTCGCGGCCAGCCACAAGTTTTATGACCGACACGGTCACTGTGGGAGCTGGCTTGCCAGCGATTGCGGTGGCGCGGCCACTATCGCAATCGCGGGTGAA
>NZ_MKZO01000014.1 GCF_001941965.1 Pseudomonas putida | reverse complement strand
CGCCGGCTCGGGGTGAGGTTTGAGCGGCACTGGCCACGCCGTCAGTTGTGGGCGTTGCGGTACGGGAGGTGGCGGCGGCAGCGGGTCACCCTTGCCGAACAGGTACTCGGATAAGCGCTTGAGCATGCGTGGTTTTCCTGTGATGGGACCGGGAAGGGTCAGCCGGAGTGGTCGCTCTGGTAGGAGCCTTTTTTCTCGTAGTCCGTCAGCACCGGCAGCGCCGGGAGGTCGAGCGTCATTTTGGTTTTGCCGGTGAAGTAGACGTAGGGCGCCTTGACCAGGTAGTCCCCCTCGGTCCCCGCTTCGACGCGGCAGGGGTCGAGGATCAGGTAGCTGCCACCGGCATTGAGGGTGATCTTCTTGCCCGCGCTGATGCGGATTTCATCCTCGGTGCTGGTGATCTCCAGCCCTTGCCGGGCCATCAACAGCAGGCGGTCGTTCTGTGCCTGGACCTGCACCGGGCCCTGGTTGGCAATCAGCTTGATGCCGAGCTTGCGCACGAACAGGCTGAGCCCCTGGCCGGCGCCGATGAACAGGCGCTTGATCACGCTGACGTCGCCATGGCCGCCAGCGTTGAGCATCAGGTTGTCCCGGGCCGCCAGCTGCAGGTGGGTGCCACTGGTGGCGGCAATGCCTTCAGGCGCGCTGAGCAGCAGGACCGCAGACTTGAGCTGCGCCAGATCCTGCTTGAACAGGTCGATCTGCGCCTGCACATCCGCCGATTCGGCCCGACAGCTCCCGGCATCGTTGGAAAGATGTTCCAGTTGTTCGGCAGCCTGTTGCAGAAGGCCGAGAGTCGACCCCATTTCCAGTACCTCGCCTTCGGCCCCAGGCTGGGCGTGGGCACTGATGAGCAAGCCTTTTCCTGCCCTGAGCACGCCCCAGTGATCGGTCCGCAGTTCAAAACCCTCGCCCCGTTTCCTGCGCTCTCTATCCACCAGGTGCCCGAGGTTCAACTGGCTCTTGCCGGCGAACTCGGTGCTGAGCTTGACGTGCTCCTCTCCTGTCTTGTCCTCCATGCGTAACTTGTTGTTGCTCGGGGTGCGCAGCACATTACGGTGGAAGTTGTCCTGGGTGACGTGGTCGGGATGCCGGCTGTCATGCAGCGCATGGGCGATGTAGGGACGATCCGGGTCGCCCTCTACGAAGGCCACCGCTACCTCGGTACCGGCGAGCAGCGGGAAGTGGCTGCCATATTTGTCCCCGGCGTAGGGTCGGGCAAGACGCATTGGCAGGCTCTCGAAGCCGGCCTTGCGCTCGTCCCGGTCGAACAGGAAGCTGACCCGGTAGCAACCGTCCTCGTCCAGGTGGCTGTAACGGTCATAGGGGTTCTTGCTGGTGATGCGTGCCGGCAATGTTCCGGAGATCTGCGGTTTTGCCAGGTACGGTGGGCGGAAGCAGATGAAATGCGAATAAGGAATGCCTTCGAATTCGACGCTGAAGCTGGCGTTTCGCGCTGCCCGGGTCGTGATGGTCGTGATGGCTACCCGGTTGGCGAAGTCTTGTGGCACCGGGCCCTCGATCTCGAGAACCTGGCCCGGGGCCAGGGTGGGGCTGCTACTGCTGCCCAGTAGGCGCGAACGCTGGTTGAGGATGCGCTCGCGGCGCAGGTTGGCGAAGAAGTGGCCGCTCTCCACCTCGGCTTCGCCCCTGTGTGCGTAGCGATCGCCGAGTTCGGTGTACGGCTCGTTGTAGTCGTAGCGCTCGCCGTACGTCGTGGCAACGATCAGATGATGCTGCTCGATTTCGTCCTGTAGCTCTTTCTGCGCCTGACGGTGGTCGTAGCTCCGGAAAAACTGGTTTTTTTCAACAACCTGATGATGGGTGCGCAGGTTCCACGCGCCATCGGCACCACCGCTTGAAAACCCCGATGGCCAGAGCAGCGGCAGTTTGACGTCGAACTGGAAATGGCAGGGCGCGTCGTGGAAACGCACCACGTCGATGTTCAGCTTGAGGTCGGCGTCGATGCGGTACCAGATGCCGACCTCGGCCAGCAAGCGGTTGATGAAGCTCAGGTCGTTTTCGCCGTACTGCATGACGTGGGGGCGGCGTGGGTATTCCCGTACGAGCTTGAATTCGAACTCATGGGGCAACAGGCCGTGCCGCTGGGTCAGGATGTATCGGACGATCTCCGGTACCGACTGGTTGCGGTACAGGCGGTATTGCTTGCCACGTTCCAGGTGGGCGAAGCGCGGTTGCAGGATGACCTCGTAGTGCCCCTGTTCGTGACTGCCGCCCAGGCGCCGGAATGCGCTGATCGCACCGTAGAGCTTGCGCAGTGGCAGATGCTCTCGAGGGGGCTCCTCCCAGGGGTAACGGGGTGGCGGCGGGCCATACAGGGCGAAGCTGGCCCGGCGATTGAGTACGGAGGTGGCGTCGATGTCCAGCGCCGAGGCGGGGGACTCGTCGCTATCGGCCTGGAAGACGCCCGGAGTGGTGCGCGGTACCGGGCTGGTGAACTGGATGCGGTAATGGAACGGTTGGCTGAGATGCTCCTTGCCCTCGAAAGAGAGCACATCGGCCTGCACCTTGAGGTGGATGATTTCCAGCTCGTAAGGGTTTTTCACGGGATGGGAAACGGACATGGCAAGTCGATCCTTGGCCTGGGCATTCAGTGCGTGGTCGCAGTTGAGCCAGGGACCGGCCGCGCTACGTTCGGAGGGAACTTGGCGCATTTCGGTGGGTGTGGACAAGGCGAAACGGGTGGTGTGCAGGATATTCAGCAGGGGCCTACAGGCTGCATGGAAAATGCCTACGAGAGATAGGCTGTATCGCGGCCGAAACGTCCTGTCTGCTAGGGTTGTGCAGGATTGACGCCCACCGTGGGCGGGCGATCCCGTCTTCAATCCGGATCGATTTCCCTGCAAGGACACAATGACTTCTGAAGTCCACTACGCCGGCATCCGCCTGCACATCGACCACCGCCCCGCCAGCAGCGATATCTACCTGCTGGCACTCCACGGCGGTGGAGAAGGGCACCTTGGTGTATTCACTGGGGGGCGCGATGAGCTTTGGCAGCGCGGTATCGGCTCCACGGCCTTCGACTGCATCGGCCATGGCGCGACGGGCGGGACCATGGAGGCATGGGTATCTACACATCTTTTCCGAAGGCCAGTGGTGACCCCGGGTCGCTTGTCGAGAGACCGCATGATGGCCACCAGGCGCAAGCCGACAGATCTTCAGCGTTCTCCAGATCGAGCGCCGCCCGCGCGGCGCATCGCTGGCAAGCCAGCTCCCACATTGGTTGCAACGTACCTATGCCTGTAAGGCCATAGTTGTCCGCCTTGTTTGTCCGACTCGATATCCCGCCGAGCCCAATAGCCTCCATGCGATACATCGCGCAAACCTCCAAAGGCTAGCAACGGAGATCTCACAGGCCATGGCACGTTGCAACAAATGTGGGAGCGGATTCATCCGCGATGCGCCGCGCGGGCGGCGCTCGATCTAAAGGGCGCCAGAAGAGTCATGGCAAGCACCTGTCAGCCCTCATACGATCTACTGACAGGCCATCTCAGCCCAAAAGATGTGTAGATACCCATGCCATGGAGGGCTCGCCACTGCTCTAGTGCGAAGAGCAAGCCGTTGCACTGCGTCGAAGCCTAGGCGTTGACCGGCAGGCTGCGGGTGGCCCGGGTGAAAATCCGCGTCGATGCCTTGCATTCCGGCGGGTAGCGCTCGAACAGCTGGAGCACCCAGTCGGGCCGGGTCTTGCTGGCGTCGTTGAGCCAGTTGGCCACCGAGTCCTGCGGGTACTTGTCGGCTTCGGCCAGCAGCGGGACGAGCAGCGCCTCGGCGATTTCCGGCTCGGACTTCAGGCGGGCGATATGCTCGCACCAGACCCCGCGCGGACGCAGGATCTCGATGCTGAACCGGCGGATCAGCGGGTCGTTGTCGCGATGGTGGCGCTGGAGCAGGGCGAGGCTGCGCTCCAGCTCCGTCACCAGTTGCGGGCGCAGGGCCAGCCAGGCCCATTCGCGTACGCCGAAGTGCTCGTCGGTGGCAAAACGCAGCTGGCCTTGCAGAGCCTCGCCGATATCGCTGTCACGTAGCGCCCAGGCATTGGCGAAGGCCGCCCAGCCACGCACGGTATCGGAAGGGTGGCTGAACAGCAGGTCAGCGTCCCGGGATGGCGCGGGAGTCGCTTCCAGCCATTGGCCTAACGCCAGGCCAATTGTTGCAATTTTTTTCGAAATACCCAGCGTGCGACTGCTTTCTGCAGCCTCTTGCAGGGCCTCGGCCAGGCTCCGGTCGACCTGCGCGGCGACGCTGGCGGCCAGTACCCGTTGGTCCACAGCCAAGCATTCAGCGAGATTGCGGGTAGCCATAGCGCCTTGATCGATAAGCGCTTTTCGGTTTTCGCTCATTGTCCTTTCCTTGACGGTTCGCCGATGTCATCGGGCCAGGGGCGCCGGTCGGCGGCGGCCAAGCCTAGCATTTTCGAACCGGCTGCAAAGGGACGAATAGCCGTGAACAGACAATAGTGTCATATTGGTATCAATCGTTTGCGGATGTTACCATTCCCTTACTATAAGTAGGGTAATGCCGGGCATTGGAAGCCCGGGCAAAAAGAGGTTTCCCGCCCTTGGGGAACCGCATGGATGCCCAGCGCGTGAATCCCCTCCGGAACACTCCTGTGCACCAGGGCCCGTGCCGTTCGCACGGGCTCCGCGTCCCATTGGCTTCGGCGTCATGACAGACAGACTTGCCGGTTACCGTCACCTGCGGACCGGCGAGGGCGAACTCACAGGTTGGAGAAAGGTATGTCCCAGGCATTCACGCTGAAGAACCTCAGCGTCACCCGCAAACTCGGCCTCGGCTTCGGCCTGCTGCTGGCCTTTGCCTTGCTGCTGTCGCTGCTCGGCGGCTTTGGCCTGCAGAACAGCAGTGCATCCTTGCAGCGCATCAGTTTTATCAGCGGCCTGTTCGACGAGATCGTGTTCGCCCGGGAAGCCAACTACAGCCTGGCGCTGACCAATGACTCCGGGCAGCAGGCCCTGCACCAGGAGCACCACGCCAAACTCAAGGAAGGTTTCGACCAGCTTGTCCTGGATGCACGGGAAGGGCGCTGGCCGGCCCAGGACCTGGCGGCGGCGCAGAAGCTCCAGGCTGATCTGCAAACCTATGGCAAGGCCCGCGAGCAGGCCCGCTCGGTGGCCGAGCTGACGGCCGCCAACCAGTTGCTCTCCAAGCTGCAGGACGGCGCCAACGCCCTGTATTACGCCGAGGAGGACCGTGCCTCCGCGCAGGTGAAGAGCACCCATATGCTGCTGGCGGTGATCACCCTGGTGGCAATCATCTGTGGTATTGCCGTCGCCTTGCTGATCAGCCGGCAGATCGTCTATCCGCTGCGTGAAGCGGTGAAGACTGCCCAGCGCATCGCCGGTGGCGACCTGACTGGCGAGACCCACTCCGAACGCGGCGACGAACTCGGCGTGCTCCTGCGCTCGCTGGACAGCATGACCGCCAGCCTGCGCGACGTCATCTCGCAGATCGGCTGCGGCTCGCAGCAACTGGCGGCCTCGGCCTCGCAACTGGCGGCAATCACCAGTACCACCCGCGAAGGCATCGACAGCCAGCGCAACGAGACCGATATGGTCGCCACGGCGATGAACGAGATCGCCGCCACCGTGCAGGAAGTGGCGCGCAACTCCGAGGAGGCCGCCAGTGCTGCCAAGGGCGCCGACCATGAGGTGACCAGCGTGCTGGCGATGTCCCAGCAGGCGATCCGGCAGATCGAGGCAATGGCCAATGGCGTGGGCATCTCCGCCGAATCCCTCGGGCGTTTGCAGCAGGAATGCGGGCGTATCGGCGCGATCCTCGATGTGATCAAGGCGGTGGCCGAGCAGACCAACCTGCTGGCCCTCAACGCTGCCATCGAAGCGGCCCGGGCCGGTGAGGCGGGGCGCGGCTTTGCCGTGGTCGCCGACGAGGTGCGCAACCTGGCGCAGCGTACCCAGGCCTCGTCCAGCGAGATCGAGCAACTGATCATCAAGCTGCAGCACATCGCCAATGAAAGTACCGGGATGATGCAGACCAACCTGGAGCAGACCAGCGCCTCGGTGAATGGTGTACGTGACACCGGCACGGCCCTGGAGCAGATCACCCGGCAGGTGTCGAATATTCAGCAGATGAGCGAGCTGATCGCCACTGCTGCGGAGGAGCAGGCGGCGGTGACCGAAGAGATCAACCAGAGCGTGACCCGCGTGCGCGAGACCGCCGAGGAATCGGCCACTGCCAGTGCCGAAATATCTGCAGCGAGCACCGAACTGAGCCACCTAAGCAGCCGTCTGCACGGCATGGTCGGGCACTTCCGCTGCTGATCTGATCCGTATTTTTCAGTGCTTTCTGAATCTGTTATGCAAACAGATGCTTGCCGAGAATAGGCCCCATGCAAGGTTTATTTTCGGTAGGTGGAGGCAGTGATGGGCAAGATGGCGATTTTTCTGTTCGGGTTTCTGGCACTGGCGATCGTGATCGGGGCGTTGGGGACCATTTCGCCGGTTTGAGTTCTTTATTGGCTTTCAGGGCCTCATCGCTGGCAAGCCAGCTCCCACAGGTTCTGCGGTGCACGCGGTCCCTGTGGGAGCTGGCTTGCCAGCGATAGGGCCATTAGCAACACCGCAAATCAGCGATCTTTCTCATACCGCACATCCCGCTCATCCACCCGCCCGACCAACTCCCAGCCCAGTCGCTGATAGAACCCGTTGGCCCTGATATCGGCATTGCCATCGGTCACCAGCCAGATCCGCTCATGGTTCCGGAACAGGTACGCCTCGGCCAGCCTCATCAGCCCCCGGCCAATCCCCAGCCCTTCAAATCCCGGCCTGATGAACAGGGCAAAGACCTCCCCAGCCTCGCCATCGACCATGGCGAACCCCACGGCAACGCCATCCTGGTGAGCGATCCAGGCACAGGGCTCGGTTTCGAGGATCGAGGCCAGCACCTCGGCGGTGATCCCCAGCCCGGCCATCTGCTCGCGGGACAGGTGGTTCTGGGTGACGCTGGTGCGGATCTCGAACAGGGTTTCGACATCCGCCGGG
Organism: Pseudomonas putida; assembly: GCF_001941965.1. GTDB lineage: Bacteria > Pseudomonadota > Gammaproteobacteria > Pseudomonadales > Pseudomonadaceae > Aquipseudomonas > Aquipseudomonas putida_L. The sequence continues at coordinate 120,886 of NZ_MKZO01000014.1, read as the reverse complement.
GTGGCAACGCGCAGCTCCAGGCTCATGAGCTCTCCTTGTCTGTCATTTTCTGGTGCAGCCGAGGATAGCCGGGCAGGGTGGTGCTGTCTTGAGTCATAGTGCCGCGAGACACCCAAGGAGCCTTTCGTGATCAGCCTCGACCCCGGACCCAACGAACCCTTCAAGCGCCTGTTCTTCGCCTTGCCCTGCACCCCGGCGCAAGGCAAGGCCCTGTCGCGCTGGCGTAGAGACCTGCGCCTGCGCAGCGGCAAGCCGGTACCGAGCGGAAATTTCCATGTGACCCTGATGTTTCTTGGTGCAGTCGGTGTAAGCCAGTTGCCGGCGATTCTCGAAGTAGCCGCACGGCTGCGCCCGCCGGAGCGCCTGGAGCCGTTGGTCCTCGATCGGCTGGAGGTCTGGCGGCGCAGCCAGGCGCTGGTGCTGACCACGCAGGAACCGCCAAAAGTACTACTGCGCTGGGTCTACCAGTTGCAGGAGGCCTTGTTGCCACTGGGCTTCGTCGTCGATTCAAGAGAGTTTCGCCCGCACTTGACGCTGGCCCGGGACTTCCGCAACGAAGTGCCCGAGGCAGCGGTGGCGCCGGAGTTTCGCTGGAATGCACGGGAGTTCGTGCTCTACGAGTCCACCAAGGGCAAGTACGAACCCCTGGCGCACTGGCCCCTGCTGGATATCGCCAGAAGTTAGATCGCCGCACCCGCGCCGTTCCTATACTCCAGAAAGCGTGGCGAAGGGGGTGGCGATCGTGAACCGGCGTTCACTGTATCGGGTGTGGCTTGTGGCGTTGCTGGTGATCCTGTGCGGCTGCAGTTCGCGCAATCGCGTGCCGGAGGTACCGCCGGTTGTGCTGTCGCCCGCTGCCTGGCAGCAGGTGGACCGGGAGATCGTCCAGGCCTCGCGCGGCGCCGCCGGGTCGGCCGGGGACTATGCACGGCGCTCCATGCGGGTCTGGCGCGAGCAGGTGCAGGTACAGACCGAAGAGAATTTCATTCCCTGGTTCACCGGCTACTGGACCCAGCAATGGCTGACCCTCAGGGTGGCCTGGTACAAGATGAGCCAGCACCGCGACCAGCCCGATAACCGCCTGGCCCTTTATCTGCAGGACGCTTATCGCGAGCGCGTGCTGGAACCGGTGGCCGAGCAGATCAACCCCGACCTGATCCGCGAGCGTGCGACCGAGCTGTACGTGCAATTGCTCGGCCAGCAGATCCAGGAGATTGGCGAGCGCTATCGGCCTGCGCCAGACCAGTTCGCCCTGCACCTCGAACGTATTCCCGCCATTGCCCTGGGCCCGCCTGCCGCGCGGGACGCCAGCCTGCGCGGCGTGCTCACGGCAAAGCCCTTCGTGCAGCTGCCGGCCTGGCTGGCGCTGAACGAAGAGATTCGCAAGGCCGCCGCGGCCAATGCGACAGCGTCGGACAATGGACTGTCATCGGTGGCCAGCAAAGCCAGCACACGCCTGGAAGCGACCCTGGCGCCCCGGGGCGCACTCAGCGCCGTGGCGGCAGCGGTGGGCAAGGCGGCGGGGATGGCGATCTCGGTGGCCTCGGCCGGGATCGGCGCGATGATGCATGAGAGCGACCGGCCGGAGATGGTCGAGCAGTTGCGGGTGATCCTCAACGCGGCATTGAACGAGGAGTGGCTGAACCTGATGGAGAACCATGGCACCGGGGTGATGGCCGGGGTCTGGTCGTTGTCGGGGCAGATCGAAGGCGAACTGACGGGAAGGGTGGGAATGGAGCCGAGGATGGATGCCATTCCGTAGCGCAGACAGCAGCTTGAGCGATATTCTTAAAGTTGATTATATTTCCGGTTAAATCATTCAAAAACAACGAGTTACGACGTTTTTATAAAGTCATTTGTGAGGTGTGGCGCTGCGATGCGCACAAAAAAGGCCGTATCGATGTGTCTTCGATACGACCTTTTTGATTTAAAAATCCTTTTAAATCAGTTGCTTGAGATGATTATCTCAAGCAATGCTTTGAGTCTTGCTCTGCTGCTTCTTTCCCGCTTGCGCCCGGCAAGCGTCGCCAAACGCCTCGAACATCCGCACCGAATCCGGATTCTTCGCGGCTTGCCATTCCGGGTGCCATTGCACTGCGAACAGGAACGGCGACAGGCTTGGCGCATGGATCGCTTCGACCAGGCCGTCTTCGGCATGAGCCAGGGGCTCGACGCCGTCGCCCAGGGTTTTCAGGCCCTGGCCATGCAGCGAGTTGACGCGGATCTCGTCGCTCTGCAGCAGTTCCCGCAGCCAGCTGCCCGGCTTCAGGCGCACGCTGTGGGAGGCTGCGTATTGCACGTCGACCGGATCCTCGGGGTTCTCCCGGTGATCGTTGAAGCCTGGCTCGGCATAGACCTTCTGGTAGATATCACCGCCGAGGGCCACGTTGATTTCCTGCATGCCACGGCAGATGCCGAAGATCGGCAGGCCACGGGCAATCGCCAGTTGCACCAGCGGCAGGTCGAAGAGGTCGCGGTCACGGTCCTGGGCCTTGCCCGGGGTTTCGTTTTCCTGGCCGTAGAGGGCTGAGTCGATGTTGCTCCCGGCGCCGGTCAGGTACACGCCGTCGGCCATGTCCAGGTACTGCTCGAGGTCTTCGACGCCGCAGCAGGTGGGTACCAGGACTGGGACGCAGCCAGCGTGTTCCACCAGCGGCGTGATGTACTTGTGGGTCATCACCTGGTAGTCGTGACCCTTGCGTTCTTGAGTGCCCATGGTCATCAGGACCACGGGTTTGCGGGATTTCTGATTCTTATTGCCAATGTTGCTGTTGGGCATATGTCACCTTGGGACAGGCGCGGCCTGTCATTGTTGTGCAGGCGCGCCGGTTCGGACCTGGCGCTGCCTGAGGTTTCGAGCACTGCCGGGATGCACGCGAAGGTCGATTCCCGGTCGAAACCTGCCCCATAGCTTGCCAGAGCCGTTAAATATATCAAGCGGATTCACGTTTCTGTGTCCGTATTTCTTAACGTTGGGACTACGATTTATCGGTTAAGCCATTGAAAATTCGAGTGAAAGCGTGATGTTTTACGCACGCGTCAGTTCAATATATTTGACGAATGCGCAGGCTGCGCCAGCGCGGTAGTACAGCGGCGCTTGCAGCCCGAAAGCCCGGCTCTTAAGCTGCACAATCACCGTTGATATCAGTCTGACCATGCCGAAACCAAGACCGTCCCTGACCCTCACCCTGTTGCAAGCCCGGGAAGCCGCCATGGCCTTCTTCCGGCCCTCCCTCAACGAACATGGCCTGACCGAGCAGCAGTGGCGGGTGATCCGCATCCTGCGCCAGCAGGGTGAGCTGGAAAGCCATCAACTGGCCGAGCAGGCCTGCATCCTCAAGCCGAGCATGACCGGCGTGCTCAGCCGCCTGGAGCGCGACGGCCTGGTGCGCCGCAGGAAGTCCAGCACCGACCAGCGCCGGGTCTTCGTCGGCCTGACCGAGCAGGGCCAGCAGTGCTTCATCGCCATGAGCGAGGATATGGAGCGCAACTACCAGCGCATCCTCGAGCAGTTCGGCGACGAGAAGCTGCAGACACTGCTGGGTTTGCTGAACGAGCTGAAGAGCGTCAAGCCTTGATCGCAGGTTATTCGCGCAAGTAAAAAGTCCTACATATACTGTCGGGTATCCGCCACAGCCTGCTGTCGTCGGTCGGACTTCGACGTCTCGATGCCCGTTGTAGTGCCGTATCCGCAGTAGCCCGCACGCGAGGCGTTCTTGCAGACGCTAAGAGAGGCTATTGCAATGGATATCATCAGTCTGGTTGTGCAAGTCATCGCGGGTGTGATTGGCGGCAACGCGGCGGGGTTGAGCAAGGAGGGCATGGGCCCGGTGCTCAACAGTGTCCTTGGTGGGGTCGGTGGCGTGGTGGTGGGGCAGGTGCTGGCCCATCTGACCGGCGATCAGTCCCTGGCCCAGGCCGGCGCGGAAGGTTCCCTGGATATTCCAGCCATTATCAGCAGCGTGATCGGCGGTGGCGCCGGTGGTGCGGTGCTGACCTGGGTGGTGGGGTTCATCAAGAGCAAGATGCAGGCGCATTGATGTGAATTCGATGGCCTCATCGCTGGCAAGCCAGCTCCCACAGGGTTTGCGGTGCACACACTACCTGTGGGAGCTGGCTTGCCAGCGATGAGGCCATCAGCAACACCATAAGCTTCTAGTGTGCAGGACAGCCTTCGGCCTTCACCGTCCGCACCGTCGTCGCCGGATTCTTCACCAGCTTCTCCCCGACCCGCGCCGGTCGCGGTTGCAATTCACCCCCGCAATTCGGGCACTTGCCCTTCAGTTGATCGTCCGCGCAGCTACGGCAATAGGTGCACTCGAACGAGCAGATCATCGCGTCACGGCTGTCGCCCGGCAGTGCCGTGGCGCAGCATTCGCAGCAAGGACGAAGTTCCAGCATCGGGGGAAATCCTTTCTTGGGTGGTGGTCGTCCTAATGTGCAGGCACGGTGATAGCAATGCAATACGTCTCAAGGCCGGTACAGATGGGCATGCCCCGCCCGATACAGCGCCGATTCGCTGAAGCTGTCGCTGGCCAGCACCCGGCCCACCAGGATCAGCGCGGTACGCCGGAAGCCCTTGGCCGCCGTGAGCTCGACGATGTCGTCCAGTGTTCCCAGCGCCCAGTCCTGATCCGGCCAGGTAGCCCGGTGCACCACGGCGATCGGGCAGTCACCGCCGTAATGCGGGCGTAGCTCCTCGACGATCCTTGGCAGATGGCGCACGCCCAGGTGTATCGCCATGGTCGTCTTGTGGCTGGCCAGGCTGGCCAGCGCTTCGCCCTCGGGCATCGGCGAGGAATCGGCGAAGCGGGTGAGGATCACGCTCTGGGCGATATCCGGCAGGGTCAGTTCGCAGCCGAGCAGGGCGGCGCTGGCCGCCGTGGCCGTGACCCCGGGGACGATCTCGTAGGGAATCTCCAGCTCGCGCAGGTGGCGGATCTGCTCGCCGATGGCGCCATACAGGCCGGGGTCGCCGCTGTGCACCCGGGCGATGTCCTGGCCCTTGGCATGGGCGGCGGCGATCACCTCGATGATCTGTTGCAGGTGCAGTTCGGCACTGTTGATCAGGGTCTCGGCGTTATGCCCGTCGAGCACGGCGGCGGGCACCAGCGAGCCGGCATAGATGATGACCGGGCACTGGCGAATCAGGCGCTGGCCCTTGACGGTGATCAGCTCCGGATCGCCGGGGCCGGCGCCGATGAAATAGACGGTCATGGGAGGTCTCTGGAAAACGGAAGGGCGGATTATCCGCCAGAAGCAGGGATCCAGGCCAATGCCAGGGTCATATCGTCGCGCACGATGCGCTCGACGCGCAGCTCGGCCAGCCCGCCGTCAAGCTGCTCGGCCAGGGCCAGGGCGCTGCTTTCCGCTACGCCATAACAGCCGCTGTGTTGAAAGGCGATGGCCGAGCGATGGCTCAGGCGCGGGGTATACGGGGCGAGTTGCACGGCATTGAAGAAGTGCAGGGGCAGGCCGAGATCGGCAGCCAGCTGCAGCAGGCCGGGTTCCTGGCGCTTGAGATCGATGCTGGCAAGAGCAACCAGCGCGGCGAAAGGCAGGTTGCGCGATTGCATCACATCCCGCAGCAGCCCGGCCAGCTCACTGGCCGGGGCACCACGGCGGCAGCCCAGCCCGGCGTACAACGCTGCCACGCCGGACGGGACGGCCATCAGGCGGACTGCCGCCGGTACAGCCAGGCGCTGATCAGGCCCAGGGCCAGCCAGAAACCGGCATTGGTCAGCAACGAAGCGACGATGAACTGCGACTCCAGGGCTTCCGGCGCCAGGCTTTCATGGACGTCCGGCTGCGGGGCGCCGATTACATGGGGAATCGCCAGCAGGATCAGGCCGGCGATTTTCAGCACCCAGTTGCCTGCAAACACCATCAGCGCCAGGCCGATAGCGGTGGCAGCGGCGGTGCCAACCCACCAGAACTGGCGCTGGACGAGGTCGGCCGCGGCGGTACCCGGCAGCTCCGGCGGCAGGCCGAGGTTCGGCGCCAGGCAGAACACGGCGAAACCGCCCAGGCCCCAGAGCGCGCCGACACCGATGCTGCCCGGGCTGCGCAGGGTGTACATGGCCGCCAGCAGCAAGGCGAAGCCCACCGCGACCACCAGGTTGCCGCCGGTGGTGGACAGCACGCGCTGCCAGCCATCTTCCGGCGACCAGGCTTCGGCATCGTGGTGATGACCTTCGCCCGCTGCGGCCGCGTCGGCGTGCTCATGCTCATGGACCTCGGCCGGCGCCGAGTTTTCGTAGGTTTCCGCCTTGAGGATCAGCGGCGCGACCCAGAAGCTTTGCAGCAGGGTCAGCAGCACGGCCGCCAGCAGACCGGTAAAGCCCGCGGTGCGGGCAATGCGAGTGAACATGGGTCGGGCCTCAGTGGCAGGGGAAGGCGGCGCTGTGGCGGGTGTCGTGGGCGGCGTTGTGCACCGCTTCGATATGCGAGAAACCGGCGAAGTAGACCAGGCACAGGCCCAGTACCGAAGCGCTGACGGCCGCGACGATGCGCTGGCTGAGGGTGGTGGAGGTGCTGCTGGCGTGGCTGGCGGTACTGATGACGGGCATGGCGCTTTCCTCTTGGTGTTGTTCGGGCAACAGGCAAGCGCGAAGAACGCCTGGATGCGGGGCACCCAGGCGTTGCAACGTCGCCCGCCCACCGCGGGTTTGGTCAAATCTGTCATGGGCCGGTCTCCGGGCTTGCAGGGGGCTGTGGGCCGAGGCGTCTCCTTCCCATGCCGGACTGCTGGCACAGTGGATCAGACGCTTTCCTTGCTTACCGTTGCGGGGGCAGCACCGGAATGACTGGACCTGACGGTCACAGCGCACCGGTTTCCCGTTTCACCTTTTGTAATAAAAAAGGCACCCAAACGAATCGCGCTAGGTAATCACGCGCGTTGACATCCGTCAATACAGCGGTTGACCGGCTTCCGGGCACTGCGTAGCCTTGCCGGTTCGAGGTTCTCCGACGCGGGTCGGAGCTAAGACGGGAACGCGGCAAGCCGCGGCTGCCCCCGCAACTGTAAGTGCCGAGTCCATCGACCAGTGCCACTGCCGAGCATAAAGGGCGGGAAGGCGTCGATGGCGTCCCGAGGACACGGCGCAAGCCAGGAGACCTGCCTCGACCAGCTTCCACATTAACCGGGCGGGGTGATCCGGTGGCGAACGCGTCCAGACCGCACGGTTCCTGGCCTCCGTCCCCCATGCCCGCCATGCTGCCAAGGGCATCCGACATGAAAACACTGGCCAAACTCCCCGTTACCATCGTCACCGGCTTTCTCGGCTCGGGCAAAACCACCCTGCTGCGCCATATGCTGGACAACGCCAATGGCCGCCGCATCGCGGTGATCGTCAACGAATTCGGCGAGCTGGGCATCGATGGCGAGATCCTCAAGCAATGCAGCATCGGCTGCACCGAGGAAGAGGCCAACGGCCGCGTCTACGAGCTGGCCAACGGTTGCCTGTGCTGTACCGTGCAGGAAGAGTTCTTCCCGGTGATGCGCGAGCTGGTGGCGCGCCGCGGCGATCTGGACCAGATCCTTATCGAAACCAGCGGCCTGGCCCTGCCCAAGCCCCTGGTCCAGGCCTTCCAATGGCCGGAAATCCGCAACGCCTGCACCGTCGACGCGGTGATCACCGTGGTCGACAGCCCGGCCGTGGCCGCCGGCACCTTCGCCGCCTTCCCGGAGCAGGTCGACGCCCAGCGCAAGCTGGACCCGAACCTGGACCACGAATCGCCGTTGCACGAACTGTTCGCTGACCAACTGGCCAGCGCCGACCTGGTGATCCTCAACAAGTGCGACCAGATCGCCCCTGAAGCCCTGGCCGCCGTGCGCGCCGAGGTCGAGGAAGAACTGCCGCCAGCGGTCAAGGTGGTCGAAGCCAGCAAGGGTGTGCTGCCGCTGGAAGTGCTGCTGGGCCTGGGTGCCGAGTCGGAGGCCCATATCGACGGCCGCCGCACCCACCACGATTCGCACCATGACGGCGACGATGACCACGACGATCACGACCACGACGCCTTCGACTCCATCTCCCTCGACCTGCCGGAAGCCGACGAAAGCCTGTTGCTGGATGCCCTGACCCAACTGGTCACCGACACCGGCATCCTGCGGGTCAAGGGTTTCGCGGCCATCCCAGGCAAACCGATGCGCCTGCTGATCCAGGGCGTGGGTACCCGTTTCGACAAGCACTTCGACCGCGCCTGGCGCAGCGACGAAGCGCGCATCACCCGCCTGGTGCTGATCGGCCAGGACCTGGATGCCGCTGCTCTGGAAGCACGCCTGCGCGCTGCCCTGGGCGCCTGATCCATGCACCTGCTGCGGACCCAGCCCGGCGGCTTCGTGCCCGACGACAGCATTGCCGACCTCGGCCAGACCCCGGCCGAGCTGGTGATTCTCTGCAGCGGTGATTCGCACCTGGCGCTGCTGGCGGAAACTGCCCGCGAGCTGCCGGAGGATTACCCCAGCCTGCGCCTGGCCAACCCCATGCAGGTGCAGAACCACGCCTCGGTCGACCTGTATGTCGACGAGGTGCTGCGCCATGCCAAGGTGATCCTGGTGTCGCTGCATGGCGGCATCGGCTATTGGCGCTATGGCGTCGAGCAGCTGGTCGAGCTGGCGGCCCGTGGCGTGAAGCTGATCCTGGTGCCGGGTGACGACCGCCCGGACCCGGAGCTGAGCAGCCTGGGCAACGTCGCTGCCGAGCAGGCCGAGCGCCTCTGGCACTTCCTGCGCCAGGGCGGCAAGGCCAATGCCCTGAACCTGTTCAATTGCCTCGCCAATACCTGGCTGGGGCGCGATTACCGCTGGGACGAGCCACGGCAACTGCCGCGTACCAGCCTGTACCACCCGCGCCATGCCGAGGCCGGAATGGGCCACTGGCGCGCTGATTGGCATGTTGGGCGACCTGTGGTGCCGATCCTGTTCTACCGCTCCCATCTGCAGGCGGCGAACACTGGCTTTATCGATGTGTTCTGCGAGCGGCTGCAAGGCGCCGGGCTGAATCCGCTGCCGATCGCCGTGGCCAGCCTCAAGGAGGCCGGCTGCCTGGCCCAGGTCGAGGACTGGCTGGACGAAACCGCTGCCGCGCTGATCATCAATACCACCGGTTTCGCCCAGTCCAGCCCGGAACAGCCGCACCTGCGCCCGTTCCGCCGGGATATCCCGGTGCTGCAGGCGATCTGCGCCCAGGACAACGAACCCGGCTGGCAGGCCAGCGAGCAGGGCCTCGGTGCCCGCGACCTGGCCATGCATATCGCCTTGCCGGAACTGGACGGACGCATCATCACCCGGCCGATCAGCTTCAAGGACCTGGCTTGGCGCAGCGAGCGCAGCCAGTCCGATGTGGTCTGCTACCGGCCGCAGCCCGAGCGCATGGACTTCGTCGCCGAACTGGCGCGGCGCTGGTGCGAGCTGGCACGCCTGCCGAATCAGCAGAAGCGCGTGGCCCTGGTGCTGGCCAACTACCCGACCCGGGATGGCCGCATCGGCAACGGCGTCGGCCTCGACACCCCGGCGGCGGCACTGAATATCCTGCGGGCCTTGAAACTACAGGATTACCCGGTGGGCGACCTGCCGGACAGCGGCACCCGGTTGATCCACGACCTGCTCGGCGGCGTCAGCAACGACCTCGACAGCCTCGACCAGCGCCCGTGCATGCAAAGCATGGCCCTGGACGACTACCTGGCGGCCTTCGCGCAATTGCCCGAGGCCAACCAGCAGGCAGTGCGCGAGCGCTGGGGCGAGCCGGCGCAGGACCCGATGTTCCGTGGCGGACGGATGATGATTGCCGGCCTGCGCCTGGGCCTGACCTTCGTCGGCATCCAGCCGGCCCGTGGCTACCAGCTCGACCAGAGCGCGGTGTACCACGACCCCGACCTGGTCCCGCCCCATGGCTACCTGGCTTTCTATTTCTGGCTGCGCCATGGCTTTGCCGCCGATGCGCTGATTCATGTCGGCAAGCACGGCAACCTGGAATGGCTGCCGGGCAAGGGCGTCGGGCTGTCGGCGCAGTGCTGGCCGGATGCGCTGATCGGGCCGCTGCCGAATATCTACCCCTTTATCGTCAACGACCCGGGCGAGGGCGCCCAGGCCAAGCGCCGCACCCAGGCGGTGATCATCGACCACCTGATGCCACCGCTGACCCGCGCCGAGACCTACGGCCCGCTGCGCAACCTGGAGCGCCTGGCCGACGAATACTACGAGGCGCAACTGCTGGACCCGCGCCGCGCCGTGGAATTGCAGAAAGAAATCCTGCAACTGGTGCGCGACAACCATATCGACCGCGAGCTGCAACTGGACGGCGCGCTGGACGATGCGGCGGTGTGGCTGCCGCGTCTGGACACCTACCTGTGCGACCTCAAGGAATCGCAGATCCGCGATGGCCTGCATGTGTTCGGCGAGTCGCCCACGGGGCGCCTGCGCCTCGATACGCTGGCGGCGTTGTTGCGTGTGGCTCGCGGCGATGGCCGTGGCGCCAATGCCAGCCTGCCACGGGCGCTGGCCCGGGCCATGCTGCTGGGCTTCGATCCGCTGGATTGCGAATTGGGCGAACCCTGGCAGGGGCCGCGACCGGCATTGCTGGCGGACCTCGAATGCGGCCCGTGGCGCACCGCCGGGGATACCCGCGAACGCCTGGAAGTCCTTTCGGTGCAGTTGATCGAGCAGACCCTGGCCGGTGATTCGGTCTTGCCGGACGCGCCACAGTGGGATGACGTGCGCGCCGTGCTCGAAGCCCTGGCCGAGCGCGTCGCACCACAGCTGGACAGTTGCGGCGCAGCGGAAATGCACGGCGTGCTGTCCGTCCTCGAAGGCTGTTTCGTCCCGGCTGGCCCCAGTGGCGCGCCGAGTCGCGGGCGACTCGATGTGCTGCCTACCGGACGCAACTTCTACACCGTCGATGTGCGCAACCTGCCCACGGCCACTGCCTGGCGCCTGGGGTTCACCTCGGCCAGCCTGATTCTCGAACGTCACTTGCAGGACCACGGCGACCATTTGCGCCAGCTTGGCCTGTCGGTCTGGGGTACGGCGACGATGCGCACCGGCGGCGACGATATCGCCCAGGCCATGGCCCTCATGGGCGTGCGCCCGGTGTGGGCGGCGGGCAGCCATCGGGTCGACGACTTCGAGATCCTGCCCCTGAGCCTGCTGGACCGGCCACGGGTCGATGTGACCCTGCGCGTCTCCGGGTTCTTCCGTGACGCCTTCGGCAACCTGATCAAGCTGTTCGATGCGGCGGTGCAGGCGGTGGCGGCGCTGGACGAGCCGGACGACATGAACCCCCTGGCCGCCCGGGTGCGCAGCGAGCGCGCCGAACTGCTGGCCAGCGGCCTGGATGAAGACCAGGCGCGGCGTCAGGCCGGCTGGCGGGTGTTCGGCTCCAAGCCGGGCGCCTATGGTGCAGGGGTGCAGAATGCTATCGACGGGCGCCTGTGGCACAGCCGCGAGGACCTGGCCGAGGTCTATCTCAACCATGGCGGCTATGCCTATGGCGGCGCCGACGACGGCACCGAGGCCCGCGGGCATTTCGCCAGGCGCCTGGGCCGGATGCAGGCCGTGCTGCAGAACCAGGACAACCACGAGCACGACCTGCTCGATTCCAATGACTATTACCAGTTCCAGGGCGGCATGCTCGCGGCGGTGGAAACCCTGGGCGGGCAGGGCGTCGCCAGCTACCACGGCGACCACAGTCAGCCGGAGCGCCCACGCATCCGCACCCTGAAGGAAGAACTGAACCGGGTGATCCGTGCCCGCGCCCTGAATCCCAAGTGGATCGACGGGGTCAAGCGCCATGGCTACAAGGGCGCCTTCGAGCTGGCGGCGACGGTGGACAACCTGTTCGCCTTCGACGCCACCACCCATTTGATCGATGACCATCATTACCAGTCGCTGGCCGATGCCTATGTGCTCGACCCGGCGACCCGCGAATTCATCCGCCAGCACAACCCCGAGGCCTTGCGCGATATCACCGAGCGCCTGATCGAGGCCCAGCAGCGCGGCCTCTGGCAGGAACCGGGGGATTATCGTGAAGCCCTGGAAGAGCAACTGCTGGACGGTGAGGAAGAGGCTTGAAATGACTGAACCCGTGCACTTTCCCCTGGCGGCGGTGGTCGGCGCCGAGGACCTGAAACTGGCCTTGTGCCTGACCGCCATCGACCCGAAGATCGGCGGCGTGCTGATCGAGGGGCCACGGGGCATGGCCAAGAGTACGCTGGCCCGTGGCCTGGCGGACCTGCTCGGCGAGGGGCCGTTCGTGACCTTGCCCTTGGGCGCTACCGAGGAGCGCCTGGTCGGCACCCTCGACCTGGATGCCGCGCTGGGCCAGGGCCGGGCGCAGTTCTCCCCGGGCGTGCTGGCCAAGGCCGATGGCGGCGTGCTGTATGTCGACGAGGTCAACCTACTGGCCGATCACCTGGTGGACCTGCTGCTGGATGTGGCTGCCAGTGGTACCAACCGGATCGAGCGTGATGGTGTGTCCCATCGGCACAGTGCGCGTTTCGTGCTGATCGGCACGATGAACCCGGAAGAAGGTGAGCTGCGTCCGCAGTTGCTCGACCGTTTCGGTCTCAATGTGGCCCTGCACGGACAGCCGCTGCCCGAGGCCCGGGGGCAGATCCTGCGTCGGCGCCTGGCCTTCGACAGCGATCCCGCCGGCTTCCTTGCCGACTGGGCGCCGGCCCAGGCCGCGCTGCGCCAGCGCTGCCAGAACGCTCGCCAGCGCCTGGCAAGCATCGAACTGGACGATCGCTCCCTCGCCCTGATCACCGAACGTTGCTTCGCTGCCGGCGTGGATGGTCTGCGCGCCGACCTGGTTTGGTGGCGTGCCGCCCGGGCCCATGCGGCCTGGCGGGGTGGCGAGCGGATCGAGGACGCGGATATCGAGGCGGTGGCCGAGTTCGCCCTGCGTCATCGTCGCCAGGAACCGTCCGCTGGCAGCCAGCCACCGGCACCAGCGAACGGCCAGGCGCAGCCATCGCCGCCAGCGCAAGCCGGGCAGTGGGGTGAAATGCCGGCCCAGCCAGTGGCCACCGGGGCCCGGCGCGAGGTCCCGACCTGGCCAAAAAAGCCCTGAGCATCCGTGCCCGCGCCAGCGCGGATGCCAGGCCCAAGGCCGGCAGGCTCGACCAGGGCCCGCGTGGTCGCGGGCGCAGCGCGGGGCAGGGCAAGGTCGACTGGCCGGCGACCCTGCTTAACGGCCGGCCACGGCAACGCGGCGACCTGCGCTGGATCCAGCGCAATGCCGCGCATCCCGAACTGTGGCTGGTGATTGTCGACGCTTCGGCCTCGACCCGGCGTTACCAGGCATTGAGCAAGGCCAAGGGCGTGCTGGCGCATTTCTTCGATCAGGCTTACCGCGCCCGGGCACGCCTGGCCTTGCTGACGGCCAGCGGCAACACGCCGCGCTGGCAGCGTCATGGCCTGAAAGCCTCGGCGGCTTTACAGCCGTGGCTGGCGGAGCTGGGGGCGGGAGGTGGTACGCCGTTGCTGGCGGCGCTGGAGGAAGCGCGACAGTGGCTGTTGCGCCGGCAACGGCAATTTCCCGGCGAAATGCAGCGATGCCTGCTGCTCACCGACGGACGGTTGACGATTGATAGACAACTTCAAGCGCTGCCCTGCTGCACTTTATTGCTCGATATGGAAAGTGCACCGATCCGTCTGGGACGGGCCCGGCAGCTTGCGGAAAGTTTGCAGGCACAATACCGGCATATCGACGAGTTGCGCGAAGGCTGACGGCGGTGAAGTGTCGCAGCGACAATAAGCCTCAAGTTTCTGGATGACTTTCGGCGCAAGCTTCAAGCTGCAAGTTGCAAGAAAAAGCAGATCAAACGCGCGTTGCTCTTACTTGCCGCTTAAAGCTTGAAGCTTGTAGCTGGATCAGGAAGGCATGGTCCAGGGCTGCAGGTCGTAACCTTTCTGGCTCAGCTCGGCACGCACTTCCTCGATCAGGTGTGCCCATTGTGCCGGGTCCGAGTAGGTGCTGCTCGGCACCTGCTTGCTGCCAATCCGGGTGCTGGTCCGGTCAATCACTGCAAGGCTTAGCTCGCCAGTGCCGTTTGGCGCATCCCAGGCAACGCACTGGAAGGGTTCGAAGGCGTGGTCGGCAATCAGCAGTGCTTCGTTGACACGCAGCGGAGCGTTCATGGGTTCGGTCTCTCTATGGTCCCAAACAGCAAAGGAAAGTTGCCGGGGCGTCATGCGCGGCGGCAGGTTACTTGTACTGATGTCCGAAGTAACAGGTGAAGTCACACTGCATTGAAAAATTTTTTGTTCACGCTTCGGACATTCAATTATTTCTGGCGCTTGTGACGTTGAATTCAGGCAAATGTTCCGTGACGTAAATGTAATGGAATTTTTCAGCGGACAGACGGTCATGGGCGAACTGGCGTTCGTTGCTACCGTTACCCACAGGTTTGCCAAGATGCTGTTTCTACTCGATTTTCCAAAAATTGACGTCAAGGAAAGATCATGCTCGAGCCTGCCCCGCACCGTCGTTTGCTGGTGGTCGATCCCTGCGATGACTGCCACCGTCTACTCCCCGGTTTGCGCAGCATTGGCTGGGATGTCCACAGCTGTACCCTGGCCACGGCGCTGGAGCATTCCTGTGATGTCGGCCTGCTGCGCCTGCAGGCCAGTCACTTGCAGCGCCCCGAAGCGGTCAAGGACCTGATCAGCCGCAGCGGCGCCGAATGGATCGCGGTGTTGAGCCCCCAGGAACTGCGGGCGCAGAAGGTCGGGGATTTCGTCTGCGAGTGGTTTTTCGATTTCCATACCCTGCCGTTCGATGTGTCGCGGGTCCAGGTGACCCTGGGGCGGGCCTTTGGCATGGGGCGCCTGCGCGGCAAGGGGGCGGCGCGCACCGAGGAGCCGGCGCACGAACTGCTGGGCGACAGCCGGGCCATCCGCGAGCTGCGCAAGCTGCTGAGCAAGCTGGCGCCGACCGAGTCGCCGGTGCTGATCCGTGGCGAAAGCGGCACCGGCAAGGAGCTGGTGGCGCGTACCCTGCACCGTGAATCCTTGCGCAACGACAAGCCGTTCGTGGCGATCAACTGCGGGGCGATTCCTGAGCACCTGATCCAGTCGGAGCTGTTCGGCCATGAGAAAGGCGCCTTTACCGGGGCGCACCAGCGCAAGGTCGGACGGATCGAGGCGGCCCACGGGGGCACGCTGTTCCTCGACGAAATCGGTGATCTGCCCCTGGAGCTGCAGGCCAATCTGCTGCGCTTTCTGCAGGAAAAGCATATCGAGCGGGTGGGCGGCAGCCAGCCGATCGCCGTGGATGTGCGGGTGCTGGCGGCGACCCATGTGGATCTGGAGAGCGCCATCGTCAGCGGGCGTTTTCGCGAAGACCTGTATTACCGCCTGAATGTCCTGCAGGTGATCACTGCGCCGCTGCGTGACCGGCATGGTGACCTGTCGATGCTGGCCAGCCACTTTTCCCGCTTCTACAGCCAGGAAACCGGGCGGCGCCCGCGCACTTTCAGCGAGGACGCCCTGAGCGCCATGGGCAAGCATGACTGGCCGGGTAATGTGCGTGAACTGGCCAACCGGGTAAGGCGCGGGCTGGTGCTGGCGGAAGGGCGGCAGATCGAACCGCGCGACCTGGGCCTGCATGAGCAGCTCAACCACGTAGCGGCGCCCATGGGCACGCTGGAAGACTACAAGCACCAGGCCGAACGTCAGGCGCTATGCGATGTGCTGGATCGGCACAGCGACAACCTGAGTGTCGCAGCCAAGGTCCTCGGGGTGTCACGGCCGACGTTTTACCGGTTGTTGCACAAGCATCAGATACGGTAAATCAGGAACCCTCCGCGGACCTTGTGCGTTCATCGGACCGATAGGGGGTTCACCACCGCAATCGCTGGCAAGCCAGCTCCCACAGGGTCCGAGTCGCTGCAGAATGAGCTGGCTTGCCAGCGATGAGGCCCTCAGCACCAACCCAGGTGCATTGCCTTGCCAGCCAACCCGTGCACCACTAACCTTGCCGGCTTTCCCCGCAACTCCCCGAGCCGCCATGTCCCGCAGCACCTCCCGTACCACAGGCCGTCCCACCCTGGCCGAAGTCGCCCGGCTTTCCGGGGTTTCGCCGATCACCGTGTCCCGGGCCCTGCGCGGGGTGGCCACGGTGGCGCCGGAGTTGGTGGAGAAGGTCCAGGCCGCTGCGGCCCAGCTCGGCTATGTCGCCAACCCCGCGGCCCGCGCCCTGGCCTCGGCGCAGAGCCAGTCGGTGGCGGTGCTGATCCCGTCGCTGTCCAACCAGCTGTTCGTCGAGACCCTCGACGCGATCCACGATGTCCTGCGCCCGCGCGGCCTGGAAGTGATGATTGGCAACTTCCACTACGACGCCAGCGTAGAGGAAAACCTGCTGCGCAGTTACCTCGCCCATCAACCCCGCGGCCTGTTACTGACCGGCTTCGAGCGCAGCGAAGCGTCACGGCGGATGCTCGCCGCCAGCCGCGTGCCCTGCGTGCATATGATGGAGCTGGGCGACCAGGAGGGTGTGGTCTCGGTGGGCTTTTCCCAGCATGAGGCCGGTCGCGCGGTCGCCCGCCATCTGATCGAGCGTGGGCGACGACGCCTCGGCTTTATCGCTGCGCAACTGGACGCCCGGGTCCTGCAACGCGCCGAGGGTTTCCGCCAGGCACTGCGCGAAGCGGGGCTGTACGATCCGGCGCTGGAACGCCTGGTCCCGCAGCCATCGTCCATCGGCCTGGGCGGCGAGCTGTTCAGCCAGTTGCTGGCCCGCCATGGCGATCTCGACGGGATCTTCTTCTGCAACGACGACCTCGCCCATGGTGCGATCTTCCAGGCCCAGCGCCAGGGCATCCGGGTCCCGCAGCAGGTGGCGATGGTCGGTTTCAATGACCTGCCGGCCTCGGCCCATATGGTCCCGCGCCTGACCTCGATCCGCACGCCACTGGCCGCCATCGGCCGGCACGCGGCGCAGGCGCTGCTCGATCTGCTCGACGGCAAGCGCGGGAAAAATCCTGCCCAGGACCTTGGTTTTGCCCTGATGATCCGCGAAAGCAGCTGAAAACAGCCGATAAATGGTGGTAGTGGAGCGCTTGCAGGGCGTCTTCGCCCATCTATGCTGAGCACAATTCCGCCAATGGAGTGTGCGTGACATGTTCGACTCCCATCGCAAATCGGACCTGGCAGAAATCGAGCGGTGTAATCGGGCGTTGGCTGAAGCCAACGCAAAACTGGCAGCGATCAGCCGTTCCATGGCCATGATCGAGTTCAGTCCCGATGGAGTAGTACTCGACGCAAACGAGCATTTTTGCAAAGCCATGGACTACAAACTCGAGGAAATCCGCGGTCAGCATCACCGGATTTTCTGCGAGGAGGCCTACACCAAGACCGAGGAATACCGCCAGCTGTGGCGCGACCTGGCCCAGGGCCAGGCACGCAGCGGGACCTTCCTGCGCCTGGATCGCCAGCGCAAGGAGCTGTGGCTGGAAGCCAGCTACATGCCGGTCTTCGGCAACAATGGCGTGGTCACCAGCATCATCAAGGTGGCCAGCGACATCACCGCGCGGGTGGTGCACGAGCACGAGGCGGACTGCCTGCTCGAAGCCATCGGCCGCTCCATGGCGGTGATCGAGTTCACCCCCGAAGGCCGGGTAATCACGGCCAACGACAACTTCCTGCATACCATGCACTACCGCCTCGACGAGGTGGTCGGGCAGCATCACAGCCTGTTCTGCCACAAGAGCGAAAGCGAGTCGGCGGACTACAGGGCCTTCTGGGCTTCCCTCAACCGCGGTGAATACCACTCGCACCGCTTCGAGCGGGTCAACAAGCTGGGGCAGATGGTCTATCTGGAAGCCTCGTACAACCCGATCTTCGACACCAAGGGCCGGCTGTACAAAGTGGTCAAGTTCGCCAGCGATATCACCCATCAGGTCTGCACCCAGCAGTCCGCTGCCGAAGCCGCCCATGCGACGTCAGTGCAGAACGACGCCTGCGCGCGCAAGGGCTCGGAAGTGGTGCAGCAGACGGTGCACGTGATCGAAGAGATTTCCCATGACCTCAACGAGGCGGCACGCAGTATTGACGCGGTGAACCGGCAGTCGGAGCTGATCGGGCAGATTGTCCTGACCATTCGCGGGATTGCCGACCAGACCAACCTGCTGGCGTTGAATGCGGCGATCGAGGCGGCGCGGGCCGGGGAACATGGGCGCGGCTTTGCCGTGGTTGCCGAGGAAGTGCGCAATCTTGCGGCGCGAACCAGCAAGGCCACGGTGGAGATCGTCGAGGTGGTCAGGCAGAACCATGACCTGTCGCTGAAGGCGGTGGCCAGCATGCAATCCAGCCTGAACCGGACGGGGCAGGGAGTGGACCTGGCCAACGAGGCCGGCGAGGTGATCCTGGAAATCCAGCAGGGCTCGCGGCATGTGGTGGATGCGATCAGCCAGATCAATTCGACCTTGCAACTGCACTAGGCTTTCGGGCCTCATCGCTGCGGTGCGGCGGTCCGACAAGCCAGCTCCCACAGGTTCAGCGGTGCACGCGATCCCTGTGGGAGCTGGCTTGCCAGCGATGAGGCCCTCAGCCCCACAACATGATTTTCAGACCGCAGCCGCCAGTTGCGCCACCACATGCTCCTTGCGAATCCTCGCCAACGGCACACTCACCAGCGCCAGGGTCAGCACCACCGTCACCGCAATCCCCCAGGCCGCCAGGGTAAAGCCGCCCAGCGAAATCAACCCACCGGAAATCGCCGGCCCCACCGCCAGGCCGAGGCTCAGGAAACTCCCCGCTGCCGCCACCACGCGACCCTCGCGATCCAGCTCCGCCGCCAGCCCGGTGAGGTAGCTCAGGGCGTAGAAGTAGGTGATGCAGATGGTCATCACCCCGGCCGTGTACATGCTCTTGGAATGCTCGCCCAGTACATAGCTCAGGCTGGTCGCGCCAGTCAGCAGCACGGCAAGGATCACCGGGGTGCTCATACCGAAGCGCTTGCCGATCATCGCCGCCAGCAGCGGGCCGATCAGGCCGACCACCGATTGCACCGAGAGCAGCACGCCCAGCTCGTCACCGCTATAGCCGACCATGGTCCCGATCCGCTCGACGAAGGCCCAGCCCATGGTGTCCCGCGCCTGGAACACGAACATCGCCAGCATCATGCACACTGCCGGCAGGCTGAGCAGGACATTGCCCTTGCCGCCACTGGCAACCACCACGGTCTCCACCGCCGGCGCGCGCTGGACCATGGCCGGGATCGCCAGCAACATCACCGCCATGGTCGCGGCCATCGCGTAGTACAACCCGGGCAGGCCGAACGCCGCCATGACCTTGGCGTAACCCAGCATCACCACGATCATCAGCAGTACCGACAGCACGTTCATATGCCCGGCGATACGGTCCGGCTGCTTCGCGCTGGACACCGCGGCATTGCCGCAGGCCAGGGCCAGCCCGGCGCCAACCCCGGCGACGCAGCGCACGGCGGCGAGCAGATAGAGATCGGCGACATTGGCGCTGACCAGGTTGGCGGCGATCGCCAGCAAGGTGCCGCCGATCGCCAGGGTCCGCCGCGGTGCACGCCCCATGAACGGCGCCACCAGCAAGGACGCGAGCATTGTGAAGCCAAACTCCGCCGACATCAGCAGCCCGGCCTGGGCCTCGTTGAGTTGCAGGTCGTGGATGATCGCGCTGATCAGGAACGGCAAGGCCCACAGGCCGAGCAAGCCGACCCCGTAGGCCGAGGCGGCTGCGGAGAACACCAGGCTCCAGCTTTCAGGCAGGAAGTTGCGTATTGTTTTCATTATGGTTTTCCCGGATTTGCACGCAAAAAAGCGCGCCATTATCGGCGCGCTTGTGGTTTTTTCATTGCTGACTTTCGTCGACTGGCGTGCCGTCGTCGTATTGCGCCAGCCAGGCCACCATGGCGTCCCGATAACGGGTGAAGCCCTTGTAGTCCACCAGTTCCTGGTCCAGGTCGCGGATCACCCGGTGCATGCGCTTGGCCCATTGCGGGGCGAAGTCGGCCAACTGTTGCAGGCTGACCAGGTAGGTGCGTACCGGGAACAGTACGGCGTTGCTGCGCGGCAAACGGTGCAGCGGTTGCAGCTCGATGCGCAGGTTGACCAGCTCGCCGGCGTTTTCCGCGGTCACCGTGGTGCGGTCCGGGGCCCAGTCCGGCAGCGTCTCGGCAGAGGTTTCCAGGCGCGGATTGACGGTGATCGACCAGTTGGTCCGACGCACCGGGTGCCCCGGGCGCAGGCGCAGGAGGAACTTCAGCGCACGCTGGAGAATGCCCATCTCGTGCAGCTTCGGCACCGGGCCATGGAACTCCATGAAGCTCATGCCGAGGTTGAAGCGCAGCGAGTAGTCGGCGCGCTGGGTGGCCATGCCGGCGCCCATCACCAGGGTGTCGTCGCGCTCTTCGAGGAGGATGAACTCGCCCTGGGCCTGGCGGGTGATGTATTCCATCGGGTCCATCGGCAGGGTGCTGGCATCACCGAAGGTGAAGGTATTGTCCAGGCCCAGCGGGCGGTTGATCCAGCGCCATTGCGTGCCGTTCTTCTCCAGGCTGAAGTGCTCGGGGAAGTCCCGGGAATAGGACTCCATCAGCAGTTCCAGCAGGTCCCACTGGGCTTCCATCATGTGCGGCAGGGCGGCGTAGTGCACGCCCGGCTGGGTTTCGAGGATCTGCGCGCGGTGATGGCACTCGGAGATGTAGTGCTCGTCGATATCGAACTGGGCACGCAGGGCACCCTCGCCGAAGGGCACATGGGGTTCGACGTTCATCGAGTACATGTACTGGTCTTCCGGGTACGGGAAGGGCAGGCGCAACACCGCCTCGCGGCTGTTGCGGTAGGTGAAGCCCTTGGCGTCGAGGTCGGCGTAGCTTTCGATCGGCTTGAATACGGTCATTTGTTGTTGTCCTGTCTCAGAGGTCCACGACCAGGCGGCTGCAACTGGCCCGGGATACGCACGGCATGAATTTGCGCTTGCTCAGCTTGTCTTCCTCGCTGAGCCAGTCGTCGCGGTGGTCCAGTTCACCGTCCACTTCCAGCACTTCGGTTTCGCAGTAGCCGCAGGCGCCGCCCCGGCACAGGTAGGGCACCTTGTAGCCGGCCTGTTCGGCCGCTTCGAGCAGGGATTGCTCGGCGGGTACCTCGAGGGTCACGCCCTGGCGCGCTAGGGTGACGCTGAAGGGTTGACCGGTGGAACCTTGTTCGACGAAGCGCTCGTAGTGGATATGGCTGTCGGTCCAGCCGAGGCTATGGGCGCTCTCGATGGTGTCGTCGATCATGCTGTCCGGGCCGCAGACATAGACGTGGCTGCCCAGCGGGCGGCCGAAGAGGATGCCCGGGATATCCATGCGCGCGTCCTCGCCCTGCACGTACAGGTGCACGCGGGAACCGTAGCGGGCCTGGAGTTCACGGCCCAGGGCGATATGCTCCGGTCCGCGCACCGCCAGGTGCAGTTCAAAGCTGGCCTTCTTCAGTTCCAGCTCTTCCAGTTGCGAGTAGACCGGGGTGATGCCCACGCCACCGGCGATGAACAGGTGCTGGCGGCCGTGCTTGGCCAGGGGGAACAGGTTGGCCGGCTGGAGGATCTGCAACAGCTCGCCTTCGCCGACCCGGTCATGCAGGTAGCGCGAACCGCCACGGCCGTCGGCCACGCGGCGCACGGCGATGTGGTAGGCGCTGGAGTCGTAGGGCGAGCTCATCAGCGAATAGGCGTTGCGGTGGGTCTTGTCGCCATCTTCGAGGACCACCACCACATGGCTGCCGCCAGAGAACGCCGGGAGGTGCTTGCCGTCCGGGTCGACCAGGGTGAAGCGGGTGATTTCCGGGGTCAGGGCCTCGATGCGGGCGACGCGCACGCTCAGGGTGCCGTTATGGGTATTCATGTGTCGAGCTCCTCGGCGGCAGGCAGTTCGCCCGGGACTTCGCCATCGGCCTTGATGCCCTGGAAGGCGGCCAGGCGGCGGGAATAGTGATCGCGCACGACCAGGTTCAACCGGCAGCCCGGGCAGACGAAGACGCGCTGGGTGACGTTCTCGGTATAGGTGTCGCAATGCGCGCACCAGACCCGGCGGACCAGGGTGCCGCTGTGTTCGCGCAGCACTTCGTCGCGGTTCAGGTCGACCGCGTTGGCCGCCTGCATGGCGGTGCCGATAAAGCTTTCCGAGCCGCTCAGGTACAAGCGTGTGCCCATCCGCGCCTCGCCGAGGCGCTCGCGCAGGGCGTCGATCAGTTCCTGGTTGCTGGCGAACACTTCTAGCCCGGCCGCTTCAGCCTCCTGCAGGGCTTGCAGGTGGTTGTGCCCGGAGAAGGACTCGACGGAGTAGAGCAGGGTGCTACCGTGGCGCTGTTCGGCGGACATGTCGCCGATCAGGCGCAGCATGGCCGCGCCGCCGCTGCCCTGGCCCGCGATCAGGTGGCGCAGGCCACCCGCCATGGGTTGCAGTCGGTCGTAGACCGGGCGGCTCTTGATGCCGGTGATAAGCATAGGGAAACCTCGTATGCCATATTGCCTATGGTTTTATATGTATTGTTTCGGCCGCCAGGAAATGGCGTTTTTCATCGGTTGATCAGTGCTTGAACATCACGTGGCGCACGCAGGTGTAGTCCTCCAGGCCGTACATCGACATGTCCTTGCCGTAGCCGGATTGCTTCATGCCGCCGTGGGGCATTTCGCTGACCAGCATGAAGTGGGTGTTGATCCAGGTGCAGCCGTATTGCAGGCGCGCCGAGAGGCGGGTGGCGCGGCCGATATCGCGGGTCCAGGCCGACGAGGCCAGGCCATAGTCGGAATCGTTGGCCCAGGCCAGGGCCTGCGCCTCGTCGTCGAACGGGGTGATGCTGATGACCGGCCCGAAGACTTCGCGCTGGACGATCTCGTCGTCCTGGCGGGCATCGGCCAGCACCGTGGGCTCGAAGAAGAAACCCGGGCCATCGAGCCGGTTGCCGCCGGTGATCACGCGAATATGCGCCTGGGCCTTGGCGCGGTTGACGAAGCCTTCGACGCGCTCCAGGTGATCGCGGGTGATCAGCGGGCCGAGTTCGGTTTGCGGGTCGTCCTGCAGGCCCATGCGCAGGCTGGCGACGGCTTCGCCCAACTGGTTGACGAAGCGCTCGTAGACGCCGCGCTGCACATACAGGCGGCAGGCTGCGGTGCAGTCCTGGCCGGCGTTATAGAAGGCGAAGGCGCGGATGCCCTCGACGGCCGCATCGATATCGGCATCGTCGAAGATCAGCACCGGGGCCTTGCCGCCCAGTTCCATGTGGGTGCGCTTCACGCTGCTGGCGGTGCTGGCGATGATCCGCGCGCCGGTAGCGACCGAGCCGGTCAGGGAGACCATGCGCACTTTCGAATGGTTGACCAGCGGCTCGCCCACGCTCGGGCCGCGGCCGAAGAGAATATTGACCACGCCGGCCGGGAACAGCCCGGCGATCAGCTCGGCCAGGGCCAGGGCGGTCAGCGGGGTCTGCTCGGAGGGCTTGAGTACGACGGTATTGCCGGCAGCCAGGGCCGGGGCGAGCTTCCAGGCGACCATCATCAGCGGGTAATTCCACGGCGCGATGGAGGCGATCACCCCGAGCGGGTCGCGGCGGATCATCGAGGTGTGGCCGGGCAGGTACTCGCCACCGGCCGATCCCGACAGGCAGCGGCTGGCCCCGGCGAAGTAGCGGAACACGTCGGCAATGGCCGGGATTTCGTCGTTCAGTGCCGCCTGGTAGGGCTTGCCGCAGTTCTGCGATTCGAGGCGGGCGAGGTGTTCGGCATTGGCCTCGATCAGGTCGGCTACCTTGAGCAGGAGGTGGGCGCGGTCTTTCGGCGGAGTCTGTGCCCAGCCGTCGAACGCCTGATCGGCGGCCTGCACGGCCGCGTCCACCTGGGCGCTACTGGCCTCGGGAATGCTCACCAGCACGGCACCCTCGGACGGGTTGTAGACGGCGTAGGGTTCGCCTTGGCCAGCGACCAGTTGGCCGTTGATCAGGAGTCGGGTCTGCATTGCGTATTCCTGCTTGGAGTTATTGGTGAATACAGGCGCACAGGATCAGGTGGCCTGTGCAAGGCTTAAACATATAAAACCATATCTTAAATTTGTTGACTAGCCCGAGTGGGTGGAATTGCCATGAGCAGAAGGTCATAAGGCGCTAACACCCGGACTGTGCTTCGCTATAAGATGCGAAACCGAATTTTTAACCGCGCCTGTGCAAGGCTCGAAAGGGAGAGGCAATGACTGCCCTGAATAGTGCCCGCAACACCGCATTCATCCGCCTGCGCCAGGAGGGGCGCACCGATGAAGTGGCGCGGCGCCTGGTGGAGGCCATCGAGCTAGGCCTGTTCGCCGAGGGCCAGCAATTGCCCAGCGAGTCGGAGCTGGCCCTGCAACTGGGGGTGGCCACGGTCACCCTGCGCGAAGCCCTGGTGGTACTGCGCCAGCGTGGCCTGATCGAAACCCGACGCGGGCGCAATGGCGGCAGCTTCGTCTGTGCCCCGGTGGAGTTGCCGGAGGCGTTGCTCCTGCAAAAGCTGCAGGAGATGAGCGGGCCGGACCTGCGTGACCTCGGCGACGAGCAGACCGCGATCTCCGGCACCGCCGCCCGCCTGGCGGCCAAGCGCAGCTCGCCCGAGCAGCAGGGGCGCATCGCCCACCATATCGAGACCCTGCGCCAGGCCGGCTCGCGCCTGGCCCGGCACCGCGCGGATGCGCGTTTTCATATCGAAGTGGCGGCGGCGGCCCAGTCCCTGCGCCTGACCCATGCGGAAATGCGCCTGCAATCGGAAGTCGGCGAGCTGCTGTGGATGGAGGCGGCCGGTGGTGGCGATATCACGCTCGTAGAGCAGGAGCACCAGGCGATCCTCCAGGCCCTGGTGGCCGGTGACGCGGTGCTCGCCGGAGCGCTCGCCGAGGCCCATGTCAGTCGCGGCATCAAGCGCCTGATCAGCCTGCGCCTTGAACTGCTGGCGGCAGACCCGGACTGATCGCGTTTTCCCCATCCATAACAAGAACAGCCGAACCCTGTGTGAGGTAATGCCATGTTTGCCCCGAGCGATAACGCGTCCTTCTCGGCCTGCGCCCAGCAGTTGGACAGCACCCTGGGCACGATTTTCGGCCAGGTCCGCGAATTGGCCGAGGAAACCCGTGCGCTGTGGCAGCGGGTCCTGGCGGAAGGGCGCCAGCCCGTGGCCAGGGACCTGGCGTCGCTGCGTCCGGCCATCGACAAGCAGCTGTTCGCCACCGGTGCCTTTGGTTGCGGTGGCGGAGTGATCGTCGCCCCCAACGGCCTGGCCGACCGCGAGATGCACCTGGAATGGTGGTACCTGGCCGATGGCGGCAAGACCCTGCCATTGCGCCCCAATTTCGACCGTCGCCGGGAGAACTACTACGACTACAACGCCATGCCCTGGTACAGCAAACCCAGGGATACCGGGCGCAGTGTGGTGGAGGGGCCCTATGTGGACCTCTATGGCACCAACATGTACGTGCTGACCTTCACCATGCCGATCCATGTGCAGGGCGAGTTCATTGGCGTGGCGGGGCTGGACCTGTCGTTGCACAACGTCGAACGATTGCTGGTGAAAAGCCTGATGCGCCTGGATCACGAGGCGGTGCTGATTTCGGCAGAGGGCAGGGTGATTGCCTCGAACACGGCGAACTGGATGGTCGGGGACCTGGTGTCGACCTTGCTCAACGATATGCAACTGGGGGAGATCAGGCTGACCTTGTCGGAGTCGGAGACGGGGTGGTCGCTGGTGCGGCTGCCGGGGTTGCGCTGAGGTTCAGCAGTGACCTTGAGGGCCTCATCGCTGGCAAGCCAGCTCCCACAGGGTTTTGGGTCAGTCACAAGAGTTGTGCTCGACGCGGACCTGTGGGAGCTGGCTTGCCAGCGATGAGGCCAGCGCGTCAGGCACCCGCTTCCAGCCGCACCAGCAACCTCTCCAGGCTTCCTTCCAGC
This sequence comes from Pseudomonas putida, assembly GCF_001941965.1. Classification (GTDB taxonomy): domain Bacteria; phylum Pseudomonadota; class Gammaproteobacteria; order Pseudomonadales; family Pseudomonadaceae; genus Aquipseudomonas; species Aquipseudomonas putida_L. Next base: position 94,966 of record NZ_MKZO01000014.1, on the reverse strand, counting down.
GCCTGCTTCAGCTCCAGCAACCGCGCGTCCCCGACGCCTTCGGCACAGCCGCGCTCCAGCGCATCGCAGTGCTCCACCAGCCCCCGCGCCTTGAGCATCTTCATGCCTCCGCGAACCCGGTGTGCAAGAGCCTTCAACCGAGTCACCGGAGCCCCCGGTGGCAGTGCGCGCAACGCCGCCAGATCCTGCGCGGTGCTCATCGCCAGTTGCTCGACCAGGCGCCGGATCATCTCTGGATCATTCAAGGTCAGATGCCGCAGCTCGTTCAGGTCGAAACCACTGTCATCCTCGACCACCGCCGGCTCCAGCCCGCCCAGGTGACTGCGCAGCGCCCCCAGCCCGATGGGCTTGAACAGGCAATCGTCCATCCCCGACGCCAGGCAGCGCTCACGTTCTTCCGCCTGGGCATTGGCCGTCAGGCCCAGGATCAGGCAGCGGCGGCGGCAATTTTCCTCGGTCCGTACTGCCCGGGCCAACTGATAGCCGTCCATGCCCGGCATATTACAGTCGGTGATCAATACGTCGAAATCGCCGTCGCGCCACATCTGCAAGGCCAGGGCGCCGTTGTCCGCCTGGCTGACCCGGTGACCGAGCACGTCCAGTTGCTTGTGCAGCAGCATCAGGTTGGCCGGGTAGTCATCCACCACCAGGATGCTCAGCGAGGCTGTGCTGGCCGGGCTGTCGTCCATGACCGGCGCGCTGTCTGCCAGCTCGCCTGCCCAGGGCAGCAGCAGGACCACCTCGGCGCGGGTGCCTTGCCCTGGCTGGCTGGACAGGTTCAGCGCCCCACCCATCAGTTCGCAGAGTGTGCGGCTGATCACCAGCCCCAACCCGGTGCCCTGGCCGACAGGTTGCACACCCGCCTGGACAAAGGGGCTGAACAGGCGGGCCTGGTCGGTTGTGCTGATTCCGATGCCGCTGTCTTCCACGACCAGGTTGACCCGTGCGTTGCCATCCTGCGCTTCCAGCACCAGGCCAATGCGCACCCGGCCCTGTTCGGTGAACTTGATCGCATTGCTCAGCAGGTTGGCCAGTACCTGGCGCAGGCGCAGCGGGTCCACGGCCAGCGGCCGGGTGGTGGGCGGCAGGTCGAGGCGCAGTTCCAGGCCCTTGAGCCGCGCGCTGCTCTCGAAGATCCGCGCCGTGGCACGGATCAGCGCGGGCAGGTCGGTCGGCTCGGGCGCCAGGGCCATATGCCCCGATTCGATGCGGGCGATATCCAGGACATCACCGACCAGTTCCAGCAAGGCGCTGGCCGAGTCGAAGGCGACCTGCAACGACGGCTGGTCGATGCGCCCTTGCTCGGCATCCTTCAGGGCCAGTTCGAGCAGGCCGATCACCGCATTCATCGGCGTGCGGATTTCATGGCTCATGGTGGCGAGGAAGGTGCTTTTGGCATGGTTGGCACTGTCGGCTTGCTCCTTGGCAAGGCGCAGTTCGCCGAGCAGGCCTTCGCTGATCTTCAGTTGCTGTTGCAAGGCCTCTTCGGCGGCGGTGCGCCGGGCGATCAGGCCGCGCAGGTAACGATTCCACAGGACGACCGCAGCGATAGCCAGGCCGGCCACCAGGAGGATCTGCAGGACCAGACCGCGATAGTTGCGCCAGGGGTTGTCGCTGATCAGGGCGTTGGTGCGCCAGCGGTTGGCAAGCAGGGTCATTTCGTCCGGCTCGATGCTCAGCAGGGTCTTGTCGAGGATGCTGTGCAGCTCGTTATCGCCACGGGCAGTGGCGAAGGCGGCAATCGCCGGGTTGTCATCGAGCAGTGCGGCAATACGCAGGCGGTCCTTGAACAGGCGGCTGATGAAATAGGCGGCATTGATCTGCGAGGCGATGGCCGCATCGGCCCGGCCCTGGGCGACATACTCCATCAGGGCCAGCGGGTCGGCGACCTCGATCAGTTCGATGCCGGGATGCTCGCGGCGCAGGGTGTCGGCGAAGGGCGTGCCGCGGATCAGGGCCAGGCGCTTGCCTTGCAGGGCCGTGGTGGTATCCGGGGCATCGGCGCGGATGGAGGTGACCAGCACCCTGGGCGTGGTCAGGTACGGGCGGGTGAATTCCAGGCCCCGGGCCCGTTCGCCGCCATAGGGCAGGGCGCCGATCAGGTCGGCCTGGCCGCTTTCCACCAGCTGGATCATTTGCGCCACGCTTTCGGCTTCGATGATCTGGAAATGCAGGCCGGTACGCAGGCTGATCTGTTCCAGCAGGTCGGCGGTAATGCCGCGGAACTGCTGCTTGTCGTCGAGAAAGGTCAGCGGCGCGAAGTATTTGTTGATCACCACCTTCAGGCTTGGGTGGCGACTGATCCACGCCTGTTCGCCAGCTTCCAGCTGCAGCGCGCCGCGGTTGAGCAAAGGACTGTTGAGGCCACTGCTCCAGCGCCGGGCGACATTGATCCGGTCGCTCTCGGACAGGCTGGCCAGGGCCTGGTTGATGACTCGCAGGAGGATGGCGTTGTCGTGTTCCAGGGCGAAGCTGAAGGCCGAGCGCAGTGGCTTGACGTACCAGGCGATCTGTACGCTGTCGCGGTAATGGTTGCCGATCAGGTAATCGGAGCTGATGGCGTCGCCGATGAAGGCATCGGCATCGCCCTGGGTGAGGGCTGACAGGGCTGCCATGCTCGATGCATGGAGTTGCAGCCTGGCCTGGGGATAGACCTGCTGGATGCGCTCCACCGGCAGGTAATGGTCGACCATCGCCAGGCGTGCGCCGGCCAGCCCGTCGCCGGGGTTGCGTGGCTTGCCCAGCGGTGTGGCAATGATTGCCTGGTCGTCGGCGTAGGGCTGGCTGAGCAGCAGTTCGGTGTTGGCTTCCTCGAAGCCGTTGGCGCTGCCGAGCAGGTCGATCTCGCCCCGCGCCAGGGCCTGGATCGCGGCGCTGCGGCTGGGGTAGTGGAGGACTTCCACGGAGATCTTCAGTTGCTCGCCGAGCAGCCCGGCATAGTCGGCGGTGAGGCCTTCATAGTCGCGCTGGCTGACGTTGATGTCGAAGGGCGGATAGTCCGGCGCCGAGGTGCCCAGGCGCAGCACCTGCTTGCGCTCCAGCCATTGCCGGTCGGCGCTGCCAAGCACCGGCGGGGCGCTGCTGCTCAGGGAGCGCCCGAGCAGTTGGCGCGGAGCGACCTCGCCGGCCGGGAGTGGCGCCGGCAGCACCAGGGCCAGACCCAGAACCAGAACCAGCAGCGGCAGGGCTTTCATCGATCGCTCAGATCATGCCGCGGCGGTTGGCCAGGTCGAGCAGCTCGGCCAGGGAGCGTACCTGCAGCTTGTCCATGATGCGGGTCTTGTAGGTGCTGATGGTCTTGGCGCTGAGGAACATTTCTTCGGCGATCTCGTTGTTGGTGGCGCCCTTGGCCAGTTGCCGCATCACTTCGAATTCGCGGTTGGACAGGCGGTCGAGGCGATCGTCCTCGGTTTGTGCCCGCGGGCTCAGGCGCAGCGCATCGGGGAGGTAGGAGTAGCCACTGAGCACTGCCTTGAGGGCACCGAGGAGAATCGACAGGTCTTCGTCCTTGCGCACGAAGGCCGAAGCACCGGCCTCGATGCAGCGCTTGGCGAACAGGCGTGGAGGCAGGCCGGTGAACACCATGATCCGCGGCGCCGGGTCGAGGCCGCGCAGGCGCTCCAGCACGCAGAGCCCTTCGAGCCTTGGCAGGCCGAGGTCGAGAATCACCACGTCGGGCAGCAGTTCCTGGCTCAGGCTCACCGCACTGACCCCGTCGTGGGCTTCGCCGATCACTTCGTAGCCTTCGCGCTCCAGCAGCAGGCGGGCGGCGAAACGGATGGTGGGATGATCGTCAACGATCAGGATCTTGTGCATCGCGTAGGAACTCCTGCATCAGGAATGGATTTTTCCCGAGTCACTCAGGAGGGGGAAACCGCCGGTTCAGACGGGCCGCTCACGATACGTCGATTCAGGTGCGATGAGTACGAGCAGTATAGAGGCGTGGAACAATTCAGCCTGGTTAGCTGAAAATTCCTACAAGAAGTGCCAAGGCTCCCACAGTAGGAAACGGCGCACATGGGGTCGGGCGCCGGATATTGCCTGACGGGCAAAGGTTATCGGGCTGACGGACGCGGCACCCCGAAGGTGGGAAAAGCTCCGATCAATGGCCGGCCAGGCTATCGCCGGGTGCCAGGCGCAGGGCCTTGGCCACTTCCGCCTGGATCTTGTAGGCCGGCGCCTCTACCGCTTCGTAGTTGCGTGTGTAGCGTGCCGCGAAGTCGTCCACGCCCCATTGCTGATATTGCTGCACGTGCTTGAGCTCGTGGGCCCAGAGGGCGATGTTGCTGCGCGCGTCCTCGGCGTTGCGGAAGACGATCACGTCCACCAGGGTCACCGCGGCGACGTCCGGGTTTTGCAGGAAGGCGCTGGCGGCATCCAGTTGCTGCGGGTTGCCGATCTGGAAGCGTGCGGCGTCGAGGACCTGGAAGTCATACCAGGGCTCCAGCTGTACGCGGATATCCAGCGGGATCGGCTCGACCCCGGCGGCCATGGCGCTGTCGCGGGACAGCCTGAGCCAGTTGGCCAGTCCGGAGGAGGCCATGCGCGCGACATTGTCGAGCAGGGTGAACAGGTCGTTAGCCTGGCCAGGCATTTCGCCTTGCAGCGTGGCGGCGGCGGGGGACGGGGCGGCAAGGCCCAGGGTCAGGCACAGCAGCAAGGGGCGGTACAGCGGGGAACTCAACACAGGACTCCTGCCGGTACGGTCGGGGGGTGAGTAGTTTGACCGGGATTTCGCGTTTTGGTTGGACACTGCGGAAAAATTCTCACGGGGCTTGAGAGCCGCCGGCCAGGCAGGCATCCTGCGCCCTTTGCTCTGCCTGGAACCGTCATGGACGCCTCGACCCTGCTGCTCTACATCATTGCCGCCAGCGCGGTGATGATCACCCCCGGACCCGCCATGCTCCTGGCCCTGAACAACGGCGCCAGCCACGGCATGCGCGTGGCCGGCTTCGGCATGGCCGGGGCGATGCTCTCCGATCTGATCCTGATCGCCGCCGTTGGCTGTGGCCTTGGCGCCTTGCTCCAGGCCTCGGAGCAGCTGTTCAGCCTGGTCAAGTGGGTCGGGGCGGCATACCTGCTGTATCTGGCGGTAGTGCTCTGGCGTGCGCCGGTGCGCGCCCTTGGAGCAAGCGGCGGGCCGGCGGCGGTGAGTGGCCGCTCGACCTTTTTCCGCGCCCTGATCGTTGGTTTGTCCAACCCCAAGGGGCTGCTGTTCTTCTCGGCGTTCCTGCCGCAATTCATCCGCCCTGACCAGCCGGTGCTGCAGCAGTACCTGGTGCTGGCGGTGATCACTGCGTCCCTGGACTGCCTGATGATGATCGTCTACGCCCTGGGCGGGCGTCATGCGGTCCGGGCGTTTTCGGCGCGGGTCATGCAGTGGATCAACCGCGGCTGCGCCGGCATGCTCGCGGTACTGGCGGTCGGCCTGAGCCTGTATCGGCGCAACGACCTGCACTGACCGGCTAGTCCATCGCCTCCTGCAAGAACGCCCGGCTGGCCTGCAGCACCGCCAGCTGGGTCGCTTCCCCCGCCAGCATCCGCGCAATGACCAGGGCACCCACGCACTGGGCGAGCATGGCCCAGGCCAGCGCGTCATCGTTCAGGGTCACCGACCAGGCCTGGTGCAGGGTGACCAGCCAATGTTCGGCTTCCTCACGCACGCCGATATCGGCCCGGGCGATCTCCCCGCCGAGGGTCGGGATCGGGCAGCCGCTTTGTGGATTGTGCACATGGGCCAGACTCAGGTACTGGTCGAGGCAGCGTTGCAGCCTGTCCAGGGTCAGATCGCCCTCCTGGGCACGCAGGTTGATGCGGCTGCCGGACAATTCCTGGCGCACGATCTCGCTGAACAGATCGTCCTTCGACGGAAAGTGGTTGTAGAAAGCGCCGCCGGTCAGGCCGATGGCTTTCATCAACCCGGCCACGCCGGTGGCGGAGAAACCGCCTTGCTTGGCGATGGCGCCGCTGCTCTGTACCAGCTTCTGCCGGGTCTGTTCCTTGTGTTCGGTGGAGTAGCGCACCCGGGGAATCCTCGCTTGGCCGCTTGACGAAGGTCCGGATCATAGCATAGCGTTCGTTTACTAAACGATCATTCATCAATAAGGCGAGACCCATGAGCGATAACAACAAGGTCGTACTGGTGATTGGTGCCGGCGATGCCACGGGCGGCGCCATCGCCAGGCGTTTTGCCCGTGAAGGCTACATTGCCTGCGTGACCCGGCGCAGCGCCGACAAGCTGCAGCCGCTGCTGGACCAGATCCATGCCGAAGGTGGCCGGGCGCATGGCTTCGGCTCCGATGCGCGCAAGGAAGAGGACGTGGCGGCGCTGGTCGAGCAGATCGAAAGCAGCATCGGCCCGATCGAGGCCTTCGTCTTCAATATCGGCGCCAATGTGCCGTGCAGCATCCTCGAGGAAACCCCGCGCAAATACTTCAAGATCTGGGAAATGGCCTGTTTTGCCGGGTTCCTCACGGCCCAGGCGGTGGCGCGGCGCATGGTCGTGCGTGAGCGTGGCACGCTCCTGTTTACCGGTGCGACTGCGGGCCTGCGCGGCGCTGCCGGTTTCGCTGCTTTCGCCGGGGCCAAGCACGGCATTCGCGCCCTGGCCCAGAGCATGGCGCGCGAGCTCGGGCCGCGGAACATCCATGTTGGCCATGTGGTGGTGGACGGGGCCATCGACACCGCTTTCATCCGTGACAGCTTTCCCGAGCGTTATGCGCTGAAGGCCCAGGACGGCATCCTCGATCCCGAGCATATCGCCGACAGCTACTGGTATCTGCATGCCCAGCCACGGGATGCCTGGACCTTCGAACTCGACCTGCGTCCGTGGATGGAACGCTGGTAATAGCCCCTGCACAAGGACTGAAGACATGAGCAAACGCGTTGAATTCTTCTTCGACCTGGGCAGCCCGGCCAGCTACCTGGCCTGGACCCAACTGCCGCGGATCTGCGCGGAACACGGTGCGCAACTGGTATTGCGGCCGATGCTGCTGGGCGGAGTGTTCCAGGCTACCGGCAACAACTCGCCGGCGATGATTCCGGCCAAGGGCCGTTACTTCTTCAAGGACCTGCACCGTTATGCCCGGCGCTATGGCGTGCCGTTGACCTTCAACGAGCATTTTCCGATCAATACCCTGGGCCTGATGCGCGCGGCGGTGGGCGTGCAACTGCGTCAGCCGCAGCGTTTCGAGGCCTGGCTGGAGACGATGTACCGGGCGATGTGGGCCGAGGGGCGCAACCTCGGGGATCCGGCGGTGGTGGCGCAGGTGCTGGAGGAGGGTGGTTTCGAGGCGGGTGGATTTGCAGCGCTGGTCAGCGATCCCGAGGTCAAGTCAGCCTTGAAAGCGGCTACCGACGAGGCGGTGAGCCGTGGGGTATTCGGTGCGCCTAGCTGCTTTGTCGGGGATGAGATGTTCTTTGGGCAGGACCGGCTGGAGTTCGTGGTGGAGGCGCTGAAAGGTTAAGGCTTCAGGGCTTCATCGCTGGCAAGCCAGCTCCCACAGGGTTCTGAGCGATGCGGACCCTGTGGGAGCTGGCTTGCCAGCGATGAGGCCATCAGCAACAACAAAAAACCGGAGCCTTATTTCTGCCCGTCCAGCAACTCGAACACCCGCCACGCCAGCTTCACCCGCTCGGCATTCGGATAGTTCTTGTTGGCCAGCAACACCACCCCACGCTGCTGCTCCGGCACGAACGCCACATAGGCACCGAACCCGTTGGTTGCCCCGGTCTTGTTCACCCAGACCTTCGACTGCGGCGCCAAGGGTGGACGTATCCCACTGACCTCGGCACCCTCCAGGGCATAGCGGTTGTCATTGCCGTCGAGCAGGGTCTGCAAGGCCAGCGGATAGTCGTACTGCTCCCAGACCAGGTCCTGGGTCATCGCACCGCGCTTGTAGTAACCGCGCCGGGTATCCTCCAGTGCCTGCTTCAGCGGCGCCGCCAGCTGCACCCGGCCGAGATGGGCCTCGACATAGCGCAGCATGTCGCGGCTGCTGCTTTTCATGCCGTAGGCCTCGTCGGCCAGCACTCCGGGATTGACCCGGACCGGTGCGTCGTTCCTGTCATAACCCCAGGCGTACAGCGCCTGCTGTTGCGCCGGGACCTGGATGAACGTGTGCGCAAGGCCAAGCCCCGGCAGCAGTTGCTCCTGCATGGCGTTGACGAACGGCGTGCCCAGTCGCCGCGCGGTAATCACCCCAAGCATGCCGATGCTCGGATTGGCATAGGCCCGCCAGGTGTCCGGCGCATGCTCCGGTTTCCACTGCCTGAGCCAGGCGAACAACTGCGCCTGGTCGGCAATCCCGTCCGGTACCTGCAGGGGCATGCCGCCATTGCTGTGGGTCGCCAGGTTGACCAGGCTCAGTTGGCCGAACGGCGTGCCGGCCAGTTCTGGCAGGTAGTCGGCACTGCGGGCTTGCAACGACAGGCGGCTTTCGATCTGCGCCCGGGCCGCCAGGGTGGCGGTGAAGGTCTTGCTGATCGAGCCCAGCTCGAACAGGGTATCGCGGCTGACCGCCTGGCCGCTGGCCTTGTCGGCCACGCCGAATTCGTAGAAGCACTGCTTGCCGTGATCGGTGATGGCGATCGCCAGGCCCGGGATGCCGTTGTCGCGCATGACGTGCTGCGCAGCGCTGCGAACCTGGCTGTCGAGGGCCGGATCGGCACAGGCGAGAAGGGGGCTGGCGCATGCCAGGAGCAAGGCGGGGAAACGCATCGGCAAAAGGTCCGTGACGGAAAAGTCTTCACCCTAGCAGAACCTGCAACGGAACTCCGCCCGGGGCAAAACGATCCTAGACTGGGTAATACCTGACAATTCCGTTCAGGTAGACCGGAGGACTCCCTCATGCGGCGTACATTGCTCGTATCTTCATTGTTGCTTTGCCTGCCTTTCGGTTCGGCGCTGGCCCGGGTGGACGCAGGTGATGTTGCCACCTCCGCCGGTGTTTCGGCGTCGCTGTATTCCACCTTCAAGGACGATAAGCGGATCATCCCGGCGCGGGACGAGGCGTCCAGCTTCGTTGCCAGTGGCGGCGCGATCCGTGGCGCTTACCTGGAGGCCGTGCTGCAGAAAGTGCGTCAGGAACACCCGGGCCTGCAGGCCAGCGATGAAGACCTGGCACGGGCCATCCTGGTCAGCGATCACTTCGAAGACGAACGCTGACATACGCGGTACAGGTGGGCGGCTGGACGTTGTTGCGGGGCTGGGCTTCACTCATAGCCTTGCCTGAGTAAACAACAAGGATATTCTTCCATGAGCAACAACAGCGTCCGCCTGCACCGCGTTTTCAAGGCACCCGTGGAGCGGGTCTACCGCGCCTTCCTCGATGCCGACGCCATGGCCAAATGGTTGCCGCCCCATGGTTTCACCTGCCATGTCGAGCACATGGATCCACGGGTCGGCGGCACCTACAAGATGTCCTTCAGCAATTTCTCCAATGGCCAGCGCCACGGCTTTGGCGGTGAATACAAGGAATTGCTGGTCAATGAACGCATCCGCTACACCGATCGCTTCGACGACCCCAACCTGCCCGGGGAAATTACCGCCACCATCAGCTTCAAAAGCGTGTCCTGCGGCACCGAGGTGCATATCGTCCAGGACGGCCTGCCGGACGTGATCCCGCTGGAAGGCTGCTACCTGGGCTGGCAGGATTCGCTCAACCAACTGGCCCATCTGGTGGAACCGGACATTCCGGGCTGAGCGCACCCGCCGCGGGGACGCGGCTCGCGTTAATGTTTTGTTACTGTTTTAATGGCCGGATCCCCTAGCCGTGGATTTCCGAGCATGTCCGACGCCTCTCCGGCCAGCGTTCACACCTCTTCTGAAGCCACCCCCGTGCGCCGTCGCGCCCTGCTGGCGGCGTGCGGCGCCCACGCCGTCAACGATGGTCTGACCGACCTGATCTACGTGCTGCTGCCGATCTGGCAGACCCAGTTCGGTCTCAGCTACGCGCAGATCGGCCTGATGCGCGGGGCCTACTCGGCGACCATGGCCGGTTTCCAGTTGCTCGCCAGCCGAGCTGCCCGGCGCTTCGGCCGGCAAACTCTGCTGATCGGCGGCACCGCGCTGGTCGGTGTGGCTTACCTGCTGGCCGGGCAGGCGGGTGGTCTGCTGGCTTTGATGGCCGCCCTGGTGCTCGGCGGTCTTGGCGCCAGCACCCAGCATCCACTGGCGTCGTCGCTGGTCACCGATACCCATGAGCCGGGACGCCAGGTCAAGCAGGCGCTGTCCCACTACAACTTCGCCGGCGATATCGGCAAGACCCTGATTCCCGCCCTGGTCGGTGTATCCCTGACGGTGATGAGCTGGCGTCTGAGCGTGACCCTGGCCGGGGTGTTGGGCCTGTTGGCGGCGCTGGCCATGTACCTGTTGATTCCGCGCAATCTGGACCCTCATGCCGTGGGTTCCGGCAAGCCCGGGGCCGGCGAGGGCAGCGGTTCGGCCAGCGGCCTGCGCGCACTGCTGGCCACTGGCGTGCTCGACAGCGCGGTGCGCATGGGCTTTCTGACCTTCCTGCCGTTTCTGCTCAGCGACAAGGGTGCCGGCACCGCCGGCATCGGCCTGGCGCTGACCCTGCTGTTCATCGGCGGTGCCTTTGGCAAGCTGATCTGCGGCTACCTGGGGGCGCGGATTGGCCTGTTGAAGACCGTGTGGTTCAGTGAGTCCCTGACCGCCGCGCTGATCGTCGCTGCGGTGTACCTGCCGTTGAACGGGCTGATGCTGATGCTGCCACTGCTGGGCCTGGTGCTGAACGGCACTTCGTCGGTGCTGTATGGCGTGGTTCCGGAGCTGGCTGCGGCGGGGCGGCGCGAGCAGGCGTTCGCCCTGTTCTACACCGGGACCATCGGTGGCGGGGCGCTGGCGCCCATCGTCTTCGGGCGCCTGGGGGATCTCAGCGGGGTGCCGCTGGCCTTGATGGCGCTGGCGGCGACCCTGCTGCTGACCTTGCCGCTGACCTGGTACGTGGACCGCGGCCTGGCCTCCTGATCAGCCTTGTGGCAGTTCGGCGAGGGCCTTGCGCAGGGCCTCGGCGTCGCTGAACGATTGCTTGGCCGTGACCTTGCCGTCTTCCAGTTGCAGCCACTGCACCTGGCCGGCGGTGACGGCGTAGTGCGGCACCACCAGGCCGTCGCGGTCGAGGACCACGCGGTAGCTGTAATCGCGCATTTTCGGAATGGCGAACAGCTTGCCGATCAACGACGGCATGCCCTGGATATCGGCGACGAAGATCGCGTGGCGGGCTTCCAGCCAGCCTTTGGGCTGATCGGCCAGGGCCGCCTTGACCAGCTTGGCGCCGTCCATGTCGCTGGCCGCCAGCAGTACACGGGTGCCGGCGTCGAGGGTGAAGGCCTGATCGTGCTGGTCGTTCAGGGTGAAGGGCTTAAGGCTCTCGCCGACTTCGGCGGCGCTGGCCATGAACGGCAGCAGGCCCAGGAGCAGTACGCAGGCAGCTTTCAAAGCTCGAATCCTTTTTCTAGTGGTTGGAAATTGCCGCGCCAGCATAGCAAGCGCTTCTCATTCAGGCCTGCGTCATGCTGCCGCCCCGAGCCAGTTCGCCAGGCGACAGGCCGAACAGCTTGCCGAACGCCGCACTGAACGCCGACAGCGATTCATAACCGCAGGCCAGCGCCACATCGGTGACCCGCTCACCGCGTTCCAGTGCCGGCAGCGCGCTGACCAGGCGCATGCGCTGGCGCCAGGTGCGGAAGGTCATGCCGGTTTCCTTGAGGAACAGGCGGCTGAAGGTCTTTTCGCTGACCCCGGCCTTGCGGCTGGCCTCGCCCAGGCCGATCTCCGCCCAGGGCCTGGCCGTGGCCTGGCGGCACAGCGCCCGCAGGCGCGGGTCGCGGGGCTGGGGCAGGACCAGGTCGAGCTGTTCGGCCTGGCGCAGGCGGTCCAGCAGGACCTCGGCCAGGCGCCCGTCGGGACCGTCGCAATCGTATTCCACGGGCACCTCGCCGAAGGCGCGGATCAGCTCGCGCAGCAGTGCATCGACGGCGATTACCCGGCATCCGGGGTCCGCCCAGAGCACCAGTGAAGGGTCGATATACAGGCTGCGGATGCAGGCATCCGGGGTGCTTTCGACCCGGTGCATCAGGCCCGGCGGAATCCAGACCGCACGGTGCGGCGGCACCACCAGCCGGGCATTGTCGGTGCGCACCTGGAGCACGCCGTGCAGGGCATGGGAAAGCTGGCCCCAGGGATGCCGGTGACGGTAATCGAGGGCGATGTTCGGCAGGCTGTTGCGCTGGCCGTAGAGCGGGCGGGGCAGGGCGACGAGATCACTGAGGTGCAAGGTCAAGTGTCCATTCAACGACATTACCGGGTTTCTGGCGTTAGCCGGAAGTGCGCGGACACCTTATCGTCTCCGGCACTCCCCTCACAACCTTGCGGAATGGCGCGATGAAACACTTGCGGTTGCTCTTCGACAACTTCACCCTGGCCCTGCTCGCAGTGGTCGCCATCGCCACCTGGCTGCCGGCCTCCGGTGGCGTTGCGGCATTCTTCGAAACCCTGACCCACCTGGCCATCGGCCTGCTGTTCTTCCTGCATGGTGCCAAGCTGTCCCGCGAGGCGGTGATCGCCGGGGCCGGGCACTGGCGCCTGCACCTGTTGGTGTTCGCCTGCACCTTTGTCATGTTCCCGCTGTTCGGGCTGCTGCTGAAACCCTTGATCCTGCCGCTGGTGGGCGATGCCCTGTACCTTGGTGTGCTCTACCTGTGCGCCTTGCCGGCCACGGTGCAATCGGCGATCGCCTTTACCTCGCTGGCCCGGGGCAATGTGCCGGCGGCGATTTGCAGTGCGGCCGCGTCGAGCCTGCTGGGGATCGTGCTGACGCCCTTGCTGGTGATGCTGTTGATGGGTGTCGAGGGCGACAGCGGCTCGAACCTGGACGCGGTGGGGGCGATCGTTTTGCAACTGCTGGTGCCGTTCGTGGCCGGGCAACTGGCGCGGCGCTGGATCGGTGCCTGGGTGGCGCGCAACGCGGGCTGGCTGAAGTCGGTGGACCAGGGCTCGATCCTGCTGGTGGTGTACACGGCGTTCAGTGATGCGGTGGTCAGCGGGCTGTGGAGTTCGGTGCCGCCGTCGAAGCTGCTGGGCCTGACCCTGGTCTGCTGCGTGTTGCTCGCCTTGGTGCTGTGGTGCACCCGCAGCCTGGGGCGCTGGCTGGGGTTCAGCGTGGAAGACCGGATTACCATCCTGTTCGCCGGATCGAAGAAGAGCATGGCCACCGGGGTGCCCATGGCGCAGTTGCTGTTCGCCGGTGGCGCGGTGGGGGCGTTGATCCTGCCGCTGATGTTGTTTCACCAGATCCAGTTGATGGTCTGTGCGGTGCTGGCGCAGCGTTACGCGGGAAGGCAGTGAACGCGAGCCCTGTGGGAGCTGGCTTGCCAGCGATTGCGGTAGTGAATTCACCATAGCTATCGCTGGCAAGCCAGCTCCCACAGGGACCGCGTCCAGCTTAAAGCTCGAGGATCACCTCGTCATACAGCACATCCACTGCCAGCCGGTGGGTGTCATGCAGGTCCGAGTCCTTGTCCAGCTCATTGAGCAACGGCACCCGCGGCACCTCGGTACCCGCACCCTCGCTCTTGCCGCCATACTGCCCGGGCAAGGTCGACAACACGCTGGTCAAACGCCCCGGGTGTTTCGCTTCGCCCTTTTTGCTGAAGCCGTTCCACAGGGTCTTGGGCGTGGCGTTCAAGCTGCCGTGATGGCCGACCTTGTACAGGTCCACCGAAGCCAGCAGTTCGGCTATTTCCGGCTGGTTCAGGGCATAGCGCCAGTTCTCGATCTGTGCATCGCCGGGAAACAGCAGTTTCTTGCCTCCCGCCTCGAACAGCAGGATCAGGCTGGTGTTGTTCATCGCCTTGTCCAGCGCGGTGACGATGGACAACCACTGCTCCCCCCGGGCCGCACGCACCCGCCCGGCGACCCAGCGCGTGCTCTGGGGCAGCTTGCTGCCGCGCTCGTAGGCTGCGCCGGGGAAGGGCGAGGCGCTGCTGCCGCCGGCAGCGCCAGGCCGGGCAAACAGCAAGGGCGCACGCAGCCAGTATTCCGGGTCGCTACGCCGCTCCCGGCGCACCTCGGCACTCTGTTCCACCGTCGGCGGGCCGAGCACCCGGGTACGGATGCCGGGCAACACCTCGGCCAGCGGGTCGTCGCTGCCGAAATGGGCATACACCGCCCGGGCTCCGGAGCGGCTGCCCATGGCGATCAGATTGTTGACCGCGCCCTTGTTGGCGATGTTGTTCTCGCCGAGAAAACCCAGGCGCCGGTCCAGCTCCGCCGTCAGCCCCTTGGGTTTGCCATCCAGGCGCGTCTTCAGGCGCTGCGCCACTTCATTCATGCCGGCCAGCGCCTGGGCATGGGCTGCCGCCAGCGGCGCGGTGGCGTTCTCGGCCAGGTCGGGCTGCTCGGTCCAGGGTTGCAGCACCACGTCCGGCTCCAGCGCGCGGATGATACTGCCAGGGCCGTTGCCTTTCTTCAGCGGGTCGAAGCCGCTGATATGGTCGGCATGCCGGTGGGTGGCGACCAGGGCGTTCAGCTTGCCGGCGCATTTGTCCTTGATGTCGTTGGCGATGCGCAGCATCTGCGTGGCCTTGTTGACCCCGGCGGGCATGCCCACCGTGCCGAAGTCGATCAATACATGCCGGGCACTGGCGTCCGGATAAACGAAGCGCAGCAGAAAGCAATCGCCGAAACCGACCTGGTACGCGAACAGGTGCAGACGTATCGGACTCATGAGCGAACCTCCGTGGGCGCTTGCATGGCCCGGGCGCGATGGATGCGGGTGAGGTCGGCGGCGGAGCCGGGCTCTGCTGCGTCGCTGCCGGGGCCGTACAGCCACTCCAGGCGGCGCACCTGCCAGCGCGCATCGTTGAGCGGGCGCTGGATGCAGTACTTGATCCGCCCGTACTGGTCAAAGATCAGCGTGCCGGCGCCGTAGACGGTAAAGGGTGTGGTTGGCGTGAGCCACTCGGGACGCGGCTCCTTGAACACCGAGGTGAACTCGGCGCCGAACAGGTTGACCCGGCTGGTGAACTCGCAGACCGTCTCGCGCAGGATGAAGCCGTCGGGGCCGAAGCGCAGGCTGGGGCGCACCGAGACCACCTCGGTATAGGCGCGCTCGTCGATCTGCAGCACTTCGCGGTTTTCCCAGAGGAAACGGAAGACCTCTTCCGGGTCGCGCAGCATCGAATCGAAATGGCTGCTCTGGTAGCGCACCTGGTCATTGCCGGCAAAGGTCAGCCAGCAACCGTCGGCGTCTGTGCGTGCGGCAGGCACCCGGATGCCATAGCTGGCGAACGTGTCGCGGATGATCTGGCGATAGCTGAAGCGCGAGTCGTCCGGCGCCACCTCGCTGTCGACCGTGAGCAAGGCCGCCAGGTAGTCGCCGAACTCCAGGTCCAGCGGCGGCGAATAGTCGAGGGCGCGGATGGCGATGGTGAGCAACTGGTCGGCGGCCTTGGCGCCTTCGTCGATCACCGCGTCGAGGTTGTACAGGTGGTCGCCGAAGGTTCCGAGGTCCTGGCAGCGCGCCACCCACAGTTCGAGCATGCAGCGCAGCATGGCGGCGGCGAAGATCTCGCCGCGGGTGTGCGGTTCGTCGTACTCGCCGCTGTCCAGGTAGTCGGTGGACGGGCGCTTGTCGATGGAACGGCGCAGCGGGTTGGCGCGCAGGCCGCTGACGGCCTGGCCGAACTGCTCACCGAGGCCGAACAGCAGGGTGTTCGCCAGGGCATCGATGCTCAGCGCGGCGCCGTCGATCAGGCGGGTCGTGCCCTGCTTGTGCAGGGGCACGCTGCGATCACAGGTCAGGGCGAACTCGACTACCTCGCGCAGGGAAAACACCGACAGCAGCGCGACGACATCGGCGAAGCCTTCGTGGAAGGCGGCCTGGTCGGGACCTGAGGCGCGTATGAAGCCGGCGCGCAGCCCGTCGAGGATGGCATGGGTGGTTTCATGGGCGACGATATCGTGGGACAGGCAGGTGAAGACCCAGTTTTGCGCTTCGTCCTGAAAGTACCCGAAGAGCAGGGCACGGTCCTCCCGCGAGTAGAACGCGTTGGCCTCGACGAAGGCATGGGGCACCACATGCAGTTGATGGCCGTCGAAACCCCAGGCCACGCGCCGGCCCAAGGCCAGTTCAAAGCGCGCCAGGGTGCGCATGATCACTGCGTAGACCTGCTGGCAGTGGAAGTTGGGCTGGCCGATCAGGCTAGCGTCCGGCGGATCGAACGGGTCGATGGCCGTGTCGTCCGGCGCATGCGCGTAGTGATGCGGCGTATACAGGCGATTGGCGTCGGCATCGAAGTCCACCACCTTGACCCGGTAGCCAACCGGGCCATCGGCCAGGCGCTCCAGGGGCACGCCAACGCGGGCGAACAGCGGCTGTCCGGGCGCGCGTTCGATGGCCGGGTCCTGGGCGAGGATGGTGAAGGTCTGGGTGTTCGCTTTCACTGCCATGTGTCGGTGTGTCCCTTGAGTCGATCAGCCCCTGGCGAAGGCGCGCAGGGTTTCGCCGTCCATACGGTAGCGCACCCATTCGTCCTGGGGTTCGGCGCCGATGGATTTGTAGAAGTCGATGGCGGGCTGGTTCCAGTCCAGCACGCTCCACTCGAAGCGGCCGCACTCATGGTCGCAGGCCAGCCGGGCCAGGTGCCGCAGGAGCAATTTGCCTGCGCCGGTGCCGCGGGCCTGTGGGGTGACGTAGAGGTCTTCGAGGTACAGGCCGTTCTGCCCGAGCCAGGTGGAGTAGCTGAAGAAGTACACGGCAAAGCCGATCGCCTGGCCGTCGCGTTCGCAGATCAGGGCCTTGGCGGTGCTGTCGGCGGCGAACAGGCTCTGCCGGATGTGCTCGACGCTGGCGACCACTTCGTGGCGGGCACGCTCGTAGTCGGCGAGCTCGGTGATGAAGGCAAGGATCTGGTCGGCGTCGTCGAGGCGGGCAGGGCGGATGTGCAGGGGCATGAAGGGTTTCCGGTGGAGAGGGGTGGCGACATCCTAGTCCAGATTGCCAGCACCTGACACTGCTCTTGAAACGCCTGTAAAACCCTGTGGGAGCTGGCTTGCCAGCGATGAGGCCGGCACGGACAGCGATGGTGCCTGATCTGGCCAAATCGCTGGCAAGCCAGCTCCCACGGGTTTCTTCGACAACCATAACAGTATTGTGTGCCTGTATAATTTTTTTGGTGACTGTACCGGTCATCACTAAAACATTCACGGTAGGGTAAATCCCACAACTCGAAACACCTCCCACCAGGAATACCCGCCATGCTGCTCACCTCCCTGAACCTGCTTTCAGCCTTCGTGCTGTTCGCTTTCGTGTCCTCCATCACCCCCGGCCCGAACAACACCATGCTGATGGCCTCGGGGGTCAATTTCGGTGTGCGCCGCAGCGTGCCCCATGGCCTCGGGGTGAGCATCGGTTTCATGGTCATGGTGCTGGCGGTCGGCCTGGGCCTGGGCGAGGTGTTCAAGGTCTATCCGTTCACCTACACGGTGCTGCGCTACGCTGGCGCGGCCTACCTGCTGTACCTGGCGTGGAAGATCGCCACCTCCGGGCCCATGTCGGCGGCCTCGGCGGAGAGTAGCAAGCCCCTGAGCTTCCTCGGTGCGGCGGCGTTCCAGTGGGTCAACCCCAAGGCCTGGGTGATGGCGGTGGGCGCGATCACCACCTACACCCCAGCCCAGGGCTACCTGGTCAACGTCGTTGTCATCGCCCTGGTGTTCTGCCTGGTCAACCTGCCGGCGGTGTGCGTCTGGGTCATGTTCGGCAGCGCCTTGCGCCGCTTTTTGCAGGATCCCCGCTGGCTTCGGCGCTTTAACCTGCTGATGGCCGCGCTGCTGGTGCTATCTCTGTATCCGCTCCTGTTTGTAGAATCGGGCTTTTCCTGATTCCTGCTGCGAGCCTCGATGGAACTGATCCCCTGGGCGCATGATTGCGCCGAACACTTCACCCTGCGCGGCTGGCGCTCCCCGGCCAGCGGCAAGCCGCTGTTGCATTTCATCCATGGCAACGGCTTCTGCTGCCTGGCCTACCAGCCGCTGCTGGAGTTGCTGGCGGTGCATTTCGACCTGTGGCTGAGCGATGTGCAGGGCCATGGCGACAGCGATCACGGCGGGCCCTTCGTGGGCTGGAACCGTAGCGCCGAGCTGGCCCTTGAGGCCTTCGAGGCAGGCCGCGGCGAGTACGCTGACGTGCCTTGCTTCGCCGTGGGCCACAGTTTCGGCGGCGTGCTGACCGGGCTGATGCTGGAACTCGAACCGCAGCTGTTCCAGCGTGCCGTGCTCCTCGACCCGGTGGTGTTCAGCCGCTCGATGATCGGCGTGATGGGGGTCGCGAGCTGGTTCGGCATGCACCGTCGCCACGGCCTCGCCCGCAAGGCCGCGACCCGCCGCAGCTACTGGCCCGACCGCCAGGCCGCGCATGACTCGCTGCAGGGCCGGGGCATCTTCAAGGGCTGGAGCGAGGCGGCCTTGCAGGCGTATGTCGCCCATGCCATCGGCGAGTGCGGCGCCGGCGTGGTGTTGCGTTGCCGGCCAAGTCGCGAGGTGGAGATCTTCAGCTCGTTCCCGAAACGCATGTGGGCCTCGTTGTCCCGGGTGCAGACCCCGACCCTGGTGCTGCATGGCGAGCAGACCTATCCCTTTGTCCCGCTCTCGTTGTCGCGCTGGGCCCGGCTCAATCCGAACGTGCAGCCGCACAAGGTCCCTGGCGGACATTGCTTCATGCAGGAAGATCCCCACGACAGTGCGCACCGGATCGAAGCCTGGCTGTTGCAGGCTGCCGTCGAGCCTCAGTTCAAATCCGCCTGATCGTTCCATCAGTGGAACAGTGAAAGCGCTTTTTGCCCTCTACCGCCTCTTTCGCTGCATAGGTATGGTGTCCCCATGCAACGAGGAGGTTTCTCATGAAGAAGATTCAAGGTGTCTACCAGGCCCCGCCTGCCCACTGGGTCGGTGATGGCTTCCCGGTACGCAGCCTGTTCAGCTACGACAATCTGGCCCGGTATATCAGCCCGTTCCTGCTGCTGGACTATGCCGGACCGCAGCATTTCGCCCCGACCGGCGCCCGCCGTGGCGTCGGCCAGCACCCGCATCGCGGCTTCGAAACCGTGACCATCGTTTATCAGGGCGAATTGGAGCATCGTGACTCCACCGGTGCCGGCGGCTTTATCGGCCCGGGCGACGTGCAGTGGATGACCGCTGCGGGCGGGATCATCCATGAAGAGTTTCATGCGCCATCGTTCGCCGAAAGCGGCGGCATGCTGGAAATGGTCCAGCTCTGGGTCAACCTGCCGGCCCGCGACAAGTTCGCGCCTGCGGGTTACCAGACGCTGCTGGCGGCGGATATCCCACGTATCGCCCTGGACGACGGCGCGGGCAGCCTGCGGGTGATTGCCGGTGACTACCTGGGGCACCCGGGCCCGGCCCGGACCTTCACGCCGATGGATGTCTGGGATGTGCAACTGGGCGCCGGCAAGTCGCTGCGTCTGGCCGGTGGTGAAGGGCGCAACGCCGCGCTGGTGGTGCTGCGGGGTTCGGTGCGGATCAATGGCGAGAACCGCGCAGGCGCCGCGCAACTGGTGCTGTTCGAGCGCGCTGGCGATGAGCTGCTGATCGAGGCCGAAAGTGACGCGATGCTGCTCTGGCTCAGTGGCGAACCCCTGGACGAGCCCATCGTCGGCTACGGTCCGTTCGTCATGAACAGCCAGGCAGAAATTGTCCAGGCCTTCGACGATTTCCATGCCGGCCGTTTCGGCCACATGGGTTGATGCCGACCTTTCGTCCGATCCCCGCGACACGCCGTTGAACCGGCGCTGCCGCGGGACCCTCCCTCTTACAGGACGTACGAGATCCGACGGCATGCGGTCATGCCCGGCCTCAATGGAGCAAGCGCTTGCAGATGGCTTTTTTCCATTGGACGCCGGCCCCCGGCAGGTTCTGACTCGGACGGCCATCCTTGCCTGCGGAGGGGTTGATCATGCCTATGAATGGAGTGTGCGATCTGGAATTGCGCCAACTGATCGAGGGGGCGTTCCTGCCTGACCATTGCCAGGTCAGTTGCGGTGACGGGATGTCGCTGACCTTGTATTTTCCTGCCGATGCAAGCCGGGCGGCGTTGACGGTGCGGGATATCCAGTTGAGTGAACTGCCCAATTGCCGGGCCCTGGCCGAGCTGGTCAGTCGGGTTCGGCGCCAGCGCGACCAGGCCGTAACACCGCACCTGCTGACCGGGCGCTGAGGGTTACTGGAGTTCCAATCGCAGTTGCAGGCTGCCGTCATGGCACTGGCGGGAAGACTGCACGATGCCTCGACACATATGGCCGCGCCAGGTGAATACCAGGGTGTGCGCGCGATCCAGGCGGGCCGGAAGGGGTGGGGTGATCTGTAGCTGGACGCCCGGCTTCCCGGCGATGTTCAAGGCCTCCAGTTGCACTTGGCACTCCACGCTCTGGGTAGAGACACCAAAAAGCGTGTCGCGGGTGAATGCGATCTCCAGTGGCTGAGGGCGAGGGGCGATAGCCGCGGCCATGGGTAGTCACCTCCTTTTGAGCGGGCGGATGCTGGCTGATGGAGGTTAGACCATGGCGCGGAGACTTCCTCTCAAAAGATTTCAGCAATCTTGCGGCTTCAGGGCTGACCTGAACCCGTGCCGGTGCCTGTACCCGATCCACCCATTCCGGATCCACCACCCGAGCCATTACGCTCGTTGCCCCGCTCGGTGCCTCGGTCATCCATGGTTTCCGGACGCTTGGTTCGGTCCGTCCCGTCCGTGCTGGCGCCGCCCTGGCGACCTGGATCACTGCCTTGCATCCGTGGATCGGTACTGCCCGGCGCCGGGATTTCCGGTGGTACGCCCGAGCCCATTCCCGGTGTGCTCGGATTGGGGTTGGTCGGTCCGGTGTCGGCCATGGCATGGCCACCAAGCAGGGCAGTGAAGAGCAATGCGGCAAACGCTGTACGTTTCATGATCGAACTCCTTTTTCGCTGGGATACCTGTCATTGGGTAAGCCCAGGGAAAGGAGGTGCGACCGCATGCGTGCCCGCGCCGACCAATGGTGCTTGGCTACAGACTCATTCCCGACCCCGCATGAAGAACCCCGCCACATACTTGCGGAAGGTATCCAGCCCCTTGAAGTCGGCATAGCGGCGGAAATGCTCGACCTCCGGCTCCGGGCCCATGGGCTTTTCGGTCAGGGAGATGGACAGCACCCGGTCCTGGTCGGAACTGAGCACCAGTTCATCCATGACCTCGCCACCGATCACCGGCCGGCGCATGGTCACCCGCACGCCCTTGCTGGCCATCCAGTCGATCAGCGAGACCAGCATCTTCAGCGGTTCGCGCTCTTCATCGCGGTACACCGGGAACAGGTGGCCGCGGGACAGCACCGGAACGCTGGCGACATGGATCAGTTCGTAGAAATGGCTGCCGGCGCTGGCGGGGGAATAGATGCCAAGGGCCAGCAGCGGGCCCGGGGTGCGGCTGCCGCCCCAGAGCAGATGATGGCCCTGGAAGTCGAAGCCGTCCTCGCTGCGCTCGTTGTAGACCTTGCGCGCCTTGATCTGGTTGACGCAATCGAGCAGCAGGCCGTGGCGGCGGTGATTGCCGAATACCGTGGACTCCCGCAGGCGCGCCTTGAGCATCATCATGTGCTTCATGTCGAGGCGGGTTTCCAGGTAGTTGCTGGCCGGGACCCGCTCGATCAGCGGGTAGCGCGCCGCGACCCCGCGCAGTTCGGCGAACTGCGCGGTCAGGTCCTTTTTCAGGTGGGTGGCGTAGACGTTCAGGCCGCTGGCCTCGATCCAGGTCAGCAGCAGGGAGAGCAGGCGGTGCTGTTCGCGCTTGTCACTGGTGCCGCTGCCCGTGCCTTCATCAGCAGAGGCGCGGCGGAAATCGCCCAGCAGGCGCAGCGGTGCATCCGGGGCCAGCCAGGCGGCGGGCGGGGTGTCCTGGGTGTCGCTGTCGCCGGCTTCGCGTTCGTCCTTGATGAACGGGCAGTCGGTGGTGTGCTCGGCGGTGCCGGGGTTGTTCTTCAGGAACAGGGTGCCGGTGTGGCTGTTGAGGGTGACATTGAGCACCGGCATGGCCTTGCTGTTGCAGTCGCAGGCCAGCCAGTGGCCGGCGCCGCGGATCTTCATCAGCAACTGGTTGGCCTGGAGCAGGCGCGGGCCTTCCAGGGTGCCGCGGTTGAAGCCGCGCAGCAGGTCGTCCTCGGCAGGGGTGAGGCTGCGTACCAGGGCGGCGTTTTTATCGATGATTCGCATGGAGGTCCTTTTCGGCAGGCAGCACATTCATGCTGTTGCTGATGGCCTCATCGCTGGCAAGCCAGCTCCCACAGGGTCGATGCATGCAGTACCTGTGGGAGCTGGCTTGCCAGCGATGGACCGCGCAGCGGTCCCGCACGATAAATCAAATCAGCTGGAAATTAACCACCAAACAACTTCGCCGCACGGGCACGGATCTCTTCCACGCTCAGGTCCTCCTTGTGGGTCGAGATGAACCACAGGTTGCCGAACGGGTCCTTCAGGGTGCCGCTGCGGTCACCGTAGAACTGGTCCTGCACCGCGCTGACCTGGGTGGCCCCGGCCGCGATCGCCTGGGCGTAGCGCGCATCGACATCTTCCACATACAGGTGCAGGCCGACGGAAACCCCCGGCTGCGACTGGCTGCTGACCAGCGAGGCCTGGTCGCAGGGCTCGGCGAGCATGATCGGGGAGTCGCCGATCTTCAGTTCGGCATGGCCGATGCGGCCGTCCGGGCCTTCGAGACGGAACATCTCGACGGCGCCAAAGGCGGCCTTGTAGAAGTCGATGGCCTGGTGGGCGTCCTTGATGCCCAGGTACGGGGTGATGCTGTGTGCACCCTCGGGGATGGGTTTTGCTGCCATTACCTGTTCCTCCTGTCGTAACAAAATGGGCCAGGCCCGGAGCACATACCCCGGGCGCAGACCTGTATATTTGTACAGGATCGGCAAAAGCGCAAACCGGCGGGCATGAAGCCCGCCGGACGGTCGTCAGAAGATGTAATCGGTGGTCAGGAAGCTCGACTCGCGGTTGCGGATGATGTCACTGATCAGCTCCTTGTTGGCCTCCTGGAACCTGGTGGCAACCAGGGTGCGGATGGAGAACACGCGCAATGCGTCATGCACCGACAGGGTGCCCTCGGCGGAGTTCTTGCGGCCATTGAACGGGAAGGTGTCGGGACCGCGCTGGCATTGCGCGTTGATATTGATCCGCCCGACCTGGTTGGCGAAGGTGTCCAC
This sequence comes from Pseudomonas putida, assembly GCF_001941965.1. Taxonomy (GTDB): domain Bacteria; phylum Pseudomonadota; class Gammaproteobacteria; order Pseudomonadales; family Pseudomonadaceae; genus Aquipseudomonas; species Aquipseudomonas putida_L. The sequence continues at coordinate 71,689 of NZ_MKZO01000014.1, read as the reverse complement.
CAGCCGGCCGATTTCCGCCGGGTTGGTACCGAACAGGCTCAGTTGCTGGCCGAAGTCGGAATCCAACACGTAGTCGATCACTGTTTCCAGGTGGCGATAGGGCACCACTGGCACCAGCGGGCCGAATTGCTCCTCGTTGTACGCGCGCATCGCCGGGCTCACGGGGTACAACAGCGCCGGGTAGAAGAACGAACCGCGACTCTGCCCGCCGCCAGGGTTGAGCACCTTGGCGCCATGGGCCAGGGCGTCATCCACCAGCCCATTGAGGTAGTCGATCTTGCCCGGTTCCGGCAGCGGCGTCAGGCCCACCCCCGGGGTCCACGGCATGCCGGCCTTGAGCGCCGCCAGCTTGACCTGGAATTTCTCCAGGAAGGCCTCCACCACCTGCTCGTGCACGAAGAGGATCTTCAGTGCCGTGCAGCGCTGGCCGTTGAAGGAGAGGGCGCCGGTGAGGGCCTCGTTGACCGCGTTGTCCAGGTCCACTTCGGGCAGGACGATGCCGGGGTTCTTCGCATCCAGGCCGAGGGCCGCGCGCAGGCGGTGCGGGCGCGGGTGGAGCTTCTTCAGGTCGCTGGCGGCCTTGTTGGTGCCGATGAAGGCGAACACATCGACCTTGCCGCTAGCCATCAGGGCGCTGACGGTCTCGCGGCCACGGCCATAGATGACGTTGATCACCCCGGCCGGGAAGCTGTCGCGGAAGGCTTCCAGCAGCGGACGGATCAGCAGCACGCCGAACTTGGCCGGCTTGAACACCACGGTGTTGCCCATGATCAGCGCCGGGATCAGGGTGGTGAAGGTTTCGTTCAGCGGGTAGTTGTAGGGGCCCATGCACAGCGCCACGCCCAGCGGTGCGCGGCGGATCTGGCCGAGGGTGTCCTGTTCCAGTTCGAAGCGGCTGGAGCGGCGGTCCAGTTCCTTGAGGGCGCCGATGGTGTCGACGATGTAGTCGCAGGTGCGGTCGAATTCCTTCTCGGCATCCTTGAGGTTCTTGCCGATTTCCCACATCAGCAGCTTGACCACCGCCTCGCGCTGCTGGCGCATGCGCCCGAGGAAGCCCTCGACATGGCGGATACGCTCGGCCACGCGCATCGTCGGCCAGGCACCGCGGCCCTTGTCATAGGCGTGTACCGCAGCGTCGAGGGCGGTGAGGGCGGTGTCGGCATCCAGCAGCGGCGCGCTGCCGAGGATCACCTGCTGCTCGCTGCCGTCGGCCTGCTTCAGCCAGATCGGGCTGCGCACCGTGGCCAGCGGCCCGTCCCAGCGGAGCAGCTCGCCATTGACCAGGTAGTCGCGCTGCTCCAGGGGCGGACCCAGGCGGTACACCTCGGGAATTTCCTCGACAGTGGGAAACAGCGAATCCAGCAGACGATCCATGGCACGACACCTCTTTTTCTATGTTGGGTGAAACGTTTCAGTCGAGAATAACGCCGGCGCGCAAAAAAAAGCCAGCACGCCTCAATATTGTTTTGCCATCGCCGATAACCCGGGAAACGGACGCAAGCAGCCGGCGTATGACGACAAGAATACTGGTCCAGGGCAACACCTCCCGACTTCTCCCCACCCGCGTGCGCTCCACCGCTTATCGCTTGCTACCCATCGGTTTCGCCCTGATCGGCATCGGTCTGTCCGTTGCCCTTGGCCGTCTCGATGTGCAGCGTCAGGAAAGCGAGCTGATCGCCAATGCCAGCGTGCGCCTCTCGGGTATCCGCGCCGGGCTCGAGGCGCAGATGCGCTCGGCCTTTGGTGAGACCGAGGGCATTGCCCAACTGCTCAGTGCCGATGGTGATATTTCCACTGCACATTTTCATGACATGGCGCGCCAGGCCCTGGAATCGGTGCCCTATATCCGTCATATCTCGGTGGCGCCCAACGATGTGATCGCCGATGTCTACCCGGCCGGCAGCAATAACAACGAGCGCATCATCGGCCTCGACTATCGGGCGCTGCCGCGGCAGTACCCACTGGTGCAGCGGGCGCGGGAACGCCAGGACGTGGTGCTCGCCGGACCGGTGGAGCTGTACCAGGGCGGGCGCGGCCTGATCTATCGGCGGCCGGTGTTCCTCAAGGGCCACAAGGGCGTGCGCCTGTACTGGGGCAACGTTTCGGTGGTCGCGGATGTCGACAGCCTGCTGCGGGCTGCGGGGGTGGTCGAGGACTCGACCTTCCGCCTGGCCTTGCGCGGCACCGATGGTGAAGGCGCCCAGGGCGCGATGATCTGGGGCGAGGCGAAGCTGTTCGACGATGCCGCGGTGACCCTCAAGGTCGATGTCCCGGGCGGTACCTGGCAACTGGCGGCCATGCCGCGCAGCGGCTGGTCGTCGATCAGTCTGTTCGCCTCGCCGCTGTTCCTGTTCGCCCTGTGCACCACCGGGCTGTTCAGTGTGTTCGTCGCCCAGTTGAACCGCAGCAACCGCCTGATCAACCAGCGCAATGCCGAACTCAAGCATTCCCAGGCGCAACTGGAGCGCCTGGCCCATTACGACGCCATTACCGGCCTGCCCAACCGTGTGCTGTTCCTGCGCCGGCTGGAGCAGGCCCTGGCTGCGCCACGGGTGCAGATGGCCGTGCTGTTGCTGGATATCGACGGCTTCAAGCAGGTCAACGACAGCCTGGGCCACGACCTCGGCGACCTGCTGCTGGAGCAGGCCGCGCAACGCCTCGGTGCCGGGATCGGCCTGGACGATACGGTGTGCCGGCTGGGCGGCGACGAGTTCGCCTTCATCCTGACCCGCGCCGACAGCCTGGACTACGTGGGCAAGGTGGTGGACGGCCTGTTGCGCGCCTTGCAGCGCCCCTTCGACCTCAAGGGCAATGCTGCGCTGGTCAGCGGCAGCATCGGCATCGCGAGGTGCCCGGAGCATGGGCATACCGCCGAGATCCTGATGCGTCATGCCGACACCGCGATGTATGCGGCCAAGGAGGGGGGGCGCAACGCCTGGCGCCTGTATCACGCCGATATGACCGCGCGCCTGCAGCAGCGCCTGGCCATGGAAAGCGCCTTGCGCCGGGCCCTGCAGGAGCAGGAATTCGAGCTCTGGTACCAACCGCGCATCGACTTGTTCAGTGGCCGGGTGGAAGGCGCCGAAGCGCTGCTGCGCTGGCGTGATCCGCAGCACGGGCTGATTTCGCCGGGCGATTTCATTCCCCTGGCCGAGCGCACCGGGCTGATCATTCCCCTCGGCGAGCGGGTGCTGGAGATGGTCTGCCAGCAGATCCGCGAATGGCGCGACCGGGAACTGCTGCCCGGCCCGATCGCCATCAATGTCGCTGCCCTGCAGATCGAGCGCAGCGACTATGTGCAGAGCCTGACCCGTTGCCTGCAACGCTACGAGTTGAGCCCGCAGCTACTGGAAGTGGAAATCACCGAGAGCCTGCTGATGGAAAGCCAGCAGCATGCCTGCGAGGTCCTGGCGCAACTGCAAGCGTTGGGAGTGGCCACGGCGGTGGACGACTTCGGTACCGGCTACTCGTCCCTGGCGTACCTGAAAGCCCTGCCGATCAACCATCTGAAGATCGACCGGGCCTTTATCAAGGACCTGCCCCAGGGCGAGAACGACGTGGCGATCACCCGGGCGATCATCGACCTGGGCCACGCCCTGGGTTACCGCATCACCGCCGAGGGCATCGAGACCCATGCCCAGCATCAGTTCCTGCGCAATGCCGGCTGCGACCACGGCCAGGGTTACCTGATCGGCCGGCCAATGCCCGCGGAGCGCTTCGAGCACTGGCTGGCCGGGGAACGCTTTACCAGCGTGCCGTACTGACCCGCGTCACCAGTGGGTCTGGCTGCCGTCGGCGATGCTGCGGGTCAGGTCGTCCAGCAGGCGCTTGCGTTCGCGCTCCAGTTGCTGGCGCAGGTGGTTGGCCTCGGCCAGGTATTCGCCTTCGCTGAGCAGGTTCTCAGCGTCCAGCAGTTGCGCATTGGCCTGTTCCTGCAGCTGCTCGAACTGCACGTGGTAGCGCTGCTGCAGATGCCGGACCCAGAACCCCAGGGCCGGCTCGCCATTGGGCTCCTCGGCGAGCAGGGCATCGCGCCCGACCGTGGTCGAGCCATCGATCAGCCGCAGTTGGTGACGCAGGGCGCTGGTCCACAACCCATCCAGTTGCCGAGCCTGCTCTTGCACGCCGTCAAGGTTCACCGGTTCCCGTGCCGTGGGGGCGATCCGCAGGCGCAGTTGCGGGTCGTTGCCCAGGCGTTGCAGGGTCAGGGCGCTGAGGGCTTCCATCTGCTCGCGCGTGGCGCCGGGGACCCGGGCAGTCAAGGCATCGTCCAGGGCCAGGCAGCGCGCGGCGGACACGGCGATGCGCAGGTAGTGCTCGGTGCGTTGCCGGTGCGTGGCGAAGGGTTCCGGTTGCTCCAGGTCGGCGAGCATTTCGTACTGCAGCAGCTTGCTGGCATCGATGCGCTTGGCCGAGGCCCGTGCCCGCGGGCTGCCCTCCAGCCAGTGCAGCATGAACCAGAAGCGTCGCCGGGTGGTCACCGGTGCGGCGTGGTACATCGGCTCGTCGGCAATGCCGCGCAGATCGCGGCGGTACTCCACCGGCATCAGCCGGGCCAGGCGCTCCCAGCAGGCCTGGGTCGCGTCGTCGGCATCCAGCAGCAGGCTGGTGTAGTCATCCTCGGCCACCAGCAGGTCGATGCCGGTGGTCTGGTAGTGCAGGTCGATCCGGTTCAGGGCATCGTCGTCCAGCGGGTTGTGTTCCAGGCTCAAGGCGCGCCGGGCGTCGGCCGACAGGTGCTGTTCCAGGCCCGCTGGCAGCGCGCTGATGTGGTTGGAAGAGAGGTCGAGGTGTTCCAGGTTCGGCAGGCGCTCGAGGTGCACCGGCATCTCGTACAGCGAGCAATCGAACAGGTTGGCCTCGATCAGGTTCGGCGCGGCGGGCAGGTACGGTGGAACGGTGAGCGGGTTGCCGGCCAGGTTCAGGCGTTCCAGCGCCGGGTAGCGGGCCAGGGCATCCTGGGACTGCTGGCTCCAGACGATGTTGTTGTCGGTCAGTTCCAGGCTTTTCAGCGCCGGGGTCAGGCCGCCGGGCAGTTCTTCCAGCTCCAGGGCGCTGGCGAACAGCGTATGCATCCGGGGCAATTGCCCGGTCAGCAGGTAGGGCATCGAGCGCAGCGGGTTGCCGCTCAAGTGCAGTTCCTCGACATGGCCGAAGGCGTCGGCCAGGTGGGGCAGGGTGGCGAGGTCCTCGTCGGTCAGGCCGACGGTGGACAGGTTAAGTTCCTGTGGGTTGAGCTGGTTGCGCTGCCAGCAGCGGATCAGCGTGTCCCGCGCCACCGTACGCCGGGGCGCGACCGAAGCCCATTGGCCGAGGGCGGTGCGCAGGTAGTCGAGTTGTTGTTCCAGGGTGCGCAATTCCAGGTGCGGCTGCTTGCCGGCGTCGCTCCAGGCGCGCAGGGCGTTGCCTGCCTGTTCCTCGTTGCTGGCGGGATACAGCCGGCAGTAGCGCGCCCGCAGGGGATCGACGGGAGGGCGGAACGACGGGTAGTGGAACGTCCGTGGCGGGGTGTCGAAGCCGCCGAGCAAGCGGCCTTCGTCACGCCAGCCGCCGCTGTGCCCGGACCAGATCAGGCTGCGGGTGCGTTCGGGCTGTTCCAGGGCCTGGGAGACGATGCGGTTCTTCAGGCTGCGCGAAGCATTGCCCAGCTCGGGCACGGCCTTGCCGATGGCGTCGAACAGATCACGGTGGCGCGGCCCGCCGGGTTTGGCCTGATAGCCCTCCGGGCCCTTGAGGAGCGTGCGCAAGTCGCCGGCAAAGCGCTCGCCGGCCCGCTCCAGCAGCGGTCCGGAGCGATCCCCGGCGCGCAGTTCCAGGGTGCAGTCAGCGGGCCAGCCGGGCTGCTCCGACAGGCTGAGCAGGGTCAGGCGTTCGCTGGCCGGCAGGCAGCGCTCCGGGTGATACAGGCCTTCAAGCACCGCTTCCAGCGGGTCGCTGGCCGGCACGGCGGCGCGTACCCGTTGCAGGGTCGCCAGCAGCCGGGGTGGCGTCGGGCGGTGCTTGAGATAGACGTCCAGCAGTTCATCACGGCGGGTGCCGCTGATGCGCCGGGCGATATCCAGTTCGTCGTCGCTGTAGTCCGCCACCTTGCTGCCGAGACGGCGCAACAGGGTGTGTTCCGGCCATTCCAGTGGCCGCTCGTGGGCGCCGTGCCAGGCGCCTTCGCCGTTATGTTCGAGCAGGGGTTGCGCGGCCCCGGGGTCGTCCGGGTGGCGGATCTGCCAGCGCTGGCCGTCGGCATGGCGTTGCACGCGGTAGTGGCCGTCGTCCAGGGGCAGGTAGTGCTCGCCGCCGCTTTCCAGGAGTCCCAGTTCGTTGCGCCTGGCGGTGGCGGGCGCAACGACGCGATAGGGCGCGAGATCGCCGTTCCACAAGCGGGGCGTGCCATCGGGGCGGATCACTTCCAGCAGTTTCGAGCCCAGCTTGCCGCCGTAATGCAGGGCCACCCCGGTGGCCACGGCGGCGCCGATATCGATGGCTACCGCCTTGGCATGGTCCAGGGCGTTGTCGATATCGCCTTGTTCCCAGGCCTCCACGCCCTCGTAGACCTCATCGAGGATCTGCGCAGCGAACACCAGCATCATCAGGCTGCCGGCGGCTGGGATGAAGAACGCCGCGACACCCAGTACGTCGAGCCCGACCGACTCCCAATAGTGCAGGCGGCGCTGGCGCGCGGCTTCGTCGACTTCGGCGCTGGGCACGGCGAGCAGCCGGGCTTCGTTGCGCAGGCGGCGGTAATGGCGGTCCTGGAGGAAGGGGAACAGGTCGTCCTTGATGTTCTTGTTCTCCCAGTGCAGGTCAGTGTCTGCCGGGGCGCTCCACAGGCGGTCGCGGTCGCCGGGCAGGGTTTGCCCGGTGAGGTTGCGCTGCAGCACGCTGGCGAAGTGTTCGAGCTTGTCCTGCTGGATGAACGTGTAGAAGCGCTGGCGCATGGCCGGATCGCACAGCAGGCGCAGCAGCGCGCCCTGGCAGGCGGCCAGGCTCGGGTAATGGAGCAGGGCCTGGGGCATGCCGGGCATGTACAGGAACAGGCTTTCACCCTGGGCCGGGCGGATCAGCAGGGCGTCGAGGACATCCACGCCGAACAGGCTGAAATGCTGGCAGCGCGGCGCATCGCTGGCGCCGTCGAGCAGGCGCTGGACCTGGGCATGATCGCCCTGCATGCCGCGCATGCGCGCCACGATCAGTTCCAGTTGCAGCGCCTCGCGCCGGGCGCGGATGCCGAGGTTGCGCACCTCTTCGCGGTTGAGCACGTTTTCCAGGTGCTGCTGGTAGCGCTGGCCGAGGTCCAGTTCGTGGCAGCGCGCGGCGAAATCGGCGGCGCTGAAGGGCAGGGCATCGAAGCTGTAGCGGGCGTAGCCGTTGAACGAGCCGACCTTGAACTCGCCACTGATGGCCGCGCTTTCCGGCTGCATTTCCGCGTCTTTCTCGAAGTTTTGCAGGGCGGCCTGGAGCAGGGGCTCGACCTTGTGGTTGAGGTCGGTGGCCAGGGCTTTCCAGTTCCAGTCGCGGGTGAAGCGCACGAACTTCAGGTCGTGCAGTTGCAGGCTGTCCAGGCCCAAGTGGTGCAGCAGCAGCGGCGCGCTGAATTCCGGGATGCTGCGCAGGTCGGCGGTGGCCCGGGCCAGGGCGAAGGTGATCTGGCGGTTGCGTTGCTGGGCCTGGGCCAGGGCTGCGCGAAGCTCTGGGGAGGCGTTGTTGGCCCAGGTGCAGTTGGAATAGTCCTCGAGGTGTTTCAGGCGGGCCAGTTGCTCGGGGTTCAGGTGTTCGAGCCAGCGTGGCAGGCGCTCCTTGACGTGCAGGTCGTGGAAGCTGGGGGCGGTGTTCTCGGTCATGGGTGGCACTCCGTGTTGAAGGAGCGCCAGCACACCGCGTCCCGCCTGGCGTGGGGTGGCACATAGTTATGCGGGGCGCTGGCTATAGTGTCAGGAGACGAGAGTGTTCAACCGAGGGGATTTGCATGGCACTGATCAGCCGCGAGGTCTGGTGGTTCGAACCGCCCAAACCGGGGCAGACGGAGAAGGACCTGCGCTGGGGCTTCCTGGAAATCCACAGCGATGGCCAGGCGCGCTTCGTCGATGAACGGCCGACGGACAAGCAGATGATGGAGCGCAAGAGTTGTCGGCGGTTTCCGAAGGTTGGCGAGGAGTGAAGCAAGAACGACGCAAAACCCCGTGGGAGCTGGCTTGCCAGCGATTTGGCCGGAACTGACAACAGCTTTGTTCCGGATGGCCTCATCGCTGGCAAGCCAGCTCCCACAGGGTTTTGCATCGGTCAGGGATGCTTGAGGCGGCCACTACACCGAGCGCGTCGTGTTGAGACGCGGCGCCCGGGCGGTTCCCCGCGCCAACACCCCATACCCAACCCGCTTCACCCCCGGCAGCCGATCCTCGAGCAAATCCAGCAATGACTCCCCGCTGTGCAGATAGGCATCGCCGAAATCCGCATACCCTAGCGCACTCGGATGCACCACCACCTCCAGCAACCCGCTTCGCGGGACCAGCCCATCGCGCAGGTCCACCGGGGTGCAGACATGGTCCGCACTGGCCCCGGCCAACTGCCGCAGCCTTCGGTTCAACAGGTTTTTGAACGCCCGTTTCCCCGCGCCGATATTGCCGCCGATATTGCGCGCCAGCCGCACCGGCACCCCCTCCCGTGCCGCGAAGCGGGCGACGATCTCGCCAATCGGCCAGACGTTGTGTACATGCTGGTGCGAGTCCAGATGGCTGGGCAGCAAGCCCAGGCTCAAGCAATGCTGCCATTGCGCCGCCAGCTCCCGCTCCACCGCCTGCCGGGTGCGCTTCTTCAGCCACAGGCTCTTGCGCGACAGGCTGAACTCGAATTCCCCGGCGCCATTGCAGAACAGCGGTTCCTCGAGAATCGCATCACTCAAGGGGCGCCCGTGACTGATATTGAAATGCAGCCCGACCCGCCCGCGCAGCATTGGCTGTTGCCTGGCCAGGGCACAGGCGTTGCGGAACGCCGGCATGTTGGCCATGGCCGTGGCCGAACTGATCATGCCGCTCTGGAAGGCCCGCAGGATCACGGCATTGGTGGCCTCGTTGAGACCGAAATCGTCGGCATTGACTATGACCTGGAGGGACATTGCGCAGCTCCTGCAACGGAAGGGCGAGGGGAAGGCTTGCTGGCAGCACGCGGCTTGCCCGGGCGCAACCAGGGCTGGCAGCGCCGCCACAGGCGCAAGGCCACGCCCAGGCACAGGCCGGACGGGCGCCAGCTGTAGAAACCATGGCGCAGATGCTCGATCTGCCCGGTCATGCGTTCGTGCAACTGGTGACTGGAGTTCTCCAGGCTGACCCGCGAGGCGTCGATCCATTGCCAGCCCTCGTCCAGCCCCCAGTCGATCCATTCCTGCAACAGCACCCGGCCACTGCCCAGTTCGGCATGGGCGGGCAGGAAGGCCAGGTTGTAGTCATACAGGCGGCCGCGTTCCAGCAGGCCGAGGCGATAGCTGATACACCCGCCATCGAGTTCCAGCACGACCAGGCGCACGCGGTCTTCGCCGGCGAGGGCGGTCAGGGCCTGGAACATCCATGCCCGTGATGACGGCGAGCTGAAGATGCCGACCCCGTCATCGCCCTTCCAGCTGGCGTCCTCGACCGCCGCGATACGCTGCAGCCAGTCTTCGATATTCCCGGCATCCACCCGTACCCGATGCACCCGGGCACCACAGGCGGTGATCCGCTTGCGCGCGCGGCGCAGCTTGTAGCGCGGGTCGCCGCTGACCTCCTGCCTGTCCGCGGCGCTGATCCCGTGTACCGGCACGTTGCATACGCGTCGGCATTCGTAGGTCGAACAGTGCCAACTCCAGTGCCGCAACCAGGGCTCGCCGGCGGTCAGCTCGTTGAGCTGCAGCAGCGCGTGGGGCAGGTGCTTGCGAATCGCCCGGAGTACCTGCGGCGCATCCTGCTCGTCGAGATCGACCATCAGCCCGACCCGATCGCTCAGCGGCCAGCCCAGATGGCGCAGCACCACGAACCCCGGCAAACCCTCGCGCAACGGCATGCGCAGCAGGGGCAGGCACAGGCACAGGCGCCCGCCGTCATGCCCGAGCAGCACCTGCACGCTCTGCCCTGGGCGCACCGCCGCCTCGGCTGCGCGCAACCAGGCCAGGCCATTGAACGGCGTGGCCTGGGGCAGGCGCTGGCGCAGGGTTTCATAGTCCGCTTCGGGAAAGCCGGGCTCTGCCAGCGAGCCCAACCAGCTCAGGCGCAGGCCCATCAGGCCGCTCCCATGGCGGCAGGCGCCGCCGGCTTGTGCAGCCCGGCCAGGCGCGAGCCCTCGTAGCGGCTTTGCCGGAAGAACTTCCAGCGCCCGAACAGGCAGTACACGTGGGTCACCCGGTGCTGCTCGTGGTAGCCCATGCGCATGTGCAGTTTCAGGGCCGGGATGTTGTGGCTTTCGCAGACATCCACCACCTTGTCGCAGCCTTGCTTGCTCATGGCCTTCCACAGGTCCAGCTGCAGGTCCACCGACAGGGTGGTGCCCCAGTAGGCGCGGGTCAGCTCGCCGCCGAACTCGAAGAACTCCCCGGGCTTGACCGGGAACCAGCAGCCATAGAAATGATGGTCGTGGTAGTCCTTCGGGCAGCCCCAGATAAAGGCCACCACATGGCCTTCCGGGTCGCGGTGGATGATCCCGGTATGCCCTTCGGCGACCAGCTCGCGCATGGTCTCCAGGCGGTCGTCGAAGTAGCGGGCGAAGGCATGCACGTTGTGCAGGGTGATCAGCTCGCTGTGGGTCGGCGGGCTGGACTTGAGGTTGTGCGGTGGAACGGGGCTGACCAGGTCGCGCTCCATCCAGAGCAGTTCCCAGTGATAGAACACATAGTGCCGGAAGGCGGTGTTCAGGGCCGAGCGCAGTCCTTTGTGCCTGATGTGGGTATGCAGCTGGTTCAGTACACGCATGATTGCCTCCAGGAGCGGGCAAGACAGGTGATCGACGTCGCGCGGTTCACGACGCGTTCCAGCCCAGGGCAAAGATCGTCTGCCCCGGCAATTCGAATCCGATGTATCCGTCATGGCAGGCCAGGTCGGCCTGGCGTGGCTGATGATCGGGTCCGAAGAAGGTCAATACGCTTTGCGCCGGGCATTGCCGGGCGCCGCTGTCGAAGCGCACGCGTTGCAGGCGCTCGCTCTTGTTCACCCCGAGCAGGCTGCGCCGGGGCCCGCGGGCCATGGCCAGGGCGTCCACCTCGAAGGCGTCGTTGTGCAGTTGCAGCACCTCGTCCAGCCAGTGCTGCTGGAGGAACTGCTGGGCCAGGCCCACCGGCTTGAGTTCGAAGGTGCGCGGCCCGAGGACCCGCAGCATGCCCTTGGGGTACTCCGGCTCGTCGGCCGCCTGGAACCAGTTGAGCATGTCCAGCAGGCCGTCGGCGCTGGCGTTGATCGCCACCGAGGCCCACCACAGTGCGCCAAGGTGACCGTCCTGTTCGTAGAGGCTCAGGCTGGAGCCGCTGGACAGGTTGGTCTGGTCCAGCAGCAGGGCCTTGCGTGGCCGGCCGCGCTCGTCCAGGCCGACCAGCCCGGCGGCCTGGCGTACCTGGTCGCGATAGGCCCGGGTCGCCAGCAGGTCGCGGACCATCCATTCGTGCCAGGCCAGGGCATCGACCCGCGGGCCGAATTCCTCCAGCAAGCGCCGGGCCCAGTCGGCGCCACGACGCTCGTCGCTGCGTTCGGTGGTGGGGCCGTTGAACAGCCGCGAGCTGGCCGGCAGGGCGATGCGCACCCCGGCCTCGCGAGCCCCGGCGTAGTCCTCGACCTGTTGCAGGCGCTGGGCGAAGAAGGCGCGGAAGTCCTCGTAGCGGGTGTAATTGAGGTTGGGCTCGTCGGCAAAGGCCAGGTAGTGCCGGCCGCTGCCACCCAGGGCGACACTGGCTGCCAGCCAGGCGTCCAGGCCGCGACGGCTGGTGCTGTCATCGCTGAGGTCGGCGCGGCGGCCGCTGGCGGCGAGCAGGGTGATGTCGTCCTCGATGCCGAAGCGCTGGCGATACAGGCGACGGAAACCGGTTTCGTAACCGGGCTGCCGCGCCAGTACGTCGACGAAGCTGTAGAACCCGGCGGCGCGAGGCTTCAAGGCATCCAGCACTTCGTAGCTGGCGGGTGGCGGCAGCAGGTAGGGCAGGTTCAGCCCCAGTTTCGCAGTCGGGCCCAGGTGCTTGCCGCCCAGGCGCAGATCGACGTTGCCGGGCTGCTCCTGCAAGGGTTGCAGGTCTTCGATGCGGCGTGCGAACAGGTTGGCTGTGCCGTCGAGCCAGAACGCCGCCTTGCCGCTGCCTTGCAGCTCCAGCCGCCAGGTCTGCGCTTTCTGGCTGACCGGCAGGCTGACCTGCTGGAACTGCCAGTAGGCCGCTTGCGGGTTCAGCAGCAGGTCCAGGCTCTGCCCATCCGCGAGCCGCACCGCGCGCAGGCCACTGACGCCGCCATGGTATTTGCCTGCCAGCACGGCTTGCTCGCCGGGGCCGATGCGGAAGTAGAACGCCGTCCCGGCCTCCACCTGAAGGCTGAAATGCACTTTCGCCGGGGCGAACTGCACCCGGGTGCTGTCGCTGAAGGCCGGCCGGAAGCGCCGGAAGCTGTAGCCGGGAATCTCCAGGCGATAGCTGCCAAGCCCGGCGCGCAACGGCCATTGCTGCTGCCCGCGCACCTCGCTGGCGGCGATATCGCGGCGCGCCGCCAGGCGCCCCTGGCCATCGAGGAGGAACACCTGCTCGGGATTGGCGCTGGCCTGCCAGGCGCCGACCCAGTCCAGGTGCAGGGTGTCGCTGCGTCCTGGCGTCAAATACAGCGCACCGTCGCGAATATCCGGCCAGCGCAGTTGCCCGGCACTGGCCAGGCTGCTGAACAGCAGACCCGCGAACAGCGCGACGACGGTCTTCATCCGGCAACCCTCCCGGGCCGCATGCGCCACAGCGGCAGCAGGTCGGCGGGCAGCACGATCAGTACCCGCCACCAGGCCACGCCACTGAGCCGGCAATACAGCACCAGCATGGCCAGGGTCACCGCCAGGTAGGCGATGGACGAAGCCAGCGCGGCACCGACGATGCCGTAGCGGGGGATCAGCAGCACATTGAGGACCAGGTTGAGCGCCGCGCCAGCACCCATCATCAGCGACACGCTGCCGGGGCGGTTCTTGCCCAGCAGGTCAAGGCGCAGGATGCTCGCGTAGCACAGGCCGAACAGCCCCGGCAGCAGGGCCAGCAGCGCCGGATAGGCCGGCTGGTAGGCGGCGCCGAACAGGGTGACGATCAGCCATTCGCCGATCAGCGCCATACCGAGGCAGGCGCCGAGCATCACCGTGGCGGTCAGGCGCAGGGCCAACGGGGTCAGGCGCTCCATGCCGGCGTCCTGTTGCAGCAGGCGTTTCATCAAGGGCGTGGTCACCGCCTCGGGGACGATCAGCAGCAGTTCGGCGGCGGCGCTGGCCATGGCGTAGTGACCGAGGGCGGCGCTGCCGAGCAGGGCGCTGATGAACAGGTAGTCCGAGCGCAGGATCACTTGCTGGAACAACAGGTCCGGATGGCTCTTGGCACTGTAGGCCAGCAGCTCGCGCTGGCCGCTGCGGTCCCAGCACAGGTGCAGTTGCCGGCCACGGCGCAGCCACAGCAGGCCGAGCACCACCACCAGGCCGAGACCCAGCAGCCAGCTGGCCAGGGCCGCCGACAGCGCCGCGTCGGGCCACAGCCAGTAGAACGCGAGGAACAATAGCAACGGCGCCAGGGATTCGCTCAGGCGCAGGGCATTGAAGGCACCCACGCCGCCGGTAGCGTTGTGCAGGGTCAGCAGGCCGCTTTTCAGCACGCTGAGGGGCACCGCCAGCAACAGCAGCCAGGCCAGCAGGCCGAGTTGCTCGGTAACTTCCAGTTCAATACCGAAGCCGCGCAGCACGGCCAGGCAGATGAGGGTCAGCAACCCCGCCAGCAGGCAGCCGTAGACCAGCACCTGGGTCAGCAGCAGGCCGAGATTGCGCTGCTGCGCCGCCTGGTAGCCGATGGCGCTGTTCAGCCCGCCGCTGGTGGCGGCGGCGATCAGGTCCGGCAGGCTGCTCAGCAGGGCGAACAGCCCGCGTTCGCTGGGCCCGAGCAGGCGCGCCAGGAGCACATTGCGCAACAGGCGCAGGGCGATCATCGCCAGCCTGGTGCCCATGCTCAGCAGCAGGTGGCGCAGGTAGTGGCTGCGGTTCATGAGCGGCCTCCGCGGCTGATGCGCCAGGCCAGCAGCGCAGGTCGGCTGGCATTGCGCTGGCTGACCCCGATGCGCGGCAGGGCCAGCGGATCGTCACTGCAGTGGCAGAGGCCGGGGCGGGTGCTCAGGGCCCAGGGGTACTGGTGCGCGGCCAGGCGCTGGCGCACCCGCAGGTCATGGTCACCATTGGGGTAGCAGTACACCGGCAGCGGATCGCGGCAGCCGTTGCGCAAGGCACGGTGGCTGCGGCTGATTTCCTCTTCCAGGCGATGGTCGTCCAGCCCTGGCAGCAGGGCATGGCTGGCGCCATGCGGACCGAAGCGGACCAGCCCGGAGTCTTCCAATTGCCGCACCTGTTGCCAGTTCAGGGCCTGGGGCAGGGACTCCTCCGGGCAGGCATCGGTGAGCAGATGCAGGGCCGGGGCGGCCAGGCTTTTCAGGCTTTGCAGATAATGCGCCAGGGCCAGGCTGCGGGCCCGGGGCGCATCGTGCATGAAGTAGGCGGCGGGCAGCGGGCGACCGACCCGGCGCAGTTTCTCGATCAACTGATGCCGTGCCGGCTCGCCATGGCTGCCCCACAGGGTTTCACCAAGGCTTTCCCACCAGAAGCGCTGGCGGCTGCCGATGTAGTCGGTGGACAGGAAGATGCTCGCCGGCACTTCGTAGCGTTGCAGCAGGGGGAAGGCGTGCAGGGCGTTGTCGCGCCAGCCGTCGTCGAAGGTCAGCGCCACCCGCGGGCGCTTGCCGCTGCCCTGGCCGTGCAGCAGGTCCAGCAGCGGCAGGCACTCGAAATGCCCGCGCAGCCAGCGCAGCAGGCGCTCGAAGGCCAGCGGCCCAAGGCACAGCTCGTTGCGATGGGGCAGGGCGGCGGCGCGGTCGTCCGGCAGCACCCGGTGCAGCATCAGGATCAGCCCGGCGCCCTGCAACTGGCGGCGGCCCGCCGGGGAGTTGAGGTAGATCCAGCCTCGGGCGCGCTTGAGCGTGGTCTTGATCGGCATGGTCGTGGCCTCAGCGATTCTGCTCGGGATTCCACTGCCGGTAGCTGTGGCCGCGGAGGAACTGCCACAGCCCGACGCTCATTCCGGCGAAGGTCACCAGCACATAGGCGGCCAGGCGGAAGGGTTTGGGCAGGCGTTTGCCGCTGTCCAGCAGGCCGATCAGGGCAATCCCATAGGCCAGCAGTTGCAGGGTGCAGGTCCACAGGTAGAAGGCCCCGGCATCCAACAGGCACAGGTTGCTCAGCAGCAACGGCAACAGCAGCAGCGGCGCGAGGCGGCGCAACAGCTTGTGGCTGATCAGGGCGAGGGCGTACAGGCCGTATTGCGCCGGGTCGAGCAACGGGCTGCGCGCGGCCAGGCTGCGCAGGCCGCCGACCGTGACCCGCTGGCGGCGGCGGAACTGCTTGCCGGGCTGGTCCACGCCACAATCCAGCACCACGGCCTCGGGCACGTAGACGATGCGCTGGCCCGCCGCCGGCGCGCAGGTACTGATGAAGAAGTCATCGTTGACCTGTTCCGGGATCGCTTCGAACAGCTCGCGGCGCAGGGCCAGCAGGGCGCCGTCGGCGGAGACCATGCAGCCGTTGCGGTTTTCCACCCGGCGCACCCAGCCCTCGTAATGGCGGTACAGCGCATCGCCCAGGCTCAGGCCTTTGCCCGGCCGGGGAATGATCATCTGCCCGGCGCTGCCGCCGACGCCCGGCACGGCGAAAGGGCGCAGCAGATGGCCAAGGGTGTCGTCGGTCCACTGATTGTCCGCATCGGTGAACACCAGGATCTCGCCCTGGCAGCGCTCCACTGCGATATTCAGCGCCGCGGCCTTGCCGATCCGCGGCAGGTCAAGGACCAGGATGCGGGGGTCATCGACGCTGCGTGCGCAGGCCACGGTGCGGTCGCTGGAGCCGTCGCTGGCGACGATGATCTGCAGGCTCGCGGTGAACGGGGCCTGGGCCAGTACGCTGCGCAGCTTCTGCTCGATATGCCGCTGCTCGTTATGGGCGGCGATCACCACGCTCACCGACAAGGGTTTTGCCGGCCCCGCCTCGGGCTGCTGGCGAAACGGCGCGAACAGGGTCAGCAGCAGCGGATAGCCGAGCCAGGCATACAGCGGCAGCAGCAGGCACGACCAGAAGATGAATTCAGCCACGGGCAGGCCTCCTTGCGTTGAGGTTGAACAGGCTCAGGACAAAGGCCATGCCGGCCAGGTGCAGGCGAATGAAATGCAGGCCCCAGAGCTGCAGCATCAGGCGCGGATCGCGGTGCTTCAGGCTTTGCCGCAGGCTCAGGGCCAGGGCCGGCAGGCTGGCGATCAGCACCAGCAGCAGGCTCAGGTGCGGAAAGCCGTCGAGCAATGCCGACAGGGCCATAGCGTCGAGTCCCCAGGCGCCCAGGGACAGCGCCGGGAAGCGCAGCAGGCGCAGGCTCGCGCCATGGCTGCGCAGCAGTTGCAGGTGGCTGCCCTGGCGCCACATTTCCTTGCCCAGCCATTCCTTCCAGCTGCCTTCGTAGCCCCAGTGCAACACCACCGGATCGCGCAACACCGCCAGGCGTGCGCTGGCTTCGTGCAGGCGCAGGGTGAAGTCCTTGTCCTCGCCGCTGCGCAGGCTTTCGTTGAAGCCGCCGACATTCTCGAACCAGTAGCGCGGCATCAGCAGGTTGGGGCTGGGCAGCCACTGCTGGGTTTGCAGCAGCTCGCCGGCGCGCAGGGTGCGGCGTTGCCAGGCAATGGCGAACCAGGGCGCCTGGTGCGGGGTGTCGCAGTCGAGGGCGAAGACATCGGCGCGGTCCTCGTCATGCAGGGCAAACAGGCGCTTGAGCCAGCTGTCAGGCACCTCGATGTCGGCGTCGAGAAACGCCAGCCATTCACTCTCGCAGGCCGCTGCGCCACGGTTGCGCAGGGCGCCGATGCTCAGCCCCGGCAGGCTCAGCACCTCGGCGCCGAGGGCCCGGGCAATCCGCGGGCTGTCGTCGCTGGAGCCGTTGTCGACCACGATCACCCGGCATTGCACCGCCGCCTCCCGCGCCGCCTCGCGCAGCGCCACCAGGGTGCGGCCGATATGCCGGCTTTCGTTGAACATCGGGATGACGATGGCGACCCGGTTCATGAGCGTGGCTCCCGTTGGCGCGACGCCTCGGCCTGGGCGCGCAACACCCCGGACAGGGCGAGCATGATCCACAGGTACTTGTGGTTCGGCGCGCTGAGGAACATCAGGAACAGCTCCACCGCGAGCATGCTCATGCTCAGGTGGGTCAGCAGGTCGGCCCGGGCCACCTCATGCTGGCGCAGCCAGGCATTGCGCGCGGCCCAGAAGTTGCGCAGGGCCAGGGCTATCATGCCGATGAACAGCAGCGCCCCGGGGATCCCGACTTCGCTGAACAGCTCCAGGTAGGTGTTGTGCGCACGGCGATACAGGTCGGTGACCTTGCGGTTGGCCGAGAAGGCCTTGGCATAGCCGGTATGGGCGTAGTGCAGCGGGAAGGTGCCGGGGCCGGAGCCGAATACCGGGTTTTCCCGGATCATCCGGCTGCCGACCACGATATAGGAGGCGCGCCGGCCCAGGGAGTCGTCCTCGTAGGCGTTGACCCCGGACTTGAGCACGCTCAGCGACTGGATCCGCTCGATGTACTTGGCCGGCATCACCGCCACCGCCGTTGGCAGCAACACCGCCAGGGCGAGCATGACGAGGCCGAGATGCCGCGGGCGAATCCGCGTCAGGTGCACCCGGTAGTGATACAGACCGATGCCCAGGCTGATCAGCAGCACCACCAGGCCCGAGCGCGATTCGGTGCGGGTCATTCCGGCCAGCAGCAGCCCGGTGCACACCAGCCACAGCAGTTTCTCGGCCAGGCGCGGCACATTGAGCAGCAGCCAGATGGTCAGGGGGATGGCGAAGGCGATCAGCATGGCGAACACGTTGGGGTCGTCGAGCAGCCCGGCGGCGCGGCCCTGGTCCTGGTATTTGCTGGAGTACATGGCCAGCACGCAGGTGGCGGCGACGCTCAACGACACCAGGCGGGCGAACAGCACCAGGTTGGCCTCGCGCCCGACCAGCAGGGTCATGACGAACAGCAGCAGGCCGATCAGCAGTTCGCGCAGGTGCCGGGCCGAGAGCAGCCAGTCGTCGCTGAGCCAGAAACTCAGGCCATAGCAGGCCAGGAAGCCCAGCAGCAGGGGCCACAGGTTGCTGCGCAGGCGGCTGCCATCAAGCTTGCCGCTGGCCAGTTGCAGCATCAGCACCAGGGCCAGGCCGGCACCGACCAGCTTGGCGGCGGACAGGTCGCTGTCCTTGAACAGCCCTTCGAACGGCACCAGGGCAATGATCGCCAGCAGGCCCCAGGCCGGGCGCCGCCACAGGCCGAGGAGGCCGGCCAGGGCCAGCACCGCGCCGGGGGCCAGGTACGGCCAGGGACTGACCAGCAGGGCGACGGCGGCAAGGCCGAACAGCCCGATCAGGGAAAGAGGCAGGATCATGCGCGGACCTCCTTTGCGGCGCCCAGGTACACCTGGGCCCAGCGCTGGGCCAGGGTAGGCAGGTGGAAGCGTTCGCGCTGGGTACGCCGGGCCTGGGCGATCAACTCGCCGGCCTGGGCCGGGTCGTCGATCAGCGCGGCCAGTTGCGCGCCCAGCTCGTCTACCGCCAGGGGCCGGGCCAGCAGGCCGCTGCGCCCGTGTTCGATCACATCGGGAATGCCGCCGACGCCGAAGGCCACCACGGGAACCCCGTCCTGCATGGCTTCGAGCAGGATCATCGGCGTGCCCTCGGTGCGCGAACTGATCACCAGGGCGTCGAGGCGGCGCATCCAGGGGCGCATGTCCTGCTGGAAGCCCGGCAGGAGAATGCGCTCGCACAGCCCGGCGGCGACAATCCGCGCGCGCAGGGCCGGCAGTTCCGGCCCGTCGCCGAGCATCACCCCATGCAGTTGCGGGTAGCGTCGGCACAGCGGGATCAGGGTGTCGAGAAACAGGTCCGGGCCTTTTTCACTGCTCAGGCGGCCCACGTAGCCGGCCAGCCACTGGCCGTGGTGCTCGGCATGCTGGAGCGGTTGCGCGCTGTCCGGCAGGCCGTTGGGAATCACCCGGATCTTGCTGTTGGCGACCCCGGCCTCGCGCAGGATCCGCGCGATGCTTTCGGCCACGCAGACCACCTTGCTCACCAGCGGCGAACGGCACAGGCGCAGGGTCAGCCAGGTGTACAGGCGCTGCTTGCGGCTGCGCGGGGTGAAGCCGTGCTGGGTGGCCAGCAGCGGCATGCCCCACACCAGTGCCGCCAGGCAGCCGAACAGCAGGCCGCGGAAGTTGTGGGCATTGAGCAGCGGCCGCGCCGAGCGCTCGCGGCCGATCTCGCCGAGCAGCCCCGCCACCCCGGTGCAGCGCTGGCAGTCCACCCCGGCGCGGCGAAAGCGCGCCAGCAATTCATCCGGTGCCTCGAGAAACAGCACCCGATGCTGCCCTGGCGTGGCCAGGCAGTGGTCCAGCAGCATGCGCTCGGCGCCGTAGAACCCACCGCTGTTGAGCAGGTGGATGATCGGCTGGCGCGGGGCTGCGGCGTTCAATTGCGCACCCAGTGCCACAGCCGTGGCAGCGACCATTGCTTGTGCGGGTTGGGCAGTGCCGGGGTCTGGTCGTTGATCACCAGCAGCACCGGCAGGTTCAGCTCCTGACCGATCTGGGCCGGATGTTTGAAGCGGTGGTCGAAGAACTCGCGGACATAGACCAGGGCGATGGCGAACAGCAACCCGGTCAGCATGCCGAACGGAATGATCAGCAGCGGCCGCGGGAAGGCGGCTTCGGTGGGCTGGTACGGCGCGCTGAGGATACGGGCGTTGGACAGGTTGTCGAGCTGGCCCTGGCCACGGCTTTCTTCATAGCGTTGGGTGTAGGTGAAGAAGGCCTTGTGCAGGGCATCGATCTCGGTATCGAGCTGGCGCGCCTTGCTCTGGGTTTCCTGCAACTGGTGGATGCGGCTTTTCAGCTCGCCGATGCGCGCGGTTTTCTGGGCGATCACTTCCTGGACCACGGTCAGGTCCTTCTCGCGTTCGCGGATACGGTTGGACACCACTTTCAGGAATTGCTGGCGGGTACGGGTGATCTGCTCGCGTTGCAACTGCATGGGTTCACTGCCGGGCTGGAAGATCGCCGTGTCATTGCCGTAGCGCGACACCTGGCCGGTCAGTTGCTCGCCCAGTTGCTTGATCTCGCGATCCTCGAAGGCGATGTTGTCCACCGTGGTGGTGAAGGTGAAGGGGAAGCTGTAGTCGGCCATTTTCGCCGAGCTGGCATTGGCCAGCGCGCCCTTCAGGTAGTCGAGCCAGCGCTGGCTTTGCAGCAGGCGGTCGCGGTACTGGTTGAGGTCCTGCTCCTCGGTGTTGATCGCGTTCAGGCGGAAGGTGATTTCCTCCTTCGGATCGGACGAGCCGTTGGCCTCCAGCAAACCCAGGCGCCTGCTTTCCAGGTCGTCGAGACGGGTCTGGTACTGGAGTTTCTTCTGTTCATAGAAGGACTCCGGCAACTCGTTGGATTGCAGGTCCTGGCGGTTCTTCAGGTAGTTGTCCAGCAGGCGGGCGACGAAGGCGGTGCCCTGGGCCGGATCGGGGAAGCTGTAGTTCACCGAGATCACGTTGGAGCCGGGCAGGGTATCGACCTTCAGGCTTTTCACCGCCTGCTCGGTCAGGGCATCCAGCTCGCTGTCGCCGGCGGATTGCACGCGCAGGCCGAGGGCGCTGCGCAGCGGGTCGATGACATGGACATGCAAAGGGCTGACTACCCAGCGATCAAGCATGCCCGGCTCCGAACTGTAGCTGCCTTCGCTGCGCAGCTGGCTGATGGTCTGGCGGATCAGGGTCGGCGAACGCAGGATATTGCTCTCGGTCTCCATGTCGGCCAGGGAGGGCGGGATGAACTTGTCGGTTTCCTGGGCCAGGGCGGTATTGGTATCGCTCTGCGACAGTTTCTTCGACTGGACGATGACCTCGGCGCCGATATCGAAGCTCTGGCGCAGGACCAGCGGCAGCAGCAGGGTAATCACCGCGAAGGCCAGGAAGATGCGTTTCACCCACTGGCGGTTGGCGAAGAAGATGCGGAAGAACTCGTGCAGGTAATTCTCTTTGGGATTCATGTCGCGATACTCCCGGGATCAGTTGTCACTGCCTTTGTTGTCGAGGCGATAGCCGAAGCTCACGCCAACCCCCTGGAACAGCACCACGTCGGCCAGTTGCCGGGCCAGTTCGCCGGCGCTGGCGAGTTTGGTCTTGGGCACATAGAGCATGTCGTCCGGTTGCAGGTAGGCGACCTGGGCGGCGCTGGCGTCGAGCGCCTTGTCGATGTTGTAGGGCACCGCCGTCACCTGGTTGCCCTTGCGCCGCATGATCATCACCGAGTCCAGGCGTGCCTTGATGCTCGGCCCGCGGGCCAGGGTCAGGGCCTCCAGCACCGAGACCGGACGGCGGATCGGATAGGCGCCGGGCGCGCCTACTTCACCCAGCACGTAGATCTCGTTGACCGCCGTGGACTTGAGCATCACGTCGACGCTCATTTTTCCCGGCAGCTTGGCGTAGCGCTCGTTCAGGTAGCTTTCCAGCTGGCTCACGGTCATGCCCTGCAGGGCCACCGAGCCGACTTCCGGGAAGTTGGCGCGGCCGTCGCTGTTCACCGTGATCTCCCGGCTCAGGCCGGTAGCCGGGTGGTTCAGCGAGTTCTTCAGGTTCTGCTCGTTGGTCAGCGGGCTGATCACCTGCACGGTCAACTGGTCGCGGTTGGGCTGGAACAGGCTCTTGTTGCGGTAGGCCTGCTGGATCGCGGCGCGGGCCTGATCCGGGGTTAGCCCGGCGACCTGCACCGAGGTGTTGGCCGCCGGCAGTTCGATACGGCCGTCAGGCAGCACCAGCTGGTTGCCGTTCAGGGAACTGGCGGAGAGGAAGTTCAGGCCGATGGTATCGCCGGGCTGGATGCGATAGGCATCGGTGCCGCTGGTGGCGATATGGAAGATCACGTCGAGCACGTCCTGCGGGCGCAGCACCTGTTCCTGGCTGTCGAGCTCGGTGGCCTGGGCACTGGCGCTGGGGGCGGTCATGATCTGCACCGGCATCTGGTGCATTTCCTGGTGACTGCTGCAGGCGGCCAGCAGTGGTACCAGGGCAAACAGGGCGATCAGGGAATGGTTCATGTCGGGGGCCCTCGCACGGTCGGCTCAAAGGTTGTTGTAGAGCCACTTGGGCATGTAGTAGCGGCGCCGGTTGAAGACGCTGCCGATCAACTGCGCACCGGCCTGGACCAGGCGCTGGCTGGCAGCCTGGGCCACTTCGCGGCGGGTGTCGTCGGCGTCGATGACCAGGATCACGCCATCCACCAGCGGCCCCATCACCAGGCTGTCGGCCCCGGCGTAGACCGCCTCGCCGTCGATCACGACGAAGCGGTAGTCGCTGGCCAGCTTGTGCAGCAGGACCCGCAGCATTTCCGGGTCGAGACGCTCGCCGCCGCGCTTGTGCAGGCCGCCGGGCAGCACGTCGAAGCTCTGGTCGGACAGGCGCACGATGCAGTCCTGGGGCAGCGGCGGGGTCTGGTCATCGAACAGCAGGTCGTTGAACCCGCGCAGCTTGCCCAGGCCCAGTTGCTGGCTGAGGTTGTCGGGGGTGTCGCTGGCATCCACCAGCAACACCGCGCCACCGCTCATCTGTGCCAGTTGCTTGGCGACGGCCAGGGCGCTGGTGCTGGTGCCGCTGCCGCGGTTGGCGGCGGTCAGCAACAGCAGGCGGCGGTCCTGGTCGAGCAGGGTGGAGGTCAGGTTGGTTTCGCTGGGGGTCGCGATACGCATGCTTCTTGAAGTAGAACCGTCCATCTCAACTTGCTCCGTGGCCGTTGAACACTTTGAAGGGAGTCTTGAGCAGGATCTTCAGGTCCAGGCTCAGGCTCTGTTCGGCGATGTAGCTGAGGTCAAGCTCGACCCGCTGGTCGAAGTCGATGTCGCTGCGCCCGGAGATCTGCCAGAGGCCGGTCATGCCGGGGTAGATGCTCAGGCGTGCGAGGTGGCTGTCCTTGTAGCGGTAGGCGTTGAACGAGGTAGGCCGGGGGCCGACCAAGCGCATCTCGCCGCGCACCACGTTGAACAGGTTGGGCAACTCGTCGAGGCTGCTGCGCCGGAGCCAGCGGCCGATCCGGGTTACCCGCGGGTCATCGTCGATCTTGAAATCGATGGACTGGGCGCCGTGCTTGTTCAGGTGCCGAAGGGACTCCTTCAGCGCCTCGGCGTCGGCGACCATGGTGCGGAACTTGAACATGCCGAAGCAGCGTCCGCGATAGCCGGTGCGCCGTTGCACGAAGAACACCGGCCCCGGGCCGCTGGCCTTGACCAGCACGGCGAGGGCCAGCAGCAGTGGCGCCAGGCAAATGATCAGGAGCACGGCGCCGAGGCCGGCGAGGCAGCGGTTGGTCCGCGACAGGGTCCAGGGCCGGCCGCCGATACGCCCGGTGAACCAGCCACGACCTTGCTTGTGCACCGCCGAATCGATGCGCATGCGGTGCTTGGGGTCCATCCGCTTGTCCTCTTGCAGCGCCTGTACCTGGGCGCTTTGCGGTTGTCCGGTCATATCGACCTCCGTTGCTCTGCGGGCGAAGCCCGGTGGATCTGCGCTGGCGTCCCGAGCAGCGGCAGGTAGTGGTCGAGGAACCAGGCGGCGAAGCGCCCGAGTCCGTCATCCAGGGAAATGAGGGGAGTGAAACCGGTGGCGGCGGCGAGGTCGCTGGCGTCGGCGCAGGTGTCGAGCACGTCCCCCGGTTGCAGCGGCAGCAACTCGACTTCGGCCTGGCGCCCCAGGTGCTTTTCCAGCAGGGCGACATAGTCGAGCAGGGCCACCGGGCGCTGCCCGCCGATGTTGTACAGGCGCCAGGGCGCGTGGCTGCTGGCCGGGTCCGGGTGGCTTGCGTCCCACTCTGGATTGGCTTGCGGGGCCTGAGGGATCAGGCGCACCAGGCTTTCGACGATGTCATCGATATAGGTGAAGTCGCGTTGGTGCTGGCCATGGTTGAACAGGCGCAGCGGACGGCCTTCATGGATGGCCTGGGCGAACTGGATCGGCGACATGTCCGGGCGGCCCCAGGGGCCGTACACGGTAAAGAAGCGCAAGCCAGTGGCAGCGATGCCGAACAGATGGCTGTAGCAGTGGGCCATGGCCTCGTTGGCCTTCTTGCTCGCGGCGTACAGCGACAGCGGGTGGTCGACGCCATCGCGTACCGAATACGGCACCGTGCGATTGGCGCCGTACACCGAACTGGACGAGGCGAACAGCAGGTGCTGCACCGGATGGCGGCGGCAGCATTCGAGGATATTGAGGAAGCCGGCGACATTGCTGTCCAGATAGGCCCGGGGGTTGTCGAGGGAGTAGCGCACCCCGGCCTGGGCGGCGAGGTGCACCACCACCTCGGGCTGCTCGCTGGCGAACAGGCGTTGCAGGCCCTCGGCATCGTTCAGGTCGAGGATCCGCAGAGTAAAGTCACCGGCCTGCTGGCGTACCCAGTCGACCCGCGCGACTTTCAGCGCCGGGTTGTAGTAGGCGTTGAAATTGTCCAGGCCGATCACCTGGTGGCCGTCGCGCAGCAGGCGCAGCGCGCAGTGGGCCCCGATGAAGCCGGCGGCGCCGGTCACCAGGACTTTCATGGTGCCGGTACCTCGGGCACGACATGACGCAGGCCGATGCCGCAATAGTCGAGGCCGAAGGTGGCGACCTGGTCGGGGTTGTACAGGTTGCGCCCGTCGATGATCAGGCGCTGGCGCAGTTTCTGCGCCAGCAGGCTGAAATCCACCACGCGAAAATTCTTCCATTCGGTGCAGATCACCAGGGCGTCGGCGTCTTCCAGGGTATCGTCGCGGGTGGCGCAGAGCTGCAGGTCCTTGCGGTAGCCGTAGATCCGCCGGCACTCGGCCATGGCTTCCGGATCGAAGGCATGCACCGTGGCGCCTTCGGCCCACAGGGCTTCCATCAGGTAGCGGCTGGGCGCTTCGCGCATATCGTCGGTATTGGGCTTGAAGGCCAGGCCCCAGAGCGCCACCGACTTGCCGGCAAGGCTGCCGGGGAAGTGCTGCTTGAGCTTGGCGAAGAGGATCTGCCGCTGGCTGTCGTTGACCTCGCTGACGGTCTGCAGCAGGCGCAGCGGCATGCCGTTGTGCTCGGCGGTGTGTAGCAGGGCGCGCAGGTCCTTGGGAAAGCACGAGCCACCGAAGCCGCAGCCGGGGTAGATGAAGTGGTAGCCGATGCGCGGGTCGGAGCCGATGCCCTTGCGCACCGCCTCGATATCGGCGCCCAGGCGCTCGGTGAGGTTGGCCAGCTCGTTCATGAAGCTGATCCGCGTGGCGAGCATGGCGTTGGCCGCATACTTGGTCAGCTCGGCGCTGCGGTTGTCCATGAACATGAGCTTTTCATGGTTGCGGCAAAAGGGCGCGTAGAGTTCGCTGAGCTGGTCCTGGGCGTCGGCGTCGCAGGTGCCGACGATGATCCGGTCCGGACGCAGGCAGTCGGCCAGGGCGCTGCCTTCCTTGAGGAATTCCGGGTTGGACACCACCCGTACCTTGAGCTCCAGCTTGCCCAGGCGGTCCAGTTGCTCGCGGGCCAGTTGCGCCACCTGGTCGGCGGTACCCACCGGCACCGTGGACTTGATGATCAGGGTGCGGTCGCCGTCCATCAGCTCGGTGATCTGCCGGGTCACGCCAAGGACATGGGAGAGGTCGGCGGAGCCGTCTTCGTCCGGTGGGGTGCCGACGGCGATGAAGATCAGTTCGCCATGGCTCACCGCATCGCTGGCCTGGGTGCTGAACAGCAGGCGGCCGTCGCGGATGTTGTCCTCGAGCATGGCCGACAGGCCCGGCTCGTGGATCGGCGGTACACCGACGCGCAGTTGGCTGATCTTGTGGGTATCGACATCCACGCACAGCACCCGGTGACCGACGTCTGCCAGGGCGGCTGCCTGAACCAGTCCTACGTAACCCGTACCGAACACACTCACGTCCATTCCGGATGCCTCGCATGGCGTAATGGGGGTGTAACAGCGATGTGTTTTCGGTATAGCGCAGGCTGCGGAAAAAGTGTCAATGGAATGGCATGTTTCACTCAACTTACGTTGCCTGTTGCAGCGGTCGTTTTGCCATCAACCCCTTTCAATCCGCGCCTTTGCGTCAAAAAGGTGATGGCCAGTCGCCGGGTGATTTCTCGATAAACGGTCGAAGGCCGCGCCGTTCAAGGCTTGTAGAGATTTGTTCGCAATTGGTTTGACGGCTCTCCTTTAGTGTTAATCCCTATTTTTCGGCGCCAATAATTCGCCATAAAATTGGCAGTCGATAGCTGGAAAGACCCGCGCAAGCTGACTACCTTTCGAAAATCCCCGGTCTGCCGAAGGCGGTCTCATTCCATGCGTGCATATCTCAAGGGCTCGTTGTTGCTCGGCTACCTGGCCTGTTTTCATGAAGCGACAGGCGAACGTTTGCAGGCGCTGGGCATGGGGCCTGCGCTGGTGTTGTACCTGGGCGTGTTCGGGTTGTTGGCGCTGGGGCTGTGGCTGGCAGCGCAGATTCGCCTGGGTCTGGTGCGCTGGGCGCTGGCGTTGCTGTTCTTCGCCAGCGCGGTGTTCTTCGATGCCTACACGCGGATCACCGCCAGCTACCTGACCTACAGCGCCTTTATCTCGATGGTCTATTCCGGCGCATTCATCCAGGACGCGCTGCTGCAGTACCAGGACGCCATCCTGCTGGCGCTGGCGCGCGGGCTGTTGCTGCTGCTGGGAATCGGCTTGCGCCCAGGGACCTGGCCGCGGCTACCGCGGGTGTTGCCCTGGGCGGCGCCGCTGCTGGGGGTGCTGCTGCTGACGGGGATCCTGTTCGTGCGTGCCGGGGAGGGCGCCCGGGGCTTGCCGGTGATGTATACGCCGCTGGCCTATCTCAACCTGCTGGCCTACGAAACCCTGCATGACCATGTCGGTGTGCGCCAGCCGGTGAGTCTGGCCCGCAGCGGCCCGGCCATGGCCCGGGACATCGTGCTGCTGATCGATGAAAGCGTGTCCGGCAACTACCTCGACCTCAACACCGCCCAGGGCGTGCCCACGCCGCTGACCCAAGGAGCGGGGCTGAAAATCTTCAACTTCGGCTACGCCGCGTCCATCGCCAACTGCAGCGCCGACACCAATGTCACCCTGCGCTACGGCGGCACCCGCGCCGACTATCTGCGGATCAACTCGACCCAGCCGTCGATCTGGCAGTACGCCCATCAGGCCGGTCTGCAGACGGTGTACATCGACGCCCAGCGCACCGGTGGCAACCTGCAGAACCTGATGAGCGAAACGGAAAAGCGCGATATCGACCGCTTCATCCAGTTCGACGACACCCCGGTGCAGCAGAGGGATATGGCGGTGGAAGCGCAACTGGTGGAGTTGCTGGGTGATGGGCGGCCGCAACTGATCCTGGTCAACAAGGTCGGTGCGCACTTTCCGGTGCACGACAAGTACCCGGATGACTTCATGCTCTGGCGTCCGGCCTTGCCGCGCGGGGAGTACACCGATATCGCCGATACCGGGCGGCGCGATGGCTTTTCAGGCAGCCCGCAGGACTGGGTGCTGTACCGCAATGCCTACCGCAACACCCTGGCGTGGAACGTGGGGGAGTTTTTCAAGCGCCTGTTCGCCCAGGCCGACCTGAGCCAGGCGGTACTGATCTACACCTCGGACCATGGGCAGGACCTGCATGAGCGGGGCAATCCCGGGTTGAACACCCACTGCGACAGCGACCCGGTGATGGAGGAGGGCCTGGTGCCGCTGGTGGTGATCCAGGGTGAAGGGGTCAAGGCGCCGGACTGGGCCGCGCATCTGCAGCAGAACCGCGATCGGTCGAGTCACTACAACCTGTTCCCGACCCTGTTGCAGTTGCTGGGGTATGACCAGGCGCAGGTGCAGGCGGCGTATGGGCGGCCGTTGAGTGTGGCGACGGAGGATGAGTTCAGTTTCAACACGCGGTTCAATGCCAGGTTGGGGGCGAGTCCGGTGTTCAAGCGGATCGATCTGGGGCAGGTGGTGGTGCCGGAGGGGACGGTGGTTGGTAGTCGGGAATGAGGATGTTCATTCGGGCCTCATCGCTGGCAAGCCAGCTCCCACAGGTTTTGTGTGCGCCGCGAACCCTGTGGGAGCTGGCTTGCCAGCGATGAGGCCGGTATAGCCTACCAACACGCCTCGGCCGACCCCAATTCCGAAGCCCCCAACTCCCAATGCAACGCCGCCCCCACCACCTGCAGCGGCGCCTTCAGCCGCAGCGCCGGCCCCCAGGGCGTTTGCTCCCGTCGCAAGCCCAGGTCCGCCGCCGTCTCGGCCGCCAGCGGCAGGTCATCCGGCATGGTCCCCTGTTCCTCCAGCCATTTCGCCGTCCGCGCCAGTGACAACCTGGCCATGCCACCTTGCCCCGTCGCCAGCCGCTCCGCCAGTCCGCGAATCGCTGCCGCCGCCATCAGGTACCCGGTCGCATGATCCAGCGCCTGCACCGGCAAGGGCACCGGCCGGCTGGCCTGCTGCCAGCGCATTCCGGCATGGGCGATCCCGGTGCTCATCTGCACCAGGCTGTCGAAGCCCCGGCGCACTTGCCACGGGCCGCTCCAGCCATAGGCGTTGAGGCTGATGTCCACCAGCGCGGGATTCAGCACCCGGCGCTGGGCATCGCCATAGCCAAGGCGCTCCAGGGCATCGGCACGGTAGCCGTGGACGAGGATGTCGGCCTGGGCCAGCAGGCGTTCGAAGATCTTGCGGTCATCGAACTCGCGCAGGTCCAGACGGGCGCAGCGCTTGCCGAGGGTGACTTCGGCGACCACGCCGGGTTCGTCCCAGTCCGGCGGGTCGATGCGCAGTACGTCGGCGCCGAAGCCGGCGAGCAGGCGGGTGGCAATGGGGCCGGCGAGGATCCGGGTCAGATCAAGGACGCGCACTCCCGCCAGGGGCCGCTCCGGGGTGCCCGACCAGTTGCGCGAGCCGTCGGCGTCGAACGGCTGGCGGCGGATCAACGGCTCGGCATTCACCGCACGGCCCTGGGGATGGTCCGACCACTGCTGCCAGCTACGCATCTGCGCCGCGCAGCCGCCGCTTTCGACGATGGCCTGTTCCAGTTCGCCCGCAGACCAGGCGATGACCTGGCGAGCCATGGCTTCGCGGTCAGTGGCCGGGCCGAGTACGGCTTCGGCGATCAGGCGGTGGTGCGGGGCGTTGGTGTGCAGGCGGATCCAGCCATCCCTGGTCTGGTAGTCACCGGCGATGGCATCCCACAGTGGCGGCGGTTCCCAGCCTTGCGGGCGCAGGCTGGAGGCGAACCAAAGGGCGGCCAAACGGCGGTCCACCTGGACGCGGTGGCATTCGCCTGCCTGCTGTTCGATCAGCGCGGCTACCGCCAGACCGGCGGCGGCAATGCTGACCCCGGCCATCTCGGTGACGGCGAAGGCTGATGGCAGGTTGCCAGGGGTGGAGAAACGCACGGCCCCGTCCAGCGGGCGGGGCAGGTCGAGGTCATGGGCGATGGCGCTGAGCATGTTCAGCATCGTTGTCCTCCTGGGGTCGAAGGACACAAGTGAAGTTAATCAGCGCGCCCAGGTCAAATGCCGCTCGGCTTGGCAGCGGCCTCGGGGACGGCTTCCGGGCGCGACCAGATCCACAGGTTGCCCAGGGTCATGCCGCCGATCGCCAGGAATACCGGCCAGTGGTGGTCGAGGAACACCAGCATCAGGGTGGCGCAAAGCAGCATGCTGATGGTCGCGCTGACCTTGGCCCGGCGCTGGATCACCTTGCCGTTGCGCCAGTTGTGCAGGATCGGGCCGAACAGCCGGTGGTTTTCCAGCCAGGCGCTGAGGCGCGGCGAACTGCGGGTCGCGGCCCAGGCGGCGAGGAGGATGAATTCGGTGGTCGGCAGGCCGGGTATGACGATCGCCACCAGGCCGATGCCCAGGCTCACGTAGGCCAGCAGGCCGTAGAGCACGCGGGAAAGCTTCGAGGAAGAAGGTCGGGTCATGGGGTTTGTCGACTGCACGGGGAAATCCGGCCGTCATGATGACGGCCGGAGCGCGATCAGGCCAGTTCGGCTTTAGGCGCAGTGGCGTAGGCGTGCTTGAGCAGCTCGGTGAAACGCTCGAACGCAGCGACCGCGCCTTGTTCGGCGGCGGCTTCTTCCTCGGCGCTCAGTTCCAGGCTGTCGAGGATCCGGCAGAACTGTTTCCAGCCTTCGGCACGGCCGCCGGCCGGCTCGCCCAGGTGGCGGGCGCCGAAGTTCTCGTTCAGTTCCAGGGCCACGGCGCGCTTGATCAGGAACGCAGCGCCGAGCTTGGAGCCTTCGGAGACGAAGATCCAGCCCATGGCCTGGGCGATGCCCGGGTTCTGCAGGGCGCCGGGGAAGTCGGCAGGGACTTCGGTGTCCAGGTCGGCGAGGTCCAGGCGGGCCTGTTCGGCGCGGCAGCGCTGGGCAAGGTCGGGGACGATGGCGATCAGCCGCGGGTCGGTGTACAGCGCCTTGAGTTCGTTCTGGAACAGGTACTGGGCGACGACGAAGCGGGCGAAGTTTTCACGGGTTTCGAAAGGCGCGTGGGACTTGACCAGCGCGTCCAGCTCGGTGTGCGGCGCATGGGTGATCTGGTTCAGGCGCTGCGAGCGCAGGCTGGCGCGTTCGGTGTTGGCTGTCATTGGGAATTCCTTGCGTTTGGGACGGGCCTTGTAACTAGACGTGCAAGATGACGCGCGACAGTAAAAAAACCTCACCCCTGTGCTCTGGAATTTGTTTTGCCTGTACCGGCCTCATCGCTGGCAAGCCAGCTCCCACAGGGATCGCGTGCACCGCTGGACCTGTGGGAGCTGGCTTGCCAGCGATGGGGCCCTCACATTCAACCGAAAGCCCGGGCTTCTTCCACCAGCCAGTCATGCACCGCCCGCGCACTCGGATGCGCCAGGGTCCCGGCGCTGTACAGCAGCACATAACGCTTGTGGTTCGGCACCGGCGCACCAAAGGGCACGATCAAGGTCCCGCGTTCCAGCTCGTCATTGAGCAGCGTGCGCCGGGCAATCGCCACGCCGATCCCGGCAATCGCCGCCTCGATGGTCAGGTGATTGCGGTTGAAGGTGTGCCCGCGCCGTACATCCAGCCCGCCGGCGCCAATCGCCTCGAGGTAGAACTCCCACTCCGCATACTCGGAGCTGCCGCGCCAGGCGGTGATGTCGTGCAGCAGCGGATAGTGCACCAGGTCATTCGGTCCGTGCAGCGGCGGGCGACCGCGGAGCAGGGCGGGGGAGCAGACCGGGAAGATCTCCTCGTCCAGCAGCGGTGTCGAGTACATCCCCGGGTAGCTGCCGTCGTTGAGGTCGATGGCCAGGTCGAAATCCCCTTCGTGCAACGCCTGGTTGCTGTCCTCGGCCACCAGGCGCAGCTGGATATCCGGGAAGCGCTGCTGCAGGCGCGGCAAGCGCGGCGTCAGCCATTTGGCGAGGAACGAGGGAATCGAGCGCAAGCGCAAGGTGCCGCGAATCTCCCCGGCATCCAGGCGCAGCAGCTCGGCCTCGATGCTGCCGTAGGCCTCGTGCACGGTCACGGCCAGGCGCTGGCCTTCGGCGCTCAGCTCCACGCCCCGCGCCCGGCGCAGGAACAGGCGAAAGCCCAGGCGCTCCTCCAGCTGGCGAATCTGCTGGCTCACCGCACCCGGGGTGATATGCAGCTCCTCGGCGCAGCGGGTGAACGACAGATGCCGCGCCGCACAGGAAAACACATGCAGCCAGACATACATCTGGCCATTCATCGATCGCCGCATCGTTTAGTCCTGCTAAAGCCTTGCTTAGAAAGTTTCGTTGGTCGTAGGAAATTTCGCAGGGCAGTATCGCCCAACTTAGCGACACCTCTCAATTTTTTCACCGTGCACCGAAAGGGTTCACCGCTTTCGTGCAGGCAGGCATTAGCATGGCTATCAGTGTTTTCGACCTTTTCAAAATCGGCATCGGCCCGTCCAGCTCCCATACCGTCGGTCCGATGCGCGCCGCCGCGACTTTCGTCGAGGCCCTGCGCGGGCAGGACCTGCTGACGGCGGTGACCCGGGTCGAAGTGCGCCTGTACGGTTCGCTGTCGGCCACCGGCGTCGGCCATGCCACTGACCGCGCCTGCCTGCTGGGCCTGATGGGCGAATGGCCGGACCGCATCGACCCGCAGTGCATCGGCCCGCGGATCGAGCAACTGGAAAGCACCGGCGTTCTGGTTCTGGGTGGGAGCCAAACGATTGCGTTCGACTGCAAGCGTGACCTGCTGCTGCTCGACGAAAGCCTGCCATACCACCCCAATGCCATGACCCTGGAAGCCTTTGGCGCCGGCGGCCTGCTGTTGCAGCAGACTTACTACTCGGTGGGCGGCGGTTTCATCGTCGAGGCAGCTGAGATCGGCGAGGGCGCAACGGGTACGCAGGTCGAACTGCCTTACGAATTCTCCAGCGCCGAGGAAATGCTTGCTCTGTGCAAGCGCCACGGCCTGCGGGTCAGCCAGCTGATGATGGCCAACGAACTGGCCTGGCGCGAGGAACACGAGATCCGCGCCGGCCTGTTGCAGCTCTGGGCGGTGATGCGCGAATGCGTCAGCAACGGCCTGAGCAACGAAGGCATCCTCCCGGGCGGGCTCAAGGTCAAGCGCCGCGCCGCCAAACTGCACCGCAGCCTGCAGGAACTGGGCAAGCCCAATGTGATCGGTTCGACCCTCAGCGCCATGGAGTGGGTCAACCTGTTCGCCCTGGCGGTCAACGAGGAAAACGCCGCCGGCGGGCGCATGGTCACCGCGCCGACCAACGGCGCGGCGGGGATCATCCCGGCGGTGCTGCATTACTACATGAAGTTCAACCCCGAGGCCTGTGACAACGACGTGGTCGACTTCCTCCTGGCCGCCGCCTCGGTGGGCATCCTGTGCAAAAAGAACGCCTCGATCTCCGGCGCCGAGGTCGGCTGCCAGGGCGAGGTGGGCTCGGCCTGCGCCATGGCTGCGGCGGGCCTGGCCGACGTGCTGGGCGCAACCCCGCCGCAACTGGAAAACGCCGCGGAAATCGCCCTGGAACACAACCTCGGGCTGACCTGCGACCCGGTCGGCGGCCTGGTCCAGGTACCGTGCATCGAGCGCAACGCGATCGCTGCGGTCAAGGCGATCAATGCCGTGCAGATGGCCCTGCGCGGCGACGGCGAACACTTCATTTCCCTGGACCGGGTGATCCGCACCATGCGCGATACCGGCGCCGACATGCACGAAAACTACAAGGAGACTTCCCGCGGCGGCCTGGCCGTCAGCTTTGTCGAGTGTTAAGCCGGCGTCCGGCACAGGCGACGGTTATTCAGATGCAACAAAAATAATTACAAGGCGATATCGATGACTGATGTAAACAGCACCACTTCCCTGCGTGGCGAAGCCGCCGCGCCTGCCACCCGCGGCTGGAGCCGCCACGACACCACCTGGACCCTGGGCCTGTACGGCACCGCCATCGGTGCCGGCGTCCTGTTCCTGCCGATCAACGCCGGGGTCGGCGGCTTCTGGCCGTTGCTGATCCTGGCGCTGCTGGCCTTCCCCATGACCTTCTTCGCCCACCGTGGCCTGACCCGTTTCGTCCTGTCCGGGCGCAAGGGCGGCAACGAGGACATCACCGAAGTGGTGGAGGAGCATTTCGGCGCGGGTGCCGGCAAGCTGATCACCCTGCTGTATTTCTTCGCCATCTTCCCGATCCTGCTGGTGTACAGCGTGGCGCTGACCAACACCCTGGGCAATTTCCTCGAGCACCAGTTGCATATCACGCCGCCGCCACGGGCCTTGCTCTCGTTGCTGCTGATCTGCGGCCTGATGATCGTGGTGCGTTGCGGCCAGGGCATCATCGTGCGGGTCATGAGCGTGCTGGTCTATCCCTTCGTCGCCGCGCTGCTGTTGCTGGCTCTGGGCCTGATCCCCAACTGGAACAGCGCCTTCTTCGCCCAGGCCAGCGAAGGCATGAGCGCCGGGCTGCTGCTCAAGACCCTGTGGCTGGCGATTCCGGTGACGGTGTTCTCGTTCAACCACTCGCCGATCATCTCGGCCTTCGCCGTGGCGCAGAAGCGTGAGTATGGCGAGCGTGCCGAGCAGAAAAGCGGGCGCATCCTGGCCGCCTCGCACCTGATGATGGTGCTGACCGTGATGTTCTTCTGCTTCAGTTGCGTGCTGGCCCTGTCCCCGGCCGACCTGGCGGCGGCCAAGGCGCAGAACATCTCGATCCTGTCGTACCTGGCCAATCACTTCCAGACCCCGATCATCGCCTTCGTTGCGCCGCTGATTGCGCTGGTGGCGATCACCAAGTCGTTCCTCGGTCACTATGTCGGAGCCAGTGAGGGCTTCCAGGGCCTGATCGTTAAGAGTCTGCGCGGCCGTGGCCGGAGCATGTCGGCCAAGGGCCTGGAGCGGGTCACCGCGCTGTTCATGGTGCTGACCTGCTGGATCGTTGCCACGCTCAACCCGAGCATCCTCGGGATCATCGAGTCCCTTGGCGGTCCGGTGATCGCCTGCCTGCTGTTCCTGATGCCGATGTATGCGATCAACAAGGTGCCGTCGCTGCGTCAGTATTCGGGCAAGGTGTCGAATGTGTTCGTGGTGGCGGTGGGGTTGATTACCTTGTCGGCGATTGCTTACTCGGTTATTGCCTGAAGACCGTTGTTGTCTGATCGGGCCCTATCGCTGGCAAGCCAGCTCCCACAGGCTCAGCGGTGCACGCGGTCCTTGTGGGAGCTGGCTTGCCAGCGATGAGGCCCGATCAGCCACCTAATACCCCAGGTACTTCCACAGGGCATCCGCCACCTTCGATTCCTCCTTCCCATCCCCGAACAACCGCCGGCCGATCTGCAACCCCAGCTGCCGATACCCCTCGAACTGCGCCTCGTCGAAGAACTGGTTGGCCGTGCTTTCGTTGGGGAAGGTCGGGTGTTCGCTGGCGTAGTTGACCAGGTCCACCGGCAGCCCGGCGATCAGGTTCGGCTTGAGCAGCAGGATGCGCGAGGTCAGGTCGCCCTGCTTGTTGCGCACATTGAGCAGGATCGCGCAGCGCTTGTAGTCCGCCTTCTCGCGCGCTTTCGAGGTCAGCTTGAAGTCCTGGACCCGGCCGAAATACGGCGCCAGTGCCTCCACTTCGAACACCCCTGGATCCTCGCTGATCTCCAGCGCCTGGTCGATCCGTGCCAGACGGATCAGGTTGGCCAGGTCGTCGAAGCGGTAGGTCGGGTCGGCGCCGCAGTCGCACATGACGATCAGGTCGATCTTGCGCCCCTCGCGGATCAGCTCGTAGCACGCGGTGTTTTCGAAATGGCCACCGTCCGACAGATACTGGAAAAATCCCGGTTCAGGCCGTGGAACTGCGCGGTCAGCTCATAAAACAGATAGTGCTGGCTGGTCAGGGAGCGCTCACGCAGGCTGTCGCGGGAGGCGCGGGTGCCCGTGAGCTTTTCACCGTTCTGCAGCACGTCCGCCGGCCACCAGGTGCCCAGGCGCATATTGGTCAGGCCCAGGGCCAGCGAGGTGCCGAGGCTGGTGGCCCGGCCAAGGCCGGTGGAGACCGCCGCACCGGACGTGGCCACCCAGTGGGCCAGGGTCAACGGCTGGTAGATCTCCCCGCAGTCCGGTGGCGTGGCGCGCTGGCGCGGCTCACCATCAATGATGTAGCTGACGCTGGCCCAGCCATCGGCCCCCGATGGCGCCAGGCACAACGGCTTGCCCTTGCGGTCGCGCTGCACCAGCTGTTCGGCGGGGTCCACCGTCTGGTTCAGGGTGGCGTTGATCAGGTGCACCGGCGCGCAGGTGGTGCTGGCGTAGTACGCCTCGATGCCCGGGTCATCGCCGGGCAGGGTTTCGGCAACGCTCAGCAGGCGCTTGCGCTGGTTGCGGGTCTTGCCGGAGAAGCGCAGGCCGTTGGAGGCGCCGAGGTAGGCGCGGGCCAGGCGCGCGCGGTAGAAGGAGTGCCATGACGACAGGTTGAGGAAGCCGATGAATTTGCCCGAACCCAGGCTGAACAGCGCGGCCATGACGGTCAGGCCGAGCAGGCGCGCCCAGTCGTGGGCGTCGTCGCCGGCAATGCGCACATATTGCACCAGCAGGCCCCAGCACAGCGCGACCAGCAGGAAGATCAGCGCGCCCGCGACCCCGGCGATCAAGCTGATCGGCAGTTTGCTCAGCAAGCCCTGGCTGGGTTTGTCGTCGTTGGACAGCGACACCCAGCGCACCAGGGCGATCAAGGCGGGCAGGGCGGTGGCACTGGAGATCAGCGGGCCATGCCCGAATTGCGCGATCAGCCATTCGCTCAGCCACGGCACGAAGGCAAAGAAGGCCGCCGCGAGGGTGGCGATGATCGCGCTGGCCAGGCGCCGGGTCACCAGCACGCGGTAGGTGGCCACGGTGTTTTGTCGGGCGAGGAGCTTGTCCGCAGCAAAGCGGCCGCGCTTGAGGTAGGCACACAGCCACAGGCAGTAGACCAGGCCCAGCAGGCAGATCAGGCCGAACACCACCATCAGCACGCGCAGCCCGGTGCCGAGCCACGGCGCGGCGACGCCGAGGGCCAGCATGACCACGCCGCTCAGGGCGTAGAGACCGGTGGCCTGGTTGAACGGATGGGGCATGTGGTCATCGTTGCGCCGCCGGTAGACCATCCAGAACGTCAGCATCAGTGGCATCACCACCAGCCCGACCAGGGCGACCGGCATCCACCACAAGGAGGTGCACGCCACTTGCCCGGCGCACCACGGCAGGGAGTCGATCCCGACCTGCAGCAAGGTGGCCAGGGCCAGGCCGAACAGCAGCGGCATGCCGATGACCATGTGTACGGCCAACAGGTTGCGCAGCGACATGCCAAGGACATAGAAAAGGTCGCCGCCGCCGCCCGGGGTCAGGTAGCGGCCGTTTTCCCGCAGCCAGCCCAGGGGCGCGGCACCGACGGGTTCACGGGCGTAATCGTCGCTGGTATGGATGCGCCCCGGTGGCTCGTAATCCAGGGTGTCATAGGCTTCCCGGGCCGCCTGGCGTTTGGCTTCGTCGGTCGGGTTGCTCTGGTCATTTGCGTTGCCGCTGTGTTCCCGTCCGCACAGGCGTCCGGGGATGAACAGGCTGCCGAAGAACGAGCCCAGGTAACCGCCGCCGCTGACTGTCGAAAGGTAGTCGAAGCGCGGCAGCAGGCGCTTGCCCAGCTCATTGCCGGTTGGCTCCGGCTGGGGTGCCTTGGCCCGGGCCAGGGCCTGGAGTACCCCGAGGCAGAAGGTGGCGCTGCGGATGCCTCCGCCGGAGAGCGCCAGGGCCCAGCGCTTGTCGCTGCCACCTGGCAGTTCGAGCAGCCGGTAACGCTCGGCGAGACGCGCCCGTTCGGCGTTGAACTGCGTGCTTTGGTCCGTGCTGACGGATTCTTCCCTGTCCATGCTGTACCTGCCGGTTGGTTGGAGGTTGTACTCAGGCGGGGGAGTGTAGAGCAGGAAAATGGCTAGTTGCCACTACTGTGATGTGGATCACACCTGCACTGCGCGCAAAGTTGTTTGCCCCTGCAAAAGCTGATGCCGTGCAGGTTTTGCGCAATTGCTCAGGTGCAGCATCGGGCACGCCGGAAAAGCTGGGCTATACCTAAACCCGCTGGCGTGGTGCCAGCGGGTTTTTTCCATGGATTTCCGTAGTGGGGAGCACTTATGAAAGTCGCACTGGCGATTGGCCTGAGCTCGTTACTGCTTGCCGGTTGCTCCAGCAACCTCAGCAAGCCGGAGGATTACTCAGGCTTTCTCAAGGATTACAGCCGCCTGAAAGAAGCGAAATCACCGTCCGGCGCGCCGGTGATGCGCTGGGTCGACCCGCAACTGGACAGCAAGGCCTACACCAGCGTGTATATCGAGCCGAGCCAGCTTTATCCGAAGCCTGCGCCGACCCAGCAGATCCCGGCGGGTACGCTCAAAGGCATCACCGACTATTACGACCAGGCGCTCAAGCGTGAGCTGGGCAAATCCCTGCCCCTGGCGCAAGGGCCCGGTCCGGGCGTGATCGTGGTGCGTCCGGCGATCACCGGGGTCAGCAGCAAGACCGAAGGGCTCAAGCCCTATGAAGTGATTCCTGTCGCCCTGGTGGCGGCGGCGGTGAGCACGGCTTCCGGAATCCGCGACCAGGAAACCGATATCGCCACCGAAGCGGTGTTCCTTGACGGAGGCAACCAGAAGGTGCTGGCCCAGGTGGTGCGCAAGGGCACCGGCAAACCGCTGGAGAACACCAGCCAACAGATGAAACCGGACGATGTGAAGGCCGTGATCGATGGTTGGGCCAGCGATCTGCATCAGTCCTACCTGAGGCTGAAAAACAAGTAGTCGCAGTGGCTGTGCCGGCGCCCGCAGGTATCGCGTGCAACTCCGAACCTTTGGGAAGCCGGCAAGCTTCATGGCTTCCAGCGGGCAAGGTCTTGCCATTTGCATTAGTGCTAATGTAATTTGCGCTCACCTGCTGGAGGACACCCATGCCACATCACAATCATCCCGGTCTCGGTGAGCTGCTGCGCTATGTCGGCGAGCTGGTCGAGCGCGGGGCGGAAAACCACTACAAGCAAATGGGCCTGAACTACCGGGCCCGTTTCACCCCGGTACTCAGGGCCCTGCAATCGGGGTTGCAGACGGTTACCGAGATCACTGCCCATAGCCACCTGACCCAGGGCGCGGTCAGCCAGACCGTGGCGCAGATGGAGGCGGAGGGGCTGATCGTCCGCCAGCGCCAGGATGACGGGCGCAAGAGCCTGATCGTCCTTACCGAGCATGGTCGGTCCCTGGTCGAGACACTCGGCGCCCACTGGGCTGCCACCTTCGCGGTCATCGAATCCCTTGAACACGACATCGGCCATCCGCTGCGGCGGGTGCTGGAGGACGCGGCCACAGCCCTGGAGCGTCAGGATTTCGGGGCGCGGCTTACGCAGATCAAACAGGAGCAGGCCTCATGAGCGATCTCAATCGGAACTGGTTCGATCAAGGTGGCGAAGCCTACTCGACCTTTCGCCCGCACTATCCGGCGCAGTTGAGCGAATTCCTCGCCGGGATCGCGCCCAACACCACCCAGGCGGTGGATGTCGGCTGCGGCAACGGTCAATTGACCCGGCAACTGGCGCAACACTTCACCAGCGTTTCGGGTTTCGACTCCAGCGTGGAGCAGCTGGAGCATGCCGAGGCGGCGGAGAATGTTTCCTACCAGGTGGCGCCTGCCGAGGACCTGCCGCTGCTCAGTCGCAGTACCAGCCTGATTACGGCGGCGCAGGCGGCGCACTGGTTCGACTTGCCGGCGTTCTACCGCGAAGTGCGGCGGGTGGCCGAGCCGGGGGCGGTGCTGGCGTTGATCAGCTATGGGGTGCTGGAACTGGAAGAGCCTTTGGGCGAGCGGTTTCGCCGGTTCTATTGGGAAGAGATCGGCCCGTACTGGCCGGCAGAGCGCAAGCTGGTGGACAGCGGTTACGCCACGCTGGATTTCCCGTTCGCGGTGATCGAGGCGCCGGTGATGGAGATTCGCCTGGCGTGGAGTCTCGATGAGTTCCTTGGCTATGTCGGCACCTGGTCGGCGGTGCGCAAGGCGCGGGAGGCGGGCCGGGAAGGGTTGCTGCAGGCGTTTGCCCGGGATCTGGCGGGGCTGTGGGAAGGAGGTATGGCGGTGCTTTGGCCAATCAATATGAGGTTGGGTCGGGTGTGATGGTGGCTCGACTGGCCTCATCGCCGGCAACGCCGGCTCCCACAAGATCCGCGTGCACCGCCAAACTTGTGGGAGCCGGCGTTGCCGGCGATGAGGCCAGATGATCGACACATTCCTCTGAGTCATATCTCAATTTCCCAAAATCACTTGCCCACCCGCAGCTGGGCTCCTACCTTGTAGCCCCAATGCCATTCCCCCCGCTCATCGAGACCCCGCGATGGACAAATCCCCCAAGACCCTCCCTCTGGTCGGCCCGTTGGTCTTCTTCGAAGCCGTCGCCCGCACCGGCAGTTTCACCCAGGCGGCCGAGGAGCTGTACCTGACCCAGAGCGCCGTCAGCAAGCAGATCAAGAAACTCGAAGATAACCTCGGCTTCCCGCTCTTCACCCGCAAGCACCGCGGCGTGGCCCTGACCGAGCCCGGGCGGATGCTCTACGACGGCGTGCAACCGGCCCTCGACAGCTTCCGCGACACCGTGCAGAAGGTGCGCAACTGGCATGACCAGGACGCCTTCAGCATCCTCTGCACCCATGCTGTCGCCCACTACTACCTGTTCCCGCGCCTGGCCCATTTCCAGCAGCGCTTTCCCCATATCACGGTGAACGTGGTCGCCAGCAACCTGCTGACCCCGTCGTCCTGCCTGAACCACGATTTCGCCATCCTCTATGGCGATGGCGACTGGCCGGGCCTGTCCGGGGTGAAGCTGTTCGACGAGGAGGTCTACCCGATCTGTGCCCCCGACCATCCCGTCGGGCACATCCACACCCTCGACGATCTGCTCGCACAGCCGCTTATCCAGCTCGACACGGCAGGCTGGAACTGCATGAACTGGAACGATTGGCTGCGCTACTACGACCGTGAATTCAAACCGGGCAACAAGGTCATCACCTACAACCAGGTCACCCTCGCCATGCAGGCCGCCGAGCAGGGGCTGGGCATCGCCTTGGGCTGGGAATTCATGGCCCGGCAGATGATCGACAAGGGTGCGGTAAAGCAGTTGGAGCAGTTTTCGCTGAAGACGGGCAGGGCGGATTACCTGGTGCACCCGAGCAAGGCCCGGCAATCCGAGGCTTGCCGGGTGTTTCAGGACTGGTTGCTCTCAGATATCGCCGCCGGCATTGCCTGATTCGTGGCGCAGGCGCACGGCCGCGCCGAGGCCTTTGAGCGGATCCGGCGGTACCCAGCTGGGGCTGGCGTTGTCGAGGATGAAGTCCAGGCGCTTGCTGCCCAGCCCGCTCATGTACTCGGCCATGTAGTAGCCGAGGTAGGTGCCCTTGGCCACGCCGACGCCATTGCAGCCGACGAGGGTGTACACCCCCTCGGCGGACTGGCGGAACACCGATTGGTGGTTCAGCGTCATGCACAGCATGCCACCCCAGGTGTACTCGAAGGTCTTGTGCGCGAGGAACGGGAAGCGCGCCTCGAACGAGTGGCGGTGTTGTTCCCAGGCCTGGTTCAGGCCTCGCGGATTGCTGTTCAGGCTGCGTTCGTAGTTCAAGGTATTGCGCACGAAGATGCGGCCATCCGGGGTGAAGCGCACCGTGGTGCCGGCCGGGTGGGCCGAGGTCGTGCCCCAGGCTTCCACGCCTTTGAAATGGCTGTCCAGTTCGTCCCGGGTCAATGGCTCGCTCAGGCTGGCGTAGGTGAAGATCGGCGCCAGGCGATTGCTCAGGTGGCCGAACTCTTCGTTGAACGAACTGGTGGTCTGCACCACGGTGTGCGCCCGGATCGACCCGCCGAGGAAGTTCAGGCGGTGAGGGCGCCCGTAGTCGCAGCTGACCACCGCGCTGTTCTCGAAAAGGTGTACTGAGGGTGGCAGGGCGTGTGCCAGGCCGCGGATCAGTGACGACGGGTTGATCAGCACATTGCCCGGGGTGTAGACGGCGGCGCGGTAATAGGACGTACCGAGGCGCTTCTTCAGCTCGGCGCCTTCCAGCCACTGGTAGTCGAAGCCACCGAGTTTCAGGGTTTCTTCGAAGTGCTTCAGCCCGGCGATATTGCTTTCCTCATGGGCGGACATGTATTTGCCTGCGTCTTGCCAGGCGCAGTCGATGGCATGGCGGTCCTTGAAGCTGCGCAGGCGTTCGATGGCGAAGGTGTTCAGTTCGAACAGCTTGCGGTCGTGTTCCACATCGGACTTGCTGGCATCGAGGTTGTGCGGCACATCGATCACGAAACCGGCATTGCGCCCGGAGGTACCCTGGCCCACGCCGAGAACATCGACCAGGGCAATGCGGGTCTGCGGATGCAGCTCGGCCAGCCGCTGGGCCACGGCCACGCCGGTGTAGCCGGCGCCGATGATGGCGTAGTCGAAATCGTGGGTGCCCTTGAGACGCTCGCCCAGCTTCCGGCCGCAGGAGGGGGAGGTTTCGTACCAGCCGAGGTGGCCGTCGACGATCGGGAATTTGTGGATGTGCTGCATGGCTCTTCTCCATCGAAGTTGGAGGAAAGCATCGGGGACGGGGGCCGCTGGGGCTAACGAAGAATTGGCATTCTGGTATTCCTGTGGGGCATGGCTGGATTGCAATCACAGCCAGCCCAGGAGTGCGATAGCTTACTGTGGGATCGAACAGCTTTTTGCCGCAGCTTGAAGTGCTCTGCCATGATCGACGAAAGTTGCAGGGTTATAGAGTTGTGCTGTTATGTCAAAACTGGACACTTCGTTCTGGTCGATCTCTTGCCAGATTATCAACGCCCAAACCCGTCCATCATGCTCCGCCAATAAATCAAACAGATGACTGTTAAGGTTGCTGTTTTCATCCAAGACCGAGTACCGGTATTTCAGATTCTTGTACCACTCGGGCATCGCAATGACTGCTTGAATTGCTTCTTTGGCAAGGGTCTTTTCAGCATTGTTTAGCGCATACATTTTTCCGAGTGTGAGCACGCCTGATCGTTTCAATTCTGCGCTGGGAATGGGGAGTGGCTTTCGGCTGACCAATCGTGAGCGCCCGCAGTGGGAAACCCAGTCTCCGGTGTGGACATAATTGTCAGCACGAATCACCACGCCATTTCCCAAGTCAGTCTTGTATTTGCTGTTCATGATGTTCAGTCCGTAATAAAGCGCTATCAAAAGCAACGAAAGCAGAATGGCTGTTGTGATCGTCAGCCTCCTACTGGGGTAGAAACTCAAAGTATCCTCCTGGTACGCCCACTGGTGTCTCGCCAGAGATAACCGGATTGCTGGCACCCATTGCCTGATAGGTGAAGTCGAACATGTCGTTGGTGCTCTTTCGCTCTTTGGCCATACTGGCCCAGTCCCGGCACCATTCTCCATCAGGAGTGGTATTTTCGCTGACGTTACACAGCTTGCCCAACTGACGCTCCTCGAATGAGCCCCAAGTATTTTTGTAGTCTGATCGACGGATGAAAGCATGCACTTTGATGCGCAGATGATTGGCGAGCAGTTGCGCCAGGCTCTCATGGGTTTGCGGGAAGAACTGAATGGCCTCTTCGATAGGATGATCAGGACGATTTCCCATTCCGGTACGGCAGGCAAAGCTATCCAGTTGTGCGGTACGGGAGAAGGCACGGGGGGAGATAAGGGTGTAGTTCAGTACGTCCAATGCCATTCGAGAACGCTCGGGAAGTTCGTAGCCGAAAGCTATCTGTTGAGGTACTCCGTGGCTGAACAATGAGAGGCGCTCAATGGGTGACTGCTGCCGATTCTTGCCGTTGTTCAGATAGTCAATCAGCTCCTGGGCGGTAGTTATCTCCACGATAGTCGCGCCATAGCCCTCGGCAGAATCGCGTGCAGCACTGAGCATTTGTTCGCTGTAAGACGGTGTGAACACTACCAGCGTTCGGGTCAGCGCGGGTTTGCTGCGCAGAAACTCGGCGAGTTCACGTACCGCCTGTCCGATGAACATCATTTTGTTTCCTGAACCTTGGTCGTGCTGACTGCCGGCTACGGCAATCAACTCAGGACTCCAGCGCTCCCACTGGCTGGTTAAGGGAGAGGAGGCAGTAGTTTGGCGCTCGGGGACGCAGGGGGCGCGTTCAGCAGCCACGTTTGCCCGCTGGGATGCCGTACCCATTGCGTGTTGTTTCGGGCCTTCGGCCGCCTTTCCGCTGGACGACTCGTAAGAGAAGATAAAGCAACTGGGAACCAGAGCGGCCCTGCACGGGCAGGTGCTGATGCTATCCAGGCTGCCAGCCACCCGACGGCCATCGTTGGTGAATGTGTAAACGCCACCAAGAATCTGGTAAACCTGCCCGGTGACACCACAGGACACGGGGTCCCCTTCGCTGGCTCTGGGTTGACCCATAATCTCGAAACGCGGGTTGCCATCCAGAACCTGTCCCCCACAGGAGGTCTTGTCGCCCCTGCGGATCATGTAACCGGTTGCCATGTGTCTGCCTCCCTGTCTTTTCTTGTCAAACCTGTGTTCCGCCGGGAAATGGCTCCCGGGGCGAAGGGGCAGATCGTTGCTGAAAGTCTCTTGGGAGTAAGTCGGTAGATTCTGGTGTGGCTGTAGGACGATTCTTTCGTGATGTAGGGAAGTGAGCTGAGCCCAGCTAGTTGGCATATGTTAAAGAAGTGAGGTGGCAACTGTACGCGGGTTGACAGACCAGGACACTGAAGACGCAAACCTGGCGCACCTGAAGGTGCCCACACGTACAGCCGCCATAAAGGATGGTGTTTGAACAGACGTCATCGCCGGCAATGCCGGCTCCCACAGGGTCATATGCCAGCCGCAAATCGAATGCCCGACGCGAAACCTGTGGGAGCTGGCGTTGCCAGCGATGAGGCCATCAGCCGCGCAGCATATCCGCGCCTTGCCGCTCAACCGCCTTCAACAACGAAGCCGTCAACGCCTGGGAAATCTCCAGCGACTGCTGCGTACTCCACAACAGATCCCCATATTTCCGATCCGCAAGGTCACACATCTGGGCATTGGTTTCCGCCGCCGATTTCAAGGCGGCCGCGAGATGCGCAAGGGCATCGCCGATATCGGCGCCATCGCAGACGGCGAACAGGGGCGGGTGATGGTTCTGGCAGGTGGCGAAGTGGGTGTGGACGGTGGTGAGGCGTGGGGATA
This sequence comes from Pseudomonas putida, assembly GCF_001941965.1. Taxonomy (GTDB): domain Bacteria; phylum Pseudomonadota; class Gammaproteobacteria; order Pseudomonadales; family Pseudomonadaceae; genus Aquipseudomonas; species Aquipseudomonas putida_L. The sequence continues at coordinate 26,744 of NZ_MKZO01000014.1, read as the reverse complement.
AATCAGGTGGCGGATCAGGTACGAGTTTTTTCATGGTGATCTCATGCTCTTGAGAGTGGGAAAAGACTCCTGCTGTCAAACAGGTGGGTGGCAGCTGTGCGCGGGTTGACAGACCAGAGAGCATGAGAATCCTGGCGCACCCGGAGGTGCCCACACGCACAGCCGCCATAACGGTAGCTAGCGTTCATGCAATCCAGGCCTGTCAAAGCCGATCGTTGATTTTGCAACGACCGGCGGAGACTAGGTGCTGGTTTCCATGAGCGCAACCGTCAAAAGCGCGCAGGAGTATGCTTGGGAAATTGCCCACAAGAAAGCCGGAAGTTACGCGCTTTTCGTAGCTTTGTATGACACCTGATGCACATGTGTTGCCTGAACGGGCCTCATCGCTGGCCACACACACCGGGTTCTGCGGCGCACCCGATACTTGTGGAAGCTGGCTTGCCAGCGATGAGCCCCTGAATTACATCCAGGTTTCCGCACAGGGTGCTTTCCTGCCTGTCCCTGAGCTAGCATCTGCCCTTTGCCCCTCCCTCAAGGAAAAAGCCATTGGATTCATTGACCCAAGCAGTTCTGGGCGGCGCCATCCAGGGCGCGGTGCTGGGCAAGGTGCAGGGGCGGCGCTCGCTGGTCTATGGTGCGCTGCTCGCGACCCTGCCGGACCTGGATGTCGCCATCCGCTACGCCGACCCCGTGTCGAGCATGACCTTCCACCGTGGCTTCTCCCATTCCCTGTTCGTCCTCACCGGCCTGGCCCTGCTGTTGACCTGGCTGGTGCTGTTCATCGTTCGTCGCCGCCGGCCTGATGCCGGCTACAGCGGCCCACGGTTGTTCCTCGGCCTGTGGCTGGTGCTGATCACCCATCCCTTGCTGGATGCCTTCACCGTCTACGGCACGCAGCTGTTCTGGCCGTTCCAGCCCACGCCGCAGAGCTGGGCGGCGGTGTTCATCATCGATCCGCTGTACACGGTGCCGCTGCTGTTCGGGGTGATCTATGCCGCGATCAAGGGCTTCAAGGGCGGGGCTGCCACCGTGCTGGGCGTGCTGCTGTTGCTGAGTACGGTCTACCTGGGCTTCGGCCTGCTCTCGAAGAACATCGCCGAACAGCGGTTCCACGCCGCGCTGCGTGCGCGGGAGATCGACGTCACGCAACTGCGCGCGCTGCCAATGCCGTTCAACACCCTGGTCTGGCGCGTGGTAGCGAAAACGCCCGATGGGCATTACTACGAAGGCGTCACCAGCCTGTTCGACGACGATCCGCCGGAATGGCAGCGCCAGCCGCTGAACCTGGATGCGGCCAAGGTGCTGGAGGGCTCGCCGCTGTACGAGCGGCTGCGCTGGTTCACCGGTGACTGGCTGCGTTACGACGTGGTCGGCGATGCCCTGGTGGTCAGTGACCTGCGCATGGGCATTCCCGGCAACTACACCTTCCGTTTCCGTATGGCCAGTTGTGACGGGCAGGGGCAATGGCAGGTGCAGACGCCGGCATCGTGGCCGGGGGCGGGGGTGGATTCGATTCGCAATCCCGAGGCGCTGAAGCGGATCATGGTGCGGATCTTCCAGCAGCAGCCGCCGTTGCCGCTGGAGCAGTGGAGCCGCGAGTACCTGGATGGGCCGGCTGCGCAAGCGGGGTGTGGTCCGCACGAGTGAGGGTGCACCACCGAACCCTGTGTGTGCTGGCGTTGCCAGCGATTGGCCCGCCCAGACACCACCATTCATTGCCAGTGCCGGCGTCATCGCCGGCAACGCCGGCTCCCACAGGTTTCTGAGCCAGCCGCAGAGTTTGTGTCCGACACTGACCTTGTGGGAGCTGGCTTGCCAGCGATGAGGCCGGAACTGCCGACATCGGCATCTGTCCGGCGCTGCGCTTTCTATCGGGCGATCATTGCAGACCCACGTCCCCGCCATACGCCGTCTGCAAATCCCGCTCCGGAATCTCCCAGACCACCAACTGCGGCGGGGTCTGGGAGAACGCCGGGCTGTTGAAGTAGGCCTTGGCCGCCCCCGAGAACTCCCCGCCATCCTTGGCAAAATTGCCCACCGGCGCCTTGAGCGCCTGTTGCAGGAACCCGGCGAAGTTCGAGTTGCGCGAGAACGAGGTGCCGATCAGCGCCAGGTTGGGCAGGTTGTCGTCGCCGAACAAGTCATCGAGGCTGTCTCCTCCACCTTCGGCTTCCGGCACCTGTTCGTTGATGGTCGAGGCCATCACCACTTCTTCAGCGGGTTGCAGAGGCATTGGCAGCCAGTCGAGCCCGGCCAGCCGCACCAGATCGCCAGGGCGCGGTGCCGCCGGTTGCTGGGCGATAGCGAAACTGCGCGTCGGCGTCGCCGTGAAGCCCATGGCGGCGATCTTCCCGGCAATCGCCAGCGCCGCCGCATGGGCCCCGGCCTCGCTCCAGTGAGTATCCAGGCGCAGGAAGGCGTCGGCACCCAAGGGTTGCAGGGCAGGGGTGAGGTCGAGGACATTGACCCCCGCCGCCTGCAGGCTGGCCGTCCAGTCCCGTACCCGAGGCTCCAGGCTGGCCGGACGCGGCAGATCGCAGAGCTGGCCGGCAGCGACCCGGCTCTTGTCCGGGACCACGCTGACCAGCAACTGGATATTCCGCGCCTTCAGTTGGTCACGCAGGGCAATCACCGCCGCCGCCTTGGCCTCGGCATTCTGCGCCGCATGCCGGTTGATCTTCAGTTCGTCGCTGATGAACAGCCACTGCGGACACCCCTCGCGCACCCGCGGACCGGTATCGCCCAACGCCAGCCAACTGCCGGCGCGTTCCAGTTGTGCGGCATGCTCCGGCAGCGGCGCCTTGGCCAGTTCCTTGGCAATGCGGTGGGTGATTTCACCCTCCAGCACCGCGTCGTTGGACAGCGCCTTGCCTGGCAGCAACTGGAGCTTGCCGCTGAACAGCAGCCAGCCACAGGACAGCAGGCCGGCGGCCAGGAAGGCGGCGAGGGTGGCACCGGCCAGCGGGCTGGTGCGCAGGGCGATGGCGCTCGGAGGCGTCGGTGCCGTACTCGGCGGCGGAGTCTTGGTCGTCATCAGAACTGGAAGTACAGGAAGGGCACGGCATCGCGGCTGGCGATCAGGGAGAACGCCAACAGGAAACCGGCCACGGGCCAGAGGGCAGCCAGCACCGCATACAGTGCGCTGTGACCGAAGGATCGTTCAAGCCGCGCCTGGTACAGCGGCGCGATCACGCAACACACACCGAGCGCCGCCGCCAGGCCATGCACCGGACGTACCGTGGCTGACAGCGCTTCGCCCAGGGCGAAGGCGTGCAGGCCGAACTGCCCGGCGTACATGTCCAGGGCGGTAGCGAAGTCCGGGGCACGGAACAGGGTCCAGGCCAGGCAGACGAACAGCAGGGTCAGGGTATGGGACAGCACTTTCGGGATCGCCGGCAGGCTGGAACGGCTCCAGGCCCGGTCGACGCACAAGGCAACGCCGTGGGCAGCGCCCCAGAGCAGGTAGTTCCAACTGTCGCCGCCATGCCAGAGGCCGGCGATGGCCATGGTCAGGAACAGGTTGCGGTAGGTGTTCCAGGTGCCGAAGCGGTTGCCGCCCAGGGCGATGTACAGGTAATCCCGCAGCCAGCTGGACAGCGACAGGTGCCAGCGCCGCCAGAAGTCCTGGATGCTGCTGGCCAGGTAGGGCCGGTTGAAGTTTTCCGGGAAGTGGAAACCGAGCATCAGGCCCAGGCCGATGGCCATGGCGCTGTAGCCGGCGAAGTCGAAGAACAGTTGCAGCGAGTAGGCCAGGCAACCCAGCCAGGCGTCGAGGAACGATGGGTTGTCCAGATGGAAGGCCACGTCCACCAGCGGCGACAGGGTGTCGGCCACCAGCACCTTCATGCACATGCCGATCATGAAACGCCGGGCGCCGAGGGAGAAGTTTTGCCAGTTGAAGTAACGCTGCTCCAGCTCGCGCCGGACCCAGTCATAGCGAATGATGGGGCCGGCGATGGAGTGGCCGAACATCGAGATGTAGGTGGCGAAATTTACCAGGCTGCGCTCTACCGGCACGGTGTGGCGGTGCACATCGACCAGGTAGGAGATCGCCTGCAGGACGATGAACGACAACCCCGCCGGCAAGGCCACGCGCTGCCATTCCATGGGCAGGTAGCCGTAATGGGTGATCAGCTCGTTGTAGGTCGCGGCGACGATATTGGCGTACTTGTACCAGCACAGTACCAGGGTGTTGAGCACGATCAGCGCCGCCAAAAGACGCACCCGGCCGCGGCCGTCCTCGCGGCTGCGGTCTACCGCCAGGCCCCCGGCCCAGGCGATCACCGTCAGCACCACGTGCAGCAGCAGGAACAGCGGGCTCAGCCAGCCATAGAAGAACCAGCTGCCGAGCAGCAGCACCAGGTTGCGTCCCCGCGCCGGGCTCAGGGCATACACCAGCATGAACAGCGGCAGGAACAGGGTCAGGAACTCGAGCGAGGCAAAAACCATGGTGCGGCGGACGTCCTGTCAGTTGGCCAGGGTATCGGTGGCGTTGAGCAGTTGCGGGCCGTTGGCCCCCGGCAAGAGCATGACGCTGTAGCGCTCTCCGGCCTTGAGCTCGCCCAGGTCCAGCGGGTTGCCGACGTTGGCGTTGGCACAGACCAGCTGCACCGAGAGCTTCACCGGGTTGATCGAGCGGCGCTGGAGGCTGCCGTCGGCGGTGTCCTTGAACAGGTCGGCAGTGCGTCCGGCCGGGCGCAGACTGGCGCCCTGGCAGGTGGCGTCGAGGCTGATGAAGGCCAGCGAGGCTTTCAGGCCGTTGAAGTCGTCCGGTTGTTCGCGGACCACGCGCTGGCTGATCTTGCCGCCGTCGTCGAAGGCGAACACCGTGGCGAACTCGCCCGGCGCCACTTTCAGGTCCAGTGCAGCGCTCTGGCCGCCACGGCTCAGGGTGCCCTGGATGGACTTGTTGGCCGGCACCGGCAGGTAGTCGGAGACCTTCTTCGTATCGTTCAGGGCGAGGCTGGCTTTCGAACCGCTGGCTTCCATCTTCAGTACGCCGGGGGCGACATTGACGAAGCGCAGGAACGCCGAGTCTTCGCTGGGGCCGGTGGGGTACAGGGCGACTTCGGCACTGGCCGTGGCGGCCGCCAGGGCCAGGGGCAGGGCGAGCAGGGGACGCAGGGTCATTTCTTCGCCCCTTGCACGGCCGGGGTTTTCAGGATGGCGTCGGTGATCGCCTTGCTCCAGCTGGTGTAGCCCATGGCGGTGTAGTGCTGACCATCGATGGTCGCCCATTGGCCTTGCTTGGCGAAGGTCAGCGAGTCGATGTAGTCGCAGGGGGCGACGTTGGCGGCGAGGAATTTCGAGGTCATTTCGACGCGGGCGAAGGTCTTGCCGTACTTGCCACCTTCGGTGCCCCAGCCCGGACCGACCCAGACGCATTTGGCGCCGGTTTCCTTGATCGCCTTGGTCAACTGGGTGGTTTGCTGCCAGGCCCAGGCTTTCGGGAACGCCGGCTTGGTGTAGTCGGCCATGGTGTCACCCATCACCACCACGATCAGGTTGGCCTTGTCGGCAGCGACCAACTGGCCCACCGGCTGGGTGGTGGCCTTGTTGCCGAGGACCACGGCCTTGTCCTTGTTGCGCCGCTCGGCGCCGCCGCACTCGCCGGGCACCACCTGGGTCCAGTCGCCGGCCTTGGAGCCGCAAACGCCCAGGGTATGCACCTGCGCGCCCTGGTTGACCAGGTTGTTGTGCAGGTCCTGCATCAGGTAGTTGGGCGTGGCCAGGTGGCTGTCGCCGATCATCAGGATGGTCAGGCCAGCAAGCAGGGAAGCAGCCATGTATGAATCTCCTTTGGCTTAATTCGAATAAGGGGAACGGTAAGGACTGACGGGCAGGGGCATGGCGCCGCCGCCGTCCTCGAACAGGTAGCGCAGGTACAGGCCACCGGTGAACTGGCGGTAGTCGCGGGCGTTGTCGACGCCCAGGGTACCGCCGAAGAAGAAGCCGTCGCCCAGGCGGTACTCGCCCGTGGCGCCGAAGGAATAGCCGATGCCGGTCTTGCTCTGCTTCTCGTAGCGGGTGTTGACCACGCTGCCGGGGTTGTTCGCCTGGTAGATCGCGGCAAGGCTTTCCAGTGCGGCCTGGGCGCTCTTGTTGCCGTAGTAGGGAGCGCCTTCCTGCTCGATATGCTGCACGCCGATCGAGCTCTGGATCTGGTACGACCAGTCCGGCCCGCGATGCGCCCAGCTGAACGGCAGGCCGATGGAGAAGAAGTTCTGCGGGCTGAAGTAGCCGCCGTGGCCGTAGGTGAAGAAGCTCTGGTTGCTGTCGTAGCTGGCCGCCGACACGCCCAGGCCACCGGTCAGGCGGTAGTCTTCGCTGTTGAGCAGGTACCAGTAGATACCGCTGCCTAGTTCGACCCGTTCGTTGCGCTCGACATGCTTGCCCTCGAGGCTGGCCCAACCGGCGTAGGCGTAGGTGCCCCAGCGCTGGTTGTCGTAGCTGAGCTGGCCGCGCAGGCCGGTGGCGGTGACGCCGCCCCATTCCACGCCGCTGCGCGCATCGCGGGCGCCGGCGAAGGACAGCAGGCTGTCGGTCATGGCCCGGCGCGACAGGTTGAGGTTGTAGCGGAAGTTGCTGTTCTCGGCGAACGGCCGGTCGAGGCTGATGCCGCCTACCATATTGGTTTCGCGGAAGCCGATCGGCGTGCTGCCGATATCGGTCTTCAGGCCCAGCGCTGGCATTTCATAGGCCAGGGCCAGGCCGACGCCGGCATCTTTCTGCGAGCCGGGGTAGCCGTTGAGCAGGGTGTCCATGTCGTCCAGCTGTTCTGCCAGCGGTTCGGCCAGCAACACCTGGGCGTCAGCCGCGTCGAAGCCGCCGAAGCGGTAGGCGCTGTTGCTGCTTGAATGGAAACCGCTGGCATTCAGCGACACCGGCGTCACCCGCACGGCCATGCGGTCGTCGTTGACCGGGAAGCTGATTTCCAGCGGGGTTTCCACATCGAAGATCTTGCTCAGGCCACCTTCGCCGTTGTTGCTGCGGAAGGTTACGCCTTGCTTGATCTGCGGGCTGCGCTGCTCGGCCAGGCTGGTCAGCTCGGTTTCGATGGCGGCACGCGGATCCGGGTTGATCACCGCGCGGTCGGGCTCGGCCGCCGGCCGGGTGCTGCGACGCTGAACCGGCGCGTCATCGAGGCTGGCCAGTTGCACCGGCTCGTCGAAGGTATCCGCGTCGCGGAGCTGGGTCGCGGCGGCACGGCTTTTCGCCTGGACCCGCGCCGGTTCGGGAATCTCGTTGAGGGCGATATCGCCCAGGCGCGAGGCCTTGCGCTGGCCGGGCTGGCCGACGAAGGGGTTGGCGGCGATGGCCGGGCCGAACGGGTTGTCGATCAGTTCTTCCTTCGGCCCCTGCAGGGCCAGGGCCTGGGCATACAGCTCCTGGGCCCGGGCCAGCTTGCCGCGGCTGCGGTACCAGGCGGCCGCCGTGCTCAGCACTTGCGGATTTTCCGGGGCCAGTTCCAGGCCGCGCTCGATGGCGTGCTCCGCCTGGGCAGTCTGGCCGTTCTGCTGGTAGGCCAGGGCCGCGCCCATCTGCACGTCGGCGTTGGCGGGTTGGGCAGCGAGCAGTGGCTGATAGAGGTCCACGGCCTTCTGCGGATTGCGGTTGTCCAGGTACATGCGCGCCAGCGACGACACCGCCTGGGCATCGTCCGGGCGCTGGGCCAGGGCCGGGGCCAGGGTGTCGTAGGCGGCGACCAGGTCGCCTTTCTCGCGCAGCAGGTCGGCCTGGCGCACGGTGTACTGGAACAGCAGGTCGTCGTAGCTGCGCTGCTCGGCTGCGGTCAGCGGCAGGCTGCGCAGGTCGCGGAGCATCTGGCTGACCTGCAGGTCGTCACCGGCCTTGAGCAGGGCACCGGCATAGGCGATGCGCAGGGCCGGGGTCGGCTTGCTGCTCTGGGCGATAGCGTTGCGCAACATGGACACGGCGCGGTCGGTGTAGCCGATTTCGATATAGGCCGCGGCCAGGGCGGCATACAGGTCGGGGCTGGCGCTGACGCCGGTTTCGGCGCGCTTGAGCAGGTTCATGGCCTGGGTGCGCTTGCCCTGTTTGGCCAGGGTTTGCGCCTGGGCGGCGAGCTGGCGCAGTTCGACTTCCTCGGCGAGATTGTTCATCGCCTTGCTGCGCTGGCTGGCGGGAATGCGTTCGAGCAACTGGCGGGCCCTGGCCCACTGCGCCTGGCGGCTGGCGAACAGCGCCCCGGCATACAGCGCCTCGGGCTTGCCCGGGTTGGCCTGGACCAGTTCATCCATGGTCTGCCGCGCCTTGTTCGGCGCGTCGGTCTTCAGGTAGATCTCGGCGAGGTCCGAGCGGGTCCAGGGGTTCTGCGGGTCGTTGCGCACCGCGTCTTCCAGGGCCTTGCGTGCCCCGGCCAGGTCGCCACGGGCCTCGGCGTCCTTGGCCTGGCCGACGGCGATGGCGGCGCGCAGCCGGCTCATGTCCAGGCGCTGACGCTGGGCATCGCCGAGGTTGTCGATCATGCGCTGGGCTTCGCCGAGCTTGCCGTTGCCGGCGAGCAGGGCGATGAGGCCGGCGAGGGCGTCGGGCTGGGCGGGGTCCAGGCTCAGGGCGTGGCGGTAGGTGGTTTCAGCCAGTTGGAGCTGACCCTGGGCCGCTTGCAGCTCGGCCAGGTTGAGATGGCCTTGGACCTCGCGCGGATTGTTGGCGATGGCCCGCTGTAGCAGTTCCCGGGCCTTGTCCGGATTGCCGGCATCCCGTTCCTGTGCCGCCTGGTCCAGCAGCACCCAGTACTGGTTGGCGACCAGTGCACTCTGCCAGCGGCTGGCGTTGCCTTGCTTGATCGCCTGGCGCAGCAGGGCGTCGGCATCGGCCAGGCGCCCCTGGCGCTGGCGCACCAGACCCAGGCCGCCGAGGGCGTCGGCATCTTGCGGTGCTTCACGCAGACGGGCCTGGAAGGCCTGTTCCGCGGCGTCCAGGTCTTCGCTTTCGAGGGCCTTGAAGCCCCGGGCCAGATGCGGATTCTGCTGGTAGCTGGATTGCGCCCGGCGCTGGCCGGTGCGCATTTGCTCGCGGATTTCCTCGTCGTCCGGATAGGCCTTGAGGTAGTCCTCGAACAAGGCCATGTCGGCCTTGCTCCCGCCCAGCCACGACAGGCCCTGGCGCCAGGCTTCCACGGCCTGGCTGCCGATCACCGGATCGTCGCGGAACGAGGCCAGGCGACGCAGGCCGTCGGCGCGGGTACTTTCGTCGCTGAGCAGCAGCTTGGCCAGGGTCAGTTTGGCCCGGCGGTTATCACCGCCCTGGGCGATCAGGCGTTCCAGTCCTTGCCGGGCTTCCTGCCAGCCGCCCTTGGTGTAGCCGAGGGTGCCGTAGTACTCCAGGGCCAGGTCGCCTTGTGGCGGTTGCCCGCCGAAAAGCCCGCGGTAGGTTTCCACGGCCTTTTCCGCTTCGCCGGACTCCACCTCGACCCGCGCCTGGTTCAGGTGCTCGCCGGTGGCGTCGCCGTGCAGGCGGATTTCCTGGTCCAGCAACAGGGCCTGTTGCGAACCGGGATGGGCCGCTTTCAACTGCTCCAGGTAGCGCTTGGCGTTTGCCGGACGATCGCTGTCCAGCTCGATCAGGCCTAGGTTGTAGATGGCATCGGATTGCTGCGGATCGATCAGCAGCAGCTTGCGCCAGGCCTCGGAGGCCCGGGCCTTGTCCTTGCGCCCCTGCCAGTACTGGCCCTGTTCGAGCAGGGCCTTGCCGTTCGCGCTGAGTTCGGCGTGGGTGGCAGTGCAGGACAGTGCGGCAAGCAGGCCGACAGCTAGAGTTTGACGACGCGAGCGCATGAAGTCTCCCAGAGAGGTTGCAGCTTCCCGTCGGCGAGGAAGCGGTAATGCTCATCCATGTAGCCAAGGGCGAACAGGCTGAGGACCACGGAGTAATAAGGTGGTTGGCTGGCCTGAACTGCCTGCGGGGTAAAGCTTTGGGCCAGCTCGGCATCGACCCGGGCGCGTTGCTGCTGCTCCAGCCAGGGTTGCTGGCGGGCCTTCAGGTAGGGCAGCAGCGCGGCGGAGAACCCGAAGTTGGCGGCATTGCTGGTGGTGTTGGCGTGTACCTGGACCTTCTCCGGCGGCGTGCCCTGGGTGGCGACGATGCGCGACATGCCGTCGAGGCTGTCGAGGATCGGCTTGGCCAGGGGGTCACTGTTGGGGGTCATGCCGGCCCACAGATACACGCGGATCGCGTCGTAGCTGCCTTGTTCGCCCTTGAGCGGGTCGATGATGAACAGCCCGGAACTCGGACCGGTGCCGCGATAGCCGACCCAGTCGGCGATAAAGCCGTGCTTGGCGGCGCGCTGCATCAGGCTGCCGGTGCTGCGGGCGATCTCGTTCCACGGGCCTTGCGGGTCGACCGCGGCGATGCGGCGCAGCACCGGCACCGGCAGGTAGCTCGGGTTCAGGTGCCAGAGGTGACCAGGCTGGGCGAAGCCGAACGGGCCGGGCAGGAGCATCTTGCCCAGGCCGGGCAGGTCGGCGACTTCCCTGGCCTTGATATTGGCCAGCAGCAGGTTGGCCTCCTTGGCATAGCTGTCGTCCTTCCACAGGCGCGCCGCTTCGCTCAGGGCGTAGGCGAACCACAGGTCGGCGTCGGAGGCGGAGTTGCTGTCGAGCAGGCGCCACTGGCCTTTCTCGTCCTTGCCCCACCACCAGCCCGGCAGGTTGTTGGCGATGTCGCTGCCGGCCAGGTTGTTCCTGGCCCAGGCCCAGAGTTTGTCGAAGGCCGGCCGGTCATTGGCGACCAGGGCGAAGAACATGCCGTAGGACTGGCCTTCGGAAGAACTGTGCAACTGCGGGGTACTGGCGTCCAGCACCCGGCCGTCAGGCTGGATGAAGTGCTGGACGAAGTCGTGCCACAGCGGCCACTCGCTGACGCCGCACTGCTCGGCGGCCTGGCTGGTGGCGGGCAGCAGGCAGGCGCCGAGGGCGGCAGCGAGCAGGGTCTTCAATGGAGTCTTCATGACTTACTGGTCCTTGAGCCGGCGTCGGGCGATGGTGCGCAGCGAGAAGTAGGCCGCGCCACTGACCAGGGACACCCCGACGACGGTCAGCACCAGCAGCAGGAACACGTGGCGCGACAGCACCCATTGGATGTAGCGGAACGGGCCCAGTTGGCCGACGTAGTAATCCTCTTCGGCCACCAGCGACTGGATGTTCTTGCCCTTGATCACTGCCAGGCTGCCTTGCAGGGCCTGGGTGTAGTGCTCGCCGCCGATCAGGGCGTCGGTCACTTCGCTGAGCTTGCCGGCCTGTGGGCTGGACAGCAGGACCACGCTGCGGCCCTTCTGCAGCGGCGATTCGAAGCCGCTGACGTAGGAGCCGCTGTCGCCGCCGCTGAAGGTCAGGGCGCCCCGGGCCTTGCGCAGGTTGGCGGCGGGGTCCGGGCTGATCCATTCGCGCAGGCGCAGCGGCAGGTCGGAGAACTCCACATAGCGCCTGGCGTCTTCGCTGCGGCTGGGCAGGTAGTCGGCCCAGCTCTTGAGCAGCGGTTGGTTGTGCCCGGAGGACAGCACCAGCAGGTCCTTGTCGGCGAACTGCCCGACGTCGTCGGCCTGGCCGACGCTGACCGCCGTGGCCGGGTAGCCGGTGGAATCACCAAAGCGTCCGAGCACGGTCAGGTAGGCGTCCCAGTCGGCCGGGCCGGCATTGTCCGGAAGGATCACCGCAGTCTGCGACAGGTCGGCCAGGCGGGTGAAGGGGAAGCCGCTGTCCTTGAACACGCCGAGGTTGGGCATGGCGATGAAGTGGTCGTAGCCGCTCAGGTCCAGGGTCGAGTCGGGGTCGATGGCGCCGCGCATGTTGTCGATGATGATGTCGCCGCATTCACCCTGCTTGACGTAGTCGAACATATAGCGGAATTGCAGGCGCGATTGCAGGGCGACCGAGTCCAGCGGCAGCAGCATGCTCGCTTCGCGGACCAGGCTGTCGTCCTTCTTCAGCATCGCCAGCAGGCTTTCCCCGGCGCCCATGCTCTGGATCGATGGCAGGGTCATGGAACGGATGAAGCGGTCGTTGAAGCTGACCATCAGCGACGAGTTGGTCGAGGTCTGCTGCGGCGTGTAGCGGTACTTCAGGTTCAGCCGGGCGCCGTCTTCACGCCAGTTGAACAGGTCCGGCGGCAGGCGCATCGGCACGGTGATCATCGCCGGGGCGTAGCCGGAGACGTTCAACTGGCGCGGCTCGAGCAACTCGCCCAGGCGCACCGGGCGATCGCTGGGCAGCCAGTTCGGCGCGTCGTAGGGCTGGCGCGGCAGCAGGTCGACGGCGTCGATCTTCACGCTTTGCCCGGCGAAGCTGCGGTTGCCGAGGACCAGGGCGTTGGCGGCTTGCTTGATTTCGGCACTGTCGCGGCCGGCGATGACCAACAGCTTGCCGAAACGGTCATTGGGGTTGGCGACGATGGACAGGGTCGGGCCGTCCACCGCTGGCAGGTCGAGGCCGGCCAGGTGCGAGGCCTCGGTGCTGTTGACCAGGACGACGCCGTTGCCGCTGGCCGGCAGGCCGTCGAGTTGAGTCGAGAAGCGCGCGCCACGGTAACTGGCCAGCGCGCCCAGCCACGAGGAGACCGCGCCGGCGGCTTCCAGGGTGGTGTTGTCCGGTGCAGCGGCAAACACGAACGGCAAGGCCAGGGCGCGGCGGTCGCGACGGTCGAACAGCGGCATGGGCAGGTTGGCCAGGTCGTTGGGCAACTCGACCTGGGACACCTGGATGCTCAATTGGCTGTCGCTGCCGATCTTCGCCCACAGGCTGGAGTGCTGCGGGTCCTCGCACTGCATGGTGTAGTGGCCGATTAACTGCACGCTGAGGCGGTTGAACTCGGTGATCAGGTAGGGCGGGATCTCGATGGTCTGCTTCTGCAGGGTGCCGGCGCTTTCCTTGGGCAGGGCCAGGCTGGCGGCGACTTCATCGTTGACCATGATGTTGATCTGCGACAGGTCGCTGAGCAGGGCCGGCGAATAGGTGTATTGCAGGGTCAGCTGGGCCCCGGTCACCACCTCGTCGGCGCGCATGTCGAAGTTCACCGTGTCGGCGGACTCGATGCCCTTGAGGCTCATGGTGTAGTCCTTGCCCAGCTCCTTGAAGGTCATGTGGTAACCGGGGGAGGTGCCTGCCGGGCTGAGGGCCGCATCCGGCGCCGCCACCGCCGACGCGCTGGCCGGCAGTTCCTCGGCCTGGGCTGCGCCGGCCAGGAGGAGGGCGCAGGCGAGCAGGGCGCGGGGGCGGCGCAACGGGTTGACGGAGCGGGGGAAGGGAGCCTGGAAGGTCATTGGGTTTCCACTGCAGGTTCGGAAGGAGAAGTCGGGTTCTTGCGGAAATAGCGGCGGTGCTGCAGCGCTGCCACGGTCGCCTGGCCGAGGTCGTAGATGCCGCGCAGGCCGACCCGGCTGACATCGCGCAGGGCGTGCAGCGGGGTGTCGGTCTTGGCGCCGCCCCAGGTCGAGGCCCAGGTGTCGGCGCGGGAGAAGGTCAGGCGGACCATGTCGCTCTGCTGGCGCAGGGTCAGCTCGCGGAAGCGCATGCCGGCCATGCCGTGGCGCGAGAACATCACCCGCGCCGGCAGCACGCAGGCCTGGCCGCCGCGGTGCAGGGTCACGTCGAGCTGCATGTCCTTGGTCAGGGCCAGGTCCGCCGGCAGCTTCACGCCCACGCCGCTCTGGGAGAAGTCGAGGGTGCTGGTGTCGATCTCGCGGCCGTCGGGCAGGTGCAGACGCACCGGCAGCTCGGCGTGCACCCGTGGCTCGGTGCGCACCTGGCGGCTTTCACTGGCCACGGCCACGGCGGCGCTGGTCATGATCACGTTGTACAGGGTCCAGCCGAGGTTGATGACGATGGTCACTGCCGCGTCCGGGTCGCCGATCACCAGCTGGACGATGCCGCAGGCCATGCCGATCAGGTTCAGCGCCAGCAGGACGATATAGGGCCGGGCCAGCTTCCAGTCGAAATAGTCCTTCTCGATGATCCCGCCCTTGTCGGTGACGTTGAAGCCGCCGACCTTCGGGTTGATCAGGGCCACCAGCACCGGGCGCATGATGTACCAGGCCAGTACCGATTCGTAGACCTCGTTCCAGAACGAATGGCGGAACTTCCCCTGGATCCGTGAGTTGGTCAGGCTGGCGTGGATGATATGGGGCAGCACGTAGGCGGTGATCATCAGCGCCGAGGCGTGGAAGATCTTCGCGCCGAAAATCAGGTAGGCCAGCGGTGCGGTGAGGAACACCAGGCGCGGCAGGCCGTAGAAGAAGTGCGCCATGGCGTTGGCGTAGCAGACCCGCTGGCCGAAGTTCAGGCCCTTGCCCATGAACGGGTTGTCGGTGCGGAAGATCTGCGCCATGCCCCGGGCCCAGCGGATGCGCTGGTTGATATGCCGTGACAGGCTCTCGGTAGCCAGGCCTGCCGCCTGGGGGATCGCCAGGTAGGCGGTGTTGTAGCCCTTGCGGTTGAGCTTGAGGGCGGTGTGGGCGTCCTCGGTCACGGTTTCCACCGCGACGCCGCCGACTTCCAGCAGGTGGGTACGCCGGATCACCGCGCAGGAACCACAGAAGAAGGTGGCGTTCCACAGGTCGTTGCCGTCCTGGATCAGGCCGTAGAACAGCTCACCCTCGTTGGGTACCGAACGGAAGGTGTTGAGGTTTTTCTCGAACGGGTCGGGCGAGAAGAAGAAGTGCGGCGTTTGCAGCAGCGACAGCTTTGGATCCTTGAGGAACCAGCCCAGGGTGACCTGGAGGAAGGAGCGGGTCGGCACATGGTCGGCGTCGAAGATCGCCACGAACTCGCCGTCGGTGACCTTCAGCGCTTCGTTGAGGTTACCGGCCTTGGCGTGACGGTTGTTGTCGCGGACGATGTAGTTGACCCCGATCTGCCGGGAGAACTCGCGGAATTCCTCGCGGCGACCGTCGTCCAGCACATGGATGCGCAGCTTGTCCCGCGGCCAGTCCATGGCCTGGGCGGCGAGGACGGTGAGTTTGACGATGCTCAGTTCTTCGTTGTAGGTCGGCACGAACACGTCCACCACCGGCCATTCCTGCGGCGGCGTGGTGAGGATCTTCGGCTTGCGCTGCAGCGGCCAGGCGGTCTGCATGTAGCCGAACGCGAGGATGATCAGGGCGTAGGTCTCGGCGGCCACCAGGCCATAGCCGAAGAACATGTCCACCCAGTTGTCGAAGCCGAGGGTGTCGGTCAGGCGCCAATAGACGTAGCGCAGGGTCGCCAGCAAGGACAGGGCGATCATGGCCATCACCGGCAGGCGTCCCGGCACTTTGCGCAGGATCAGCAGGCAGACCAGGCACAGGCCGGAAAAGGCGAACTGGCGTTCCAGGTCCAGGGGCGCGGTGACCACGGCGGCGAGCAGGAACAAGCCGACCACGGCGGCAGCGATCTTCAGGCTGAGCTTAAGGGCCGGGGACAGTGCTTCCATCCGGGCAACCCAGGCATGCGCCCGCGCTCTCCTGGACGTCGGCAACTCCGGCGTCGGTGTGAGTTGGGCGGTCATGAGGCGCTGTGTTCTTCGCGAAGCTGCTCGAGGCGGTGGGTCAGCTGGCCGGCAACGTTGCGCAATGCCTGGCAGGCAGGGCTATCGGCCGGTTGCTGGAAAAGGTCGTATTCGAAGGCCAGGGCCTCGCCGACCTGCGGGTCGAACGGAACGGCGGCCAGCCATTGGTTGCCCAGTTGCTGGCGCAGCACTTCGCTCATATCCAGGCTCAGGGCGCTGCGGGCGTCCACCAGGTTGACCAGATAGGCGCAGTGTTCGGGGCGCAAGGGGGAAAGCCAGGACTGCAGCTTGTCCAGCACCAGGTAGGAGGCGGCGTCGGCCAGGGTCACGGCGATCACCTGGTCGGCGATGGCCAGGACCTGGTGCAGCCAGGGCGAGGCGCCGGTGCTGGTGTCGATCAACAGCAGGTCGTCCTTGCCCAGGTCGAGGGTGGACAGCTCCTGCACCAGCCACTCCGGGTTGCCCGCCAGCAGAGTTTCGAAGGCGCGCAGGTCGGCAGCGTTGCTCGGGCCGAACGGCAGGCATTCGATACCAGCGTCGGTAGGGGCGCAGATTTCGCTCCAGTCCAGCGCATCCAGGCGTGCCTGGTTCAGGCCGGGCGTGGTACGCGGCAGGTTGAAATGGCTGAGCAGGGCGTTCTGCGGATCGAGGTCGAGGACCAGGGTGCGGCCGACCGGGCGCTTGAGCAGTTTGGCCAGGGACATGGCCAATGTCGTCTTGCCGACACCGCCTTTGGCTGACACGACGGCAACGATGCGTGCTTGTGGTCGCGACGCGGGTTGCACCCGCATGGCCTTGTCGAGGGCGCGGCGGTTGCTTTCTTCGGCGGCGAGGCGGCGTTGCCGGGCGATGCCTTGCAGGCGGTCACGCAGGGAACCGGCCGGCGCCTCGGCGCTCGACGGCAAAAACGCCGGAGCAGGGACGGCGGGCACGGGAGATTGCACAACAACCGGAGCGGATGGCGCGGGGGCGGCGGTGACCAGGGCGGGGCGCTTGACCTCGACCAAAGTGACCGGAGCGGGTTTCACCGCAGCGGGCGCAAGCGGCGCCGGCTCTGCGTTTGCGGGCAAAGGCTCGAGGAATTCGAACTCGGTGTTGATTTCCTGGTAGCTGTCGGCACTGGCCCCAAAGCGGTGGAACAGATTTCCAATATCGTCTGCTTGACTCATATATGTACTTCCAGCCAACGGCTATCTGGACTACAGAAGGGCAGATCAGGTCTTCCAAAGAGGCAAGGGTGTGATATCAAAATGACGGTGTCAATAATTTGTTTTTTCAGTGCGCCTGTTTCCGATCGTTGGTGCAACGGAAATAAAGCGCCGATATTTTGACTGGTTTTGCACCGTTCTAACCCGGCCTGCGCTCCATACATCGGCCCATGTCTGCAAAAGTTGAATGCCGTTTAAGGTGTTTCCCTAGCGTGATTCCGGGGGTGAGCCCTGAGTTTCGTAGGAAAATGCTTACAGATGATATCAATATTTCCTACAGGTTGCGCAAAGCGCTACCGGTTGGTGGTCGGGTAGGGAGGAGATGGAGTGGCGGAATGCGATCACTGTGGGAGCGGGTGAACCCGCTCCCACAGCGGCCAATGTGGCCCGCCGTGGGAGGTGACAAGGCAAAACAGATGCCAGGTGGGGCCTCAGTGCGGCCCGCGGGGAATGGTCTTCATCAGGTCTTCGGCGCTGATATGGCCGCCCACCGCGCTGCCCGGCTGCGGCAGGTCGAGGATATGGCCCTTCATCTTGCCGATCACATGCATCTCGCACGGCTTGCAGTCGAACTTCAGGGTCAGCACTTCATCGCCATGAATCAGCTGCATCGGCGCCACCTTGGTGCGCACGCCGGTCACGCCCTTGGCCTGTTTCGGGCACAGGTTGAAGGAGAAGCGCAGGCAGTGCTTGGTGATCATCACCGGTACTTCGCCCGGTTCCTCATGGGCTTCGTACGCAGCATCGATCAGCTCGACACCATGACGGTGGTAGAAGGCCCGGGCTTTCTCGTTGTAGACGTTGGCCAGGAACGACAGGTGCGACTCGGGGTAGACCGGCGGCGGCGTGCTTTCCGCCTTGCGCCCGCCACGCGGATGCGCTGCGATACGCGCTTCGGTCAGGGCCTCGATCACTTCGCGGCGCAGGGCCTTGAGCTGCGAGTTGGGGATGAAGAAGGCGTGCGGTGCATCCAGTTCGACGGCATTGGCGTGGTACTGGGTGGTACCCAGTTGCCCCAGCAGGTCGTGCAGTTGCTCCAGGGCCTGCTCCGGCTTGTTGGCTACCCCGAACGGGCCATCCAGGCGGGCGCTGGCGCTGATGCCTTCTTCGCTGGTGGCGGTCAGTTCCAGGGCGTCCTCGCGCAGGCGGGCAACCCAGGACAGGCCGATACGGCGCTCGGCCGAGGTCTTCTGCAGCGCCTGCTGCCAGTTGTGGTCGAGGTTGCGGCTCAGCGGGTGGTTCGGGCGCAGCTTGTACAGGCCCTCGGGCATCTCGTTGGGCTCGACGCGGTAGCGGTAGCGCTTCTCGCCGTCTTCCTCGAACTCGCCTTTCAGCTCGGCGATATTGGCGCGGAAGCCCACCACCTCACGCTTGACCAGCACGTTCAGGCCGTCGCCGTTGGACAGCGGCTCATGGGTGACCACGCTCATGTCGCGCTTGCCGACTTTCTCCACGTTGCCCACCAGCAGGCCGGTGAAGGTCGGCGAGTCGAAGGCGCCGATATCGATCTTGCGCTCACTGACGAAGTAGTCGGTGCTGCCGCGGTGGAAGGTCTTGTCCGGGTCCGGGACGAAGAAGTGCGCGGTACGGCCGCTGGAGGCACGGGCGAGATCCGGGCGACCTTCGAGGATGTTGTCGAGCAGCTGGCGGTAGTAGGCGGTGATGTTCTTCACATAGCCCATGTCCTTGTAGCGGCCCTCGATCTTGAACGAGCGCACGCCGGCGTCCACCAGCGCGGCCAGGTTGGCGCTCTGGTTGTTGTCCTTCATCGACAGCAGGTGCTTCTCGTAGGCGATCACGCCGCCTTTTTCATCCTTCAGGGTGTAGGGCAGGCGGCAGGCCTGGGAGCAGTCGCCGCGGTTGGCGCTGCGCCCGGTCTGGGCATGGGAGATGTTGCACTGGCCGGAGAAGGCCACGCACAGCGCACCGTGGATGAAGAACTCGATCGCCGCGTCGGTTTCGTCGGCGATGGCGCGGATTTCCTTGAGGTTCAGCTCGCGGGCCAGCACCAGCTGGGAGAAGCCGGCCTGGTCGAGGAACTTCGCCCGGCCCAGGGTGCGGATATCGGTCTGGGTACTGGCGTGCAGTTCGATCGGCGGGATATCCAGCTCCATCACCCCGAGGTCCTGGACGATCAGCGCGTCGACGCCGGCGTCGTAGAGCTGGTGGATCAGCTTGCGTGCCGGTTCCAGCTCGTTGTCGTGGAGGATGGTGTTGATGGTGGTGAAGATCCGCGCATGGTAGCGGCGGGCGAATTTCACCAGTTCGGCGATCTCGCTGACTTCGTTGCAGGCGTTATGCCGCGCGCCGAAGCTCGGGCCGCCGATGTACACGGCGTCGGCGCCATGCAGGATGGCCTCGCGGGCGATGGCGACATCGCGGGCAGGGCTGAGCAATTCGAGGTGATGCTTGGGCAAGGACATAATGTTTTTTTTCGGGCTGCTTCACGGTCAAGGCGCGCATTGTAGCGGCGAAATGGCCGGGGGGCATCCGAATGCTGCTCACCGGTCCTTGTGGGAGCTGGCTTGCCAGCGATAGGGCCTTCAATGACAAAGAAGGTGTCTGGTCTGGCCTCCTCGCTGGCAAGCCAGCTCCCACAGGGTCTCGCGTTCAGCCTGGGGAGATCAGGCCTTGGCCGCCATCGCCGTGACTTCCACCTTCATCCCTTCCACCGCCAGCTCCGCTACGCCCACCGCCGCACGCACCGGCCAGGGTTGCTGGAAGAAGCGCTGGTACACCTCGTTGAACGCCGCGCGCTCGGCCATGTCGGTCAGGTAGATGGTCAGGTGCAGCACCCGGTCCATCGAGCTGCCGGCTTTTTCCAGGGCCACTTTCAGGGCCTGCAGGGTGCATTCGCTCTGCGCTGTGATATCGCCCAGCTCCAGGCTGCCGTCGGCGCGGGTGGGGATCTGGGTGGACATCAGGATGCCGTTGAAGCCGGTCACATCGGAGGAAATCGATTCCGGGTCCGGGTCGGGAATGTAGGTGATGTCGTGGTTGGCCATGGGGGTCCCTTGCGTTGACTGAATGAAACGGCCGCACAGTGTAAGCCGTGCAGCCATTCGCGGCGAATCCGGCTGAACCTTGCGCCTGGCGTGCCAGTCCATGAAAGACCTTTCATGCAAAACAAGGAGCTGTCCCATGAAACCACTGACCTCGATGTTCGCCGGCCTCGCCCTGATCGGCGCCCTGGCCGGCCCGGCCTTCGCCGACCAGCCTGGCGCGGACTGGAAAGTCACCCAGGCCCAGGCCGAAACCACCCTCAAGGCGGCCGGCTACACCCAGATCACCAAGATCGAAGCCGATGACGGCCATTGGGAAGGCGAAGGGATGAAGGCCGATGGCATGAAGTACGAATTCAAGGTCGATCCGCACAGCGGCAAGATCGTGAAGGATGAGATGGATCACTGACCGCCTTGAGTGCCTTATCGCCGGCAACGCCGGCTCCCACAGGTATCGCGGTGTACGCCAAACCTGTGGGAGCCGGCGTTGCCGGCGATAAGGCCAGTACAGGCACCCGAGAAATCAGTCCACCAGCGCCTCGGCAATCGCCCGATTGAACGCCGGGATATCATCCGGCTTGCGCGAAGTGATCAGGGTCCAGCCTTTCGCTCCGCAGGTCTGCACCTCCTTGTCCACCCACTCGGCCCCGGCGTTGCCCAGGTCAATCTTCACGCTGGGATATGACGTCAGCGTCTTGCCCTCGGCCACCCCGGCATCGATCAGCGCCCAAGGCCCATGGCAGATCGCCGCGATCACCTTGCCGGCCAGGCTGAATTCATTGATCAGGCGCCGCGCATCCTCGTCGGTGCGCAGGGTGTCCGCGTTGACGGTGCCGCCTGGAATCACCAGGGCATCGAAGTCCGCTTCCTGTTGGTCTTTCAGTTTGGCATCGGATTCGACTGCCCGATCCTTCTCGGTGTCGTGCAGGAAGGTCTGCACCGTCCCGCCCTTGATCGAGCCGTGGATCAGGGTCGCGCCAAGATTGCGCAGTGCCTCCAGCGGCTTGAGCAGTTCGTCGCGCTCGACGCCAGCGTTCGAGGTGATCACCAGGATCTTCTTGCCTTGCAGTTGCTGAGCCATGGATGAGCTCCTCCCGTTCAGGTCATGACGACGGTTGTCGCCTCCTGGGTGTTGAGGGCCGCGAGCCGGGAAAAGTTTGGTTTTTCTGAACGCCCGCCGTCCGCCGGGGCTCATAAGCAACAGGTAGAAGATCAGGACACGCCACCATGAACGACAAACCCCACCGCCCGGAACTCCAGGCCTGGCACGACCTGCTCAGCGACGATGGCTACCGCCTGGACTCGCCGGATGCCTGGCACACCAGCCTGCTGCAGGGCACAGAGGAACTGCTCGCCAGCGGCGTGGTGGACTGGGATGAATACATGGCGCTCAAGGCCCTGGCCAACAGCGGTCACGCCCGGGCGCTGGAAGATGCACTGGAAAGTCGGCTGGCCGATCCGGACGCATGAAAGCGCTAAAGATCGCCACCTTCAATATCAACGGTATTCGTGCGCGCCTGCCTAACCTGCTGGCGTGGCTGGAACGCGAAAAACCGGATATCGCCTGCCTGCAGGAACTCAAGGCGGCGGATTTTCCCGTCCAGGCCCTGGCGCAGGCCGGTTATGGCAGCCTTTATTCCGGGCAGCCCTCCTGGAATGGCGTGGCGATTCTTGCGCGCGATGCCGAGCCGCTGGAAATCCGCCGTGGATTGCCGGGCATGGAGGGCGACCCCCAGCGTCGTTACCTGGAAGCGGCTGCCCATGGCGTGATCATTGCCTGTCTGTACCTGCCCAATGGCAATCCCCGGCCCGGACCGAAGTTCGACTACAAGCTGGCCTGGTTCGAACAACTGATCACCCATGCCCGGTCGCTCCACGATAGCGAGCACCCGGTAGTGCTCGCCGGTGACTACAACGTAGTGCCGACCGACTTCGACATCTACAACCCCCGCTCCTGGCTCAAGGACGCCTTGCTGCAGCCTGAAAGTCGAGATTGCTACCAGCGCTTGCTGGAACAGGGTTGGCTCGATTCGCTGCGTCACCTTTATCCGCACGAGCGCTTCTACACCTTCTGGGACTACTTTCGCCAGCACTGGGAGAGGAACTCGGGGTTGCGTATCGATCACCTGCTGCTCAACCGCGCCCTGGCCCCCTATCTGAAGAACGCAGGGGTCGATGCCTGGGTGCGCAACGAAGCCAAGGCCAGTGACCACGCGCCGACCTGGATCGAGCTGGGGACGCGCAAGAAGAGGTAAACCATGCACGCTTTCGATGATCTGCAACGGGGCCTGGAACATGTCCGGCAACTGTACTTCCACGATGACGGGTCCACGCCGAACAGCCACCTGCCGGTGCTGCACTATCACCTGCGCAGTACCAACGGCGCGGCATTGGCCGACGCCTTCGGAGCACTGTTCAGCGAAAACCAATGGATTCCACTATGGCGCGCCGGCATCTACGACTATCACCACTACCATTCCACGGCCCACGAGGCGCTGGCGGTGGTGCACGGGCGGGCACGGGTGACTTTGGGCGGCGAGTCGGGACAGACCCTGAGCCTGGAACCCGGTGATGTGCTGGTCCTGCCAGCGGGCACCGGCCATCGCTGCGTCGAGTGCAGCAAGGACTTTCTCGTGGTGGGCGCCTACCCGCGCGGGCAGGAGGACTACGATATTCAGCGTCCCGGCAGTGGCAACCACGCCGATTCGCAAGGGCGTATCGCCCGCGTGCCGTTGCCGGAGGCCGATCCACTGGGAGGCGTGGAGGGGCCGCTGATGACCGCCTGGGGGCCTCAGGTCAGTTGAGCGGACAGCAACAGGGGGAGTTTGTCCATCGTCGTGCTCCGAGCAGCATGCAGAACTGCAATTCACCACTAAACCCTGTGGGAGCTGGCGTTGCCGGCGATGAGGCCGGCAATGACAGCGATGTTGTCTGGTCCGGCCTCATCGCCGGCAACGCCGGCTCCCACAAGGGATCGGTGTCAAGCCAGGAGATCTTCGTAGAACGCACCATACGCCTTGGTGGGATGGGCAATCTGGATCTCCAGAATCCACAACCCCTTGTTCGGCTGCCCGTCGTAATCCCCCAGGTCCCCGGCGCGGTAGATGGCATGGGGGAAATCACTGACCCGGTGCCCCTTGATATCCAGGTTCAGCTTCCAGCCCATGGCCTCGGCCTGTTCGTGGGCAAAGTCATACAGCTCGACCCCGCTGCACCCCGATGCGCGCCAGTGCGCCTCGACCCGCTGGTACAGGCTCTTGGCTGCCGCCGCACAGGCGATCATCTCGGCGTCGTCGCCGACGGTGAAGGTCGCCCCGGCATCGCCTTCATGGCCCTTCCAGACCACGCCCATGTCGATGAAGAAGATATCGTTCTCGCCCAGCACCGGATCGCCTTCCGAGCGTTCGTTGAAGGCTTTCAGGGTATTGGCGCCGAAACGCACCAGCAGCGGGTGCCAGATGCGTTCCATGTTCAGGTCGACGAGGATCTGCTTGCCGAGCAGGGTGGCTTCCTTTTCGGTCATGCCCGGACGAATCACCGCGGCGATGGCGTCCACGGCTTCCCAGGTACGGGCCTGGGCATAGTTCATCAGGTCGAGGGCGTAGTTCGCCCCGGTGGCTTCCTTGGGATACACGGCGGTGGTCATGCGTGGCCTCTCTATGGCAGGGCTCTTGGGCTGTTTTTCGACGTATAGCATTCTATATAGCGATGACGACTTGCAACATTTTGTTAAGAGGTTTCCGGGCGGTAGTGGCGCAACGACATACCTGCTTGTACGCTTCGCTTAATAGCCCGTTCTCCCGAGATTCCTGCCTTGAATCGCCTCCTGCCGATCATTCTGTGCCTGTTCCCGCTCCTCGTTCACGCCAAGGAGGAGTACGTCAGCGTCGAGGTCTATTACGGCGAAGAGTGGACGGTGAAGGAAAGCAAGGTCCTCGACAACATGCCCGCGCCCACCAGCCAGCAAGGCTTCGGCTTCTGCTACGGGCATTCCGCAGCCACGGTGTTCAACTACCACAACTGCCAGGCCTACAAGGAAAACTGCAGCACCCTGGAGCCCAATCGCCTGGTGTCGCCGTTGGGCGTGGCGGTCTGGGGCCAGGAACTGCCCAAGAACAACGACGGCCACTACAGCTTCAGCAACCCGCCCGAACTCACCGAAGGCGGCAGTTCGATCGGGGCGTTGTTCAACACGGCGGTGATTCGCGGTTCGGCGCCCGACCAGTCGTGCATCGACGAGCGGGCGTTCCTCGGCGACCTGTATGTCGAGGACGGCAGCATCACCGAGGCGTCAGTCGCCTCCCAGCGCAAGCTGCTGGGCCGCTTGCAGTCTTTTTACCGCAAGTACAAGGGCCAGTTCGCCACTACCGCCGACATTCCTGCGCCGGTAATGGCCGAATTGCGACAGATCGTCCCCGGCCTGGACAACCCGGAGCTGGCCAAGGGGCTCAATGGCAAGAAGTTCGGCGAGTTCTTCTACCGGGTAGTGATCCCCGACCGCTGCAAGCGCGTAAGCAACCATGCCCTGTTCGAAACCGACATGAAGCTGGTCGAGTATCCCAATGGCGAGAAATTGCCGCACACCGTCAAGGGCACCATGGCGGTGATCCGCAAGGCCATCGACGGCGGCTCGCCGCTGATCCTCGAAGTGCAATGTGCGATCAAGAAGGTCGGGGCCAAGGGCTGTAGGCCTGAAGACGCGCACTCCTTCGTGGTCTACGGCTACGCCCGGTTATGCCTGGCCTCGGGAAAGTGCAGCGACGGCCTGCGCCTGCGTGGCAGCGCAGGCGAAAAGGCGGACGCCCTCGATCGTGTGCGCTGGTACGACGCCGAGCCGCTGATCGACGCGGCGCCGAAGAAGGGTGTGATCCTCGGCTGGTTGATCCCCAGGCCGAAGAAGGCTCAGTGACCGTACAGGCCGATCAGGCTTTGCCCACCCAGGGCATGGCCTTGCAGTGCCTTGATCAATCCCTCGCGGTCCAGGCCTGCGGGTAGCGCGTCCGGCGCCAGGTCGCTGGCGATCAGGGTCAGGGCGTAGTGATGGGGATTGTCGCCGGCAGGCGGGCAGGGGCCGCGGTAGGCCGTGTCGCCCCTGATGTTCTTGCCAACGGTGATGCCTTCGCTCGCACCTTCGGCGATCTCGCCACGCTTGGCATCGATGTTGTAGGCGACCCAGTGACTGACCCCGAGGCCCTTGGCGCCGTCCGGGTCGAACATCAGCAGCGCCACCGAGCGGGTGCCTTCCGGCAGGTTTTTCCAGCTGACTTGCGGCGACAGGCCCTGGCCCTTGCCGCAATTGGCATCGGGCCCGACCTGGGCGAGGGGAACGGTGCCGCCATCCTTGAAGGCGGTGGAGTGGATTGACAACGGCGCCGCCTGGGCGACGCCGGTCAGTGCCAGCAGCGCGATCGCGCCAGCCAGCGAGCGGGTGGTGGTGTTCACTGCGGTGCTCCTTCGAAATGCTCCGGGCACCGCAGTGTAGACCCTTATTCCACGCCGGCGCGGGGCACGGGCGGGGAGTGGGCGTTGTCGCACTCGGGCACCGGCGGGTGTTCCTGGGCGGCATGGCGCAGGTCGTCGGTGACCCGCAGTTCGGCGCCGGTCGGCGAGAAGGTCGCAGACGGCACGAACGGCGCCGGGTTGGCCGGCACCGGACGCTTGCCGCGGCGCAGCAGGAAGAACCCGACCATGGCCAGGTTGACCGCCGCGAAGGCCCAGAACAGCCCGGCCGCGCCGTAGGTGTTCATCACGGGCGAGATCGCCAGCGGACTCATGGCCGAGCCCAGCGAGTTGATCAGCAGCATGCCCTGGATCATCGGCACCAGCGCCTCGACCGGGGCACGGTCGGCCGCGTGGCTGACCGACACCGGGTACACCGCGAACACACCGCCACCGAGAAGGAACAGCATGGCCGGCAACAGCACCGAGTTGGACGGCAGCAGCACGATCACCACCGACAGCACCACGCACGCGGCGGCGAGGGCGATCAGCACGTCCTGGCGGTCCTTGCGGTCGGACCAGCGGCCCACCGGGTATTGCAGGAGCATGGCGCCGAGGATCACCCAGGCCATCATTTGCCCGACTTCACCGACGTCCAGGCCGATACGTTGCAGGTACAGCGGCAGCAGGGTGTAGACCGCCGCGATGGTCACACCCGAGCCGAAGCAGCCGATCAGGCCGGTGGGGGTCACGCTCAGCAACTGGCGCGGTTTCAGCGGCTCGACATGCTCGAGGATCGGCGACACCCGCGGCAGGATCACGATCGGCAGTACCGACAGCGAGGCCAGCATGCCGGCGACCATGAACGGCGCCATGTCGCCCATGTTGGCCAACTCGCCCAGGCCGGCCTGGCTGAGTACGCCGGCGCCGTAGAAGGCGATCATGTACAGGGCCAGCAGGCGGCCGCGGACCTTGGTGTCGCCAGCCATCAGCAGCCAGCTTTCGATCACCAGGAACACCCCGACCGTGGCCCAGCCGTTGATCAGGCGCAGCACCATCCAGCCCCAGGTATCGACGAACAGGCCCTGCAGGAGGATGGTCACGGCGATCAGCGAGGCGAAGCTGCTGTAGGCGCGGATATGGCCGATGCGCAGGATCAGGCGGTCGTTGAACACGGCGCCGAGGGTCAGGCCGATGAAGTAGGCGGAGGAGACCATACCGATCATGGTGGCCGACTCGCCGGCCTCGTCCAGGCGCAGGGTGGTCAGGGAAGACAGGAAGCCGTTGCCCAGGGCCATGATGAACAGCCCGAGCAGGGGTGCCAGCGCCATCGCCAGCAAACGCGGAGACATACTTACCTCGAAAGTCATTGAATAGCGGACAGACACCCTCGGGACGCGCGCGCATGTCAGCCGGACCGTTGCGGGCCGGGGCTGCTGGTTTTTATTGGGGTTGTCGCTGCTCGATGCGATGAGGCCATCAGCAACAGCATCCATCCTGAGCCTGGCAGAGACCTCCAACCCCCCCGGCACTCAGAGACAAGCATTCCTGACCATCCAGATGAGTTAATCCCCCTCGATCCAGATGGATCAGA
>NZ_MKZO01000013.1 GCF_001941965.1 Pseudomonas putida | reverse complement strand
AATCGATGTTGAAATGCTGGGCTACCTTTCGAAAACCATCACTGCCCTCTAGATAGGCAGTGATGGCTGCCAGCTTGAACTGTTCGGTGTACTTCATAACTCCCCCAAGGGTTGGATTAGTCTCCAATTTCTTGGGGGCAGTCCAGGGTCCGTGTGGGAGCTGGCTTGCCAGCGATGAAGCCAATGAAGATCTACTGCTGCGCGACTTTCTCGGACTTGCCGTCATACCGCTTGCGCCACTCGCTGAGGATCTCGTCGCGATTCTTCGAGGCCCAGGCAAAGTCGTTCTTGATCAGGCGCTGCTCGTAATCCGCCGGCAGCTCGGTCTGCGGCTTGGCGATCCCCGGCTGGGCCAGCACGGCGAAGTTTTCCCTGTACAGCTCCATCGCCGCCGGGCTGGCGGAGAAGTCGGCCAGGCGCTTGGCCGCCTCTTCATGCTGGGTGCCCTTCATCACCGCAGTGGCTTCGATCTCCCAGCCCAGGCCTTCCTTCGGCAGGACGATGTCCAGCGGCGCGCCCTGGCGCTTGAGCTGCACGGCCGGGTATTCGAAGGAAATACCGATCGGGAATTCCCCCGCCGCCGCCAGCTTGCACGGCTTGGAACCGGAGTGGACGTACTGGCCGATGTTCTGGTGCAGGGCATCCATGTAGGCCCAGCCCTGCGGCTCGCCAAAGGTCTGCAGCCAGGCGCTGACATCGAGGAAGCCGGTGCCGGACGAGGCCGGGTTCGGCATGACGATCTTGCCCTTGTATTCAGGCTTGGTCAGGTCCTGCCAGCTCACCGGCTTGGTCAGGCCCTGCTTCTCGGCTTCGACAGTGTTGAAGCAGATGGTCGCGGCCCACACGTCCATGCCGACCCAGGCAGGCGGGTTGGCGGCGTCGCGGTAGTTCGCGCCGATCTTGCCCAGGTCCTTCGGCGCGTAGGTCTGCAGCATGCCCTGCTGGTCGAGGATCGCCAGGCTGGAGGCGGCCAGGCCCCAGACCGCGTCGGCCTGCGGGCGGTCCTTCTCGGCCAGCAGCTTGGCGGTGATGATCCCGGTGGAGTCACGCACCCACTTGATCTCGATGTCCGGGTTGGCCTTTTCGAACGCCTGCTTGTAGCTCTTGAGCTGTTCGGCTTCCAGTGCGGTGTAGACCGTCAGCGAGGTCTGCGCGGCGCTGGCCTGCAGGCTGAACGCAGAGAGGACGGCAGCGGCAAGGGCGAGTGGCTTGAACATGATGCGGTTCCTTTGAAGGGACGTTGGTCAGGTTGGGTGGCGCGATCAATGGCCCGGTGCGCGCTGGCGCCAGGCCTGGGAGCGTTTCAGCAGGCCGTTGGAGGCCCAGGCCAGCAGCAGCGAGACGCCGGCGCTGGTGAACAGGATCAGGGTCGACATGGCCGCGGCGCCACCGACGTTGCCGGCGTCGTCCATGTTCAGCACGGCAACGGCGGCGAGGATGGTGTCGGGGCTGTAGAGGAAGATCGCCGCCGACACCGTGGTCATCGCCGAGACGAACAGGTAGCGGATGATGTCCAGCAGCGCCGGCAGGCAGATCGGTACCGTGACCCGCAGGAAGTGCCGGTACAGCGGTGCCTTGAGCGACAGCGCGGCGGCTTCGAACTCGCCGTCGAGCTGGCGCAGGGCGGTGGTCGCAGTCATCTGCGCGGTGGTCAGGTAGTGGGCGATGGTGCAGATCACCAGCAGCGCCATGCTCCCGTAGAACACGTGCAGCGGGTTGCCCGGCAGGTTGAAGAAGAAGACGTAGCCCAGGCCGAGCACCAGCCCCGGCACCGCCATCGGCACGAAGCTGAGCAGGCGCAGGACCAGGTTGAGGCTGCGCTGGCTGCGGGTCTTTTCCATCAGGTAGGCGCCGCTGAAGATCGCCACGCTGCCGATCAGCGCGGTGCCCAAGGCCATGGTCAGGCTGTTGCGGCAGGCCAGCCAGCCACCGCCGGCGGTTTCGTCGAACTGGTAGTGCTTGAGCGACAGCGACAGGTTGTATGGCCAGAATTTCACCAGCGACGAGTACACCGCCATGCCCACCACCAGCAGGAGGGTGGCGCAGACCAGCACAACCACCGCGAGGAACCAGGCATCACGCTGCCGCGAAACTGCCGGTTCGAAGACCTGGGCACGCCCGCTCATGGCCTCGCCCTGGCGCCGGCGCAGCCAGGCATCGACGCCGAAGCTGAGCAGCGCCGGGAGCAGCAGGACCATGCCGATCAGCGCACCGCGACCGAACTGCTGCTGGCCGACCACCGCCTTGTAGGCTTCCAGCGCCAGCACCTGGTAATCGCCACCCACCACCACCGGCACGCCGAAGTCGGTGATGGTCAGGGTGAACACCAGGCAGAAGGCGGCGAACACGGCCTGGCGGGTGGCCGGCCAGGTGATGCTGTGGAAGGCGCGCCAGGGGCCCGCGCCCATACTCGACGCGGCGTCGAACAGCCGGGCATCGGCCAGGGACAAGGCGGACAGCAGGATCATCAGGGCATGGGGGAAGGTGTAGATCGCCTCGCCCAGCACGATGCCCCAGAAGCCATAGATGTTGTCGCTGAGCAGCCCGCGCAGCAGCCCCTGGTTGCCGAACAGATAGACCAGGGCAATGGCAGGCAGCATCGACGGCGCCAGCAACGGCAGCAGGGAAATTCCGCGCCAGAGGCGCTTGCCGGGGATCAGCGTGCGTTGCAGGGCGTAGGCGAACAGATAGGCGAGCGGTACGACGATGGCGGCGACGCTGAGCGAGACCTTGAGGCTGTTGCCTAGCAGCCAGTGGAAGTTGGCGCTGGCGAACAGTTCACGGGCCGCGACCAGGCCACCACCCTGCCCGGCTTCGCTGCTGAAGCCGCGCCAGAAGATGGCGAGCAAGGGCAACAGTACCGAAACCACGAGGAACATCAGCAGCAGCCATTTGCCGCCGACCACGAACAAACGGTCACCCAGGGCAACGCCGGACCGCGGTTTTGCCTTCGCCTGGGCGATCGGCAGGGTGAGTGGAGCGCCCATCTCAGGCAAAGACCTGCAGGCTGCGTGGCGGCAGGGCCACCCAGATGTCCTGCGAGCCCAGGCGCGGCATGGCTTCCGGGGCGACTTCGGCGAGCAGGGCGTGGCCCGGCAGTTGGTGCAGCTCGAAGCTCATGCGGCAGCGGTTGCCGAGGAAGGTGATTTCCCGCAGACGCGCCGGGAACAGGTTTTCCTCGTGGACGATCGGGTTGATGGTGATCGCCTCGGGACGGCAGAACAGCCGGCCACTGCCGCTGGCCTTGGCGCCCGGGGCCAGGCGAAGGTTGAGGTCGCCGACCTGGGCATGACTGTCGCTGCAACGCTGGAACGGCAGCCAGTTGCCCTGACCGATGAACTCGGCGACGAACGGCGTGGCCGGGCGGTCGTAGATTTCCTGGGCGGTGGCGTACTGCTCGACCTGGCCGTTGTTCATCACGGCGATGCGGTCGGCCATGAGCATGGCTTCGTCCTGATTGTGGGTAACCATCAGGGTGGTGATGCCCAGTTGGCGCTGGAGCTGGCGCAGTTCGGTGCACAGATGGTCACGAACCCGGGCGTCGAGGGCCGACATGGGTTCGTCGAGCAGCAGCAGGGACGGTGCCGGGGCCAGGGCGCGGGCCAGGGCGACGCGTTGCTGCTGGCCGCCGGAGAGCTGGCCGGGGTATTTCTTTTCGCTGCCGGTCAGGCCGACCAGTTCCAGCATCTGCCCGACGCGCTGGCGCACCTCGTTGCGGCCGCTGCCGGCCAGGCCGTAGGCGATATTGGCTTCGACGGTGAGGTTGGGGAACAACGCGTAGGACTGGAACAGGATCCCGTAGTCACGGGCTTGCGGCGGCAGGGTGGAGATATCGCGGTCGCCGATCATCAGCTCGCCGCGGTCCTGGCGTTCGAGGCCGGCGATACAGCGTAGCAGGGTGGTCTTGCCGCAACCGGACGGGCCGAGCAGGCAGACCAGCTCGCCGGCGGCGACGTCGAGGGACACATCCTGCAGGGCGGTGAAGGCCCCGAAGCGTTTGTTGATGCCGCGAACGCGCAACTGGGCGCCGGGTTGTGCAAGCGTGTTGTTCATGACAGGACCTCACCGAACGAATGAGGGTCATGCTAGGTACGCTTTGCGAAGGTTCCGTGGCGTTGGGGCAAAAGCTGCCGATAGTGGTATTGGCAGATTTTTGTTGGTGCTCTTGAGGGCCTCATCGCTGGCAAGCCAGCTCCCACAGGTTCAGCGGCGCCGCGGACACTGTGGGAGCTGGCTTGCCAGCGATAGGGCCCTCGAGTCAGGAATCAATGGCCGACATTTCCTGGGCCAACCCCAAAAAAGCAGCCGGCAAGCGCGCCTGACGCCTTTCCTTCAGGCAATACAGATACTCATGCATCACCGGTGCCCCCTCCAGGCTGAGCACCCGCAGTTCCGGGTTATGCGGCACTTCATGCCGGGCAATGATGCTGATCCCGATATTCCTCAGCACCGCCTCGCGAATCGACTCGCGACTGCCGATCTCCAGCAGCGCCCCGACCTTCACCCCGGCCTCTTCGAGCATCTGCTCGGTCAGCTTGCGGGTCGTCGAGCCCTGCTCGCGCATCAGCAGGCAATGCCCGGCCAGCGCCGCCAGCGGCACCGACTCCCGCGAGGCCAATGGATGGCTGCGATGCACCGCCACCACCAGCGGGTCGGTGCCCAATATCCGCCGTATCAGCCGATTGTCTTCCAGCAACTGCGACGACGCCGCCACATCCACCCGGTATTCCTCCAGCAACTCCAGGACCTGCTGCGAGTTGCCGATCTCCACCGAGACCTCCACCTGCGGCAGGCGCTCACGGAAGATCTTCACCAGATCGAGGATGTAGTACGGCGCAGTCGCCGCCACCCGCAGCGTGCCCTGTTGCTGGCCGCTGTTGCGCAGGAAGAACTCGATATCGGCTTCCTTCTGCAGCAGGTCGCGCACCATCGGCAGCAGCCGTGCGCCCTCCTCGCTCAGGGCCAGACGCCGGCCACCGCGGTAGAACAGCTCGACGCCGTAATGGCTTTCCAGGTTGCGGATCTGCGTGGTGACGGTGGGCTGGCTGAGCCCGAGCTTCTTTGCCGCAAGGGTGATGCTGCCCAGGCGGGCCACCCGGTAGAACGCCTTCAGCTCGGAACTCAGCATAAATCCTCTTACTTTCTCAGCAGGCGCAGGCCGTTGAAGACCACCAGCAGGCTGACGCCCATATCGGCGAACACCGCCATCCACATGGTCGCCATGCCGGCAAAAGTGATCGCCAGGAAGATCGCCTTGATGCCCAGGGCAAGAACGATGTTCTGCACCAGTATCGCCGCGCTTTGCCGCGAGAGCCTGACGAAGGCCGGGATTTTCCGCAAGTCGTCGTCCATCAGGGCGACGTCGGCGGTCTCGATGGCGGTGTCAGTGCCAGCCGCCGCCATGGCGAATCCGATCTCCGCGCGGGCCAGGGCCGGGGCGTCGTTGATGCCGTCGCCGACCATGCCGACCCGGTGGCCCTTGGCATACAGGTCCTCGATGGCCGCCAGCTTGTCGGCCGGGAGCAGGTTGCCGCGGGCTTCGTCGATACCCACCTGGGCAGCGATGGCATCGGCGGTGTGCGGGTTGTCGCCGGTGAGCATGACGGTACGGATACCCAGTTGGTGCAGCTCGGCGATGGCTTCGCGGCTGGTCTGCTTGACCGTGTCGGCCACGGCGAACAGGGCCAGCGGGCCGGAGCTGTCGAGCAGCAGGACCACGGTCTTGCCCTGGCGCTCCAGCACGTCCAGCTTGGCTTCCAGCTCCGTCGAGCACAGGCCCAGTTCTTCCACCAGGCGGTGGTTGCCGAGGTGGTAGAGCACACCGTCCACTTCACCGCTGACACCACGACCCATCAGGGCCTGGAAGTTGCCTACCTCTTCTCGGGCTAGGCCGTCTTCCTCACCTTTACGGGCAATGGCCATGGATACCGGGTGGTCGGAGCGGCCACCAAGGCTGGCGGCAATACGCTGGGCACGCTCGGCGAACAGTGGGTCGAGGACCTGGACGTCGGTCTGCACCGGCTTGCCGTGGGTCAGGGTGCCGGTCTTGTCGAGGGCGATGAAGTCCAGCTTGCGCCCGCCTTCCAGGTACACGCCGCCCTTGATCAGGATGCCCTTGCGTGCGGCGGCGGCGAGGCCGCTGACGATGGTCACCGGGGTGGAAATCACCAGGGCGCAGGGGCAGGCCACTACCAGCAGGACCAGGGCGCGGTAGATCCAGTCGAACCAGGCCCCGGCCATGAACAGCGGCGGAATCACGGCCACGGCGAGGGCGAAGGCGAAGACTGCCGGGGTGTAGATTTTCGAGAATTGATCGACGAAGCGCTGGGTCGGCGCCCTCGCACCCTGGGCCTCTTCGACGGCGCGGATGATACGCGCCAGGGTCGACTCGCCGGCAGCGGCAGTCACCCGGAACTCCAGGGCGCCGGACTGGTTGATGGTGCCAGCGAAGACCTTGTCACCCGGGCCTTTTTCCACAGGCAGGCTTTCGCCGGTGATGGGCGCCTGGTCGATGCTCGACTGGCCGCTGACCACCTCGCCATCCAGCCCGACCCGCTCGCCGGGACGCAAGCGTACCAGGGCACCGAGCGGCACCTGGGCGACTTCCATCTCCAGCCACTGGCCGTCGGGCTGCTGCACCGTGGCCATGTCCGGGCTCAACTGCATCAGCCCGCCGATGGCGTTGCGCGCACGGTCGAGCGACCGGGCCTCGATCACCTCGGCGAGGGTGAACAGCACCATCACCATGGCCGCTTCCGGCCACTGGCCGATCAGCACGGCGCCGGTCACGGCGATGCTCATCAGCGCGTTGATGTTGAGGTTGCGGTTCTTCAGGGCGATCCAGCCCTTCTTGTAGGTGCCCAGGCCGCAGCCGAGGATCGCCGCCAGGGCCAGGGCCGCCACCATCCACTCCGGTGCAGCAGCGGTGAAATGTACGATTTCCGCCGCCAGTGCAGCCACGCCGGACAACGCCAGTGGCCACCAGGACTTCTTCACCGGGGCCGGCTTGGCTTCGGCAGCCTCGTCGGTCAGCGGCTCGGCCTTCATGCCCAGCGAAGCGATGGCCTGCTCGATGCCCTGGGTATCGCCATGGGTGTGGCGCACGCCGAGGATGCGGTTGATCAGGTTGAATTCCAGTTGCTCGACGCCGTCCAGCTTGCCCAGTTTGTTCTGGATCAGGGTCTGCTCGGTCGGGCAGTCCATGGCCTCGATGCGGAAGCGGCTGAGGCGGGCGTCGGCACTGGCCTTTTCGCTCAGTTGCACCAGCGCCGGGGCTTCGGCGGCGGAACAGCAACTATGGGCATGCGCATGATCATGCGACTTATGGTCGTGATCGTGGTGCTTATGTTCATGATCGTGGGTGACAGGCTGGTTCATGGGGTTCATCCCTAAATGTCCTGTTGCCAAGTGAACACCCTGTAGCCACTATAGGGTCAAGCAACCTGTCGAGGTATTTGCAGATGAAGATCGGCGAACTGGCCAAGGCCACCGATTGCGCGGTGGAGACCATCCGTTACTACGAGCGGGAAAACCTGCTGCCGGAACCGGCGCGCAGCGAGGGCAATTACCGGGTCTACACCCAGGCCCATGTCGAGCGGCTGACCTTCATCCGCAACTGCCGAACGCTGGACATGACGCTGGAGGAGATTCGCAGCCTGCTGCGGCTAAGGGACAGCCCGCAGGACCAGTGTGAAAGCGTCAATGCGCTGGTCGACGAACATATCGAGCACGTACAGGCGCGGATCGACGGGCTGGTGGCGCTGCAGGAGCAATTGGTGGAGTTGCGCAGAAGATGCCGCGCCGAGGGCGAGCATTGCGCGATTCTGGAGAGACTGGAGGTGAATGGGGCGGTTTCGGTGCCGGAGGGAGAACACTCCCATGTCGGTAGAAGTCACGGCCATTAAGACTCGCCGCTAACCCTGTGGGAGCTGGCTTGCCAGCGATGAGGCCATCATGAGCAATGATGTTGTCTGATCTGGCCAAATCGCTGGCAAGCCAGCTCCCACAGGGATTGTGTGTACTGCTAGAGCCGGTTTAAACCGCCATCGGCGCCGTCATCGGCGCATGGTGCTCATACCCTTCCAGGCTGAAGTCACTCGGCTCGATCTTCTCCAGCCACTCCGGCTCGTACTTGCCGGTCTTGGCAAACTCCGGCACCCGGTCCGATATCACCAGCTTCGGCGCTTGCAGCGGTTCGCGCTTGAGCTGCTCGTTGAGCATGTCCAGGTGGTTTTCATACACATGGGCATCGCCGATGAAGTAGGTGAACCAGCGCGGCGTGTAGCCGGTCAGGCGACCGATCAGCGACAGCAGCGCAGCGCCTTCGGTGAGGTTGAACGGTGTGCCCAGGCCCAGGTCGTTGGAGCGGATGTAGAGCGTCAGGGAGATCTCTTTGGTCTGGGTGTTCGGGTGGAACTGGTACAGCAGGTGGCACGGCGGCAGGGCCATTTCGTCCAGCTGCGCGCAGTTCCAGCCGTGGAACAGGATGCGCCGGCTGTTGGGGTCGTTGATGATGGTGTCGACACACTGGCGGATCTGGTCGATGGCCTTGTACAGCACGACAAAGGCTTCACCGTCTTCTTCGGACTCGGCGATCTTCACGAAACCACTGTTCTGCGCCAGCTCGATGGCCGCCGGGTTGCTCAGCGGGATGCGCTTGTAGGCCGGCCATTGGCGCCATTGCACGCCATAGATCTCGCCGAGGTCGTCATGCCCCTGGCGGAACGGGTTGGCCAGCCATTGGGCGTTTTCGTTGGCGTTCTGGTCCCAGACCTTGCAGCCCAGCTCGCGGAATTCGCCGGCGTTCTTCACGCCACGGAGGAAGCCGACCATCTCGCCGATGGCCGATTTGAACGCCAGCTTGCGCGTGGTGATGGCCGGGAAGCCCTTCTGCAGGTCGAAACGCAGCATGGCGCCCGGCAGGGCGATGGTGCGCACGCCGGTGCGGTTTTCCTGAAGGGTGCCGTTCTCGATAACGTCGCGGACCAGGTCCAGATACTGTTTCATAGCGTTCCTGTAACGAAGACGGCAGGGGGATCGCCCCTGCCGTGGAAAATCAGACCGCGGGTTTGACCGTCGGCTTGCGATTATAGGCCCACCAGATCAAGGCGAGACCGCCGACGATCATCGGGACGCAGAGAATCTGACCCATGGTCAGCCAGCCCCAGGCCAGGTAGCCCAACTGGGCGTCCGGCACGCGAACGAATTCGACGATGAAGCGGAAGATCCCGTAGAACAGCGCGAACATGCCAGACACCGCCATGGTCGGCCGCGGCTTGCGCGAGTACAGCCAGAGGATCAGGAACAGCGCGACGCCTTCCAGGGCGAACTGGTACAGCTGCGACGGGTGACGCGGCAGTTGCGCCGGGTCGCTGAACGGCGGGAAGACCATGGCCCATGGCACGTCGGTGGCCTTGCCCCACAGTTCGGCGTTGATGAAGTTGCCGATCCGCCCGGCCCCCAGGCCGATCGGTACCATCGGCGCGACGAAGTCCATCAGCTCGAAGAAGGTCTTGTTGTTGCGCTTGCCAAACCACAGCGCGGCGAGCATCACGCCGATGAAGCCGCCATGGAACGACATGCCGCCCTTCCACACTTCGAAGATCAGGGTCGGCTGGGCCAGGTAGGCGCTGAGGTCATAGAACAGCACGTAGCCGAGCCGTCCGCCGACGATCACACCCATGGACAGCCAGAACACCAGGTCCGAGAGCTTTTCCTTGGTCCATGTAGGATCGAAGCGGTTGAGCCGGCTCGACGCCAGCAGCCAGGCGCCACCGATACCGACCAGGTACATCAGGCCATACCAATGGATTTTCAGCGGCCCGATGGCCAGTGCCACGGGATCGATCTGCGGGTAAGGCAGCATGGTGACTCCTCTCGTTAAAGCAAAAAGCTCAGGCCGACACAGAACAGCAGCGCGGCGAACAGGCGTTTGAGCAGGCGCGGCGACAATTTGTGCGCCAGGCGTGCGCCGAAACGGGCAAAAAACATGCTGGTGACAGCAATGCCGATCAGTGCCGGCAGGTAGACGAAGCCGAGACTATGGGGCGGCAGGTGCTCTTCGTGCCAGCCCAGCAGCATGAAACTCAAGGCGCTGACCAAAGCGATCGGCAGGCCGCAGGCCGACGAGGTCGCCACCGCCTGCTGCATCGGCAGGCTGCGCCAGGTCAGGAACGGCACGGTCAGCGAGCCGCCACCGATGCCGAAGATCGCCGAAGCCCAGCCTACCACGCTGCCCGCCAGGGTCAGGCCGACCTTGCCGGGCACGCCGCGGCTGGCCTTGGGCTTGAGGTCCAGGGTCATCTGCACGGCGACCAGCAGGGCGAACACGCCGATGATCTTCTGCAGCAACGGACCCTGGATCAGCGAGGCGGTCTTTGAGCCGATGACGGCGCCGATCAGGATACCCAGGGTCATCCAGGCGAAGATCGGCCACTGCACCGCGCCCTTGCGATGGTGCTCGCTGATGGCGTTGATCGAGGTGAAGACGATGGTCGCCAGCGAGGTGCCGACGGCCAGGTGGGTCAGCACGGAAGCGTCGAAGCCCTGCAGGGTGAAGCTGAACACCAGCACCGGCACGATGATGATCCCGCCACCGACGCCGAACAGCCCGGCCAGCACGCCCGCACAGGCGCCCAGTAGCAGGTAGAGCACGAATTCCATTGTTGCCCCCGGAAAATTCAGTCCGGCATGGTAACGGAAGCCGGGCACTCGCCTCCACTAAAGGCGGATGAAGACCTTGTCAGGACCGTCTGAGGTAGAGTGAGGCATCACCGACAAGAGAATGGGACACACGATGTGCCTGATCGTTTTCGCCTGGCGCCCGGGGCATGCCCGGCCGCTGATCGTCGCGGCCAACCGTGACGAGTTCTATGCCCGCCCGACCCAGGCCCTGGCCGCCTGGGACGAGGTGCCCGGGGTGCATGCCGGGCGCGACCTGGAAGCCGGCGGTACCTGGCTGGGCGTGGGGCCGCAGGGGCGGTTCGCGGCGCTGACCAATATTCGCGATCCGGGGCAGGCGCTGGGCGCCAGGTCGCGGGGCGAGCTGGTGGCGGGGTATCTGCGCGGGGAGCTGTCGGTCGAGGCCTATCTGCAGAAGGTGGCTGGCGAGGCGGGGCTTTATTCGGGGTTCAACCTGCTGGTCGGGGATGCCGCGCAGTTGGGGTATCTGCATGCGGGTGGTGCGCCGAGGATGCTGGAGGCCGGGGTGTATGGGCTATCGAATGCGGCGCTGGATACGCCATGGCCGAAGCTGGTGAAGGCGCGGGAAGGGTTGCGGGAGCGGCTGGATGATCCGCAACTGGAAGACCTGTTCGAACTGCTGGGGGATGGCCGGCAGGCGGCGGATGGGGAGCTGCCCAGTACCGGGGTCGGGTTGGCGACCGAGCGGTTGCTCTCCAGTGTGTTCATTGCCAGCCAGAATTATGGGACTCGGGCGAGTACGGTGCTGGTGGTTGAGGCAGATGGGCGGCGCAGGCTGGTGGAAAGGAGTTTTGGGCCGTTTGGGGGGCATCTGGGCGAGGTCGAATTGGTGCTGTGAAGCTGAGGGCCTCATCGCTGGCAAGCCAGCTCCCACAGGTTCAGCGGTGCACGCGGTCCTTGTGGGAGCTGGCTTGCCAGCGATGAGGCCCTTGAGAGCGACACAAATCAGTGCGGATTGATCATCCGCGACAGCCCCAGGTTCTTCAGGGCCAGGTGCAAGGTACTGTGGATAACCTGCGGGTTATCGATCTCCATCACCTGCGCCAGCATCTCCTTGGATTTGCCCATGCTGATCTGGCGCAGCATCCACTTGACCTTCGGCAGGTTGGTGGCGTTCATCGACAGGCTGTCGAAGCCCATCGCCATCAGCAGCACCGCCGCCGCCGGGTCGCCGGCCATTTCGCCGCAGATACTCACCGGCTTGCCTTCGGCATGGGCCGCCGTCACGACGTGCTGCAAGGCCTGGAGCACCGCCGGGTGCAGGTAGTCGTAGAGGTCGGCGACCCGCGGGTTGTTGCGGTCCACCGCCAGCAGGTACTGGGTCAGGTCGTTGGAACCGACCGAGAGGAAGTCCACCTGGCGCGCCAATTCCTTGGTCTGGTACACGGCGGCAGGAATCTCCACCATCACCCCCACCGGCGGCATCGGCACGTCGGTGCCTTCGTCACGCACTTCGCCCCAGGCACGGTGGATCAGGTGCAAGGCCTCTTCCAGCTCGTGAATCCCGGAGATCATCGGCAGCAGGATGCGCAGGTTGTTCAGGCCTTCGCTGGCCTTGAGCATGGCGCGGGTCTGCACCAGGAAGATTTCCGGGTGGTCGAGGGTGACGCGGATACCGCGCCAGCCGAGGAACGGGTTGTCTTCCTTGATCGGGAAGTACGAGAGCGCCTTGTCGCCACCGATATCCAGGCTGCGCATGGTCACCGGCAGCGGATGGAAGGCCGCCAGCTGTTCGCGGTAGATCGCCAGCTGTTCCTTCTCGCTGGGGAAGCGCTGGTTGATCATGAACGGCACTTCGGTGCGGTACAGGCCAACGCCCTCGGCGCCACGCTGCTGCGCCCGCGCCACGTCGGCGAGCAGGCCGGTGTTGACCCACAGCGGCATGCGGTGGCCGTCGGTGGTTTCGCACGGCAGTTCGCGCAGGGCATCGAGGCCCTGGGCCAGCTGGCGCTCCTCCTCGACCACATCGGCGTATTGCTTGCGCAGCACCTCGCTGGGGTTGGTGTAGACGTCGCCCTTGTAGCCGTCGACGATCATCTGGATGCCGTCGACCTTGGAATACGGCAGGTCGACCAGGCCCATCACCGTGGGAATGCCCATGGCCCGGGCGAGGATCGCCACGTGGGAGTTGCCCGAACCCAGTACCGAGATCAGGCCCGCCAGCTTGCCTTCCGGCACTTCGCCGAGCATCGCCGGGGTCAGTTCTTCACTGACGAGGATGGTGTTGTCCGGGTAGACCAACGAAAGCTGGCGGGCTTCCTGGAGGTAGGCCAGCAGGCGCCGGCCGAGGTCCTTCACGTCCGAAGCCCGTTCGCGCAGGTAGGCGTCGTCCATCAGCTCGAAGCGGTTGACGTGCTCGCCGACCACCTGGCGCAGGGCACCCTGGGCCCACTGGCCGGTCTTGATGACCTCGACCACTTCGCCGCCCAGGGCCGCGTCGTCGAGCATCATCAGGTAGACGTCGAACAACGCCCGTTCCTCCGGCCGCAGCTGGGTCGCCAGCTTGGCCGACAGGGTGCGCATGTCGCTGCGCACGCCCTCGAGGGCGTTGTTGAAGAGTTTGAGTTCAGCGTCGATGTCGGTGACGGTCTTGTCCGGCACCACATCGAGATCGGCCGGCGGCAGCATGACCACCGCGGTACCCACGGCAGCGCCCGGCGAACCCGGCACACCAACGAACTTGGCTTCCTGGATACCCTTGCCCTGGCGGCCCAGGCCGCGGATCGAGCCGGTGGCCTCGGCGTGGGCGATAACCCCGGCGAGCTGCGCGCTCATGGTGACCAGGAAGGCTTCCTCGCCCTCGTCGAACTGGCGCCGCTCCTTTTGCTGGATGACCAGGACCCCGACCACGCGACGGTGGTGGATGATCGGCGCACCGAGGAAGGAGGCGAAACGCTCCTCGCCGGTCTCGGCAAAGTAGCGGTAGCGCGGGTGGTCGGCGGCGTTTTCCAGGTTAAGCGGTTCTTCCCGCGTGCCGACCAGGCCCACCAGGCCCTCGTTCGGCGCCATGCTGACCTTGCCGATGGAGCGCTTGTTCAGGCCTTCGGTGGCCATCAGGACGAAACGGTTGGTTTCCGGGTCGAGCAGGTAGACCGAGCAGACCTGGCTGCCCATGGCCTCTTTGACGCGCAAGACAATGATCCCCAACGCCGTCTTGAGATCCTTGGCGGAGTTAACTTCCTGGACGATCTTGCGCAGCGTATTGAGCATGGCTCGGGGTCGAACTCCGTCGTCAGTCGCGCGCCAGCAGGCGCGGGGCAAGCTCTTTGAGCGCGCGGCGGTACACTTCGCGCTTGAATGTCACCACCTGGCCCAGCGGATACCAATAGCTGACCCAGCGCCAGCCATCGAACTCCGGTTTGCCGGTGAGATCCATCCGCACCCGCTGCTCGTTGGAAACCAGCCGCAGCAGGAACCACTTCTGTTTCTGGCCGATGCACAGCGGTTGGCTGTGGGTACGGACCAGACGTTGGGGTAAACGATAACGCAACCAGCCACGGGTGCAGGCAAGTATTTCCACGTCCTGACGCTCAAGGCCTACTTCTTCATTCAACTCGCGGTACAGAGCATCTTCCGGTGTTTCATTGGGGTTGATTCCCCCTTGTGGAAACTGCCAGGCATCCTGGTTGATTCGCCGGGCCCATAGCACCTGCCCAAGATCATTCGTCAGAATGATCCCGACATTGGGGCGAAAACCATCGGGGTCGATCACGGCAGCAACCTCGCAAACGCATGTCGCCGCATTGTTCCACAAAGCCTGCAAGGCCAGCAACGCGCCCGCCATACCTTATGTGCAGCGTTGTGAAAAGTCCGTATTCTGTGGGACTTTTCAGATGTTATGCGAGTGACTCTTCAATGCGCCTGGCTTTATTCGATCTGGACAACACCCTCCTCGGCGGCGACAGCGACCACGCGTGGGGCGATTACCTGTGCGCCCGCGGCATTCTCGACCCGGTGGAGTACCAGAACCGCAACGACGCCTTCTACCAGGACTACCTGGCCGGCAAGCTGGACCTGCAGGCCTACCTGAACTTCAGCCTGGAGATCCTGGCCACCACCGAGATGGCCCAGCTCGACGAATGGCATGGCGACTTCATGCGTGACTGCGTCGAACCGATCATCCTGCCCAAGGCCCTGGCCCTGCTGAAGAAGCACCGCGATGCTGGCGACAAGCTGGTGATCATCACCGCCACCAACCGCTTCATCACCGGGCCGATCGCCAAACGCCTGGAGGTTGAAACCCTGCTGGCCACCGAGTGCGAGCTGGTCGACGGCCGCTACACCGGGCGCAGCATCGACGTGCCGTGCTTCCGCGAAGGCAAGGTGACCCGCCTGAACCGCTGGCTGGAAGAGAACAAGCTGAATCTTGAAGGCAGCTACTTCTACAGCGACTCGATGAACGATCTGCCGCTGCTGGAGCAGGTGGACAACCCGGTGGCGGTCGATCCCGACCCGAACCTGCGCGCCGAAGCCGAGAAGCGCGGCTGGCCGGTGATCAGCCTGCGCGATTGAGACGAAGCGTCAGACCGGCTTGGCGCCCATCAGGCCGGCGATGGCGATGAAACACAGGCCGCTGAACAGCGCCAGGGCCAGGGTGAACTGCAGTTTGCCCGCGCCCGGCGCGGTTCTCAGGCGGTTGACCCGGGCCAGCAACCAGAACCAGGCCAGCGCGCCGACGGTATACAGCAGGCTCGAGCCCAGCACCCAGGTCTGCCCCAGCGGCCAGCCCACCAGGTGGACCAGCCACCAGCCGGTGAACGGCATGCTCACCAGGCAGATCCCCATCAATAGCCAGAGAAAGCCCTGCGGACGCGCCAGCAGTCGCCCGTAGACCGCCGCATCGCCCGCATGCCGGGCCCTCCAGGTCCAGACCGCCAGGCCCAGCGCACTGCCGAGCAGCAGCACGGTGGCCAGCACATGGGCGGTTTTCAGGGCGGTCAGTGGTTCCATGGCGGCGATTTCCTCGGGGCGTTGCTCAAAGCGTAGCCCCTCAGCCGAGGAACAGCCGGTACGCCGGGTTATCGGTCTCGTCCCAGTATGGATAGCCGATCTTCGCCAAGGCCCCGGGCAC
Organism: Pseudomonas putida; assembly: GCF_001941965.1. Classification (GTDB taxonomy): domain Bacteria; phylum Pseudomonadota; class Gammaproteobacteria; order Pseudomonadales; family Pseudomonadaceae; genus Aquipseudomonas; species Aquipseudomonas putida_L. Next base: position 112,661 of record NZ_MKZO01000013.1, on the reverse strand, counting down.
CAGGTGGCGCTCGTCTTCCGGCACCTGCAGGCCGGCCACCACGCGACCATCCGCCGCGCCATGGTTGCGGTAGTGGAACATCGAGATATTCCAGCGCCCGCCCAGCTTGTTGAGGAAGTTGAACAGCGCCCCCGGCCGCTCCGGGAACTCGAAGCGCAGGACCAGTTCGTCGCTGACCCCCGCCGCATGGCCGCCGACCATATGGCGGATATGCAGCTTGGCCAGTTCGTTGTCGGTCAGGTCGGTGACCGGGAAGCCCTTTTCCGTCAATTGCTCGATCAGCGCACTGCGCGGGTCGTTGTCCGGGTGGGTCTGCACGCCGACGAAGATGTGCGCTTCGCTGCCGCTGTGGTAACGGTAGTTGAATTCGGTGATCTGGCGCTTGCCGATGGCCTCGCAGAACGCCTTGAAGCTGCCCGGCTGCTCGGGAATGGTCACCGCGATGATGGCTTCGCGGCCCTCGCCCAGCTCGGCGCGCTCGGCGACATGGCGCAGGCGGTCGAAGTTGACGTTGGCGCCGGAGTCGATGGCCACCAGGGTCTGGCCGCTCAGGCCGTGCTGTTCCACGTATTTCTTGATCCCGGCGACGCCCAGGGCGCCGGCTGGTTCGGTGATCGAACGGGTATCGTCGTAGATGTCCTTGATCGCCGCGCAGATCTCGTCGGTGCTGACGGTGATCACCTCATCGACGTGGACCTTGCAGATATCGAAGGTGTGCTGGCCGATCTGCGCCACGGCCACGCCGTCGGCGAACAGCCCGACCTGCGGCAGGATCACCCGCTCGCCGGCGGCCATGGCGGCCTGCAGGCAGTTGGAGTCGTCAGGCTCGACGCCGATGATCCTGATCTCGGGGCGCAGGTATTTGACGTAGGCCGCGATGCCGGCGATCAGCCCGCCGCCGCCGACCGGCACGAAGATCGCGTCCAGGCGGCCCGGGTGCTGGCGCAGGATCTCCATGGCCACGGTGCCCTGGCCGGCGATGGTGTGCGGGTCGTCATAGGGGTGGACATAGACGAAGCCCTTTTCCTCGACCAGTTTCAGCGAGTAGGCCAGCGCTTCCGGGAAGGAGTCACCGTGCAGGACCACCTTGCCGCCCCGGGAACGCACGCCCTCGACCTTGATCTCCGGGGTGGTGCGCGGCATCACGATGGTTGCCTTCACCCCCATTTCCCGCGCCGCCAGGGCCAGGCCCTGGGCATGGTTGCCGGCCGACGCGGTGACCACGCCACGTGCACGTTCTTCCTCGCTCAACTGCGCCAGCTTGTTGTAGGCGCCGCGGATCTTGAAGGAGAACACCGGCTGCAGGTCCTCGCGCTTGAGCAGGATCTGGTTGCCCAGGCGCTTGCTCAGCTGGTTGGCGGCTTGCAGGGGGGTTTCCACGGCGACGTCATAAACGCGCGAGGTGAGGATCTTCTTGACGTACTGTTCGAGCATCGGGAGGGCATCACGGGCGGCTGGACGGGGGATCGGAGTCTACCGCAGCGCCTTGTCGGGCGACCACAGCAAGTCAGGGGTTTTAGCCGCTATAATGCCCGGCTTCACGATACTCCCCCGCTTCGGAGCCCGCATGACCCAGGACCAACTCAAACAGGCCGTCGCCCAGGCCGCTGTCGATTTCATCCTGCCGAGCCTGGATGCCAAGAGCATCATCGGCGTCGGCACCGGCTCGACCGCCAACTGCTTCATCGACGCCCTGGCCCAGCACAAGACCGCCTTCGACGGCGCCGTGGCCAGCTCCGAAGCCACTGCCGCGCGCCTCAAGGGCCATGGCATCCCGGTCTATGAGCTGAACACCGTCAGCGAGCTGGAGTTCTATGTCGACGGCGCCGACGAGAGCGACGAGCACCTGAACCTGATCAAGGGCGGCGGCGCGGCCCTGACCCGCGAGAAGATCGTCGCGGCAGTGGCCAAGACCTTCATCTGCATCGCCGACGCCAGCAAGCTGGTGCCGGTACTGGGCGCGTTCCCGCTGCCGGTGGAAGTGATCCCGATGGCCCGCAGCCATGTGGCACGCCAACTGGTAAAGCTGGGTGGCGATCCGGTGTACCGCGAGGGTGTGGTGACCGATAACGGCAACATCATCATCGACGTGCACAACCTGCAGATCACCAACCCGGTGGAGCTGGAAGCGCAGATCAATGCGATCGTCGGCGTGGTCACCAATGGCCTGTTCGCGGCGCGTCCGGCGGATTTGCTGCTGCTGGGGACCAGTGAAGGCGTGAAGACCCTCAAGGCCTGAAGATCTTCGCTGTAGCTGCTGGCCTCATCGCTGGCAAGCCAGCTCCCACAGGGACCGCATGCACCGCGAACCCTGTGGGAGCTGGCTTGCCAGCGATGAGGCCCGTGGCTTAATCAACAACCTTCCTGAAGACATAGAACAGGTTCGGCTCACTCACCAGGTACAGCGTCCCGTCCCCGTCCATGGCGATCCCCTCCGCCTGCGGCACGCTCTGCTTCAAGCCCTGGAACCCCTTGCGCAGTGACAGGCTACCCACCGGCCGCCCCTGCACATCCAGCTCCAGCACCAGCTTCGACTCGTCCGACAAGGCCAGCAGATGCCCGCTGCGCTCGTCGAACTGCAAGCTCGACAGATCCCGCACGAACAACCGCGAATCACGCTTCTGATCCTGCACCACATGCACCGCGAACGGCTGCTGCGGGTTGTCATGGGGGAAACCATGCACCTCGTAGATCAGCATCGGATCACGTTCCTTGGCCACGAACAGGCGCTTGCCCTGCTGGTCCCAGGCCAGCCCCTCGAAGCCCTTGTTACCGTTGAGCCCGATACCCAGGGTCAGTTGCTCGGCATCCTTGGCATCGAGAAACGGCGTGTCCGCCGTCAGCCGCACCCGGATCAGACGCTGCTGACGCTCATCGGTGATCACATAACTGTCGCGCCCGACATACTCCACCGCCTCAGGGTCGCCGAACCCGGTCAGCGGCACGCGACGCAGGATGCGGCCGTCCAGCGACAGCTCGATCAGCTCCGGATTCTGGTTGGTCACGGTAAACAGGCTGTTGCGGTCAGGGTCGTAGGTCAGGGCCGACAGGTCGTCGGCCAGGCCATCGATGACCCTGGCCTCGATCACCACGCGATAGCGATCCAGCCCGATGCTCTGCTCGGCCGGTTGCATCCAGGTTTTCAGGTTGAACCAGCCGCGCTCGTACAGGCGGTAATGCTGCCCGGCATAGGCCAGGACGGCCAGCAAGGCAGCAAGCAGGAAAAGCAGGAAGAAACGCAGGCGCATCGGCAAGGACTCAGGCAGGAAACGGAACGGCCTGAATCTCACCATAGCCAGCTGAAGTGAAGCTTAATGCCACTATCGGAAAAAAATCTTCCGGTCATTCCTTGCGAAAGCGATAGAACAGGTCCGGCTCGCTGACCATGTACAGGGTGCCCGCTTCATCCATGGCCACGCCTTCGGCGCGAGGGATGCGCTTCTTCAGGCCATTGAAGCCGCCGAGCAGGGTCATGAAGCTGACCTGCTCGCCCTTCCCGTCCAGCTCCAGAAGCATGTTGGAGTCCGCCGACAGCACCAGCAGATGCCCGGTACGCGGGTCGACGCCAAGGCCGGACAGGTTGCGCAGGTCGAGGTCGTCGTTGGCCAGCTCCTGCTTGGTCCCGGTCAGCGCCGAACGACCGTCGGTACGCCAGGTGAACAGCTTCGGCGGACGCTCTTCACCGAGGATCAGGCGCTGCTGCGCAGGGTCCCAGGCAATCCCTTCGAAACCCTTGTTCTGGTTATCCGAAGGACCGAGGTCGTATTGCGGGAAGTCCTTGATATTCAGCTCGGTCGTGGCGGCATCGAGGCTGACCAGGGTCAGGCTGTGCTGACGCTCGTCGGTAATCGCCAGGCGGCCGTCCGCCAGCACCGCGACGCCCTCCGGGTTGGCCCAGCCATGCAGCGGCATCTTGCGCAGCACGTCGCCGTCGAGGTTCAGCTCGACCAGGAAGGGATTCTTGCCCATCACCGCGAACAGGGTTTTGCGCTGCGGGTCGTAGGACAGGTCGGAGGCTTCATCGTCCTCCATGCCAGGCAGCACCTTGGCATCGATATCGACCTGGTAGTCCGGCAACCAGACGCTGGCCTTCTGCGCCACCTGGCTCTCGAAACGCTCCTGCAGCCACAGCAGGCCGCGGTCATCCCAATGCATGGCGATGGCCACGCCGTAGCCGATCACGGCGGCCGTCACCAACCAGGTGGACCAACGCAGGGCGAGGGGGCGTTTGCGCGCAGGCGACAAGGGGTCGCCAGAAGTCAGGGTGGCCATCGGGGAATTCCTGTTGTTGTGTGCCGCTGACGATCACCGCAGCAAGACCGGATGGGAATTATCCAGATGATTTGTGAAAAAAACGGTAAAAGTCGACGAAGGGCGTCGACAAAGGGGCAGCCATTGCGGCTGCCCCTTTTTGGGTCAGAGCACCTTGCCCTCGAAGCGGCTCGCGCCCGGCAGTTCCAGCACCAGCTCATCGCCCGGGTTCAGCGGGCCGACACCCACCGGCGTGCCGGTCAGGATCACATCGCCCGCCTGCAGGGAGAACTGCGAGGCCATGTGCTGGATCATCGGCACGATCGGGTTGAGCATCAGCGCACTGCTGCCGTCCTGGCGCACTTCACCATTGATGGTCAGGCGAATGCCGATGTCGGCCAGGTCTTCGAAAGTGCTGCCGACCACGAACGGCGGCAGGACGCAGGCGCCGTCGAAGCACTTGGCGCGTTCCCACGGCAGCCCCTTGTCCTTGAGCTGGGACTGCAGGTCACGCAGGGTCAGGTCCAGGGCCGGAGCGAAACCGGAAATGGCGTCCAGTACTTCTTCCTCGGACGGCTTCGGCGACAGGGACTTGCCCAGCAGCACGGCAATTTCCGCCTCGTAGTGCACCGAGCCACGCTCGGCGGGGATGGCGAAACCGCCTTCCAGTGGCACCACGCAACTGCCCGGCTTGATGAACAGCAGGGGCTCGGTGGGGATCGGGTTGTCCAGTTCCTTGGCGTGTTCGGCGTAGTTGCGCCCGATGCACACCACTTTGCCCAGCGGGAAGTGGATGCGCGTTCCGTCTACGTATTGGTGCTGATAGCTCATGGCCGACTCCTGGAGCACTGGTTGAATCCGTGGCGGTGGGTCACTCGGGGGCGAAGATCTTGCCCGGGTTCATGATCCCGTTGGGGTCGAACACCGCCTTGACTGCTTTCATATAGAGAATTTCCGCCGGGGAGCGGCTGTATTCAAGGTAATCGCGCTTGGTCATGCCCACCCCGTGCTCGGCGGAAATCGAACCGTTGTACTTCTCGACCACCTCGAACACCTGCTTGTTGACCACGGCGCACTTGGCGAAGAACTCGTCCTTGCCCATGTCATCCGGCTTGAGGATGTTCAGGTGCAGGTTGCCATCACCGATGTGGCCGTACCAGACCACGATGAAATCCGGGTAGCTGTTGCTGACGATCACGTCGATATCGCGCAGGAAGTCCGGGACCCTGGCCACGGTCACGGAGATATCGTTCTTGTACGGGGTCCAGTGGGAAATGGTTTCCGACAGGTATTCGCGCAATTTCCACAGGTTGCGCAACTGCTGCTCGCTCTGGCTCATCACCCCGTCCAGCACCCAGCCCTGCTCCACGCAATGCTCGAACAGCGCCAGCGCGTCGTTGGCGACGTCCTCGGTGGTGGCTTCGAATTCCAGCAGGGCGTAGAACGGGCAGTCCGTGGCGAACGGCGCCGGCACGTCGCCGCGGTCGAGGATCTTGGCCAGGCCCTTATCGGAGAAGAACTCGAAGGCGGTCAGATCCAGCTTGCTCTGGAAGGCGTGCAGCACCGGCATGATCGAGTCGAAATCGGGGGTGCCGAGCACCATCGCGGTGAGGTTCTTCGGGGCACGATCGAGGCGCATGGTGGCTTCGACGACAAAGCCCAGGGTGCCTTCGGCGCCGATGAACAGCTGGCGCAGGTCGTAGCCGGTGGCGTTCTTGATCAGGTCCTTGTTCAGCTCAAGCAGCTCGCCCTTGCCGGTGACCACCTTGAGGCCGGCCACCCAGTTGCGGGTCATGCCGTAGCGAATGACCTTGATACCGCCGGCATTGGTGCCGATATTGCCGCCGATCTGGCTGGAACCGGACGAAGCGAAGTCCACCGGGTAATACAGGCCCTGCTCTTCGGCGAACGCCTGCAGTTGCGCGGTGATCACCCCCGGCTGGCAGACCACGGTACGGTCGAAGGGGCTGAAATCGAGGATGCGGTTCATATAGTCGAAGGACACCACCACCTCGCCATGGGCCGCGACGGCGGCGGCGGACAGACCGGTGCGGCCGCCCGAGGGCACCAGGGCGACCTTATGCCGGTTGGCCCAGAGGACGATGGCCTGGACCTGCTCGACGGTCTTGGGGAAGACGATGGCCGACGGCGCGGGTGGGAAGTGCCTGGTCCAGTCCTTGCCATACGCTTCAAGGGAAGGGGCATCGGTCAGGACCTTGCCGGGCTCGACAAGGGTCATCAGTTCAGCAAGCAGAACGGGATCGATCATCGGGGGAACTCTCGAACTATTCATGGTCACCCTGAGCACACTTCACGTGCCGGGGATGGTCTGAGCGCGGCGCCGGTATGCTAGCATACGCCCCCCGCTGATCGTGCTCCCCGCCGATTCTGCGACGGCTTCACTTCCCTGCCATTTTTCTCCGGGACACAGGTTTACGCAGATGAGCAAGACTTCTCTCGATAAGAGCAAGATCAAGTTCCTTCTTCTCGAAGGGGTCCACCAGAACGCCGTGGACGTCCTCAAGGCCGCCGGGTACACCAACATCGAGTACCTCACCGGTTCCCTGCCGGAAGCCGAGCTGAAGGAAAAGATCGCCGATGCCCACTTCATCGGTATTCGCTCCCGCACCCAACTGACTGAAGAAATCTTCGATTGCGCCAAGAAACTGGTCGCTGTCGGCTGCTTCTGCATCGGTACCAACCAGGTTGACCTGGACGCGGCCCGCGAGCGCGGCATCGCCGTGTTCAACGCGCCGTACTCCAACACCCGCTCCGTTGCCGAGCTGGTGCTGGCCGAGGCCATCCTGCTGCTGCGCGGCATCCCGGAGAAAAATGCGTCCTGTCACCGTGGTGGCTGGATCAAGAGCGCGGCCAACTCCTTCGAGATCCGCGGCAAGAAGCTGGGCATCGTCGGCTACGGCTCGATCGGGACCCAACTGTCGGTCCTGGCCGAAAGCCTGGGCATGCAGGTGTTCTTCTTCGACCCGCTGACCAAGCTGCCGCTGGGCAACGCCACCCAGGTCACCAGCCTGCACGAACTGCTGGGCCTGGCCGACATCGTCTCGCTGCACGTGCCTGAGCTGCCATCCACCCAGTGGATGATCGGCGAGAAGGAAATCCGCGCGATGAAGAAGGGCTCGATCCTGATCAACGCCGCCCGCGGTACCGTGGTCGAGCTGGATCACCTGGCTGCCGCGATTCGTGACAAGCACCTGATCGGCGCGGCCATCGACGTGTTCCCGGTCGAGCCGCGGTCCAACGACGAAGAGTTCGAAAGCCCGCTGCGTGGCCTGGACAACGTGATCCTGACCCCGCACATCGGTGGCTCCACCGCCGAAGCCCAGGCCAACATCGGCCTGGAAGTGGCCGAAAAGCTGGTCAAGTACAGCGACAACGGTACTTCGGTGTCGTCGGTCAACTTCCCGGAAGTGGCCCTGCCGGCCCACCCTGGCAAGCACCGCCTGCTGCACATCCACGAAAACATCCCGGGCGTGCTCAGCGAGATCAACAAGGTCTTCGCCGAGAACGGCATCAACATCTCCGGTCAGTTCCTGCAGACCAACGAGAAAGTCGGTTACGTGGTGATCGACGTCGACGCCGAGTACTCGGACCTGGCGCAAGAGAAACTGCAACAGGTCAAGGGCACCATCCGTTCCCGCGTCCTGTTCTGATCTCTTCCTGCTGTTGAAAAGGGAGGCCCTGGTGGCCTCCCTTTTTATTTGCCGTTGAAAACATGAGGTTGCATTATTCCCACGGAAATATTTCAACTAGGGTTAAACATCCGGGGAAGGATGCGGTCACAAGGGGCTCTTGACCGGGGCCATGCCAGAAGCCACGGCGTGTTTAATTGCCAATGAGAAGAAAAGGGGCTCAGATGCGTTTCATTACCGGGGCACTATTAGCCACCAGCCTGCTCAGCCCGTGGGCACACGCGGACATTTTCGACGATATCGTCGACCGCAATGAATTGCGAATTGCCATTGAAGCCAAAACGCCACCTTTCAACTTTCGTGATACTGCCGGGCAACTGAGCGGATTCGAAGTGGAATTGGGGCAACTGCTCGCCAAAGAGCTGGACGTCAATGCCGACTTTATCGTGGTGGACTCCAGCGAACTTCTGCCGGGCGTGGAAAGTGGCAAATACGATGTGGCGATTAATCAGATTGCCACTACCGCAGAGTTGAAAGAACACCTGGATTTCAGCAATCCCTACAGTTACACCGTCGCCCAGTTGATCGTGCGCCAGGAAGAAAAGCGCCCCCTGCACAACCTCGAATCCTTCAAGGGACACAGCCTTGGCGTGGTCCAGGGCAGTTCGTTCGCCGCCCAGGCGCAGAATGTCGAGGGCGTGGACCTGCACAGCTACCAGGATGCGATCCAGCCGATCAAGGAAGTGGCCGATGAGCAGATCGATGGTGCGGTGAGTGACCGGCTGCTGATTCCCTATGCGATCAAGGAAAGCAATCTGCCGGTGACCGAGGGCGCGACGGTGGGGCCGGTGCTGAAGCTGGCGATTCCGTTCCAGAAGGGCAACCCGGCGTTCCAGAGTGCGCTGGACAATGCGCTGCAGCGGGTCAAGGATGATGGCCGCTTGAGTGCGTTGTCGAAGAAGTGGTTCGGGGTGGATGCCAGCGAGCCGCCCAAGCAGTAGATCTTCAGCGCTGCTGATGGCCTCATCGCCGGCAAGCCAGCTCCCACAGGGTCAGCACAGGCCTTGAGACTTGTGCAGTACCTGTTGGAGCTGGCTTGCCAGCGATGAGGCCCTGAAAGTCACAGCAGATCCAAGGCCCGAGCAGCCTCATCCAGCTCCAGCTCACTGAACACCAGCACCCCCTCCCGCCGCAGCAAGGCACTGGTCACTCCCTCACCGGCAATCTTGTTGCCACTGAAGGTCCCGTCATACACCAGCCGGTTGCCACACGACGGACTCCCCGCCTTCAACACCGCCACCCGGATCCCATTCCGCCGCACCAATTCCAGCGCCAGCCGCGCCCCGGCGAGAAACTCGGCGCTGACATCCTCCCCGAGTACCGTCACCACCTGCGCTTCGCCGTCCAGCACCGCCCCGCCCTGCCCACCGGGGATCTCCGCCGGCGGCCTTGGCGTCGGCAGCCCGCCCGCCACCTCCGGACACAACGGCACCACTCGCCCCTGCTTCTGCCAGGTCTGCAGCAGATCGGGATGCCCGCTGGCACGCCCGTCGTAACGCACCGGCTGGCCCAGCAGGCAGGCGCTCACCAGCACCCGCGGCAGGTCAGAAGGGGTCGTTGCCACGACGGCGGAACCAGCCAGTGACGGAAAGACGCTCGCGATGCGCCATCAACACTTCATGGGGCAGGTCGGCGGACATGAACACGATCAGGCTGCCGCCCACCGGCGGGATATCCCGCTCGCTGCCGTCGGCCAGATAGATGCGCAGCTCGCCGCCATCCTGCGAGCCCCATTCCTCATTGAGATAGATGATCGCCGACACAGTGCGCCGGTCATCATCCCGGAAGCGGTCGAGGTGCTTGCGATAGAAAGTGCCCGCCGGGTACTGGGCGAAATGGCACTCGAAGTCCTCCAGCCCGAGGTAGAAGTCGCGGTTCAGCGCTTCACGCAGGACGTCCATCAGCGCCAGGTACTGGTCACAGGCCTCGGACTGACCCGGTTCGAGCCAGAGGATATGGTCGCCACGAATGCCTTCGCGGACTTCCTGGCCCTGACCCCGCCCCACCGCCGCCGGCGCCAGCTCGCCTTGTGCGGCGCGCTGCCGGCACTCGGCCGCCAGGGCCCGGGTCAGGGCGTCGGGCAAGAAGATGTCCTGGCGCGACCAGCCCTGGCTGGCGAGGTCATCGACAATACTGAGAATCTGCGGATGTTCTGAGGATATGTGCATGGCGCGCATGGTAACGGGCCGTCGGGCAAACCGACAGCGCCACTTGGTCGCATCGATTCACGGGCGTCTCGACAAAGCCCCGCAAGGCCACGGACAATAGCGGCCTGCCGACAGGAGTCCTGAATGCGCCGTTTGTTTTTTCTGCTGTTGATGATCTGCACCACGCCTGTCTGGGCAGACTCCCTCGATCAGCTGTACAAGGTCGCCGGCTGGCCTGATCAGCGCGCCCACTTCTCCGATGCCATCGCCGCCGCCCAGCAGCGCTACCAGAAAAGCCTGCCGCCCGCGGTGTTCCAGGCATTGGTGGACAACAGCAACCAGCGTTTCGAGGCCAAGGCCGTGGACCGCCGCGCCGAAGCCCAGCTGCGCGCCAACCTGAAAGACCCCAATCCCGCACTGACCTTCTTCCAGTCGCCGCTGGGGCGCAAGGTGGTGGCCGCCGAACTGCTCGCCACCCGCCGCGACCAGTTGGCCAAGAACGCCAAGGGCCTGCCGAAGATGCAGGCCAGCGACAGCCGCCTGCTGATCATCGGCCACCTGGCCCAGGCCCTGCCGGCCCGCGAGGCCGGTGCCGAAGTCAGCCTGGCGATCGCCGGCGTCGCCGCCGACAGCCTCAGCCAGATGATTCCCGGCCTGTTCGGCGGCGGTCAGGCCCAGGGCATGCTGGACGGGCAGCGCCAGCGCCTGATGCAGCAAATCGGCGAAGACCTGAACAACACCCTGCTCTACGTCTACCGCGACCTGTCCGATGCCGAGCTGGACGAGTTCGCCACCTTCGCCGAGTCCACCGAAGGGCAGGCCTACTACAAGGCCGCCGTGGCCGCGATCCGCGCCGGCCTCGCCGTCGGGCAGAACACCTCCGACCTGAAGTGATCAGCCCAGGCGCTGCTCGATGAACTCGAAGTAGCGCCGGCGAATCTCCGGCAGTTCGTTGGCCAGGTGGTGCCGGGCTTCGGGCAGCATCAGGATGCTCGGCGCATCGAACTTGTCCTTGAGCACTTCGAGGTTGTAGCGCCAGTCCACCGTCATGTCCTCCTCCCCCTGCACGATCAGCGGCCGGCGCGCACTGCCCGGCGCCGCCTCGATGCGCCGTACCCATTCGAGCAATGCACCGACCCAGGCGGTGGGCAGCCGACGCGGCTGCAAGGGGTCGGCGAGGAGGAACGGCAGGAACGTCGGGTCGTTGCTGTTCTCGCTGAAGCGCCGGGCGATGCCGTTGACGAAGGGTTTCAGCAAGAAATAGCTGAGCTTCGACCAGCCCCAGGCCCGTGGCCGGACCAGCGGCGAGAGCAGGATCACCTCACCGCTGACCGGGCTGTTTTCGCCCTTGTGCAGCAGGTGATCGACGGCGATGGCGCCACCGGTGCTCTGTCCACAGAGATGCCAGGGCTGCGGTAGCTGGAGAGCGGCGGCCTGACGGAACAACTCATCCAGCACCTGCTGGTACACGGCGAAATCATCGATGCTGGCCCGCTCGCCGCTGGACAGGCCATGGCCCGGCAGGTCGCAGGAGATCACCGCAAACTGCTGTTGCAGGGCCCAATCGATCACATGGCGGTACAAGCCCATGTGATCGTAGAAGCCATGCAGCAGCACCAGGGTCGCCACCGGCTGCTCGGGTAGCCAGGCCTGGCTGACCACTTCGAACCCGGCGCAGGAGAAGCGTCCCAGCCAGCTCGTCGCGCAAGGCACCCGGTCCAGGCCATAGAAACGCTGGTAGGCCTGGCCTTCGACCGACAACGGCTGACGCGCTGCCAGGGGAGGCAGGCTGGCACGCAGGGAATCGGCTTGGAACGAGGCGGACATGTAAGGCTTCCGGAAAGGCGAGAAAGGATTGATCTGCGATATTCATCTGTCGGCGGGGGCATGGCAAGCTGGCCCCCTTTAATTTGCCGGTATTGCCCATGTCGGGGAAAACACTGTTCGCCGCCCTCACCCTCGCCCTTTGCGCTGCCGGGCTGTGGCTGGCCTATGACAACTTCCAGAGCCGCTACCTGCGCCCGTTCGACAACCAGACCGCGCTGTTCGCCGGCGACCATCTGCGCCTGCCGCCCGAACTCGCAGGCCCCGGCCCGATCCGCCTGGTGCATTTCTGGGACCCGGCCTGCCCGTGCAATGTCGGCAACCAGCAGCACCTGGGCGAGCTGATCGAGCACTACGGGCCGCAGGGCGTGGCCTTCCATGTGGTGCAGAAGCCGGGCACCCACGGGCAGCTTCCCGCCAACCTGGGCGCACTGAAGCCCATCACCAACCTGCCCGGCGCCGAGCACCTGCCGGCCAGCCCGGCCGTGGCGATCTGGGACCAGGACGGCAACCTGGCGTACTTCGGGCCGTACAGCGAAGGGGCCACCTGCAATGCCGGCAACAGCTTTATCGAGCCGATCCTGCAGGCGCTGACCGAGGGCCGGCCGGTGAAAGTGACACAGACGATGGCGGTGGGCTGTTACTGCCCCTGGACTGATTAACAACGCGGACCTTGTGGGAGCTGGCTTGCCAGCGATTGCGGTGGAGAACTCACTATCGTAATCGCTGGCAAGCCAGCTCCCACAGGGTACGCGTCCCCCCTTCTACTGCGCTCGAGCAGGATTGCCCATCACCGTCGCCCCCGCCGGCACATCCCGGGTCACCACGCTACCGGCACCAATGATCGCGTCATCCCCCACCGCTACCCCCGGCAGGATGATCGCCCCACCACCAATCCACACATTCCTGCCGATCTTCACCGGCTTCCCGCTCTCCAGCCCACTGCGCCTGACCACCGGGTCCCGCGGATGATCCGCCCCGTAGATCTGCACCGCCGGCCCGATCTGGCAGTCGTCGCCGATGCTCACGCTGCAAATGTCGAGAATCACGCAGTTGAAGTTGATGAACACATTGGCGCCAATCTCGATGTTGTAGCCGTAGTCGCAATAGAACGGCGGCCGGATCACCGCACCGGCACCCACTTTGGCGAAATGCTCCACCAACATCCCATGCCGCTGCTCGTTGAGCAGGTCGGCCGAGTCGTTGTAGCGCTGCATCCAGTGCTTGTTGGCGATCTGTTCGGCCTGCAACTCGGGGCAGGTGGCGCGATACAGCTGTCCGCTCAGCATCTTGTGTTTTTCACTGATGTCCATTGGCCCTCACTCCTGGCTGATCTCTCGGCTGGCAAAGTCTATCCTCTGTCCGATCATGACCGACTCGCTGGCTGAAAGATCCCCAAGGAGCTTCGATGAAACGCCGCCTTACCCTTCTCGCCGTTGCCATTGCCGTCGCGGCAGCCGGTGCCGGCTATCTGTATGTGCAAGGCAAGCAGCCGCAACGCGACGGCGAGATCGCCCTGGCGAAGCTCCAGGCACCGGTCAGCGTGCGCTACGACGAGCGCGGCGTGCCGCATATCCAGGCGCAGAACGAGAGCGACCTGTACCGTGCCCTGGGCTACGTGCACGCCCAGGACCGTCTGTTCCAGATGGAGATCACCCGACGCCTGGCCAAGGGCGAACTGGCCGAGGTGCTGGGGTCGAAGATGGTCGCGACCGATACCCTGTTCCGCAGCCTGCGCATCGGCGAGCAGGCGCAGGTGATGGTCGACCGGCAGGACAAGCAGTCCCCCGCCTGGAAAGCCCTGCAAGCCTACCTCGAAGGCGTGAATGCCTGGCAGGACACACATCCGCGCCCCATGGAGTTCGACGTGCTGGGCATCACCCCGCGCCCGTTCACGGCCCAGGACACCCTGAGCATCGCCGGCTTCATGGCCTACAGCTTTGCCGCCGCGTTCCGCACCGAACCGCTGCTGACCTTCGTCCGCGACCATCTCGGCAGCCAGTACCTGAAGGTCTTCGACCTGGACTGGCACCCCGACGGCGTCCTGCAACACCCCACCGCCCTGGCCGCTGCCGACTGGAAGTCCCTCGGCCAACTGGCCCAGGTCAGCCAGCAAGCCTTCGCCGAGGCCGGCCTGCCGCAGTTCGAGGGCAGCAACGCCTGGGCGGTCAGCGGCAGCCGCACCCGTAGCGGCAAGCCGTTGCTGGCCGGCGACCCGCATATCCGTTTCTCGGTCCCGGCCGTGTGGTACGAGGCCGAGCTGTCGGCGCCGGGCTTCCATCTGTATGGCTATCACCAGGCGCTCAACCCCTTCGCCTCCCTCGGGCACAACCGCGAGTTCGGCTGGAGCCTGACCATGTTCCAGAACGACGATGTCGACCTGATCGCCGAGAAGGTCAATCCGGATAACCCCGGGCAGGTCATGGTCCACGGCCAGTGGCAGGACCTGGTGCGCAGCGAGCAGCAGATCAAGGTCAAGGGCGGGCCGACCCAGACCATCACCCTGCTGCGCTCGCCCCACGGTCCGATCGTCAACAAGGTCCTCGGCGAAGACGCCGGGCCGACGCCGGTGGCCATGTGGTGGGCCTTCCTCGAAAGCGCCAACCCGATCCTCGACGGTTTCTACGAGATCAACCGCGCCAGCACCCTGGAGGCCATGCGCACGGCGGTGCAGAAGGTCCAGGCGCCGGGGCTGAACTTCGTCTGGGCCAATGCCCGTGGCGATATCGGCTGGTGGGCGGCGGCGGCCTTGCCGGTCCGTCCGGACGGGGTCAACCCGGCCTTTATCCTCGACGGCAGCAGCGGCGACGCGGACAAGTCCGGGTTCTACCCGTTCAGCGTCAACCCGCAGTCGGTGAACCCGGCCAGCGGCTACATCGTCTCGGCCAACTTCCAGCCGCTATCGCCCACCGGCGTGCCGATCCCCGGCTACTACAACCTGCCGGACCGCGGCCGCGAGCTGGACCGGCAACTGGCGAACGACCAGGTCAAATGGGACCTGCAGAACAGCCAGGCGCTGCAACTGGGCACCAGCACCGACTACGGCCCGCGGACCCTTGGCCCGCTGTTGCCGGTGCTGCGCCAGGTGGTGCAGGACGCCCAGGGCCGCGAGTTGGTGGAACAACTGGCCGCATGGCGCGGCGATTATCCGCTGGATTCGGTCAGTGCCACGCTGTTCAACCAGTTCCTCTACGAACTGGCCTACGCAGCGATGCATGACGAACTGGGCGATGCCTGGTTCCAGGCAATGATCTCGACCCGGGTGATCGACGATGCCCTGCCGCGCCTGGCTGCCGATGCTGATTCACCCTGGTGGGACACCCAGGGCAGCAGCGAGCGCGGCAGCCGCACGGCGGTGGTCAAGCAGGCATGGGACAAGACCCTCGCGCATCTGGGCGAAACTTTCGGCAAGGATCCGGCAGGCTGGCAGTGGGGCAAGGCGCATACCCTGACCCACGGGCATCCGCTGGGCATGCAGAAGCCGTTGGACAGGCTGTTCAATGTCGGGTCGTTCGCGGCACCGGGGACCCATGAGGTGCCGAACAACCTGTCGGCGAAGATCGGGCCGGCGCCCTGGCCGGTGACCTATGGGCCGTCGACCCGGCGCCTGATCGATTTCGCCGATGCCGGGACGGCACTGAGCATCAACCCGGTCGGGCAGAGCGGGGTGTTGTTCGATCGGCATTATGGGGATCAGGCGAAGCCCTACATTGAAGGGCAGTACCAGAGGGCCTGGTTGGGGTTGGCGGGGGAGACCGAGGGGACTTTGAGACTGGTGCCAGGCAAATAGATTTGCTTTGGGTTTGAGGGCCCTATCGCTGCGGTGCGGCGGTCCGACAAGCCAGCTCCCACAGGGTTCGCGGTGCACGCGGTCCTTGTGGGAGCTGGCTTGCCAGCGATGAGGCCCTCAAGGCCTCAGATCAGGCCTGAGCCGGACGCCGCGCTTCAGGCTGCTTCCAGCCATCCGCCGCCGCTTCCTCGATCGCCTGCTGGATAGCGCGCTTGCGGCGCTCTTCGGCACGGCGGCTGAAGTACCAGACGAAGAAGGTCGCCAGCGATACCGCCAGCAGGATCAGGCTGGCCACGGCGTTGATCTCGGGCTTCACGCCCAGGCGCACCGCCGAGAACACTTCCATCGGCAAGGTGGTCGAACCCGGGCCCGACACGAAGCTCGCCAGTACCAGGTCATCCAGCGACAGGGCGAACGACATCATGCCGCCCGCCGCCAGCGACGGCGCGATCATCGGGATGGTGATCAGGAAGAACACCTTCCACGGCCGCGCCCCCAGGTCCATGGCCGCCTCTTCGATGGACAGGTCCAGCTCGCGCAGACGGGCCGACACCACCACCGCCACATACGCAGCACAGAAGGTGGTGTGGGCGATCCAGATGGTGACGATGCCACGCTCCTGCGGCCAGCCGATCATCTGCGCCATGGCCACGAACAGCAGCAACAGCGACAGACCGGTGATCACCTCGGGCATAACCAGCGGCGCGGTGACCAGGCCACCGAACAGGGTACGGCCCTTGAAGCGGGTGACCCGGGTCAGCACGAACGCTGCCAGGGTACCCAGCGCCACCGCGGCGATTGCCGTGTAGCAGGCGATCTCCAGCGAACGCATCACCGAACCCATCAGCTGGGTGTTGTCGAGCAGGCCCGTGTACCACTTGATCGACCAGCCGCCCCAGACCGTCACCAGCTTGGAGGCGTTGAACGAGTAGATCACCAGGATCAGCATCGGCAGGTAGATGAACAGCAGGCCGACTACCAGCATTACATTGGAAAATCCGACGCGCTTCATGCCCGGCCCTCCATCTCTTTCGCCTGGCTGCGGTTGAACAGCAGGATCGGCACGATCAGGATCGCCAGCATCACTACCGCCAGGGCCGAGGCCACCGGCCAGTCACGGTTGTTGAAGAATTCCTGCCAGAGGACCTTGCCGATCATCAGGGTCTCGGGACCGCCCAGCAGCTCAGGAATCACGAACTCGCCCACCACCGGGATGAACACCAGCATGCAGCCGGCGATGATGCCGTTCTTCGACAGCGGCACGGTGATTTTCCAGAAGCTGTTGAAGCGGCTCGAACCCAGGTCGGACGCGGCTTCCAGCAGGCTCTGGTCGTGTTTTACCAGGTTGGCGAACAGCGGCAGGATCATGAACGGCAGGTACGAATAGACCACGCCTATATACACCGCCAGGTTGGTGTTGAGGATCTGCAGCGGCTGGTCGATCACGCCCAGCCATTGCAGGAAGGCGTTGAGCAGGCCGTTGTTGCTGAGGATGCCCATCCAGGCATAGACGCGGATTAGGATCGCGGTCCAGGTCGGCATCATGATCAGCAGCAGCAGGACGGTCTGGATGTCCTTGCGTGCGTTGGCGATGGCATAGGCCATCGGGTAGCCGATCAGCAGGCACAGCAGGGTGCTGAAGAAGGCCATCTTCAACGACCCCAGGTAGGCCGAGATGTACAGGTCGTCCTCGGTCAACAGGCCATAGTTGGCCAGGTTGAGCACGACCTGGATCTTGTCCTCGACGTAGCTGTAGATCTCGGTGTACGGCGGGATCGCCACGTCCGCTTCAGCGAAGCTGATCTTCAGGACGATGAAGAACGGCAGCATGAAGAACAGGAACAGCCACAGGAACGGGATCCCGATGACGACGTGGCGTCCCTCGGGCGTTACGCGGTTGAGCGCTCGCTTGAGCTTGCGCATGTTCATGAGCGCAGTACCACGCCGCTGTCGTCTTCCCACCAGACGTAAACTTCATCGCCCCAGGTCGGACGCGAGCCCTGGCGTTCGGCGTTGGCGACGAAGGACTGGACGATCTTGCCGCTCGGCAGCTCGACGTAGAACACCGAATGGCCGCCCAGGTAGGCGATGTCGTGGACCTTGCCGCGCGACCAGTTGTACTCGAAGGCCGGCTGCTGGGTGGTGATCAGGAGTTTTTCCGGACGCAGCGCGTAGGTGATCGACTTGTCTTCCACCGAGGTGGTCACACCGTGGCCGACGTAGATGTTGCGCTCAAGCTCCGGGCTTGCGATCAGCGCGTGGCCTTCGGCGTCATCGACGACCTGGCCGTCGAACAGGTTGACGTTGCCGATGAACTCGCAGACCAGGCGGCTGGTCGGGGTCTCGTAGATGTCGATCGGGCTGCCGATCTGGGCGATCCAGCCGAGGTGCATGATGGCGATGCGCTGGGCCATGGTCATGGCCTCTTCCTGGTCGTGGGTCACCATCACGCAGGTCACACCGACCCGCTCGATGATTTCCACCAGTTCCAGCTGCATCTGCGAACGCAGTTTCTTGTCCAGCGCACCCATCGGCTCGTCGAGCAGCAGCAGCTTCGGCCGCTTGGCCAGCGAGCGGGCCAGGGCCACGCGCTGGCGCTGACCGCCGGAGAGCTGGTGCGGCTTGCGCTTGGCGTACTGGGTCATGTGCACCAGCTTGAGCATCTCGGCCACGCGGGCGTCGATCTCGGCCTTGGGCATCTTGTCCTGCTGCAGGCCGAAGGCGATGTTCTGCGCCACGGTCATGTGCGGGAACAGCGCGTAGGACTGGAACATCATGTTGATCGGCCGCTCGTAGGGCGGCATGTCGGTGATGTCGACGCCATCGAGGAAAATGCGTCCTTCGGTGGGACGTTCGAAACCGGCCAGCATGCGCAGCAGGGTCGATTTACCCGAGCCGGAGCCGCCGAGCAGGGCGAAGATCTCGCCCTTCTTGATTTCGAGGGAGACATCGTCCACCGCGACGGTTTCGTCGAACTTCTTCGTGACCCGATCGATCTTGACCAGCACCTGCTTGGGTTGCTGATCGCCTTCGAGGGCTTTCTTATAGGCGCCGGAGGCAACTGCCATTTTGTGAAACTCCCAACAGAATGTTCTGCACCCGCCCCTGCCGTGGCGGGTCCGGATTTATTATTTGCCCGTCTTGACCTTGGTCCAGATACGGGTCATCAAACGCTGCACTTTGGGCGGCAACTCGGAATTGACGTAAAGCTTGTCGACCACTTCCTGCGGTGGGTAGACCGCTGGATCTTTCCGGACATCCTGGTCCATCAGCTCGCCAGCCTTGGGGTTCGGGTTGGCGTAACCAACGTAATCGCTGACCTGGGCGATCACCTCGGGTTCAAGCAGATAGTTGATGAAGGCATGGGCCTCTTTGACGTTCTGGGAATCCTTGGGGATCGCCAGCATGTCGAACCAGAGGTTGCCGCCTTCCTTGGGAATCACATACGCCACGTCCACACCCTTGCCCGCCTCTTCGGCACGGGCCTTGGCCTGGAAGACATCGCCGGAGAAGCCGGCGGCCACGCAGATGTCGCCGTTGGCCAGGTCGGAGATGTACTTGGAGGAGTGGAAGTAGGTCACGTAGGGGCGAATGGCGAGGAGCTTTTCCTCGGCCTTCTTGTAGTCCTTGGGGTCCTGGCTGTTGGGATCGAGGCCCAGGTAGTTGAGCATCGCCGGGAGCATTTCGTCTGCCGAGTCGAGGAAGGCGACCCCGCAGCTGGACAGCTTCTTGAGGTTCTCGGGCTCGAACAGGGTGGCCCAGGAATCGATCTTGTCGGTGCCGAGCGCGGCCTTGACCTTCTCGACGTTGTAGCCGATGCCGTTGGTGCCCCAGAGGTACGGCACGGCGTACTGGTTGCCCGGGTCGTTGCGCTCGAGGCGCTTGAGCAGGGCCGGGTCGAGGTTGTTCCAGTTCGGCAACTGGGCACGGTCGAGCTTCTGGAAAGCGCCCGCCTTGATCTGCTTGCCGAGGAAATGGTTGGACGGCACCACCACGTCATAGCCGGTGCGACCGGCCAGGAGCTTGCCTTCCAGGGTTTCGTTGGAGTCGAAGACGTCGTACTTCGGCTTGATGCCGGTTTTCGCTTCGAAGTCCGCGAGGGTGGTCTGGCCGATGTAGTCCGACCAGTTATAGATGTGCACCGTGGGCGCCGCTTGGACGCTGCATGCCAGCGTCAGACCCGCTCCGGCCATGACGGCCTGGCGAAATACGGAAATAGACAAGTGGGAGGTCCTCTACATTTAGTGCCCGTGTGGCGAGCGGCAAACGTGATTGCCGGATCACCGAACCGGCGCGCAACTTACCTGCGATACACCCATCCAGCAAAAAAAATTTCTGTTACAGCCGTCAAGGACGCGGCTTGCGCCGCGCCCCCGGGCTCAGGTCGGCTTATTTGCCCGACTTGATCTTGGTCCAGCTGCGGGTGATCAGACGCAGGGTCTGAGGATCCTGGTCGCTGATGGCGTACAGCTGCTTCTTCACCGCGTCCGACGGGTAGATGCTCGGGTCACTGGTGATGTCCTTGTCCACCAGCGGGGTGGCCGCCTTGTTGCCGTTCGGGAAGCGTACGGCGTTGGTGATCTCGGCCATGATTTCCGGCTGTTGCAGGAAGTTCATCCACTGGTAGGCGGCTTCGACGTTCTCGGCATCCTTCGGAATGGCGACCATGTCGTAGAAGGTGCCGGCGCCTTCCTTCGGAATCACGTAGTCCAGCTTGACCTTGTCGCCGGCTTCATGGGCGCGGGCCTTGGACTGCTCCAGATCACCCGAGTAGCCCACGGCCACGCAGATGTTGCCGTTGGCCAGGTCCGAGATGTACTTGGAGGAGTGGAAGTAGGTGACCGACGGACGAATGCTCAGGAACAGCTGTTCGGCGGCCTGCAGGTCCTTCTTGTCCTTGCTTGCGGTCGGCTTGCCCAGGTAGTGCAGCGCGGCCGGGATCATTTCGGTCGGCGCATCGAGGAAGCTCACGCCGCAGCTCTTGAGCTTGGCGATGTTTTCCGGCTTGAACACCACGTCCCACGAATCGATCTTGTCGATACCCAGCGCGGCCTTGACCTTCTCCGGGTTGTAGCCGATGCCGATGCTGCCCCACATGTAGGGGAAGGCGTATTTGTTGCCCGGGTCGCTGGCGTCGCCGACGGCCTTGAGCAGGTCTTCGTCGAGGTTCTTCCAGTTGGTCAGCTTGGACTTGTCCAGCTCCTGGTAAACGCCGGCCTTGATCTGCTTGGCCAGGAAGTTGTTCGACGGGACCACCACGTCGTAACCGGATTTGCCGGCCAGCAGCTTGGCTTCGAGGGTTTCGTTGCTGTCGAATACGTCGTAGACGACCTTGATGCCGGTCTGCTTTTCGAATTTGGCCACGGTATCCGGGGCGATGTAGTCGGACCAGTTGTAGACGTGGAGGACCTTGTCATCCGCCTGCACGGTACCGACCAGCATCCCGAGGGACACGGCCAACAGCGTCTTGCCCATTTTATTCATGCGTTAATGCTCCAGAATTTTTATAAAGCCATCTGTTCCGCGGCCTGCCCTGTCGGCGCCAGGGAGCGACTGGAAACAGGCGCTAGTCTGGCAAGATCCAAGGCGTCCTTTCAACGCCTTGGCATGCCGCAAAGCCACCATGCCAGCCTAGCAGCTCGTCAGCCCAGTGCTTCCAGAGTCAAATCCAGACATTTGCGGGCTTTTTCAATCAGTTCGTCGATCTCATCACGGCTGATCACCAGCGGCGGCGCAATGATCATGGTGTCGCCCACGGCGCGCATGATCAGGCCGTTGTCGAAGCAGAACTGCCGGCAGATCATGCCGACGGCCTTGCCTTCGTAACGGCTGCGGGTCGCCTTGTCCTTGACCAGCTCGATCGCGCCGAGCATGCCCAGGCCGCGCACTTCGCCCACCAGCGGGTGGTCGTTCAGCTCGCGCAGACGTTTCTGCAAATAGGGTGCCGTTTCCCCGTGAACACGCTCGACGATCTTCTCGTCGCGCAGGATCCGCAGGTTTTCCAGGCCCACCGCCGCGGCCACCGGGTGCCCGGAGTAGGTGAAGCCGTGGTTGAAGTCGCCGCCTTCGCTGACCACCTTGGCCACTTCGTCACGGACGATCACGCCGCCCATGGGGATGTAGCCGGAGGTCAGACCCTTGGCGATGGTCATCAGGTCGGGCTTGAGATCGTAGTAGTCGGAGCCGAACCACTCGCCGGTACGGCCGAAGCCGCAGATCACTTCGTCAGCGACGAAGAGGATGTCGTAGCGGGCAAGGATTTCCTTGATCTTCGGCCAGTAGCTGTCCGGCGGGATGATCACCCCGCCCGCGCCCTGGATCGGCTCGGCAATGAACGCCGCGACATTGTCGACGCCCAGTTCGAGAATCTTCTTCTCCAGTTGCTCGGCAGCCCAGATGCCGAACTCTTCCGGAGACTTGTCACCGCCCTCGCCGAACCAGTACGGCTGCGGGATATGGACGATGCCCGGGATCGGCAGGTCGCCCTGCTCGTGCATGCCGGACATACCGCCCAGGCTGGCACCGGCCACGGTGGAGCCGTGGTAGCCGTTGACGCGGCCGATGATCACCTTCTTCTGCGGCTTGTCTTTCAGCGCCCAGTAATGACGCACCAGGCGCAGCACGGTGTCGTTGCCTTCGGAGCCGGAACCGGTGAAGAACACATGGCTCATGCCGGCCGGGGCCACATCGGAGATGGCCTTGGCCAGCTCCAGCGCCGGCGGGTGAGCGGTCTGGAAGAACAGGTTGTAGTACGGCAGCTCGCGCATCTGCTTGCTGGCCGCCTCGGCCAGTTCTTCGCGCCCGTAGCCGACCGCTACGCACCACAGCCCGGCCATGCCATCGAGGATCTTGTGACCCTCGCTGTCCCACAGGTGCACGCCCTGGGCCTTGGTGATGATCCGCGGGCCCTTTTCCTGCAACTGTTTATAGTCGCTGAACGGCGCCAGGTGATGATCACGACTCAGGTCCTGCCACTCGCGGGTTTGCGGGTTCTTGACGCTCATGTGCTTCTCCGATTTCTGGCGGCCGCGCTCCTGCGGCCCCGGGGGTTAATCAGACCGCGAACAGCAGGAACTCGCGTTCCCAGGAGCTGATCACGCGCTTGTAGTTTTCATGCTCGGCGCGTTTGGTCGCGACGTAGCCGGCGATGAATTTCTTGCCCAGGTAGGCTTCCAGCGCCCGGCAGTTTTCCATGCGCTCCAGGGCGTCCTCGATGGTCAGTGGCAGGCGCAGGTTGCGCCGCTCGTAGCCACGGCCCTGGACCGGCGCACTGGCGTTCACCCCTTCGACCATGCCGATGTAGCCGCACAGCAGGCTGGCGGCGATGGCCAGGTAAGGGTTGGCATCGGCGCCGGGCAGGCGGTTTTCCACGCGACGGTTCTGCGGGCCGGCATCCGGGACGCGCAGGCCGACGGTGCGGTTTTCCTCGCCCCATTCCACGTTGACCGGCGCCGAGGTGTCGGGCAGGAAGCGGCGGAACGAGTTGACGTTGGGGGCGAACAGCGGCAGCACTTCGGGGATGAATTTCTGCAGGCCACCGATGTGATAAAGGAACAGCTCGCTCATGCTGCCGTCTTCGTTGGAGAAGATGTTCTTCCCGGTGTTCACGTCGATGATGCTCTGGTGCAGGTGCATGGCGCTGCCCGGCTCACCGGTCATGGGCTTGGCCATGAAGGTGGCGGCAACGTTGTGCTTGAGCGCGGCCTCGCGCATAGTGCGCTTGAACACCAGGATCTGGTCGGCCAGGGACAGGGCGTTGCCGTGACGGAAGTTGATCTCCATCTGGGCGGTGCCGTCCTCGTGGATCAGCGTGTCGAGGTCGAGGTTCTGCAGTTCGCACCAGTCGTAGACGTCTTCGAACAGCGGGTCGAATTCATTGGCAGCTTCGATGGAGAAGGACTGGCGGCCGGTTTCCGGGCGGCCGGAGCGGCCGATCGGCGGTTGCAGGGGGAAGTCCGGGTCTTCGCAGCGCTTGGTCAGGTAGAACTCCATTTCCGGCGCCACGATCGGCTGCCAGCCCTTGTCGGCATAGAGTTTCAGGACTTTCTTCAGCACGTTGCGCGGCGACAGCTCGACCGGGTTGCCCTTTTTGTCGTAGGTGTCGTGGATCACCTGGGCAGTCGCCTCTATGGCCCATGGCACGAGGAACACGGCGTTCTCGTCGGGGCGGCAGATCATGTCGATGTCGGCCGGGTCGAGCAACTGGTAATAGATGTCGTCATCGACGTAGTCGCCGGTCACGGTCTGCAACAAAACGCTTTCGGGCAGGCGCATGCCCTTTTCCGCGATGAACTTGTTGGTCGGCGAGATCTTGCCCCGGGTGATACCGGTCAGGTCGCTGATCAGACATTCGACTTCGGTGATCTTGTGCTCTTTCAGCCAATCGGTGAGCTGGTCGAGATTGCTGCTACTCATACATACCTCGGGAGGTAAATGCCTGGACTGTGGTCGAAACGCCTTTGGCAGGCCGTTTCAAGCATTCTGGATGCCCCGCTGGCCCAAAGCAAAAGGCGCGCAGGGAGAATGCATCGCCGGCATCCATCGGGATGCGGGGGAGGCGACTATAGTCATGAATGGCAGTACGAGAGGGTGAATCTTTCGGGAACACGTCGCCTTGGCCGTCAACTATTTTGGCCGGCGCCAGCGCCTCCGTCATGGAGTGCTCGCAGCTCGCGGAAAGGGCGGACAGGCCTGCCCACGCTGGGCAGCCGCTATCGCCGATGATCGGCAGGCGTAACATGTAACCCCCGGTATTATTGATGTTATGGGTTGCGACCGAGCTTAGCCTTGTTCATTTTTTTACACAACACCCCCGTAAAAAATAAAACACGGCTTTCACGTTTCTGTCATTGGGCGACCAAAGCAGGCCTTGTGGACGCCCCCAATTGCAGCAAAAATGCCGCAAAGGCGCCCTTTTAGGGCATCATGGCGCTTGCTTGACTTCACTCCGGCTTTCCGATTGACTGGGGTTGCAAGCCCCAATTGATTGATATTTTTAACAACAAAGGTGTTGCATCATGTCGGTACCCCCGCGTGCCGTTCAGCTTAACGAAGCGAACGCGTTCCTTAAGGAACATCCTGAGGTTCTCTACGTTGACCTTCTGATTGCAGATATGAATGGTGTGGTGCGCGGCAAGCGCATCGAGCGCACCAGCCTCCACAAGGTTTACGAGAAGGGCATCAACCTGCCTGCCTCCCTCTTCGCATTGGATATCAACGGCTCCACCGTCGAGAGCACCGGCCTGGGCCTGGACATCGGCGACGCCGACCGGATCTGCTATCCAATCCCTGGCACCCTGTCCAACGAACCCTGGCAGAAGCGCCCGACCGCGCAACTGCTGATGACCATGCACGAACTCGAAGGCGAGCCCTTCTTCGCCGACCCGCGGGAAGTCCTGCGCCAGGTGGTGAGCAAGTTCGACGACCTCGGCCTGACCATCTGCGCCGCGTTCGAACTGGAGTTCTACCTGATCGACCAGGAGAACGTGAACGGCCGTCCGCAGCCGCCACGCTCGCCGATCTCCGGCAAACGCCCGCAATCGACCCAGGTCTACCTGATCGACGACCTCGACGAATACGTCGACTGCCTCCAGGACATCCTCGAGGGTGCGAAGGAACAAGGCATTCCGGCCGACGCCATCGTCAAGGAAAGCGCCCCGGCGCAGTTCGAGGTCAACCTGCACCATGTCGCCGACCCGCTGAAGGCCTGTGACTACGCGGTGCTGCTGAAACGCCTGATCAAGAACATCGCCTACGACCATGAGATGGACACCACCTTCATGGCCAAGCCGTACCCAGGCCAGGCGGGTAATGGTCTGCACGTCCATATCTCGGTGCTGGACAAGGATGGCAAGAACATCTTCACCAGTGAGGATCCCGAGCAGAACGCCGCGCTGCGTCACGCGATCGGCGGTGTGCTCGAGACCCTGCCCGCGTCCATGGCGTTCCTCTGCCCGAACGTCAACTCGTACCGTCGTTTCGGTGCGCAGTTCTATGTGCCGAATGCGCCGAGCTGGGGCCTGGACAACCGCACCGTGGCCCTGCGCGTGCCGACCGGCAGCGCCGATGCCGTGCGCATCGAGCACCGCGTGGCCGGTGCCGACGCCAACCCGTACCTGCTGATGGCTGCGGTACTGGCGGGCGTGCACCATGGCCTGACCAACAAGGTCGAGCCGAGCACCCCGGTCGAAGGCAACGCCTACGAACAGGTCGAGCAAAGCCTGCCGAACAACCTGCGCGATGCCCTGCGCGAGCTGGACGACAGCGAGATCCTCAACAAGTACATCGATCCGAAGTACATCGACATCTTCGTCGCGTGCAAGGAGAGTGAACTGGAGGAGTTCGAGCACTCGATCTCGGACCTTGAGTACAACTGGTATCTGCATACCGTGTAACTGAAAACGCCGCCTGATATAGGCGGCGTTTCTTATGGCCTCATCGCTGGCAAGCCAGCTCCCACAGTGTCCGCGGCGCCGCTGAACCTGTGGGAGCTGGCTTGCCAGCGATGAGGCCCTAAAGCCTTACAACGCTTTTTCGAAGATCTTCGAGTTACGCTGGTAGTTGTACAGCGAAGCCCTTGCCGCCGGCAGCCTCTCTACGCCGCTCGGCACAAACCCCCGCTCCCTGAACCAGTGCGCCGTCCGGGTCGTAAGCACGAACAGCGTCTTCAAGCCCAACGCCCGCGCCCGCTCCTCGATCCGCTCCAGCAGATCATCCCCGCGCCCGCCATGGCGATACTCCGGATTCACCGCCAGGCACGCCAGCTCGCCGGCATCGGAATCGGCAATCGGATACAGCGCCGCACAGGCGATGATATTGCTCTCGCGCTCCACCACGCTGAACTGCTCGATCTCGCGCTCCAGTACCTCGCGGGAGCGACGTACCAGGATGCCCTGCTCTTCCAGCGGGCTGATCAGCTCCAGCAAGCCACCGACATCCTCGATCGCCGCCTCGCGCACCACCTCGAACTGCTCCTGGGCGACCAGCGTACCGCCACCGCCACGGGTGAACAGCTCGTTGAGCAGCGCACCGTTTTCCACATAACTGACGATATGGCTACGCGCCACGCCGCCCCGGCAGGCCTCCGCCGCGGCATCCAGCAACTCGCCCTGGTAATCGCTACCGAGGCGCTCCAGGTGCGGCGCCACCTGTTGCGGACGAATCTCCTTCACCAGCTTGCCCGAAGCATCCAGCAAGCCCGGCTCGGCGCCGAACAGCAGCAGCTTGTCCGCGCCCAGTTCAATGGCCGCGCGGGTAGCGACGTCTTCGCAAGCAAGGTTGAAGATCTCGCCGGTCGGCGAATAACCCAGCGGCGACAGCAGGACGATCGAACGCTCGTCCAGCAGGCGCCCGATACCCTTGCGGTCGACCCGACGCACTTCACCGGTGTGGTGATAGTCGACGCCTTCAACAACGCCGATCGGCCGTGCAGTGACGAGGTTGCCCGAGGCCACCCGCAGGCGAGCGCCCTGCATCGGCGAGGCGGCCATATCCATCGACAAGCGCGCCTCGATGGCGATGCGCAATTGCCCGACGGCATCGATCACGCACTCCAGGGTCGCCGCATCGGTGATGCGCAAGCCATGGTGATAATGGGCGCTCAGACCGCGAGCGGTCAGGCGGCTTTCGATCTGTGGACGGGAACCATGCACCAGCACGAGGCGCACCCCGAGGCTGTGCAGCAGCACCAGATCGTGGACGATATTGCCGAAGTTGGGGTGTTCGACCCCGTCTCCCGGGAGCATGACCACGAAGGTGCAGTCCCGGTGGGCATTGATGTAGGGAGAAGCATGACGCAGCCAGTTGACGTATTCGGGCATGACCTGAGCCTGTAGAAAGTGAATCAAGAACGGAACGGCACACAGCGCTCGAGCTTTATCGTCGCAGCAGGCAAGACGTCACACGCGTTCTCCTCTGGAATGAAGGGGTTGGACTCAACGGACAATCGCCGAGTCGAGGCAGTAATGCTGAATCAGTTCACGCAACAGACGCACTGTAGGCTCCAGGCGTGACAGTTCAAGGTACTCGCCGGGCTGGTGGGCGCAGGCGATATCGCCGGGGCCAAGGACCAGGGTCTCGCAGCCCAGGCGCTGAAGATAAGGCGCTTCGGTGCCGAAGGCTACCGCTTCGGCGACATGACCGGTAAGACGTTCGGCCAGTTGCACCAGTTCCGCATCGGCGCGTTGCTCGAACGGCGGCACCTCGGGGAACAGCGGCGCATAGTCGATCTTCACCTGGTGCTGCTCGGCCAGCGGCGCCAGCTTGCTGCGGATCGCCGCGCGCAGCACCTGCGGGTCCATGCCCGGCAGCGGCCGCAGGTCGAACTCCAGGGCGCACTGGCCGCAGATCCGGTTGGGGTTGTCGCCACCGTGGATGCAGCCGAAGTTCATGGTCGGCTGCGGCACGCTGAACTGGGCATTGTTGTACTCGCGCTGCCATTGCTTGCGCAGGTCCATCAGCGCGCCCATCACCTCGTGCATGGCGTCCATCGCGCTATGCCCCAGGGACGGGTCCGACGAATGGCCGCTGCGCCCGAGAATGTCGACGCGCTCCATCATCACGCCCTTGTGCATGCGGATCGGCTTCAGCCCGGTAGGCTCGCCGATCACCGCGGCGCGGCCCAGCGGCCTGCCGGCCTCGGCCAGGGCGCGGGCCCCGGACATCGAGCTCTCCTCGTCGCAGGTCGCCAGGATCAGCAGCGGCTGCTTGAACGGCTGGTCGAGCAACGGCCGCACCGCCTCGATGATCAACGGGAAGAAGCCCTTCATGTCGCACACGCCCAGGCCGACCCAACGGTCGCCGACCTCGCTGAGCTTCAGCGGGTCGGTTTTCCACAGTTGCGGGTCATACGGCACGGTGTCGCTGTGCCCGGCCAGCACCAGGCCGCCGGGGCCGCTGCCGAAGCTGGCGAGCAGGTTGAACTTGCCCGGGGTGATTTCCTGGATCTCGCAGGAGAAACCCAGGTCGCCGAGCCAGCTGGCGAGCTGGTCGATCACCGCGCGGTTGGACTGGTCCAGGTCCGGCTGGGTACAACTGACCGAAGGCGCGGCGATCAACGCGGCGAACTGGTCCTTGAGCGATGGCAACGGCATGCGCGTTCTCCTGGAAACGAGCCCCATCATAGGGCCATCGGGCTGCATGAATAAACCGTGGACTGCCGAGTCCTGTACACTGCACGGCCAAGACGTACCCCGCCCTTCCAGCCTGGTTACCCGGCAATGAATAAAGAAACCGAAATCAAACTGCGGATCAGCCGCGAGACCCTCGCCGCCTTGCGCGAGCATCCGCTGCTGAAAAAGCGCAACAAGTCCGGCTGGCAGCAGCGCGAACTGCTCAACCAGTACTTCGACACCCCGGAACGCGATCTGTCCGCCGCCAAGGTCGCCCTGCGCCTGCGCCGTGACGGCGACGTGGTGATCCAGACCCTGAAGACCCGCGGCAACAGCGTCGCCGGCCTGTCCGAGCGCAACGAGTTCCAGTGGGAGCTGCCCAAGGCCAAGCTGGACCTGAAGAAGCTCGACGACACCTGCTGGCCCGAGGCCCTGGCCGAGCTGGACAAGAAGACCATCAAGCCGCTGTTCACCACCGACTTCGTGCGTGAGTTCGCCGATATCGCCTGGGGCCGCGGCAAGTCCAAGGTGGTCATCGAAGCCGCCTTGGACCTCGGCACCGTCAGCGCCGGCAAGCAGAAGGAAGAAATC
Organism: Pseudomonas putida; assembly: GCF_001941965.1. Lineage (GTDB taxonomy): Bacteria > Pseudomonadota > Gammaproteobacteria > Pseudomonadales > Pseudomonadaceae > Aquipseudomonas > Aquipseudomonas putida_L. The sequence continues at coordinate 83,239 of NZ_MKZO01000013.1, read as the reverse complement.
TGCGAGCTGGAGCTTGAGCTGCGCGAAGGCGAGCCGGAAGCCCTGCTGGAACTGGCCGCCGAGCTGGCCGCAAGCCTGCCGCTGTTCCCTTGCGACATCAGCAAGGCCGAGCGCGGCTACCGCCTGCTTGACCCGAGCAGCTACCACGTCAACCTGCCGGCCCCCGAACTGGACCCGGAAATGTCGCTGGACGACGCCTTCTCGGCCATCGCCTGGCACCTGCTGGCCAGCAGCCAGCGCCTGGCCGAGCAATACCAGCACACCGGCCACTGGCGCCTGCTGCAGGACTGGGTGCAATGCCTGGGCGAACTGCGTGCCCTGGCCAGCAGCCTCGGCCAGGCCGCACCACGGGCCACCACCCGTGAGCTGCGCGCTCGCCTCGACGCCCTGCTGGAAGACTGGCGCACCCTGGTGCTGGCCGGCAACGACGACGAAGACATCCGCCGCGCCGCCCCCGAGCAGTTCGCCGAAGAACTGCTGGACCCGCGCTGGGGCCAGTTCTCCCTGGACACCTCGCGCTGGTTGCTCGCCCGTGGCTGGACCGCCGAGCGCAACAAGCGCGGCGAACGCCAGGGCGCGGCGGCACTGGCCAACTGGCTGACTGTGGAGCTGGGCGATGAAGCCAAGGCCCTGCAACTGCCGCTGTACCAGCAGCAGCCGGAAGACCTCGCTGAACAGCTGCCGCGTATCGAGCGCCTGCTGGGCTGGCTGCACTACGGTCGCAGCGTGCTACTGGAAGCGCCGGAGCTGGACCGTCTGTACGGCGAACTGATCAAGCTGCAACAACTGGCCAACCAGCCGATCAGCGACGAAGTCCTCGACGCCCGCGTCCAGCAAGCCTTTGCCGTGGCCCAGAGCCGTGGCTGGAAACACCTGGCGCGCAAGTAGGCCGTGCCACTGCGGACGGGCGTCACGGCCCGTCCGCCTCCCTCCTCAGCGCAACACCGGCAGGCTGGTCGTGGACTTGATCTCCGACAGCGCCACGGTCGAGTTGACCTCCTGGATCCCCGGCACCATCGACAGCTTCTCGAAGAAGAAGCGCTCGTAGGCCTCGATATCCGGGGTGACGATGCGCAGCAGAAAGTCCACCGCCCCCATCAGCACATAGCACTCCAGCACTTCCGGAAAACCGCGGATCGCCTCGGTGAACTCGGCGAAGTTGGAACGCCCGTGGGCGTTGAGCTTCACCTCGGCGAAGATCTGCGTGTTGAGGCCGATCTTCTTGCGGTCCAGCAGGGTCACCTGGCCGCGAATCACCCCTTCGTCCTTCAGCCGCTGGATCCTGCGCCAGCACGGCGATTGCGACAGTCCCACCTTCTCGGCGATCTGCGCGCTGGACAGCGAAGCATCGTCCTGCAGCAGGGCCAGAATGCGGCGATCATAGGCGTCCAGCTCGCTAGGCATGATTATTTCTCCAATCGCCGATTCGCGACTTAAACAATTCGAAAAAAAGCTGTGACGGCCAATGATAGGTAAAAAATCTCCGCTTCGCCGTGCAAAGATTCCTTCACTGCTTTTGGAGGATTCCCATGACCGCTCTCGAACGCCCTGACCACTTCGCCGCTGTGCGCTTGCACGATGCCGACCTCATCGGCGGCGAAAGCAACAAGGTGCGCTATCACTATGAACTGCAGGTCGAGCCGGAATCCGACAGCCTCTGCCGCATCCTCAACCTGTTCGCCCTGCAATGTCTGCTGCCTCAGGGCGTGCAGATGCAGCAGCAAGCCGACCTGCTGCGGGTGGACATCGCCATCGATGGTTTGAGTTGGCATCGCGCCCAACTGATCGCGGAAAAGATGCGCAACCTGATCTGTGTCTGCGAGGTGGTGCTGCGTACCGCGCTGCTCAATGGCGACGACCGGGGAAAGATCCAGCAACGCTTCTGACCCTGCGGGCGGGCGGAGCGCGGCTAGCCTTGGCAATTTCCATTGCAAAGGACGTCGCCAATGGACCGCCCTCTCGAGCTTATCCCGCTGCTGGACCGCCTGATCGCCCAGCGCCTTGTCCCTGCTGACTGCCGCCAGCGCTTCAAACATGAGACGCCGGGCGAACACCCGCTCGAGAGCATCGCCAACCAGCATCTCGAAGACCTGCGCCACCCCGGTCGACGCCTCGACCTCGACAGCCTGTGCCAGTGGCTGGCACAGCAAGCCGGCCAAGCCTTCCTGCGTCTCGATCCGCTGGGCATCGACCTGCCCGGCATGACCGGGCTGATGTCCGCCGCATTCGCCCGCCGTCACGGCATCCTGGCCGTGGCGCACAGCGCCGACAGCGTCACCGTCGCCAGTGCCGAACCGTGGGTCTGCTCCTGGGAAGCCGACCTGACCCGGGCACTCAAGCGCCGGGTGGTGCGCGTTGTCGCCAGCCCGTTGCGGATTCGCCAGATCAGCCAGGACTTCTTCCGCCTCGCCCGCTCGGTCAGTGATGCCAGCCAGCTTGAAGCCACGGCCCCGGCCAGTGGCAACCTGGAGCAGCTACTGGAGCTGGGCGACGACCAGCCGGATGCGGATGACGCGCATATCGTCAGCATTGTCGACTGGCTGCTGCAATACGCCTTCGAGCAGCGCGCCAGCGATATCCACCTGGAACCGCGCCGTGAGCAGGGCCGGTTGCGCCTGCGCATCGACGGCGTGCTGCACGATGCCTATCCGTTTCCACCGGCGGTGACCCTGGCCATCACCAGCCGCCTGAAAAACCTCGGGCGGATGAATGTCGCGGAAAAACGTCGCCCGCAGGACGGGCGGATCAAGACCCGCTCACCGGCCGGCGATGAAGTCGAACTGCGCCTGTCGACCCTGCCGACCACCTTTGGCGAAAAGCTCGTCATGCGCATCTTCGACCCGCAGTTGCTGCGTCAGGGCAGCCAGGCCCTGGGCTTCGACGGCGCCGAACTGGAACGCTGGCAACGCCTGCTGCGCCGGCCCAATGGCATCATTCTGGTCACCGGGCCGACCGGCTCGGGCAAGACCAGCACCCTGTACAGCGCGCTGAAGCAACTGGCGACCTCCGAGGTCAACGTCTGCACCCTCGAGGACCCGATCGAGATGGTCGAGCCCGCGTTCAACCAGACCCAGGTGCAGCCGGGCATCGGCCTGGACTTCGCCAGCGGCGTGCGTGCGCTGCTGCGCCAGGACCCGGACATCATCATGGTCGGCGAGATCCGCGACCTGGAGACGGCGCAGGTGGCGATCCAGGCGGCGCTGACCGGGCATCTGGTGCTGTCCACGCTGCATACCAACGATGCGTGTTCGGCCATTGGCCGGTTGCTGGAGTTGGGGGTTGCGTATTATTTGATCAAGGCGACGCTGGTGGGGGTGCTGGCGCAGCGCTTGGTGCGGACTTTGTGCGTGGCCTGCAAGACCTCGGCAGGGGCCGTCGGCTGTCGGGAATGCCGGCAGACCGGTTATCACGGGCGAACCGGGGTGTACGAGGTGCTGGAGCTGAATGAGCGGCTTGCCGGGTTGATCGGGCCGGAGTGCGATGTGCTGGAGTTGAGGAAGCTGGCGCGCAGCGAGGGGATGGACGGGCTGCGGGAGAATGGATTGAGGAAGATTGCGGCGGGGGTGACGACTCAAGAGGAGATCAATCTGATCTCATGTAGTGCTGCTGATGGCCTCATCGCTGGCAAGCCAGCTCCCACAGGTCCTGAGGTGCACCCGGTCCTTGTGGGAGCTGGCTTGCCAGCGATGAGGCCCTGAAGAACAACAACACTCTCAGCGGTAATCCTCGACCGGCACACAGGCACAGAACAGATTCCTGTCCCCATACACATTGTCCACCCGGTTCACCGCCGGCCAGTACTTGTGCGCCCGGGCATGGGCGCTCGGCGCCACCGCCTGCTCCAGGCTGTAGGGCCTGTCCCAGACGCCGAGCACATCCGCCAGGGTATGCGGCGCCCGCTTGAGCGGGTTGTCCTCCGCCGGCCATTTGCCGTTCTGCACCTCGGCGATTTCCGCACGAATGCTCAACATCGCCTCGACGAAGCGATCCAGCTCGGCCTTTGGCTCACTCTCGGTCGGCTCGACCATCAAGGTCCCCGGCACCGGGAACGACATGGTCGGGGCATGGAAGCCATAGTCCATCAGGCGCTTGGCCACGTCCTCCTCGCTAATCCCGGTCTGCGCCTTGAGCGGCCGCAGGTCGAGGATGCATTCGTGGGCCACCCGCTCGTTACGCCCGCGATACAGCACCGGAAACGCCCCACCCAGGCGCTCGGCCAGGTAGTTGGCAGACAGGATCGCCACCTCGCTGGCATCTGCCAGTTGCGGCCCCATCATGGCGATGTACATCCAGCTGATCGGCAGGATGCTCGCACTGCCCCAGGGCGCGGCGCTGACCGCAGTGTTCTGCGGATCCGGCCCCGGCACCGGGATCACCGGGTGACTGGCCACGAATGGCGCCAGGTGCGCACGCACACCGATCGGCCCCATGCCCGGCCCGCCGCCGCCATGGGGAATGCAGAAGGTCTTGTGCAGGTTCATGTGCGAGACATCGGCGCCGATATCCGCCGGCCGCGCCAGCCCGACCTGGGCATTGAGGTTGGCGCCGTCCATGTAGACCTGGCCGCCATGCCTGTGGATAACCTCGCAGATCTCGCTGATGCCCTCCTCGTACACGCCGTGGGTCGACGGATAGGTCGCCATCAGGCACGACAGCCGCTCACCTGCCTCCTGCGCCTTGAGTTTGAGGTCTTCCAGGTCGACGTTGCCGGCGTTGTCGCAGGCCACGATCACCACCTGCATCCCGGCCATCTGCGCCGACGCCGGGTTGGTGCCGTGGGCCGAAGCCGGGATCAAGCAGATATCCCGCTGCCCCTGCTTGCGGCTGCGGTGGTACTTGCTGATCGCCAGCAGCCCGGCGTATTCGCCCTGGGCGCCGGAGTTGGGCTGCATGCAGATGGCATCGAAGCCGGTGATCGCGCACAGCCAGCGTTCCAGCTCGTCGATCATGGCCTTGTAGCCGGTCGCCTGCTCCACCGGCACGAAGGGGTGCAGTTCGGCGAAACCGGGCCAGGTGATGGGGATCATCTCGCTGCTGGCGTTGAGCTTCATGGTGCAGGAGCCCAGCGGGATCATCGACTGGTTGAGGGCCAGGTCCTTGTTTTCCAGTTGCTTGAGGTAGCGCAGCATCTCGGTTTCGCTGTGGTGCAGGTTGAACACCGGGTGGGTCAGGTACGCCGAGCGGCGCAGCAGTTCATCGGGGATGCCGGCGGGCAGGTCTTCGGCGTCCAGTTCGGCGATGTTCAGCCCATGATCGACGCCGAGGAAGATATCGAACAGGCGCAGCACGGTGCTTTCATCGCAGGTTTCGTCGAGCGCAACGCCCAGATGGCCGCGACCGAGAATGCGCAGGTTGATCCGCGCCGCCTCGGCACTCTGGATGATCGCCGTCTGGCTGCCACCGACCTCGAGGGTCAGGGTGTCGAAGAAGTGCGGGTTGAGGCGCTTGACGCCATTGCGCTCAAGCCCGGCGGCCAGGATCGTGGTCAGCCGGTGCACCCGCTGGGCAATGCGACGCAGCCCGTCAGGCCCATGGTAGACCGCATAGAAGCCGGCAATATTGGCCAGCAGCACCTGGGCGGTGCAGATGTTCGAGTTCGCCTTCTCGCGGCGGATATGTTGCTCGCGGGTCTGCAGCGCCATGCGCAGCGCCAGGCTGTCGCGGGCGTCCTTGGACACGCCGATGATGCGCCCGGGCATGGCCCGCTTGAACTCATCACGACACGCGAAGTACGCCGCGTGCGGCCCGCCGTAACCCATGGGCACGCCAAAGCGCTGCGACGAGCCCAGCACCACGTCTGCGCCCTGCTCGCCCGGCGGGGTCAGCAGCACCAGGCTCAGGAGGTCGGCGGCCACGCAGGCGATGGCCTGCTGGCTGTGCAGGTGCTGGATCGCGGGGCGCAGGTCATGCACGCCGCCATGGGTATTGGGGTAGTGCAACAGGGCACCGAATACCTCGTGCTTGTCGAGGTTGTCCAGCGAGTCGATCACCAGCTCGAAGCCGAAGCCTTCGGCACGGGTCTGCAGCACCGACAGGGTCTGCGGGTGGCAGTGCTCGTCGGCGAAGAAACGATTGCTGCGGGACTTCGTCACCCGCTTGGCCAGGGCCATGGCTTCGCCGGCAGCGGTGGCTTCGTCCAGCAAGGAGGCGTTGGCCAGGTCCAGCCCGGTGAGGTCAATGATCATCTGCTGGTAGTTCAGCAGCGCTTCCAGGCGGCCCTGGGCGATTTCCGGCTGGTAGGGCGTATAGGCGGTGTACCAGCCCGGATTTTCCAGGACATTGCGCAGGATGACGGTCGGCGTGCGGGTCGCGTGGTAGCCCATGCCGATCAGGCTGGTCCAGCGCTGGTTCTGCTCGGCATACCCCCGCAGGCGCTCCAGCGCAGCCTCTTCATCCAGGGCTGGGGGCAGGTCCAGGGGGCGGTTGAAGCGGATGCCGGGCGGCACCGTCTGTTCGATCAGCTCGCTACGGCTGGCGACACCAAGCACGTCGAGCATGGCTTGCTGCTCGGCAGCATCGGGGCCGAGATGGCGGCGCAGGAACGGGTTGGGATCGTGCAGTTGGCTCAGGGACGGCAACAAGGACATGGCAGCTCTCTCTTCCTAGACCAAGCCCCGATGGGTGTCGGGGCCATTAGAGTCTAGGAAGGGATTGCCGATCGTGCGGGAAAAACTGCGGGTGGCTTACTCGCCGATGGCCTTGGCGTATTCCTCGGCGCTCATCAGCTTGTCCAGGTCGGCCGTGTTCGATGGCTTCAGCTTGAAGAACCAGGACTCGTAGACTTCTTCGTTGACCAGCTCGGGGCTGTCGCGCACGTCGTCATTGACGGCAATGACTTCGCCGCCGACCGGCGAGTAGATATCCGAGGCCGCCTTGACCGACTCGACCACGCCGGACGCATCGCCTGCGCCGAAGACGGTGCCGACTTCAGGCAGTTCGACGAAGACCACGTCACCCAGGGCTTGCTGGGCATGGTCACTGATACCGACGGTCACGGTGCCATCGGCTTCCAGACGGGCCCACTCGTGGCTTTCGGCATAACGCAGGTCGGCAGGGATTTGGCTCATAGGTTGTTCCTCAACAGGGTTCAGCGGTCGGCCCGCCGGAATTAATTTAGATCAGGATTCGGCCATGGCGAACGAAGGTCGGCTTGACCACCCTCACCGGATACCATTTGCCACGGATTTCCACTTCAGCCCGGTCGGCAGTCGCTATCGGGAGGCGTGCCAGAGCGATTGCCTTGCTCAGCGTAGGCGAGAAACTACCACTGGTGATCTCCCCTTCGCCAATTTCCGCGACGCGAACCACCTGGTGGGCGCGCAGCACGCCGCGCTCTTCCAGCACCAGGCCGACCAGTTTCAGGGATACGCCACGGCCTTTCTCGGCTTCCAGCGCCTTGCGCCCGATGAAATCGCGTTCGGCGGGCTCCCAGGCGATGCTCCAGGACAGGTTGGAGGTCAGCGGCGAATGGCGTTCGTCCATGTCGTTGCCGTACAGGTTCATGCCGGCTTCAAGACGCAGGGTGTCGCGGGCACCGAGGCCGCTCGGGGCGATACCGGCACCGACCAGGTCGTTGAAGAAGGCCGGCGCCTGCAGGGCGGGGAGAATGATTTCCAGGCCGTCTTCACCGGTGTAGCCGGTGCGGGCAATGAACCAGTCGCCTTCGAAATGGCCTTCGAAGGGCTTCAGGTCGCGGATCAGGGCCGCGCGTGAGGCGCTGAGCAGCTCGGCGACCTTCTCCCGCGCCTGCGGGCCCTGGATGGCGAGGATCGCCAGCTCCGGACGCTCGCGGAACTGCACTTCGAAACCGCTGCGGCGGGCTTCGAGCCAGGCCAGGTCCTTGTCGCGGGTGGCGGCGTTGACCACCAGGCGATAGCCGTCATCGAGGCGATAGACGATCAGGTCGTCGATCACCCCACCGTCATCGTTGAGCAGGGGGCTGTAGAGGGCCTTGCCGGGCGCATCGAGGCGCGCGACGTCGTTGGCCAGCAGATGGCGCAGCCAGTCGCCGGCATCGGTACCGGCGATGTCGATCACGGTCATGTGCGACACGTCGAACACTCCGCAGTCGCGGCGCACCTGATGGTGCTCCTCGACTTGCGAGCCGTAATGCAGGGGCATATCCCAACCGCCAAAATCGACCATCTTGGCGCCAAGCGCCAGGTGCAGGTCATACAGAGGCGTACGCTGTCCCATGGGTTTCTCCTTCCGGGCGTGGCGAAGCTACGGCTGAGGGCAGCGTTCCGGCTACCCGGTCGTGGACCGGCCGCAGCGAATGCCGCGCATTGTATCCGCAAGGAGGCCGGGTGGCATCCGTCAGTGACTCTGACCCGGATGACGAGCCGAGCGCCGTATCAAACCGATGACCGGCAGCAGGCCGACCAGCACCAGGGTCAGGGCCGGCAGCGAGGCCCGCGCCCACTCGCCTTCACTGGTCATCTCGAACACCCGCACCGCCAGCGTGTCCCAGCCGAACGGACGCATCAGCAGGGTCGCCGGCATTTCCTTGAGCACATCGACGAACACCAGCAACGCGGCGCTCAGGGCACCGGGCACCAGCAAGGGGAGATACACCTTGAAAAACAATCCCGGCCCACTGACACCCATACTGCGTGCCGCTTCCGGCAGCGAAGGACGAATGCGCCCCAGGCTGTTTTCCAGCGGCCCGTAGGCCACCGCGATGAAGCGCACCAGGTAGGCCAGCAGCAGGGCCGAGAGGCTGCCCAGCAGCAATGGCTTGCCAGCCCCGCCGAGCCAGCCGGAGAGCGGGATCACCAGTTCACGGTCGAGGTAGCTGAAGGCGAGCATGATCGCCACGGCCAGCACCGAGCCGGGCAGCGCGTAGCCAAGGTTGGCCAGGCTGACCCCGGCACGGATCGCCGGGGCCGAGGACTGACGGCGGGCAAAGGCCAGCGCCAGTGCGACGCAGACGGTGATCAGCGCCGCTGCGGCGCCGAGGTAGAGGGTGTGCAGGATCAGCGCGGTATAGCGCTCGTCGAGATCGAAGCGGCCACGCAGCCAGAACCACGCCAGCAGTTGCAGCATCGGTACGACAAAGGCGCAGGCGAACACCAGCAGGCACCAGCCACTGGCAGCGGCGGCCTTGATCCCGCGCAGGTGGTACAGCGCCTTGCCCCGCGGCCGCTCGTTGCTGCTGCGCACCGCACCCCGGGCCCGGCGCTCGCCGTAGAGCACCAGCATCACCGCCAGCAGCAGCAGGCTGGCCAGTTGCGCGGCGCTGGAAAGGCTGAAGAAGCCGTACCAGGTTTTGTAGATGGCGGTAGTGAAGGTATCGAAGTTAAAGACCGAGACGGCACCGAAGTCCGCCAGGGTTTCCATCAGCGCCAGGGCCAGGCCGGCGAGGATCGCCGGTCGCGCCATGGGCAGGCCGACCCGCCAGAACGCCTGCAACGGCGATTGCCCGAGGACCCGCGCCGCCTCCATCAGGCCCTTGCCCTGGGCCAGGAAGGCATTGCGCGCCAGCAGGTAGACGTAGGGGTAGAACACCAGCACCAGGACGATGATCACCCCGCCGGTGGAGCGCACCCGGGGCAGGCGCATCGGCCCGAACCACTCGCGCAGCAGGGTCTGTACCGGGCCGGAGAAGTCCAGCAGGCCGACGAAGACGAAGGCCAGCACATAGGCGGGAATGGCGAAGGGCAGCATCAATGCCCAGTCCAGCCAGCGGCGCCCGGGGAATTCGCAGAGGCTGGTGAGCCAGGCGAGGCTGACGCCCAGCACGGTGACGCCAATGCCGACGCCCACCACCAGGGTCAGGGTGTTGCCCAGCAGGCGGCTCATCTGGGTATCGAGCAGGTGCGACCAGATCTGCAGGTCGATGCTCTGCCAGGACAGCACGAGCACGCTCAGGGGCAGCATCACCAGCGCAGCGATGGCGAAGACCAGGGGGTACCAGCGGCGTTGGGTGGGGCGGGACAAGGGGCGGGATCTCAGGGATGTGGAGTTTTTCAGGGCCTCATCGCTGGCAAGCCAGCTCCCACAGGGACCGCGTGCACCGCGAAACCTGTGGGAGCTGGCTTGCCAGCGATAGGGCCCTCAAGGACCCAGCAAGAATAAGGGCTGAACCTCAGTTCCAGCCAGCCCGGTCCATCAAGCGAATCGCTTCAGCCTGGCGCTTGCCCGCCACTTCCACCGGCAAGTCGTCTGCCTTGAAGCTGCCCCAGGCCGCCACTTCCTCGGACGGAGCGACTTTCGGGTTGGCCGGGAATTCCTGGTTGATCCCGGCGAACATCTTCTGCGCTTCCTCGCCGGTCATCCACTCCACCAGCGCCTTGGCCGCTTCCGGGTGCGGTGCATGCTTGGTCAGGCCAATACCGGACAGGTTGACGTGCACGCCACGGTCACCCTGGTTGGGCCAGAACAGCTTGACCGGCAGTTTCGGGTCGGCCTGGTGCAGGCGACCGTAGTAGTAGGTATTGACGATGCCGACGTCGCACTGCCCGGCAGCGATGGCGTTGATCACCGCATTGTCATCGGAGAACACATCGGTGGACAGGTTGTTGACCCAGCCCTTGACCAGCTCTTCGGTCTTGGCCTCGCCATGGGTCTCGATCATGGTGGCGGTCAGCGACTGGTTATAGACCTTCTTCGCCGTGCGCAGGCACAGGCGGCCTTCCCATTGCTTGTCGGCCAGCGCCTCGTAGGTGGTCAGTTCGCCCGGCTTGACCCGCTCGGTGGAGTAGACGATGGTCCGCGCACGCAGGCTCAGGCCGGTCCAGTCATGGGAGGACGCACGGTATTTTTGCGGAATGTTGGCATCGATCACCGGCGACTTGATCGGCTGCAGGATGCCCATCTGTTCGGCCTGCCAGAGGTTGCCGGCATCGACGGTGAGCAGCAGGTCGGCCACGCCGTTCTCGCCTTCGGCCTTGATCCGCTGCATCAGCGGGGCCTCCTTGTCGGTGATGAACTTGATCTTCACCCCGGTCTTGGCGGTGTAGGCGTCGAAGACCGGCTTGATCAGCTCGTCGATACGCGAGGAATACACCACCACTTCATCCGCCGCATGGGCAGCCCCGCCAAACAGGGTGAGGGTCAGGGCGGCCAGCAGGTGCTTGCGTGACGACATCGGTAACGCTCCTCGGTATCGGAATGAGGCGCAAATGGTAGTTAATGTCATTTGCCATCACAAACCGAACGCAGCACCGAGGAGTTACCAGATGTTGCGGCGACCTCAGGCTTTCGCCAGGTCCGGCAGATCACCACTCAAACCCAAGGCTTGGCGAACGAACAGCGCCTTGGCCTCAGGCATCTGTTCGACCCATTTCAGGCCGCTGTTGCGCAGCCAGCGCAGCGGCAGCGGATCGGCCTGGAACAGGCGCTCGAAGCCTTCCATGGCCGCCATCAGCGCCAGGTTGTGCGGCATGCGCCGGCGCTCGAAACGGCTCAGCACGCGCACATCGGCCAGGCGCTCGCCGCGCTCATACGCGCTTTGCAACACTTCAGCCAGCACCGCGGCATCGAGGAAGCCCAGGTTGACCCCCTGCCCGGCCAGCGGGTGGATGGTGTGGGCAGCGTCGCCGATCAGCGCCAGCCCTTCGGCGACATAGCGCTTGGCATGACGCTGGCGCAGCGGCACGCACAGGCGTGGGTCGGCATGCAGCACCGAACCCAGGCGGCCTTCGAAGGCGCGCTCCAGCTCGGAGCAGAACTCGCCGTCCGGCAGGGCCATCAGGCGTTCGGACTGTTCCGGGGTGGTCGACCAGACGATCGAACACCAGTCCTGCTTGCCGTCACGGGCCAGCGGCAGGAAGGCCAGCGGACCCTCGTCGGTGAAGCGCTGCCAGGCCGTCATCTGGTGCGGTTTGGCGCATTGCACGCTGGTGACGATGGCGTGGTGCAGGTAATCCCATTCGCGGGTTTCGCAGCCGGTCAGGCGGCGCACGGCGGAGTTGGCACCATCGGCGGCGATCACCAGTGGCGCACGCAGGTTGCGGCCGTCGGAAAGGGTCAGCAGCCATTCGTCGCCGGAACGACGCATGCGCTCCAGACGGGCGTTGGGCAGCAGGCCGATCTCGCTGTCGTGCAGACGCTCCAGCAGACCATCCTGGACCACCCGATTCTCGACGATATGCCCGAGCACTTCGGCATGCACGCTGGCCGCCGAGAAGTGGATCTGCCCGGTGCCGCTGCCGTCCCACACATGCATGTCGGAATACGGGCTCAGACGTCGTTCGGCGATCCCTTGCCAGGCCCCGAGGCGCTCGAGAATGCGCTGGCTGGCCGCCGACAGGGCGCTGACCCGCGGCTCGAACGGCGCTTCGTCATCGAAGCGCTGCACCGACAGCGGGCTGCCGTCGATCAGGAGGATTTCCAGGCCGCTGTGCTGCAAGGCCAGGGCCAGGGCGCTGCCGACCATACCGGCACCGACAATCAACAGATCCGCGCGCATGTCCATGCTTCAAGCCTGTTCCACGTAGAAGAAAGAAGGGGTCATGCCTTGCCCTGGAGATCAGGGCGGGTGCCCAGGCCCATGGCCTGGCGGGCGAACCAGCGCTTGGCCGGCGGCAGCAGGTCGAGACCGAGCAGGCCGAGGTTGCGGCCGGTGGCGACCAGCGGCTGGGCAGTGCCGAACAGCCGGGTGACCTTGTCGGAGAAGCCGACGGTCAGTTCCTGGTCCAGGCGCTGGCGTTCGCGGTAGGCATCCAGGGTGGCGAAATCGCCCGGGGTGTCCGGGCCGGCGAGCAAGCCGTCGGCCAGCGACTGCACATCGCGCAGCGACAGGTTGAAGCCCTGCCCGGCAATCGGGTGCAGGCTGTGGGCGGCGTTGCCGAGCACCACCAGGTGCGGGCGCACCTGCTCCTGGGCTTCCACCAGCGACAGCGGATACAGATGCCGCGCACCGACCTGGCGCAAGGCACCGAGGCGGTAGCCAAAGACACCCTGCAATTCGTCGAGGAAGCTGCGCTCGTCCAGCTCGGCCAGGCGTTTCGCGTCCATTCCGGCGCGGGTCCAGACCAGCGCGCAGCGGTTCTCCGGCAGCGGCAGCAGGGCCATCGGGCCGTCATCGGTGAAGCGTTCGAAGGCCTGGCCACAATGGGCCTCGCCCGGGGTGATATTGGCGATCAGCGCGCTCTGGTGATACGGGCGCTGATTGACATGGATACCCAATTGCTCACGCAGGCCGGAGCGACCGCCATCGGCCAGTACGGCCAGATCACATTCGACCTGGGTCTCATCGTTCAGGGTCAGGCGATAACCGTCGCCCAACGGCTGCATGGCGATGACTTCGGCCGGGCAGCGCCAGCTCACCACCTCGGCGTCGAGGCCTTGCCACAGGCATTGCCCGAGCCAGGCGTTCTCCACCACATAACCCAGGGCCGGCACGCCTTCCTCGATGGCATCGAGACGGGTCGCGCCGAAGCGCCCGCGATCAGACACCTGGATCTGCCGGATTGGTTCGGCACGCCGGCTGATGCCCTGCCACAGGCCCAGGCGCTCGTAGATCTGCCGGGTACCGAAGGACAGCGCCGAGGATCGTGCATCGTAGCTGGGCTGGAAACTGTCGCCGGGAGCGAAGGGCTCGATCAGCAGGATCTTCCAGCCCCGGGCCCGGGCGCCGGCCTGCAGGGCCAGGGCAAGACTGGCGCCGACCAGACCGCCGCCGATGATGGCGAGATTGACCCGGCTCATGCGACCTGGCTTCGTGCAGCAGCCATCAAGGCTTCGATTTCGGCGACCGTCTTCGGTACGCCGGTGGTCAGGATTTCACAGCCGTTCTTGGTTACCACTACGTCATCCTCGATCCGTACACCAATGCCGCGCCATTTCTTCGCGACGTTCTGGTTGTCTGCGGCAATGTAGATACCCGGCTCAACCGTCAGGGCCATGCCCGGCTCGAGCACGCGCCATTGACCGCCGACCTTGTACTCGCCGACATCATGCACATCCATGCCCAGCCAGTGTCCGGCACGGTGCATGTAGAAGGCCCGGTAGGCCTCGGTTTCGATCAGTTCATCGACCGCGCCCTTGAGCAGGCCCAGCGTCACCAGGCCCTCGGTGATCACCCGGACCGTAGCCTCGTGGGCCTGGTTCCAGTGCTTGCCGGGGGCGATCTCGGCGAAGGCCGCTTCCTGGGAGGCGAGCACCAGCTCGTAGATCGCCTTCTGCTCCGCCGAGAACACGCCGTTGACCGGGAAGGTGCGGGTGATGTCGCTGGCGTAGCAGTCGATCTCGCAGCCAGCGTCGATCAGCACCAGGTCGCCGTCCTTCAGCGGCGCGTCGTTCTCCTGGTAGTGCAGGATGCAGCCGTTGCGCCCGGCCGCGACGATGGAGCCGTAGGCCGGCATCTTCGCCCCGCCCTTGCGGAACTCGTAGTCCAGCTCGGCTTCCAGGCTGTATTCGTAAAGGCCGGCGCGGCTGGCCTGCATGGCCCGCACGTGGGCTCGGGCGGAAATCGCCGCGGCCTCGCGCATCACCTTCACTTCCGCCGCCGATTTATACAGGCGCATGTCGTGCAGCAGATGATCCAGGGCAACGAATTCGTTCGGCGGTTGCGCGCCCAGGCGGGCCTTGGAACGGATCACGTTGATCCACTCCATCAGCCGGCGGTCGAACTCGGCATTGCTGCCCATGGCCGAGTAGACCCGGTCGCGGCCTTCGATCAGGCCAGGGAGGATGTCGTCGATATCGCTGATGGGGAAGGCGTCGTCGGCACCGAAGTCGCGGATCGCGCCTTCCTGGCCGGCGCGCAGGCCGTCCCATTGCTCGCGCTCGGGGTTGCGCTCGCGGCAGAACAGCACGTATTCGCCATGCTCGCGGCCGGGGATCAGGGCGATCACCGCCTCGGGCTCGGGGAAGCCGCTGAGGTACTGGAAGTCGCTGTCCTGGCGATAGAGGTACTCGACGTCACGGTTGCGAATGGCAACCGCGGCCGCCGGCAGGATGGCGATGCTGTTGGGTTCCATCTGCGCCATCAGCGCCTTGCGGCGCCGGGCGTATTCCGCTTTCGGGATATGGGTGACTGCCACGGGGAACCCCTGTTCGGCCTCAGTGCAAGGAAGGTTTGGCAGCGGCGGCGACCGGCTTGGCCAGCTCCGTGTAGAGCAGCAGCGGCGCCACGCGCAGGTATTCCATCACTTCCATATAGTCGCTTTCGCCGTCTTCGGATTCTTCCAGGGCGTCCTGGACTTGCGAAATAGCGGTGAGGTCCTGCAGAACCTCCTTGGCTTCGTCGCTCAGGTCCTTGCCGCCGGCATTCAGGCCGAAACCGGCGAGGAAGCCCTGGCACCACTGGCCCAGGGCGCCTGCGCGCTCGCTCAGCGGCTGCTCGTCACCGGGCAGGAGCAGGACGATGGTGATGTCTTCGCCGGTAAGTTCGCCCTTGACCATCTCCTGGAGACCGATCAAAGCGTTGCGAACGTTGTCTACCGGTTCGCTTTCCAGCAGGTGGGCCGCGTCGGCCAGCCAGCTGTCGGCATCGAAACCGGCGCCGGCACAGCTGCGCCCGAGCAGCAAGCCATGCAGTTCGGCAGGGGAAACAGGGTGGCCATTGCTGTTGAGCAGGGTACCGAAAGCGGTGTACGGCGATTGGGTATTGGACATGGCAACTAGGCGCCAGACGGCGCAATGACTAGAATGAAGGCCTTGTATCCTAGCACCGGCGGGCGCGCCAAGACCATCTGGGCGGGCAATTCGGCCGGTGGCGGACGCGGGATACGGAGCAGTCACGGTACGACGAATCGAGTGGCGAGCAATGCAAGAAGACGAGCTGCAAACGCTGAAGAGCCGCCTCGAACTGCTGATTGAGCGGGTCGAGCAACTAAAACGGCAAAACGCACTCCTATCCGTGCAGGAGAAGTCCTGGCGCGAGGAGCGCGCCCACCTCATCGAAAAAAACGAAATCGCGCGGCAGAAAGTCGAATCGATGATTTCGCGGCTCAAGGCCCTGGAGCAAGACTCATGAGTTCACCGAACAACGTCACCGTGCAGATCCTCGACAAAGAGTATTCGATCATCTGCCCGCAGGAAGAGCGCACCAACCTGATCAGCGCCGCCCGCTACCTCGACGGCAAGATGCGCGAGATCCGCAGCAGCGGCAAGGTCATCGGCGCCGACCGCATCGCCGTGATGGCCGCCTTGAACATCACTCACGACCTGCTGCACAAACAGGACGAACGCCCCGACGCGCAGAACGGCGGCGCCACCCGCGAGCAGGTGCGCGACCTGCTGGACCGCGTGGATCAAGCCCTGGCCGACGACGCGGATACAAAAAGCAACTAAGTTTCTGTATACTCCGCCCACTCCCTGGAGTGCTTGCCAGTCGGTCATGTCCCTGAGCCGATACGCACAACCACGGGGGTTGCACGTGGGGCCGGTGTGCATGTCCGCTTGACGGAAAGCCTTAACGCCTCCTGCAATCTCCACCTTGAACTTTCGGGTTCAAGGGCTACACCGACAGCGGTTCGTCGGGGAGCCTGCTTTCTTTGCCTGCGCATCTTTTTCCCCCGCGCAGGCATACCTTGGGATCGCCCGTGCCATGACCGACACCGCGTCGCTGACCCGCCCCCAACTCCGCCGCCTGCTTCGCAATGCCCGCCGCGCCCTGACGCCGGCCGAGCAACGTCGTGCCGCGCGCGGCCTGTACCGGCAACTGGCCCAGCATCCGCTGTTCCGCCGGGCCCGGCATATCGCCCTGTACCTGCCCAACGACAGCGAGATCGACCCGCGCCTGCTGCTGCGCGAAGCCCAGCGTCGCGGCAAGTTCACCTACCTGCCGGTGCTGCATGCCTGGCCGCGGACCAAGATGGCCTTCCAGCGTTTCGAGCACGGGGAAAAGCTGCGGCCCAACCGCTTCCGCATTCCCGAGCCGAGCATCAGCCTGGCGCGGCAACGGAAGATCTGGGCGCTGGACCTGATCCTGCTGCCACTGGTGGGGTTCGATGAATTGGGCGGTCGCCTCGGGATGGGCGGTGGCTTCTATGATCGCAGCCTGGCCTATCAGGGCCGGCGCAAGGCGTGGAAAAAACCTTTGCTGCTGGGGCTGGCGCACGAATGCCAGAAGGTGGAGCGCCTGGCACAGGCCAGTTGGGACGTTCCGCTGCAGGGAACGGTGTCGGACAAAAGCTGGTATCTGGCGCGCTGAATCAGCGCTGCAACTGGGCCTGGGCTTGCGCGGGAACGACCGGCATCTGGTACGCCGCTTCAGCCTTGCGCTCCCAGAGACTCTGGGCATAACCGGTGGTGACCACGCCAAGACCGAACACGAAAACAAGTACCCAGAACAGATCCGGTTTGCGATTCATCGATTGCCCCCCTCAGGCAAACTCATCACGATGTCCGCAGCGGTTCTTGTTATAGGCCGTGCAGCAGCGTCAAGCTGGAAAAAAATTTGGCGCATTTTCCGACAACATTGGTCTGCAAGCAAACCTTGACGTCAACCAGTCGTCGGTTTGATGCAACAGGTTGTTTCAGAGCAACAAGGAGCTGAACCCATGGCCTACTGGCTGATGAAATCCGAACCCGACGAGCTTTCCATCGAGGATCTTGCCCGCCTCGGCGAGGCGCGCTGGGATGGCGTGCGCAATTACCAGGCACGCAATTTCATGCGGTCGATGGCGGTCGGCGACCAGTTCTTCTTCTATCACTCCAGTTGCCCGGAACCGGGGATCGCCGGCATCGCCCGGATCAGCGCCGCCGCCTACCCGGACCCCACCGCCCTGGACCCGCAAAGCCATTACCACGACCCCAAGGCCAGCGCCGAGAAGAACCCCTGGAGCGCGGTGGACGTGGCCCATGTGGAAACCTTCCGCAAGGTCCTCGGCCTTGGCTACCTGAAGCAGCAGGCCGCGCTGGACGAGATGCCGCTGGTGCAGAAAGGCAGCCGGCTATCGGTGATGCCGGTCACCGCCGAGCAGTGGGCGGCGATCCTGCAACTGCGTTGACGCCGTGATCACTGGACGATCAGGTTGTTGAACAGCAGGTCTTCGACGACCGGGCGGCCTTCTTCGTTTTCCAGCACCTGCTGGACCTGCTTGAGGGCTTCCTGGCGCAGCTTTTCCTTGGCGTCGACGTTGCTCATGGCCTCCAGGGTCTGCTGGGTGAACAGCGCCACCAGCTGGTTGCGGATCAGCGGCTCGTGGTGCTTGACCGCGGCGGCATCGGCGTCGCCGGTGACCTTCAGGGCCACGTCGGCCTTGTACACCCGCAGGCGCGGGCCGCTGTCGAGGGCGTAGTTGCCGACGAAGGGCGGCGTCAGGCTGATGTAGGACACCTTGGGTGCCGCGCCTTCCTTCTCTTCCTCGGCCATCGCCGCTGCCGGCAGCATCAGTGCCAGTACCACCAGGATCCACGCTTTCACGAATTCGCTCCTCGAAACAATTGGTCGCCAGCATACCCAGCGCGCCGTGCAAACCCAAGTCCGGGCTCGTTTATATCGGCCTATTCAGGCCGGGCCATGCTCGTTGACCCCGCCCCTCGCTTACCTACACTTATCGGCCACCCCTCGCAAAGGAATAGCCCCGATGAAAGCCTTGTTGTGCAAAGCCCATGGTCCGGCCAGCGATCTGGTGCTGGAAGAGGTCGCAAGTCCTGCGCCGAAGAAGAACGAGATCCTCCTGGACGTGCATGCGGCCAGCGTCAACTTCCCCGACACCCTGATCATCGAAGGCAAGTACCAGTTCCAGCCACCGCTGCCGTTTTCGCCGGGTGGCGAGGCAGCGGGCGTGGTCAGCGTAGCCGGTGAGAGCGCCGGGGCCTTCAAGGCCGGCGACCGGGTGATGGCCCTGACCGGCTGGGGCAGCTTTGCCGAACAGGTGGCGGTGCCGGCCTACAACGTGATGCCGATCCCCGAGGGCATGGACTTCGAGACCGCCTCGGCCTTCGGCATGACCTACGGCACCTCGATGCATGCGCTGCGCCAGCGTGGCCAGTTGCAGCCGGGGGAAACCCTGCTGGTGCTGGGCGCCTCGGGTGGCGTCGGGCTGGCGGCGGTGGAGATCGGCAAGGCCATGGGCGCGCGGGTGATCGCAGCGGCCAGCAGTGCGCAGAAGCTGGAAACGGCCAGGGCGGCCGGCGCGGACGAACTGATCGACTACAGCCAGGCCAGCCTGAAGGACGAGATCAAGCGCCTGACCGGCGGCAAGGGCGTCGATGTGATCTACGACCCGGTGGGCGGCGACCTGTTCGACCAGGCCGTGCGTGGGCTGGCGTGGAACGGGCGGTTGCTGGTGGTGGGCTTTGCCAGCGGGCGGATTCCCGAGCTGCCGGTGAACCTGGTGCTGCTCAAGGGCGGCGCGGTGCTCGGGGTGTTCTGGGGTTCGTTCGCCCAGCGCCAGCCGGCGGACAATGCGGCGAACTTCAAGCAGCTGTTTGCCTGGTTTGCCGAGGGGAAACTGAAGCCGTTGGTGTCGAGGACTTATCCACTGGCGGAGGCTGGGGAAGCGATCGAGCAGTTGGCTAGCCGGCAGGCGGTGGGCAAGTTGGTGGTGAAGGTGAGGTAAGCCTCAAGGGCCTCATCGCTGGCAAGCCAGCTCCCACAGTGACCGCGTGCACCGCGGAACCTGTGGGAGCTGGCTTGCCAGCGATAGGGCCCTCGACAACACCATCAATTCCCCTGCTGGGAATGGCAGCGCCGATACCGCGCCTCCAGGTTCCGGTCCGGCATCGCATGGCTGCGCAAGGCCTCCAGGGTCTGCTCCACATACTCCCGGGTGGTGCCATAACGCCCCTTGGCGCTGGCCAGGATATGGGTCAGCAGGTTGTCCGGCAGGTTCCCCGCATAGCACGGCAGATGCCGCTCCAGCACGAAACCCAGGGCCTGGACCTTGCTGCCATCCTCCAGCCGGCAATTCAGCCAGTGCGGCCGGTACGCCGGATACGGCATCTCCCGCTGCCACAACGCCAGCAACGAGTCCTGCAGCTTTTCTTCCGGCAGCTTGTAGGCAAAGCCGCTGCACGAACCACCCCGGTCCAGCCCGAACACCAGCCCCGGACATTCCGGCGTGCCGCGATGCTCATGGGACCAGAGATACAAACCACGGTGATAGCCATGCACCCGGCCACGCCGGCGCTCGGTCGACTGGCACTCCGGTCGCCAGATCAGCGAGCCGTAGGCAAACAGCCATACCGGCCCGCCATGATGCAGGGCCATGGTTCTTTCGACCGATTCAACAAGTTGCTCCCGGGACAATTGCTGTCCGAAATCAACTACCGGGGGATAAGCCAATGGAAAAGGTGCAGGTACCGACATAGCCGCCGCCAAAAATCCTCGTGAAATACCGAAGTACCTCACTATAAAGCCAACACTCTCGTTGAACACTTACCGTACGGCAGATCGCGGTGCGTTAACAAGCCCCGTTGCGCTCAAAGCCCGTGGATTCGGGCATTTCGGAATATTCGACTGTACTCTTGCAAGTGTAGCGATACTTTTTCGCGGTGCGCGCAACAATTAAAGCGGCGCGCCCCTTATAAGCCTTACTTGCACGGTTGGTTATTTAAACCCGGCGCGTCATTGCAACGCGCCTTATTACCGAAGTTACCCCCGTGGGGCATAAGCGAATACATCCGCACGCATCTGGTGCGCATCCATGCCCGCTTCGACCAGGGCATCAAGGGTGGCATAGACCATGTTCGGCGAACCGCTGGCGTAGACATGCACCGGCGACAGGTCCTCGATATCCTCGCAGACCGCCTCGTGCAGCAGGCCGCAGCGCCCGGCCCAGCCGCACTGGTCGCTGACCACCTGGTGCAGGAACAGGTTGGGCAACTGCTGCCACTGCGCCCATTCCTCGATCTCGTAGAAGTCTTCAGGCCGGCGCACGCCCCAGTACAGATGCACCGGATGCTGGAAACCGCGCACCCGGCAGTGCTCGATCAGGCTGTGCATCTGCGCCATGCCGGTGCCGGCGGCGATCAGCACCAGCGGGCCATCCGGCAGCTCGGCCAGGTGGGTATCGCCGAACGGCATCTCGAGCCGGGCCATGCCATTGCGCTGCAACTGGGCGATCAGGTCCAGCGCGCTTTTCTCGCGAGCCAGTACATGCAGCTCCAGGTCGCGGCCACGATGGGGCGCCGAGGCCAGGGAGAAGGCAGCCTTGTCGCCGCCCTCACGCTCGATCAGCACGTATTGTCCGGCGTGATAGCGCGGCGCCTTGCCGGCCGGGGCGCGCAGGCGCACGCGCCAGACATCGCCGCCCACCGGGCTGCAATCGCTCAGTTGGCAGGCCAGCTTGCGCACCGGCAGCTCGCCGAGGGCCAAGACGCCGTCCCAGAGCAGCACGCAGTCTTCCAGCGGCTCGGCGATACAGGTGAACAGCTCACCGTGATCACGCACTTCACCGTTCTGGCGCACGCTGCCTTCCACCAGCAAGGCGGCGCAGACGTGGCAGTTGCCGTTGCGGCAGCTCTGCGGGCAGTCATAACCCAGGCGTTGCGCCGCTTCCAGAATCCTCTCGCCGGGGTTGAGGGTCATCACGGCCCCGGACGGCTGCAAGGTTACCTGCATCAATCTATTCCCAACTGGTTCCACAACTCATCGATCCGCTTGGTCACGGCTTCGTCCTTGACGATGACACGGCCCCACTCGCGGGTGGTTTCCCCCGGCCACTTGTTGGTGGCGTCCAGGCCCATCTTCGAGCCGAGGCCCGAGACCGGCGAGGCGAAGTCGAGGTAGTCGATCGGCGTGTTCTCGATCATCACCGTGTCGCGCTTGGGGTCCATGCGCGTGGTGATGGCCCAGATCACGTCGTTCCAGTCCCGCGCGTTGACATCGTCGTCGGTGACGATAACGAACTTGGTGTACATGAACTGTCGCAGGAACGACCAGACCCCCAGCATTACGCGCTTGGCGTGGCCCGGGTACTGCTTCTTCATGGTCACCACCGCCATGCGGTACGAGCAGCCTTCCGGCGGCAGGTAGAAGTCGGTGATCTCGGGGAACTGCTTCTGCAGGATCGGCACGAACACCTCGTTCAGCGCCACGCCAAGGATCGCCGGCTCATCCGGCGGCCGGCCGGTGTAGGTGCTGTGGTAGATCGGCTTGGTGCGGTGGGTGATGCGCTCGATGGTGAACACCGGGAAGCTGTCGACTTCGTTGTAGTAGCCGGTGTGGTCGCCGTACGGGCCTTCCGGTGCGGTTTCGCCCGGATGGATCACGCCTTCGAGGATGATCTCGGCAGTGGCCGGAACCTGCAGGTCGCTGCCGCGGCACTTCACCAGCTCGGTGCGGTTACCCCGCAGCAGGCCGGCGAAGGCGTATTCGGAAAGGGTATCGGGGACCGGGGTCACGGCGCCGAGAATGGTCGCCGGATCGGCACCCAGGGCCACGGCCACCGGGAACGGCTTGCCCGGGTTCTTCTCGCACCATTCGCGGTAGTCGAGGGCGCCGCCGCGGTGGCTCAGCCAGCGCATGATCACCTTGTTGCGGCCGATCACCTGCTGGCGGTAGATGCCGAGGTTCTGGCGCTCCTTGTTCGGCCCGCGGGTAACCGTCAGGCCCCAGGTGATCAGCGGCGCGACGTCGCCCGGCCAGCAGTGCTGAATCGGCAGCATGCCCAGGTCGACGTCGTCGCCTTCGATGACCACTTCATGGCAAGGCGCGTCCTTGACCACCTTCGGCGCCATGGACACGACCTTCTTGAAGATCGGCAGTTTCGACCAGGCGTCCTTCAGGCCCTTCGGCGGCTCCGGCTCCTTGAGGAACGCCAGCAGCTTGCCGATCTCGCGCAATTCGCTGACCGATTCGGCGCCCATGCCCATGGCCACCCGCTCCGGGGTGCCGAACAGGTTGCCCAGCACCGGGATGTCGTAGCCGGTGGGACGCTCGAACAACAGTGCCGGCCCCTTGGCCCGCAGCGTGCGGTCGCAGACTTCAGTCATTTCCAGGACCGGCGAAATGGGGACCTGGATGCGCTTGAGTTCAGAGCGCTGCTCCAGGCCACGGATAAAGTCGCGCAAATCGCGATACTGCATGCGTGAGCCTCGTATTGGCCGTATCGGTCGGGGTGGGCAGTGTAACGTCGATCCGGGCCGGTCAGAATAGTGTTTATGACAGATAGCAAAAAGCCGGGTTTCCCCGGCTCTTGCGTACAGCGAGTGCTTACTTGCGCTTCATCGACAGGAAGAACTCGTCGTTGGTCTTGGTCTGCTTGAGCTTGTCGACCAGGAACTCGATGGCGGCGATCTCGTCCATCGGGTGCAGCAGCTTGCGCAGGATCCACATGCGCTGCAGCTCGTCGTCGGCGGTCAGCAGCTCTTCGCGACGGGTACCCGAACGGTTGATGTTGATGGCCGGGAACACACGCTTCTCGGCGATGCGACGGTCCAGGGGCAGTTCCATGTTGCCGGTACCCTTGAACTCTTCGTAGATCACTTCGTCCATCTTCGAGCCGGTTTCGACCAGCGCGGTGGCGATGATGGTCAGCGAACCGCCTTCCTCGATGTTACGCGCGGCACCGAAGAAGCGCTTCGGCTTCTCCAGGGCGTGGGCGTCGACACCACCGGTCAGGACCTTGCCGGAGCTCGGGATCACGGTGTTGTAGGCGCGGGCCAGGCGGGTGATGGAGTCGAGCAGGATGACCACGTCCTTCTTGTGCTCGACCAGGCGCTTGGCCTTCTCGATGACCATCTCGGCCACTTGCACGTGACGGGTCGGCGGCTCGTCGAAGGTCGAGGCGACCACTTCACCGCGCACGGTGCGCTGCATCTCGGTCACTTCTTCCGGGCGCTCGTCGATCAGCAGGACGATCAGGTGGCACTCGGGGTTGTTACGGGTGATGTTCGCCGCGATGTTCTGCAGCATGATGGTCTTGCCCGCTTTCGGCGGGGCGACGATCAGGCCGCGCTGGCCCTTGCCGATCGGGGCGCACAGGTCGATCACGCGACCGGTGAGGTCTTCGGTGGAACCGTTGCCGGCTTCCATCTTCAGGCGCACGTTGGGGAACAGCGGCGTCAGGTTTTCGAACAGGATCTTGTTCTTCGCGTTTTCCGGACGGTCGAAGTTGATGGTGTCGACCTTCAGCAGTGCGAAGTAACGCTCGCCCTCTTTCGGCGGCCGGATCTTGCCGACGATGGTGTCGCCGGTGCGCAGGTTGAAACGACGGATCTGGCTGGGCGAGACGTAGATGTCGTCAGGGCCGGCCAGGTAGGAGGAGTCCGCCGAACGCAGGAAGCCGAAACCGTCCTGGAGAATCTCCAGCACGCCGTCACCGGAGATTTCCTCGCCGCTTTTCGCGTGCTTCTTCAGCAGGGAGAAAATCACATCCTGCTTGCGCGAACGGGCCATATTTTCTATGCCCATCTGTTCGGCCATTTCGAGCAGATCGGTAATCGGCTTTTGCTTGAGTTCAGTCAGGTTCATAAGGGGAATGGAGTAATCATGTAGGAAGGGAGAGATTAAGCATCTGGCTTAATGAAGCCGCGCCGCGGGAGGCGAATGATCGCGTACTGATTCGAATTGGAATGCGGCGACGGGCGTGCAGGGGGCACTGGAGAATCAGTGCGAGGCCGAATGTAACACCTGCTTTTTCTGGTGTCTAGTCACCAGAAAGAGAAAAGCCCCGACAAATGCGGGGCTTTTTCGAGGCTCAGATATGAGCGTCGAGGAAGGCTGCCAGCTGGGACTTGGACAGTGCGCCGACCTTGGTCGCCTCGACGTTGCCGTTCTTGAACAGCATCAGGGTCGGGATACCACGAACGCCGTGCTTGGACGGGGTGTCGGGGTTTTCGTCGATGTTCAGCTTGGCGACGGTCAGCTTGCCTTCGTAGGTCGAAGCGATGTCGTCCAGCACTGGAGCGATCATTTTGCAAGGACCACACCATTCAGCCCAGTAGTCCACCAGTACAGGGCCTTGGGCCTGCAGCACTTCGGCCTCGAAAGTGGCGTCGGTGACGTATTTGATCAGGTCGCTCATGGAAATCTCCAGGTTCGGAAGCTAAAAAACGTCGCCCATCATAGCGGCACGGTCTGTCCACAGGAAGCCGAAACCGATTGAGTCTAACTATGATAGTTGATGAATTACCGAATCAGCTGTCACACAAAAGACACATTTCCTACGCGAAACTGCGCCACATCAAGCCCTGGCTTGCCGCGCGTTGGCGTAAGACGACTATCGTGGCAGGATTGCCAGGTTAACGACCGAGAAGCCATTACCATGCCCCATTCCTCCGCCAAGAACCTTTCCCTGATCGCCGCCATCGACCTGGGCTCCAACAGTTTCCATATGGTTGTAGCCAAGGCCCATCACAGCGAGATCCGCATCCTCGAGCGCAACGGAGAGAAGGTCCAACTGGCGGCCGGCATCAACGAAGAACGCCAGCTCAGCGAAGAGTCCATGCAGCGCGGCCTCGACTGCCTGAAGCGTTTCTCCCAACTGATCAACGGCATGCCTCCGGGCTCGGTGCGCATCGTCGGCACCAACGCCCTGCGCGAAGCGCGCAACCGCGGCGAATTCATCCGCCGCGCCGAAGAAATCCTCGGTCACCCAGTGGAAGTGATCTCCGGCCGTGAGGAAGCCCGCCTCATCTACCTGGGTGTTTCCCACACCCTCGCCGACACCCCGGGCAAGCGCCTGGTCGCCGACATCGGCGGCGGCAGTACCGAATTCATCATCGGCCAGCGCTTCGAGCCGCTGCTGCGCGAAAGCCTGCAGATGGGCTGTGTCAGCTTCACCCAGCGCTATTTCCGCGACGGCAAGATCACCCCGGCGCGCTATGCCCAGGCCTACACTGCCGCGCGCCTGGAACTGATGAGCATCGAGAGCGCCCTGCACCGCCTGGGCTGGGACGAAGCCATCGGCTCCTCCGGCACCATCCGCGCCATCGGCTCGGCGATCAAGGCCGCCGGCCTGGGCAGCGGCGAGGTCAACGCCGAGGGCCTGGCCTGGCTCAAGCGCAAGCTGTTCAAGCTGGGCGAAACCGACAAGATCGACTTCGACGGGGTCAAGCCGGACCGCCGGACGATCTTCCCGGCCGGCCTGGCGATTCTCGAAGCGATTTTCGACGCCCTCGAACTGCAACGCATGGACCACTGCGACGGCGCCCTGCGCGAAGGCGTGCTCTACGACCTGCTCGGCCGCCATCACCACGAGGATGTGCGCGAACGCACCCTCACCTCGCTGATGGAGCGCTATCACGTCGACCAGGGCCAGGCCGCGCGGGTCGAGCGCAAGGCGTTGCATGCCTTCGACCAGGTGGCCAAGGCATGGGATCTTGAAGAAGGAATCTGGCGCGAACTGCTGGGCTGGGCGGCCAAGGTGCATGAAGTGGGGCTGGACATCGCCCACTATCACTACCACAAGCACGGCGCCTACCTGATCGAACACTCCGACCTGGCCGGCTTCTCCCGCGAAGACCAGCAAATGCTGGCCCTGCTGGTGCGTGGCCACCGCCGCAACATTCCCAAGGACAAGTTCGCCGAGTTCGGCGACGAAGGCACCAAGCTGATCCGCCTGTGCGTGCTGCTGCGCTTCGCCATCCTGTTCCACCACATCCGTGGTACCCAGCAGATGCCAACGGTCAAGCTGCACGCCAGTGACGACAGCTTGAACGTGGCCTTCCCCGATGGCTGGCTGCAGGAGAACCAGCTGACCCAGGCCGACTTCGACCAGGAAGCCGAGTGGCTGGCCCGGGTCGGTTTCGTCCTCAGCGTACGCTGAGGATCGGGTTGCTCAGGCGCTCCAGCAGGGTTGCCTGGGCACTGCGCGGGTTCTGGTTGCCGGTCGGCGAGCTGCGCACGTAGCGGCCGTCCGATTGCAGGATCCACGAATGGGTATTGTCGGTCAGATACCCTTCCAGCTCCTTCTTCACCCGCAGCAGCAATTTCTTGCCTTCCACCGGGAAGCAGGTCTCGACGCGCTTGTCGAGGTTGCGCTCCATCCAGTCGGCACTGGACAGGAAGATCTGCTCGTCACCGCCATTGAGGAAGTAGAACACCCGGGTGTGCTCGAGGAAGCGGCCGATGATCGAGCGCACGTGGATATTGTGCGAGACCCCGGCGATGCCCGGACGCAGGCAGCACATGCCACGCACCACCAGATCGATGCGCACGCCGGACTGGCTGGCCTTGTACAGCGCGCGGATGATCTTCGGATCGGTCAGCGAGTTGAATTTGGCAATGATGTGCGCCGGCTTGCCTTCCACGGCGAACTGGGTTTCCCGGGCGATCATGTCGAGCATGCCTTTCTTCAGGGTGAAAGGCGCGTGCAGCAGCTTCTTCATGCGCAGGGTCTTGCCCATGCCGATCAACTGGCTGAACAGCTTGCCGACGTCCTCGCACAGGGCGTCGTCGGAGGTCAGCAGGCTGTAGTCGGTGTACAGGCGGGCGTTGCCGGCGTGGTAGTTGCCGGTACCCAGGTGCGCGTAGCGCACGATCTCGCCGGCTTCGCGCCGCAGGATCAGCATCATCTTGGCGTGGGTCTTGAAGCCGACCACACCGTAGATCACCACGGCGCCGGCAGCCTGCAGGCGGCTGGCCATCTGCAGGTTGGACTCTTCGTCGAAACGCGCCCGCAGTTCGATGACCGCAGTCACTTCCTTGCCGTTACGCGCGGCATCCACCAGCGCATCGACGATTTCCGAGTTGGCGCCGCTGCGGTACAGGGTCTGGCGCACGGCCAGGACGTGCGGGTCCTTGGCGGCCTGGCGGAGCATGTCCACCACCGGAGTGAAGGACTCGAACGGGTGCATCAGCAGGATGTCCTGCTTGCCCACCACGCTGAAGATGTTGTCGCTGTTCTGCAGCAGCTTGGGAATCGCTGGCGTGAACGGCGTGTATTGCAGCTCCGGGTGGCTGTCCAGGCCGGTGATGCTGAACAGGCGGGTCAGGTTGACCGGACCGTTGACCTGGTACAGCTCGCTTTCGCTCAGGCTGAACTGCTTGAGCAGGTAGTCGGACAGGTGTTTCGGGCAGGTGTCGGCGACTTCCAGGCGCACCGCGTCACCGTAGCGACGGGAGAACAGCTCGCCGCGCAGGGCGCGGGCCAGGTCTTCCACGTCTTCGGAGTCCAGTGCCAGGTCGGCGTTGCGGGTCAGGCGGAACTGGTAGCAGCCCTTGACCTTCATGCCCTGGAACAGGTCGTCGGCGTGCGCATGGATCATCGACGAGAGGAATACATAGTTGTCGCCAGGGCCACCGACTTCTTCCGGCACGCGGATGATCCGCGGCAGCAGGCGTGGCGCCGGGATGATCGCCAGGCCGGAATCGCGACCGAAGGCATCGATACCCTCCAGCTCGACGATGAAGTTCAGGCTCTTGTTCACCAGCAGCGGGAACGGGTGGGTCGGGTCGAGACCGATCGGGGTGATGATCGGCGCGATCTCGTCGCGGAAGAAGCGACGCACCCAGGTCTTCAGCTTGGTGGTCCAGTGACGGCGACGGATGAAGCGGATCTGGTGTTTTTCCAGCTCCGGCAGCAGCACGTCGTTGAGGATCGCGTACTGGCGCTGCACTTCGCCGTGCACCAGGTCGCTGATGCGGGCCAGCGCCTGGTGCGGCTGCAGGCCGTCGGCGCCGGCCTGTTCACGGGCGAAGGTGATTTGCTTTTTCAGGCCCGCAACACGAATTTCGAAGAACTCGTCCAGGTTGCTGGAGAAGATCAGCAGGAATTTCAGCCGCTCCAGCAAGGGGTAGGACTCATCCAGCGCCTGTTCCAGTACGCGGATGTTGAATTGCAGCTGGGACAGCTCGCGGTGGATGTAGAGGCTGGTGTCATCCAGGCCCGGGATCGCCACGGCCGGCGTCGGCGCGACGGCCGGCGTTTCCGCAGTGACCACCGGAACCGCAGCGGGCTCCGCCGGGGTTTCCAGCATCGGCTCGGGTACGGCCGCCTCTTCCTTCACGTCCTTGATGTCCTTAACCGCAGCTTCGATCAGTGCTTCGTTATTCATATTGCGTTCCTGAAGGGCGTTACTGCCCTCTCATCAATTGTGCGGCGCGCACAGCGAAATACGTGAGAATGCCGTCGGCACCCGCCCGCTTGAAAGCGGTGAGCGATTCGAGAATGACACCTTCGGAGAGCCAGCCATTCTGGATCGCCGCCATGTGCATCGCGTATTCGCCGCTGACCTGGTAAACGAAGGTCGGCACCTTGAACTCGTCCTTGACCCGCTGAAGGATATCCAGATACGGCATGCCTGGCTTGACCATGACCATATCGGCGCCTTCGGAGAGGTCGGCCGCCACTTCATGCAGCGCCTCGTTGGTATTGGCCGGATCCATCTGGTAGGAGGCCTTGTTGGCCTTGCCCAGATTGAGCGCCGAACCGACCGCATCGCGGAACGGACCATAATAGGCGCTGGCGTACTTGGCCGAGTAGGCCATGATGCGGACATTCACATGACCGGCCAGTTCCAGGGCCTCGCGGATCGCCTGGATGCGGCCGTCCATCATGTCGGACGGTGCGACCACCTGGGCGCCGGCCTCGGCGTGGGACAGGGCCTGGCGGACCAGGGCATCGACGGTGATGTCGTTCTGGACGTAGCCCTCTTCATCGAGGATGCCGTCCTGACCGTGGGTGGTGAACGGGTCGAGGGCGACGTCGGTGATCACCCCCAGCTCCGGGAAGCGCGCACGCAGGGCGCGGGTAGCGCGCTGGGCAATGCCTTCCGGGTTCCAGGCTTCGGCGCCATCGAGGGATTTCTTCTCGGTCGGGGTGACCGGGAACAGGGCCAGGGCCGGAATACCCAGCTCGACCCAGCCTGCCGCCGCTTCCAGCAGCAGATCGATGCTCAGGCGCTCGACGCCCTGCATGGACGCGACTTCCTCGCGACGGTTTTCACCCTCGAGGACGAATACCGGAAGAATCAGGTCGTCGACCGTCAGGACATTCTCGCGAACCAGGCGACGGGAAAAATCGTCGCGGCGGTTGCGACGCAGGCGGGTACCAGGGAACAGGCGATTGGCAGGGGTAAAGCTCACGGCAGACTCCTGAGCCCGCACGAACAGGCGGGCGCGACAGTTATAAGCGGCCATTATGACGCTTGTGTGACAGGCTGGTGTAAGACTGCGACCTACAGACGCAGTCATTGTCCTCTGTAGGAATTGTTCACGTCGAGACACATTTGGACACTTT
This sequence comes from Pseudomonas putida, assembly GCF_001941965.1. Lineage (GTDB taxonomy): Bacteria > Pseudomonadota > Gammaproteobacteria > Pseudomonadales > Pseudomonadaceae > Aquipseudomonas > Aquipseudomonas putida_L. The sequence continues at coordinate 53,213 of NZ_MKZO01000013.1, read as the reverse complement.
CCCGAAAGGCCATGAAGGGGTAGGCTGCGCGTTCATTTCGCCAGCATCCAGAAAATGCTCCAACAATTCCTGCAAGATTTTGGCTACTTTGCCCTTTTTCTAGGTACGTTCTTTGAAGGCGAGACCATCCTGGTGCTTGCCGGATTCCTGGCGTTCCGCGGATACATGGATATCAACCTGGTGGTGCTGGTGGCCTTCTTCGGCAGCTACGCCGGCGACCAGCTCTGGTACTTCATGGGGCGTCGTCACGGGCGCAAATTGCTCGCGCGCAAGCCGCGCTGGCAACTGATGGGCGACCGCGCACTGGAGCATGTGCGCCGCCATCCGGACATCTGGGTCCTGAGTTTCCGCTTCGTCTATGGCCTGCGCACCGTGATGCCGGTGGCCATCGGCCTGTCCGGCTACCCACCGCGCCGTTATCTGCTGCTCAACGGCATAGGCGCGGCGATCTGGGCCCTGGCCCTGGGCGCTGCCGCCTACCACTTCGGCGCCATCCTCGAAGGCCTGCTGGGCAACGTGAAGAAGTACGAGCTATGGGTGCTCGGCGGTCTGCTGGTGCTCGGCGCCCTGCTGTGGCTGCGCCGGCGTTTCAAGGCCGCGCGCATCGCCAAACAGGAAGCGCAGGCCCATCAGGCTGAGCAGGCTGTAGCCAAGCAGAGCGACACCTCCCAGGACAGTGACCGGCCCTAAGCCGGCCCACCCCGCCAAGGCGAAGGCTGGCACATTCAGCGCCAGCCGCCACAGTTCCAGTTTCAGCGCCCAGGGCCGGTTCTCCAGCGCCGCCCCCAGCACGAACAGCCCGAACCCCATCACCAGCGCGCCCAGCAGCAAGGCCGACAGCGGCAAATGCGGCCCGGCGTTCATCAGGTAGCTGCCCAGCGCCACGTACACGGCGAACTGCAGCAGCACATACACCTGCCGTGGCATGGCGAGGGGCACTTCGAATTTCTGGAAGTTCGCCAGATCCTGCCTGGCCTGTGGATAACGTTGCGCCACATCCTCCGGGCGCCAGCCAGTAGGCATGAACCAGATTCGCAGCTTGTCCTGCCAGCGTGAAGCGCGCCGCGCATCGCTCCACAGCTGGGCATAGAACTGCAGGTTGGCCCACAGCGGATTCCAGCTCGCCAGCGGCGTGGTCACCCCGAAGATCACCGGCTCGGCGTCGTCTTCGGGCTGGAAGGTGCCGAACAGGCGGTCCCAGAGAATGAACACACCGCCATAGTTGCGATCCAAATACAAAGGATTCTGCGCATGGTGGACGCGATGATTGGATGGCGTGACGAAGATCCATTCGTACCAGCCCAGCTTCGGGATGTGCCGGGTGTGCACCCAGAACTGGTACAGCAGGTTCAGCGCGCCGACGCTGACGAACACCAGCAGCGGCACACCGAGCACGGCCAGGGGCAGGTAGAAGATCCACGACAGCAGGAAGCCGGTGCTGGTCTGGCGCAGGGCGGTGGACAGGTTGTAGTCCTCGCTCTGGTGATGCACCGAATGGGCGGCCCAGAGGATGTTGCGCTCGTGCCCGAAGCGGTGCAGCCAGTAGTAGCAAAAGTCATAGGCGACGAAGGCCAGCACCCACACCCACCAGGCCTCGGCCGGCAAGCGGAACAGCGCCAGGTGTTCCACGGCTACGGCATAGGTCACCAGCCCCACGCCCTTGGTGAGCAAACCAAAGGTGGTGGACAGCACCCCGGCACTCAGGCTGTTCACGGTGTCGGCCAGTCGGTAATTACGCTGCCCGCGCCAGCGATCGGCCAGCAGTTCCACCGCGATCAATACGAAGAAAAACGGCACGGCGAGCAGGATGAAGTCCATGGCAGGTCCATTTTCAGGCGATGGATCAAGATTAGGCCTACGATCCAGTAATCCCTATGGCGACAACTGCCAAATTAGACGACATTTAGCGCCTTGAAACGGGAGTAGGAAGCATGACCAAAAAAGTTGCTGTGATTCTGTCGGGCTGCGGCGTCTACGACGGCGCGGAAATCCACGAAAGCGTGATCACCCTGCTGCGCCTCGACCAGCGTGGCGCCCAGGTGCAATGCTTCGCGCCGAACATCGCGCAGATGCATGTGATCAACCACCTGACCGGCGAAGAAATGCCCGAGACGCGCAACGTGCTGGTCGAGTCGGCGCGGATTGCCCGCGGCAACGTCAAGGACCTGGGTGAAGCGGATGTCGACGACTTCGACGCGCTGATCGTGCCTGGCGGCTTTGGCGCGGCGAAAAACCTCTCCAGCTTCGCCGTCGACGGCCCGGGCTGCAGCGTGCACCCGGATGTCCTGGCCCTGGCCGAAGCCTTTGCCGAGGCGGGCAAGCCGGTCGGGCTGATATGCATTTCCCCGGCGCTGGCGGCGAAGATCTACGGACCGGGCGTGGTCTGCACCATCGGCAACGATGCCGACACCAGCGCGGCCATCGTCAAGATGGGCGGCACCCATGAAGAATGCGATGTGCATGACATCGTCGAAGATACCCAGCGCAAGCTGGTCAGCACCCCGGCGTACATGCTGGCGCAGTCGATCAGTGATGCGGCGAGCGGGATCTACAAGCTGGTTGACCGGGTGCTCGAGTTGACCCACGAAGGCGAGTAAGCCTCCAGGGCCTCATCGCTGGCAAGCCAGCTCCCACATTGACCGCGTGCACCGCTGAACCTGTGGGAGCTGGCTTGCCAGCGATAGGGCCCTCAAGACCAACCCATCAACCGGGAAACTGCCTCACCAGCCGGGTCAGGATCCGGTCCAGCGCATTGGCGAACGCCTGCTTCTCCTTCTCCCCATAAGGCGCCTGTCCTCCCCCGACCTGCCCCTGCTCGCGCAGATCGGTAAACAGGTTGCGCACCGCCAGCCGCTCGCCCATGTTGCGCTCATCGAACTCGCGTCCGCGCGGATCCAGCGCCGCCACGCCGTTCTTCACCAGGCGGTCGGCCAACGGCACATCGCTGCAGATCACCAGCTCACCCGGCACCGCATGCTCCACCAGATAATCATCGGCAGCATCCGGCCCACTGGGCACCACGATCAGCTTCACCAGGGCGAACGGCGGCTTGGCCTGGGGCCCGCCGGCCACCATCACCACTTCGAACTGACGCTTGAGGGCGAACTTGACTACCTGATCCCTGGCCAGCTTCGGACAGGCATCGGCATCGATCCAGACACGCATGAGGAAGTTATCCACAACTTGAAACGGGCGGGCAGTATCGCCGCTCGCCCGCCCCGCTTCAAATCAGGACGCCGCCACCCGACGCGAGGCCAGCCAGCTGCGCCCGTACAGGACAATGACAGCGAGCAAGGCAACGGCCTGGGCCGACAGCGAATACAGGTCGGCATGGATGCCCAGCCATTCGAAATCGAAGAACGGTACCGGATGGGTACCGAAGACCCCGGCCTCCTGCAACGCCTTGACCCCGTGACCGGCGAACACCACCGACAGCGCGCAGAGCAGCGCGGCGTTGATGCTGAAGAACAGTGCCAGCGGCAGCTTGGCCGAACCGCGCAGGATCACCCAGGCCAGACCCACCAGCAGCACCAGCGCAGTGGCGCCACCGGCCAGCACCGCCTGGTGACCCGCCGGGCCAGCCTGGAGCCACAGGGTTTCGTAGAACAGGATCACTTCGAACAGCTCGCGATACACCGAGAAGAACGCCAGCACGGCAAAGCCGAAACGACCGCCACCGCCCACCAGGCTGCTCTTGATGTAGTCCTGCCAGGCGGCAGCATGCCGGCGGTCGTGCATCCAGACCCCGAGCCACAGCACCATGACGCTGGCGAACAACGCCGTACTGCCTTCCAGCAATTCGCGCTGGGCACCGCCGACATCGATCACATAGGCCGCCACCGCCCAGGTAGCAAATCCGGCGACCAGCGCCAGGCCCCAGCCGATATTGACGCTACGCACCGCCGCCTGTTGCCCGGTGTTGCGCAGGAAGGCGAGGATCGCCGCCAGCACCAGGATCGCTTCCAGGCCTTCGCGCAGCAGGATCAGCAGGCCGGAAATGAAGCTCAGCGACCAGCTCAGGCCATCGCCACCAAGCAGCCCTGCGCAGTCCTTGAGCTTGGCCTTGGCGATCTCCAGCCTGGCCTTGACCTGCTCCAGCGGCAGGCCGTCCTGCAGCGACTGCCGGTAGGCCATCAGGGCTTTCTCGGTGTCCTTGCGCAGGTTGCTGTCGACGTTGTCCAGCGAGCTTTCCACCAGCTCGAAACCTTCCAGGTAGGCGGCTACCGACAGGTCGTAGGCCTGTTCGTGGTCGCCGCTCTGGTAGGCCGCAAGGCTCTGGTCGAGGGTGTTGGCGGTGTAGTCGAGCAGTTGCCCCGGCCCGCGCTTGACCTGCGGCGGCTGGGCGCGCTGGGCACGGAAGGTCTGTACGGCATCGGGGCCTTGGGCAGCCTGGACTTCGGCCGGGGTCTGGCGGGCCAGGTCGCCGAGGCTGAACGGCTTGTCGCTGGCCGCCTTGGCCGGATCAGCGGTGAAGCTGGCGATATAGGTCGCCAGGTCCCAACGCTGGCGCTCGTCCAACTGGTCGGCGAAGGACGGCATATCGGTGCCTTCGATGCCCAGGCCGAGGGTGTTGTAGATGTCGTAAAGGCTCAGATGATCGAGCCGCGCGGTATCGCGCAGGTTCGCCGGGGCCGGCTCCAGACCGACACCCGCCGGGCCGTCGCCGGCACCGGTGTCGCCGTGGCAGACCGAGCAATGCTGGGCATACAGCGGTGCACCACGGCTCGGGTCGGGGGTGATCAGCGGCGCCAGCGCCACCTCATAGGCCAGCGCCAGTTCGGCACCCAGTTGCCGGGCCTGACGAGCAACACCCGGACCGTCCTGACGCTCGCTGATGGCCTGGCGCAGCGCGGTTACGCCCTCTTCCAGCGCCTTGCGCTGCGGGCGCTCCGGCAGATCGGCCAGCAGCCCTTGCAGGGTGCCGACGAATTCCAGTTGCTCACGGTACTCGGATTCGTCGATGACCTTGCCAGCCTCGACGGTCGGCGGGTAGTCGGCGCCGATGTAATCCAGCAGGTGCAGGGCTTTCGCCGCCCCCTCGACAGGTTCGGCCAGTGCCATGGCACTGCCAAGGGCCAGCACCGGCCAAAGCAGCCAGGCAATCAAGCGGGAGCGGGAAATCATGGGGCCAGTCTCGGAGGTCAACGACGGAGCGAATATTGTTCACCGGCGTCCTGGCAGGCTCAAGGCGAATCGTAAAAATTAGCAACAATTTCATCAATTGCCACTTTCATCCCCCCGGCAGTTACCGTTCGTCCGGTCCTTGGGGGATAATGGCACGGATAGTGGCACTTACCCGCTGTAAAAAACAGCGCCCCTGTCTCCCAGAGAAATGGCGCCTAATACGCCGCGCCTTCCAATATAGCCATTCGAAATCAACGCGAAGCACATAAGAACATTTCGGACTTAATGATCCGAAAAACGACTCTGCCAATTACTCAGGGAAGATGTAATGAAGTCCCGCGCTCTGACGCTTGCCACGCTCTTCGTGGCCACCCAGTTGACCGGCTGCGCCGTGTTTCGCAGCTACGACAGCGAACTCAAGGAAACCAACCAGCACCTGACGGCCGGCAATGTCGACGCCGCCCTCGCCGTGCTGGAAAAGAACAACAAGAGCGAGGACAAGGACCTGCTCTACTGGTTCGAGAAAGGCGAACTGCTGCGCTCCAAGGGCGACCTGGCCGGCAGCCAGAACGCCTGGCACGAAGCCGACGGCATGGTGTTCAAGTGGGAGGAGTCGGTCAAACTCGACACCGACAAGTACCTGAGCCAGTTCGGCAGCTACCTGGTCAACGACAAGGTCCGCCGTTACGAGGGCTACGACTACGAAAAGGTCATGCTGACCACGCAGATGGCCCTTAACCTGCTGGCCCGGAATGACTTCGACGGCGCCCGCACCGAGATCAAGAAGACCCACGAGCGCGAGGCGCTGATCGCCGAGCTGCGCGACAAGGAATACCTCAAGCGCGAAGAGCAGGCCGAACAGCAAGGGATCAGGACCGCGTACAAGGATCTCAAGGGCTACCCGGTCGCCAGCCTAGACGCCCCCGAGGTCATCAGCCTGAAAAACAGCTACCAGAGCGCCTTCAGCCACTACCTCTCCGGCTATGTCTACGAGGCCCTGGGCGAACAGGGCTTGGCCGCGCCGGGCTATCGCAAGGCCGCCGAGCTGCTGCCGAACACGCCACTGCTCGAACAGGCGCTGCTCGACCTCGACAAGGCCCCCGGCAAGAGCGATGACCAGCACAAGGACAGCGACGTCCTGATCGTGGTGCAAAGCGGCCTGGCGCCGGCCCGCGACTCGATGAGCTTCGCCCTGCCGCTGATCGTCCAGGGCAACCTGGTGCTGACCCCGCTGTCGTTCCCGGTGATTCGCGAAGACACCTCCACCGCGCCGGTCGGCCAGGTCAGCCTGGACGACAAGCCCCTGGGCCTTACCGCCCTCAACAGCACCTCCGCCATGTCGCGCCGCGCCCTGCGCGACGACATGCCGGGCATCATCCTGCGCAGCACGGTGCGGGCAGCCACCCGGGTCGTGGCGCAGAAAAAGCTCAACGAGACCAACCCCATGGCCGGCCTGGTGCTCGGTCTTGCGGCCGCCATCACCGAAGGCGCCGACACCCGCACCTGGCGCACCCTGCCCAACGAAACCCTGGTCACCCGTGTACGCCTGAGCCAGGGCGAGCACCGCCTGAGCCTGGGCAGCGGCAAAGTCGCGGTCACCATCGACCGGCCGTATCAGGTCGTCGCCCTGCGCGTGATCGGCAACCAGCTGTTCAGCGCCGGCCAGGCCGTGCACCCCGTCATTCCTCCTGCGTCGGCAGCGGCCGTCGCCAGCCTCAAGTAACCGAAGGATTCGCCATGCGTTTCAAGCTTTCCGTCGCCCTCGCCGCCGCCTTGCTGGCCGGCTGCGCCACACCACCGCCACCTGCACCCGGTAGCGCTGCCAGCAAGGTCGCGGTCATGGGCAAGCTGAAGAACATCGAGACCGGCCCGATGCGGGTCGCCCGCGAGAACGGCTTCCTCACCGTCAAGGTGGCGCTGAACAACACCAGCGGCAGCAACAAGACCCTGTTCTACCGCTTCGCCTGGCTGGGCAACGACGGTTTCCCGGTCGCGGATGAAGAGAGCTGGAAAACCCTGACCCTGTACGGCGCGCAATCCACCGTACTGCCGGCCATTGCCCCGGTGCCGCAAGCCACCGATTTCCGCCTCGAAGTCCAGTCCCAGTAATTTTCCCAGGAGTTTTCCATGAAGTTCGTCCAGGTTTCCCTGCTCGCCGCCGTCGTTGCCCTCGCCAGCGGCTGCTCCACACCGTCCCCGGTGCTGGGCAGCAAGAACATCAGCTACGGCGATACCAAGGCCGTCGAACTGGTAACCAACGAGTTCGGTTCCACCGACCTGCAGATGATCGCCGAAAGCATGACCCGCTCCCTGGCCCAGTCCGGCGTGCTGCAGGGCCGCCCGGTGGTGCAGGTGTATGACGTGAAGAACAAGACCAGCGAGTACATCGATACCCGCGAGATCACCACCTCGATCAAGACCCAGCTGATGAAGTCCGGCAGCGCCCGCTTCGCCAGCGACAACAACCAGATGGATAGCCAGGTCGACCAGCTCAAGCTGCAGAACCAGAGCGGCCTGTACAAGAAGAGCACCATCGCCAGGACCGGCAACATGATTGCCGCCAAGTACCGCCTGGAAGGCTCGATCAGCTCCATCGTCAAGCGCAGCAGCGACTACAAGGACGTCTTCTACAAATTCAGCCTGCAACTGGTCGACGTCGAAAGCGGCCTGGCCGAATGGATGGACGAAAAAGAAATCCGCAAGACCACGGAGCGATAAGCAATGCGTGCATGGATGGGAATTCTCGGCCTGGCCTGCGCCTTCGGCGTGCAGGCAGCGCCGAAGGTGGCGGTGACCGATCTGGCCTACCAGGAGCGTGTGGAGCAGTACATCCACATCGTTTCGGCGCAGAACAGTTCGTCGGCGAGCCTGTATCACGCCAACAGCTCGTCCAACTACAACGAGTTCGAGAGCAGCGAGAGCTACATCGAGCAGACCGAACTGCGCAAGTTCAGCGGTGACATCAAGGGCGAGATCCTCAAGTCCGGGATGTTCCAGCTGGTCCAGGGCACGCCGTACATCACCGGCAGCAAGACCGATGTCTACGACATCATCAAGCGCATCAAGGCCGGCGACTTCAAGGGTGCCGACTATGTGCTGTTCGGCACCTTGTCGGATGTCGACTTCCAGCGCGACATCAACGCCCTGGACCACACCAACAGCTACTCGGCGGTGCTGGGCCTGAGCCTGGTGGCTGACTTCAGCCTGATCAACACCCGCACCTACGAGATCACCTCGGCGTTCACCGCCCTGGGTGAAGGGCAGGACACCAAGCTGGTGGGTTCGCGGGATATCAAGGTCAGCCTGAACCGGCCAAGAGTGGTGCGGGAAGTGTCGAAGGCGCTGGGCGAGGATGTGGCCCGGCAGATGGCGGAGCAGTTGGGTGGGCGGGTGTCCGGGGCGGAAGGTCGCCCGGTGCAGCGCAACAATCTGCCGCCGGATGAGCCGGCGAAGATCCTGCGTTGAATTCACTGGCCTCATCGCTGGCAAGCCAGCTCCCACAGGTTCACCACTGTTCTTGAGAACACCGCTGTACCTGTGGGAGCTGGCTTGCCAGCGATAGGGCCGGTACTACCTCAGACCGGCGCCCGGCGAATGGTGGCCAGCAAGGTCGCCGCACCCAGGAACAACCCGGCAAAGGTCCGGTTCATCCGCCGCTGCTGTTTCGGCGTACGCAGCAGGCGCAGCACCTTCGACGCCAGCCCGGTGTAACCCGCCATCACCAGCAGGTCCACGCTGATCATGGTCACGGTGATCATCACGTACTGCGGCAACAGCGCCTCATGCGGGTTGATGAACTGCGGCAGCACCGCGAGCATGAACACCAGCGCCTTGGGGTTGCTGACGTTGACCAGGAAACCCCGGAACACCAGGCTCAACGGCTTGCCGATCGGCCGTACCGCCGACTCGTCTGAGAGGTCCGCCGGCAGCGCCCGCCATTGCTTGACCGCGAGGTAGATCAGGTAAGCCACGCCAAACCACTTGATCACCTGGAACGCCGTCGCCGAAGCCGCCAGCACCGCACCCACACCAGCCGCAATAATGGCGATCTGCAGGATCAGGCCCAGTTGCAGGCCCAGGGCATTCCAGTAGCCACGCCAGAAGCCATATTGCAAACCGCAGGACATCGAGGCGATGGCCCCGGCGCCCGGCGACAGACTGATTACCCAACAGGCGGCAAAAAAGGCCAACCACGTTTCCAGCGACATCTCACACCTCGGCCACAAAATCGGTTCAAGGGCTCAACGCTAATCCGCCTGCAAGAAAATCACCACAAAAGTTTTCAGTGGCCGATCACTTGCCGAGGGACTTGTCCTCGCCCACCAGTGGCAGCCCATCGCTACCCCGCCAGCGGCGTACGGACTTCTGGAAGAACTGGCTGTTCGGCACCTGCACCAGCGCACCGCCAGTCTCGGGCATTTCCACCAGGGTGGTGAACAGCAGGTTGATGGCCGTGACCCGGCCTTTGATACCGGGTTTGTCGGTGGTATCGACCAGTTCCACCACATCACCGATGCGGAATGGGCCGACGGTGAAGATCAGCACCGCACAGAGCAGGTTGGACAGCACGCTCCAGATGGCGAAGAACGCGACGGCAGCCACGGCGACGAAGCCTGACAAGGCCGTCCACAGCACGGTAGCGGAAACCCCCAGGCGCTCCAGCACGAAGATCAGCGCGCTGCCCATGATCAGCCAGCGCAGGCCACCGCGCAGCGGCATCATCAGTTGTGGCGGCAGCGGGTAGCGCTCGCCCAGGGTCTTGAGGCTGCGCGCCACCAGACGCTGCAGAACGAACGCCACCACCAGGATCAGCAGGATCTGCAGGCCCATCCAGAACGGCCCGAGCCATTCCACCGGAATCATCTGCCGCAGCGCTTCCATCAGGACAGTGCCTCCAGCTCCGCCTGCATGGTCTCCAGCACTTCCAGCGCTTCCATCCAGGCTTCTTCCAGTTCGGCTTCGCGGGTTTTCAGCTGGGCCTGACGGGCCAGCAGGTCGCGCAGTTCATCCTTGCGCGCCGCTTCGTAGACGCCGCTGTCGCCGAGGCTGGCCTCGACCTTGGCGAGGTCCCCATGCAGCTTGCTCAACTCGGCTTCCAGCTTGTCGGCCTGGCGCTTGTGTGGCGCCAGTTGCTGACGCAGCGCGGCGGCGGCCTGGCGCTGGGCCTTCTTGTCGGTCTTGTCCGGGTTGACCGGGGTGTTGCTCACCGGCACATTGCGCTGGCGATAGTCGACCAGCCAGCGGGCGTAGTCGTCGAGGTCGCCATCGAACTCGCTGACCTTGCCGTCGGCGACCAGGAGGAATTCGTCGGTGGTGCTCTTGAGCAGGTGACGATCGTGGGACACCACCACCACGGCGCCGCTGAATTCCTGCAGGGCCATGGTCAGCGCCAGGCGCATTTCCAGGTCCAGGTGGTTGGTCGGTTCGTCGAGCAGCAGCAGGTTCGGCCGCTCCCAGGCGATCAGCGCCAGGGCCAGGCGGGCTTTCTCGCCGCCAGAGAAATTCAGCACCGGCTCGTCGCAACGGTCGCCACGGAAGTCGAAGCCGCCGAGGAAGTCGCGTAAGGTCTGCTCGCGCTCGCTCGGCGCCAGGCGTTGCAGGTGCAGGAGCGGGCTGGCCTTGCTGTCCAGCGAATCGAGCTGGTGCTGGGCGAAGTAGCCGACCGAGGTGTTCTCGCCACGGACCAGACGCCCGGCCAGCGGTTGCAGCTCGCCGGAGAGGTTCTTGATCAGGGTCGATTTACCCGCGCCGTTGGGGCCGAGCAGGCCGATCCGGGCACCCGGCACCAATTGCAGCTTGACCTTCTCCAGCACGGTTTTCTCGCCATAGCCCAGGCGGGCTTCGGACAGGTCGAGCAACGGGCTGGAGATCTTCTGCGATTCGCGGAAGACGAAGTCGAACGGCGAATCGACATGGGCGGCGGTCAGCTCTTCCATGCGTTCCAGGGCCTTGATCCGGCTCTGCGCCTGACGGGCCTTGGTGGCCTGGGCCTTGAAACGGGCGATGTACTTTTCCATGTGCGCGCGCTGGGCCTGTTGCTTCTCGTAGGCCTGTTGCTGCTGCGCCAGGCGCTCGGCCCGGGCCCGCTCGAAGGCGGTGTAGCCGCCGCGATAGAGGGTCAGCTTGCACTGTTCGACATGGGCGACGTGATCGACCACGGCATCGAGGAAGTCACGGTCGTGGGAAATCAGCAGCAGCGTGCCCGGGTAGCCCTTGAGCCAGTCTTCCAGCCAGAGGATCGCGTCGAGATCGAGGTGGTTGGTCGGTTCGTCGAGCAGCAGCAGGTCGGACGGGCACATCAGGGCCTGGGCCAGGTTCAGGCGCATCCGCCAGCCCCCGGAGAAGTCGCCGACACGGCGGTCCATCTGCTCATTGGTGAAGCCAAGGCCGGCCAGCAATTTGCGCGCACGGGCGTCGGCGGTGTAGCCGTCGGCGCTGTCGAGTTCGACATGCAGACGCGCCAGCGCCGCGTTGTCGTGGGCGGCTTCGGCGGCGGCAAGCTCGTCCTGGACCTTGCGCAGGCGGATATCTCCGTCGAGCACATAGTCCACCGCCAGGCGATCGAGGGTGTCGACCTCCTGGCGCATATGGGCGATACGCCAGTCGCCAGGCAGCTGGCAGTCACCCGAATCCGGGGTGAGCTCGCCGCGCAGCAAGGCGAACAGGCTGGATTTGCCGGCGCCATTGGCACCGATCAGGCCGGCTTTCTGGCCGGCGTGCAGGGTCAGTTCCGCGCCGTCTAGCAGGCGTTGCGGACCACGCTGTAAAGTGAGGTTCGAAAGTCTGATCATAATGGCGGCGGAGTCTACCAGCTTCGCTGGCAACTGGCGCGAGCAGGAATATGCACACCGACCTGTGGGATTTCGCCATCGGGCTCTATGCCCGTCCCGGCGTGGAAACAGCCTGCCTGGAATTGCAGGCACTGGGTGCCGACGTCTGCCTGATGTTGTGCGGCGCCTGGCTGGAGCAGCGGCACGTGGAGATCAGCGACGAGCGTGTCGAGCGGCTGCGGCAATTGGCCGGGCCTTGGCAAATCGATGTGGTTCAACCCTTGCGCGCACTACGACAGCAATGGCGTGGGGACGCGCTGAAGGATCCGCAACTGGCGGCCTTGCGTGAGCGCTTGAAAGCACTTGAACTGGATGCGGAACGCGTGCAACTGCAACGCTTGCAAGACGCTTGTGCTGGCTGGCCGAGCGGAGCCGAAGCCCCGCCGGAAAGCTGGCTGACCCGGCTGGCGCCGGCAGCCTCCCGCGATCACGACGCGCTGCAGGTGCTGCGCGTCGCGACGGGAACGACTCAGGAAGCCGAAGACGGCGTCTGAGTGTTTGGGGTAGCGGCAGGGGTTGCCGCTGGCGCTGGCGAAGCAGCAGGCGCCGGTGCCGCTGTAGCAGGCGCAGCCGGGGTGGCTGGCTTGGCCGCAGCGGGCTTGGCGGCGGCTGGTTTGGCCGCTGGCTTGGCTGCTGCAGGTTTGGCGGCAGGTTTCGCAGCGGCTGGTTTGGCTGGTGCCTTGGCCGCAGCAGGCTTGGCTGCTGGTTTGGCGGCAACTGGCTTGGCGGCTGGTTTGGCGGCGGCAGGCTTGGCAGCTGGTTTCGCAGCAGCAGGCTTGGCGGCCGGTTTCGCAGCTACGGGCTTGGCAGCAGCGGGTTTCGCAGCAGCTTTTGCTGGCGCTTTCGCAGCGGCAGCGGCGCTGGTCGGCTTGGCCGCAGCAGGCTTGGTTGCGGGTTTGGCAGCTACTGGCTTGGCAGCGGGTTTGGCTGGAGCCTTGGCAGCAGCGGTTTTCGCGGCGGGTTTGGCGGCAGCCGCTTTAGCAGCAGGCTTGGCAGCTACCGGCTTGGCGGCTGCCTTGGCTGGAGCCTTGGCAGCCGCGGTTTTTGCGGCCGGTTTGGCGGCAGCGGCTTTGGCCGCTGGCTTGGCAGCAGCAGGTTTCGCAGCGGCCTTGGCTGGCGCCTTAGCAGCAGCAACCTTGGCAGCTGGCTTGGCCGGCGCCTTGGCGGCAGCAGGCTTGGCGGCCGGTTTAGCGGCTGCCTTGGCAGCAGCAGGTTTAGCCGGAGTACGAGAAGACAGGGCCTTGGCTGCAGCTTCACGAACCTTGCCGACACCCTGGGCAATCTTCAGGCTTTCCTGGGCATCTTTTTTCAGTTGCGCAATATAAGTACGGGTCTGGGTCTGACGCTCTTTCAGCGAATCGAGCAGTGCTTCCAGTTCGCCAACTGCGCCTTTTGCCTTGTCCTGTGCCTTGGCTTTACCAGTGGCCGCAACGTCCTGAAGTTTCAGACGGGACTTGTGCAGTTTTTCCTGAGCCTTGCCACGTTGTTTCTCCAACTTGGCGAGCAGTTTTTCCGCATCGGCCAGCGCTTGCGAGCAGGCATTTTCCAAATGCTCGAGCAGGCTGCCCGAGAGTTGTTGCAGCAGGTGCAACGGCGTGTTGACTGGCTTCTTGTTGGCCGACATGGCTTTCCTCCTGGCTGACGAAATTGCGGCTCATACTAGACCTGTGCTGCTATCGCCGCTAGGGCATGTTGACAGTAAAGAAGTCGCCGCGTTGCATGCCTGGGCAAAGTTGTTGAAGCTGCCGCTCCGGGCAAGTGTAGATGCTGTGTTACAGATTGCAGACAATTAACTAACTTGCCTCCGCGAACGGGCATAATCAACACCGCTGCAACTCTTCTTTGTCATCTTCGGAGCCAGGCCGTGCCGCGCTATTTGCTGCTGTCATTATTCTTCCTGCTGCCCCCGGCCCATGCGGAACAAAGCGCATCGCCCTCGGATCACGACCTCGCCTATAGCCTCGGCGCCAGCCTGGGCGAACGCCTGCGTGCAGAGGTTCCGGGGCTGCAACTCCAGGCCTTGCTCGAAGGGCTGCAACAGGCCTACCAGAACAAGCCACTCGCCCTGTCCCAGGAGCGCATCGACGCGGTCCTCGCCCAGCATGACCAGCAGGCCAATGACGCTGCCGCGCAGTCCCATGTCGAACAGGCACTGGCCGCCGAGCGCCGTTTCATCGCCAACGAGCGAGGCCGCGCAGGCGTGCGTGAGTTGAGCGATGGCGTGCTGATGACAGCCCTCCAGCAAGGCACGGGCGCCAGGCCTAAAGCGGGCGGCAAGGTGAAGGTGAAATATGTCGGAAGATTGCCGGACGGCACGGTGTTCGACCAGAACGACCAGCCCCAGTGGTTCAACCTGGACAGCGTGATCGCGGGTTGGCAGGCAGCACTGCCGGAGATGGCGGCGGGTTCGAAGTACCGCCTGGTGATCCCGTCGGAGCAGGCCTATGGCGCCGATGGCGCGGGTGACCTGATCGCGCCCTACACGCCCCTGGTATTCGAGATCGAACTGCTCGACGTTGCCGACTGAGCAATCGGCAACGTTTCAGCACAGGAAGTCAGACAGTCGCTGGCGCTTCTTCCTTGTGGGCGGTATGCAGCACTTCGATAAGGCAGTCTTCCAGCTCGAAACGCTCGCGCAGCTGGCCACCCAGCTTTTGCAATGACTCGGCAAAGTGGCCGTTGTCGTTGCACTTGCCCTCGCTGCACTTGTCGTTGAACGACAGGGCAATCTCGGTACTGACATCGATACGCGGGTTGATCTGCTCCGCCAGCTCCAGGCCGCGGTTGTCACCGAACGCCTTGGCTTCGCTGATCAGCTGTTCGCAGATTTCGAAATGCCAGGCCGATACGTAATCGACGAGAATTTCGCAGAAGCGGCCATTGAGCGTCTTGTCGGCAAATGCCGGCTTGGCATCGCGCAATTCGCGGAACGCAGTAACCAGCTCCTCTCGCTCCAGCAGCCAGCGGTCAATGAGCTTGTGAACCCCACCCCAGCGTTCCTGAGCATTCTGACAACTATCTAACATGGCGGTCTCATCCCTTAAGGGTCGTGCCCCCTGCGCCCCGGTATCGCAAGTCGCGATAGAAAAGGAACAACGGCAGAACGGCATTGAGCAGCAGTGTTTTCGGTATGCGTGCAGGGGAGATTATTCCCGCACGCCCTTGGCTTCAAGGTACGCAGGCGACTAGTTTCATACAAGTGTTTAATCCTGCGACCCATCGCCGCCGGTCGTTTGAAACGGCGACCAGCCCTTTCATGACCCCGGCGAGTCGGCCAGGTTCAGCCGGTGTTTGGGAAGCAGGCGCAGCAGCACTGCCAGTGCTAGTGCGACAAAGGCCAGCAGGCTCCATTCCGGGACGCTGAGACTGAAGAAGCTCCAGGTGATCGGCACGCACTCGGCCGAGCCCAGCACCAGCCCATGAAGCCATTCAAGCACGGTGCCGTGCTCGAGCAGGTAGGCCAGGTTTTGCTCGCAGGGTATCTCGGGAACAGGAAACAGCCCTTGTAGCCAGACATGCCGCGCCGCCAGCGCGCTGCCGAGCAGCGACAGCCCCAGGCACAGGCACAGCCAGCGCCGTGCCGCAGTGGGCCCGGGCATGTGCAGCATCGCGCCCAGGCAGGTCAGCGAGAATGCCGCCAGCAGGAAACGTTGCCCCTGGCACAACGGGCACGCCGCCAGGCCCAGGCCGAACTCGAGGTAGAACGAGCCGGACAGCACCAGGAAGGACGCCAGGAAAGCCGGGAAGAAAAAGGAGCGCAGACAGGCCAAAGGCATGGCAGGACCAGGGCAGAAAAGACATTTGGCAACGGTAGAGGAAAGCGCTTGGTTGTTTCAAGAAGCAACCAACCGGACAAGTCTCTGATTTTTATTGGAAAATTCGCCTAACTTGGTAGGAAAAATCCACAAATCAACCAGGAACCCTCTACTAGAGCCCTTCAGGGGCTGACCCTTGCGGTCAGCCCCTGATGCCGGGTCAGGCGCGAACCGGGTCCGGCAACGGCAGGGCCAGCAGGCGCTCGTCGAGCAGGCCAAGGCCCTCCTGGAACAGCGCGTTGCTGCGCTCGTTCTCGCCAAGGCCGGCCAGCAGGCGGGCCAGCTCGGCGCAGGCTTCGGGGTTGCGCTGCAGGCGCAAGCTGCTTTCGAGATAATCGCGAGCCTTGCCCCAGAGCCGATTCTGCAGGCTCAGACGGCCCAGGGTCAGGAGCAGGCTCGGGTCGTCGGCGTGGGTCTTGAGCCAGCCTTCGGCGGTCTGCAGCTGCTTCGCCGGATCGCTGCCGCGCACCAGTCCGTAGAGGCGCGCGAGATGACTCTCGTATTCACGCTTGAGGGCAGTGCGAAGAATTTCCTCCGCTTCGTTTTCCGCACCCAGTTGACGCAGCTGCTCGGCATAGGCCAGGACCAGTTGCGGCTCCTGGCGCTGGGCGTTGGTCAACTGCTGCCAGGCACGCTCCAGCGACTGGCGCGCGGCCTGGCCGTCGTCTTCGCGCTGCACCGCCAGGGACAGGTTCTGCCCCCAGGCACGACGCTCCAGCTCGGCCAGCTCCTTGCCCGAGAGCACCTTGTCCTTGCGCAGCTCCGGCATCAGGCGGATCAGCGCCGACCAGTCGCCACGTTGCTGATACAGGCGCTGCAGTTGACGCAGCACCTGGGCATTGTGCGGATGGCGTTCGTGCATGGCTTGCAGGGTTTCCAGCGCGGCATCCGTGTCGCCGCGATCCACCTGCAACTGCGCGTGGGTCAGGGCGATCGCCAGCTCGGCCTGGGGCTGCCGCTCCAGGGCGCGCTCCAGCAGGTTGTCGCTGTCTTCGGTGCGGCCCAGCTCGTTGGCCGCACGTGCAGCACCGAGGTAGTACAGCAGCGGCTGACGCTCGGCCTCGGCGGCGCGATGCAGATGGCGCTGGGCACTGGCCCAGCGCCCTTCGGCCAGGTCCAGCTGCCCCTGCTCGATGGCCAGGCGGGTGCGCCGGCTGCGGTTGCGCCGCGACCAGGGGTTGACCACACCAGTGGAGGTCAGCACCAGGCCGATCAGCAGCTTGAGCAGCCACAGGACCAGGACCACTGCAACGATCAAGGCCAGGGTTGCCCACAGGCTCGATTCGTAGCGGAAGCTGTCATAGGCGATCAGCACGTAGCCACTGTGTTTGGCCACGGCGATACCCAGCAGGGTGGCGACGATGATCGCCACGACCGCGAGGATATAGGCGCGTTTCATGGCGTCGCCTCCCCGGCTTTCTCACCTGGCTGGCGCAAGATGGCTTCCTCGGCAGGCAAGTGCCGGCGCTCAAGATAGGCCTGCACGGCGGTCAGGCTTTCGGCCAGGTCCGGAGTGACCACGGTCACCGGCTCCTTCACCAGGGCATTGAGTTGCTCCAGCATCAGGCGGCTCTGCTCGTTGTCCTTGTTGAAGTTGCCCAGCAGCACGCTGCGGGCTTCGTCCAGCGCCTGGCCGTAGACCTTGGCTTCACCGTTGAGCGCCGCCCACTGCGCCTGCTCCAGCGCCAGGCTCAGGGCCAGGCGCACCTGCGCCAGGGCCTGGCCGGCAAGCAGCGGACGAATGTTTTCATCGGCGTTGAAGTTGATGCGGAAGTAGCGCGAGATCTCCGCCCACCACTGCGACCAGCGACTGGCACCGTCGCCGTCCGAGGTCAGGCCGAACAGGGCCTCGCCATCGTTCTTGAATTCCGGCGCCAGCACATTGAGCTGCACCACCTGCTCGCGCAACGCGGCGAGCTTGAGGAACAGACCGGTGCGGTCAGGCTGCTGCACGCTGTTCAGCGCGGCAAGGCTGCGGGCCAGTTGCTCGCGAGCGGCGAAGGAGGCCGGATCGCTTTGCTCGCGCAGGATCTGGTCGGCGCCTTCGACCAGGGCGCGGGCGCTGGCGATGTCCTGCAACGCGGAGAGACGCAGGCTGGCCAGGCGCAACAGGTGCTCGGCCTCGGCGAGGCGCCAGTCCTTGCGGCTGGCGCCGAGGACGGTTTCCAGACGCTGGCTCAGCCGTTGCTGATCGCCCTGCAACTGCGCTACCAGACGGCGGCGGTCTTCCAGCTCGCTGGCCGGCGGCAGGCTGCCCAGCTGGGCCGAGAGCTGCTGCTCGCGGGCCTGCAAGGCTTCGCTCTGCTGGTTGAGTTGGCGGACCTGCTCGACCTGGTCCTGGTTGACCTGCTGCAGGTGCCGCACCTGCCACAGCCCCCAGCCACCCGCCGCGACACCGGCGGCGCCAAGCAGCAGGGCGAGGATCGCCAGACCGTTACCGGAACGCCCGGAAGACGCGGGTGCGGGAGTCGCCGGAGCCTCGGACGTCGTTTGCTGTTCTTCGTTAGGCAAGGCTGTTTCGCTCACGTATCCATCCTTTGTTTTCAGGCGCGTCGCCTCAGCTTAGCGCCTCAGGAAGCGGGCGCAGGGGTTTCCTGCAACGCCGCCAGCAAAGCCGTGGCACTCGCGCCACGACAATCCACCACATTCTGCGCGCCGGCCTCGCGGGCGATCTGCGCCACCCGCGGGCTCGGCACGAACAAGGGCAGCCGCGCCACGCGCGGCCAATCCTGCGCAGCCAGGGTGCGCAAGTGTTCGAAGCCCTGCCCACTGCTGACCACCAGGCCGTTCAGGCGTTCCGCTTCGATGCGTTGCACCAGGGCCTGGGCAGGGTAGTCGGGGAGGCTGCGACGGTACAGCGGCAGATAGTCGACACGCGCACCGAGTGCCGTCAACTGGTCCGCCAGCAGCTCGCGCCCCTCCTCGCCGCGCATGATCAGCACCCTCGGTACCTCCGAGGTCAGGGCCGCCTGCAATTCAGGGAGGCGCAGCAGTGCTTCGCTGTCGTCGCCGCTCTCCGGAAAATGCACGGTCAGGCCCTGCTCCTGGAGCACGGCGGCGGTCGCCGCGCCCACGGTGAACCAGGCCAGCGACGGTAGCGCGGGCCAGTGTTCGGCACAGAGCTCCAGGCCCAGCCGGGCCGCCGGCTTGCTGACCACGATAACCGCCCGGTAGCGATCGAGATTGCGCACCAGCGCCCATTGCATCTCCGAAACCGCCAGTGGCTCGATCTCCAGCAAAGGCATGCAACTGCCGTACACACCGGCGTCACCGAGGGTGGCGGCGAGGGCCGCGCAGTCCTCGGCCGGCCGGGTCAGCAGCAGCCGCCAGGCGGTCACGGGTGACCGGCCTCGCCATAGACCGCCTTGAGGATTTCGCCGGCGCCCTGGGCCAGCAGCGCTTCGGCCACCTGCACACCGAGGGTTTCGGCAGCGCCACGCGGAGCGCGGGCTTCGGCATTGAGCAACGCGCCACCGGCCGGTTCACCGACCAGGCCACGCAGCCACAGCTGGTCGCCTTCGAGCACGGCGTAGCAGGCAATCGGCACCTGACAGCCACCGTTGAGGTGTTTGTTCAGTGCACGTTCGGCGCTGACGCGGTCGGCGGTATCGACATGGTGCAGAGGCGCCAGCAGCGCGTGGATTTCGCTGTCGGCACTGCGGCATTCGATGCCCACCGCACCCTGGCCGCCAGCCGGCAGGCTGTCGTCGACGCTGATGGTGTCGGTGATGCGGTCTTCGAAGCCGAGGCGGATCAGGCCGGCGGCGGCGAGGATGATGGCGTCGTACTCGCCGGCATCCAGCTTGGCCAGGCGGGTGTTGACGTTGCCGCGCAGGAAGCGGATCTGCAGGTCCGGACGGCGGGCCAGCAACTGGGCCTGGCGGCGCAGGCTGGAGGTGCCGACGATGCTGCCGGCCGGCAGGGCATCGAGGCTGGAATAGGTATTGGAGACGAAGGCGTCGCGCGGGTCTTCACGTTCGCAGATGCAGAACAGGCCCAGGCCTTCGGGGAAGTCCATCGGCACGTCCTTCATGGAGTGCACCGCGATATCGGCTTCCTGTTCGAGCAGCGCGGTTTCCAGTTCCTTGACGAACAGGCCCTTGCCACCGATCTTCGACAGCGGCGAATCGAGCAGCTTGTCGCCGCGGCTGACCATCGGCACCAGGGTCACGGTCAGGCCCGGGTGGGCCTGTTCCAGACGGGCTTTGACATATTCGGCCTGCCACAGGGCAAGGGCGCTTTTGCGGGTGGCAATGCGGATTTCGCGAGTGGACATGGAACGATCCGTACGAGAGTGATTCGCCGGATGATAACAGCTAGATCAAAGTCTCTTGCAGATCCATGTCAGCTAAAGAAAAGACCATCCCTGGTCGCGATCCCGTCCATCCCCGCCCTAAAGCTGCTGCATCATTTTGCGCACGCCGGCCACATGCCGGCGGCTGACGATCAGTGCGTCACCATTCAACCCCTTGAGGAACAGCTGGAAGTGCCCGAGGGGCGTACGTTGCAGGCGCTCGATGCGCTCGCGGGCCACCAGGGCATTGCGGTGGATGCGCACGAAACGCTCGCCGAACTCGTCTTCCAGGGCCTTGAGCGGCTCGTCCAGGAGGACTTCGCCATGCTCGTGGCGCAGGGTCACGTACTTGTGGTCGGCGATGAAGTAGATCACCTGGTCCAGGGGGATCAGCTCGATGCCCTTTCGGGTGCGCGCACTGATATGGCTGCGCGGGGCGCTGCCGCTTTCCGCACCCGGGCGGGTCAGCGCGGCCAGTTGCGTGCGGTTGGGGCGCTCGGCTTTGCGCAGGGCGGCGTGCAGGTCTTCGCCCTGCACCGGCTTGAGTACGTAGCCCAGGGTGCTGTCCTTGAACGCATCGAGGGTGAATTCGTCTTCGCTGGTGCAGAACACCACCGCAGGCGGGGCTTCGCGCTCGCACAGGCGGGCAGCGACCTGCAGGCCGTCCATGCCGGGCATGCGGATATCGAGCAGGACAATGTCGGGTTTGTGGCTTTCGATCAGCGCCAGAGCCTCTTCGCCGTTGGTGGCGCTGGGCTCCAGCACGGTATAGCCCTCCAGATCGCCGAGCAGGCGGCTCAGGCGTTCGCGGGCTTGGGGTTCGTCATCAACGATCAGGACATTCATATTGCGCTGGATTCCTGCGTGAGTCTCGCACAAGGCAAACGTGGACAATCACGGTGACAGGCCGTCACGGCGACCCACGCTCAGACTCGCACGATGGCTAAAGATTCACTGGTCGACAGCAAACAATGCCGATCCTCTGTCCAACTGTAGACGGTTGCCGCAACACTGCCGTTCAATCGCTAAATATCCCCTGCAAGCGCGACATAAACCCGCATTTGTGCCGACCGCCGAGCCCCGTCGGGCCTGGCAACCCTGTTATCATCCGCACACTTTTTTCCCGTTCACGCCTTCAACGAGCGAATCCATGAGCACTGACAAGACCAACCAGTCCTGGGGCGGCCGCTTCAGTGAGCCCGTCGACGCCTTCGTCGCCCGCTTCACCGCCTCCGTCACCTTCGACCAGCGCCTGTACCGCCACGACATCATGGGTTCGATCGCCCACGCCACCATGCTGGCGAAGGTCGGCGTGCTCACCGACGCCGAGCGCGACAGCATCATCGACGGCCTGAAGACCATCCAGGGCGAGATCGAGGCCGGCAACTTCGACTGGCGTGTCGACCTCGAAGACGTGCACATGAACATCGAGGCACGCCTGACCGACCGCATCGGCATCACCGGCAAGAAGCTGCACACCGGGCGCAGCCGCAACGACCAGGTCGCCACCGACATCCGCCTGTGGCTGCGTGACGAGATCGACCTGATCCTCGCCGAGATCACCCGCCTGCAGCAGGGCCTGCTGGAACAGGCCGAGCGCGAGGCGGAAACCGTCATGCCCGGCTTCACCCACCTGCAGACCGCCCAGCCGGTAACCTTCGGCCACCACCTGCTGGCCTGGTTCGAAATGCTCAGCCGCGACTACGAGCGCCTGGTCGACTGCCGCAAGCGCACCAATCGCATGCCACTGGGCAGCGCGGCGCTGGCCGGCACCACCTACCCGATCGACCGCGAACTGACCTGCCAGCTGCTGGGCTTCGAAGCCGTGGCCGGCAACTCGCTGGACGGCGTTTCCGACCGTGACTTCGCCATCGAATTCTGCGCTGCCGCCAGCGTCGCGATGATGCACCTGTCGCGCTTCTCCGAAGAGCTGGTGCTGTGGACCAGCGCGCAGTTCCAGTTCATCGACCTGCCTGACCGGTTCTGCACCGGCAGCTCGATCATGCCGCAGAAGAAGAACCCGGACGTCCCGGAGCTGGTGCGTGGCAAGACCGGCCGCGTGTTCGGCGCCCTGACCGGCCTGCTGACCCTGATGAAAGGCCAGCCGCTGGCCTACAACAAGGACAACCAGGAAGACAAGGAACCGCTGTTC
Source organism: Pseudomonas putida (assembly GCF_001941965.1). Taxonomy (GTDB): domain Bacteria; phylum Pseudomonadota; class Gammaproteobacteria; order Pseudomonadales; family Pseudomonadaceae; genus Aquipseudomonas; species Aquipseudomonas putida_L. Next base: position 30,998 of record NZ_MKZO01000013.1, on the reverse strand, counting down.
GACGCCGCCGACACCCTGCGCGACTCGCTGCGTGCCTTTGCCGACATGATCCCGGCGATCAAGCCACGTCATGCAATCATGCGTGAAGCGGCGCTGCGCGGTTTCTCCACCGCGACCGACCTGGCCGACTACCTGGTACGTCGTGGCCTGCCGTTCCGTGATTGCCACGAGATCGTTGGCCATGCCGTGAAATATGGCGTGGACACAGGCAAGGACCTGGCCGAGATGAGCCTGGAAGAACTGCGTCAGTTCAGCGACCAGATCGAGCAGGATGTGTTTGCCGTGCTGACCCTGGAAGGTTCGGTGAATGCGCGTAACCACATTGGTGGGACCGCGCCGGCGCAGGTGCGGGCTGCCGTAGTTCGCGGCAAGACCCTGCTGGCCAGCCGCTAAGCACACTGGCCCCTGTGGGAGCTGGCTTGCCAGCGATAGCAATGGTGAATTCACTACAGCAATCGCTGGCAAGCCAGCTCCCACAGGTTCTGTGTCAGGCCTTCGACTTTCCTTACTGCTGACTACGCGCCTTCACCACTTTCTCCAGGAAGGTCGGGAATTGCGCGGCCTTCGCCTCATTGATCGCCACCACATGCGGGTTCTGCCCGATCAGTTCCAGCAGCGCCACGGCCTGCGGGAAGTCTTCCAGCACGTCCACGCCCTGCACCTTCTTGCCCACGGCCCGGGCCAGATCGACGCTAAAGAAGAAATACAGGTCCGCCACGGTAAAGCGCTCGCCCGCCACGTAAGGGGCGAACACGCCATTGCGCTTGAGGGTCGCCAGACCCGCCAGCAACTCCGGCCAGGCCTTGGCCTTGAGCTGTTCCGGCACTTCCGCGCCAAAGAACGACTGCGGGTAGAACACCCGGGCAGTCAGCTCGATGTACAGCTCGATTTCCTTGACCAGCTCCCAGACCTTGGCCCGGGCGAACGGATCGGCCGGCAGCAGCGGCTTGCCGCCCTGGGTCTGCTCGATGTAGTCGAGGATGATGTCGGTCTCGCTGAGGTAGCCGTGCTCGGTTTCCAGCACCGGCACCTTGCCCCGCGGGCTGATCTTCAGCGAATCCGGGACCTGGCCACCGAAGAACAGCACTTCCTCGAACGGCAGGCCTTTTTCCAGCAGCGCCAGTTTGACCATGTTGTAGTAGTTGCTGACCGCGAATCCATGAAGCTTGAGCATGTGGAACAGCCTCCAGGCCGAAAGGGGTTGGCCGGGCTGTTATAGCCGCAATGCCCGGCGACTGACCAGCATCATGCAGGCGACAGATAGCCCGGCATTGCCGGCAAGGCCGTGGCACACTGGCGGCATTGTCCCAAGGAGCGCGCCATGAGCGACCACGATATCGACCACGACGACGAAGAAGCCTTCGCCGAATCGACCCTGACCCAGGCCATCGAGAACCAGATCGAAAGCGGCGAGCCGCCGGCGGCCAAGGCGGCCTTCAACAAGCTGACCCTGGTGGGCTACGAGCGCGAAGACATCCTCAACCTGATGGCCCACGTGCTGGCGGTCGAGATCGATGCCATGCTCGACGAAGACCGTGCCTTCGACACCGAATGGTACGAAACCGCGTTGCGCGCCCTGCCCGAATTGCCGCCAGAGAAGGAATAAGGCAAACCAAGGCGAGGCGACTACACTGCAAGACCAGGCATCCGCAGAGGTGCCACCCTCCTTTTCTTGAAGTCGGAGTATCTATGTCGTTCACCCCCGAGTTGGTTGCCGAACTGGAAATTCTCGCGCTGTTCAATCTGGACAGCACTCAGGAAGGACTCAAAGTCCATGCCACCGCCGCACCACAGACCATTGCCGCGGCAAAACGCCTTTATGAAAAGAAACTGATCGACCAGCCCGATGGCGGCTACCTGACCCAGCTCGGCCATGACGCCGCCGAAGCGGCCCAGCAACTGCTGACCATCCTGAACGTCGCCGAACCCGCCTGATTCCGCTGCAAACCTGCAAGTTCGCAGCCCTGCGCTGCGGACTTGCCACGACAGATTCGGCGGCGCCGACAGGCGGTGCTGTAAATTTGGCGTCAAAAATCAAATTGCGCTTATCGCTTCGCTGCGACTGCGGCTAAACTCGCCCGTGCCCTTACGACGGCTGGTTTGAGCTTGCGATGAATCTTCCTCACGAAATCCGCCCTGATCTCGACCAGGGCATCGACCGCAAGGTCCTCGGCCAGCTGCGCAAGCGCTTCCTGGATCTCAACCATGGCCGCATGGCCCGGGCCATGGAAGGGCTGTCCAGCCGCCAGCAACAGGTGCTGACCCTGTTGCCGCTGTTTTTCCACGTCAATCATCCGCTGCTGCCCGGCTATGTCTCCGGCACTACTCCGGCGGGCGTCTCCGCCTACGAGCCAAGCCCGCTGGCCCTGGCCGAAGCCCAGCGCCTGACCCGGTCGTTCTCCTACAAGGCCAAGCGCGGCGAGCAGGTGCAGCCGATCCACGGTTTGTTCCTGATGGGCAGCCTGGGCACCCTGGCCCAGGCGGAACAGAGCGACATGGATATCTGGGTCTGTCATGCCGCCGACCTGGGCGAAGCGGCGGTGGCCGAGCTGCGCCGCAAATGCCAGTTGCTGGAGGCCTGGGCCGCCAGCCAGGGCGCCGAAGCGCATTTCTTCCTGATCGAACCGGGCCAGTTCGTCCGCGGCGAGCGCGACAGCCGCCTCAGCTCCGACGACTGCGGCACCACCCAGCACTACCTGCTGCTCGACGAGTTCTACCGCACCGCGATCTGGCTGGCGGGGCGCACCCCGCTGTGGTGGCTGGTGCCGGTCTACGAGGAAGGCAACTACACGCGGTACGCCGAGACCCTGGTGTCCAAGCGCTTCGTGCGTGCCGACGAGGTGCTGGACCTGGGCAACCTGTCGCATATCCCGCCCGGGGAATTCGTCGGCGCCGGGCTCTGGCAGCTGTTCAAGGGCATCGAGTCGCCCTACAAGTCGGTGCTCAAGCTGCTGCTGACCGAGGTCTACGCCAGCGAGCACCCGGACGTGCGCTGCCTGAGCCTGCACTTCAAGCAGGCGGTGTTCGCCAACGTCCTCGATATCGACGAGCTGGACCCGTACATGATGGTCTACCGGCGGATCGAGCAGTACCTGCAACGGCGCAACGAGACCCAGCGCCTGGAGCTGGTACGACGCAGCCTGTACCTCAAGGTCAACCGCAAGATCAGCCAGCTGGCCCGGCAGAAACCCAACTGGCAAAGCGAATTGCTGGAGCGCCTGGCCCACGAATGGGGCTGGGACGAGCGCCAGTTGGCCCTGCTCGACAGCCGCAGCCAATGGAAGGTCCGCCAGGTGGCGGCCGAGCGCCGGGTGCTGGTGGCCGAGCTGAACCACAGTTATCGCTTCCTCGACCAGTTCGCGCGCAATCTCGGCGCCACCGCGCGGATCGACCAGCGCGACCTGAATATCCTTGGCCGCCGCCTCTACGCCGCCTTCGAGCGCCGCGCCGGCAAGGTCGAGTTCGTCAACCCGGGGGTGGCCCCGGACCTCGCCGAAGACACCCTGACCCTGGTCAACTCGCCGGACCGCAAGGAGCCGGGCCAGACCCACTGGGGCCTCTACAACGGCAACCTGGGCGTGCACGAGTGGGAGCACTTCACCCCGATCAAGCGCAGCCGCGACCTGCTCGACCTGCTGGCCTGGGCGCATCGCAACGGGGTGATCGACAGCGCCACGCGCCTGGCCCTGCACCCGGGCGGCAGCGACCTGAGCGAGTACGAGCTGTTCAACCTGATCGGCAGCCTGCAGCAGAGCGTGATGCTGCCGCTGAACACCGTCAGCGACGCGCGCCTGCTGCGCCCGAGCGTAGCCGACGAGGTGCTGTTGCTGGTCAACGTTGGCGTTGACCCGCTGCGCCATCACCGCGACCTGAACATCCTGATGACCACCGAGCGCACCGACTCGCTGAGTTATGCCGGGGTCCGCGAAAACCTGGTGCTGACCCTCGACCAGGTCACCCTCAACAGCTGGAACGAAGTGCAGGTGCTGCGCTACGACGGCGAACACGCCCTGCTGCGTTGCCTGCGCGACTTCCTCAACAGCCTCGACCACGCCAGCGACGCGCCGCACCGGCCGAAACTGCGCGTGCGCAGCTTCTGCCACAACCGCGCCCTGGCCATCGCGCAACGGGTCGAGGAGGTGTTCATCACCGCACAGGCCCTGTTCGACCAGGGCCTGAACCACCGCTACCTGATCCAGGTGCAGCAGCATACCCATGTGCTGGAGCTGTTCAGCGACGGGGTCAACCTGGTGTCGGTGGACAACCAGGCGGCGCTGCTGGCGTACCTGGGCCAAGAGCGCAGCAGCTACAGCCCGCTGGCGCTGGATGGCAACGTGCTGGAAGACCACGACCTGGCGCTGGTCCTGCCACAGGGGCAGCCACAGTGCGTGCAGGTGTTCTACCGGGTGCAGGACAACTGGGCGGATGTCTACGTGCTCGATGAGTACAACGCGCTCTGGCAACAGCGCCTGCCCTACCATGACGAAAGCAGCCTGCTCCTGCCGTTGCAGCGTTTCCTGCAATCGGTGGTGTTCCGCCGCAATGCGCGGCTGCCGATGGACGAGCAGCAGGCCCATCCGCTGGACACCCTGTATTACCGGATTCTCCCGTCGGGCAGCGGTCGCGCCCGCCAGGTCGAGCCCTGGCAGGCGCCGGAGCTGGCCTTCGACCTGCCTTACTACGAGGTCCAGGCGATCATCCAGGCGGCAGCGGACAGCGCCATGCATGTCACGCTGTACTGCAACCAGAAGGAGTTTTCCGAGCTGGATCACGGCGACCAGCTGTATGCCGTGGTCGCCCGCGAAATCATCGAGCAGCGCCGGGATGCCCAGCGCTATCGCTGCTACATCACCGACCTGGACCTGTCCGACCTGCTCGCCGACGGCCAGGGCTCGAGCATTCTCTACCTGCGCTACAAGCAGGAACTGGAGCGCCTGCTCAACCAGGCCCTGGCGGCGGTCTGATCAGAGGTCGAAGTCGCCTGCCGCTTCGGGCTGGTATTCGACTTCCAGCAGCTTGAGCTTCAGGGTCTTGCCGCCGGGCGCCGGCCAGTCGATCTGCTCGCCCACCGACAGGCCGAGCAGCGCGCAGCCGATCGGCGCGAGGATCGACACATTGCCTTCCTTGCCGGCGTCCTGCGGGTAGACCAGGGTCAGGTGATAGTCCTTGCCGCTGGCTTCCTCGCGGCAATGCACGCGGGAATTCATGGTCACCACCCCGGCAGGGACTTCCTCGTGCCCCACCACCTGCGCGGCACGGTCCAGCTCGCCCTGCAGGGCCAGCACGCCCGGCGTGCTCTCGTCGAGGCTGTCGAGCAGGCGTTCCAGACGCTGTACGTCCAGGCGAGTGAGGGTCAGGGAAGGTTTGGTGCTCATGATCCGTTCAGACTCCTTTTGGCAGATCGCATAAAGCAAAACCCCGCCCAAGGGCGGGGTTTTCGAATGTTCGGCAGATGGCCGTTGTGAGGCTGACACTACCACAGCCGGGTAATTTCACAAGACCTCGAAAGCACGACGCGGACCCTGTGGGAGCTGGCTTGCCAGCGATGAGGCCAGCAAAAGCCCCACAGATTCAGGAGCCAGTCGCAGCCAGCCGCCGCACACCGGCCTCGGCACAAATCTCCCGCCGCCGCTGGTCATCCGCCGAGCGCCACTCGCGAATATGCTCCACATGACGGAAACAGCCGATGCATACCCGCGCCTCATCCAGGCGACAGGTGCTGATGCACGGCGACTTCACCGCCGGGCTGACATTGCTGTACAGCGGCTTGGCCGGTCGAACCTCGCTCATCTCAGATCTCTTCGAAATCGAGCTTTTCGCCGGCCCGTTCCCAGACGATGCGCTCGAGCATCTCGCCCAGCAGCTCCTCGGTCTTCTCGCAGGTCCACTTGCCGCTTTCTTCGTCGTAGTCGAAGTGGAAACCACCGGAACGGTCGGCCAGCCACAGCTGGCGCAGCGGCTCCTGGCGGCTGAAGATCAACTGGGCGCCGTTGTCGAACTTGATGGTCAGCACACCGGCCGAGTTTTCCATGTCCAGGTCCAGGTCGCTCTCATCGAACAGGTCTTCCAGTGCCTGTTGGGTCGCGTCTACCAGATCGTGAAAACGCGCTTCGCTCAAACTCATTGCAGGAACCTCGAAAAATGTCTGCTCAACACGCAAGCCGGGCAAGATACGAGCGCCGCGCCGCGAATGCAAAGACAAACGCCGCGTCCCGCCCGTGCCGCCCGACGGCTGGCCGGCTACATAGGCAAGGCGCCGGACGCTCGGTATACTCCGGCGCAATACTGCTTAAATCAAAGGATTTCGCCATGAAGCGCCTGATTTCCTCCCTCGCGGCGCTCGTCGCGGTTGCCTGCCTTGTCTCCGCCTGCGGCCAGAAAGGCCCGTTGTACCTTCCTGATGACAGCAAGGACGGCAAGAAGTCGCAATCGCACCAGCACCAGTAAGGGATTCCGATGGACGCTTTCAACTACCGCGACGGTGAGCTGTGCGCGGAAGGTGTAGGCCTGTCGGCGCTCGCCGAACGTTTCGGCACCCCGACCTACGTGTACTCCCGCGCCCATATCGAGGCCCAGTACCGTAGCTACACCGATGCCCTGCAAGGCACCTCGCACCTGGTCTGCTTCGCGGTCAAGGCCAACTCCAACCTGGGCGTGCTCAACGTCCTGGCGCGTCTCGGCGCGGGCTTCGACATCGTTTCCGGCGGCGAGCTGGAACGCGTGCTGGCCGCCGGTGGCCGTGCCGATCGCGTGGTCTTCTCCGGCGTCGGCAAGACCCGCGCCGACATGCGCCGCGCCCTGGAAGTCGGCGTGCACTGCTTCAACATCGAGTCCAGCGAAGAGCTGGAGCGCCTGCAGCAGGTGGCTGCGGAAATGGGCGTACGTGCCCCGGTCTCGCTGCGGGTCAACCCGGACGTCGATGCCGGCACCCACCCGTACATCTCCACCGGCCTGAAAGAGAACAAGTTCGGCATCGCCATCGCCGATGCCGAAGAGGTCTACGTTCGCGCCGCACAGCTACCGAACCTGGAGATCGTCGGGGTCGACTGCCATATCGGTTCGCAACTGACCTCGCTGGAGCCCTTCCTCGACGCCCTCGACCGCATCCTGATGCTGGTCGACCGTCTCGGCGATTGCGGCATCCTGCTCAATCACCTGGACCTGGGCGGCGGCCTCGGCGTGCGCTACCGCGATGAAGTCCCGCCCCTGGCCGGCGACTACATCAAGGCCGTGCGCGAGCGCCTGGGCGACCGCGATCTGGCCCTGGTCTTCGAACCGGGCCGGCACATCGTGGCCAACGCCGGCGTGCTGCTGACCCGCGTGGAGTACCTCAAGCACACCGAGCACAAGGATTTCGCCATCGTCGACGCGGCGATGAACGACCTGATCCGCCCGGCCCTGTACCAGGCCTGGATGGACGTCAGCGCGGTACAGCCACGCGAAGGCGAGCTGCGCAACTACGACGTGGTCGGGCCGATCTGCGAGACCGGCGACTTCCTCGCCAAGGACCGCGCCCTGAACCTGGCCGAAGGCGACCTGCTGGCCGTTCGCTCCGCGGGCGCCTATGGTTTCGTCATGAGCTCCAACTACAACACCCGTGGCCGCTGCGCCGAAGTGCTGGTCGATGGCGACCAGGCCTTCGAAGTGCGCCGCCGCGAGACCGTAGCCGAGCTGTTCGCCGGCGAAAGCCTGCTGCCGGAGTGACACGATGCTTTTGCGCTTTACCAAGATGCACGGCCTGGGCAACGACTTCATGGTCCTCGACCTGGTCAGCCAGCACGCGCACATCCTGCCCAAGCACGCCAAGCAGTGGGGCGACCGCCACACCGGCGTGGGCTTCGACCAGCTGCTGATCGTCGAGGCACCGAGCAATCCGGAAGTGGACTTCCGCTACCGCATCTTCAATGCCGACGGCTCCGAAGTGGAACAGTGCGGCAACGGTGCACGCTGCTTCGCCCGCTTCGTCCTCGACAAACGCCTGACCGCGAAGAAGCGCATCCGCGTGGAAACCAAGGGCGGGATCATCGAGCTCGACGTGCGCAACGACGGGCAGATCAGCGTCGACATGGGCCCGCCACGCCTGGTCCCGGCGCAAATCCCGTTCCAGGCACCGGCCCAGGCCCTGAGCTATCCGCTGGACGTCGGCGGGCAGACCGTCGAGCTGGCTGCGGTCTCCATGGGCAACCCCCATGCCGTGCTGCGGGTGGACGACGTCAACAATGCCCCCGTGCATGACCTCGGCCCGCAGATCGAACATCACCCGCGCTTCCCGCAGCGGGTCAACGTCGGTTTCCTCCAGGTCATCGACCGTCATCGCGCCCAGTTGCGCGTCTGGGAACGCGGCGCCGGGGAAACCCAGGCCTGCGGTACCGGTGCCTGCGCCGCTGCGGTGGCCGCCATCAGCCAGGGCTGGATGGATTCGCCGCTGCTTATCGACCTGCCCGGCGGACGCCTGTCCATCGAGTGGGGCGGCCCGGGCAAGCCGGTGATGATGACCGGCCCGGCCGTCCGGGTCTACGAAGGACAGGTTCGTCTATGAGTGAGTGCCAGCCATGACCGATCAGCCCCAGGCGCCAGCCGCGGAACCCAGCGAAATCCTCGCGGAGGGCTCCACGCCCGACGTCGGGGCCGAGGCCGTGGCCGCTTACCTGCGCGCCCATCCCACCTTCTTTGCCGAGCATGACGACCTCCTGCTCGAGCAACTGATTCCCCACCAGCGTGGCGACAGCGTGTCGCTGGTGGAGCGCCAGTTGAAGCTGCTGCGCGACCGCAACATCGAAATGCGCCACCGCCTCTCGCACCTGATGGATGTCGCCCGCGACAACGACCGCCTGTTCGAGAAGACCCGCCGCCTGATCCTCGACCTGCTCGACGCCGACAACCTGGAAACCGTGGTCATGGCCGTGGAAGACCGTCTGCGCCAGGACTTCCAGGTGCCCTTCGTCAGCCTCATCCTGTTTGGCGAGAACGCCGCGCCGGTGGGCCGCTGGGTGCCCACCAGCGAAGCGCAGCAGGCCATCGGCGGCCTGCTCTGCGGCGGCAAGACCGTCAGCGGCAACCTGCGCGAGCATGAGCTGGACTTCCTGTTCGGCGAGGCACAGCGCAAGGAAGTCGGTTCCAGCGCCGTGGCGGCCCTGGAAAATCAGGGACTGCATGGCGTGCTGGCAATCGGCAGCCGCGACCCGCATCACTACAAGAGCACCGTCGGCACCCTGTTCCTCGGCTATATCGCCGAAGTACTCGGCCGCGTCGTGCCGCGCCTGACCCAGACCCTGCGCCCGGTGCGCTGAATGGAACGCCAGCTGGAGGCGTTCTGCACCCATCTGCGTAGCGAGCGGCAGATGTCGGAGCACACCCAGTTGGCCTACCGGCGTGATCTCGACAGCGTCCTGGCCTTTTGCGGGACGGTGGGGATCACCGACTGGAAAGCTCTGCAGATCCAGCATCTGCGCCAGTTCATCGCCCGCCGCCACCATCAGGGGCAATCCTCGCGCAGCCTGGCCCGCCTGCTCTCGGCGGTGCGGGGCTTCTATCGCTACCTCAACCGCGAAGGCATTTGCGATCACGATCCGGCCAACGGCCTTGCCGCGCCCAAGGGCGAGCGGCGCCTGCCGCGAACGCTGGACACCGATCGCGCCCTGCAACTGCTCGAAGGCGGCGTCGAAGACGACTTTCTCGCCCACCGCGACCAGGCGATTCTCGAACTGTTCTATTCCTCCGGCCTGCGCCTCTCCGAGCTGACCAGCCTCGACCTGGAACAGCTCGACCTGCCCGCCGGGCTGGTGCAGGTCCACGGCAAGGGCAGCAAGACCCGCGTCCTGCCCGTCGGACGCAAGGCCCGTGAGGCACTGGAACAGTGGCTGGCCCTGCGCGCGCTGAGCAACCCGCAGGACGGCGCCGTGTTCGTCAGCCAGCAGGGCCGGCGCCTGGGGCCGCGCGCCATTCAGCTGCGGGTGAAGGCCGCTGGCGAGCGCGAGCTTGGCCAGAACCTGCATCCGCACATGCTCCGGCACTCTTTCGCCAGCCATCTGCTGGAGTCGTCGCAGGACCTGCGTGCCGTGCAGGAGATGCTCGGCCATGCCGACATCAAGACCACCCAGATCTACACCCACCTCGATTTCCAGCACCTTGCCGCGGTCTACGACAGCGCGCATCCTCGGGCCAAACGCAGTAAAGGCGACGACTCATGAGTATTCAGCTGATCACCTTCGACCTCGACGACACCCTGTGGGACACCGCCCCGGTGATCGTCAGTGCCGAGGCCGTCCTGCGCGACTGGCTGGCGGCCAATGCACCCAGCCTGGGTGGCGTGCCGGTGGAGCACCTGTACGCCATTCGCGAGCGTGTGGTGCAGGCCGAGCCTGGCCTCAAGCACCGCATCAGCGCTCTGCGCCGCCGCGTGCTGTTCCATGCGCTGGAAGAGGTGGGTTACAGCGAGCAGAAGGCCCGTGAGCTGGCCAACGAAGGGTTTGAAGTGTTCCTGCATGCCCGCCACCAAATCGAGATCTTCCCCGAGGTGCAGCCAGTGCTGGAGCTGCTGCGCCGGCACTACACCCTGGGCGTGGTCACCAATGGCAATGCCGATGTGCGGCGGCTGGGGCTGGCGGATTACTTCAAATTCGCGCTCTGTGCCGAGGACCTGGGGATTGGCAAGCCGGACCCGGCGCCGTTCCTCGAGGCTCTGCGCCAGGGTGAGGTCGAAGCGGGGGCTGCGGTGCATATCGGTGATCATCCGGGCGACGATATCGCTGGCGCCCAGCGTGCGGGCCTGCGCGCGGTGTGGTTCAACCCGCAGGGCAAGGCATGGGAGGCGGCTGGCCGGCCGGATGCGGAGATCCAGCGGCTGTCGCAACTGCCAGACGTCCTCGCCCGCTGGCGCTGACCTCTTCATCAGCCTTTGCACAAACCCTGTGGGAGCTGGCTTGCCAGCGATAGCTATGGTGAATTCACTACAGCAATCGCTGCGGTTCGGCGGTCCGACAAGCCAGCTCCCACAGGGACGGTGTTGTCCGCTCCATTAGGCCAGGCACAAAAAAGCCCGCTGATTGATGGCGGGCTTTTCGTTACGACGGCCTCAGATAGGACGGCTGCCGTATTTGTTGTCGGGCTTCTTGGGCGGATCGGCAACCACGTTGGCTTCCACTTCCTGCACCTTGCCACCACGGGCCAGGAAATCTTCCATGGCCTTGGCGAGCGCATCGCGCTCCTTCTGCTTGGCTTCCATGCTCGGCATCTCGTCTACCGAGACCGCTGCCTTGGATTTGCCCTTGGCCGCAGGGGCCGGGCTGTCGTCGCCAGCGTCTTCGGCACCGTCGTCCGCCGCCGCTTCGAGGCCTTCATCGCCCTCGTCTTCGTCGCCTACTTCGAGGTCGTCATTTTCCAGATCGTCGTCGCTCATGTTCTACCTCATGACTTGCGAAAAGCAGATTAGTTATAGACCAGTTGCCGTAGAGGTTTACGACTGCTGGAGAAAGATACGGACAGCGCCCGCCGCTCTCGCTGGCGAACGCCGTGCAGGCCCTTCAGAGCCTGACCAAATAAAGAGCTGCCGGTTCAAAGCCCCGGTTTCGTCCCCGCCGAGCGGCTCGCTCACCAGCAAGCCTAGCAAAGGGCCATGAAGTGTGTGAACAGGCCATCATCACTCCACGGCGCGCATTCTAGCGTGCCGGATGAAAAAGCAAAGTGCCTAAAACGCGCCAGGGACTGTAAGTTTTCCGCCGACAATCCGAGCGTCATTCCATCAGGAATGAACCTGCCGCGAAAAACCGTTTGCGCGCCGCCACCGAGGCAAATTCGAGGCGAAAAAATGCCCGGCAAGCCGGGCAAGTTTTTTTCGCGGCGGGTTACAGGTTGTAGCCGCGCTCGTTGTGTTGAGCCAGGTCGAGGCCGACCGACTCTTCTTCTTCGTTGACACGCAGGCCCATCACCACATCCAGCACTTTCAGGATCACGTAGGTGACGATGCCGGTGTAGATCACGGTGAAGCCGACGCCCTTGGCCTGGATCCAGACTTGCGCGGCGATGTCGGTCACGGTGCCGAAGCCACCCAGGGCCGGTGCAGCGAACACACCGGTGAGGATCGCGCCGACGATACCGCCGACACCGTGCACGCCGAAGGCGTCCAGGGAGTCGTCATAACCCAGTTTGCGTTTCAGGCTGGTGGCGCAGAAGAAGCAGACCACGCCGGACACCAGGCCGATCACCAGGCCGCCCATCGGGCCAGCGGTGCCGGCAGCCGGAGTGATGGCAACCAGACCGGCAACCACACCCGAAGCGATGCCCAGGGCGCTTGGTTTGCCGTGGGTGATCCACTCGGCGAACATCCAGCCCAGCGCGGCGGCGGCAGTGGCGACCTGGGTCACCAGCATGGCCATGCCGGCGGTGCCGTTGGCGGCAGCGGCGGAGCCTGCGTTGAAGCCGAACCAGCCGATCCACAGCATGGCGGCGCCCATCAGGGTGTAGCCAAGGTTGTGCGGCGCCATCGGAGTGGTCGGGAAGCCTTTACGCTTGCCGAGCACGATGCAGGCTACCAGGCCGGCGATACCGGCGTTGATGTGCACCACGGTGCCGCCAGCGAAGTCGAGCACGCCCCAGTCCCACATCAGGCCGCCGTTGCCGGACCAGACCATGTGCGCGATCGGTGCATAGACCAGGGTGAACCAGATGGCCATGAACACCAGCATCGCGGAGAACTTCATGCGCTCGGCGAAGGCACCGACGATCAGCGCCGGGGTGATGATGGCGAAGGTCATCTGGAAGACCACGAAGACCGCTTCAGGGAAGGCCGCCGTCAGGCTTTCCGGAGTCACGCCGGCGAGGAATGCCTTGGACAGGCCGCCGACGAAGGAATTGAAGTTGGTGACGCCCTGCTCCATACCGGTGGTATCGAAGGCCAGGCTGTAACCGAAGATGACCCACAGCACGCTGATCAGGCCGGTGATGGCAAAGCACTGCATCATCACCGACAGCACGTTCTTCGAACGCACCATGCCGCCGTAGAACAGGGCAAGGCCGGGGATGGTCATGAACAGAACAAGGGCAGTGGCAGTCAGCATCCAGGCGGTGTCGCCGGAATTGAGCGCGGGAGCCGCAGTGGCCGCAGCGGATTCCTCGGCCAGCGCGACGGCTGGCATTACGAGGGACAATAGGGCTCCTAGCCCTGCGAATTTACGCAGAGTCATGTTGTATTCTCCTGGGGCGTTGGGTTTGGGGCGGCTTTTGTTAGATCGCGTCGGTATCGGTTTCGCCGGTACGGATGCGGATAGCCTGTTCCAGATTCACCACGAAAATCTTGCCGTCACCGATCTTGCCGGTGTTGGCGGCCTTGGTGATGGCCTCGATGACCCGATCCAGATCCTTGTCGTCGATGGCGACGTCGATCTTGACCTTGGGCAGGAAGTCGACCACGTACTCCGCGCCGCGATACAGCTCGGTGTGACCCTTCTGCCGACCGAAGCCTTTGACTTCAGTGACAGTGATGCCCTGCACGCCGATTTCGGACAGCGACTCGCGCACATCGTCCAGTTTGAACGGCTTGATGATGGCAGTGACTAGCTTCATGAAACTCTCTCCCGAATAGGTGGACTTGCCCCAGGAAAACAAACCCGACTCAAGTCTAAGCGCAGTGCCTGGGCTTTGTAACGTTTCCTCAGCCTTTAATCCGTGAGGCTGACTGGCGAAACCAGCACCAGACAAAACTTCGTGTCTTCGCTCCGCCTGAGCACTGCCTCGTCCTGGGACTGCATCAGTGCATGGGTCACGATGGTCTTAGCAGAAACAATGCCATGTCCGGGAAAGCGCCGGATTACAACGGCTTGCACGCAATAGGCGGTCTTGGCCAGTCGCCAGTAGGCAAAACGGCGCACTACAACGGTGCGCGCCTGTGTCGCGGGATGTTCAAAAAGTGTGCAACGGAAGGCGGTGAAAGGCCCGTGCTACACTGCCGGCCCTCTTTCCGAAACAGGAGCGCCCCCATGCTTGCGCCCAAAGCCTTTCTCGATGCCCTGAGCGACCAGGCCTCGCGCCTGTTCAGCAACGACCCCGGACAACCGCGCAGCGAGCTGGAAAGCCAGTTCAAGGCGCTGCTGCAAAGTGGCTTCAGCAAGCTCGACCTGGTCAGCCGTGAAGAATTCGACAGCCAGATGGTCGTCCTGGCCCGCACCCGTGCTCGTCTTGAAGCACTGGAAGCCAAGGTCGAAGAGCTCGAAGCCCGCCTGAACCCCATCGCCAGCGAGTGATGCCTCCCGGTTGCCGACCAGCGCGCCTGCGCTGGTCCTGCGGCCAACTCCTCTCCCCTTCCTGATCCCGTCCCCGGCCTTCGCTCGCCTGTCGCTTGCATAGGGGGTGGGGGTATGCCATTCTCCGGCCCATTCGATAGGTAGGGGGGGTATACCCGTGTCGCACACCCATGTGAAAAAGGACGCGCTGCTCAAGCGCGTGAAGCGCATCGCCGGTCAATTGCAGGCGGTGGAAAAGGCCCTGGAAGAAGGCGCCGACTGCGGCAAGACCCTGCACCTGGTCGCCGCTACCCGCGGTGCCATGAACGGGTTACTGGAAGAGATCATCGAGGACCATGCCCGCGAGCACGTCGCCAATCCCGAGTTGAGCGATGAAGAGCGGGCACAGGGCATGGAAGAACTACTCGAAGCCATCCGGCGCTACTCCAAGTGAGGGATCACCATGAACCAGCACGCGCACGATCATCAGTTCCTCGGCTCCGCCCATGACCAGAACGCCCGCCGTACCTTATGGGTGGTGATTCTCACGCTGGTGATGATGGTGGCCGAGATCGCCGCCGGTTATATCACCGGATCCATGGCCTTGCTGGCCGATGGTTTCCATATGGCGACCCATGCCGGTGCACTGGGTATCGCGGCGGCGGCCTATGCCTATGCGCGGCGGCATGCGGGGAGTTCGCGGTACAGCTTCGGCACGGGCAAGGTGGGGGACCTGGGTGGGTTCGCTTCGGCGCTGATCCTCGGCATCGTTGCCTTGAGTGTGGGTGTCGAGTCGACGATTCGGCTGTTCCAGCCGGGTGACGTGCAGTTCGACATGGCGATCTTCATTGCCGTGATCGGGTTGGTGGTGAATATCGTCAGTGCGCTGCTGCTGGGGCATGGGCACGGTCATGACCACCATCATCATGAGCATGGGCACGAGCATCCTCATCACCACGACCACAACCTGCGTTCGGCGTACCTGCATGTGATTGCCGATGCGCTGACCTCAGTGCTGGCGATTGCTGCGCTGCTGGCCGGGCGGTTCCTGGGCTGGGTGTGGCTGGATCCGGTGATGGGGATTGTCGGTGCGCTGGTGATTGCGCGCTGGTCGTGGAGTTTGATGAAGGTTACGGCGGGGGTGCTGTTGGACCAGACGGACGAGCATGTCGCCGAGGAGATTCGCGAGCTGGTGGAGAAGCCCGGGGATGCGCGGATTACTGATCTGCATGTCTGGCGGGTGGGGCCGGAGGCGCATGCGGCGATTGTCAGTGTGGTGGGGAAGGCCGGGGTGGATCTGGCGAGTATTCGGCAGCGGTTGGTGCCGGTGCATGAGGTGCGGCATTTGACGGTTGAGGTGCAGGTGGGGTGAGGGCGGTGTCGGGAATTGCATCGTATAGAAGGCATTTTGCGGCAAAGGCCGGGAAATGACTCCTATACGATGCATTTTCAGGCTGCACAACATCCATTGATGTAGCGCGAACCCTGTGGGAGCGGGTTTACCCGCGATTGCGATGGTGAATTCACTACCGCAATCGCGGCGGTTCGGCGCTCCGATGAACCCGCTCCCACAGGGTTCAAGTCGTGCTTTAGAACTGTTCTTTACGCGATACCGCAGCCGGAAAGGCTGGGGCCCCACAGGACCTGAGTAAGTCTCGACCCCGTGCTCAGAACAACCTGAGACTGAAAGCATCGCCGGAGGTGCTTGAGGATGCCCTCCGAATAGCCTCGTACTGGGCCCTGGTTAACGGGCCGTCGTCTGGCTCGTACTTCGGCAGCCAACGATTCGCAAGCTCCCGTAAAGCCCGATGCACCAGCTCATCGCGGCTCATCCCGGTTATCGCCATCAACCTCTCGAAAGTCGCAACATCCAATGTTGAAGGCGTATCTTGCTGTGGCATACGAAGCAGCAGGCAATGGTTTTCTTCATCAGGCATGGACAGCACCTTGATCGACAGATGAGGGAGGGCTGATGAGATCCTAGTAAAACCGAGTCAGCGTTCTACTCATCAAGATTTCAAACCATTTCCTGAAAGCCCCTTCTCGCTGGTCTCTATTTCCCCCGTAACAAGCCGAAGCACTCTCCTTAATTCACCCTCCGAACCCACCACTATCCTTGCAAAACCGCACGACGCGGCCCCGCATCGATCATGGAGTGTTCATGTCCCTCGCCATCGTCCACAGCCGCGCCCAGGTGGGGGTGCTGGCGCCGCCCGTTCTTATCGAAGCCCATCTCGCCAACGGTCTGCCGACCCTGACCCTGGTCGGGTTGCCCGAGGCCACGGTCAAGGAAAGCAAGGACCGGGTGCGCAGTGCGATCGTCAATTCGCGGCTGGAGTTTCCCCAGCGGCGGATCACCCTCAACCTCGCGCCTGCGGATCTGCCTAAGGACGGCGGGCGTTTCGATCTGGCGATTGCGCTGGGTTTGTTGGCAGCCAATGGGCAGTTCACCCAGGCAGCGCTGGACAAGGTGGAGTGTCTCGGCGAGCTGGCGTTGTCCGGGGCGGTGCGGCCGGTGCAAGGTGTGCTGCCCGCCGCGCTCGCCGCCAGGGATGCGGGGCGGGCGTTGGTGGTGCCGAAGGCGAATGCCGAGGAGGCCTGTATGGCCTCGGGGCTGGAGGTGTATGCGGCGGACAATCTGCTGGAGCTGGTCGGGCATTTCAGCGGGCAGCAGCCGTTGATGCCGTATCAGCCCAATGGGTTGTTGCTCAATCCCCGGCCTTATCCGGATCTGAGCGAGGTGCAGGGGCAGTTGGCGGCGAAGCGGGCGCTGCTGGTGGCTGCGGCGGGGGCGCATAACCTGTTGTTCAGCGGGCCGCCGGGGACTGGAAAAACTTTGCTCGCCAGTCGCCTGCCCGGCTTGTTGCCGCCGCTGGATGAACGCGAGGCACTGGAAGTTGCGGCGATCCAGTCGGTAGCGAGCCCGAAGCCGCTGGATTGCTGGCCGCAAAGACCGTTCAGACATCCCCATCATTCGGCCTCCGGACCTGCCTTGGTCGGTGGCGGGTCACGTCCGACACCCGGCGAAATCACCTTGGCCCACCACGGCGTCCTGTTTCTCGATGAACTACCCGAGTTCGAACGTCGCGTGCTGGAGGTGCTCCGCGAGCCACTGGAATCAGGGGAGATTGTGGTCGCCCGGGCCCGGGACCGCGTGCGGTTTCCAGCACGCTTCCAGCTCGTTGCAGCAATGAACCCCTGCCCCTGTGGATATCTCGGCGACCCGACCGGCCGCTGCCGCTGCAGCAGCGAACTGGTGCAGCGCTATCGCAACAAGCTATCCGGCCCGTTACTGGACCGGATCGACCTGCATCTCACCGTCGCCCGTGAAGCCACGGCACTCTCCCCCACCAGCGAAGACGGCCCCGACAGCGCCACCGTCGCCCGCCAGGTCGCCATCACCCGTGAGCGCCAGCAGCAGCGCCAAGGCTGTGCCAATGCCTTCCTCGACCTGCCCGGTTTGCGCCGACATTGCAGGTTATCCACAGAGGACGAGAAATGGCTGGAACATGCCTGCGAGCGCCTGACCCTGTCGCTGCGGGCGGCGCATCGCTTGCTCAAGGTGGCGCGGACGTTGGCGGATCTGGAAGAGGTCGAGGATATCCGGCGGGAGCATCTGGCGGAGGCGTTGCAGTATCGGCCGGCGGGGCAAGAGTAAGCAGAGCAATCAGACCGTGGAAGGCGGAACCCAGTCCTCAACCCTCAAGCCCGGCACGCGGTCGAATTCGCGGCGATTGTTGGATACGACGATCAGACCTTGGGAGCGGGCATGTCCGGCAATCATCTGATCATAAGGGCCAATCGGATTGCCAAGCCGAGCAAGCTCTGCGCGCAACTGCCCAGTGTGGGCAGCTGCTTCATGGTCGTATTTGAGCACCTCCAGACGAGCCGCAAATCCTTCGACGTCAGCAAGATTGCGCTCGGGATTCGCGGACTTCTCGGCTCCATATACCAACTCCATCAAGGTCACGGTGCTTATGCACATCTGTCCATGATGGCGCTTGAAGATTTCCCGAACCTCAGAGGGACGGTTCTTGATAGTGAAGATGCAGATGTTGGTATCGAGCATGAACTTGAGCATCAAAACGCCTCCCGCTCCTGGTCTTCGGGTTGCTCACGTTCTGCCATGAAATCTGCGGTGACGCCCTCGCTCTCAAACCAACTATCCCAGGATTCGCCAGCCGGCGTGATGATCCTGGTACGTCCGAGGGCTACAACATCGACGCGCTTCACATCCTCTGGAAGAGCGACAGCCTTGGGCAGCCTTATGGCTTGGCTGCGATTACTCTGAAAAACTGCACCTTGTTCCATAGATCACCTCAAGGGATATATAAAGCGTATATCCCATAGTAGACGCCATTTGGGATATGTCAACGGGATATGTCACCACTACTCCCCACCGCCTCTGCCACTGCAAACAAGCCCCGCCAACACCGAGTCCACCAACGCCTTGGCCATTTCCGCTTGCTGGGCGATACCAATCACCAGGGCATGATCGTTGGCAGTGAGGTGCGAAGCGGCATCGCAAGCAGACGCGCGCAAGCAATTGAGCAACAGACAGGCGTGGACCAGCGCATCTTCAGCACAGAGTTCCTCACTGACGTTGAACATGCACTTGCCATTGAAATCGTGGGGGCCAAAAGATATGCCGCGGGTTTTGAAACGGGAAAAGTCGAAGGGCGGTGGATCGGGGACGGGCTTCTTCATAGCGCAACTCCTATTGCAGTTGAGCTGACACCGATACGCTGCGAAACGGAGGGTGGCAGCTGTACGTGGGTTCGCAGACCGGGCAATAGGAACCGGCGCACCCGAAGGTGCCCCACGCACAGCCGCCATTGAAGAGACGCCTCTCAAAAGAGGGCGAAACTGATGACAAGCTGCGTCTATTGCTTCGAGCTGCGACACCCGATCACTGCAACATGAAGGTCTGAGCCTGGGTTCGCAACAGAGCAACAGGCCGCGCAGTATGATTCAGAAGCGTCTGACAGAAAACGGCTACAGACCATTGTGAAATCTGTTGTTTCGAATGACATTTGAGATCGCATCGCTGGCAAGCCAGCTCCCACAGGGACTGCATGCACCGTACCTGTGGGAGCTGGCTTGCCAGCGATGAGGCCATCAGCCACACCACACCCACCCAAGGCCCAACTCCCGAGAACCCCATGCCCTACCCCCTCCTGCTCGGCGCCTTCCTCCTCCTCCTCGACCTGCTCCTCTGGCGCGCCATCCCCGTGGAACGCCGCAACTGGCGCACCGCCGCCCGGGTCGTGGCCTTCCTGCTGTTCACCGGCGTGCTCCTGAGCGCCGGCATCAGCCCGCTGCAACCCCCGCCCTGGCCCGAAGACCTGGCCCGCAACCTGATCGCCACGGTGCTGGAAATCACCTGGTGGCTGTTCGCCGCGCGCACGCTGACGGTGGTCATCGGCCTGCTCCTGATCGCCCGCAGCGGCCACACCGGCCGCTTGCTCCAGGACGTCCTCGGCGCCCTGATCTTCCTGGTCGCCATCGTCGCCGCAGCCGCCTACGTGATGCAGCTGCCGGTCAAAGGCCTGCTGGCGACCTCCGGGGTGATGGCCATCGTGATCGGCCTGGCCTTGCAAAGCACCCTGAGCGATGTGTTCTCCGGCATCGTCCTGAACACCACCCGCCCCTACCAGATCGATGACTGGATCAGCATCGACGGCACCGAGGGCAAGGTGATCGATATCGACTGGCGCGCCACCCGCCTGCTGACCGGCAACGGCAGCATGGCGGTGATCCCCAATTCGGTGGCGGCCAAGGCCAAGCTGCTCAATTTCAGCCGGCCCAACGATGTGCATGGGGTGTCCATCAGCGTGGTGGTGCCGGCCAGCGTGCGCCCGCGCAAGGTGCTCGATGCACTGGAGAAGACCCTGCAAGGCAGCAGCGCCCTGCTCGCCGTGCCCAAGCCCAAGGCGACGATCAAGACCTCGACCCTGGAGTCGGTGGAGTACGAGGCCAGCGGCTTCGTCGCGGCGATGGACCAGAAGACCAGCGTGCGCAACCAGATGTTCGATCTGGCCCACCGCCACCTGGTCGCCGCCGGGGTGATCTGGAACCCGGAAAACGATACCCGCCCCTGGAGCCGCCAGCGCAGCCTGCTGGAGGACGTGCGCATCTTCCGCGCCCTGAGCAGCGAGGAGAAGGACAGCCTGAGCCAGCGCATGATTGCCGTGGAGTACCCGGCCGACCAGGTGATCCTCGGGGTCGACGAGGCCTCCGATCATGTATTGGTGATCGGCACCGGCGTGGTGTCGGCGGCGGTCCACGATGGCGAGAAACTGCTGGAAGCCGGGCGCATGGGGCCGGGTGAGGTGCTCGGCGTCGAGGGTTTGCTGGACGACGCCATGTCAGCCGCGGAATTCCGCACCCTGACCAGTTGCCTGCTCTACCGCATCGACAAGGCCGAGGTGAAGCAGTGCCTGGAACAGCGCCATGAAGTGAAGGATGCCCTGGGCAAGCTCCAGAGCGTCCGCCAGCAGAACAGCCAGTCGCTGCTGCTGCAGAAACCCGCCGCGATCAAGAAAGGCGGCTTCCTGCACTGGCTGCAGCGCAAGCCTTAAAGGCATCGATATCTGAGCGACGCCGTGCTCGTAGGAGCGTGGCTTGCCCGCGAAGGACCGCGCAGCGGTCCCAAATTCTCATTGTTGCCACCATTTCTGGGAGCGCTTCGCACTCCTTCGCGGGCAAGCCACGCTCCTACCTGAACCGCGCCAGCCTTTAAAGAACGACCCGCAGGCATTGGCCTGCGTGATACAGCGAGAACCCGGTTTCATAGAAACCGGTGCGCAACCCGGGCACCGCCACCGGTTTCATCGGCGAGAACGGTATCGGCAGCGTCGCCGGGTCGTCCTGCATCAGGAACCGGGCAAACGCCTTGCCGATCACCGTGCCGGTGGTGTTGCCACGGCCGTTGTAGCCGGTGACAGCGACAATGCCCGGCGCCGGCTCGAACAGGCGCATGAGGTGGTCCGGGGTGAAGTCGATGCAGCCGGTCCAGTGCATTTCCCATTCGACCTTGCCCAGCTCCGGGAAGTAGTGCCCCGCGATGCGGTCGGCCCAGCTGCGGATGAACCATGAGGGCTTGTTGTCGACCCGGCCGAGGCTGCCCAGCAACAGGCGGCCCTGGTCGTCGCGGCGGATGCTGCTGAGCACGGTGCGGGTGTCCCAGGAGCCCTGACCGTGCTTGAGCACATTGTCGCCGGCGGTGCCGTGCAGCGGCACCGAGGCGACCTGGTAGTAGTAGCCGCGGAAGAAGTGCTTTTGCAGGTCGGTCCAGTCGCCTTCGGTGTAGGCGCCGGTGGAGATGACCACCTTTTCGGCATCGACCACCGCCTGTGCGGTCTTTACCCGCCAGCCCTTGTTGCCGTTGCGCTCCAGGCCCTGCACCGGGGAGCGCGGGTGAATGCGTCCGCCCAGGCGTTCGACGGCCTCAGCCAGGCCACGGGTGTAGGCCATGGGGTTGAGGGTGCCGGCGCGGCGGTCGAGCAGCGCGGCGGAGATCTGGCGGGTGCCGCAGTGGTCTTCGCAACGGGCGCCGGTGAGCAGTTCGACGTCGGCACCGCGGCGGGTCCATTGCTCGTGCCGGGCCTCGAGGTCGGCGACGCCAGTGGCGTTGTGCGCCATGTGCAGGGTGCCTTCGTTGTGCGCCTGGCAGTCGATGCCGAGGCGCTGGATCAGCGCGAAGACTTCCGCCGGGGCCTCGCCCAGGACCTTGTTCAGGCGGCTGCCCTGTTGCTGGCCGAGGGTGGCCTCGACATCGTCGGGGCGGATCCAGGTGCCGGCGTTGACCAGGCCGACGTTGCGGCCGGAGCCGCCGTGACCGATGTCGCGGGCTTCGAGGAGCACCACCGACTTGCCCTGTTCGAGCAGGTGCAGGGCGGCGGAAAGACCGGTGATGCCACCGCCGATGATGCAGACATCGGCGACGGCGTCAGTGGTGAGCGCCGAGGCGGGGGCCGGGGGCGGGGTGATGTGTTCCCACAAGCATTGTTGACGCAGGTCGACCATTGGTGGGCTCCCCGGAGCAGGTATTGATCTTGTTATTTCTGAACCTGGAAAAGCATCGTTGGCAAGCCAGCTCCCACAGGGACCGTGGCGGTCCTGCAGGAGTGTGCTTGCTTGCGAATCAGTCGAACACGATGCCCTGGGCCAGCGGCAACTCCCGCGAGTAGTTCACGGTATTGGTCTGCCGGCGCATATACGCCTTCCAGCTATCCGACCCGGACTCACGCCCGCCACCCGTTTCCTTCTCGCCCCCAAAGGCCCCGCCAATCTCCGCGCCACTGGTGCCGATATTGACGTTGGCGATCCCGCAGTCACTGCCCGCCGCACTCTGGAAACGCTCGGCCTCGCGCAGGTCGGTGGTGAAGATGCACGAGGACAGGCCTTGCGGCACTTCGTTGTTCAGGCGCAGCGCTTCGTCGAAATCATCGTAGGCCATCACATAGAGGATCGGCGCGAAGGTCTCGTGGCGCACCACCTCGGTCTGGCCAGGCATTTCGACGATGGCCGGAGCAACGTAATAGGCATCCGGATACTGGTCAGCCAACTGACGCTCGCCACCGAACACCTGGCCACCCTCGTCACGGGCACGGGCCAGCGCGTCCTGCATTGACAGGAACGACGCCTTGTCGATCAGCGGACCGACCAGGTTGCCCTCGCGCGGATCACCAATGCGCACCTTGCCGTAGGCGGATTTGACCCGCGCCACTACTTCATCCTTCACCGAGCGATGCACGATCACCCGACGCAAGGTGGTGCAACGCTGCCCGGCCGTACCGACGGCGCTGAACAGCACGGCACGCACGGCGAGATCGAGATCGGCGCTCGGGGCGAGGATCATGGCGTTGTTGCCGCCCAGTTCGAGGATGCTGCGACCGAAGCGCGCCGCCACACGCGGCCCGACTTCACGGCCCATGCGGGTGCTGCCGGTAGCGCTGACCAGCGGCACGCGCGGATCATCCACCAGCGCCTGGCCGGCATCACGATCGCCGATGATCACCTGGCTCAAGCCCGCAGGTGCCTCACCAAATTTCGCCAGGGCCTTTTCGAACAGCGCCTGGCAGGCCAGGGCCGTCAGCGGCGTTTTTTCGGAAGGTTTCCACACCACGGCATTGCCGCAGACCAGCGCCAGCGTGGTGTTCCACGCCCACACCGCGACCGGGAAGTTGAAGGCGCTGATCACGCCGACCACGCCCAGCGGATGCCAGCTTTCGCGCATATGGTGGCCAGGGCGTTCGGAAGCGATGGTCAGGCCGTAGAGTTGACGCGACAGGCCAACGGCGAAGTCGCAGATATCGATCATTTCCTGCACTTCACCCAGGCCTTCCTGGGTGATCTTGCCGGCTTCCACGGAAACCAGCTCACCCAGCTCCGCCTTGTATTCACGCAGCACTTCACCGAACAGGCGCACCAGCTCGCCGCGACGCGGCGCCGGCACGTTGCGCCAGGCTTCGAAGGCCTGCTGCGCCTGGGCGATCTTCGCGCCCACGGCCGCGGCCGGCTCCAGCTGCACCGAAGCGATCACGCTGCCGTCGATGGGGGTGTGAACGGGATGGTTGCCCTTGGTGTAGGCACTGGCCGGGACACCCAGGCGGTCAAGCAGTCCATCAACCATTTTGTTCTCCTGCAAGGCGGTGAAAGGTTGTAATCGTTGGTGGGGATCAGTATTAATCCGATCACTCTGGCGCAACAAACGACCTTTATTCCGCACATCATTCCGTCAGGTAATGATCCTGGAGCTCCGCAATGTCCAAACGCCTGGTGCCGTCGATGGCCGCCCTGCAATGCTTCGAAGCCGCCGCCCGGCACCTGAGCTTCACCCGCGCCGCCGAGGAACTGCACCTGACCCAGAGCGCTGTGAGCAAGCAGGTGGCGCAACTGGAGGAGATGCTCCGCCATCACCTGTTCCTGCGCATCCGCCGGCGCCTGCAACTCACCCCCGCCGGCGCGCTGTACCTGGCCGAGGTGAACAAGATCCTAACCCAGGTGGACATGTCCAGCCGCTACATCATGTCCTACGGCGAGCAGACCGAAGTACTCAAGGTCGCCACCCAGCCCAGCTTCGGCGTGCGCTGGCTGATCCCGCACCTGAAGGGCTTCGGCAAGCGTTATCCGAATATCCACCTGGATATCCGCAACGAGATGGAGCCGTTCTCCCTGCTGCAGGCCAAGGCCGATGTGGTGTTCTTCTATGGCCAGGGCACCTGGCCCGGGGCGACCTGCATCGAGCTGTTCGGCGAAGAGGTATTGCCGGTGTGTGCGCCTGACCTGCTGCAAGGGCGCAGCCTGAGCGACGCCAGCGAATTGTCCGACTTCGTCCTGCTGCAAAGCACGACGCGTCCGGAAGCCTGGCACGAATGGTTTCTCGAACAGGGCCTGCACTCGCCCAACAGCTATCACGGCCCGCGCTTCGACACCTTCCATATGTGCCTGAGTGCGGCCCAGGCCGGTTGCGGCGTGGCGCTGGTGCCTGGTTACCTGGCCGAGGCCGATATCGCCGAGGGCAAGCTGGTGGTGCCCTGGGCGCACCGCGTGCGCAGCAATGGCGCGCATTTCCTGGCGTTCTCCGAGCACGCTGCCGAAGTGCCCAAGGTGCGCTGCCTGGTGGACTGGATCGCCGAGCAGGTCGCCGCGGAAAAGTCCTGAATTTACGGAATGACTGCTCGACTTTTTTTCGCTTGAAGTCCGTCAGCATTCCTCGCTTTCATGTATGAGTACCCGACCACTCACCAGGAAGCCCGCGATGCCCGCAGAAGATTTCGTCAGCCCGGACCTTATCCGCGCGCGGTTCTCCGCCGCCATGTCGTTGATGTACAAGCAGGAAGTCCCGCTCTACGGCACGCTGCTGGCGCTGGTGAGCGAGGTCAACCGGCAGGTGATGGCGATGCGCCCGGAGGTGGCCGAGGCGCTGCGCTGGACCGGTGAGGTGGAACGCCTGGACCAGGAACGCCACGGCGCCATCCGCGTCGGCACGGCGGCGGAGCTGGCGACCATCGGTCGACTGTTCGCGGTGATGGGCATGCAGCCGGTGGGCTACTACGACCTGAGCTCCGCCGGGGTGCCGGTGCATTCCACGGCGTTTCGTCCGGTGCATGAACAGGCGCTGCATATCAGCCCGTTCCGGGTCTTCACCTCGCTGCTGCGCCTGGAGCTGATCGATGATCCGGACCTGCGCGAGCTGGCCCGGTCGATCCTGGACAAGCGCCAGATCTTCACGCCGCGCGCCTTGCAGTTGATCGAACAAAGCGAGCAGGAGGGCGGCCTGAACGACGCCGATGCCCAGGCGTTCGTCGACGAAGCCCTGCACACCTTCCGTTGGCACCATGAAGCCACGGTGACGGCGCAGGAGTACCAGCAACTGCACGACCAGCATCGTCTGATCGCCGATGTGGTGGCGTTCAAGGGCCCGCATATCAACCACCTGACCCCGCGCACCCTGGATATCGATGCGATCCAGCTAGGGATGCCGGCCCACGGGATTCCGCCAAAGGCAGTGATCGAGGGGCCGCCGACGCGGCGCCATCCGATCCTGTTGCGCCAGACCAGCTTCAAGGCGTTGCAGGAGTCGATTGCCTTCCGTGATACGCAGGGCAGCCATACGGCGCGCTTTGGCGAGATCGAACAGCGTGGTGCGGCGCTGACGCCGAAGGGGCGGCTGCTTTATGACCAACTGCTCGATGCCACCCGTGATGTGCTGGGCGGGGTGCCGGCAGAGAGCAATGCCGATCGCTACATGAGCCTGCTGGCCGAGACGTTCCGGGCGTTTCCGGATGATCTGCGGCAGATGCGCGAGCAGGGGCTGGCGTACTTCCGGTACTTCCCGACGGAGAAGGGGCTGGCGGCGAAAGAGCAGCCCGAGACGCTGGAAGGGCTGATCGAAGCGGGGCATGTCCACTTCGAGGCGCTGGTGTACGAGGATTTTCTGCCGGTCAGTGCGGCGGGGATTTTCCAGTCCAACCTGGGGGATGACGGTCAGGCGGAGTATGGCAGCAATGCCAATAGGGAGGCGTTCGAGCAGGCGTTGGGGATGGTGGTGCAGGATGAGTTGGCGTTGTATGCCGAGAGTGAAAAGCGCTCTATCGAGGCCTGCATCATAGCCCTGAACCGGCTTGAGCAATGAGGTTGTCAGGTCTGGCCTCATCGCTGGCAAGCCAGCTCCCACAGGTTCAGCGGTGCACGCGGTCCCTGTGGGAGCTGGCTTGCCAGCGATGAGGCCAGCATGAACTAACAGAATCAGTGGCGAACGCGGAAGCGGTCCACCTCCTCCCGCAACTGCCCTGCCAACCCCTCCAACTGACGCGCCGTAGTCGCCAGATCGTTCGCCACTTCCCGCTGATCATGGTTGGTCGTGGCAATGCTCTGCAGGTTGCTGCTGAGCACCGTCGCCGTCGCACTCTGCTCCTGGGTCGCGGTGGTGATCACCGCGAACTGCTCCCCGGCACTGCGGCTCTGCTCGTCGATGCGCGCCAGCGCCTCGGCGACCCGGGCGTTGCGCTCCAGCCCCTCGCGCATCAGGCGGTTACCTTGCTCCATGGTGCTGATGGCATGCCCGGTCTGCTGCTGCACGCTGTCGATCATCGAGGAGATTTCATCAGTGGCCTGGCGGGTACGCGCCGCCAGGTGCCGAACCTCGTCGGCGACCACGGCAAACCCACGCCCCTGCTCCCCGGCCCGCGCCGCTTCGATGGCGGCATTGAGCGCCAGCAGGTTGGTCTGCTCGGCAATTGAGGTGATGGTGCCGACGATGCCGCCGATGTCCTGGGAGCGGGCACCCAGAATGTCGATGACCTTGGCGGTGTCGCCCAAGGCTTCGGCAATCTGCTGCAGCGAGGTCGAGGCTTCGTCCATCGACGCCCGCCCGATCCGCGTCTGCTGGGCATTGTCCCGGGCCATGCGCTCGGTGCTGCCCATGCTGTCGGCGATATTCGCCGAGGTGGCGCTGAACTCTTCCACCGCGCCGGCCATGCTGGTGATCTCACCGGATTGCCGGTCCATGCCATCGCAGGCACCCGCCGAGAGATCGGCCAGGGCATGGGCACGCTGGCCGACTTGCTGCGACGCCTCGCGGATACGCACAACCATGTTCGCCAGCGCTTCGCCCATATGGTTGAAGCTGGCGGCCAACTGGCCGATCTCGTCCTGGCTGGTGACCTGCAGACGCACATCCAGGTCACCCGCGCCCAGCGCTTCGGCCTGATGCACCAGGTCGCTCAGCGGCCGCAGCTTGCGCCGCAACAGCCAGAGCGTGGCGCCCACCGCGAGCAGCATCGCCAGCAGGCTGCCAATCGCCAGGCGGGTGCCGACGCTCCAGGTCACCGCGCGGATTTCCGCTTCCGGCATGCTCGCCAGCACGGTCCAGGGGCCGCCGGCGAACGGCATGGCGACGCTGTAGAGATCTTCCACGCCGTCATTCCAGAAGCGCCCTTCACCCGGCTTGCCGACGAAGCCGGCCGCCTCGCTGGCGGCCTTTGCCAGGTCGGTCACGCCCGCCGGCGGCACCAGCCAGCGGCCTTGCTCGTCGAGCAGGGCCAGGGAGCCGGTCTGGCCGATGCGGAAGCGCTTGAGGTTGTCGAACTGGTTCTTCTGCGCGTCGGTGTAGTCGAAGCCGACGAAGAGAATGGCGATGACCTGCCCGCCAGCATCACGCACCGGGGTGTACTGGGTCATGTAGAAGCGGTCGAACAGCAAGGCGCGCCCGACGTAGGACTGGCCGCTCATGATCCGCCCGTAGGCCGGGCTCTGCCGGTCGAGCAAGGTGCCGATGGCGCGGCTGCCATCCTGCTTGGTCAGCGAGGTGCTGATGCGCACGAAGTCGTCGCCGCTGCGCACGAAGATCGTGGCGACGCCGGCGGTCATCTGACGGAATTCATCGACTTCGCTGAAATCGTTGTTCAGCGCCTGGCCGTCGAGGAACAACCCGGGAGCAGCGATGCCGGCCACGGGAATGGACGTTCCCGCCTGCACGGTCAAACCGCTGAAGCGCTTTTCGAACAACCCGGCGAGGCGCTGGGTGCTGTCCTTCAGGGAGTCGTGGAAAGTCCCGAGCTGGTCAGCCAGCAGCCGGGCTTCACTGGTCAGGTGCTCCTGGCGGGTGATCAGGTTGGCGTGGTCGAGGGAGCGCAGGGCGAACAGGGTACTGCCGGTGATGACAACGGCCAGCACGGCGGCAAGCGCAAGGCCAAGCTGCGAGGCAATCCGGGCGCGGGGTCGAGACATGAAAACTCCTGGCGAAGTAAGGCCGGGATCATCCTGATCGCGGGGGCACGATGGGCGGGTCGGACGGGCCTCATTCCGGGCCCTTGCCTGCTAATTCGGCTTGGCGCGGGATTACTTGAGCGCAGGGCGCGGTTATTTCACGCGCAAACGTTCATTCGCCGCTGTTGGTAGCATTTGCCCGCAGCATTTCCACATCTGGCAGCTGCATCGCCCGTGCCTCACCTTGCAGGAAGTCGCTGAGCCGACGCAGGCGCTCGCCACCGGGACGGGTGCGTGGCCAGACCAGATAGTAGTCCAGCCCGCTGGCCACCGCCGCCGGCCAGGGCAGACTCAGCCGGCCCTGGGCGACATCCTCGGCGACCATCAGCAAATCGCCCATGGACACGCCATAGCCCCGGGCGGCAGCGATCATGCCCAGCTCCAGGGTGTCGAACACCTGGCCGCCCTTGAGCGAGACGTCTTCGGTGAGGCCCATGCGTGCCAGCCAGGTGCGCCAGTCGCGCTTGTCCGGGGTCGGGTGGAGCAGTTCGCAGGCGGCGAGTTTTTCCACATCCCAGGGGCCGTCCTTGAGCAACTCCGGCGCGCCCACCGGCACCAGCCATTCGGAGAACAGGCAGCTCACCTCCCAGTCCGGCGGGAAGTGCCCGTCGCCCAGCAGTACGGCGCAGTCGAAGGGTTCCTGGTTGAAGTCGACATGGTCCACGTCCATCCAGGCGCTGGTCAGTTGTACCTCGTTGCCCGGCTGAAGATGGCGGAAGCGGCTGAGCCGCGCCAGCAGCCAGCGCATGGTCAGGGTCGAAGGCGCCTTCATGCGCAGCACGCCCTCTTCGCTGCGCAGGGTGCTGCAGGCCCGCTCCAGGGCGCCGAAGCCTTCGCGTACGCCGGGCAGCAGCAGGCGCGCCGCCTCGCTCAGTTGCAGGCTGCGACCGTTGCGGATGAACAGACGGCAGGCGAAATGCTCCTCGAGGGTGCGGATATGCCGGCTCACCGCGCTCTGGGTGATGTTCAACTCATCCGCGGCACGGGTGAACGAGCTGTGCCGCGCCGCCGCTTCGAAGGCGCGCAGGGCGTACAGCGGGGGAAGACGACTGGACATGAAGGACCTCCGTAAGGATGCATCTTCGCATGAGTTTTAATCATGCCAATGATCGCTTTTATCCTTTTGTGCGCAACCGCGCAAAGGTCGAGAATTGGCGGCTTGTCACTTCATTTTTCGAGGAATCCGACCATGCAGGCGGCGCCAACCCATGAACTCAAGGCACTGTTGCGGCTGGCGGGGCCGCTGATTGCCTCGCAGTTGGCGCATATGCTGATGCTGCTCACCGACACCCTGATGATGGCCAGGATCAGCCCCGAGGCCCTGGCCGGCGGCGGCCTGGGTGCGGCGAGCTATTCGTTCGTGTCGATCTTCTGCCTCGGGGTGATCGCCGCGGTCGGTACCCTGGTCGCCATCCGTCATGGCGCCGGCGACACCGAAGGCGCCACCCGCCTGACCCAGGCCGGGCTGTGGCTGGGCTGGGTCATGGCGGTGGTGGCGGCGCTGGTGCTGTGGAACCTCGGGCCGGTATTGCTGCTGCTCGGGCAGACACCCGGCAACGTCGAGAATGCCGGGCACTTCCTGCTGTTGCTGCCCTTCGCCCTGCCCGGCTACCTGACCTTCATGGCCCTGCGCGGTTTTACCAGTGCGCTGGGGCGCTCGTCGCCGGTGATGGTCATCAGCCTGGTGGGGACGGTGGTCAACTTCCTGCTCAATTACGCGCTGATCGAGGGCATGTTCGGCCTGCCGAAGCTGGGGCTGGTGGGTATCGGCCTGGTGACGGCGGTCGTCGCCAACTGCATGGCGGTGGCCCTGGCGTTGTATATCCGTCAGCACCCGGCCTATGCGCCCTACCCGATCCGCAGGAACCTGTCGCGGCCATCGATGCCGGCGCTGCGCGAGTTGTGGCGCCTGGGCCTGCCGATTGGCGGGACCTACACCGTGGAAGTCGGCCTGTTCGCCTTCGCCGCGCTGTGCATGGGGACCATGGGCAGTACCGAACTGGGCGCGCACCAGATCGCCCTGCAGATCGTCTCGACGGCGTTCATGATCCCGGCGGGGTTGTCCTATGCGGTGACCATGCGCGTCGGCCTGCACTACGGCGCCGACCGGCTGCTGGCGGCGCGGCATGCCGGGCGGGTCGGGATCGGCTTTGGCGCGGCGGTGATGCTTGGGTTCTCGGTGCTGTTCTGGCTGAAACCGGAAGCGCTGGTGGGGTTGTTCCTCGACCTGGAGGATCCGGCGTTTGCCGGGGTGGTGAAGCTGGCGGTGAGCCTGTTGATGGTGGCGGCGTGGTTCGAGCTGTTCGACGGGATCCAGACGGTGGCCATGGGCTCGATTCGCGGGCTGAAGGATGCCAAGACCACCTTCCTGGTGGGGCTGTGCTGTTACTGGCTGATCGGGGCGCTGGCTGGCGGCCCGGTGTGGTCAGGACCACCGCGTTACGGTCGCGGGCGAACAGGCTGTCCACCGACTCCCAGGTCGGCGCCGTCAGCAATACCGCAGTG
>NZ_MKZO01000012.1 GCF_001941965.1 Pseudomonas putida | reverse complement strand
AAAAAGGGCTCTATGGGTATCGGCGCGTGACGCTGGCGATCAAGAATCAAGGCGTCCTGGTGAACAAGAAGGTTGTGGAGCGACTGATGGCAGACCAAGGTTTGCAGGCGGTAGTGCGGCCTAAAAAGTATCGGTCCTATCGAGGAGAGGTCGGCAGGATTGCCGAGAATCTGCTGGAGCGGAACTTCATCGCCCAACGGCCCAATCAGAAGTGGGTAACTGACGTAACCGAGTTTAAAGTGGCTCAGCAAAAGCTCTATCTCTCACCAGTGATGGACTTGTACAACAGTGAGATCGTGGCCTACGAGATCGCTCGCCGCCCCAGCTATGAGCTGGTGGGGAACATGCTGGAAAAAGCCCTGAGTAGCTTGGGAAAGGAGCCGAAGCTGGTCATTCACTCTGATCAGGGGTGGCATTATCAGCAGCGCCAATACCGAGAAAAACTTGAGCAGCGTGGCGTAAAGCAGAGCATGTCGCGCAAAGGGAATTGCCTGGATAACGCCGCTATGGAAAGCTTCTTCGGCACGCTCAAGTCTGAGTTTTTCTACCTGAAGCGGTTTGAGAGCATCGAAGAGCTGACCACCGGTCTGGACGAGTACATCCGCTACTACAACTATGACCGTATCAAGCTGAGGCTAAACGGCCTAAGCCCCGTCGATTACAGGGCTCAGGCTGCTGGCTAAAACTGTCCAACTTTTCGGGGGCAGTCCATAATTGTGGGAGCCGGCGTTGCCGGCGATGAGGTCATCAGCAGCAGTGAAGATTCAGCGACAGACGTCGGCAATAGCCGCAGCCAACGTATCCAGCCGGGCTTCATCCGCCCCTGCCACATTGGCCCGTCCGGTCCCGACCATATACACGCTATGCCGCTCGCGCAGCGCCGCTACCTGCGCCGGCGACAACCCGGTGTAGGAAAACATCCCCCGCTGCTCGGCAATATGCGCAAAGCGCTCGCTCAACCCATGGGGCGCCAGGGCCTCCACCAACCCGCTGCGCAACCGCGCAATTCGCTGGCGCATGGCTTCGACCTCACTGACCCATAGGCTCTTCAGCTCGGGATCCCCAAGAATCTCCGCCACCACCGCCGCGCCATGATCCGGCGGCGTCGACCACAGGTTCCGCGCGATAAACGCCAGTTGGCTACGCACATCCAGCAGCTTTTCCGCATCGGCACAGCGCACCAGCAGGGCGCCGGTACGCTCGCGATACAGGCCGAAGTTCTTCGAGCATGAACTGGTGATCAGCAACTCGGGCAGTTCGGCGGCAAACAGGCGCACTGCCCAGGCGTCCTCGTCCAGCCCGTCACCAAAGCCCTGGTAGGCGAAGTCGATCAGCGGCAGCAACGAACGCCGCTTCACCACCTCCAGCACCTTGCCCCAGTCATCCCGCGACAGGTCGAAGCCGGTCGGGTTATGGCAGCAGGCGTGGAGCAGGACGATATCGCCTTGCGGCGCGGTTTCCAGGGCGGCAAGCATACCCGCCACATCGAGGCGGTTGTCCGCGCCGACATAGGGGTAATGCCCGACCTTGAGCCCGGCGCCGGCGAAGATGGTCTCGTGGATCGGCCAGGTCGGATTGCTCAGCCAGATCCCGCGCCCCGGCAGGCAGCGCTGGATAAACTCGGCGGCCAGGCGCAGGGCGCCGGTGCCGCCCGGGGTCTGGGTAGCCCCGGCAAGCGGCGATACCTCGCCCAGCACCAGCTCGCACAGCAGGCGGCCAAAGGCGGCATCGCCATGGCCGCCGACATAACTCTTGCTCGCTTGACGCTCCACCAGGCGTTGCTCGGCGATCTTCACCGCCTGGGGCACCGGCGTCAGGCCCTGGGCGTCCTTGAATACGCCGACGCCCAGGTCGAATTTCGCCGGATTCGGATCCTTGGCATAGGCCTCCATCAACCCGAGGATGGGATCACCCGGAACCCGGGTGATGGCCTGGAAATGCATCACTTGCGCCCTTCGGCAGTCTTGGCGACCTCGTCGGTGCGCGCTGCCATGATGAAGTCGTTGCGGTGCAGGCCTTTGATCGAGTGGCTCCACCAGGTCACGGTGACCTTGCCCCATTCGGTCAGCAGGCCCGGGTGATGGCCTTCGGCTTCGGAGATCTCGCCGACGGCGTTGGTGAAGGCCAGGGCGTGCTTGAAGTTCTTGAACAGGAAGACTTTCTCCAACTGCATGATCGAGTCGCGGACTTCGATGTTCCAGTCAGGAATCATGCGGATCAGTTCCGGCAGTTCTTCGTCGCTGACTTTCGGCGCATCGGCGCGGCAGGCTTCGCAGTGGGCTTGGGACAAGGCGTTCATAGGTAATGGCTTTCCAGATGGATTGTTATAGGAGTACAGGGCGGCTCAGGCCGCCTTGGGTGGAAACTTGGGGGCGTGCAGGCCAAGCTGCATGGCGTGCTCGACCATGCCCATGATGTCTTCGTGGGCCAGGTCGAACAGGCGCTTGAGGTTCGGCAGGGCGAAGTACACCGGTTGCAGGATGTCGATGCGGTACGGCGTGCGCATGGCTTCCAGCGGGTCGAACGGCTGGTGCTCGGGCGCGTCGGAGAGACTGTAGACGGTCTCCTTCGGCGACGACAGGATGCCCCCGCCATAGATACGCCGGCCTTGCGGGGTATCCATCAGGCCAAACTCGATGGTCATCCAGTACAGGCGCGCCAGGTACACGCGCTGTTCCTTGGTCGCGGCTAGGCCGAGCTTGCCATAGGTGTGGGTGAATTCGGCGAACCAGGGGTTGGTCAGCAGCGGACAGTGGCCGAAGATCTCGTGGAAGATGTCCGGTTCCTGCAGGTAATCCAGCTCTTCTTCGGTACGAATGAAGGTAGCGACCGGGAAGCGCTTGCTCGCCAGCAGTTCGAAAAAGGTCTGGAAGGGAATCAGCGCCGGCACCCGGGCGACTTGCCAGCCGGTGGTGGCGCCCAGCACCGCGTTGATTTCCGAGAGTTGCGGAATGCGGTCGTGGGGCAGGTTGAGCTGTTCGATGCCGTCCAGGTATTCCTGGCACGCGCGGCCCTCGATCACTTTCAACTGACGGGTGATCAGGGTGTTCCACACCGCATGTTCCTGCGGCGGGTAATCGATAAAACCGTTCGCATCGGGCTCGCGGGCCACGTACTGCGTCTGTTTCATGCTGCTCTCCTGCTGAGGGCTTTTATTGTTGTGTGCGGCTTGCGCCATGCCCTTAGAGATAGCCCCTGACACCGGGAATTGCAGCTGGGTGGCGGGGGTGGAAGAGGGGTGAGGTGGGTGGTTTTTGTAACGCAGACTTTACGAAAAAGACCCTGTCGCGCAAATCCGCCCTCGCGAAGCGCTGGGAAAGCCGGTTTTTGTAACGTATTATTTACAAAAATTCCGGCGCGCCAACAGAAAATTCGCCGCTCTCACCTCTTTGTAGGACCTTTCATGCGTATCAAAGTGCACTGCCAGAACCGCATCGGCATTTTGCGGGACATCCTCAACCTGCTCGTGGAGTACGGCATCAACGTCGCTCGCGGCGAGGTGGGCGGGGAGCACGGCAATGCCATCTACCTGCACTGCCCGAACCTGATCAACCTGCAGTTCCAGGCGCTGCGACCGAAGTTCGAGTCGATCACCGGGGTGTTCGGGGTCAAACGGGTCGGGCTGATGCCCAGCGAGCGGCGGCATATGGAGCTGAATGCGCTGCTCGGTGCCCTGGATTTCCCGGTGTTGTCCATCGACATGGGCGGCTCGATTGTCGCGGCCAACCGTGCCGCCGCCCAGTTGCTCGGGGTGCGGGTCGACGAGGTGCCGGGGATTCCGCTGTCGCGCTACGCCGAGGACTTTGACCTGCCGGAGCTGGTACGGGCCAACAAGGCGCGGATCAATGGCTTGCGGGTGAAGGTCAAGAATGATGTGTTCCTCGCCGATATCGCCCCGCTGCAATCCGAGCATGACGACAGCGAGGCCCTGGCCGGCGCCGTGCTGACCCTGCACCGCGCCGATCGTATCGGTGAGCGCATCTACAACGTGCGCAAGCAGGAGCTGCGCGGCTTCGACAGCATCTTCCAGAGTTCGCGGGTGATGGCCGCAGTGGTCCGCGAGGCGCGGCGCATGGCGCCACTGGATGCGCCGCTGCTGATCGAGGGCGAGACCGGCACCGGCAAGGAGTTGCTGGCCCGCGCCTGCCACCTGGCCAGCCCGCGCGGGCAGGCGCCGCTGATGGCGCTGAATTGTGCTGGTCTGCCGGAGTCGATGGCCGAGACCGAACTCTTTGGTTACGGGCCGGGAGCCTTCGAGGGCGCCCGCGCCGAGGGTAAGCTGGGGCTGCTGGAGCTGACTGCCGGCGGTACGCTGTTCCTTGATGGTGTCGACGAGATGAGCCCGCGCCTGCAGGTGAAACTGCTGCGTTTCCTGCAGGACGGCTGCTTCCGCCGGGTCGGCAGCGACGAAGAGGTGTATCTGGATGTGCGGGTGATCTGTGCGACCCAGGTGGACCTGTCCGAGCTGTGCGCCCGTGGCGAATTCCGCCAGGACCTGTACCACCGCCTCAACGTGCTGTCCCTGCATATCCCGCCGCTGCGCGAATGCCTCGATGGCCTGCCGCCACTGGTGGAGCATTTCCTCGACCAGGCCAGCCGCCAGATCGGCTGCCCGCTACCGCGCCTGGCGCCGGCAGCGCTGGAGCGCCTGAGCCAGTACCACTGGCCGGGCAACGTGCGGCAACTGGAAAACGTGCTGTTCCAGGCGGTGTCGTTGTGCGATGGGGGTGTGGTCAAGGCCGAGCATATCCGCCTGCCGGATTACGGCGCGCGCCAGCCTCTGGGCGAGTTCTCCCTGGAAGGCGATCTGGCACAGATTGTCGGGCGTTTCGAGAAGGCGGTACTTGAAGCCTTGCAGGGCGAATATCCAACCAGCCGGGCATTGGGAAAACGGCTGGGTGTTTCCCATACGACCATTGCCAACAAGTTGCGGGATTATGCAGTTGGCAAGTCGGCTGAATAGTTCGAAAGTTAAGAGAACATTATGTCGGGCGTGGCGCCTCTTGTTAACTATCAAGAGGCGCGACAGCCACGAAGAGAAAGTTAGCCGTTGGAGCAGCCGTTACCCATGACACGGTATTCGAGAATGTGCTTCCGGCCTTGCGAGTCCTCGTAGGTCATACGCGCCGGGACGACTTCGCAAACGTTTGGAATCTCGCTCATGGAGAGGACTTTGGCGATATCCAGATGCTGCGAGTAACTGTACTGTTCAACCGGAATCTGCTCGGCGCCGTTATTTGCCAGGTCGTCGGCCATGGCCGCACCGCAAACACTGCCGAGTACCAAAACCAGTAAAGCTTTCATCTTAAAATCACCTGTTCAAGGTCGAATAAGGGGGCGTAGCGCTTGTGGCGCTACGTTGCTGCAAAGTAAAAGCGGAAAGTTATCCCGGGATTAACATGCCTTCGTGGGGGCTGTTACCTGAAGTTAATCACGTTGCCGTTGCTGGCGAGGTGAATTCTAGGGCCTGACATCAAACTGAAACAGTCGATGTTTTGATAAACACTGTTGGCAGAATCCGTAACAATCGCTGCGAAAATGCGTCGCGATTTCCCGTCGATAATGCGGAACGCCCGTGCCAGAGCGGCTTTTCTGCCATAGGTGGCCAAAAGACCATGGCGTTACTACCAACGTCGAATGGCCCTGATGGCTCTGGTACAGTTAAAACGAGGTCATACAAAAACAACTATTACACCGAGGTAACAAAGATGAGTGCGGCTTCCCTGTACCCCGTTCGTCCCGAGGTTGCGGCGACTACCCTGACCGACGAGGCCACCTACAAGGCCATGTACCAGAAGTCGGTGGTCAACCCGGACGGCTTCTGGCGTGAGCAGGCCCAGCGCCTCGAGTGGATCAAGCCCTTCACCAAGGTCAAGCAGACCTCCTTCGACGACCACCATGTCGATATCAAGTGGTTCGCCGATGGCACCCTGAACGTTTCCTACAACTGCCTCGACCGTCATCTGGAAGAGCGTGGCGATCAGGTCGCAATCATCTGGGAAGGCGACGACCCTTCCGAGCACCGCAACATCACCTACCGCGAGCTGCACGAGCAAGTGTGCAAGTTCGCCAACGCCTTGCGTGGCCAGGACGTGCACCGGGGTGACGTGGTCACCATCTACATGCCGATGATCCCCGAAGCCGTGGTCGCCATGCTGGCCTGTGCCCGGATCGGCGCGATCCACTCCGTGGTCTTCGGCGGCTTCTCCCCTGAAGCCCTGGCCGGCCGCATCATCGACTGCAAGTCCAAGGTGGTGATCACCGCCGACGAAGGCCTGCGTGGCGGTCGCCGTACCGCGCTCAAGGCCAACGTCGACGACGCCCTGACCAACCCCGAGACCAACAGCATCCAGAAGGTCATCGTGTGCAAGCGCACCGGTGCCGACATCAAGTGGAACCAGCACCGCGACATCTGGTACGAAGACCTGATGAAAGTGGCCGGCAGCGTCTGCGCGCCGAAGGAAATGGGCGCCGAGGAAGCGCTGTTCATCCTCTACACCTCCGGTTCCACCGGCAAGCCGAAGGGCGTGCTGCACACCACCGGCGGCTACCTGGTCTACGCCTCGATGACCCACGAGCGGGTCTTCGACTACCGTCCGGGCGAAGTCTACTGGTGCACCGCCGACGTCGGCTGGGTCACCGGCCACAGCTACATCGTCTACGGCCCGCTGGCCAACGGCGCGACCACCCTGCTGTTCGAAGGCGTGCCGAACTATCCGGATATCACCCGCGTGTCGAAGATCGTCGACAAGCACAAGGTCAACGTCCTCTACACCGCACCGACCGCGATCCGCGCCATGATGGCCGAAGGTCAGGCCGCTGTTGCCGGTGCCGATGGCTCCAGCCTGCGTTTGCTTGGATCGGTGGGCGAGCCGATCAACCCTGAAGCCTGGAACTGGTACCACCAGACCGTCGGCAAGGAGCGTTGCCCGATCGTCGACACCTGGTGGCAGACCGAGACCGGCGGCATCCTGATCAGCCCGCTGCCAGGCGCTACCGCATTGAAGCCAGGTTCCGCGACCCGTCCGTTCTTCGGCGTGGTGCCGGCCCTGGTGGATAACCTGGGCAACCTGATCGAAGGGGCTGCCGAGGGCAACCTGGTGATCCTCGATTCGTGGCCGGGCCAGGCGCGTTCGCTGTACGGCGACCACGACCGCTTCGTCGACACCTACTTCAAGACCTTCCGCGGCATGTATTTCACCGGTGACGGTGCCCGTCGCGACGAGGACGGCTACTACTGGATTACTGGTCGCGTGGACGACGTGCTCAATGTTTCCGGGCACCGCATGGGTACCGCCGAGATCGAAAGCGCCATGGTCGCCCACCCGAAAGTCGCCGAGGCCGCGGTGGTTGGCGTGCCGCACGACATCAAGGGGCAGGGCATCTATGTCTACGTCACCCTCAACGGTGGCGAGGAGCCGAGCGAAGCGCTGCGCATCGAGCTGAAGAACTGGGTGCGCAAGGAGATCGGTCCGATCGCCTCGCCGGATGTCATCCAGTGGGCGCCGGGCCTGCCGAAGACCCGTTCGGGCAAGATCATGCGCCGTATCCTGCGCAAGATCGCCACGGCCGAGTACGATTCCCTGGGCGATATCTCGACCCTGGCCGACCCGGGTGTGGTGGCGCATCTGGTGGAGACGCACAAGACCATGAATGTGGCTTGATGTACTGAGCCGGATTTGGCTGTGTTGCTTATGGCCCAATCGCTGGCAAGCCAGCTCCCACAGGTTTTGTGTTGATCGCAAGACCTGTGGCCGACGCGGTCACTGTGGGAGCTGGCTTGTCGGACCGCCGCACCGCAGCGATGAGGCCATCAGTTCCAACACAAAGATCAAGGAAATCAGCCCAAGGCCCCGAGGCAACCCGCCTCCGGGGCCTTGGGCTTTTTTGTTACTTCGACTTTCATCGGTAACCTTTCCCACAGGTCTTTCGTACAAAAACGGGGCGTAAGGAAACGGCTATGCTCAAAAATGGTGCGGCGAAAGATGAAATTTCCCACACCCAATCGGCTGGACTTGCCGTGATACAAGGGTTTGCCAATAATGGGCCCGGTTATTGCTTCAGTCATGGGTTATTTGTTTTCCGCTTTTGCATATTCCTCCGAAGCTGTCAATATCTCCCGGCCGCTCTTCAAAGGCTTCTGTAACTACTTGTCGCTTTGAAGAAATATCGGCTTCCGAGCTGTCGTTAAAATGCCGATCACTCGCTCGTGACGCCTGACCCCTGGTCCGGTCCCGCGCAGCTCTGCGTTGTACTCATTCGCATAGTGGGCAGTCGTACTGCCTGGCATTGCCCTTTACCGATTGGAGTTCCCAGATGAAGAAACTCGCATTGCTTGGCGCACTGGCGCTGTCCATGTTCTCCTTGGTGTCCGTGGCCGACGAAAAGCCGCTGCGCATCGGCATCGAAGCCGCCTACCCACCCTTCGCCTCGAAAGCCCCGGACGGCAGCATCGTCGGCTTCGACTACGACATCGGCAACGCCCTGTGCGAGCAGATGAAGGTCAAGTGCACCTGGGTCGAGCAGGAGTTCGACGGCCTGATCCCGGCGCTGAAAGTGCGCAAGATCGACGCCATCCTGTCGTCCATGTCGATCACCGACGACCGCAAGAAATCGGTCGACTTCACCAAGCGCTACTACCTGACCCCGGCCCGCCTGGTGATGAAGGACGGCACCGCCGTCAGCGACAGCCTGAGCGAGCTGCAAGGCAAGAAGATCGGCGTGCAGCGCGGTTCGATCCACGACCGCTTCGCCAAGGAAGTCCTGGCCCCGAAAGGCGCCACCATCGTTCCTTACGGCACCCAGAACGAGATCTACCTGGACATCACCGCCGGCCGCCTGGACGGCACCGTGGCTGACGCTACGCTGCTGGAAGACGGTTTCCTGAAGACCGACGCGGGCAAGGGCTACGCCTTCACCGGCCCGGCCTTCACCGACGCCAAGTACTTCGGCGACGGCATCGGCATCGCCGTGCGCAAGGGCGACAAGGAAAACCTTGACCGTATCAATGCCGCCATCGACGGCATCCGTGCCAGCGGCAAGTACAAGGAAATCCAGGACAAGTACTTCAACTTCGATATCTACGGCCCGGAAACCAACTAACCGGCGTCGTGTCACCTGTTCAATGGTGCAAGCAGCAGAAGCGCTGAGGCTTGCACCATTTTTTCATCCCTAAGGTCGAGGACCTCATCATGTTGAAAGGCTACGGGGCAGTCATCCTCGATGGAGCGTGGCTGACGCTACAGCTCGCCTTGTCGTCCATGGCCCTGGCCATCGTGCTTGGCCTGATCGGGGTGGCCCTGCGTCTGTCGCCGGTGCGCTGGCTCGCCTGGCTCGGCGATCTGTATGCCACGGTGATCCGCGGCATTCCCGATCTGGTCCTGATCCTGCTGATCTTCTACGGCGGCCAGGACATCCTCAATCGCGTCGCCCCGCTGGTGGGCTACGACGACTACATCGACCTCAACCCGCTGGTCGCGGGTATCGGCACCCTCGGTTTCATCTTCGGGGCCTATCTTTCGGAAACCTTCCGTGGCGCCTTCATGGCGATCCCGAAAGGCCAGGCCGAGGCCGGCATGGCCTACGGCATGAGCAATGTGCAGGTGTTCTTCCGCGTGCTGGTGCCGCAGATGATCCGCCTGGCGATTCCCGGCTTCACCAACAACTGGCTGGTGCTGACCAAGGCCACCGCGCTGATTTCCGTGGTGGGCCTGCAGGACATGATGTTCAAGGCCAAGCAGGCGGCCGACGCCACCCGCGAGCCTTTCACCTTCTTCCTGGCGGTGGCCGCGATGTACCTGGTGATCACCAGCGTCTCGCTGCTGGCCCTGCGTTACCTGGAAAAGCGCTACTCGGTTGGCGTAAAGGCGGCTGAACTATGATCTTCGACTACAACGTCATCTGGGAGGCGCTGCCGCTGTACTGGGGCGGGCTGCTGACCACCCTCAAGCTGCTGGCGATTTCCCTGTTCTTCGGTCTGCTCACGGCGATTCCGCTGGGCTTGATGCGGGTCTCGAAACAGCCGCTGGTGAACTTCGCCGCCTGGCTCTACACCTACGTGATCCGCGGCACGCCGATGCTGGTCCAGCTGTTCCTGATCTACTACGGCCTGGCTCAGTTCGCCGTGGTGCGCGAGAGCTTCCTCTGGCCGTGGCTGTCCAGCGCGACTTTCTGCGCCTGCCTGGCCTTCGCCATCAACACCAGCGCCTACACCGCAGAAATCATCGCCGGCAGCCTCAAGGCCACGCCCCATGGCGAGATCGAGGCGGCCAAGGCGGTGGGCATGTCGCGCTACAAGATGTATCGCCGCATCCTCCTGCCGTCGGCCCTGCGCCGGGCGCTGCCGCAGTACAGCAACGAAGTGATCATGATGCTGCAGACCACCAGTCTCGCCTCCATCGTCACCCTGATCGACATCACCGGCGCCGCGCGGACCGTCAATGCCCAGTATTACCTGCCGTTCGAGGCCTACATCACCGCCGGCGTGTTCTACCTGTGCCTGACCTTCATCCTGGTCCGCCTGTTCAAGCTCGCCGAACGCCGCTGGCTCGGCTACCTGGCGCCGCGCAAGGGCTGAGGCCCGCGGCTAACTGATTCGCCCAGGGCGTGCCGTCACGCCCCGGCCTTGTGAGAACCGACAGCATGTACAAACTCGAAATCCAGGACCTGCACAAACGCTACGGCAGCCATGAAGTGCTCAAGGGCGTGTCCCTGGCCGCCAAGGCCGGCGACGTGATCAGCATCATCGGCTCCAGCGGCTCGGGCAAGAGTACTTTCCTGCGCTGCATCAACCTGCTGGAGCAGCCGCACGCCGGCAAGATCCTGCTGAACAACGAAGAGCTCAAGCTGGTGGCCAACAAGGATGGCGCGCTCAAGGCCGCCGATCCCAAGCAGTTGCAGCGCATGCGTTCGCGGCTGTCGATGGTGTTCCAGCACTTCAACCTGTGGTCGCACATGACCGCCCTGGAAAATATCATCGAGGCGCCGGTGCATGTGCTCGGCGTGAGCAAGAAGGAAGCGCTGGAGAAAGCCGAGCATTACCTGGCCAAGGTCGGCGTCTCCCATCGCAAGGACGCCTATCCGGGCCACATGTCCGGCGGCGAGCAGCAGCGCGTGGCGATCGCCCGGGCCCTGGCCATGGAGCCTGAGGTGATGCTGTTCGACGAGCCGACCTCGGCGCTGGACCCGGAGCTGGTGGGTGACGTCCTGAAAGTCATGCAGTCCCTGGCCCAGGAAGGCCGGACCATGGTGGTGGTGACCCACGAAATGGGCTTTGCCCGCGAGGTGTCCAACCAACTGGTGTTCCTGCACAAGGGCCTGGTGGAAGAGCGTGGCGACCCGCGTGAAGTGCTGGTCAACCCGCAGTCCGAGCGTCTGCAGCAGTTCCTTTCCGGCAGCCTGAAATAAGTGGTCTTGGGTTAAGACTGCCGCTTTGCACCAAAATAGGTCATGCTGCGCCACCCGCGCAGCCTGCGCCACATTTGCTCCAGTCCGCCTATCCTTGCGGGCATCAGACTCACCTCAGGTTTCGGACCTCAGCTCATGACCACCCAGCGAATCGGTTTTCTCATCTGGCCCAGCACCAAGGCCCTGACCCTGGCGCTGGCGGAAGAGGTATTGCGGGTGGCGCAGAAGGTGCACCCGGAGGTGGCCTACGAACTGGCCTTCCTCCAGGCCGAAACGCCGGTCGAGGGTGACTGGCGCCTGCCGGGCGAGCCGTGGACCGGGCGCCTGGAGAATTGCCAGAAGCTCTTCCTGCTCGCCGACGAGCC
The DNA here is from genome assembly GCF_001941965.1 of Pseudomonas putida. Taxonomy (GTDB): domain Bacteria; phylum Pseudomonadota; class Gammaproteobacteria; order Pseudomonadales; family Pseudomonadaceae; genus Aquipseudomonas; species Aquipseudomonas putida_L. The sequence continues at coordinate 481,842 of NZ_MKZO01000012.1, read as the reverse complement.
GCCGCTGGCGGTGGGTGCGGCACTGGGGGCGGCGCTCAAGCAACTGGTTCGTTCCGGTTGTGTGGTTGGTGGCCTGTCTGCGGGCGTATATCCGCTGGCGCAACTGGGCTTGCTGGATGGCTATCGGGCGGCGGTGCACTGGCGCTGGCAGGATGATTTCGCCGAGCGCTTCCCCAAGGTGATTGCCACCAGCCATCTGTTCGACTGGGATCGCGATCGCCTGACTGCGTGTGGCGGGATGTCGGTAGTGGACCTGTTACTGGCGGTGCTCGCCCGGGATCACGGGGCCGAGCTGGCGGGGGCGGTGTCCGAGGAGCTGGTGGTCGAGCGCATTCGCGAGGGTGGCGAGCGCCAGCGTATTCCGCTGCAGAATCGTCTCGGTTCAAGCCATCCGAAGCTGACCCAGGCCGTGCTGCTGATGGAAGCGAATATCGAGGAGCCGCTGACCACCGACGAGATTGCCCAGCATGTCTGTGTTTCCCGTCGTCAACTGGAGCGGATCTTCAAGCAGTACCTCAATCGCGTGCCGAGCCAGTACTACCTGGAGCTGCGCCTGAACAAGGCGCGGCAGATGCTGATGCAGACCAGCAAGTCGATCATCCAGATCGGGCTGTCCTGCGGGTTCTCGTCGGGGCCGCATTTCTCCAGTGCGTACCGCAACTTCTTCGGCGCGACGCCGCGGGAAGACCGCAATCAGCGACGCAGCAGTTCGCCGTTCGAACTCTCTTCCGTTCCCGCCGAGCGCGGTTGATCTTTCGGGCCTCATCGCTGGCAAGCCAGCTCCCACAGTGATCGCGTCGGCCGCAAATCCTGTGGCCAGCACAAAACCCTGTGGGAGCTGGCTTGCCAGCGATAGGGCCCTCAAATCCACAGAAAAACCATCTGGCACCCTGTCAATCATCGAACACCTTGAATTTCCTGCCTTTCCCGCCCCCAAGCCACTCCCCGCCAGCCCCCCGCACCGTTTAAACTGCGCCTTTGCGAAGCTATTTGTCGCATTGCCGAAAGCCTTGGAAAAACAGGGTTTGGCGCTATAAGAAGTTGTCGCTTGGCGACAAGGCCAAGTGTTCATCTCTCCTTACAATCCCCCCATCGCTCGCCAGTTCCAGGCAGGCGTTCCTCTTCAGGAGACTCCGATGTCCGTTGAGCAAGCTCCGGTGCAACGCGCCGATTTCGACCAGGTAATGGTTCCCAACTATGCGCCAGCCGCCTTCATTCCCGTGCGCGGCGCCGGTTCCCGAGTCTGGGACCAGTCGGGCCGTGAGCTGATCGATTTCGCCGGCGGCATCGCCGTTAACGTGCTGGGGCATGCCCATCCGGCATTGGTCAGCGCGCTGACCGAACAGGCCAACAAGCTGTGGCATGTGTCCAACGTCTTCACCAACGAGCCGGCCCTGCAACTGGCACGCAAGCTGGTCGACGCGACCTTCGCCGACCGCGCGTTCTTCTGCAACTCCGGCGCCGAGGCCAACGAGGCCGCGTTCAAGCTGGCCCGTCGTGTCGCCCATGACCGCTTCGGTCCGGAAAAACACGAGATCATCGCCACCGTCAACAGCTTCCACGGCCGCACCCTGTTCACCGTGAGCGTCGGCGGCCAGCCGAAGTACTCCGACGGCTTCGGTCCGAAGATCACCGGTATCAGCCATGTGCCGTACAACGACCTGGAAGCCCTGAAAGCCCAGATCTCCGACAAGACCTGCGCCGTGGTGATCGAGCCGATCCAGGGCGAGAGCGGTGTGGTCCCGGCCGACCAGGCCTATCTGGAAGGCGCCCGCGCCCTGTGCGACCAGTACAACGCGCTGCTGATCTTCGACGAAGTGCAGACCGGCGTCGGCCGTACCGGCGAGCTGTATGCCTACCAGCACTACGGCGTGATCCCGGACATCCTCTCCAGCGCCAAGAGCCTGGGCGGCGGTTTCCCGATCGGCGCGATCCTGACCACCGACGAACTGGCCAAGCACCTGGCCGTCGGCACCCACGGCACCACCTACGGCGGCAACCCGCTGGCCTGCGCCGTCGCCAACGCCGTGCTGGATATCGTCAACACCCCTGAAGTGCTCAACGGCGTGAAGGCCAAGCACGAGCGCTTCAAGTCGCGCCTGGAGCAGATCGGCGAGAAGTACGGCCTGTTCAGCCTGGTCCGCGGCCGCGGCCTGCTGATCGGCTGCGTGCTGACCGACGCCTGGAAAGGCAAGGCCAAGGACGTGTTCAACGCCGCCGAGCAAGAGGGCCTGATGGTCCTGCAGGCCGGTCCGGACGTGGTCCGCTTCGCCCCGAGCCTGGTGGTCGAGGATGCCGATATCGACGAAGGTCTGGACCGCTTCGAGCGCGCTGCCGCCAAGCTGACCCAGGCCTGATTCGCCCCCGCTGCACCTTCGCTGGCCGCTGACCCGGCCAGCGAACCGATTCCCGTGGCCTGTGCCCCGACCCGCACACGCCGCTTTTTTTGCGCCGACGCCATGTCGGCCCGTATACCCGAAAGGAGTGACACCATGCTGGTGATGCGACCCGCGCAAATGGCTGACCTGGATGAAGTACAGCGCCTGGCTGCGGACAGTCCCATTGGTGTCACGTCCCTGCCGGACGATGCCGGTCGCCTGGGCGACAAGATTTCCGCCTCGGAAACCTCCTTCGCCGCCGAAGTGAGTTTCAACGGCGAGGAAAGCTATTTCTTCGTCCTCGAGGACTCGGCCACCGGCAAGCTGGTCGGCTGCTCGGCCATCGTCGCCTCGGCCGGCTATTCCGAGCCGTTCTACAGCTTCCGCAACGAGACCTTCGTCCACGCTTCCCGCGAGCTGAAGATCCACAACAAGATCCACGTCCTCTCCCAGTGCCATGACCTCACCGGCAACAGCCTGCTGACCAGCTTCTACGTGCTGCCCGAGCTGGTGAACACCGGCTGGGCCGAGCTCAACTCCCGTGGTCGCCTGCTGTTCATGGCCTCGCACCCGGAGCGTTTCGCCGAGTCGGTGGTCACCGAGATCGTCGGCTACAGCGATGAAAACGGCGACTCGCCGTTCTGGGACGCGATCGGGCGCAACTTCTTCGATCTCAACTACGCCGAGGCCGAGCGCCTGTGCGGCCTGAAAAGCCGTACCTTCCTCGCCGAGCTGATGCCGCATTACCCGATCTACGTGCCGCTGCTGCCGGACGAAGCCCAGGAAGCCATGGGCCAGGTTCACCCGCGGGCGCAGATCACCTTCGACATCCTGATGCGCGAAGGCTTCGAGACCGATCACTACATCGACATTTTCGACGGCGGCCCGACCCTGCATGCGCGGGTGTCCGGCATCCGTTCCATTGCCCAGAGCCGGGTCGTGCCGGTCAAGCTGCAGGAGCAGCCGACCAAGGGCGGCCGTCAGTACCTGGTAACCAACGGCCAGTTGCAGGATTACCGCGCGGTACTGCTGGAACTGGACTGGGTGCCGGGCAAGCCGGTCTACCTGAGCCCGGAAGCCGTCGAGGCGCTGGGTGTCGGCGAGGGCGCCAGCGTGCGCCTGGTCGCGGTTTGATACTGACTGAGTTTCGCGGGCGCCCATGGCGCGCCTGCCCGAGGAGATAGCATGATCGTTCGTCCCGTACGCAGCAGCGACCTGCCCGCGCTGATCGAGCTGGCGCGCAGCACCGGCACCGGCCTGACCACCTTGCCGGCCAACGAGGAACGCCTGGCCCACCGGGTCGGCTGGGCCGAGAAGACCTTCCGCGGCGAGGCCGAGCGTGGCGATGCCGACTACCTGTTCGTGCTGGAGAACGATGCCGGCGAAGTGGTCGGCATCTCCGCCATCGCCGGCGCCGTCGGCCTGCGCGAGCCCTGGTACAACTACCGGGTCGGCCTGACCGTCAGCGCCTCCCAGGAGCTGAATATCTACCGGGAAATCCCGACCCTGTTCCTGGCCAACGACCTGACCGGCAACTCCGAACTGTGCTCGCTGTTCCTGCGGGCCGACAGCCGCACCGGCCTCAACGGCCGTCTGCTGTCCAAGGCGCGGATGCTGTTCATCGCCGAATTCCCCGAACTGTTCGGCAACAAGATCATCGCCGAGATGCGCGGCATGTCCGACCCACTGGGCCGCTCGCCGTTCTGGGAAAGCCTGGGTCGGCACTTCTTCAAGATGGAATTCAGCCAGGCCGACTACCTGACCGGCGTCGGCAACAAGGCCTTCATCGCCGAGCTGATGCCCAAGTTCCCGCTGTACACCTGCTTCCTTTCCGAGGCGGCGCGCGAAGTCATCGGTCGTGTACACACCGACACCGAACCGGCGCTCTCGATGCTCAAGAGCGAAGGTTTCAGCTACCAGGGCTACGTCGACATCTTCGACGCCGGCCCGGCCATCGAGTGCGAAACCCGCCGCATCCGCGCGGTGCGCGACAGCCAGCCGCTGGTGCTGGCGATCGGCACTCCGGGGGACGACGCCACGCCGTTCATCATTCACAACCGCAAGCGTGAGGACTGCCGCATCGCCGCAGCGCCTGCGCGCTTGGCGGCCGGCACCCTGGTGGTCGATCCACAGACCGCCAAGCGCCTGCGCCTGAGCGCTGGCGACCAGGTCCGCGCCGTTGCACTGTCCGCGCCCCGGGAGGCCAACCAATGACCACTCACTTCATCGCAGGCCAATGGCAGGCCGGTCAGGGCGACGCCCTGGAATCCCTCAACCCGGTGACCCAGGCGGTGGTCTGGGCAGGGCAGGGCGCCAATGCCGGGCAGGTCGGGCAGGCGGTTGCCGCCGCACGCCAGGCATTCCCGGGCTGGGCGCGGCAGTCGCTGGACATGCGCATCGCCGTGCTGGAAGCCTTTGCCGCACAACTGAAAGCCAACGCTGACGAACTGGCTCGCTGCATCGGCGAGGAAACCGGCAAGCCGCTGTGGGAAGCCGCCACCGAAGTGACCAGCATGGTCAACAAGGTCGCCATTTCCGTGCAGAGCTACCGCGAGCGTACCGGCGAGAAGAGCGGGCCGCTGGCCGATGCCACCGCCGTGCTGCGTCACAAACCGCATGGTGTGGTGGCGGTGTTCGGCCCGTACAACTTCCCCGGCCACCTGCCCAACGGGCATATCGTTCCGGCCCTGCTGGCCGGTAACGCCGTGGTGTTCAAACCGAGCGAACTGACCCCGAAGGTCGCCGAGCTGACGGTGAAATGCTGGATCGACGCCGGTCTGCCGGCAGGCGTGCTGAACCTGGTCCAGGGCGCCCGTGAAACCGGCGTGGCCCTGGCGGCCAATCCGGGTATCGACGGCCTGTTCTTCACCGGCTCCAGCCGCACCGGCAACCTGCTGCACCAGCAGTTCTCCGGGCGCCCGGACAAGATCCTGGCCCTGGAAATGGGCGGCAACAACCCGCTGGTGGTGGATGAGGTCAAGGACCTGGACGCTGCGGTGTACACCATCATCCAGTCGGCTTTCATCTCCGCTGGCCAGCGCTGCACCTGTGCACGCCGCCTGCTGGTGCCGCAAGGCGCCTGGGGTGATCGCCTGCTGGCGCGCCTGGTCGAGGTCAGCAAGAACATTTCCGTGGGTGCCTTCGACCAGCAACCGGCGCCGTTCATGGGCTCCGTGGTCTCCCTCGGCGCGGCCAAGGCGTTGATGGACGCTCAGGCGAACCTGCTGGCCAACGGCGCCACCGCACTGCTGGAAATGACCCAGCCGCAGTCCACCGCAGCACTGCTGACCCCGGGCATCCTCGATGTCAGCGCCGTGGCCGAGCGCCCGGACGAAGAGTTCTTCGGCCCGCTGCTGCAAGTGATTCGCTATGCGGACTTCCCGGCCGCCATCGCCGAAGCCAACAACACCCAGTACGGTCTCGCCGCTGGCTTGCTGTCGGACTCCCATGCGCGCTACCAGCAGTTCTGGCTGGAAAGCCGTGCCGGCATCGTCAACTGGAACAAGCAACTGACCGGCGCCGCCAGCAGCGCGCCGTTCGGTGGCGTAGGCGCCAGCGGCAACCACCGCGCCAGTGCCTATTACGCGGCGGACTACTGCGCCTACCCGGTCGCCTCGCTGGAAACCGCCAGCCTGGTCCTGCCCGCCACGCTGACGCCCGGCGTCGTCCTATAACAACAGATTCACGGAGCCTTGACCGATGAAATCGTTTGAAGTGAATTTTGATGGGTTGGTCGGACCGACCCACAACTACGGTGGCCTGTCCTACGGCAACGTGGCCTCGCAGAGCAACAGCCAGCAGGGCTCGAACCCGCGTGAAGCGGCGCTGCAGGGCCTGGCCAAGATGAAGGCCCTGGCCGATATGGGCTTCCAGCAGGGCGTGCTGGCGCCGCAGGAGCGCCCGGACGTGGCAGCGCTGCGCAGCCTGGGCTTCAGCGGCAGCGATGCCGAAGTGATACAGCGTGCGGCAAAAGAAGCCATGCCGCTGCTGGTCGCCAGCTGCTCGGCATCGAGCATGTGGGTGGCCAACGCCGCCACCGTCAGCCCGAGCGCCGACACCGCCGACGGCCGCGTGCATTTCACCGCCGCCAACCTGAACTGCAAGTACCACCGCAGCATCGAGCACCCGACCACCAGCCGCGTGCTGGGCGCCATGTTCGCCAATCAGCAGCACTTCGCCCACCACGCCGCGTTGCCGGCGGTGGCGCAGTTAGGTGACGAAGGCGCGGCCAACCACACCCGTTTCTGCCGTGCCTACGGTGAGCCTGGGGTCGAGTTCTTCGTCTTCGGTCGCAGCGCCTTCGACACCCGCTACCCGGCGCCGCAGAAATACCCGGCGCGCCAGACCCTGGAAGCCTCGCAAGCCGTGGCCCGCCTGCACGGCCTGAGCGATGACGGCGTGGTCTATGCTCAGCAGAATCCGGCGGTGATCGATCAGGGCGTGTTCCATAACGACGTGATCGCCGTAGGCAACGGCGAGGTGCTGTTCTATCACGAGGACGCCTTCCTCGAGACCGAGCGCGTTCTTGCCGAGCTGAAGGACAAGCTGGCCAAGCGGGGCGGCAACTTCAAGGCCATCTGCGTGCCACGGGCCCAGGTGACGGTGGAGGACGCGGTGCGTTCCTACCTGTTCAACAGCCAGCTGCTGTCCCGCGATGACGGTTCGATGCTGCTGGTGGTGCCGGAAGAATGCCGCAACAACGAGCGGGTCTGGGCCTACCTGAACGGCCTGACCAGCCAGAACGGGGCGATTTCCGAGGTGCGTGTCTTCGACCTCAAGCAGAGCATGCAGAACGGCGGTGGCCCTGCTTGCCTGCGGCTGCGTGTCGCGCTGAATGAAACGGAACTGGCGGCGGTCAATCCAGGGGTTATCATGACTGCCCCGCTGTACGACACCCTGACCCAATGGGTCGACAAGCACTACCGCGACCGCCTCGTCGAAAGCGACCTGGCCGATCCGCAACTGCTGGTGGAGTGCCGTACGGCTTTGGATGAGCTGACCCGGATTCTCAAGCTGGGCTCGGTCTATCCGTTCCAACTCAACCCCTGAAAGAGCACCTGAAAATGTCCGACGCCCTGCAACTGATCCTTGAAGACGAAGATGGCAACCAGCGCGAAGCCTCCACCAGCCGCTTTGCGGTGATCTGGCAGGGCAAGGAAGTGTGGATCCAGCAGGACGGCCGCGGTCAGTTGCTGATCGGCGTCGACGTCGAGGAAGGCGACAGCGAATACGCCAACCTGCTGCTGCGTCCGCTGGCGACCAACCTGGTCAGCCTGCAACTGGAAATGGAGCCGGCGGATGCCGGCGACGATGACGATCACGTCCATGGTCCCGATTGCGGACATCATCACTAAGGAAACGCCCATGCTCTCCCTCGGCAAACTGCTTGATCTGACCCTGGCCGGTCGCGAACCGGCCGAGAAGACCCAGGTGACGGTGCAGGGGGTACGCTTGCGCTGGCTGGCCGAGGGGGCGCTGGAAGTCTGCCCGCCGCAGGCCCGGGACAACGGGCTGGACTTGCTGTTGTCCGCCGGCATCCATGGTAACGAGACCGCGCCCATCGAGCTGCTCGACGATCTGATCGGGCGGATTGCCAAGGGTGAAGTTCATCCAAGGGCGCGGATCCTGTTCCTGTTCGGCAACCCCGAGGCGATGCGCAAGGGCGAGCGGTATATCGAGCAGGACGTGAACCGCCTGTTCAATGGCCGGCACGAGCTGTCCAGTGGTGCGGAGGCCCTGCGTGCCGGGGACCTCGAGCATCTGGCGGCGACCTTCTTCCGCGAGCCGGGACGCACCCGGCTGCATTACGACCTGCACACCGCGATCCGTGGCTCCAGGATCGAGCAGTTCGCCCTCTATCCCTACCAGGAAGGGCGCCAGCATTCCCGTCGCGAGCTGGCGCGCTTGCGCGCCGCCGGGATGGAAGCGGTGTTGCTGCAAAGCAAGACCTCGATCACCTTCACCGCCTACACCTATGAACAGCTGGGGGCCGAGGCCTTCACCCTGGAGCTGGGCAAGGCGCGGCCGTTCGGGCAGAACCAGCAGGTCAATCTGGAGCGCCTGGAGGCGCGACTGATCCAGATCATCGAAGGCAAGGAGCCGGAGCAGGCTGATGAGCTGGATGGCCTGCAACTGTTCAGCGTGGCCCGGGAGATCATCAAGCACAGTGACAGCTTCCACCTGCATTTGCCGGCGGATATCGAGAACTTCTCGGAGCTGGCCAAGGGGTATCTGCTGGCCGAGGACCTGGCGGAAACCCGCTGGATCGTGGAGGAGGAGGGGGCGAGGATCATTTTCCCCAATCCCAAGGTGAAGAACGGGCTGCGGGCGGGGATCCTGATCGTTCCGGCTTCGGCTGAAGGTCTGGGCCAGTAGTACCGGCCTCATCGCTGGCAAGCCAGCTCCCACAGGGTTCTGCAGCGACTCGGACCCTGTGGGAGCTGGCTTGCCAGCGATGAGGCCGGAACAGACAACCAAAAAGGCCGCGGTATCAACCGCGGCCTTCTTATTTACACCGCCACCTTCTGCGGCACTTCACTGCGGCGCAAAGCCCGCAGCTTCAACAGGGTATCGGCACAGGTATTCGCCGCTTCCTCGCCCTTCAGCACGAAGTGCTCGAAGAAGAACTTCTGATGCTCGTCACCGGCATGGAAGTGATGCGGGGTCAGCACCACCGAGAACACCGGCACTTCGGTCTCCAGTTGCACCTGCATCAGCCCGCTGATCACCGACTGGGCGACGAACTCATGGCGGTACAGCCCGCCATCCACCACCAGGCCAGCGGCGACGATCGCGCCATAGCGGCCACTACGTGCCAGCAACTTGGCATGCAGCGGGATCTCGAAGGCACCACCGACCTCATAGAAATCGATATCGCCCGCCTGATAGCCATGCTTGGCCATCTGCTCGACGAAGCCCTTGCGGCTCTGATCGACAATATCCTTGTGCCAGCAAGCCTGGACGAAGGCGATACGCTCGTTGCCGTGGGCTTTGCTGTCGATTGGGGTTGCTTGCATTGAAACGGACTCCTGTTTGTATGAGAAACAGGGCATCTGGATCGAAAGGGATGGTCGTTCGCGAAAATGCGGACGAACGGACACAAGGTGCCTATCCCGTTCTCTCTTTATCCGGACTGTGACCGTCGGCCCCGGAATCACACCGGGTCTGCTGACCTTGCAAAGCCTTGCCTGCAAGCGCTCGCGGGCTATGCGCGCTGGGCGCAATTACCGCCGGTGGGGAATTGCACCCCGCCCTGAGAACGTTGCCATCATGGGTGATGGCGGGGGATTTTGTAACATAGATTTTGCCGGAACGCATAGCCTGCTAATCAAATCGCCCCGATTAACCTTCTTTTCATCCGTCAATGGCGGTTTGCAGCGTATAAACCCACTACAACTGGCACGCAGGCTGGCTATAATGCGGCCCTTTGCCGTCGTTTTCGTCATTTGACGCGCACATTTGCCTCAGGCCGCCGTTTCCGTGGAAGAACCTATGAAAAGCGCAGAAATCCGTGAAGCCTTCCTTCGATTCTTCGAAGAGCAGGGACACACCCGAGTCGCCTCCAGCTCCCTGATTCCGGGCAACGACCCGACCCTGCTGTTCACCAACGCCGGGATGAACCAGTTCAAGGACTGCTTCCTGGGCCAGGAAAAGCGCGCCTACACCCGCGCCGTGAGCAGCCAGAAGTGCGTGCGTGCCGGCGGCAAGCACAACGACCTGGAAAACGTCGGCTACACCGCGCGTCACCACACCTTCTTCGAAATGCTGGGCAACTTCAGCTTCGGTGACTACTTCAAGCGCGACGCCATCACCTTCGCCTGGACCTTCCTGACCTCCGACAAGTGGCTGAACCTGCCGAAGGAGAAGCTCTGGGTCACGGTCTACGCCAGCGACGACGAAGCCTATGACATCTGGACCAAGGAAGTCGGCGTGCCAGCCGAGCGCATGGTTCGCATCGGCGACAACAAGGGCGCGCCATACGCCTCCGACAACTTCTGGACCATGGGCGATACCGGCCCGTGCGGCCCGTGCACCGAGATCTTCTACGACCACGGCGCCGACATCTGGGGCGGCCCACCCGGCTCGCCGGAAGAAGACGGCGACCGCTACATCGAGATCTGGAACAACGTCTTCATGCAGTTCAACCGCACCGCGGACGGCGTCCTGCACCCGCTGCCGGCGCCATCGGTGGACACCGGCATGGGCCTGGAACGCATCAGTGCGGTCCTCCAGCACGTCCACTCGAACTACGAGATCGACCTGTTCCAGAGCCTGCTGGCCGCTTCGGCCAAGGCCATCGGCTGCACCGACGAAGGCCAGCCTTCGCTGAAAGTGGTGGCCGACCATATCCGTTCCTGCGGCTTCCTGATCGCCGACGGCGTGGTGCCGTCCAACGAAGGCCGTGGCTACGTGCTGCGCCGCATCGTGCGTCGCGCCTGCCGTCACGGCAACAAGCTCGGCGCCAAGGGCAGCTTCTTCTACCAGATCGTCGCCGCGTTGGTGGCCGAGATGGGCGAAGCCTTCCCTGAGCTGAAATCCCAGCAGGCGCACATCGAGCGCGTGCTGAAGACCGAGGAAGAACAGTTCGCCAAGACCCTGGAACAGGGCCTGAAGATCCTCGAGCAGGACCTGGCCGAGCTGAAAGGCAGCGTCATCCCGGGCGAAGTGGTGTTCAAGCTGTACGACACCTACGGCTTCCCGATGGACCTGACCGCCGACATCGCCCGCGAGCGCGAGTTGAGCATCGACGAGGCAGGCTTCGAGCGTGAAATGGAAGCGCAGCGCGAGCGCGCCCGTTCCGCCAGCGCCTTCGGCCTGGACTACAACAGCCTGGTCAAGGTCGACGTCGACACCGAGTTCCTCGGCTACAGCGCCACCGAAGGCAGCGCGAAGATCGTCGCCCTGTACAAGGACGGCCAGTCCGTCGAGCAACTGGGTGAAGGCGAGGAGGGCGTGGTGATCCTCGATCGCACGCCGTTCTACGCCGAATCCGGCGGCCAGATCGGTGACACCGGCTACCTGCAGGCCGGCGCTGCACGCTTCGACGTGCGCGACACCACCAAGACCGGCGGTGCCTTCCTGCACCACGGCGTGATCGCCAGCGGCAACCTGGTGGTGGGCGCCCAGGTCGAGGCCAAGGTCGATGCCGACGTGCAGAAAGCCACTGCGCTGAATCACTCCGCCACCCACCTGCTGCACGCTGCGCTGCGTCAGGTCCTGGGTGAGCACGTACAACAGAAGGGCTCCCTGGTGAACAGCCAGCGCCTGCGTTTCGACTTCAGCCACCCCGAAGCGGTCAAGCCAGAGCAGATCAAGCAACTGGAAGAGATCGTCAACCGCGAAGTGCGCAAGAACTCCGAAGTGCAGACCGAAGAGACCGATATCGACACCGCCAGGCAGAAGGGCGCCATGGCGCTGTTCGGCGAGAAATACGGCGACAGCGTGCGGGTCCTGAGCATGGGCGGCGACTTCTCGGTCGAGCTGTGCGGCGGTATCCACGCCAAGCGTACCGGTGATATCGGTCTGCTCAAGATCGTCAGCGAAGGTGGCGTGGCTTCCGGCGTGCGCCGTATCGAAGCGGTCACCGGTGCAGCGGCACTGGCCTACCTGAACGCCGCCGAAGAGCAGCTCAAGGAAGCCGCGCAGCTGGTCAAGGGCAGCCGCGACAACCTGATCGACAAGCTCTCGGCCGTGCTGGAGCGCAACCGCCAGCTGGAGAAACAGCTGGAGCAGTTGCAGGCCAAGGCCGCCAGTGCCGCCGGTGACGACCTCGCCAACAGCGCGGTGGACGTCAAGGGCGTCAAGGTCCTGGCTGCGCGCCTGGACGGTCAGGACGGCAAGGCCCTGCTGGCCCTGGTCGACCAATTGAAGAACAAGCTCGGCCGCGCAGTGATCCTGCTCGGCAGTGTCCACGAAGAGAAGGTCGTACTGGTCGCCGGCGTGACCAAGGACCTCACCGGCCAACTCAAAGCCGGGGATTTGATGAAGCAAGCCGCTGCGGCGGTGGGTGGCAAGGGTGGCGGTCGTCCGGACATGGCGCAAGGCGGTGGCGTGGACGCCGCAGCGCTGGACACTGCACTGGCCCTGGCCGTGCCATTCGCAGAGCAGGGTGTCTGAGGCGCCGACGGCCCGTCGTCTAGTGACGGGCCGTCGGCGTTGTGTTTTGTTTATTGGGTGCCCTTCACGGGCTGAGGCGGCTTTGAAATGGCGTTGATCGTACAGAAATTTGGCGGCACCTCGGTCGGCACAATCGAGCGAATCGAGCAGGTTGCCGAAAAGGTCAAGAAATTCCGCGAAGCTGGCGATGACCTGGTGGTTGTACTGTCGGCGATGAGCGGCGAAACCAACCGCCTGATCGACCTGGCCAAGCAGATCAGCGATCAGCCGGTTCCGCGTGAACTGGACGTGATCGTGTCCACCGGTGAGCAGGTGACCATCGCCTTGCTCGCCATGGCACTGATGAAGCGTGGCGTTCCGGCGGTGTCCTACACCGGTAACCAGGTGCGGATTCTCACCGACAGCGCGCACAACAAGGCGCGCATCCTGCAAATCGACGACCAGAAGATCCGTGGCGACCTCAAGGCTGGCCGTGTGGTCGTGGTCGCGGGTTTCCAAGGCGTCGACGAGCAAGGCAACATCACCACCCTCGGTCGCGGTGGCTCCGACACCACCGGCGTGGCCCTGGCGGCGGCCCTGAAGGCTGACGAATGCCAGATCTACACCGACGTGGATGGTGTTTACACCACCGACCCGCGCGTGGTGTCCCAGGCCCAGCGCCTGGACAAGATCACCTTCGAAGAGATGCTGGAAATGGCCAGCCTCGGTTCCAAGGTGCTGCAGATCCGTGCCGTCGAGTTCGCCGGCAAGTACAACGTTCCGCTGCGCGTGCTGCACAGCTTCCAGGAGGGTCCGGGTACCCTCATTACCATTGATGAAGAGGAATCCATGGAACAGCCGATCATTTCCGGCATCGCCTTCAACCGCGATGAAGCCAAGCTGACCATCCGTGGCGTACCGGACACCCCGGGCGTGGCTTTCAAGATCCTCGGCCCGATCAGCGCCGCGAACATCGAAGTCGACATGATCGTGCAGAACGTTTCGCACGATAACACCACCGACTTCACCTTCACCGTGCACCGAAACGACTACGAGAAGGCCATGGGCGTGCTGAAGAGCACCGCTGCCGAGATCGGCGCCCGTGAAGTGATTGGCGACACCAAGATCGCCAAGGTCTCCATCGTCGGTGTCGGCATGCGCTCCCACGCGGGCGTTGCCAGCCGCATGTTCGAAGCCCTGGCCAAGGAGAGCATCAACATCCAGATGATCTCCACTTCCGAGATCAAGGTCTCGGTGGTCATCGAAGAGAAGTACCTGGAGCTGGCTGTACGCGCTCTGCATACCGCCTTCGAGCTGGACGCCCCGGCGCGTTCGGGCGAGTAAGCGTTGTCCCCTGGGGCGCGGCCATGCCGCGCCCCTCTTTATTTGAGCCGGGTGCCTCCCTTCACCTGGTCAATACTCTGGCGTAGGCCCGTAGCCGTCCTGGTTGCAGTCCGAAGCCTGTTTCACCTACAGACTGTTGTCCCTGAACTGAATCCCCTGAGGAGTAACGTATGCTTATTCTGACTCGTCGGTGTGCCGAAAGCCTGATCATTGGCGATGGCGAAATCACTGTGACCGTGCTCGGCGTCAAAGGAAACCAGGTGCGCATTGGCGTCAATGCACCGAAGGAAGTGGCTGTACACCGCGAGGAAATCTACCTGCGGATCAAGAAAGAGAAGGACGAAGAACCAAGCCTTTAATTTTTCTCAGTTTTTTTTCAAAAAAGAGTTTGCAAACGGGGAAGGCTCTGGTTATTATACGCCCCGTGTTGCGGAGAGGTGGCCGAGTGGCCGAAGGCGCTCCCCTGCTAAGGGAGTATACCTCACAAGGGTATCGGGGGTTCGAATCCCCCCTTCTCCGCCATTATTCATGTAGGGCGCTGTAATCTGGCATGAATCACTAAGTCGTTGAAATTAAACGAAAAAGTGGTTGCCAAAACGATTTAGCGAACTATAATGCGCGGCTTCAAATGCACTCGTAGCTCAGCTGGATAGAGTACTCGGCTACGAACCGAGCGGTCACAGGTTCGAATCCTGTCGAGTGCACCATAAAGACGAAGCAAGTTTCACTGAAAGTTGCTTCAGCTTCAACCAGAGGTGATCTGGTCCATCAAGTACCAACCCTGCACTCGTAGCTCAGCTGGATAGAGTACTCGGCTACGAACCGAGCGGTCACAGGTTCGAATCCTGTCGAGTGCACCATACAAGACGAAGCAAGTTTCGCTGAAAGTTGCTTCAGCTTCAACCAGTGGTGATCTGGTCCATCAAGTACCAACCCTGCACTCGTAGCTCAGCTGGATAGAGTACTCGGCTACGAACCGAGCGGTCACAGGTTCGAATCCTGTCGAGTGCACCATACAAAACGAAGAGCCCGCCTACATGGCGGGCTTTTTTTTGTCCGCGATTTGTTGATCCCGATAAATAATTTGTCACTCAATGCCAGCCGGCGCGTGCTAATTTTTCAGCAGTGCGTGTGCTTTTTCCTGGGCGCTCGCCGTCGCATTGATGGATTCGCGCGTTTGCCTGCGTCGTTTTCGCAAACGATTGTTTTCACCGATATTTTCAGCCCTCAGACAGCTCAAGCGGTGTATGATTGCGCCCGTCAGCCCCGCCGGGGCTTGTGGAATACCACCATGGACTTACCCAGTAGTTACTTAAAAGCCTGTCTTGCCAATCACGATGTGACTGATTGATCCTCCCGGCGTGCTCTGCTGCTGGGAGTGGAGTTCGCCTATGACTGAAATCGAAGCAAAAAAAACGCAGGAAAGCCTGCAGGACCGCCTGGCCCAGGTGGTCGAGCTGCTGCAGCGTCAGCGCCTGGTCGAAGACCTGACCCACCGTCAGGAAGGCGCGCATAACGATCACGTAGAGAGTTTTGTCCACCGGCAGAACCTCGTCGAGCTGCAACGCAAGCTCGATGACCTGCACTCTGCCGACGTTGCCCACATTCTCGAAGCGCTGCCCCTGGATGACCGTCTGACCGTATGGCAGTTGGTCAAGGCCGAGCGCGACGGCGACATCCTCCTCGAAGTATCCGACTCGGTCCGCGAGACCCTGATCGCCGACATGGACGATCACGAACTGCTCGCCGCCGCCAAGGAGATGGACGCCGACGAACTCGCCGACCTCGCCCCGGAACTGCCGCGGGACGTTGTCCACGAGTTGATGGAAACCCTCGACGCCCAGCAACGCGAGCGTGTCCGCTCGGCGCTGAGCTATGACGAGGAGCAGGTCGGTGCGCTGATGGACTTCGAGATGGTCACCATCCGCGAAGACGTCAGCCTGGAAGTGGTCCTGCGCTACCTGCGCCGGCTCAAGGAGCTGCCGAACCACACCGACAAACTCTTCGTCGTCGACTACGACGGCATCCTCAAGGGCGTGCTGCCGATCAAGCGTCTGCTGGTCAACGACCCGGACAAGCAGGTCGCCGAGGTCATGGCCGACGATCCGGTCAGCTTCCACCCCGACGAAGACGCCTACGACGCCGCCCAGGCCTTCGAACGTTACGACCTGGTATCGGCCCCGGTGGTCGACAAGAACGACCGCCTGATCGGCCGTCTGACCATCGACGAAATGGTCGACCTGATTCGTGAAGAAAGCGAAACCGAAGTCCTGAACATGGCCGGTCTGCGCGAGGAAGAAGACATCTTCGCCTCGGTCTGGCGTTCGCTGCGCAACCGTTGGGCGTGGCTGGCGATCAACCTGATCACCGCCTTCGTCGCCTCTCGGGTGATCGGCCTGTTCGAAGGCTCGATCGAGAAGCTGGTGGCCCTGGCGGCCTTGATGCCGATCGTTGCCGGTATCGGCGGCAACTCCGGCAACCAGACCATCACCATGATCGTCCGCGCCATGGCGCTGGACCAGGTCAGCCCCGGCAACACCACGCGCCTGATGCGCAAGGAATTGGCGGTATCGCTGATCAACGGCCTGATCTGGGGTGGGGTGATCGGGGTGGTGGCCTTCCTGCTCTATGGCAGTTGGTCGCTAGGAGTGGTGATGACCGCCGCCATGACCCTCAACCTGTTGCTGGCGGCGTTCATGGGGGTGTTTATCCCGATGACCCTGGTGCGGATGGGGCGCGACCCGGCGATGGGGTCCAGTGTGATGATTACGGCGGTGACCGACAGTGGCGGGTTCTTCATCTTCCTGGGCTTGGCCACGCTGTTCCTGTTGTAAGCCATCGACCAATCAAAAAAGCCAGCTTCGCGCTGGCTTTTTTGTGCTTGGGCTTCAAGCTACAAGCTGCAACTCATAAGAAGAAGCCTGTGGTGACGCGGACTGCTTTTTCTTGCCGCTTAAAGCTTGAGGCTTATAGCTCCCCAAAAAGCAAAACGCCCGGTGCAATCACTTGCACCGGGCGTTTTGCTCTGAATCGAGTTCAGCGAAGAAAGATCAGGAAGCGTCCGCAGCCATCTCGACGTCATGGGCGATCAGGGCAACCAGGGCGTTCTGCTGGCGGTGGGACAGTTGGCGGAAGCGTTGCAGCAGCTCGCGCTCATGCAGGGACAGTTCCGGGCTGTCCAGGCGCATGCTCAACTCGTCGCCCAGTGCGCCTTCCTGGATCAGGCTCTGTTCCAGGCGGGCAATGATCTCGGAGTTCATGCTGCGGTGGTGGTTACGCGCAACCTCGGCAATGCGCTCACGCATTCCGTCTGGGAGGCGGACGACGAATTTGTCTGCGGTGCGGCTTGAGTAGATAGCCTGTTTCATTGGGCGCATATAATTGACCGGTTTAGTTCAGGGGAAGCGGTTCTTGAAGTTGGCCGCGCGATGAGACTAGGACCATCGGAGCGGTCAAATGTTCAACCTGAATTGTGAATGAGGTCGCAATGATGCCTCATTGTCGCCGGTTCCTTGGCGTCAATTCTGTGACAAATATTGAACCGGGTGGAGGCTTTTTGCCAGTACCAATTATCAGAAATGAGCACTGGTTTGAAAAGTTGAAATTCGCCCTCTGCCCTGATTCAGCCACCTTTTTGACTGTCGAAACCGACCAGCGAAAAGGTAACGGAAAGCGCCTAAAATACCTGCGCTTTTCCTATCTATGAGCATAGTGGCTATGCAGCATGACGCAAGCTCCGCGGCCCCGTCGCACTCTCGTGGCAGGCTGATATTCCTGATGGGGCCTTCGGGTTCCGGCAAGGACAGCGTGATCGATCACTCCAGACCGGCCCTTGCGGGGCTTGGCGTGGCGGTCGTGCGGCGGGTCATTACGCGCTCCGCCGAGGCGATCGGCGAAGAGGCGCATAGTGTAACGCTTGCGCAGTTCCTTTCGCTACGTGAACAGGGCGCGTTCGCCCTCGATTGGGAGGCCAACGGGCTGCGTTATGGCATTCCTGCCGAAATCGACGCCTGGCTGGCCGAAGGGCGCTGGGTGCTGGTCAATGGCTCCCGGGGGCATCTGCAGGAGGCCCGGGAAAAGTATTCCGACCTGTTACCGATCCTGATGACGGTTAGCACGGATGTCCTGCGCCAGCGCCTGGTTAGTCGTGGGCGGGAATCGGACGTGGAGATCGAGCAGCGGCTGGCCCGGAATAAACGGGTGCCGGGAGAACTGGGCAGCGATGTGCGTTACCTGGACAACTCCACCACCCTTGCCGAAGCGGCGCAGCGTCTGTTGATCTTGCTAAAGGCAGCGGGCTTGCCGGCTCAGAACGAATAGCGTTCCTGCTCGTGCATGGGTACGGGCTGGGCCCGGACTTCGGTCGCCTGACCCATCACAGCGGGGCGCGCTTGCATCGACGTGCGATAGTCCACGGAATGCACCGGGGTATTGGCAGGCATCAGGCCCATGGCGAGCACGGCAGTCAGGGCCAGGGCGTTCAGGGCGAGCAGGGCGTGGGTCATGGTCGAGGTTCCGGGGCTGTTGGGTCGTGTGCATTCCGTTGATCTCTATGCAGCACGGGCCATGCCATTCGGTTCATTTTATTTTTTCTTTTAAAATCAATTAGTTATGTGTTTTTACGGAGGGTGTGTCCGTGCATCGTGCAATGATGGCCTCATGCCCCATTGCAAATTGCACGAGGCCACGCGGCGCCCCCTCGATTCTGGCAGGCAAAAAGCCCGATCCACGGAATGACAAATGCCTCCCCGCTGGTTAACATGCACGCCTTCCGCCGCGCGACGCCCGTTGCCGGCTCAGGGTCTCAGTAGCTCAATTGGATAGAGCATCCCCCTCCTAAGGGGAAGGTTGGCAGTTCGAACCTGCCCTGGGACACCACTACAATCAGGCAGCTAGCCTGGTTTTTCTCTGGCTGTCTCGACAGCGATATCTGTTTGGTCCCCACACTTGGTCCCCACCTTCGCCCTGCGCTGGAAACTTCAGAAAAAATCGGCATATTCGCGAAATCTGAACATTTTCAAAAAGTCGTGCGCTGACGAAAATATCTGCGTGCCCAAGTTGATTGAAGGAAATAATCCATGCGCTAGCCGTCCCCCAAAGCAGGGGCAGCTACACCTCTTCTGAGGAGAGAAGGCCCGTCAGTAGATCGCATCAGGTCTGACAGGTGCTTGTCATGACTTTTCTGGCGCCCTTGAGATCGAGCGCCGTCCGCACGGCGCTTCGCGAGCAAGCTCGCTCCCACATTTGTTGCAACGTACCTATGCCTGTCTGGCCATGGTTGACTGCCTTGTTGGTTCGACGCAATACCGGGTCGACCCCAACAGCCTCCCCACGATACATCGCCGAGCCTCCAAAGGCTGACAATGGAGATCTCACAGGCCATGGCGCGTTGCAACAAATGTGGGAGCGAGCTTGCTCGCGAAGCGCCGCGCGGGCGGCGCTCGATCTGGAGAACGCTGAAGATCTATCGGCTTGCGTCTGGTAGCCATCATGCGGTCTCTCGACAAGCGACCTGGGGTCACCACTGGTCTTCGGAAAAGATGTGTAGATACCCATGCTCCCAGCGACGAGCACCTGCAGAGGATGACTCGGTTTCGTGTTCATTCAACCTTTCATGGATGGCAACGGGCGATTGTCCCGCTTTCTGATCCATCACGCTCTCTGCCAAAGCGCTGCCCTGGAGAACGGGCTGCTGCTCCCGGTCTCGGTAGCGATGAAGCGTGAGGAGCGTATGTACCTGGAGGCGCTGCAGGCGTTCTCCAGGCCGGTCCGGGAGTTCTGGCAGGTCAACTGGATCGATTTCGAACAGTACGGGTGTATCTCAAACCCCCGTCTTGATGGCACTCCATACCCGTGTCCGAATGCGCTCGATCTTCAGGGGCAGGGGATGCAGCGGGAACAGGGTTTCCATCACCTGCGCCGAAGGATAGGCCGTTTGGCTCTCGCGCAGTTTCAGATCCAGCAAAGGCCTGGCATCCAAATTGGCATTGGGATAGCCGAGGAAATTGGAGCTGCTGGCGATGACTTCGGGCTTCATCATGTAGTTGATGAAGGCAAGGCCCTGGTCCGGGTGGGGGGCATCGCTGAGCATGACCAGGCTTTCCATCCAGATTGGCGCACCTTCCTTGGGAATGCTGTATTCCACCTTGCGATCGCTGCCGGCATGTTCGATCGCGACTTGCGCATCATGCACGCCGCCACTCCAGCTGATTGCCACGCAGATGTCGCCATTCGACAGGTCGGTAACGAACTTCGAAGAGTCGAAGTAGCGAATATGGGGACGAATCTTCAAGAGCAGTGCCTGCGCCTTTTTGTAGTCGTCGGCGTTTTCGCTCTCGGGGGGCAGGTCTAGATAGTGCAACGCGATCGGGATGATCTCGCTGGGAGAGTCCAGCACCGCAACACCGCATTGGGCGAGCCTGGCAATGTTCTCTTCCTTGAAGATCAGGTCCCATGAGTTCACCGGTGCATCCGGGCCAAGGGCTTTCTTCACCAGTTCGGCGTTGTAACCGATGCCTGTAGTGCCCACCAGATAGGGTACGGCATAGCGGTTGCCGGGGTCGTTGACCTCCATTTTCTTCATAAGCGCCGGGTCCATGTGGCTCCAGTTGCCAAGCTGGTTGCGGTCCAGGGCTTTCAAGGCGCCTGCCTTGATCATGTTGGGCAGCGTGTAGTCAGTCGCAACAACCACGTCGTAACCGGTTTTGCCCACCATGACCTTGCTCTGCATGACTTCGGAACTGTCGAATGAGTCGAGCAACACGCCCACTCCAGTCTCCTGCTCAAATTTTCTGGGCGTGTCGGGGTGGATGAAGTCGTACCAGTTATAGAGGTGGACGCTTGGCTTGGCAGCCTCGGCCGCGACGCCCATGGTTACGGGCAGCAGCAGGGCCAGTCCGAGCTTCATGAACTTGTAGGGTTTCATAGTGATGCTCCTGGTATCGATGTGGGGTGTGCGTGGTGTTTCAGTACCTGGCGGGGGGCGCCGCCGAATGGGTTCGAACGTACTTGAGCTGGCGGGCTAGCCAGCAGCCAACGGTGACCGTTGCAATGCTGCCGTCCGGATCGCGTTCGAATACCAGGGTCCAGTCGCCCGGTGCGGGCGCATCCATGCCACGCGGGCATTTCAGCGCCCAGGTGTCGTGGCCCAGCGGGTGCATGAGATGGGCGGGGCCGGAGCCCAGAAAACCTTCGAATGCACCGAACAACACGCCACCCGCGGCGTCGCACAGGAGCGTCGAGTCGATCTCCGCGCAACGGTAGACGCCGACGAGTTCTTCGGTTGATTCCTGCACCGCGGGCTCTGGCAATCTGTCGGCGTGGAGGATCTGGTTGTCTTCCAGACGGTACAGAACGATCCGGTCTCCTTTGAGCTCGGCGATCATTTCCCGTGAGCGGGCCCGATAAGGAGTCTCGAAGACCAACGACTCGGCAAAACCCGCATAGGTAATCGATAGTGTTCCGTCGCTGCCGACCACTGCGCTGATTGCCAGCTTCGAGTAGGGATCCAGGTAGATGCCTGTCCACCGAGAGTCGGCGGTCAGGCATGTTGCCTCGGCTTGCCCGATTTCCAGAACCTGACGCAGCAGATGCTCCGCGAGCGCCGTGGCATCGGCCTGATGGTTCAGCATGACGATGATGGACAGGTGCTCGTCCGGGGCGTGCAACCGATGCAGCCGATAGCCACGCAGCGCTCCGCCATGCCCGAGGGTTTTTCTGCCCTCGATATCGACGTGAGCAAATCCATTGCCGTAGGGCGCGGGGTTGCCGTCATTGAAAACGGGTCGTTCGGCGAGTTGGCGATAGAGGCTCGAAGGGGCTGTCCACTCTCGGTGCAGGTACTGTTCGTAGGCGATCATGTCCATCAGAGACGCCACCACGCCGGCGTCTCCTGACCACTGGACCTGGTTGCGCGCTGGTACATAGCCCTGTTGCGCATCACCTTCATGACCTACGCAAGGTCGGGGATGCTCCGCCGTAGTGGAGCAAAAGAGCGCAGTCTTCATGCCTGCGGGGTCAAAGATCCGTTCTGCCAGCAGGCTGGCAAGGGTTTGCCCGCTCACCGTTTCGACGAGCCGGGCAAGGATATGGAAGTTGGTATTGGAGTAGGCGTATTGGGCTCCAGGGGCGAAATGAGTCTCCCCGATCCTGGCCATTGCGTGCCTGGCGTCCTCATCGAGGGTGAAGCGCCCCTCTGGATGAGCACCCCAGAGCATTGACATCGCCCAGTAGTCGCGGATGCCCGACTGGTTGTTGCACAGATGCGCCAGGTCGGGATGGGCAGCGCTGTCCATCGCAAGCAGTGCCGGCAGGGCGGCCGTAAAAGCGCCAGCGTCGAGTCCCTGTTTTTGCATTTCGAGGGTGGGTTGCCGCTCCAGGGATTTGAGAACGGCACACACCATCTGTTTTGAAATCGAACAGATTGGCATCAGTGTCTCTTCGGTCATTGCGACGCGTCGATCGATGTCGGCCATGCCCCATGCGTGTTTCCCCAGGATCTTGCCGTCGCGCACGACCGCGACGGTGCCGCCGGGACCACGAAAAGCGCTGGGGAGTGTCTGCAACAGGTGTTCGATGTTCGGCATTGAATCCAGGTCTCTCGGCATTTTTCGGGAGCGCACGCCAGCGGCGCTAGAGTTGTTGGAACGCAGGGCTGAAGCGTCCATAGGCGCTGTAGAGAATCACCGAGGCGGCAAGCATTGCGACCATGATCATGATGTCGTGCGCTGACGCTCCGAGCAGAAGCTGCAGCAGCAAGGCGGCCGAACCTGCGACCGCAAGTACTGCGGGAATCGGCCAGAGCGGCATGCGGTAGGGGTGCTCGCGATCGGCACATACGGCGCGGCTGAAAAGTGCGGCCAGCCCCACGATCAGGTAGACCGCTATCAGCAGCAGTACGGTGAAGGAGGTCAGCTCTTCCAGGTTCGAGGAAAATGTCAGTGCGGCCGACGGAACACCCAGAAACAGCGTGGCCAGCCAAGGCGAATCCCAGCGTGGATGGATGCGTGTAAATGCGCGGTTCAGCGCTGGTGTCCAGAGTTCGTCCCGGCCGCTGCTGAAAATCACCCGGCTGGATTGCACGACGATGGCCACGATGGCGTTGAACACCGACAGAAAGATCGCGGCCGCGATCAGCTTCGACAGTGTCGGATTACCGTGGGCCGCCAGCAGGTAGCCGATAGGATCAGGACTGGCGATCAGTGCCTCGAGCGATGGTGCACCGATCAGCAGGGCTGCCATGGGCAGGAGCTCGATGCCAAGCACCAGGGCCAATGACCACAGCACCGCTCGATGGACTTGCCGGCCGCCACATTTCATATCTTCCGAGAGAAGAACTGCCCCGCCGAACCCGTTGTAGGCGAACAGGGCGGTACCCATGGCCCCAAGCACCAGGGTCCAGCTGGCTGGCGACAGGAGTCCGCCCTCGACGATCTGGGGCGTGATCAGCACGCTGACCGGCTGGGACGCATTGGCAAAGCCAAGCATGACGATCACGGCCAGGGCGATGATTTCGGTGGCGAGAAATACCCCGGTGATCCAGGCATTCACGCGGATGTTCAAAATGCCCAGCAAGTAACTCGCAACAACGATGACGAGTCCCGTCGAAGTCGTTTCGAATTGGGTGCCAAGCGCTGAATTAAGGTAGGTCGCTGCGCCGGTTGCCAGCACCGGCGGAATGAACAGCAGCATCACGATCACAGTGATGAAAGTGCAGTAGCCCGCCAGACCACCGAATACCCGCTTGGCATACACGTATTCGCCGCCCGCAGAGTTATGGGCGCGGCCCAGTTCCGCATAGCACCAGGCGAACATCAGCGCGAGCACACCGGCCAGGGCGAAGGACATGAATGCGCCGCTTCCCGCTCCTTGTATTGCAAAAGGTGCGATCACGAAGAGCGAACTGGCAGGGGTGATCGAGGAAACCGTAATGGCAACGGCATCTGTCACGCCGAGACTTTTTTTGTTTCACGATGACTCCAGCCCGGTAGTTCGCTGGACTGCGACGTAGCCCGATACAGCAGGTTTATCAATAGCTTACGCGCTTCCATCATATGCCGGTGCTTTCTGAAACTTGACCCGGTTCTCCCTCGCGCCGCTCCTATCTGGCTCCTGGAATCCGGGTCGTTCCAAGGAGTCATCATGGCAAAGATCAAGCTCACCAAGACCGCCGTAGAGTCGGCGCAACCCCAGGCGAAGGACATCGAACTACGGGATACCGTCGTGCCCGGCTTCCTTTGCAAGATTACCTCGACGGGACGCCGGGTGTTCATGCTCCAGTACCGCACGAACTCTGGCCAGCCCCGCAAGCCCTCGCTGGGACTCTACGGGGAGCTAACCGTCGAACAGGCGCGGGTCAAAGCGCAGGACTGGCTGGCCGAGGTTCGCCGGGGTGGTGATCCCGGCGGTGCCAAGGCCGAGGCGCGCAAGGCGCCCACGATGGCCGAGTTGTGCAAAAAGTTCATGGAGGACTACTCCAAGAAGCGCAACAAGGTCAGCACGCAGGACGGCTACCAGGGCGTCATCGACCGCAACATCATCCCGCTGCTGGGCCGCAAGAAGGTGCATGACGTGAAGCGGCCCGACATTGCGGGGCTCATGGAAAAGCTGGCCTACAAGCCGACCGAGGCCAACAAGACCTTCGGCGTGCTGCGCAAGATGTTCAACTTGGCCGAAGTCTGGGGCTTCCGCCCGGACGGCACGAATCCGTGCCGCCACGTCCCGATGTACCCGCCGGGCAAGGAAACCCGGCTCATCGTGGACGAGGAAATGGTGCGGATCTTCCGCCAGTTGGAGAAACTGGAGGCGGAGGGGCTGGAGAACTACGTCATCCCGTTGGCGATCCGGCTGCAATTCGAGTTTGCGGCGCGGCGCTCCGAAATCTGCCCGCTCGAATGGAGCTGGCTGGACTTCGAGAACCGGCGCGTGGTGTGGCCCGACAGCAAGGTTGGCGGCATTTCCAAGCCCATGAGCGAGGAAGCCTATCGGCTGCTTTCGACGGCGCCGCGTCTGGAAGGCTGCCCTTACGTCCTGCCGTCGCCGAACGACCCGGCCAAGCACCTGACCTTTGGCGAGCACTATGGCGGCTGGTGCCGGACGCTCAAGGCCGCCAGCGTGCCGCACGTAGGCACGCACGGCATCCGTCATCGCTCGACCACCGACATTGCCAATTCCGGTGTGCCGACCAAAGTGGGAATGAAGCTGACGGGCCACAAGACCGTGGCGATGTTCATGCACTACGTCCACACCGAGGACAAGCCGGTGCGCGAGGCGGCCGAGCTGGTGGCCAGCCGCCGCCAAGCCATCACGGGCGCGCGGCAGCTTGCGGAGGCGGTGGCATGAACGGGCGCCGGCCATCAGCAGCATCGCTCGCAGCGCCCGCGGCGCTGCTGGGCGACATTCGGGCACTGATCGAGGCGGCGCGCTTGCGCGCCGCCTCGACGGTGAATAGCGAGCTTACGATGCTCTACTGGCGCATCGGCCAACGCATCCACACGCAGGTCTTGGACAGGCGCCGGGGCGCCTACGGCAAGGAAGTTCTGCCCACCTTGGCTGCGCAGTTGGTGGAGGAGTACGGCAGCAGCTTTGCAGAGCAGAACTTGCGCCGCATGGTGCAGTTCGCCGCCACCTTCCCCGACGAGCGAATTCTCGTATCACTGATACGAGAATTGAGCTGGACGCACTTCATCGCCCTGATGCCGCTGAAAGACCCGCTCCAGCGGGACTACTACGCACAGATGGCCAGCACCCAACGCTGGAGCGTGCGGACGCTGCGCGAGCGTATCGACTCGATGCTGTACGAGCGCACGGCGCTTTCCCAAAAGCCGGAAGAAACCATAGCGCAGGAGTTGGCGACCCTGCGCGATGCGCAGCGCATGTCGCCGGCCCTGGTCATGCGCGACCCGTACATCCTCGACTTCCTGGGCCTGCGGGACACTTGGCAGGAAGGCGACTTGGAAGCGGCGATCATCCGTGAAATGGAGTCCTTCCTGCTGGAGCTGGGCGCGGGCTTCTCATTCGTCGCCCGGCAGAAGCGCATTCCGATCGACGACGAGGATTTCCACCTTGACCTTCTGTTCTACAACCGCAAGCTGCGGCGGCTGGTTGCGGTGGAGTTGAAGGTAGGTGACTTCAAGGCGGCCTACAAAGGGCAGATGGAGCTTTACCTTCGGTGGCTAGACAAGCACGAACGGGAGCCGGAGGAAGCCTCGCCGCTCGGGATCATCCTTTGCACCGGCAAGAAGCGCGAGCAGATCGAATTGCTGGAGCTGGACAAGTCCGGCATCCACGTTGCCGAGTATCTGACCGCCTTGCCGCCGAGGGGCGTGCTGGTGGAGCGGCTGCAACAGGCAACGCAACGGGCGCAGTTGCAAATCGAGCAGCGCAAGACGGACAACGAGTAGTCCTGTCCCAAGCAGTCGGGCGTCCCGGCGTGCCGCCGTCGCGCTGTCGTGCTGCGCATCGAGCTTCGCTGCGCGAGTCTCGCCCCTGTCGGGCTTCCATCACTGACGCCTCCGTCCCGGCTCGTTGATCCGGGCCTGCGCGCTCCGCTTGCCAAAAATCGACTCTGTGCAGTGGGCGGGTGTGGGCGGTCTTGCTGTTCCCTTCACCGTATCACGGCGTTCTCGCCGTCAAGGGCGGCGCGCGCCATGCGCGCTTGCGTCCTGGCGGCCGTCTGCGACCCCTGACTGCTTGCGCTGCGCCGTGCTGCCGCCGGTTCCGGGCAATTCCGCCCGAGCAACCGGAGCACGATCATGTCGCAACTGTCCTTTCCCTCGTTCGATTCCTGTCTGCTGGTGCGCGACGCGCACGGGCGCTATCTACCGGCATCGGCCGACGACATTCTGGAAGCTGCGCGCCAGGTCATTGACCGGAAAATGCGGCGCGGAGCAGAGTTCACTTCGCCGGCGGCGGTCAAGGAATACTTGCGTACAAAGTTGGCCAGCTTCGAGCATGAGGTGTTCGTAGTGCTGTTCATGGATACGCGCCATCGTCTGATCGAATACAGGGAGATGTTCCACGGCACTATTGACGGTGCGTCGGTGTATCCGCGCGAAGTGGTCAAGGAGGCGCTGCGGCTCAATGCGGCGGCGGTCGTCGTTTCGCACAACCATCCGAGCGGAAACCCCGAGCCGAGCGCGGCTGACCGGGCGCTGACCCAGCGGCTCAAGGAAGCGTTGGGTCTGGTGGACGTGCGCGTGCTCGATCACATCATCGTTGCGGGCAACGAAACGGCATCGTTCGCCGAGCATGGGCTGATCTAGCCCAAGGGGCTTCGGCCCCTTTTTGCTGCGCCTGGTGGCATAGCTATGGCCCTCGCGGCCTGATGCTCAGGCCGTCGCAACCTGAATCATCTCGTCGTAATGTTTCTTGTCCACCTCTTCCAGCCACTGGAAGATGTTCCCGATGACGCTGTGGCTTTCGCCTGCCAAGTTTTCTGCGGATTCCTCTGTTATCTCAATAACGTCGCTATGTGAATACTTATTGATAAAGCGGTAGATTTTTTCTTTAAGCTCTGGTGTCGTGATGGTGCAATCTTTTAGGCCAGCCTCCATCAATTGACTAATGTCGCTTCGACGCCTTGGATATTTGAAGGTGAAAAACGATTCAACAAGCTTTCGGGCGAGGTTGGCGGTCAAGAACGCCTCATCTCGATTGAGTGTTGTGTGCGCCCTATATTCGTAGAGCTTCTTGAAGATATAGTGGTACTCGGAACCGTAGTTCTTGAGTGAGTCGTCGGCATCCACAAGTAGGGAGTGACGAGGGGAGCCAGGTGGCGCATCCAGGCGATAAAAGAAGCAATTCTCGGCGTTGCCTTTTTTGACTCGATTCCTATTGGTGCCAGTGAACCAGTCTCTCACTAGCTTAAAGTAAGTGAAGTTGTGAGTCAGCACAAAAAGTTGCTTGGCTTCAGTGCATTGCGTTCTCAAAAACGAGTAGGCGTGAAACAAGTGATTAGAATCAAAGCTTGAGACCGGATCGTCAACGACGACGATCGTATCCTTGATGTTATTTCCATTTTCTTTGAGCTTCGTGATGAAATAGACAAATGCAATCGCAGTTTTCTCACCTTCGCTCAAATTCCCATCGTGCTCACCAACCCCGTTTCTGATGATCTCATAGCCTTTCTTCTTCTGATTGAAGTTCAGGCAAAGCTCAGAGCGGCCAATGAAGCGATGCAGGATGTCATTGAACTCCTTTGCCCCGACCGTTTCATTCGAGAGCGCCGCTTCTATGGCTCCGACCTCTAGACTAATTTTTTCAATTTCCTTATGGTCGTTCTTTGCTTCTGACTCAAGGTCATTGCACTTCTTCTCACTTCCAGCATAGTCAAACTCTTGCACCTCAGCCGCAGCAAAGTGAAGCTCCAGTGCCACCTTGCTTTTTGAGGTCTCAGATTTGAAATTTGAAGTCTTATTGTTGTGCTTTCCAACGAGAGCAACAATCGATTTCAGGATGTCATTGAAATTGGTGACATCGTCTTCAACCACATCCGAGATCTGAATGTCTGTCTTCCCAGGGTCTGTGATCTTGGCCTTCAGGGCTTCCCGCCAGGCGTCGATTTGCTGGTCGATCTTTTCAGCAGCAGTTGCGTAGTCCTTTTGAAGCTTCTCTGCCTCGGCCGATAGTTCTTTATAAAACTCGGTCGATGCGGGAAACTGATTAGCTGGAGCGCCTTGAGATTCAATCCATGTCGCCGCGTTCTGAAGTCGGCTCTGAAACTCCGTGAACTCCTTGCTGAAGTGGGCAGCAAGCGCCTCGGCACGAAGCTGGGCGAACGGAGAGCCGCAGAACTCGCAGGATTGCGAGTCGTGGTTTTTATGGATTTCCAAGCCTGCTTGAACCCATTCGCGGATTTCCGGGTTATCGGTCAGCCGCTGGATTGCTTGATTGACCGCCGTAGTCCCAATCAAATCTCTGATGCGGCCCGCCGCTTTCTTAAAGTAGTCCGGCTCAATGGCCGTTGAGGCGAAAGCAATGCTTGGAAGCTGATCTGGCTTGGCGGCATTCGTAAGGTCGATAACCCTCTCATCTGGAAGAACCGACTCCGCCTTGATAATTGTCTCGCCGTTATTCTGTATGAAGTTGAAGAGCTTGCGGCGGTCGTAATTCAAGTAATAACTGTCGCTCGTATCAATCGCCTGAAGTCCAAGCTTCATTTTCTTGGCAGCATTGGTCAGGAACTTCTCTAATGCCTCACGCTGCTTCTTGATATCGCTTTGCTTGTCGTCGTGAGCCTTCTTTTTCGACTGAAGCTCGCTCTTCAGCTTCTCCAGCTTCTGCAAGTCATCAATCTTCTCTTTCGCAATAAGAAGGATGCTCTTTACGGATTTGTCCCAATCAATGTTCTCATGCACGAAGCGTTGATTGAAAACATGAATATTCAATTGGGATGAGTGGAGTGTGGATTCCGTGATCGTTGAGCCATCCTCCAGAACTACTGAAAATTGGCCCGTGCTGAAGCGGGGAACCATCGAGCGAAGCTCAAAGCAAGAGAATAGATTCGATAACGTTGACTTGCCTGTTCCATTCCAACCATAGACCAGGTTGTACCGGCCGAACTTTTGGATCTTCGTTCCATTGAAGTCGCTGAAGATTCCGAACTGTTTGAGGCGGTTGATGCAGACAATCATCTCTATATCTCCGTGTTCTTGCTTTCCCATCATTTGCTTGCGAAACAAATGGTAAACGAAGAGTCCTCTTGCGTCTCCGCTTCGCGGATCGCGCTGCTCCAGGTTCGCTAGTCGCTCATCCCTGGCGGGACTGGCTTCGCCAGCCTTCCGCATCGCTGACGCCTACGGCCCGGCTTCCAGCTTCGGGCCTGCGCGCTTCGCTTGCGTGCGGTCAGCACAAAGGGATGGCCGTTGCCTTGTCCAGCCGTCTCCCCTGACTTCATCACCTTACCCGCGACCGTAGCCCGCGACCGTGTGCCGTCAAGGCGCGCAGGGCCGTGTCCTCGGCTGCGCCTGCGGGCCGCACCAACCCTGCGCTTGGCTCCTTGACGGCCCCCGTCCGCGCGCTCCTTTGGGCGCGGGCGATGAACTCAGGAAAGACGGTGGCAACAGGGCCAACCGGGTTCCTCGTGCCGACCGCACCAAACAGCCGAAAGGCTGGGCTCCGAATCTAGAAATCCGGTGTGCGGTGTGAACAGCAAACCTCTTTTGTCAGGAGAAAGACCATGCAACTCGCATCCCGTTTCGCTTTCCGCTCCCCCTCGCTGCGCAGCGATTACCCGCTGTCCGACGACCAGATTCACCGCGTGGCCCCGTCCATCTTCGCGGATGCCCCGCACGAGAGCCGTTCGCAGCGGTACGCCTATATCCCCACCGCCGCCGTGCTGACCGAGCTTCGCAAAGAAGGCTTCCAGCCTTTCATGGTGACGCAAACCCGCGTGCGCGACGAAGGCAAGCGCGAGCACACCAAACACATGATTCGCTTGCGCCATGCCAGCCAGATCAACGGCGCGGAGGCCAACGAAATCGTGCTGCTGAACTCGCACGACGGCACCAGCAGCTATCAGATGCTGGCCGGAATGTTCCGGTTCGTGTGCAGCAATGGCCTTGTCTGCGGCAACACCGTGGCCGATGTGCGAGTGCCCCATAAAGGCGACGTGGCCGGTCTGGTCATTGAGGGGGCTTACGAAGTCTTGAGCGGTTTCGATCGGGTGAAGGAATCGCGCGATGCCATGCGCGGCATCACCTTGGACGATGGCGAATCCGAAGTGTTCGCCCGCGCCGCGCTCGCCCTCAAGTACGACGACCCCGACAAGCCCGCGCCCATCACGGAATCGCAAATCCTGATGCCGCGCCGCTTCGACGACCGCCGCCCCGACCTGTGGAGCGTGTTCAACCGCACCCAAGAAAACCTGACCCAAGGCGGGCTGCGTGGCCGCAGCGCCAACGGGCGCCGACAGCAAACCCGCCCGGTGCAGGGCATCGACCAAAACATCCGACTAAATCGCGCCCTCTGGCTGCTGGCCGATGGCATGCGCCAGTTGAAAGCCTGAATCCCCACGCGGCAGGGGCAGGCAGCAGCCCTTGTCGCTTTCTTCGCTGCTGCATCCCTGAACCGATAGGAGTTATCACCATGAACGCCGTTACCCAAACCGAAGCCCGCGCCATCAACACCGCCGCCGCTATCCCGCTGGAAGCCGCTGATCCGACCAAGAACCTGATTCTGGTTCCGCTGTCGCGGCTGGTGTCGCGTCCCACTGGCCGCAACGTGCGCAAGACCCCGCGCATGTCCATTCCCGAACTCGCCGCCAGCATCCAGCGTGTCGGCCTGCTGCAAAACCTCATCGTGATTGCCGCCGCCGATGGCGAGCATTACGAGGTCGTGGCCGGTGACCGTCGCCTCGCAGCGTTGAAGCTGCTGGCGAAAAAGCACCGCATTAGCAAGGAATGGGAGGTGCCTTGCCTGCTGGTGGCCGATGGCACCGCCCGCACGGCCAGCCTCACCGAGAACGTGCAGCGCGAAGCCATGCACCCCGCCGACCAGTTCGAGGCGTTCGCCGCGCTCGTGGCCGAAGGCCGCAGCATCGAGGACATTGCAGCGGATTTCAGCGTCACGCCGCTGGTGGTGCAGCGCCGTCTGAAACTCGCCAACGTGTCGCCGCGCCTGCTGGCCGACTACCGGGCCGAGGCCGTGAGCCTTGACCAGTTGATGGCCCTCGCCATCACCGACGACCATGCTGCGCAGGAAGCCGCGTTCTACGATGCGCCCACATGGCAGCGCGGCCCGCACAACCTGCGCGACCGCCTGACCGAACGCGAAATCGACGCCTACCGGCATCCGCTGGTGCGCTTTGTCGGGCTGGACGGCTACGAGCAGGAAGGCGGTGGCATCCGCCGCGACCTGTTCGCGGAGGGCGACAAAGGCGTGTATCTGACCGATGCCGCACTGCTGGAACGGCTGGCGCAGGACAAGCTGGCAGGTATCGCCGCCAAGGTGCAGGCCGAGGGCTGGGCGTGGGTGGATGCCACGCCGGGCATGACCCATGCCGATCTGCAAGCCTTCCAGCGTGCGCCAAGGGAACGCCGCAGTCCGAACAAGCGCGACGCGCAGCGCATCGAGAAGCTGCAAACCAAGCTGCACGAACTGGCCGAGGCGGTGGATGCCGCGCTGGACGACGAGGACGAGGAAAAGGCCGATGCCTTGCAGGAAGAAGGCGAACGCCTGGGCGAGCAGTTGCAGGCGCTGGAAGATGGCTTGCTGGACTATGCGGCCAACGTGAAGGCCGCAGCCGGTGCCATTGTCACCATCGACCGCGACGGGCAGGCCGCGATTCATCGCGGGCTGCTGCGCGAAGCGGAGGCCAAGGCACTGCGCACGCTGGAGCGGCTGCGGCAGGGTTTCGGCAGCGAAGGCGAAGCCGCGAACGAGGACGCAGGCGAGGACGACGAGCAGCCCAAGACCGCCGCCATGTCTGACCGACTGGCGCAGCGGTTGAGCGCGCACCGTACCGCTGCGCTGCAAATCGAAGTTGCACGGCATCCGCAAGCAGCGCTGGCCGCCGTGGTGCATGGCATGGTGCAGACCGTCTTGCAGGAAAGGCACTACGGGCACGACCTGCCGCTGGGTGTGCGCCTCACGGTGCAAGACCGGCTGGAAGGCATGGCCCCGGACTGGCCGGAATCACCCGCCGCCGTGGCGCTGCGCGAACTGCAACAGGTGGCAGGCGAAACCTTGCCGGAGGACAGCGCCGAACTGTTCGCCGCGCTGCTGGCGAAATCACAGGATGAACTGGTGCGGCTGTTGGCCGTGTGCTTAGCTTCCACGGTGGACGTGGTGACGCCTCGCGCCACGCCGCACCAGCCCGGCGCGGAACTGGCGCAGGCCGTGGGGCTGGATATGGCCGCGTGGTGGCAGCCCACCAATGAGGGTTACTTCCGGCATGTGCCGAAGGCCGCGATTCTGGAAGCCGTTGGCGGGTTCGCGCCCTCGCACGTCACCCGACTGGCGAAGTTGAAGAAGGGCGACATTGCCAGCGAAGCCGAACGGCTGGCCGCTGGCACCGGCTGGATGCCCGCCATCTTCCGCTCCGAAGGCCCGCAGCAGACCGGGCAGGACGCGCCGGCGGATGGCGAAGCCGAAGCACAGGAAGAAGTGGCCGCCGTGGCGGATGACCAGCCGCAGGCCGAGGCTTTGGCCGCGTGACTTCGCACCGTAGATAGCGCCCCGGTTCCGGCCGGGGCGCTTCATGTTGAGGATGCCTGCCATGACCCACCAACCCGCAAACCGCCCCCGCATAGCTGCGACCTATGCCTCCGGCACGGTGCGCGCCCGCCGCTGGCACGGCGACGGCGACGTGCGCGGCTACCGTCCGCCGCGTGGCTGGACGGCCCGCGCCGACCTGACCGATCTGCATCCCCTCACGGGCCGCGCCTTGCCGCGCGCCGTGTGGTGGATCATCGAAACCAAGGAATAACGAGCCGCACCGGCCCCAAGCCGTGCCGCCTTGGGGCCGGTGGTCGAAAACTCCGGGCGCGGCGGTGGCCGCGCCCGGTTTCACTGCTCAAAGCCAAAACGCCCCATCGCCGCCTTCGGACAGGCGGCGATGGGGCCACGCACAAGGGCGCTCGTGCGCGAAATCCACGAAGCCAGCAAGTGTGGCGGCGCATCGCGCCGCCAACGATTCGACCGAGCCCCGCCGCAATGGGCGGGGCTGGTGTGGCTACGCCCCGGCTTGCTGCGGCAGGTTGCACGAAAGCGTGCCGTCCCCGACGCTGGCGGTTCGTTGTCTGTACGTCACGAAAGACGGTTCACCGACACGCCGCCCAGCCTCGCTTCTATGGAGCTTCCACACCACGCCTCAGTATGTGGCCGTGAGCTGCGGCAGGGGCGCTCTGGCCTTGTCGTCGGGGCATTGACCTGGCCCGCGTCAGGGCGCAAGCCGGTGCAGCCGTCACGCGGGGATGCCGAGTTGGCCACGTCTCCATTCGGGAGCGGGCGGCCTGTGCGTCCTTGTCTTGTTGTGAATCCTGGCGGTGGCGCGGCTGCGCCTTGTGCTTGATGGCCGCAACCTTGCAGCGAAAACAATTTCCCCTGCGCTGCGCGCATTCCTCGCGGGACAAATTCTTTTCGCTTCCAGGTTCTCCACGTTGTTGCGACCGCTGTGCGGTGCGACCAGCCCATCCCCCGCCGGCCGGATCACAACAAGGACGCACTGGCGCGACCTTGTTCAACCCGAAAGGAGAAACATCATGGCTAACATCGGCACCTTCACCGCAGAGAAAGACGGCTTCACCGGCACGCTTCGCACCCTGACGCTCAACGTCAAGGTCAAGCTGGTTCCCAACGACAAGGGCGACACCGAGAACGCCCCCGACTTCCACCTGCAAGCGGCTGGCCACGAAGTCGGCGCAGCGTGGAAGAAGACCAGCGAGGCCGGGCGGGAATACCTGTCCGTATCCATCGACGACCCTTCGTTCCCGGCGACGGTCTATGCCCGCCTGATCGAGAACGAGGACGGCACGCACGACCTGATCTGGTCGCGCAACAAGCCGAAGGCGGCCTGACAGCCGCTTACCGCGTCCCGCCCACTGCGGCGGGGCGCGATGCTGCTGATCGCAGCACCGCACGCGCAGGATTTCTGCTGCTGCCGCGTGCTGGATACGCCCGTCACGGCGGGCCTGCATGCGTGCCTTGTGGCTCGCAATCCGTGTCAACGAGCGGTGTGTGGCGTGTCGGCGCTGTAAGCGCCGCCGGGCTTTCGGGCTTCGCCCCGTGCCGGCAAGCCGTCACGGCCATCCGGCTTCAATCCCTCACGCCTTCGCGCCTGCGGCGCTGCGCGCTCCGCTTGCTGCAATTCAGTACCACACGCCAACGCGCTAAGGCGTGTCGGGCTCTTCCAATATCGCCCTGAGTTCCTGGCGCACCTGTGCCAGCAATTCATCAGCTTCGCGGGTGCTGTCACCGGCATAAGCCAATGTGAGCAGCGTGAGCGGATGCACTTCCATGACCTCGCACAGATCGGCCAGCTTCTGGATGGTTGGGCTTTTCAGGTCGCGCTCCAGCGTGCTCATGTAGGTGCGACTGGACACGTTGGAGAACGCTTCCTGGCTCAAACCACGCGCCTTCCTTACCGTCCGAATCGCCGCTGCCAATGAGTTCTTCGCTGCCACCTATGGTTTCCCCAAAAAACCAAGATGACAGCCCATTGCGCCCTATAGGACTACAATCTATAGTGTTCATTTGGTGGTGATGTTTTCCTTTTCCGTGCTTTTACGGAGATCCGCATCTGCGGATTTCCTCAGACCCAGGGAACCGCATCCGTGTCTTTCCTGACTTCCACCAATACGCCTTCGTGCCTCTCCGCTTTTGCGGCTTCGTGCGCTTGCGCATACGTGCATCCGTCCGCAGGCACAGATGCGCCTCGGCGATTGCGTGTGTTCGTGGAAGGGGCGCGGCCTTGACCACGCTTGTCACCGAGGAAGACCGGGTGCACCTACTGGCCCACGGCCTCACCCGCGCCGCAGGCCAGGAATGTGACCCGCTGCCCGTGGTGCGCCTGTTCACACCGGACGCACATGCGACCTGGCTATTGGCCGCGCTCGATCCGACCGATGGCGATACGGCCTACGGCCTGATCGACCTCGGGATCGGGATGCCTGCCCTGGCGACGGTGAAGCTGTCCGATCTGGCGTCCATCGTCGGGCCGCTCAAGCAGCCCGTGATACGAGATCGGTATTTCCAGCCGACGCGGCCGCTGTCGGAATACGTTCGACTGGCTCAGGAAAACGGTTCGATCACCGATTGACGCATTCCAGCGCGACCAGGCAAAAAGTATCGCATTGTGACTATTTCGGTCTTAGCCAAGACCTGGCAAGTCTTGATCCGCATGCTTGCACCAGGGTGGTGCGCTCCTGACCAAAACAGTCATGATGCCAGGCGCGAGATTCGGCACGGTGTTCAATGCTGCACCCCATTTCCGGGCGGTGCAGTCGTCGCATTTAGACGATTTCGGCAATGCACTGGAGCGAATCTGTCTTGACACCAGCAGTTAAAGCGTAACCCGAGTTTGATGACCACTTGATGGCGATTCGATAGCTCCCGCACAGCGGAATTGTGGCGACGTTCCCAGAAACAGGGAGGTTTCGCCATGACTGACCGCAGCAGCCAACACTGGTATCCCACGGCCGCGTATCTCTACACGCTGCACCTCGATGGCCCAGCGCTGGCTTGGGAGTATTTGCGCAGGAATCCAAGCTACCGGCGCGACTGGCTACGCCGGCGTCGCAAGCCTGATGCGGCGCAGGCCTGGGGCCTGCGCCTGCTGGAAGATCCCGGCCTGGATGCGCGCGACGCACATCCTGCTTGGTTCCCCGATCACGATGCCGTGGTGCAGCTATACCCCGACGCCGACCCACCACCCGATGCGCATACCTTCGAGTTCTGGCGCATTCCTGGGCGCAAGCAACTGACCCACGACGGCAAGCGCCTGGTGCTCGTATCGCATTGGCCAGGCTGCTGCGTTCGGCTGGCACTCGCACCCGACCTGGAAGATGGTTCGGCCTATCTCTACGCCACACGCGCCTGCGCCACGCCCTGTGCGCGCTACCGCACGCTCGCTGCGAAGCTGGATGCGCTATCTGCCGCAACCGTGGCCACGCCTGTGGCAACAGCCCGCTCCCGCCCCACGCCCGCCGCGCTGCTGGAACTGCATACCTTGCAAGCGCTCGACGCGACCCTCGCGGGAGCCTCCTTGCGCGAGGTGGGCGAAGGTCTGTTCGGCGCGGATGCCGTCGCGGCCGACTGGCACAAAGACAGTGCATTGCGTGCCCGCGTACGGCGGCTGGTACGCCGCGGCGATGAGCTGATGCACGGCGGCTACCGCCGACTAGCGCAGCTTCCAATGTTCCCGTCGCATTAGGGGGGACGTTTCTCGACCCGTGCGAATCGTCCCTTAGCAAGAAGCCTTGCTTTCTTGAGAGTGCCTCTATCCGGCCGCGTGGTGTGGCCGGGCTTGATGGAGGTACATCCCATGCGACCTGCTCCCTCGCGGCCTGCCGCCGCTGCCGTCACTGCGACCTCGCAGCCTCAACGCTACCTGACAAACGACGAAGCCGCCGACTACCTGCGGCTGTCGCCGCGCACGCTGGAGAAGCAGCGGGTGATCGGCGGCGGCCCCAAGTTCCGCAAGTTCGGCCGCCGCGTCATGTACGCGGTGTCCGACCTCGATGCCTGGGCCGACCAGCGCAGCTACGAGGCCACGTCCGATCCCGAATACGCCGAGCGCCACGCGGGCGACTACCGTGATGGCCGCTGATCGTCGGCGCGTGGGTGGCCTTCGCCATGTCCAGCCCGCCAGGGCAAGCCTTGCCGCAGCGCGAACAGCTCGATCTGTTCCGCGCGCTGCCGGGCGACATGGCGCCACGCGATTCCCAGGACTTGATGGCCTTTCCGTTCTTCTCGCTTGCCAAGTCGCGGCGCACGGCGCCGATCGACTTCCGCAGCGGGAACGTCACCATTCGCGTGGAAGGCACGCAGGAGCACGGCATCGCAACGATATGGGATGCCGACGTGCTGATATGGGCCGCCTCGCAGATCGTGGAGGCGCGCGACGCGGGCCTGCGCCCGTCGCGCTGGATACGCGCCACGCCTTACGAGATTTTGCGCTTCATCGGGCGCGGCACGTCCCTCAACGACTACCAGCGCCTGAAGGCCGCCCTCGACCGGCTGCAATCGACCACGGTGGCCACGTCCATCCGCGAAACCACGGGAAGGCGCTTGCATCGCTTCTCGTGGATCAACGAGTGGAAGGAACTCGCCGACGCCAGCGGCACCCCGCTGGGCATCGAGCTGATCTTGCCGGACTGGTTCTATGCCGGCGTGCTCGACGCCGCCCTGGTGCTGACCATCGACCCGGCCTATTTCCGCTTGAAGGGCGGTATCGAACGCTGGCTGTACCGCCTGGTGCGCAAGCATGGCGGGCGGCAGGAGCACGGCTGGCAATTCGACTTCCGACACCTGTACCGCAAATCCGGCAGCGCGGCCCGCTTCTCGGACTTCGCCTACGACGTGCGCGCCCTGGTGGCGCGGCAGTCGTTGCCCGGCTACGTCCTCGGCATCGAGCGGATGCCGGACGACAACACCGAGCTGCTGACCTTCCGGCCCGTGCCGCACGCGGCACGGGGATAACTGCGGGAGAACCTGTGGACGGCCTCGTGCTATCAGGAGTACCGGGTATCGTGCTATCAGGAGTACGACCCTCGTGCTATCAGGAGTACGAAAACGCCGGAAAGCCAACAACGGCGCGGGTTTGCGTTCCCTCTAACTTACCTAACAAGAAATACATAACTTTTAGTAGAAGCGCGCCGTTTCGGTGGACAACCACGAAACGGCACGGCCAGGCCGGCTTTCCAGCTCGGAGGGCCGCGCCATGATCTTCGCGTTTCTCAACCAGAAAGGCGGCGTCGGCAAGACCACGCTCGCCACGCACATCGCCGGCGAACTGGCGATGCGCGGCCTGCATGTCATCCTGCTGGATGCCGACCCGCAGGGGTCATCGCTCGACTGGACGCAGCGGCGTAGCCAGCAGGGCCTGCCCCGTCTGTTCAGCGCCGTGGGCCTTGCCCGCGAAACGCTGCATCAGGAAGCGCCAGAACTCGCCAGGCGGGCCGATCACATCATCATCGACGGCCCGCCGCGCATCGCCGCCCTCGCGCGTTCCGCGCTGCTGGCGGCCGAGCGCGTGCTGATCCCCGTGCAGCCCAGCCCCTACGACGTATGGGCTTCTGCCGAGATGGTCGCACTGATCCGCGAAGCACAGGTGTTCCGGCCAGCGCTGCGCGCGGCCTTCGTCATCAACCGGCGCGTCAGCACCACCATCATCGGCAGGGAGGCACGGCAATCGCTGGCCGAACAGCCGCTGCCCGCGCTGCGCTCGGAGATCCACCAGCGCATCGTCTTTGCCGACAGCGTAGCCGCTGGCCGGCTCGCCCGCGAAACCGCGCCCGACAGCGCCGCTGCCCGCGAGATCGCCGCGCTCACCGACGAACTGCTGCGGTGGCCGACATGACTGGGAAGCCACCACCACGCAGCAAGCGCGTCGGCATCGGTGCGCGTCCCCCAGCGAATCCGCACGCCGAAGCGTGGATTCGCCAGGGCGACGCAGATGCCGTGCAGAAAGGCGACCTCTACACCGCTCGACTGACGCTCGACATCACGCCCGCCATGCGGGCGCGCATCAAGGTGTCGGCCTTCACGCGAGGCGTGACCGTAGCCGAACTGCTGCGCGACCTGCTGGAGCGGGAGTTTCCCCCGGAGGGCACGCCGTGAACGCATCCGCTTCGACCGCCCACACCCCCAAAGCAAGTGCGCCCACGGCTGCGCCGCCGCCGGCGCCTTCGACACTCGCCGGCCAGGCCGGCAACGTGCCGCTGACGCGCGTGGCGCTGGCCTACATCGAACCGCGCTTCAAGCTCTACCTGCGCTTCGGCGAACCGGCGCGCACGCTCCAGCTCGACCGCTGGCGGCGCTGCGCCGTGTTCCTGCCGAACGCGGTTCTGTGCCGCATCCGTTGGCAGGCCAACGACTACGGCACGATCCGCTGGCAGCTCATGGTGATGCAGACCGCCACGCCGCTGGACGCCGTGCAGCGCATCCCCGGCGTGCAGCCGGGCGCGCGTCTGCTGCTGCACGCCGAAGGCGATGCCAACGTGCGCGCCGTGCTGGAACGCATCGACGGCATCGAGG
Organism: Pseudomonas putida; assembly: GCF_001941965.1. Taxonomy (GTDB): domain Bacteria; phylum Pseudomonadota; class Gammaproteobacteria; order Pseudomonadales; family Pseudomonadaceae; genus Aquipseudomonas; species Aquipseudomonas putida_L. The sequence goes on along the minus strand of NZ_MKZO01000012.1, from coordinate 442,330 downwards.
CGCTGGGCATCGCAGCCGCAGACACATCGCCCGCGTACTGGCGCACGCTCGCGAACCGGCTCGCAGCGCGCTCGGCGCTACCCACATACACCGCAGAACGGCACGCCGCCTGGCTGGCCGGGAGGGCATTGCCATGACCACGATTTCCACGACCGGCCCCGTGCCGCATCCTCGCTCGCGCCTGCGCGCTCGCCTCGTGCTGGCAGGCTTCGCCACCGTCGGCCTCGCTGCGCTGGCCTGGGCGGCGTTCGTGCAGCCCCTGCCGCGAATGGCCTACAACCCGTCCGACAGCGTGGCGGTCGGTTGGTATCGCATCGAACCGTTCGACCCGCGCACCGCCTCGCGGCCACGTCCGCTGTCCGTGGACAGCATCGTGCTGATGCCGCTGCCCGACAGGGCCGCCATGCTGGCTGCGCAGCGCGGCTACCTGCCGACCCGCGTTCCGCTGCTCAAACGTGTGGGCGCAGTCGCGCCACAACACGTTTGCATCGTCGCCGGCCAGGTTCGCATCGACGGCGTGCCGGTGGCCGCCGCCCTGCCTGCCGACCGGCTGGGCCGGCCGCTGCCATCCTTGCAGCTTTGCCGCCGTCTCCAACCGGGCGAACTGTTCCTGTTGAGCGCGACCAACCCGGCGTCGTTCGACAGCCGCTATTTCGGGCCGGTCAGCGCGTTCGCCGTGATCGGCGTTGCGCATCCGATCTGGCTGGAGACACGTCCATGATGGCCGCCGATTCGCTGCACTTTGCCGCGCCTCTCATCGTGCCATCGGGCATGTCGTTCTACTGTTCGTCGCCGTGTCGTCGCGCGTGCAGTGCGGGTGCATTCGCACCGCACTTCGCGCTGCCTTCGGCGCAGCCGCCCAACGTGCAGGCGTCTTGCCTCGAACGCGCCTGGCCTGCGGCCATTGGCGTGTTCGCCGGCGGGCTGGCTGCTCGTGCAGCAGCGCCGCCGGGCCGCCGATGCCCGGAGCGGGAGCGAGGGGCAAAGGCGGAAGGCAAGACAAAAGGGTTCGGCACTCTGCCGCCCGCAAAGCCAGTCTGCACGTGGGGGTGGCGCGGCACGGCGCGGCTTCGCCGCCGTGCCGCGTGGGGCGCGAGGCACGCGCCGATGCAGGCATGTCCGCGTGCTTCGCACGCTCGGACACGCCGGAGCTTGCAGGGAGCACAGCCATGACCGACCGCGGCGACCATGATTTCTGGGTGCGCCCTGGCGCGCCGAAGAACCGAGGCAAAGGCCAGGGCCAGAGCTTCGTTTCCAAGGTGCTCAAGCAGGCTGGCAAGGCCAGCGGCGGCAAGTCGGCGGTGCGCCGTCCTACCGCTGGCGGGAGCGGCCAGCACGCCGGCCAGCGGCCCGGCTCACGGCTTGGACGCGGCCATACGGCGGCGCGCTTCGCAGGCGCAAAGCTGACCCCTATGTCACGGCGCGTGACCATCAAGACGCTGCTGGTCAACCAGCGCAACGCCAGTCCGCAGTCGCTCGCCAAGCACCTGCGCTACATCGAGCGCGACGGTGCCGGCCGGAACGGCGAGCCGGGCCGTGCCTACGGGCCGCAGACCGACGAAGCCGACCTCGATGCCTTCAAGGAACGCTGCCAGGACGACCGACATCATTTCCGCTTCATCGTCTCACCTGAAGACAGTGCGGAGCTGGACGACCTGCGCACCTACACCCGGCACCTGATGAACCGGATGGAGGCCGACCTGGGGACGCGGCTGGATTGGGTGGCGGTCGATCACTGGAACACCGACAACCCGCACACGCACCTGATCGTGCGCGGACGCGACGATACCGGCAAAGACCTCATCATCGCGGGCGACTACATCGCCCACGGCTTCCGCCATCGCGCCGCCGAGCTGGCGACGGAATGGCTGGGGCCGCGCACCGAACTGGAGATCCAGCAGACCTTGCAGCGCGAGGTGGAGCAAGAGCGGTGGACGAGCCTCGACCGCACGTTGCAGCGCGAGGCCGGCGAGGATGGCCGGGTGCAGATCGAACGCTTCAACGAACCCCGGCTGCAACGCCAGCGCCTGCTGCTGATCGGCCGCCTGCAACACTTGCAGCGCCTGGGCCTGGCCGACGAGGTGCAGCCCGGCACCTGGGCCGTCCATGCGGACGCGGAGAAGACCTTGCGTGCCCTGGGCGAGCGTGGCGACATCATCCGAACGATGCAGCGGGCCATGAGCGGCAAGCCTCGCGAGCTGGCGGTGTTCGAGCCGGGCGACGACGGCCGCACTATCGTCGGTCGCGTGGCTGCTAAGGGTCTGGCCGACGAGCTGCACGACCGCGGCTATCTGGTCATCGACGGGTTGGACGGCAAAGCCCACTACGTCGCGTTGGACGCCCGCGACGAGCTGGCGAACTATCCCATCGGCGCGGTGGTGGAGGTACGCGGTTCCGCCGAGGTGCGGGCGGCCGACAAGAACATCGCCACGCTGGCGAGCAATGGCCTGTACCGCACCGATCACCACCTGGCGATCGAGCAAGGCCGAGCCAAGCCCGGCCGCGACCCGCAAGAGGCTGTGGCGGCCCATATCCGCCGGCTGGAAGCCCTACGGCGGGCCGGCATCGTGGAGCGCGTGGCCGAGGGGTTATGGAAGGTGCCGGACGACTTGGCCGAGCGTGGCCGCCAGTACGACGCGCAGCGGCTGGGCGGCGTGGCGGTCGAACTGAAATCGCATCTGCCGATTGAACGGCAGGCCCGCGTCATCGGCGCGACCTGGCTGGATCAGCAGTTGATCGGCGGCGGCAAGGGACTGGGCGACCTGGGCTTTGGCGGCGATGCTAGGCAAGCCTTGCAGCAGCGCGCCGACTTCCTCGAAGAACAGGGGCTGGCCCAGCGGCGCGGGCAGCGGCTGATTCTCTCCCGGAATCTGCTGGAAACGCTGCGCAATCGGGAGCTGGCGCAGGCCGCCCAGCACATTGCCGCCGATAGCGGATTGGAGCATCGGCACGTCACAGACGGGCAGCGCGTAGCCGGCATCTACCGGCGCTCGGTCATGCTCGCCAGCGGTCGCTATGCGCTGCTCGATGACGGCATGGGATTCAGTCTGGTGCCTTGGCGGCCGATAATCGAGCCACGACTGGGGCAGCAGATCGCCGCGACTGTACGCGGCGGCGGTGTGTCATGGGAGGTTGGACGGCAAAGAGGTCCTGGGATTGGATCGGGGCCGTAGGCTGTCGTACCGAGTTAAGGTGTCGAGCAGCGTTTTGGCCCTAGCTTCTGTGCTCCGTTAAGACGACTAGTCTGTGCTTATCGACGACGCTGTGGGTGCATGGTTGCTTGCCAATTCCGGTGCAACTCGCAAACGCGCTGCCCCGACCTGAACTGCCCATTCAACGATCTGCCCGGCCAATATATCCGTGGCGACACCGAACGCGCTCACCACATCGGCCTCTCGCTTGCTGCCTGTGGCTTGGATTGCTTCGAAGCGTCTACTGGCAATAGCAGTCCGTTTGGCCGGATCGACCAGTTGCACATCGAGCCGAACCGCGGCGATCGCTTCAGTGCCGCGGTATTCGAGCTGGAACGCCCGCAGCGTACTGCGCAACTCCATATCGGCGCTCATTGGGGTGCTATCGGTAATCACGGAAGTCGACCGCCCATCGCGCATGAAGGCTTCGACGATTCGGTCACGCAGCAGCACCGGTGCGGGGTCGGCCCAACGCACTCCTTGCCAAGCCGACAAGCGACCATCGGGCTGCGCAATGAACAGCCGCTCCGAATCCAGGACGCGACTACTCTCAGGGGCGTAGACGCGCAGCGCCCCGGGTCCCGGAACGGCGCGCGGCGTACTCTCCGCCTGGGCGATGTGATAGTCGGGCAATTTGTAGGTGACCATTGGAGCTGCTTTGGGAAGCACACTGCACGCGGACAAGCCGAGTACTAGCGTCATAGTCACGGCAGCGACGGGAATCATCCTGGCGGAAGTGTTCACGGCTTGGTTTCCTCAATGTTCTCTCCACCGAGCAGGTATTGCGCCGGATTGCGATCCAGTCGGCGCAGCACGGTGTTTAGATTGGCCAGCGCCTGCTGGAGTTCGTGCATGGCAGGACCTGTGGCGGCCAAGCCCTGGTTCAGCGATTCCTGATTGTTTTGCAGTAGCGTCTCAACCCTGAAAGCGGCGCGTTCGAGGGATGCCGTTGCATCACGCGTGTTCACCATGATTTGCTTACCATCGTTATTTAGTAGCAGGTTGGCATCGCGAAGAGTGCTATTTGCTTGGCGCACGGCAGCTGTCGATTCTCTGCTTGCTTCGGTCAGATTGCTGATTAACGTCGCGATCTCGGCCCTCTGGTCAGCGACCGCGCCCGTGGTCTGTTCAAGATTCACCAGACTGCGGTGCACAAGAGCCAAATTCTCCTTCGACAGTAACTCCTGCGTGCGCAGCAAGATGCCGTTGAGTGTCGTCATGCTGTTCCCCTCACCGGAGACCAGGGATGCCATCGCCGAACGTGGTGCGAGGATCAACGGTTCCTCGTCCTCTCTCCGATCCAGCAATGGCACGTTTGGCCCACCGTCGCTCAACTCGATCACCGCGTTGCCGGTAATTCCCGTGATGACCAATTCAGCGCGGGTATCCTGCCGGACCGGGATGGTGGCATTGATGCGTACGCGCGCTATCGCCCGCCTTGGGTCTCGCGGTGAAAGAGAAAGTGCAACGACTTCGCCAATCGTGATTCCGCTGTACTGAACCTGGCTGCCGGGCGTAAGCCCGGTCACTGGCTCATCGAACATAATCCGGTAATACTGGTAATCGTGGTCGGAACGTGTGTCGCTGAGCCAAAGCGCGAAGCCAATACCAATCGCACCGAGCAGCACGACGAACAGACCAATGAATACATGATGGGCACGTGGTTCCATGATCAGACCACCTCGTTCTCAGAGTTTAAATATTGCGTGCGCCCAGCCCAATGCGTGCGCGACGGAAGAATGATGCAGATGCGGAGGGGTTTCATGGCTGCGTCTCTTGGCTGGAAGCACCAGTGGCCTGTGCGGCCGCACGGCCACGGGGGCCGTGAAAGTATTCCTGTATCCACGGGTGCTTGAAGCGCTCGACTGCCTCGATGCCGTCGTTGATGAGTACCTTCTGGTTCGCCAGGACCGCGACACGGTCGCATATGGTGTACAGCGTATCGAGGTCGTGGGTTACCAGAAACACCGTGAGGCCCAGTGCATTGCGCAGGGTCAGAATCAATTGGTCGAAAGATGCAGCCCCGATTGGATCCAGTCCTGCGGTGGGTTCGTCAAGAAACAGGATGTTCGCATCAAGCGCCAAGGCTCTCGCCAGTGCTGCTCGTTTCACCATGCCTCCGGACAACGAGGCCGGATACTTGTCTCCCGCTCCGGCAGGCAACCCCACCAAGCCCAGCTTGCTTCTTGCCAAACGCTCGGCAAGAGGCCGCGCCAGACCGACATGCTCGATCAAAGGAAGAGCGACGTTCTCCAAGACGGTCAGCGATGAATACAACGCGCCCTTCTGGAACAGAATGCCGAACCTTCGCTCCATACGCGCGCGCGCAAGCCATTGGGCTCGCAGTAGGTCGCGCCCCCCGATACGGACCACGCCCGAATGCGGCTTCTGCAGCCCGACGACGCTACGCAAGAGCACGGATTTCCCGGTGCCTGACCCTCCCACCACGCCAAGGATTTCCCCGCGCCGCACGTCCAGGTCTAGGTCCTGATGGACCTGCTGGGTTCCAAACCTGTTGTCCAGGCCGCGCACTTCAATAGCGTGTCGCACACCGTTGTCGGTGTCTTGCTTCACCGCGCTCACCAGCCCATCTCCATGAAGAACAGTGCAGCGATGGCGTCTATCAGGATCACCATGAAGATTGATTGCACGACACTAGACGTCGTGTGGTCGCCTACCGACTCAGCGCTACCGGCGACCTTGAACCCTTCATGGCAGCCGATAGCGGCGATCATCACCGCGAAGAGCGGGGACTTGCTCATTCCGACAAGAAAATGGCGCACCTCGATTTTTTCCTGCACGATGGCAAGGAACTGTGCGGGAGGAATTTCCAAGCTCAGTGCGCATACGGTGGCGCCGCCCGCAATGCCAGCCAAGATGCCTACTAAGGTGAGCAGTGGCAAGGACACAAGAAGCGCCAGCACGCGTGGCAGCACCAGTAACTCGATGGGGTCGAGCGCGTTGGAGCGAAGCGCATCGATCTCTTCATTTGCCTTCATCGAACCGATTTGGGCGGTGTACGCGCTTGCGGTACGGCCTGCAATCAATATGGCCGGGAGCAGCACTCCGAACTCGCGCATGAACGAGAAGGCGACCAGATGCACCGAGAAGATGCTCGCACCGAAGTTGGCCAGCACCGTTGCTCCCAGGAACGCCACCACCATTCCTACCATGAAGCTCAGTAGCGCCACGATGGGAATGGCGTCCACCGCTGATCGCTGGATTTGAGCGATCACCGAGGTCGCGCGCCAGCGACGCGGGTGACGAACGGTACGGCTCCATGTTTCGATGATCTGGCCCACGAACCCGGCCAGACCAAGACACGCACGACAGCCCTGTTCCAAGGTCAGGCCTATGCGTCCCAGACCGCGGAGCAGAGGATTCCCGCTCACCGCTGCTTTCTCCGTCTTCTGCTGATCGGTAGCAGCGGCGGCCAGCGCTCTCATTAGGGCGAGGCGATCCGAGGACAGATTTGGAGCTGCCTCCGGCCGGTCGAGTATCGAGTCTGGCCCGAGAATTTCCACCAGCAGAGCCGCGCCGGCGGTGTCCAGTCTCTGGACTTGCGTCCAGTCGAGTAAGGGAGTGGCGTACCCCTCGGCATGACTGATGCGGGCGGCGGACACGGATTTTGCCAGACTGGCGTAGTGCTCTATCGTCCAGTCGCCACCCGCCAGCCATTTGTGATCACCGCCGACCATGGCATCCTGCCGGAGCCAAGCCTGTGAAGCGTTGCTCATGGCTGCGTGTCCCGCCAAGCGCTGTCGATGCGCTCGATGCAGTTCGTGATCGCCGCTTTGGCATGACCCAGCAATGTGTACGAACCGGCGAACTCTTTAATGACGTTGCCGCGCTCGAAGCAACTGGCGGCAGCAACCCGGCGTCCCGTCCTTAAATCGACTGCTTCGAACTCTAGGCTGGCACCACCCGTCGTCACGGGTCCAACCAGCAGGGTCGTCATTGCATTGACTGCCCGATTCGGTGTCTGCAGTTCGGTGACCGCTACACGCACCCGAACCTGTCCCGCGCCACCTGGGGGGGCGGGACTTTTGCCTTCCTGGCGTTTCAGTTCGCTCGTCACATGGTCTAGCACTTCGCGCTGCTGCGCGTCATCGAGCCCATCGATGCGACCCGAGGCGGTCTTGATCTGCGCTTCTTCCACCACGACAGCGGCATAACGCTTGGGCTCGAATCCCGCTGCGCGGTACATCAGTACGTTCTCGTATCGTGTCGGCGATAACTTCTCGTAGTCGCCGAGAAATCCGGAGCGCGTCATGCTGTTGGTCGCGCATCCAGAGAGCGCGCCTGCTACGCAAAAAAAGATGCCGCCGCGGATCAATGCAGTTTTGCTCTTCATAATGGGTCTCCTTGATCAAACGAAACTAAGACAGGCAATGCCTGCTGCGATGAGGGCGGTGCCAGACCAGCGCGTTACCGATGCGACATCGCCTAGTAGGAGGGCGCCGACGCCCAAGTTTCCAAGTAGCCCGATTCCTGCCCAGGCTGCAGAGGCCGCGCTGATCGGAATCCGCTTGAGCGCGAACCACAAAAGTGCGCCGCTGGCCGCCATGCACGTCACTGCCACACAGAGGCCGACCCAGCGCATCGGACCGCCCGCCGTGATGGCCCGCAGGCCCAGTGGATAGCCCGCTCCTAGAACCCCTGCGGCAATGACAATCGACCAGGATTTCCAGATCAGCGGATGGGTGCTGAATCGCATAAGCCTAGCGAGACATACGCATGAAGCGTGGGTGCATACGAATTCTGAGAATGCGCAGCACGCGGCGGCTCGCAAGAGACTCATGAGCGATCTCCATGCGCGGTGGCGACACTCAGGTTCCACGGCCCAATTCGCTTGATTCCAAACAGGACTTCGTAAAGCAGCGGAATCAAGCCCAACGTCACCAGCGTTCCGAGTGCCAGCCCACCGATCATCGCGATCGCCATCCCTTTCCATAATGGTCCGGAGAAGAGCATGAGTGGCACCAGTCCCGAAATGCAGGTGACCTTGGTCATCACGATTGGACGAAGCCGTTGTATCGCGGCCCCAACCAAGGCTTCATGGCGTGGCAGGCCTTCCGCTAGCCCCTGGTCGATGCGTTCCAGCAAGAGCACGGCGTTGTTGACAATGATCCCGAACAGGGCCAGTACGCCGAAGGTCGCCATGAAGCTGAAAGGTGTGCCGGTCAGCTTCAGAGCCAATACCACGCCGATAAGCGTGAAAGGGATCGTCGCGAGGATCACACCGAGCTTGCGGAAAGAATTGAACTGCCATACGAACAGCATCAGCATCGCCAGAAATGCGAGGGGCATGTAGGTCGACAGCGCGGCGTTCGATTCGGCGGCTTCCTCGATCTCGCCGCCAAGTTCAACCGAGTAGCCCGCGGGCAGGTCCAGGGCAGCGACGCTAGGCGCCAGGCGGTTGATGATCTCCTGGGCGGTGTAAGAGGTGTTCTGTCCTTGCACGGTGATCGTGCGGATGAGATTGCGCCGTTGGATGACCGAGGGCTCGCTCGCGAGCGATACGTCTGCGACCTGAGCCAGCGTCACCGCTGGACCGCCGTTGGTGGGATAGATGAGCGTCGCGCCTACGTCTGCCGTGCTGCGACGCTCGCTTACGATACTGCGCAGGACGATCGGGACGGAGGTGTCACCGTCGCGAATAACCGAGATCGATCTGCCGCTGTAGCGGACATCCAGCCCGCCAGCGATGTCTTCAGTCGTCACGCCCGCCCGACGCGCGCGGTCCTGGTCGACCCGTACGTCGATGCGGCCAACGCGCGTATCCCAATCGTTCTTGACGTTGATGGTGCCGGGCAGCTTGCGCAGCGCTGCTTCGATTTTGGACGCGGCCCCCAACAATACCTCCTCATCCGGACCGCTGACGCGATAAATGGCAGTCCCTGACTCGGTCGCACCGAGCGAGAAACGCTTGGGCTCGGCGCGCACGTCGCCATGTGCTTGCGCAAAGTAGCTGCGGGTGCGGGCGAGGACGGCGTCGATGTCGCTCTTCGGCTTCAATGTGACAACGAAGTACGCGATGTTCGATGCCGGCAGTGGTGGATTCAGGCTAAGGATGAAGCGCGGGCCACCATCGGCGACGTAGCCGATGTGATCGGAGACTTCTGGATTGATGTTCGTGTCGCCCAGCCAACCACTGATCTGCTTCACGCGGGCGAGCGTTTCGCGCGAGTCGGTACCGGGGGCGAGCTGCACCGGAATCTGGAACTGAAGCCGGTCGGACTTGGGCATGAAATCGTACGGCAGGGTGGTGAAGCCATACAGCGCAATGGCAAGCGCCGCGATCATCGACGCTACATAGACCGCCTTATGGTGGAGCACCCACTCCAGTACGCGCCGGTAGCCACGGTAGAAGCGGGTGTCATAGGCGTCGCCCTGCTCCTGCTTGTGATGGGGTTTGGCGAAGTGGTAGCACAATAGGGGCGTGACAGTCAGGCACAGCAGCCACGAAGCGAACAACGTCAGTGCCAGCACGACCACGAGATTGTGCAGATACTCGCTCGTGGCGTTCTGGCCAAAAAAGAACGGCGAGAACACGATCACGATCACGAGCGAGGACGTGAGCAGCGGAATGGCGAGCGTGCGGCCCGCCTCGAGGCAGGCATGCTTACGATCTTCGCCACCGGCCAGGCGGCGTTCGATGTCTTCGGCAATCACAATGCCGTTGTCCACCAACAAGCCGAGCGCAATGATGATGGCGCCCATCGAGACGTTCTGAAGCTCGATGTTCATCGCGCGCATGACGATGAGTGCACTGAGGATCGTCAACGGCACGATCATGCCCACGATGATCCCGGTGCGCCAACCGAGAAATAGCACGACGACACCGAGGACGACGATGATCGTCTCCATCATGACGTGGTTCATTTTGCCCATCTCGTGCTTGACGACATCGGCCTGGAAAGTGACGTATGACAGATCGAAACCCGCCGGCAGCAGCTTCTCCTGGTCTGCAACCCGTGCTTTGAGCGCTTTTCCGAACTGCTCCACGTTCTGACCGGAGGCCATCGAAACCGCCATGACGACAGCGGGCTGGCCTTTGTAGATGGCAGCAGATTCCGGCGGATCGGCTGGCCGCACACTCACCTGCGCCAGTTCACCCAATGCGATCGTCGGCACGGGCGCCGTACTACTTTGCGGTCGTGGCAGCGCGATCGGCATTGCTCGCAGGGAGGGAGCGTCACGCACTTCGCCACTGACCGCCAAGGTTGCATTGATGCCGCCGACAACAATTTGTCCACCCGAAGCGACGACGTTCTGTTTGACGAGTTGGTCGATCACCCCCTGTGGTGTCAGCTCCAATCGCGCGAGCCTAGGCCGATCGAATTCGAGATAGACGCGCTCTTCCTGCAGGCCGTAGAAAGTGATGCGCTCAATACCAGGCACGGTGTACAGGCGGTCGCGCATCTGCTTGAGCGCGACGCGCATCTCGCTCATGGAGTAACCTGGTGCAGTGACCGCAATCGAGGCAACCGCGACGCGGCCGAAGTCTTCGTCGACGAAAGGCCCCATCGTGCTCTGTGGTAAGGCATCCTTCGAATCGGCGACCTTGGCCCGGACGCGCTGCCAGATCGGTGCCAAGTCGGTGTAGCGGTCCCAGATCGTGACCTGGATCATGGCGCTGCCTGCGCGCACGGTGCTCGTCACGCGCTTGACCTCTGCCAGTTCGCGCAAGCGCTCCTCGATCGGCCGGGCAATGAGTTGCTCAACGCGTTCGGCGGGCAGCCCCGGGTTCAACGCCGTGACCATCGCATCGCGGACCGTGACAGTCGGCTCCTCCTGAGAAGGAAAATTCAGGAAGGTCGCGATGCCGGCGACGAAAATGATGAGCGCTACAAAGTAGGTAAGTCGACTGGCGCGCAGCGCCATCTCGGTGATCTTCATGATGAAGTAACCTGGTGGATCGCGTTAGCGCTTGGTCAATTGAGTGGTGGCTTCCAGTGGTGTCACTGGCTGTCCATCGGTGAGCCATCCTCCTCCGGCGGCAACCACCGTCTCGCCGGGCTTGAGTCCAGCGAGGACGCGCGCGCTGTCTCCTTCCTGTACCGGCGTGAAGCGCACCGCGCGACGGTGCACCTTCTTATCTTCAGGGGTGTAGACGAAGACGGAAGCCTCGCCCGGCTTCGTGCCGAGCACCAGCGAGGCATAAGGTATGGATACAGTCTCGGGCCGAGAGGTCTTGGAGGTTGCCGCAGGTGCGTCGAGCACGACCTGTACGGGAATACCTGGCCGAAGTGCGCGCGCTTGCGCGTTATCTTCAGGCACTAGCACCACGGGTAGGAGCGAGCCATTTTCGGCGCGCAGACCGACACGACGTACCACCGCTCGGATTGGTTGTTCGGCTCCGCTCCAGCTCAGTTCTGCGCGTTGGCCGACATCTATGTGAGGTGCCTGTGTAGTAGACGCGTTCGCGATGATCTCAGTGCCACTGCGCACGCCGTCGACCTGAAATACCGGCGCACCAGCAGCAATGTCGGTGAACGCCAAAGCCAGCTTTTCCGCCACGACACCATCGAAAGGAGCGACGATCATCGTGCCACGTTGTGCTCGTTCGGCCAGGCCAAGCGCCGCCTTGGCAGTGCGCGCTTGACCCTCTGCGACCGCTAGCTGCGCCTTCGCGCTCTCGAACGCAGCAGGGGAGATGACTTCGCTTTCGAGCAACCGGCGCTGTTGATCTGTCTGTACACGTCGATCCATCAGGCCGGCTTCGGCGGCCGCCAGGGATGCTTGCGCTTGTGTCACGCGAAGCCGGTCAGGTTGCGCATCAAGTTCTGCCAGGACTTGGCCGCGGGAGAACCGTTCACCCACGTCGACGTTCAACTTGGCGATCCGTCCTCCTGTTTCAAATCCTAGGATGCTGCGCTCGGTTGCTCGCGCCGAGCCAGTCAATTCGATGCGAGAGCTATGCGGGAGATCCGACTGCGCGGCGGCGAGCTTCACTGCGCGCGGAGGCTCGGATACGGTGGATTGCGAGTTTCCGCACCCTGAGAGCAGAGTCGAAATGGATAGTGTGCAAGCAACCGCCAAGGAGCGCGGTGCGCACGCGGTCATGACACCGCTACGGACGCGACTCATGTGCGTCCTTTTGCCGGGACAAGTTCGAGATGGCCCGAGGCGAGATCCTGGAGCGCCCGAAAGAAATGCCGCCGCTCTGCGGGTGCGAGTATTGGCAAACCCAGAAGATCGGCGAACAGGGCGCCATCCAATGCCAGCATGATGAGTGCCGCGGTCTCGGTGCCACGCGGGGATCGACGCACGCGTTCGTACTGCACGCGGTAACACTCGCGCAGTGGGTCGAGAAGTGTTGGATCTTCCGCAGCTGCCGCGAGCAGCGCTGCGCCCATCTTCTGCATCTCGTCGTCGGGCATCGCTTCCACCTGGCTCGACAGCCAGGGGTCCGGATCTCCGGCAAACCTGCGCTCGTGATTGGCTTGTACCGCGTCGAACGCCCGGATCATCTCGTCGATCAGTGTCACGAACAAATCGCGTTTGGTCTTGAAGTGATAGAGAAACGCCCCTTTGCTCAACCCGGCCCGCACAACGACGGCGTCCAGTGTCAAGCGACTGGCACCTTCCTCCAGCACCAGTTCGCGGGCGGCCTGCAGGATGCGGTCGCGAGTTCGCTGGGCTCCTTGCTGGAGGCCGGGCTGCGCATCGGCGCTGCTATGGGCAGTGGACGGGGGGGGCAACTTTGTTTTCGCGCGGGGCGGCATGGTCGTGCTCCAAAAAAGCTTGAGTCATATACAGTCCAGACGGTATAGTAGAAGCCATACAACAGTCCGTCAAGACTTTTTCGGAGCGCAAGGAGCTGCCATGTCTCAAATTCTTGAACGCTATCGCCTCATTGCCATGATTTCTCCGCTACTGCTTCTTGCGGCCTGCAGCCATGCCCCGCACTCTGCCGATCCACCTCGCCTGGATGTACCGGCCCATTTCTCAAATGAAGAGGGAGGTGAAGGCATCTTGGACAAATCGTCCCGCCGTACTCTTCCCGTCGATTGGTGGACGGCCTACGGCGATCCGCACCTCAATGCCTTGGTCCGGGCGGCGCTGGAGCGCAATACCGAACTGACGATTGCGCGAGCGCGCGTGGACGAGGCATCGGCCGCCACGCGGCGAGCACGGGCCTCCCTGCTCCCCTCGTTGTCCGCGGGCACGCAGGCAACTCGAGGACGCGACTATTCAGAGAACGTTGCAATCGGCAATGATGGCCGCGCCACGTTGTCCGCATCGTGGGAGGCAGACCTGTCGGGACGGCTTTCGCAGGCAGCAGAAGGTGCGCGCCTGGATGCGGTGGCAGCCGAACAAGCGTGGGTTGCCACGCGGTGGCAGGTCGCGTTTGAAACAGTGTCGGCGGCTGTGCAGCAGCGCCAAGCCAGTGAGCTCGAAGCGCTAGCCGCGGCGCGGCTGGCATCCGCAGAACGACTCGTCTTGCTGATGCAACGGAAGTTCGAGGCCGGACAAGCTACCGGCTTCGACATCGAGCGTACCCGCGCCGGCGTCGTCGCACTGCGCGTGGAGCAAGAGCAACTGCGGCGTGCGCGCGGCGAGGCGACGCATGCACTCGATGTACTAGTGGGACAAACGCCCGGAGCGCCTGCAGCTTCCCCAACTCTTGCGTCGCTCGCCGTCCCGGACTGGACACCGACACGCATACCTGCGGACCTGCTGAGTGAGCGGCCCGACGTGCGCGCCGCCGAAGCGAAGTTCGCCGCCGAAACCGCGCGCTGGAACGCAGCCGAAGGCGAACGCTTCCCCAGGCTGGTGTTGGACCTGAGCGGCGGACGGCAGCGCGTAGAGAGTGTGGGAACCCGCATCACTGGAAACATTTTTTCACTTGGGGCCGGGGTGTCGTTGCCGATCTTCGATGGTGGCGCGATCCGTGCCGGCATCGAGACCGGAGAGGCGCGCAGCCGAGCTGCCCGTGCGGAGTTCGAGCGCACTTTGTTGAGTGCTTTGCAGGACGTAGAGAACGCATATCTCGGTTGGCATACGCAGCACGCAGCACTGGAGCATCAGGCCGAGGGTGTCGCAGTCGCGGAGCGTCAGCTCGATCGCAGCCGACGTCTGTTCGAGGCGGGACAAGTGGACGCCACGGTGGTGGCCGAGGCTGAGGCCGGGGTGCTGTCAGCGCAGGCTTCGCTGATCCGCACGCGGGCCGAGACAGCCATGCAATGGGGCGTCCTGGCAAAAGCATTATCCGGCTCTCCTGTTTGATCGCAGAAACATGCTGGAGCAGCTTGCGAAGGCTAGCTAAATAGCGTGACGCAAGGCGAAGGTGGTGAGGCCTGAGTGATGAGGAATGCGAACATGGAAATTCGACACCTGCGCTACTTTCTGGCGGTGGCAGAGGAGCTGCACTTTGCCCGAGCCGCAGAGCGCCTCCACATAGAGACATCGCCGCTGTCGCGCGCCATCAAGGAACTTGAGGAAGAGTTGGGCGTAGCGCTATTTGCGAGAACCACTCGGAGCACCCGCTTGACTCGTGCGGGCAGGCTCTTCTTTGAGAGCGTGCCGCGTGTCTTCGCAGCTTTGCAGCAGGCGCGCGACAGTGTGAACGCCGCAGCCAATGGCTTTCATTGCCAGCTCCGTATTGCATTGTCTGATGGAATCACGCCATCGCGCCTGCCTGCGTTGTTGGCGCTCTGCCGGCAGGAAGAGCCGGAAGTGGAAGTTCGCTTCTTCGAGGTGCCTTTGGCACAGCAAATCAAGGGATTGTGTGGCGAACTGTACGATCTCGGCTTCGCTCAATCGGATGAAGTCGGCGAAGGCATCATCGCCGTGCCGGTGTGGAGTGACCCTCTGATGGTAGCTGTGCCCGCACGGCACCCCTTGCTATCCCACAAACAGATTCCCCTAGAAGAGCTGTTGCGGTATCCGCTGGTGCTCTGCGACGCGGTGGCGTGTGAGGGCCATGCTCGGCAAGTTGAACGGGTGCTACGTCGCGTGGACATAGAGCCACTGATTGCCGAACGCGTGACTTCCAGCGATCTAATGATGGTCCTGGTTTCGGCGGGACTTGCACTAGGCCTCACAGGAGGCGCGCATATCACAGCCAGCAGGGAACAGGGGGTGGTCGCACGGCCGCTGACTGGACGTTCGCCAATGCTCACGACCTATCTACTACGGCCGGCCAGCGAGCCGTCAGAAATGCTGACTCGCTTCATGGAACGCGTTCATTCGATCAAATCTCCAGATGCCAAAGGTCGGCGGTAAACCATCACACAATCTCCCAAAGAAAATTAACCATGAAGAAGATTGCTCTCATATTGCTTTCCTCGACATTGGCAGCCTGCAGCCCATCTGGGAAACCAGATAAAGCCAACCTTCCGACAGTCGATGAATTAGCGCTCAATCCTGAGCGTCTGAAAGAGTTGCGCAAGCAATGCAAGTTGGATCGACCAATGCTGGGCGACCAACTATGTAACCGGGTTGCCGAGGCTACGCGAAAGCGCTTTTACGAAGATGGCGATGTGCCCCACACCACGCCTAAAGAGCCGCCGAAGTTCTAAGCTGGTGGTCATGCCGGAGTATGTATGCCGGATATGAAAAATTTGAAGGAGAATCGCAATGGGTTGGATCTATCTTGTTTTGGCTGGATTGTTTGAAATCGGATGGCCGGTCGGGCTGAAAATGGCGCAAGAGCCAACATCGCGTTGGAGTGGGGTCGCAGTAGCCGTCTCTTTCATGACAATTAGCGGCGCCTTCCTATGGCTTGCTCAGCGTCAGATACCGATTGGGACTGCTTATGCGGTGTGGACGGGTATCGGAGCGGCGGGAACTTTCTTAGTCGGAATTCATTTCTATGGCGACCCAACCTCCCTGATGCGATACCTTGGCGTGGCGTTGATCATCCTGGGCGTTATCACGCTCAAGTTATCGAGTTGATCGCTAGCTCCATTGGTAGCGTAGTCGCTAGGCGACCCAGCTCCCAGAGTGGATCGGGCGCTGGGAACTCGTACGGTCACCTCCTCTCTCTAGTCGCTATGTGACGAGCTTGCCGGCGCCTCGGGAGAGTTCGAGCCAGTGCGCGTAAGGCGGTGGGAGCACCCATTCCGGGTGGCTCCACCTTCAGTGCCTGCGCCAAGGTGACCTGAGTACGAACTTTGTAGCCAGTCAGGCAGTGAGTTCGGAGGGGATGCTATCGGATTGGATCCAGTTGCGCCGGATCGTCGCCGGCGGTTTGTAAGCATGCGCGCTATGCGGCCGCTGCTCGTTGTAGAACTGTCGCCAACGTTCGATCAGCACCTTCGCTTCGGTCCGACTGCGGAACCATTCGCGGTTGAGCAGTTCGTCGCCCATCGTTGCCTGCGAAGTCAGGACCAGCAGAATCCTGAGGGGAGTTCTCATCATGGTTTTCTCCGTTCAGACGCTTGGGATCAAGCGGCCGGAGACCACTACGCCTGCTTGGCTTTGCGCGCTGCCTCGACCAAGCTGTCGAGCCAGTCCTGATGGCCGTTGATCATCGGGTTGGGTTTGGCGTTGTGCAGCTCCTCGGCCGGTTTGCCCTTCTGAGTTTCCTGCGTGAGGATGCGCACGCGCCTGCCGTCCAGGTTCTCAACCAGCCAGGCGTGATGCACATCCAGGCGCGTATCTGTGCCTTCCTCGCCGGACCAGCCGTGCCAGGCCACGCGGCCGGGTTGCCCATCCGCAGGTGGCACGTATTCGTTGCACTGCCCCTCTACCGGGAAGCCGAAGGTCTCGAAGTAAAACCGATCGCCGTCGGCCAGTACCGGGCCTTTGCCGTCATGAAAGCACACGTTAGCCGAGTTGGCGTAGTAGCTTGGCCACAGCGATGGTGTGACGAGTAGAGGCCATACGTCGGCCGCGCTCAAGCCGGCGGCGATGATCTCATTGGAGGCGAAATTCTCAGTAAAGCCCGGCGTGTAGCCTTCGGGCCAGAGGATGGCGTTCTGTTGCTTGCTCATATCGAAGCTCCTTCACAAAATGTCGATGACGCAACAGGGGTGGCTGCGTCATTCAAGTGGTCATGGAGCAAATCATGAGCCTCCATCTGCAATAAGTGAAATCCTAAGTTTCTATTTTTGATATCATAAAATATGATATCAAGGCCTAGGTTCTGCCATCCACCGACTAGGCTATCTCGCAGCGGCGCTACGAAAGGGCGCGTCTCCAATTGAGCCGACTGATTGCTTATTTGTAGTGCGAGGTAGAGTTGTGCTGAGCATGACGATAGGAGCGATCTTGCCTACTTGTTGTTAGCACAGGAAG
This sequence comes from Pseudomonas putida, assembly GCF_001941965.1. Taxonomy (GTDB): domain Bacteria; phylum Pseudomonadota; class Gammaproteobacteria; order Pseudomonadales; family Pseudomonadaceae; genus Aquipseudomonas; species Aquipseudomonas putida_L. The sequence continues at coordinate 424,889 of NZ_MKZO01000012.1, read as the reverse complement.
TGAACAGCAGTGCTCGTATCCAGCGATGTGCTGGATCGTGATGGGTGCGTTCGTGCCAAGCAGCCGTCTTGGTGAACCCCGGTATCTTCACCGGCGGCAGGGAGATAGCCAGCTTGTCCATACCGGCGACCAAGCGGCTCGGCAAGATCGCAACCATGTCACTGGCACGCAGGATGTCTGGCAAGATCAGAAAGCTCTTGACCGACAGTGTGACGCTGCGTCGTTTGCCCAACTGTTCTAGCGCATCGTCGGTGACGCCGCGGAAACCTCCACCATCGTAGGAAACAAGCGCATGGTCGAGAGCACAGAACTGTTTAACGGTCAGCTTGCGCCCCATAGCCGCAGGATGGTCTTCCCGCAGGACACACACATAGTGTTCCTTGAACAGCTCTCGGGCATGCAGATTTGGCGGAGTGATCTCTGGCGTCAGGAGGGCTAAATCGATCTGACCGCGCTCAAGCTGGTTCTGTAGCTGCCCGCTCTCGACTGGCACTAATGAGACTCGTACACGCGGTGCGTGCCGTTTAAGTGCCGATAGAAATGGGACAGCAACGGCACGCAGCGCATAGTCCGTCGCGGCGATGGAGAAGGTCAGTTGTGCGGTGGCCGGATTGAAGGAAGGTGGCTGGAGCAGCGCGTCGATTTCGGCGAGCACCTGCTTGACAGGCATCCCTAGATCCAGCGCCCGCTGCGTTGGAACGATACCCCGCTGCGAGCGCGCGAAAAGCGGGTCACCGAAGCTCTCGCGCAACCGCGTCAGCATGCCACTCAAGGCCGGCTGGGTTAGTCCCAGACGGGCCGCCGCCCGTGTCACATTGCGTTCGTCTAACAATGCGTCCAGCGCCTTGAGCAAGTTGAGATCCATACTCTTGATATTTTTCATTTTTATTCCAATCTTAAATATCATCGTTTTTCATGATATCTAAATATTGCCTATGAGTGGAAGCAAGGCCCATTGACGGCTTTTTTTGGGTAACTTGCTTGGAACTCTGTATGCGCCGCAGTGCGCTTTCGCTTGCGGCGCTTTTCTTTGACTCGCCACCGCGCTCATTCTTTCTTTTCCCTCGACCATTGTGCTGCGAACGGTCTTTGACCGGCACTAGCCCAGAACCGATCCTGACGCCTGCGACACCCCCTGTGCAACGCTTTCAATGAGACACCAGCGCAGGAGAAATCGGAGGACAGGTCATGCAAGGGACGAACGTTCTGTTCGGCCAGATCGCTGTGGTAATCGGCATCGTGATCGCCGGCGTCTGGGGCGCCACACAATGGACAGCAGCGACCCTTGGCTATCAAGTACGCCTCGGATCGCCCTGGTTCGATCTTCTAGGTGTACCGGTTTATCACCCGTGGCGCTTGTTCGAATGGTGGTTCTTCTTTGATGCCTACGCGCCGCACGTCTTCGACACAGGCGGTGCGATTGCGGGTGGTAGCGGTTTGTTCGCTTTACTCGTCGCCATCGCCATGTCGGTATGGCGTTCTCGGCAGTCGCGGCTGGTTACGACTTATGGTTCGGCACGCTGGGCCGATGCCGTCGACATCCGCAAAGCTGGACTGACCCTCCCGGCGGGCGTCTTCCTCGGCCAACACGACGACCAATACCTCCGACATGAGGGGCCGGAACATGTCCTGAGCTTCGCACCCACGCGCTCGGGCAAGGGCGTGGGCTTGGTGGTGCCTACGTTGCTTTCGTGGCCGGCGTCCGCCGTCATTCACGACATTAAGGGAGAGAACTGGAAGATCACGGCGGGCTGGCGTTCGCGCTTTTCGCACTGCCTGCTTTTCAACCCCACCGATAGGCAGTCGGCCGCCTACAACCCGCTGCTTGAAGTCCGGCGCGGCGCACATGAAGTGCGCGACGTGCAGAACATCGCCGACATTCTGGTTGACCCTGAAGGTGCGTTAGAGAAGCGCAATCATTGGGAGAAGACCAGCCACGCGCTACTGGTCGGTGCAATCTTGCATGTTCTGTACGCAGGCGAGGACAAGACGCTGCGCGGCGTCGCCAACTTCCTCAGCGACCCGGCGTGTCCGTTCGAGCTGACGCTGCACCGGATGATGACGACGAAGCACCTGGGCGATGCGCCTCACCCGGTTGTCGCATCCGCTGCCCGCGAAGTGCTCAACAAGTCGGACAACGAGCGATCGGGCGTGCTCTCCACCGCCATGTCGTTTCTCGGCCTGTACCGCGACCCGACCGTGGCCGAAGTCACATCGCGCTGCGATTGGCGCATCGCCGACCTGATTTCCGCCGAGCACCCGGTATCGCTCTATCTGGTGGTGCCGCCCTCCGACATAAGCCGCACCAAGCCGCTGATCCGGCTCATCTTGAACCAGATCGGGCGGCGGCTGACCGAATCGCTCGACGGCAGCGATGGCATCGCGCGCCGGCACAAGCTGCTGCTGATGCTGGACGAGTTTCCGGCGCTGGGTCGCCTCGATTTTTTCGAGTCCGCGCTTGCCTTCATGGCCGGCTACGGCATCCGCAGCTTTCTCATCGCTCAAAGCCTGAACCAGATCGACAAGGCGTATGGGCAGAACCATTCCATCCTCGACAACTGCCATGTCCGGGTGACTTTCGCCACCAACGACGAAAGGACGGCGAAAAGGATTTCCGAAACCCTCGGCACCGCCACCGAGCTTCGCGCGCAGCGCAACTACGCGGGCCACCGCCTCGCTCCGTGGCTGGGGCACCTGATGGTGTCGCGTCAGGAAACTGCACGTCCGCTGCTGACGCCCGGCGAGGTGATGCAGCTTCCACCTGAGGACGCCGTAGTCATGGTGTCCAGCGTTGCCCCGATCCGCGCGAAGAAGCTGCGTTACTACGTCGACGCCAATTTCAAGGATCGCGTCCTGCCACCGCCCGTGCTCGCAGTCGGGAGGTACGCCGACGCGCCGCCAGCCCGCCCCGACGACTGGAGCGGCTTGGCGATCCCGGCCGTACCTACGGCGCCGACCTCGGTATCCGCCGATGGTCCGGGCGGCACCGATGACGGCGGCCCGCGCCGCCAGCTCGAACTCTCCGAAACCGTCGCCTACGAGCCCGAGTTGGACGCGTGTGCGAACGACCTGGAGCTGCTCGATGACGACGACCTGGCGCTCCCGCTTCCCGGCCAGCTCGACCCGGCCATGCAGCGCACGGCCCGGCTGGCTTCTCTCGACCCCAACGACGGAATCGACCTATGAGCCAATACCGCCTCAATCTTTTCATCCAGCCCGAGCACGCCAAGCGCCTGGATGAACTTGCCGCCAAGAAAGGCGTGTCCAAGTCCTCCATCGTCGCAGCGGCCTTGGCGTCCTGGCTGTCACCCGATGCGGGCGACCAGCGTGAGGCCGCCATTGCCAAGCGGCTGGATCGACTGTCGCGGCAGACCGAACGCATGGAGCGCGACCAGAACATCCAGATCGAAACGCTGGCGCTGTTCATCCGCTATTTCTTGACCATCAGCACGCCGGTGCCAGAAGCCCACAAGGACGCGGCCCGCGCCCAGGGCAAAGCGCGCTTCGAGCAGTTCGTCGAGCAGTTGGGTCGCCACCTGCTGCGTGGCCGCAGTCTGGTGCGCGACGTGGTGGAGGAACTGCACCCCGATCCGATGCGGATGGATGACGCAGCAGCGATGGCGTCCGCCGATGAGCGAGCTGCAGAGCGTGCGTCATGAGTGCCGTTCCGCAGATTCCGCCTGAATCTCGCTCATCCGCCGCGGCGTCCCAGGATCGCCGCATCCAGATGCTGCGCACGGCGATGGGGCCGCTGATCGCCGCTGCGCTCGAAGATCCGGATGTTGTGGAAATCATGCTCAACCCCGATCGCACCCTGTGGGTGGATCGGCTGTCGTCGGGTCGCTCGCCGCTGGGCGTGGAGATGCCCGAGGCCGATGGTGAACGCATCATCCGCCTGGTCGCCGCGCATGTCGGCGCGGAGGTGCATCGCGGCCAGCCGCTCTTGACCGCCGAGTTGCCGGAAACCGGCGAGCGTTTCGAGGGCATCCTGCCTCCGGCCGCCCCGGGGCCAGCCTTCGCGCTACGCAAGCGGGCCGTGAGCATCATCGGCCTGGATCGCTACGTGGCCGACGGCATCCTGACCGCCGGGCAGGCCGAGTTCCTGCGCCGCGCCGTGCGCGAGCGGCAGAACATCCTGATCGCCGGCGGCACCAGCACCGGCAAGACCACGCTGGCGAACGCGCTGCTGGCCGAGATCGCCGCCACAGGCGACCGCGTGCTGGTGCTCGAAGACACCATCGAGCTGCAATGCGCGGCCCGCGACCATGTGCCGCTGCGCACCCGCGCCGGCGTCGTCACAATGACCGAGCTGGTGCGGGCCACGATGCGCCTGCGGCCTGACCGCGTGATCGTCGGCGAAGTGCGTGGCGGCGAAGCCCTGGACTTGGTGAAGGTCTGGGGCACCGGCCACCCCGGCGGCATTGCCACCATCCATGCCGGCTCCGCCTTGGGCGCACTGCTGCGTCTGGAGCAACTGATCCTCGAAGTGGCAGTGAATCCGCCCCGCGCCCTGATCGCCGAGGCGGTCAACGTGGTGATTCACATCGCAGGCCGTGGCCGCAAACGTCACGTCGAAACCATCTCCCGTGTCGTCGGCTTCGACGGTGCGGGCTATCGCCTGACAGATGCGCTGGAAACGCCGTTTCCCGAGCTGCCGCCGGTTCCTCTTGCAGCCGCTGCCGCTGCGCCTTCCTCGACCCCTGACCAACCTGGAGAACTGCCATGACGCACGTTGATGCTTTCCGTCTTTCCGTAAATCCTATTTCTCGCCTGTCCAGCATGGCGCGGCTGCGCCACCTGGCCCGTCCCGCAGGGCAAGGGCTGCTGCTGGCCGCGCTGATGCTGTTGCTGGCGGGCACGGCGCAGGCCGCCGGTTCCTCGATGCCGTGGGAAGGGCCGCTGACCTCCATCCTCGAATCCATCCAAGGGCCAGTCGCCCGGATCGTGGCGGTGATCATCATCATCTCGACGGGGCTTGCGCTGGCGTTCGGTGATACCAGCGGCGGCTTTCGCAAGCTGATCCAGATCGTGTTCGGCCTGTCCATCGCGTTCGCCGCGTCCTCGTTCTTCCTGTCGTTCTTCAGCTTCTCCGGAGGGGCCGTCGTATGAGTAAGGCCACCGATCTTCCGGGCTTTGAAGTGCCGCTGCATCGCTCGCTGACCGAGCCGATCCTGCTGGGCGGTGCGCCGCGCACCGTGGCGATTGCCAACGGCACGCTAGCCGCCGCCGTCGGGCTGGGCCTGCAACTGTGGATTCCCGGCGTGGTGCTCTGGATCGTCGGCCACTCGCTGGCCGTATGGGGTGCGCGCGTCGATCCGCAGTTCATGCAGGTCTTCGCGCGGCATATCAAACACCGCCCGCTTCTGGACGTGTGAGGGGAGGACGCCATGCTGAACCTTGCCGAATATCGTCAGCGCCCGGCCTTGCTTGCCGACTGGCTGCCCTGGGCCGGGCTGGTCGCGCCGGGCGTTGTGCTGAACAAAGATGGTTCGTTTCAACGCACGTTCCAGTTTCGCGGCCCCGACTTGGACAGTGCGACACAGGGCGAGCTGATTGCCACGTCGGCGCGGCAGAACAACGCGCTTCGCCGTACCGGGTCTGGCTGGGCCTTCTATATCGAGGCCGAGCGGATGCGGGCATCGAGCTATCCGCAATCCTCCTTTCCCGAACCACTGTCCTGGCTGGTGGATGAGGAGCGACGCGCGGCGTTCGAGGAGTCGGATGGCCATTTCGAGAGCGTCTATCACTTCACGTTGCAACACCTACCGCCGCAAGAGTCTCGCGCCCGTGCGGCTGGGATGCTGTACGAGAACCGGCCCACTGAGGGTGTGGACTGGCGTGGTCGGCTTGATTCCTTCGTGGCAGAGACCGATCGCGTGTTCGACCTGCTCGATGGTGTGATGCCGGAGATTGCCTGGCTGGACGATAGCCAGACGCTGACCTACCTGCATGCCACAGTCTCCACGCGGCGCTATCGCGTCGGCGTGCCCGACGTGCCGTTCCATATCGACGCACTGCTGGCCGATGCCGCGCTGGTCGGCGGCCTGGCGCCCATGCTGGGCGATCAGCACCTGCGCGTGGTGTCGGTACGAGGCTTCCCGACCTCGACCTGGCCGGGGATCTTGGACGACCTCAACCGCCTGGGCTTTGCGTATCGCTGGAGTACGCGCTTCCTGTGCCTGGACAAAGCCGAGGCGGAACGGGAATTGGGGCGCTTGCGGCGCCAATGGTTCGCCAAGCGCAAGAACGTCATCGCGCTGCTGCGCGAAACGATCTTTCAGCAGGAAAGCCCGCTGGTCGATACCGATGCCAGCAACAAGGCCGCCGACGCCGATGCCGCCTTGCAGGAGCTGGGCAGCGATCAAGTCGCCTTCGGCTACCTCACCGCCACGGTGACGGTGCTCGACGCCGACCCGGCCGTGGCCGACGAGAAGCTGCGCATGGTGGAGCGCGTCATCCAGGGCCGGGGTTTCGTGACCATCCCCGAAACCCTCAACGCAGTCGATGCCTGGCTGTCGTCCGTCCCCGGCAACGCATACGCGAACGTGCGTCAGCCCATCGTTTCGACGCTGAACCTGGCGCACATGATGCCGATGTCAGCGGTATGGGCTGGGCCGGAGAAGAACGAACACCTCGATGGCCCGCCGCTGATCGTCACCCGCACCGATGGCGCGACGCCGTTCCGGCTGGTGACGCACATCGGCGACGTGGGGCACACCCTTGTCGCCGGGCCGACCGGCATGGGCAAGTCGGTGCTGCTCGCCATATTGGCCATGCAGTTCCGGCGCTACTTCGGCTCGCGGATCTTCGCCTTCGACATGGGGCGCTCGATGCGCGCCACCATCCTCGGCCTTGGCGGTGAGCACTACGACCTCGGTGCCGATGGCGGCATCGCCTTCCAGCCACTCGCGCGAATAGCCCACGAGGGCTACCGCACCTGGGCCGCCGAATGGGTGGAGGGCCGGCTGCTGCACGAAGGCGTGACGGTCGGCCCGGACGAGAAGGCTGCCATTTGGTCGGCGCTGCGAAGCCTTGCCGGTGCGCCAGTGGAGCAGCGCACCATGACCGGCTTGTCGGTGTTATTGCAGTCCAACGCGCTGCGCCAAGCGCTCGCGCCCTATGTGTTGGGCGGCGCCCACGGCAAGCTGCTGGACGCTGACCACGACCGGCTGGGCATGGCCGACGTGCAGGGCTTTGAGATGGAAGAACTGATGCACAGCCCCGCCGCCGTGCAAGCAGTGCTGCGCTACCTGTTCGCCCGCTTCGACGAACGTTTTGACGGCGCGCCCACGCTGCTGATCCTCGATGAAGCGTGGCTGTTCCTCGATGAGCCGTCCTTCGCGGCCCGCATCCGGCAATGGCTCAAGACGCTCAGAAAAAAGAACGTCAGCGTCATCTTTGCCACGCAGTCGCTGGCCGACATCAAGGACTCGACCATCGCGCCAGCCATCATCGAAAGCTGCGCGAGCAGGATCTTCTTACCTAACCCGCAGGCCACCGAGCCGCAGATTCGCACGATCTACGAAGGCTTCGGCTTGAACAGCCGCCAGATTGAGATCGTGGCGACCGCACAGCCCAAGCGCGATTACTACTACCAGTCGCGCCTCGGCAATCGCCTGTTCGACCTCGACCTGGGGCCTGTCGCGCTCGCATTCGCGGGCGCATCCACCCCTCAAGACCAACGCGATATTGACCGCGTGCTGACGCAGGCCGGCGCTCCCGGCTTCGCCGGCGCGTGGCTGCGCCATCGCGGCCTCGGCTGGGCCGCCGACCTGCTGCCGTCCGCTCCGGCGGCAGCTTCCTTTCTCGCTTCTCAACCGCTGGAGGTTTCACCATGAAGACCAAGCCCCGTTTGCTCTCTGTCTCACTCGCTGCCGTGCTGTCGGTATCGCTGCTGGCCGTGCAGCCCGCATCCGCGCTGACGGTGTTCGACCCGTCCAACTTCGTGCAGAACACGCTGACCGCCGTGCGCACGCTGGAACAGATCAACAACCAGATCAACCAGCTTCAGAACGAGGCGCAGATGTTGATGAACCAGGCCAGGAACCTGGCAAATCTCGACTTCAACATCGTCAACCGCCTGCGCTCGACGCTCGCCACCACCGAGCGCCTGATCGCCGAGGCGCGCGGCTTGGCCTACGACGTGCAGAGCATGGATGCCACGTTCGCCCGCCTGTACCCGGAACAGTACGCCGCCACCATCAGCGGCGACCGCATGGCACAGGACGCCCGCGAACGCTGGCAGAACACCTTGAACGGCTTGCACACCGCGATGCGGATGCAGGCGCAGGTGTCGCAGAACCTCGCCCAAGACGAAAGCGCGCTGGCCGATCTCGTGAGCCAGAGCCAGTCGGCCACCGGCGCGCTGCAAGCGATGCAGGCGACGAACCAGCTCCTGGCTTTGCAGGCCAAGCAGTCGATCCAGGCGCAGCAGCTCCAGATCACGCAAGACCGGGCCGCTTCACTGGAACTGGCGCGGCAAGCGGCGGCTATGGAGCGCGCCCGCGAAGTGCGGCGGCGCTTTCTGGGCACCGGCACGCCGTACACGCCGCAGTCCGTCAACTTCTATAACAACTGACCGGAGGCGGCCATGCGATGCGCTTCCGTCCTGATGGCCGTGCTGCTGACCGCGTGCGGCCAGCAGCCGGCCGAGAACCTGGCCGACGCCCTGGCCGCAGATCCGGTGCGGCTCAAGGCGTTGCGCGGGCAATGCGCGGCCGACCGGCAGGCCGTGGGCGAGGATGCCTGCCGCGCCGCCGCTGAAGCCTTCCGGCGGCGCTTCTTCGCCGGCCATACCGGGCCGGATGAATACAACTCGCTGGCTGAACTCCCGCCGATTCCGCCGAGCTTCGATACGCCCGCAGATGAATTGCCAGAGGGCGCCGTTCCGCTCACTCCGCCCGAGGATTCGCCATGAACGACGTGACCATCATCGACCGTTTCCTCGATACGTTCTCGCGCTACATCGACTCGGGCTTCGGCTTATTGCAGGGCGAAGTGGCATTTCTCACCGCCACGCTCATCGTCATCGACATGACGATCGCTGGCCTGTATTGGGCCATGAGCCACGCCACCGGCCAGGGCGACGACGTGATCGCCAAGCTGCTGCGCAAGGTGCTCTGTGTCGGCGCGTTCGCCTACATCATCGGCAACTTCAACTGGCTGGCGAGCATCGTGTTCCGCTCGTTCGCCGGCTTGGGAATTACCGCTACCGGCTCGGCCATCACGATGGAGAACTTCCTTCAGCCGGGCCGGCTGGCGAAGACCGGCATCGACGCAGCCGCGCCGATTCTGGAACAGATCGGGGACATGGCTGGGTTCCCCGAGGTGTTCGTGAACATCGACCCTATCGTGGTTCTGTTCATCGCCTGGCTGGTGGTGATCCTCTGCTTCTTCGTGCTGGCCGTACAGCTTTTCATCACGCTGATCGAGTTCAAACTGACTACGCTCGCCGGCTTCGTCTTGATCCCGTTTGCACTCTGGAACAAGACCTCGTTCCTCGCGGAAAAGGTGCTAGGCAACGTGGTGTCGTCAGGCATCAAGGTCTTGGTGCTGGCCGTCATCGTCGGCATCGGTTCAGGCCTGTTCGCCGAGTTCCAGGTGCATCCCGACGAACCATCCATCGACCACGCGCTGGTCGTGATGCTGGCCTCGCTCGCGCTGCTGGCGCTGGGCATTTTCGGCCCCGGTATCGCCACCGGCCTGGTGTCCGGTGCGCCACAGCTTGGTGCGGGCGCGATGGCTGGTGCTGCGGTCGGGGCTGTCGGCACCGGCGTTGCCATCGGCGCCGCCGTAACGGGCGTGGGCGGCGCCGTCATGGCCGGGGCACGAATGGCCCCGGCGGCCGCAAAGCTGGCCGGTGCCGGTGCGCGTGCCGCGACTTCGGCGGCCGGCAGTGCCCGATCGGCGTTCCAGGCCGGTTCCGCTGCGGCCGGCGGCGGTGCCAAGGGCGCGGCGGCTGGCCTCGGCAATGTCGCCAAGACTGGCGCACAAGCCGCAGGCCGCAGCGTCACCTCTGGTGCTTCCGCTGTTGGGCAGAAGGTGGCCGACTCCTTCCGCGCTGGCTGGAACGGCACAGAAGCCGGCAGCGACGGTGCTGGCCCCGGCCAGACCGCAGACGGCACCGCAGGCTCGCAGAAGCAACAGCAACCGGCCTGGGCCAAGCGGATGCACCGCCGCCAGCAGGCTACCCATGCCGCGACCACTGCCGCCCACACGCTGCGCGGCGGCGACGGCGGCGGCTCCGGGCAAGGCCCGAGCCTGCGGGATTCCGATACCTAACCTTCAAGGAGAACACCCATGCGATTCAAACGACCGCAGGTGCGCTACGCCGATACGCCGCAGCCTGCCACCCCGTATCAAGCCGCCGCCCAGGTGTGGGACGACCGTATCGGCTCCGCCCGCGTGCAGGCGAAGAATTGGCGCCTGATGGCCTTCGGCTGCCTAGTGCTCGCGCTGTTGATGGCCGGCGGCCTGGTGTGGCGCTCGGCGCAGTCCATCGTGACGCCCTATGTCATCGAGGTCGATCAAGCCGGGCAGGTGCGCGCCGTGGGAGAGGCCGCCACGCCGTACCGGCCCGGCGACGCGCAGATCGCGCACCACCTGGCGCGCTTCGTGACGCTGGTTCGCTCGCTGTCCATCGACCCCATCGTGGTGCGGCAGAACTGGCTCGATGCCTACGACTACACCACCGACAAGGGCGCGGCGGTGCTCAACGACTACGCCCGCACCAATGACCCATTCGCCCGCATCGGCAAGGAATCGGTAACGGTGCAAATCACCAGCGTGGTTCGCGCGAGCGACACGTCTTTCAACGTGCGCTGGACAGAGCAGCGCTATGTCAACGGTGCGCCCGCCGGCACCGAACGCTGGAACGCCGTGCTTTCGACCGTCCTGCAAACCCCGCGTACTGAACAGCGCCTGCTCAAGAACCCATTGGGTATCTACGTCAACGGCCTGTCATGGAGCCGCGAACTGGATTCTTCCGAAGGAGCCAAACCATGAAACTTCGTTTCCGCCTTTACGTTGTTCCTTTGACGCTGCTGGCCCTCGCGGGCTGCGCCTCGCAGGGGAAGCCGCCGCCATCCATCTCGCTCGACGAGACGGTGCTGGCCCAGCCGTTGCCCGAACCGCCCAAGCCCGTCGAAGTCGTCGCCGTCCCTGAACCGCTGGCGCTGCCGGCGCAGTTGAAGCCCCTGCCGGAACTCGATGAGGCCCCCGTTGCGCCGGAGCCGGCCGACGAAAAGGTGCGCGTTTCCCGTGCCAATGCAGAAGCGCGTATCGCGCCTACCCGTGAGGGCTACGTCAACGCGATTCAGGTGTGGCCGTTCACCGATGGCGCGCTTTATCAGGTCTATGCGTCGCCGGGGCGCGTGACGGTGGTTTCGCTTCAACCGGGCGAGGAACTGGTAACGGTCGCCGCCGGCGATACCGTGCGCTGGATCGTGGGCGACACGTCCAGCGGCGGCGGGGCCGATCTGCGCGTCAATGTGCTGGTCAAGCCTATCCGCTCCGGTCTGAAAACCAATCTCGTCATCACCACCAGTCGGCGCACCTACCTGCTGGAGCTGACCTCGACCGAGAGGGCATGGATGGCGTCGGTGTCCTGGGACTATCCGAAAGACCGAATGCTCGCGTTGCAGCGCCAGGCGCAGGCAGCGCAGGCAACAACGCCTGTCGATACGGGCCTGTCGCTGGACAAGATCCGCTTCCGCTACGCGGTATCGGGCAGCAACCCGCCGTGGAAGCCTCTGCGCGCCTTCGATGATGGAGAGAAGGTCTATATCCAGTTCCCGCCGGGCATCGCCCAGGGCGAGCTGCCGCCGCTGTTTGTCATCGGCGCGCAGGGCGACGGGCAACTGGTGAACTACCGTTTTCGCTCGCCGTACTACGTCGTGGATCGCCTGTTCGGCGCGGCCGAACTGCGGCTGGGCGGCGATGGCGGCGACGTGGTGCGGATCGAGCGCACCGATGGTGTTGCACGGAGGAACTGACCATGAGCCAGGATGACACTCCCGACCTTGCCGCGCCGCAGGCGGACAAGGTGGCGCCGGAGGCAGTGGCGCTGCGCGCCCAGCCGCGTCCAGTCACACGCCTGAACCGGCGCTCGCTGGCCATCCTTGCCGGCGTCCTAGCGGTCGCCGTGCTCGGCGCGCTGATGTGGTCGCTGCAACCTCATCGACGCAGCACAGGCGAGCAGACCGAGCTTTACAACGTCGATCGCGTGTCAAAGTCGGAAGGACTGGATGCGCTGCCGACGGACTATTCCAAGCTGCCGCCGGCGTTGCTGCCTGCCGTTCCCGAACTAGGGCCACCGCTGCCGGGCGATCTTGGCCCGGCTATCGTGAAGTCGCAGCAACCGGCGACGGCTGCCTACGCGGCCCCCGGTCACGACCCGAACGATGCCCTGCGAAAAGAAGCCGAGGCGGCCGCGGCCTCGTCCGTGTTCTTCCGCTCGGGTGGGCAGAATGCGGCGCCGGTAGCGCAGACACAGGTGGCCGCTGCGCCGGGCTTCGCCGCCAATGCGGCGTTTGACCCGCTGGCGGCCGGGCCGGCCTCCACGGCGGCCCAACCTGCTGACCCGACAGCGGTGCAAAACCGGCAAGACCAGAAAGAGGCTTTCATGAAAGCTGGCCCCACTGAAACCCGTAATTCCGGCAATCTGACTCTGCCAATTTCGCCGTATCAGGTTATGGCCGGAACAGTGGTCGCAGGTGCCTTGGTGACGGGCATCAAGTCGGACTTGCCCGGCGACGTGATCGCCACGGTGACGGAGCCGGTCTATGACACAGCCACCGGGCGCTTCCTGCTGATTCCGCAGGGTTCGCGCATCCTGGGCAAATACAACAGCCAGGTCAGCTACGGGCAGAGCCGCGTTCAAGTCGTCTGGAACCGGATCATCCTGCCGGACACGTCTTCGCTCACGCTCGACAACCTGGCCGGCACCGACCCAGCCGGCTATGCCGGGCTGGAGGACGATGTGGACTACCACTGGGGCCGCATCTTTGCCGGTGCGGCACTCACCACGCTGCTGGGCGTCGGTGCCGAGCTGGCCGCGCCGGAGAACCGGCAGGATGGTGATCGCGTCATCATCGCTGGGCGCGACAGCGCGCAGGACAGCATCAATCAGGTCGGCCAGGAGATGACCCGGCGCAACCTCAACATCCAGCCGACCTTAACGCAACGGCCGGGCCTGCCGGTTCGCATCATCGTCAACCGGGATCTGGTGCTGCGGCCGTACCAGCCGCTGTTCTTCAACCGGGGGACTTCACGATGAGCACGACCAAGAAGCTGCGGCTCGGCCCGCTGCCGAAGACCGAGAGCACCAAGCTGACTTTCGTTTGCCCGACCAGCTTGAAAGTCGACCTCGACCGCTACGCCGCGCTACACGCGCAGGCGTATGGCGAGGCCGTTGATGCGGCGACGCTGATCCCGCATATGCTGGAAGCGTTCATGGCGGGGGATCGAGGATTCAGGAAGGGCACGGCGACCCGCAGCACACCACCGAAGCCGCCATGATTGCACCGCATGCTATTCAACGGCATCCATCGAACGCGCAGCCCAGGCTGCGCGTTCTTCATTCTGGATGCCGCCGAGCCTGTTGGGCTATGATGATGCGACAGGCCCGCCGTTCCTCGGCAATCCAGCACTACACAGTGCGATGCGGCTTTCTCTCCCAACGCTCCTATGTCGCTCCTAGCCGACAACGCCGCTCTTCTTCTAAGCGGCCCCGAAAGGAGCTAACCTACTGTCCCATATACGGTTTCAAGTCCTTCTTGATTTGCGCGAAAGAATTGACACCGGCACTTTTTTGAGTGCGCCATTGGACGCAGATGTAGCGCTCATGAATGTTTCTCGTTATTTATTCTTGAAAATCAGGGAAACGGTGCCCATCCGCCCGCACTGGGCGATCGACATTGGAAGGGCAGGGAAGTCTTGATTTGTTGTTGTTATCGCTTGTGCGGTTGATTGACTCGCGGCGGGGGACAAGGCCTAGTATTGTTGATTTTTTTAACACTACAATCGAAAAAAACTGGGTGTTCCAGGTCAGTTTTTATCAACAATTGTCGATGGGAAGAGGCGGCAGCATTGCTTCCGGGAGCCTGAAATGAGTGTCCATTATCCGTCCATCACCGCGCTGCGGGCCTTGGATGCCGTAGCTCGGCTGGGTTCGGTGGCTGAAGCCGCGCAGGCCCTGAGCCTGACCCGCGGAGCCGTCAGCCGAAGCATCACGCTGCTTGAAGAGAGGCTCGATTTCGAGCTGACCGAGCGCTCAGGGCGGGGAATAAAATTGACACCCAGGGGCGAGCAGTACGCCCTCGACATCCGCGAGATCCTCGCTGAATTGCTGCTCGCGGGAAAAAACCGAAATGACGACGTTGTTGCGGGGCGCCTCTGCGTTAGTTGTACGCCGGGGTTTTCCAATTTCTGGCTCTGTCGCTACATCGGCGAGTTCGCCAGGCAGAACCCCAAGGTCCAGTTGCAGATTCTTTCGCCAAGAGCCATGGACGATACCAGTGCAAGCGATGCCGATCTCTTCATCGCTTATGGTACTGGCGACTGGCCTGGACAGGTCAGTGAGCTGTTGATTGCGCTGCGGGACTTTCCTGTTTGCAGTCCGCGCTTGTTCAATAGCATGGGGCGACTCAAGGAGGCTGCGGATCTGGCGTCGTTCCCGTTGCTTCACATGAAGGACTCCGTCGATTGGCGGCGCTGGCTTACAGTGGCTGGTGCAGGGGAGGTCCAGGCGGATGCCGGGGTCATCTTCGCTGATGCAACGTCTGCGATTTCGGCCTGCATCGCGGCACAAGGCGTTGCGATGGGGGATGTTCTGTTATGCGGGGACGCGCTGGATCAAGGAACGCTGGTCCGCCCGTTCGAAATCGAAATTCCGGCCAACCGCAGCTATTACATCGTGGCCGAGCCGGACAGGCTTGAGCGTCCGGTCGTTCGTGCGTTCATTCACTGGTTGAGGGTGAAAGTCGCCGAGAGTACCCAACGTTGACCGCAGGCCAGGGGATCCGGGATGTGAGTCTGCGTAGCCCGACTGAACCTCACCCCAACGGGTGATACCCCCACCACCCCCACCCATGTCACCATCCACCCCAGCGGAACTACTACCCTGGCCGGATGCCTGAAGCCCAGTTCGGACGACGACACACGTGCAGATCGATCAGCTCTCATCACCCCCCTGGTTCGCGGCGATGGCCAAGGTGACCAGTGCCCTTGGCGCGTCCGGATTCGCCACGGCGTTGTTCGAGGCCCTGGCCATGGTCGGCCCGATCAAGGCCACCACCGTCTACCTGTACCCCCGCGAAGGCCTGCCCTCGGCCTGGTTCGAAGGCGACGGCCCCGGCCCCTGGCGTCCGGAAGGCAATGTCCGGCGCTACCTCTCCGGCTTCTACCTGCTCGATCCGTTCCACCAGGCCTGTATCGAGAACACGCCCTCGGGCTGTTATGCCCTGGCCGATGTCGCCCCGGACCATTTCAAACTCAGCGAGTACTACCTGGCCTTCTACCGGCATTCCCACCTCGAGGACGAGATCAACTACATCCTGCAGTTGAACGACGACCTCTGCCTGGCCGTGTCCCTGGCTTTCACCGACGAGTTGGACGAGTCGGTGAAAGCCCGCTTCAAATGCATCAGCCCGTGGATCCTGGCCATGCTGGCCAAGCATTTCGACGGTTACCAGGGCCGTGGCGGACGGGTCGAGAAGGTCTGGGAGCAGCGCGTCCATGCGGCCCTGAGCAACTTCGGTTCCTCCTTGCTGACCGAGCGCGAGTGCAAGATCGCCCAGATGATCCTCCGTGGCCACTCGACCCGTTCCCTGGCCGAACGCCTCGGTGTGTCGGAAGACACCATCAAGTCCCATCGCAAGCACGTCTATGCCAAGCTCGATATCGGCACCCAGTCCGAGCTGTTTTCCCTGTTCATCGATGCCCTGGCCAACGCCCAGGGCGTGCTCGGCCAGGACCCGCTCGAAGGCTATATGAACAAGCGCTAGGTTTTTCCCGGTTCAGTCCGCCATCTGCAATTCCGGCAGCTTGACCCGGAACGCCCGGGTCAGCCCCAGCAGGAACACCACGCCCAGCCCCATCCAGCACAGGCCGATGGTGAAGGACATGCTCGACAGGCTGGTCCACAACCACAGCGTACTGAGGAAGCCCAGCCCCGGAATCACGCCATAGCGCAGGCAGTTCGCCGTGCCGCGCAGTTTCTGGTCGGCCAGGTAGTGCTTGACCACCGCCAGGTTGACCGCCGAGAAGGCGAACAGCGCGCCGAAGCTGATCATGTTGGCGACCGTATCCAGGCTGATCACCAGCGCACTCAACGAGACCAGGCCGACCACCATGATGGCGAAGGCCGGTACGCGCTTTTTCGTTACCAACTGGCCGAAGACACGGGGCAGGGCGCCGTCGCGGCCCATGGCGAACAGCACCCGCGAGACGCTGGCCTGGGAGACCATCGCCGAGGCGAAGCAGCCGGCGACATAAGTGGCGGTGAAGGCGTTGGCGAGGATCTGACCGCCGGCGCTTTTCATCACATCCACCGGCGCCGAGTCGGGGTCGGCGAAGCTGTTCCAGTCCGGGTGCACCAGTTGGGCGAAGTAGGACACCACGAGGAACAGCAGGCCGCCGCTGAGGGACACCGCCATGATCGCCCGGGGAATGCGTCGGGTCGGGTCGGTGGTTTCCTCGGCCAGGGTCGACACCGCGTCGAAGCCCACGAACGACAGGCACAGCACCGCCGCGCCGGCCATGATCGCCGAGCCGCTGAAGCCTTCGTGGTAGAAGGGCGCGGTCAGCGACACGGGCTCGGCCTGGGCCGCCACGCTGTTGATCGACAGCGCGACGAACACCACGATGAACACCAATTGCGCCGCCACCAGGATCCAGTTGACCCGGGTCACCGACTCGATGCCGATCAGGTTGAGGAAGGTCACCACGCTGATCGAGCCGAGCACCCAGACCCAGGCGTGGATGTTAGGGAAGTACTCGGACATGTAGATGCCGATCAGCAGGTAGCTGAGCAGCGGCAGGAAGATGTAGTCGAGCAGCAGGGTCCAGCCGGCCATGAACCCGGCGTGGGCGCCGAAGGCCTTGCGCGTGTAGGTGTAGACCGAGCCGGAGTAGGGATGGGCCTGGACCATGCGCCCGTAGCTGTAGGCAGTGAACAGCATGGCGCCGAGGGTCAGCAGGTAGGCAGTGGGCAGGTGGCCCTTGGTGGTCTGGGCGACCAGCCCGTAGGCGGAAAACACCGCCAGGGGCACCATGTAGGCGAGGCCGAAGAGCACGAGGGCAGTCATGCCCATGGATTTGCGAAAGCGTGAGGTGGAATGCGCAGCGGTTGTAGTTGTTGTATGCATTGCTGACTCCTGAAAACAGTTTCAAAGAGCGACGCGGACCCTGTGGGAGCGGGTCCCTGCGAAGGTTTTAGAGGGAGGAGGGAGCTGGAGGGAATCGCTAAGGGGAACGCAAGGACGGCGGCTTCATGACGTTGTTCTCTTTATTGATCTGGCACGAAGGACAAGGCCACGTTCGGGCCTGGACGGATGCTCCCACAGCCCGATCGGCTGGCGGAATCACCCCTTGGGGTGAGGCGCGGGCATCACCCCGAAGGGTGATTTCGGCGCGGGTCGCACTGGGTCAAGCTCTCCGGGCAGTGCAGTACCCAAACGACAAAAAAGAGGAACACCGTCCATGAACGCGCCTTTCGTCCCCCAGCGCCAGACCCGCGATTACCAGGCTGCCGATGCCGCCCACCACATCCACGCCTTCCTCGACCAGAAGGCGCTCAACGCCGAAGGGCCGCGGGTGATCGTCGGTGGCGAGCGCCTGCACCTGTGGGACAGCGAAGGCAAGCGCTACCTGGACGGCATGTCCGGCCTGTGGTGTACCCAACTCGGCTACGGACGCAAGGACCTGACCGCCGCCGCCGCCGCGCAGATGGACCAGCTCGCCTACTACAACATGTTCTTCCACACCACCCACCCGGCGGTGATCGAGCTCTCCGAACTGCTCTTCAGCCTGCTGCCCACGCACTACAGCCACGCGATCTACACCAACTCCGGCTCGGAGGCCAACGAGGTGCTGATCCGTACCGTGCGCCGCTACTGGCAGGTGGTCGGCCAGCCGAGCAAGAAGATCATGATCGGCCGCTGGAACGGCTACCACGGCTCGACCCTGGCGGCCACGGCGCTGGGCGGGATGAAGTTCATGCACGAGATGGGCGGGCTGATCCCGGATGTCGCGCATATCGACGAGCCTTACTGGTACGCCGAGGGTGGCGAGCTGACCCCGGCCGAGTTCGGCCGTCGCTGCGCGCTGCAACTGGAAGAGAAGATTCTTGAACTGGGTGCCGAGAACGTCGCCGGCTTTATCGCCGAGCCGTTCCAGGGCGCGGGCGGGATGATCTTCCCGCCGGAAAGCTACTGGCCGGAAATCCAGCGCATCTGCCGGCAGTACGATGTGCTGCTGTGTGCCGACGAAGTGATCGGTGGTTTTGGTCGCACCGGCGAATGGTTCGCCCATGAATACTTCGGCTTCGAGCCTGACACCCTGTCGATCGCCAAGGGCCTGACCTCGGGTTACGTGCCGATGGGTGGCCTGGTGCTGAGCAAGCGTATTGCCGAGGCGCTGGTCGAGCGCGGTGGTGTGTTTGCCCACGGCCTGACCTATTCCGGGCACCCGGTGGCGGCGGCGGTGGCCATCGCCAACCTCAAGGCGCTGCGCGATGAAGGCATCGTGCGTCAGGTCAAGGAAGATACCGGGCCGTACCTGCAACGCATCCTGCGCGAGGTGTTCGAGAATCACCCGCTGATTGGCCAGGTGCAGGGGGCGGGGCTGGTGGCGGCGTTGCAGTTCGCCGAGGACAAGGGCAGCCGCAAGCGCTACGACAACGAGAACGACCTGGCCTGGCAGTGCCGGACCTATGGTTTCGAGGAGGGAGTGATCATCCGTTCGACCCTGGGGCGGATGATCATGGCGCCGGCGTTGATCGCCAACCACAGCGAATTGGATGAGCTAGTGGAGAAGACTCGTCGGGCGGTAGATCGCACGGCGCAGGCCTTGGGCAAACTCTAAGATCCGAGGGACACCGCAGACCCCTGTGGGAGCTGGCTTGCCAGCGATTGGGCCCGGCCTGGCAACATCATTGCCTGTGCCGACCTCATCGCTGGCAAGCCAGCTCCCACAGGGTCTGCGTTAATCCACTGATGGCACTCCACCCAGCGCCTGATTCACCGCCAACCACCCCATCACCGCCTCTTCCCCCGCCTCATCGAACGCCCGCTCCAGCAGCTTCACCTGCTCCTTGCGCAACATCTGCTCCAGCTTCACCCCCTCCGCCGTCAGTTCCAGCAGACGCTTTCGCTTGTCGCTCTCGGACGCCACGCTGTTCACCAGATGCATCTCCATCAACTGCCGCAGCGGTGTGTTCAGTGCCTGCTTGCTCACCCCCAGCACCCCCAGCAGTTCCTTGACGCTCAGGTTCGGATAGCGGGCGATGAAGAACACGATGCGCTGGTGCACCCGACTCAAGCCCCGGCGCTCCAGCATCTCGTCCGCCTTGCCGGTAAAGGCCAGGTAGCCGAAGAAAAAGGCTTCCATGGCCATCTGCTGCGCGGCGGTGTTTTTTAGGTCAATCATGTTGACACTTCCTGAGAGGCTGACGTAATTTCGGTCAAGCATTTTGACTTATTTACCCACGCCTCGCCATTGGTGCCGCCCATGCCTTTCTCCGAACGTGCTTCCCGCCTCAAAGGTTCCCTGATCCGTGAAATCCTCGCCGCTGCCCAGCGTCCGGAAGTGATGTCCTTTGCCGGCGGGCTGCCGGCCGAAGCCATGCTGCCGGCGGTGGACTGGAGCGCCATGCCGGTGTCCATGGGCCAATACGGCATGAGCGAAGGCGAGCCGGCGCTGCGCGAGGTGCTGGCCGCCGAGGCGCGGGCGCTGGGCATCCCCTGCGAGGCGAGCCAGGTGCTGGTGGTCAGCGGTTCGCAACAGGCCCTGGACCTGGCCGGCAAGCTGTATATCGACAAGGGCACCGAGATCCTTCTGGAAGCGCCGACCTACCTGGCGGCATTGCAGATCTTCCAGTTCTTTGGCGCCGACTGCATCTGCGTCCCGCTGCACGCCGACGGCCCCGACCTGGCCGCCTTGCGCGACCGCCTGGAGCAGCACCGCCCGGCCTTCATCTACCTTATCCCGACCTTCCAGAACCCGTCCGGCGTCTGCTACAGCGAGGCAAAACGCGATGCCGTCGCCGCGCTGCTCGACGAGTTCGGCGTGACCCTGATCGAGGACGAACCCTACCGCGAACTGACCTTCGATGGCGTCAATGCGCGCCCCATCGTCAGCCGCCTGCAGCGGGCGAGCTGGATCTACACCGGCACCGTGTCCAAGACCCTGCTGCCGGGCCTGCGGGTCGGCTACCTGATCGCCAGCCCGGACCTGTTCCCACACCTGCTGCGTCTCAAGCAGGCGGCCGACCTGCACACCAACCGGGTCGGCCAGTGGCAGGCCCTGCAATGGCTGGGCACTGACCGGCTCAAGCAGCACCTGGGCGAACTGCGCAGCTACTACCGCGTGCGCCGCGATGCGTTCCAGTCAGCCCTGGAAACCCACTTCGCCGACCTCGCCGAATGGAACCTGCCCAGCGGCGGCCTGTTCTTCTGGCTGACCCTCAAGCAGCCGCTGGATACCCGCAAGCTGCTCGACGCCGCCCTCGCGGTCGATGTCGCGTTCATGCCCGGCGAGCCGTTCTTCCCGGACCCGGAGGCGAACCACGGCCACTTGCGGCTGAACTTCAGCCATGTCGATCCCGCACTGCTGGACGAAGGCCTGCGCCGTCTGGCGCAGGTGATACGTGCAGCAACGGATAGCGCACCGGCTGCAACGCCGGCCCCGGTCGCAGCGCTTGCCAGTGCCGGGCAAGACTGACCCCGGTCAGCGGATGCAGCAGCCCGGGCGCCAGCAGTTGCAGCGGGTAGAGCACGAAGGAGCGGGTCAGGATTTCGCCGCGGGGCAACTCGACACCGTCAACCACGCCCCGCAGGTCATCGAACAGCAGCAGATCGATATCCAGCGCGATCAACTGCTGCCGGCTCCTGTCCCGTCCGTGCAGGTGCTCGATCTCCTTGAGCCAGGCAATCAGCTCGCCCACCGACAGCGTGGTCAGCGCCGACACGACAAGGTTGTAGAAGGGCGGCTGGTCGCCCTCCAGGGAGACGCTTTCATACATCGGCGAGCAGCGGATCTCCCGCAGGTGCTCATCCAGCATGTGCAGGGCGATCTGCAGGTGCGTCTCCCGTTCCACGTTGCTGCCAAGGCCGAGAAAAATCCGATGCTGGGTCATGCGTGGGGTCACCGTCAGATGAAGTAATCGAGTACCAGGGTCGCCAGCAGGGCGACGATGGAGGCCACCACGGTACCGCCGGTGAACTTCTTCAGCGCTTCCGAGAGCGACACGTTCAGGTACTCCTTGACCACCCAGAACGCCGAATCGGTGACATGGGCCCAGCCGATGGAGCCGGCACCGATGGCGATCACCAGGATCTCCGGCTTGAGGTGCGGGTCGGCCGCCAGCATCGGGTTGATCATGCTCGCGGCACTGACCATCGCCACCGTGGCCGAACCCACCGCGAAGTGCATCAGCCAGGCAATGAACCAGGCGAGGATGATCAGGTTGATATCGGTCCCGGCCAGCAGCCCGGAGATCGCCTTGCCCACGCCGCTTTCGATCAGCACCGCATTGAAGGCGCCACCGGCACCGATGACGAAGATGATATTGGCCAGCGGCGGAAAGCTGCGCTGGGTGACCTCCAGCAACTGCGCCATGCTCCGCCCCTGGCGCAGGCCGAGGGACCAGTAGGCGAAGGCCACCGAGATCAGCAGGGCGGTCAGCGGGTTGCCGACGAAGCGCGCCACATGCTGGACCGGCGAGGTCTCGGGCAAGCCGGCGGTGGCGGTCTTGAGCACCATCAGCAGCAGGGGCAGGGCGATGGTGAACAGGGTGATGCCGATCCCCGGCAGCGCGCGATCACTGGCGACCCGCGCACCATGGGATTGCAGGAACACCTGCTGCGCTTCGCTCGCCTGGCGGCCGCAGCACAGGCTGACCCAGATCGGCCCGGCGACGATCATGGTCGGGATGCCGACCAGCAAGCTATACAGGATCACCATGCCGACATCGGCATGCAGCATCCCGGTGATCGCCATGGCCGCCGGGTGCGGCGGCAGGATGCAGTGGATGGTCAGCAGGGAAATGGCCAGGGGGATGCCGAGGTACATCAGGTTGATCCGGGTTTCCCGGGCGACCACGTAGACCAGCGGAATCAGCAGGACGAAACCCACTTCGAAGAACACCGGGATCCCGGCGATGGCGCCGACGATGGCCATGACCCAGTGGGCCCGGGTCGAGCCGAGTTTCGCCAGCAGGGTCTTGGCCAGGCGTTCGGCGCCGCCGGACTCTTCGAGCATTTTCCCGAGGATGCCGCCCAGGCCGATGATCGCGATCAGGAAACCGAGGGTGCCGCCGAAGCCGGCCTCGAGGGATTTGACGATGGTGGCCGGTTCCATGCCCGAGCCGAAACCGACCACGAAGCAGGCGATCACCAGGGCGATGAAGGCGTGCAGGCGGACTTTCATGATAAGGAAGATGATCAGTGCAATGGAGGCGAACAGCACCCCCAGCAGCCAGGTAGTCTCTTGCATGTCGAGGTCTCGCACCTTGTTGTTTTTTTGGTGCAGCGACGCCGGTTCGGCCTGTCGCCGTGATCCGGCGTGAATGAGGGGCCTCCCGGAGCGGAACTCCGGGAGGGGTGTTGCACCTGCTTGGGTTTGGTCAAACACGCAGGCACCAGGATTGACGCGCAGGCGTCAACCGATGGTCTCGGACGAATAGGAATCCGGCGAAGGCGGGAACACGATGGTCTTGTTCTCGTTGAGGAACACCCGGCCATGCACATAGGCGTGGATGGCCCGGGCCAGCACCTGGCTCTCCACGTCGCGGCCCAGCGACACATAGTCGTCCGGGCTCTGGGCGTGGGTGATGCGGACGATGTCCTGCTCGATGATCGGGCCTTCGTCGAGGTCGGCGGTGACGAAGTGCGAGGTCGCGCCGATCAGCTTCACCCCGCGGTCGAACGCCTGCCGGTACGGGCTGCCACCCTTGAACGAAGGCAGGAACGAGTGGTGGATATTGATGATCCGCCCCGACATTTGCTGGCACATCTCGTCGGAGAGGATCTGCATGTAGCGCGCCAGCACGATCAGCTCGGCGCCGGTGTCGCGGACGATGCGCATCTGCTCGGCTTCGGCCTCGGCCTTGTTCTCCTTGGTCACCTTGATGTGGTGATAGGGAATGCCATGGCCCTCGACCACTTTCTGGAAGTCCAGGTGGTTGGAGATCACCCCGACGATATTGATCGGCAGCACGCCGATGCCCCAGCGGTACAGCAGGTCGTTCAGGCAGTGGCCGAAGCGCGAGACCATGAGGATGACCTTGCGCTTGGTGCGTTCGTCGAAGAACTCGTAGTCCATCCGGTACTTCGTGGCGATCTCGCGGAATTCGTTGTCCAGGTCCACCAGCGAGCGGCCTTCCTCGGAGCGGAAGGTGATGCGCATGAAGTAGCGCCGGGTGCTTTCGTCGTCGAACTGCGCGCTGTCGCGGATATTGCAGCCGCGCCCGGAGAGGAACGCGGTGATATCGGCGGTCACCCCGCGGATCGAAGGGCAGCTCACGCGCAGGACGTAGTTGGGTTTGTTCTGGCTCATCGGGGTCACCTTAAACGGCTGCGGCGGCGGGTTGGGTTACGAGGGGGTGCTGGCGCTTGAACGCGGTCACGGTATTGGCCAGCAGGCAGGCGATGGTCATCGGGCCGACACCACCGGGCACCGGGGTGATCGCGGCGGCATGCCCGGCTTCGGCGAAGGCCACGTCGCCGACAATGCGCGAGCGACCGTCGCGCTCGATGCGGTTGATGCCGACATCGATCACCACCGCGCCCGGCTTGATCCAGTCGCCCTTGACCAGCTCCGGACGGCCCACGGCGACCACCAGGATGTCGGCGCTGCGGCACAGGGCCGGGACGTCGCGGGTCTTCGAGTGGGCCACGGCCACCGTGCAGTTCTCGGCCATCAGCAACTGGGCCATGGGCTTGCCGACGATATTGGACTTGCCCACCACCACCGCATTCAGGCCGGACAGGCTGCCCAGGCGATCCTTCAACATCAGCAGGCAGCCCAGCGGCGTGCACGGCACCAGGGCGTCCTGGCCGGTGGCCAGGCGACCGGCATTGAGAATATGGAAGCCATCCACGTCCTTGTCCGGATCGATGGCGTTGATCACCGCGTTGCTGTCCAGGTGCGCCGGCAGCGGCAGTTGCACGAGGATGCCGTTGACCTCGCTGGCGGCGTTCAGCTGCGCCAGCAGGTCCATCAGTTCGGCCTGGCTGGTGCTGGCCGGCAGGCGGTGGACGAAGGACTGCATGCCGACGGCCAGGGTCTGGCGGTGCTTGGCGCTGACATAGACCGCGCTGGCCGGGTCTTCGCCCACCAGCACGACGGCCAGGCCCGGGGTGATGCCGGTGCGTGCCTGCAAATCGCGGACATCGTCGGCCAGGCGTTCGACCAGATCGGCGGCAAAGCCTTTGCCGTCGATGCGTTCGGCCAGGAAGGGTGTGTTCATGGAGCGTTACCTCGACATCGTTATTGTTCTTGGCGGGGCGCAGGTGCTGCGGTTCAGTCGCCGGCCACCAGGGCGGCGCCACGTTGCAGGAACTGCTGGAACTGCTCTTCGGGCACGAAGGCGCCGCCGGTGGTCCACACCACATGGGTGGCGTTGGCGAGCTTGCCGCTCAGGCCCCGGGCCTGCTGATAGGCCAGGCCACGCGGGCTGCGCACGATGAACTGCGGCCCGGCGAAACCGGCGGTGGCGGACGGCTCCAGGCGGATCGCCTGGGTGGTCTCGGCCATCCACAGCCAGCGGAACAGATCGTCGTCGGCCACGGTGAAGACCCCGGCCAGCAGCGGTTTCATCACCTCGGCGACGAAGGCCGACATGCGTGCCACGGCCATGCCGTCCGCCTCGGTGCGGTTGTTCAGGCCGACGTCGTAGACCGAGACCAGCTCCTCGGCGCCGCTCATCATGTGCACCAGGGCGCAGGGCGACTGCACCGGCTCGACGAAGAAGGTGTGGGCGGCATCGCCGAAGATCGCCTTGAGCCCGTAGGCCACGCCGCCCGGCGCGCCGCCGATACCGCAGGGCAGGTAGATGAACAGCGGATGCTCGGCGTCCACCTGCACCCCGGCGGCAGCCAGTTGCGCTGCCAGTTCGCTGGCGGCCGCGCTGTAGCCGAAGAACAGCATCTGCGAGCGCTCGTCATCGACGAAATAGATGCTCGGGTCGGCCTCGGCATCCACCCGGGCATGCTCCACGGCGGTGGTGTAGTCGGCCTGGTGGCGGACCACTTCCACGCCCAGGCGGGTCAGGCGATCGACCTTCCATTGCTTGGCATCGGCGGACATGTGCACCACGGCGCGGAAGCCCAGGGCACGGGCGGCGATACCGACGCTCAGGCCCAGGTTGCCGGTGCTGCCGACGGCGATGGTGTGCTGGGCGAACAGTGCCCGGGCCTGCTCGCCGGCCAATACGGTGATATCGCCACCCGGGGTGAGGATGCCCCGTTTTTCGGCCATCTTGCGGGCATGCATGAAGACTTCGTAGACGCCGCCACGGGCCTTGATCGAACCGGCCACGGGCAGGTCGCCGTCGGCCTTGACGAACACGCGACCGTAGTCGGCGTCCTGGTAGCCGAGGGCTTCGCGCAAGGCCTTGGCCTCGATCAGTTGCGACTGGATGCGGCCCCTGGCGGCGGCCAGTTCCGGGAAGCAGCGTTGCAGCAGCGGCGCCAGGGCCTGCCAGTTGTGCTCGGCTTCGTCGACCTGGGCGGCGCGCACCGGCAGGGCCGGGTCGGCGATGCCGTTGTCCTTCAGGCCGGGGTTCAGCCACAGCGCCGGGCGTGCGGCCAGGACGTCTTCGCGGGCGGGATCATTGGGGAGTTCGACGCTCATCGTTGTTTTCCTGAAGCAGGGGAGAGTGCGGCGGGCACCATGGCCGGTGCCCGCCGCCACGTCTCAGGCATAGATAGGGAACGCTGCGCACAGTTCGGTCACGGCGGCGCGGCTCTTCTCGATCAGCTTGGCACGGCTGGCCTCATCAGCGCTTTGGGCTTCGAAGATATCGGCGATCAGGTGGCCGATGGCCTCGAACTCCTTGGCGCCAAAGCCACGGGTCGTGCCGGCGGACGAGCCCAGGCGCAGGCCTTTCCACTCCGAAGGGCGGGCGCTGTCGAAGGGGATCGGGTTCTTGTTCGAGGTGATGTTGATGCTGCTCAGGGCATCCTGGGCGTGCTGGCCGGTGAGGTCCTTGGACGACACATCCACCAGCACCACATGGGTATCGGTGCCGCCGCTGACGATGCGCACACCACGCGCCTGCAGGACCTTGGCCAGCAGGCGGGCGTTGGCCTTCACATTGGCACCGTAGGTCTTGAATTCATCGGTCAGCGCTTCGCCCAGGCACACCGCCTTGCCGGCGATGGTCGCCAGGTGCGCGCTGCCCTGCACGCCGGGGAACACGGCGGGCTGGAGCTTCTTGAAGAGGTCCTCGCGGTTGGTCATGACCAGGCCGCCACGGGCGCCGCGCAGGGTCTTGGTGGTGGTGCAGGTGACGAAGTCGGCATGGGGAATCGGCGACGGATGCACCCCGGCGGCGACCAGGCCGGCGAAGTGGGCCATGTCCACCAGGTAGGTGGCGCCGACCTTGTCGGCAATGCCGCGCATGCGGGCGAAGTCGATTTCCCGCGGGTAGGACGAGCCGCCCGAGATGATCAGCTTCGGCTTGTGCTCCAGGGCCAGGGCCTCGACGTTCTCGTAGTCGATGCGCCCGCTTTCGCGGTCAACGCCGTAGGACACGATGCTGAACCAGCGTCCCGACTGGTTGGGCTTGGCGCCGTGGCTCAGGTGGCCGCCGGCGGCCAGGTCCAGGCTCAGGACCACGTCGCCCGGTTGCAGCAGGGCGAAGAACACCGCCTGGTTGGCCTGGGTACCCGAGTGCGGCTGGACATTCACGTACTCGCAACCGAACAGCGCCTTGGCCCGGTCGATCGCGGCCTGCTCGACCACGTCGGCGAAATCGGCACCGCCGTGGAAGCGCTTGCCCGGGTAGCCTTCGACGGTCTTGTTGGTGATCACCGAGCCGAGGGCTTCGAGGGAGGCGCGGCTGACCGAGTTCTCCGAGGCGATCAACTCGATCTGGCCCTGCTGACGTTTTTTCTCGTCGTCCAGCGCCTTGAAGATCAGCGGGTCGCGCAATGCAAGGTTGTCGTTGAAGTAGGAATGCGTCATGGCGGCGGTACCTTTATCGGGTTGTTCTTGGGTTTTTTTCAGCCTATCGCCTGCAAAAACTCAAAAAAAGCGAATAATATTTCAAGGATACGTAAGCCGAACTTAACGATTGGGGCGAGGGGGAGAAGCGCGATGGATATCGGCAAACTGGGCGCCCTGCGCGAGCTGGCGGTGCGCAAGACCATGGCGGCGGTGGCCGAGGCGCTGCACGTTTCGCCGTCGGCGGTCTCGCAGCAGATCTCGCTGCTGGAACAGGAGCTGGGTATCGATCTGGTGGAGCGGCGCGGACGTGGCGTCGAGCTGACCATTGCCGGGCGCACCCTGGTGGAGCGGGCCAACCGCATCTTCGCCGAGCTGGAGTCGGCGCGGGCCGATATGGCCGAGCTGAAGAAGGTGGTGGCCGGGGATCTGCGCGTGGCGGCGTTTCCCTCGGTGGCCTCGGCGCTGATGCCCAGGACCATGCGTGCCTTGCGCACGGCCTATCCACGGCTGGAGGTGCTGTTCGAGGAGATGGAGCCGGAGGAGGGCCTGAATGCCCTGCGCAGTTGGCAGACCGACGTGGCCCTGATCGACGACCTGAATATCCCGCCGGGGCTGCTCGACCCCGGGATCGAGCTGACGCCGCTGATCGAGGATGTCTTCCACGTGATGATGGCGCCGGATCATCCGCTGGCTGGCCGGGATGAAGTGAGCTGGGCGGAGCTGGAGGGTGAGCACTGGGTGATCGATACGGCGTCGGGCACCTATACGCGGATGCTCAGCGAGGCCTGCCAGCGCTCGGGGTATGTGCCGAAGATCATTGCCCGTTGCAAGGGCGCCGAGGTGACCAGTGCGCTGATTCGCGAGGGTTGTGCGATTGCCATGTTCCCGGGACTGCGGGCGCATACCGAGATGCAGGGTGTCCGGGTCAGCCGGCTGGTGCCGGAGATTCGCCGGCGGATCTCGGTGGCTTATCGCAAGGGAGAAAAGAAGAGCCCGGCGTTGCGGGTGTTCATTCAGTGCCTTGAGGAGCATGCCCTGGCATTTCGCTGATGTACGCGGACCCTGTGGGAGCGGGTCAGGCTTTGCATTGCAGTTCAATCAGTAAGTTTCCCTTACCCATACTTGCAGAATTATTCGCTTTTTCTCTCCTTCCACTGGCGCTACGGTTCTCCCAGGGCCGATAGCGATCACCTCGTTGTCCTGCTCTGACGGCGTTTCACACTTCGCCCCCTGCACACGGGGGCCTTTTCAAAACAATAAAGAGAGGGCCGACGATGCCACTCGTACCTGTGCACCACCTTGTCCCCGGGCCCTGACGCCCGTTCGCTGTTTTCTGCCTCTTTCTGCTGTTCGAATTTCCGCCTGCCGTGCATCCCGCCCGGGCGGAGGGTTTCTGCTGCAATAAACAAGGGCGATAAAAATGAAAAAAGAAAACAACCTCTCCACCCTGGCACTCAGCGTCGCAGGGCTGGCCCTGGCCTCCCTGCTCTCGACCAGCGCCATGGCTGGCACCACCCTGGACAACATCAAGAAGAAAGGCTTTATCCAGTGCGGCATCAGCGACGGCTTGCCGGGCTTTTCCTTCACCGACGCCAAGGGCAGCTTCCACGGCTTCGATGTCGATGTCTGCCGGGCCGTCTCGGCGGCGATCTTCGGCGACTCGGAAAAGGTCCGCTACACCCAGCTCACGGCGAAGGAACGCTTCACCGCCCTGCAATCCGGCGAAGTCGACCTGCTTTCCCGCAGCACCACCTGGACCTCCTCCCGTGACGGCTCCATGGGCATCCTCTTCGCCGGGGTCGCCTACTACGACGGCCAGGGCTTCCTGGTGAACAAGAAGCTTGGCGTCAACAGCGCCAAGGAACTGGACGGCGCCACCTTCTGCATCCAGGCCGGTACCGTCACCGAACTGAACCTGGCCGACTATTTCCGCGCCAACGGCCTGAAGTTCACGCCGATCTCCTTCGACACTTCCGATGAGTCCTTCAAGGCCCTGGAGTCAGGGCGCTGCGACGTGCTCACCGCTGACCAGTCGCAACTCTATGGCCAGCGCCTGAAGCTGGCGTCCCCCGACGACTACGCCGTACTCCCCGAAGTGATCTCCAAGGAACCGCTGACCACTGCGGTGCGCCGTGGCGACGAGGAGTGGTATTCGGTAGTGCGCTGGACCCAGATCGCCATGCTCAATGCCGAGGAACTGGGCGTGACCTCGGCCAACGTCAAGGACCTGACCAAGGGCGCGAAGAACCCCGACGTGGCCCGCCTGCTCGGCGTCGAAGGCAGCCTGGGCAAGGACCTCAACCTGCCCAACGACTGGGTGGTGAACATCGTCGCCCAGGTCGGCAACTACGGTGAGTCCTTCGAGCGCAACCTCGGCACCGGCAGCGACCTGAAGATCAAGCGCGGCCTCAATGCGCTGTGGAGCCAGGGCGGCCTGCAATACGGTCCCCCTGTGCGCTGAACCTGGAGTTGCCCGGCCTGGCGCCGGGCAATGGCCTGATTGCCTGTCCGGTAGAGTCGAACCATGCAAACCACTGCTCCTGCCTCGCGTAAATTCTCGCTGGGCGATCCGCGCCTGCGCGCCTTGCTCTTCCAGCTCGTCACCGTCGCCGTCGTCCTGGCGGTCGGTTTCTACCTGTTCCACAACACCCAGACCAACCTGCAACACCGGGGTATCACCTCCGGCTTCGACTTCCTCGAACGCAGCGCCGGCTTCGGCATCGCCCAGCATTTGATTCCCTATGAAGAAGCCAACAGCTACGCCCGGGTCTTCGTCATCGGCCTGCTCAACACGCTGCTGGTGACCTTCATCGGTATCATCCTGGCGACCCTGCTCGGCTTCATCATCGGTGTGGCGCGGCTGTCGCCGAACTGGATGATCAACAAGCTGGCCACCGTCTACGTCGAGACCTTCCGCAACATCCCGCCGCTATTGCAGATCCTCTTCTGGTACTTCGCGGTGTTCCTGACCCTGCCGGGACCGCGGGGCAGCTTCAACATCAACGACACCTTCTTCATCAGCAACCGCGGGCTGAACATGCCCGGGGCCTCGACCGCCGAGGGCTTCTGGCCGTTCGCCGTCGCCGTGCTGCTGGCGATCGTCGCCGTGGTGCTCATGGTGCGTTGGGCCAACCGCCGCTTCGAGGCGACGGGTGTGCCGTTCCACACGTTCTGGGCCGCCCTCGGCCTGCTGCTGGTGATCCCGGGCCTGAGCGTGCTGCTGTTCGGCAATCCGCTGAGCTGGGAACTGCCGGAATTGAAAGGATTCAACTTCGCTGGCGGCTGGGTACTGATCCCCGAGCTGCTGGCGCTGACCCTGGCCCTCACGATCTATACCGCGGCGTTCATCGCCGAGATCGTCCGTTCCGGGATCCGCTCGGTCAGCCACGGCCAGACCGAAGCCGCCCGTTCCCTCGGCCTGCGTGAAGGCCCGACCCTGCGCAAGGTGATCATTCCCCAGGCCATGCGGGTGATCATCCCGCCGCTGACCAGCCAATACCTGAACCTGGCGAAGAACTCCTCGCTGGCGGCCGGTATCGGTTACCCGGAAATGGTGTCGCTGTTCGCCGGCACCGTGCTGAACCAGACGGGGCAGGCCATCGAAGTGATCGCCATCACCATGAGCGTGTACCTCGTCATCAGCATCGGCATTTCCTTGCTGATGAATGCCTACAACAAGCGCATCGCGCTGATCGAGCGCTGAGGAGCCGAGCATGAATGCCTTCGTCTTCAAACCCGATATGCCGCCGCCGGTGAAGACCGTCGGGGTCGTTGCCTGGCTGCGGGCCAACCTGTTCTCCAGCGGGTTCAATACCCTGCTGACCCTGGGTGCGCTCTACCTGGTCTGGCTGATCGTTCCGCCGTTGTTGCAATGGGCCGTGTTCAAGGCCGACTGGCTCGGCACCAGCCGCGCCGACTGCAGCGGGCAGGGCGCCTGCTGGGTGTTCATCCATCAGCGTTTCGATCAGTTCATGTATGGCTACTACCCGGGCGAACAGCGCTGGCGGGTCGACCTGGTGGTGCTGGCGGCGCTGCTGGGCGTGCTGCCGCTGTTTCTCAAACGCCTGCCGCGCAAGGCGCTCTATGGCGCCGGCTTCCTCTTGCTGTATCCGCTGCTGGCCTACGTGCTGTTGTTCGGCGGCATGGCCGGTCTGGTGAAGGTGCCCACCAGCCAATGGGGCGGCCTGCTGCTGACGTTGGTCATCGCCACCGTCGGTATTGCCGGCGCCTTGCCCCTCGGCATTCTCCTGGCCCTGGGCCGACGTTCGCGGATGCCGGCGGTGAAGGTGGTCTGCGTGACCTTCATCGAGTTCTGGCGCGGCGTGCCGCTGATCACCGTGCTGTTCATGTCCTCGGTGATGCTGCCGCTGTTCCTGCCGGAGGGCATGAGCTTCGACAAGCTGCTGCGGGCCATGATCGGGGTGATCCTGTTCCAGTCGGCGTACATCGCCGAGGTGGTACGTGGTGGTCTGCAGGCCATTCCCAAGGGGCAATATGAAGCCGCTGCGGCCATGGGCCTGGGCTACTGGCGCGCCATGGGCCTGGTGATCCTGCCGCAAGCCCTGAAGCTGGTGATCCCCGGCATCGTCAACACCTTCATCGCCCTGTTCAAGGACACCAGCCTGGTGGTGATCATCGGCCTCTTCGACCTGCTCAACAGCGTCAAGCAGGCCGCCGCCGACCCGGCCTGGCTGGGCATGGCCACCGAGGGCTACGTGTTCGCGGCCCTGGTGTTCTGGATCTTCTGTTTCGGTATGTCCCATTACTCCCGAGGCCTGGAGCGCAAGCTCGATACCGGCCACACGCGTCAGGAGCGTCAAGCATGACCCAGGCAAATCCGTCGTCCGCACCGATCATCCGCATCGAGGACATGAACAAATGGTACGGGCAGTTCCATGTGCTCAAGCAGATCAACCTGGAGGTACGTCAGGGCGAGCGCATCGTCCTGTGCGGGCCGTCCGGCTCGGGCAAGTCCACCACCATCCGCTGCCTCAATCGTCTGGAGGAACACCAGCAAGGGCGCATCGTCGTGGATGGCGTGGAACTGACCAACGACCTCAAGCAGATCGAAGCCATCCGTCGTGAAGTCGGGATGGTGTTCCAGCACTTCAACCTGTTCCCGCACCTGACCATCCTGCAGAACTGCACCCTGGCGCCGATGTGGGTACGCAAGCTGCCCAGGCGCCAGGCCGAGGACATCGCCATGCACTACCTGGAGCGGGTGCGCATTCCGGACCAGGCGCACAAGTATCCCGGGCAGCTTTCCGGCGGCCAGCAGCAGCGCGTGGCGATTGCCCGGGCGCTGTGCATGAAGCCGAAGATCATGCTCTTCGACGAGCCGACCTCGGCGCTGGATCCGGAGATGGTCAAGGAGGTACTGGACACCATGGTCGGCCTCGCCGAGGACGGCATGACCATGCTCTGCGTCACCCATGAAATGGGCTTTGCCCGCACCGTGGCGGACCGGGTGATCTTCATGGACAAGGGCGAGATCGTCGAGCAGGCCACGCCCGGGGAGTTCTTCGACAACCCGCGCAATCCGCGGACGCGGAGTTTCCTAAGCCAGATACTGCACTGAGGCCTGGCCTCCCTCACGCCTGCGGTTCAACCGCATTGACCTGGTCCAGTTGGGCCGTCATCCGGTGCAGGAAGCCGATCAGCGTTTCGATTTCCTGCTCATCCAGATTGCCCAGCAACAGGCGCTCCCGTTCCAGGGCCGTGACCAGCACCCGGTCATGCAGCGCCTGGCCTGGCTCCGTCAGCGAGACGGTATAGCGCCGGGCGTCCTTCGCATCGACCCGGGTCGAGACGTACCCGTCGCGCTCCAGGGTCTGCAGCGCCCGGCTGATGGCGCTCTTGTCCAGCCCGATGACCTGGACCATGCGGTTGGCACTGATGTTGTCCTCCACCGCGAGCATTGCCAGCAGCCGCCATTCGACGATGCCGATCCCGTAATGCTTGCGGTAGCAGGCCGACGCACCACTCGACATCTTGTTGGTGAGGAAGGTGAGCAGGGCCGGTACATAGCGATCCAGATTCAGCGGCGTATGGGACATGGCAGGAAGGGCACCTGTGCGTTCTTGGAAAATTGGTTGACATCGCAACTAAAATGACTAGGATGAAAATCACTTGAGGATTCTGCGTGCGCATCATAAGCGCACGCGACATTACAATAAAAACCAGAGGCCCCGTGTCATGACCTGCCTGCGTCCTTCTCTCCCCGCCGACCCGTAAGACCGTCGTTGCGCCGGTAAATCCGGCATTCCCACCTTCATTTTTCAAACACTGCATAACCGTGGTGAGGGCAGGCTCATGCTCGAAGTTCGTGTGTCACAGAAAATCATCGAAGCCGAGGGCGTCTGCAGTTTCGAACTGCTCGCGGCCAATGGCGACCGCTTGCCTGGGTTTACCGCAGGGTCGCATGTCGACGTGCAGGTGGCGCCCGGCGTGGTCAGGCAGTACTCGCTGTGCAACTCCCCCGAGGACAGCGATCGCTACCTGATCGCCGTCCTCCACGAGCCGGCTTCCCGTGGCGGCTCCCGGGGCATGCACGAGCAGATCGAGGCGGGCGCGCGGCTGCTGATCGGCCAGCCCAGGAACCTCTTCGATCTCGACCTGAGCGGGGAACGCTACCTGCTGTTCGCCGGTGGTATCGGGATCACGCCGATCCTGGCGATGGCCCATGCCCTGGTCGTCGCCGGCAAGGATTTCGAGTTGCACTACTGCGGGCGTTCCCTCGGGCGCCTGGCATTTCTCGACCTGTTGAACGGCCCGCTGTTCGGCCGGCAGTTGCGTATCCATGTCGACGATGGCCCGGCCGAACAGCGGCTGGATGCCGCGCGGCTGCTGGCGAATCCCTCGGGCGCCGACCAGCTGTATGTCTGCGGGCCCGGCGGGTTCATGAACCATGTGCAGTCCACCGCCAGGGCTTGTGGCTGGAGCGACGGGCAGATCCACCGGGAGGATTTCGCCGCCCAGCCCCAGGTGCAGGACGGTGACCGTGCCTTCGAAGTCGAGCTGGCGCGCTCCGGTCGTGTGCTCGCCATTCCCGCCGGGCAGACCGTGCTCGACGTCCTCCTGGCGAACGCCGTCGATATCGAGAGCTCGTGCGAACAGGGCATCTGTGGTGCCTGCACGACCCGCGTGCTGGGTGGCGAACCCGATCACCGCGACCAGTTCATGACGGCCGCCGAGCATGCCCGCAACGACTGCTTCACCCCCTGCTGCTCGCGCTCGCGCAGCCCGCGGCTGGTGCTGGATCTCTGAACCCCAACAAGAAAACCCTGAGAGGAGACTGTGATGAGTACATCGAAAGCCCAGGCACTTGCCTATGAGGTCGGCGCGCCGGCCGCACTACCGAAATTCCCGCTGAACCAATGGTATGTGGCCGGCTTTGCCTGGGAGCTGAAGGACAAGCCGGTGGGGCGCACATTGCTGGGCAAACCCCTGGTGCTGTTCCGCACCGCCGAGGGCCAGGTTGCCGCCCTGGAAGACCGTTGCTGCCACCGGGCGCTGCCGCTGTCCAGCGGGACCCTGGAAGGGCAGGGCCTGCGCTGCGGTTATCACGGCCTGCTGTTCGACGCGACGGGCCAGTGCCTGGAGGTGCCCGGCCAGGCGAAGGTCCCGAGCAAGGCCAGGGTCCAGGCCTGGCCGGTGCAGGAGCGCGACCAGATCATCTGGATCTGGTTCGGCAGCCCCGAGCAGCCGCAGCCATCGTCCGAGCCGCCGACCTACGAGGTCCATAGCAGTGGCGAGTACGTCTTCGAAGGGGGCATCTATCACTACGATGCGCCCTACCAGCTGATCCACGACAACCTGCTCGACCTGAGCCACCTGGGCTACGTGCACCTGCGCACCATCGGTGGCAACGCCAGCATCCATATGAACGCGCAGATGCGGGTCGAAAGCGACGAGGGTTCGGTCAGGGTCATCCGTCACATGCCGGGTTCCGAGCCGCCACCGACCTACAGCGCCGCATACCCGTTCCAGGGCAAGGTCGATCGCTGGCAGGAAATCGAATTCCTGGTGTCCCACCTGCGCATCTGGACAGGTGCAGTCGATGCCGGGACCGAGCCGCTCGACGACCCGCGGCGCGGCGGTTTCCACATGCGTGGTTTCCACGGTGTGACGCCTGAAACCGAGACCACCAGTCACTACTTCTGGACCATCGCGACCAACCCGAAAAGCGACGTCGAGGCGATCAAGGCCAAGGTCGTCGAGCAGACCGCGATGACCTTCGATGAAGACAAGGTGGTGATCGAGGCCCAGTACCGCAACATGCTCGAATTCGGGCCCAGGCCGATGATCGATATCCACGTCGATGTCGGGGCCAACCGCGCGCGCAAGATCATCGAGCAGTTGCGCCAGGCCTCGGCCTGATTTCGTTCCGCGACCTCCGGGTCGTCCTTGCGTTGCACGACTAACAAAAACAAGAAGGTATCCAATGCAATTTCCACGCTCCCCTTCCGGCAGCGCGCAGGCGGCTGCGCGCAATTACACCGCCGTTTCCATCGTCCAGCGCCTGGATGAAAAGGCCATGGGCCGCTTCCAGTGGCAGGTCGTGTCCCTGTGTTTCCTGATCAACATGCTCGATGGCTTCGATGTGCTGGTGATGGCCTTCACCGCGTCATCGGTCGCCGCAGAGTGGGGGCTCAGCGGGATCGATATCGGCTACCTGCTGAGTGCCGGCCTGGTCGGCATGGCCCTGGGCTCGCTGTTCATCGCGCCCTGGGCCGACCGTTTCGGGCGGCGGCCATTGATCCTGCTGTGCCTGGCGATCGCTGCACTGGGCATGCTCCTGTCATCCCGGGCGCCTTCGGTGCAAATGCTCGGCGCGTTGCGCTTCATGACCGGGCTGGGGATCGGCGGGATCCTTGCGAGCAGCTATGTGATCGCTGGTGAATACGCCAACCGTAAATGGCGCAGCCTGGCGATCAGCCTGCAGTCCACGGCCTATGCCCTGGGCGCAACCCTGGGCGGTCTGTTCGCGGCGCAGGTCATTCCCGAGGCCGGTTGGCGTTCGGTGTTCCTGTACGGCGGGATCGCCACCCTGATGACCTTGCCGGTGATGTTCCTGTTGTTGCCGGAGTCTATCGCCTACCTGCTGGCGCGCCAGCCCCGGGGTGCGCTGGGCAGGGTCAACGGACTGCTGGGGCGGATGGGCGTGGAGCCGGTCGAGGCGTTGCCGACACCCCAGGCGCTGGAGCGGAAGTCGCCAGGGCAAGGTTTCGCGACGTTGTTCTCGGGCCCGCTGTTGCGTTCGACGCTGCTGGTCTGGGCCGGCTTTTTCCTGGTCATGTTCGGCTTCTACTTCGTCATGAGCTGGACTCCCAAGTTGCTGGTATCGGCCGGCCTGTCCAACCAGCAGGGCATTACCGGAGGGGTGCTCCTGAACCTTGGCGGGATCGTCGGCACGTCGCTGATCGGCTTGCTCGCGGCGAAGTACCGGCTGTCCCGGATCCTGGTGGGCTACCTGCTGCTCAATGCCTTGCTGCTGGCGATCTTCGTTCATTTCACCGCCCACCTGAGCCTGGCCTTCGTCCTCGTGCTGTTGATCGGCGTCCTGGTGAATGGCTGTGTCGCCGGCCTCTATGCGCTGACGCCGGGCATCTATGCCCCCGAACAACGGGTCACGGCGCTCGGCTGGGGCATTGGCGTCGGGCGCATCGGCGCGATCCTCTCGCCGCTGGTCGCCGGCGGATTGATCGACGCCCACTGGCAGCCTGCCGACCTGTATCTGCTGTTCGCCGGGGCGTTCCTGCTCGCGGCCCTGGCCGTGCGCCTGATGCGCAGCCAGGCACCGCTGCCGGCCGCCCGGCCCCTGGCTTCCTGAACACATCGCCAATAACAACAACAAGGTGACGCAGAATGAGCCTGTTCATGACCCGTCTCAAGCCAATGGCTTGGGGCATTCTCCTGGGCCTGGCCGCCCAGGGTGCAGCAGCCGGTCTTATCGAAGACAGCAGCGCAACGCTGACGGCCCGCAATTTCTACCTGGACCGTGACTACAAGGGCGACACGCCTTACCCGGCGGCGCGGGAGTGGGCGCAGGGTTTCATTCTCAAGGCCAACTCCGGGTTCACCGAAGGCACCGTCGGTTTCGGCCTGGACCTGACCGGCCTGCTGGGGCTGAAGCTTGATTCCTCGCCTGAGCGTACCGCGACCCAGCTTCTCGCCTACAACTCCCGGACCCGTGAGGCCAGGGACGAGTACTCGGAACTGGGCCTGACCCTGAAGGCCAGGGTCTCGAAGACCCGGCTCTCCCTGGGGACGCAGTTCCCCTCGCTGCCGGTGATCACCGCAAGCCCGGCCCGCTTGCTGCCGCAGTCCTTTCGCGGAGTCTCGCTGGTGTCCGATGAGTGGGACGACCTGACCCTGCATGCCGGACGCATGGACCGGGTCAACCTGCGCGACTCCACCGACTACGAGCCCATCGGGCTGGCGTCGCCCAATGGTCGCTTCAAGGCGGGGGCGACCTCCGAGCATTTCGATTTCTATGGTGGCGAGTACCGGCCAACGTCCGGCCTGACCTTGCGTCTGCTGCGCGCCGAGCTGGACGACATCTACACCCAGGACTTTTTCGGCGTGCTGCACATGGCGCCGCTGGGCACGGGCAGGTTCAGGTCGGATGTCCGAATCTTCAACAGCCGTGAAGACGGGCGGGCCAAGGCCGGCAGCATCGACAACCTGAATGTCGGCGCTATGTTCACCTACCTGTGGGGTGTCCATGGCCTTGGGGTGGGGTACATGCGCCAGTTCGGCGACAGTGCCTTTCCCTATATCGCCGGAGGGGAGCCGTCGGTGCTCAGCGACGGCACGATGAGCGCGGACTTCGTCAACCCGCGCGAACGGACCTGGGCCGTGCGCTATGACCATGACTTTGCCGGCATTGGCCTGCCCGGGCTCACGGGCATGGTGCGTTACCTGCACGGCGACAGCATCGACCTGCCGGCACTGGGCGGCAGTCGGCTGACGGAGTCTTCCAAGGATTTCGAGCTGGCGTATGTCGTGCAATCGGGGCCGGCAAAAGGCTTGGTGCTGCGCATCAGGGAAGCGTTCTACCGCAACCAGCAGGGCGCGGCTTCATCCTTCAGGAGCGACAACGAGACCCGGATCAATATCGATTACACGCTGAAGATCTGGTGAGCCTGCGTCGCCTCGGGGAGGTATCGTCCGGGGCGATACCTGGCAGTGTGAAAAGCGCCAGGTTCACGGATGTCCCGTGGGTTATAACCCCTGCATGCGCTACCGCCGTCTCGACCTCAACCTCCTCGTCGCCCTGAACGCCCTGCTCGAAGAAAGCAGCGTGAGCAGGGCCGCCGAGCGCCTGAACCTGGGCCAGTCGGCGACCAGTGCGGCGCTCGGGCGCCTGCGTGAGCACTTCCAGGACCCGCTGCTGCTCCCCGTAGGCCGCGGCCTGCAACCCAGCCCTTTGGCCCGCCAACTGGCGCCCCGGGTTCGCGAACTGCTGGCCATGACCGACGAGCTGGTGGCAACCACCGCCGACTTCGACCCCGCCCGCTGCGAGCGCTGCTTCACCCTGGTGGCCTCGGACTATGTGGCGGCGACCCTGATCCCCGCGGTCAGCCGTGCATTGAGCTGCCTGGCGCCCGAGGCCTCCCTGGTGGTGCGCGACCTGTCCCTGTCCCGCGATGGCGACCAGGTGGCCGAAGCCCTGGAGTACCGGCGCAGCGACCTGGCGATCGTCCCGCAACGGCGGATCAACACCGCCTATCCCCACGCTGCGCTGCTTGATGATGAGCTGTGCTGCATCGTGTGCGCCGAGCACTGGCCGGAAGGCCAAACCCTGGATCTCAGCCGCTTCCGCGAAGGGCAACACGTCCTGCGCGAATTCGCCGACGGGCAGACCCTGTCCCTGGATACCCAGCACCTCAAGGATATCGGCCTGGAGCGCCGTGTGGTCGCGACGGTGCAGAGCTTCGTGCTGATGGCCGAATTCGTGATCGGCACCCCGCGTATCGCCACGCTGTTCCGTCGCCAGGCCGAGGCGCTGGCGCGGCGTTATCCGTTGCGGGTGCTGTTGGCGCCCATTGCCTTCCCGCCGGCGGCCCAGGCCCTGCAGTGGCATCCGCAGCAGGCCAGTGATCCGGTGCTGGCATGGTTTCGCCAGTTGCTGCTGGAGCAGGCGGCTCAGCTCTGAGGATCGCCGGTATCCCCCCTTAGTCCGACCTCGGCAATTGCCAGCAGGGCGCAGCGCTCATCATTGTCCGAGGTATCGCCGCTGACACCGATGGCGCCGAGCAGACTGCCCTCGGTATCGCGCAACAGGATCCCGCCTGCCACCGGAATCACTTCGCCGTCGGTCAGGCTGTTGATCGCATCGAAGAACGCCGGCATCGCCTGCGCCCGTCGTGCCAGTTCCCGGCCGCCCATGCCCATGCCGAGGCAGCCACGGGCCTTGCCGCTGGCGATGCGCGGGCGCAGGAAGCTGGCCTGCTCGTCGCGCAGGACCGCCAGCGGATGGCCGGCGGTATCCAGCACGACGGCTGCCAGAGGTCGAATGCCCAGCGTGCGGGCCTGACGCAGGGTGGCAGCGGCCAGGCGCGCGGCCAGTTCGAAGTCGAGGGCGGTCATGCCGGCAGGCTCCATTTGCCCAGTTCCGTGACCCGGTCGCGGGTGTAGAGATCGGTCCATTTCAGGCTGTTGAAGTCCGAAACCTGCTTGGGGTTGTAGGCAGTGCGTTGCAGCTTCACCGGCTCGCCGGCCTTGTACACGGCCTGCAGGCGGCTGCGGTCCTGGAGGATGCGGATATCGTCCAGCGGCGAGCCGTCGAGGATCAGCAGGTCGGCCTGCTTGCCCGGCTCCAGGGTGCCGAGGGTTTCGCCGCGGGGCATCAGGCGGGCGCCGACATTGGTGGCGGCGAACAGGGCTTCGGCCGGGGTGAAGTCCAGGCGCCGCACCAGCAGTTCCAGTTCCCGGGCATGCCACTCGCCGTAGGGCGTCACGGCAAAACCGCTGTCGCTGCCGCAGGCGAAGGGGATGCCGGCGGCCTTGGCCCGTTTCAGGACCGGCGTGCCCAGTTCCAGGGTGCGCGCGCAGTAGCCGGCATAGCCGGTGGCGATGGCGGGATCGTGGGGCTGGCAGAAGTCCACGGTGTTCTGCGGGAAGGTCATGGTCGGGGCGAGGATGCTGCCGGCGTCGAGCAATGCCTCGATGCAGGCGTCGTCCATGTAGAAGGCGTGGAAGACCAGGTCGACCCCGGCTTTTGCGGCATACATCACCGCCTCGCGACCGTAGGCATGGGTGGCCACGCGGCAGCCGAGGCGATGGGCTTCCTCGACCATCTCGCGGGTTTCCTCGGCGGTGAAGGCGGCGATGATCTCGCCGTTGGCGCGGCGCTGGGTGCCGTCCATGGCGATCTTGATCAGGTCGACGCCGTCCTTGGCCTGCTTGCGGATTTCCGCGATGGCCTCGGTGCGGCTGGTCACCAGGGCGGCGGTGAAGTATTCCGGGGCGCCGACGCGGCTGGGGAACCAGTCGTTGAGGCTCTGGCGGTTGGTGATCACCCGGCTGCTGGCGGCGATGCGCGGGCCTTCGAAGAGGCCGGCGTTGAGCGTATTGCGCACGGCGATGCTGAGCTGGCCGCTATCGCCGGGGCAGACCATCGACGTCACCCCGGCGGCGAGTACGTGCTGGGCGAAGAACAGGCCGCGCAGGGCGCGGAATTCGTCGCTGGTCCAGATATCGATGTCTTCCTCGCTCTGGGCGTTGCCGAAGGCCAGGTGGGTGTGCACGTCGATCAGGCCGGGCATGACGAAATGGCCGTGGGCTTCGCGGTCACCGGGTTGCGGGCGGGGCGACTGGGCGCTGGGTCCGGCGTGGCGGATCTGGCCGTTTTCGATGATCAGGGTCTGGTGGTGAAGGGGTTCGAGGCTGGTGCCGTCGAAGAGAGTGGCGCAGTGGAGGTGCAGGGCGGTCATGGGGTGGAGCCTCGTCTTGTTGGTTGTGACGGAGGCTAGGGGGCTGTGAGGGTAGGGACTATCAGATGCTGTCGATGACCAGGCATTGACCGGATGGATAGGTCCGTGTCGGGCACAAATCCTGTGGCTGACTGAGGAACCTGTGGGAGCCGGCGTTGCCGGCGATGAGGCCGGCACAGGCAATGCAGGTGCCCGCTCGGGCCAATCGCTGGCAACGCCAGCTCCCACAGTTGACCGAGTCGAGCCGGGATTCTGCGAGCGACACAAGACCCTGTGGGAGCTGGCTTGCCAGCGATAGCGGTGGTGGATTCACCATCACAGTTGCTGGCTAGCCCACAGGGCCCGCGTCACTCCATCAGGTCACCGGCAGGTCAATGTTCTGGATGCAATCCCGAATCCGCCCCCGCAACCACTTCAACATCGGATCCCCCTCCATGCTCCGGTGCCAGAGCATGTATTCCCCCATCAGCGGAATCTCCATCGGCGTCGGCAATATCCGCAGCGGCAGATACCGCGCATACAACTGCGCCAGCCGCCGGTGCATGGTCGCCAGCCGTGGCGTGCCCACCAGCAATTGCGCAAGGGTGTTGAAGTCATTGGTGATCACCTCCAGCCGCCGCTTCACGCCGTACTGGTTCATGATCCAGTCCTCGATGCTCAGGTGCCGGTTGCGCCCGAAACCTACCGAGATATGCCCCATCGCCAGGTACTGCTCCAGGCTCAGGCTGTCTCCCACCTCCAGGTTGCCCCGCCAGGCCACGCAGACATGATCCTCCTCGAACAGCAACTGCGCCGGGTGATCATCAAGCCGGTAGCGCTCGGGCACGATCATCAGGTCCACCTCGCCACGGATCAGCAATTCGGCACTGTTATCCCCCGGGCTGAGCATCTCGAAGGTGATCCCCGGCGCCTCCTGGTGAATCCGCTGGATCACCTGGGCGAACAGCACGCTGATCAGGTAATCCGAGGTCACCAGGCGAAAGTGCCGCTTGCTGGCCGCCGGGTCGAACACCGGCCGGGCAGTGATGGACGAGCGAATGGTCAGCAGCACTTCCCGCACCGGTCCGGCCAGTTCCAGGGCGTAGGGCGTGGGCTGCATGCGCCGCCCGACCTGCACCAGCAACTCGTCTTCGAAGAAGGT
Organism: Pseudomonas putida; assembly: GCF_001941965.1. Taxonomy (GTDB): domain Bacteria; phylum Pseudomonadota; class Gammaproteobacteria; order Pseudomonadales; family Pseudomonadaceae; genus Aquipseudomonas; species Aquipseudomonas putida_L. The sequence continues at coordinate 382,418 of NZ_MKZO01000012.1, read as the reverse complement.
CCGCAGGCGCCCCAGCACCCCGCTGGTGGCGGACTGGGTCATGTGCAGGCGCTCGGCAGTGCGGGTGATGTTCTGCTCTTCCAGCAGCACATCCAGGGCAACCAGCAGGTTGAGGTCCAGATGGTGAAAACGCATGGCTCAGGCTTCTTGTAGTTGTTTTGCCGATACCTTCCCGTCGCCCTCGCACCCCGTCAATGCGCCGGGGTATCGCATTTTCCGATGCCTGATATCCCGCCTCGCGATGCCTTCGAGGTATCGCGCCGCTCGATAGGTCGCATCCCGACAAGCGATTAGTCAGAGACAGCCCTGCAGGTCAACCTGTGCCCGTCGCCCGGTCTATCCCGCCGGGTGGCGCCACCCCTGGCACACGACCTAGAACCGGTCCGGCTGCCTTACCGGCCGGTGGTGGCCCGAAAAAGATGCCAACAAAAACAATAAAGAGGGTTCGTTCGATGGCTATTCGCTCCATCGCCGCATCGCGGCGTGCGCCTTCCACCCTGACGCTCGCTGCGGCGCTGGTCATGGGCATTCCCGGCGCCCAGGCATTCGAGATCCAGACCGGCAATCCCGACCTGAGCCTGCGCTGGGACAACACACTCAAGTACAGCGCCGCCTGGCGCACCCAGGACCCAAGCAGCAAGCTCACCAGCGGCCAGGTCGCGCGCAACCAGGACGACGGTGACCGCGCCTTCGCCAAGGGCCTGATCTCCAACCGCCTGGACATCCTCTCCGAACTGGATATCGGCTACCGCGACTTCGGCGCCCGTCTCAGCGGCGCGGCCTGGTACGACACCGAGTACCAGAAGGACAACGACAACAACGACCCGTCCCGGGCCAACGTGCGCTCGGTGGCCTACGACCAGTTCAGCGACGACACCCGGCACCTGCACGGCGGCGACGGCGAACTGCTGGATGCCTTCGTCTACTGGAACGGCGAGGTCGCCGATCGCGCCGCTTCGGTGCGCCTCGGCCGCCATGGCCTGATCTGGGGTGAAAGCCTGTTCTTCGGCGCCAACGGCATTGCCGGCGGCATGGCCCCGGTGGACGTGGTCAAGGCGGTGTCGGTGCCCAACACCCAGTTCAAGGAAATCACCCGCCCGGTCAGCCAGCTGTCCGGCACCTACCAGCTCACCGACGCCGTCTCGCTCGGCGCCTACTACCAGTTCGAATGGGAAGAAACCCGCCTGCCGGGTGCCGGCAGCTACTTCTCGGTCAGCGACACCATCGGCCAGGGCAACGAGCGCCTGATCGTCGGCGAACCCTTCCCGGTCTTCCTCGGCGGCAACCCGGACAGCCCGGCCGCGTTCTTCCACGGCAAGGACAAGGACGCGAAAAGCTCGGGGCAGGGCGGCCTGCAGTTGCGCTACACCGCCGACACCGTCGAGTACGGCCTGTACGCCATCCAGTACCACGACAAGTCGCCCAAGCTGTACCTGAAGCCCAGCACCACCGGGCCGAACTTCGCCACCGGGCAGATCGGCGAGTACTACTGGGTCTATCCGGAAAACATCCGCGCCCTGGGCGCCAGCTTCGCCACCAGCATCGACGAATACAGCTTCGCCGGTGAAGCCTCGATGCGCTGGAACATGCCCCTGGTCTCCAATGGCCAGACTGTCACCGCCGGCGTCGTGGCTGACAACGATGACCACCCGCTCTACGCCGTCGGCCGCACCGCGCACCTCAACCTGAACATGATCGCCTCCCTCGGCCCGTCCTTCGTTGCCAACGAGGCCAGCCTGGTCGGCGAGGTGGCCTGGAACCGCCTGCTCAGCGTGACGAAGAACCGTGCCGCCCTCGACCCGGGCGCCACCGACGACGGCGTCGGCCTCAAGCTGGTCTACACCCCCACCTACCGCCAGGTGTTCCCCGGCATCGACCTCAGCGTGCCGCTGGGCATCAGCTACTTCCCCATGGGCAAGTCGGCGGTGGTCAGCAGTTTCGGCCCGGACCGCGGCGGCGATTTCAACGTCGGGGTGAGCGCCACCTACCTCGATCGGGTCACCTTCGGCCTGACCTACACCCACTACTACGGCCCCGAGGACACCAACCTCGATGCCGCCTCCCGATTCACCTTCAAACAAGCACTGAAAGACCGGGACTTCCTGGCCTTCTCGGTTAAAACAACATTCTGAGGGGATCTCCGTGAACATTCCTTTTGCTCTCAAGACCTTCTGTGCCGCCGTGCTGTCCACCGCCCTCCTGGGCCTGCAGCCGGCGCTGGCCGCAGGCGCCGACGACCTCGGCCAGCAACTCACCCCGCTGGGCGCCGAGCGCGCCGGCAATGCCGACGGCAGCATCCCGGCCTGGGAGGGCGGCTACACCAAGGTCGACCCGGCGTTCAAGCAGGGTGGCAAGCGCAATGACCCGTTCGCCGCCGACAAGCCGCTGTACAGCATCACCGCGAAGAACCTCGACCAATACGCCGCCAAGCTCAGCGACGGTACCAAGGCCATGTTCAAGCGCTACCCGGAGAGCTACCGCATCGATGTCTACCCGACCCGCCGCACGGCCGCCGCGCCGCAGTGGGTCTACGACAACACCCTGAAGAACGCCCGCGAGGCGAAGCTGGTGCAAAGCACTGCCGGCCCGGTGCCGGAGGGGGCCTATGGCGGCATCCCGTTCCCGGTGCCGAAGAACGGCGCCGAGGCCATGTGGAACCATTTGCTGAACTGGCGTGGCGTGTCCCTGGCCATGGACTTCCGCCATTACCTGATGACCGCCGATGGCGCCCAGGTGATGACCACCGACGGCAAGGCCGTGCAGGAGATGCCCTATTACTACCAGGACGGCACCGCGGCGAATTTCGACGGTGACTACTGGCTGTTCCGCCTGCTCAACGTCGGCCCGGCCCTGCGTGCCGGCGAGCAGATCATGGGCCTTACCAACCTCAACGGCGACAAGTCCCAGGCCCATGTCTACCTGACCGGCCAGCGCCGCGTGCGCAAGCTGCCCAACGCCTGCTGCGACACGCCGACGCCGGCTACCGCCGGGGTCATGTCCTTCGATGAACTGAGCGTGTTCCAGGGCCGCATGGACCGCTTCGACTGGAAGCTGGTGGGCAAGCAGGAGATGTACATCCCCTACAACACCAACAAGGTGCAGACGGCCGCCAAACCTGAAGACCTGTTCGCCAAGCACCACCTCAACCCCGACTACGTGCGCTGGGAACTGCACCGGGTCTGGGTGGTGGAAGCCGACCTGGCCCCGGGCAAGCGCCACCAGTTGCCGAAGGGTCGCTACTACCTCGACGAAGACACCTGGCAAGCCATGCTCGGCGACCGCTGGGACGCCAACGGCCAGTTGGCCAAGACCCTCTGGTCGCTGCCCTCGGTGATGCCTGACCTGCCGGCCGTGGCCCAACTGTCCTCGGGCTTCTACGACCTGGTCTCCGGTGCCTGGTTCATCCAGAACCTCTACGCCGGCAAGGACCAGCAATACGCCGTGGTCGATCGCTACAAGGCCGCCGAGTTCTCCCCGGCGGCGATGGCCGGCCGCGGCGTGCGCTGACCGCGAGAGAGGAGGGCAGGTGCTGCCCTCCCGATCGGTACTGGATTTCGAGGTAGACATGAACAGATTGCTTCAGTCGGGCGGCCTGCTGCTGGCCCTCGCCTTGCCGCTGGCTTCCACCTGCCAGGCCCAGGCCATGCTGCAGCACCGCGCCGTCGGTGATGTCCTGCAAAGCCCGGCGATGCAGGTCGTAAATCCGCAACGCGCGGTGTACACCGCCCTGGCCCGGGCCGGCGAACGGCTGGTGGCGGTGGGCGAACGCGGGCTGATCCTGCTGTCCGACGACAACGGCCAGCAGTGGCGCCAGGTGGCGGTGCCGGTCTCGGTGGGCCTGACCGCCGTAGCCTTCGCCGATGCGCAGAACGGCTGGGTGACCGGGCATTCCGGGGTGGTCCTGGCGACCCGCGATGGCGGCGAGCACTGGAGCCTGCAACTGGACGGCGAACGCGCCGCCCAGGTGGAGCTGGAAGAGGCTCGCCGCGCTGCACAGCAGGCGCCGGATGACGACACTGCCGTTACTCGCCTGGACACCGCCGAACGGATTGCCGGTGAGGCTGCCGACAAACCGTTCCTCGCCGTTGCCGCCAGCGATGCGCGCAACGTGCTGGTGGTGGGCGCCTATGGTCTGGCCCTGCACAGCGACGATGGCGGCGCCAGCTGGCATTCGCTGATGGGCCGCATCGACAACCCGGAGGGCCTGCACCTGTACGCCGTGGCCCGCCAGGGCGAGGCCTGGGTACTGGCCGGCGAGCAGGGCTACCTGGCCCGTTCCGACAACGGCGAAGACTTCCACCAGTTGCCCAGCCCCTATCACGGCAGCCTGTTCACCCTCGCCACCCGTGCCGATGGCACGCTGCTGATCGGCGGGCTCAAGGGCAATGCCTTCGTCCTGGGCGAAGGCGCGCAAGAGGCGCAGGCGCTGCCGACCCTGGCCCCGGTGTCCTTCAGCGACGCCATCACCCTAGGCGATGGCCGGGTGCTGCTGAGCAACCAGTCCGGCGGGCTGTTCACCAGTGCGGCCGACGGCCTGGCCCCGGCCTTTGCGCCGCAGCGCAAGCCGGTCGCCGCCGTGGTCCAGGCCGCCGACGGCAGCCTGGTGGTTGCCGGCTTCACCGGGCTGTCCCGCGTCGTCCAGCCCACCGTTTCCGCTTCGGAGTGATCCCCATGAATTGCGCTAGCCGTCACCCCGAGCCCGGCAGCCCGGACGGGTTCGACCCGCGTTCCGGTTCGCTCACCGAGCGGGCCCTGTTCAACCACCGGCACTGGGTCCTGCTGCTATGCCTGCTGACTACCCTGGTGCTGGGCTGGCAGTCCACGCGCCTGGAACTCAATGCCAGCTTCGAGAAGATGATCCCCACCGGGCATCCCTATATCGCCAACTACCTGGAGCGGCAGAAGGAGCTGTCCGGCCTGGGCAACACCCTGCGCGTCGCCGTTGCCAATAGCAAAGGCGAAATCTACGACGCGGCCTACCTGGGCACCCTGCAGAAGCTCAGCGAACGCATCTACCTGCTGCCCGGCGTCGATCGCGCCTACATGAAGTCGCTGTGGACCCCGGCGACCCGCTGGGTCTCGGTGACCGAGGACGGCCTCGACGGCGGTCCGGTGATTCCCGACGACTACAACGGCAGCCCCGAGTCCCTCGCCGAACTGCGGCGCAATGTGCAGCTGTCCAACGAGATCGGCCAGCTTGTCGCCTTCGACCAGCGCTCCAGCATCATCCAGGTGCCGCTGCTGGCCCGCACCCCGGACGGCAAGGCGCTGGACTACACCGTGCTGGCCGGGCAACTGGAAGCCCTGCGCGCCGAGTTCGCCAGCGACGGCATCGACATCCATATCACCGGCTTCGCCAAGAAGGTCGGTGACCTGATCGAGGGCCTGCAACAGATCCTGCTGTTCTTCGCCGTAGCCATCCTGATCACCACGGCAGTGCTCTATGCCTACACCCGCTGCGTGCGCAGCACCCTGCTGGTGGTGATCTGCTCGCTGGTGGCGGTGGTCTGGCAACTGGGCTTGCTGCCCTTGCTCGGCTTCCAGCTCGACCCCTACTCGGTGCTGGTGCCGTTCCTGGTCTTCGCCATCGGCATGAGCCACGGCGCGCAGAAGATGAACGGGATCATGCAGGACATCGGTCGCGGCATGCACCGCGTCGTCGCCGCACGCTTCACCTTCCGCCGCCTGTTCCTCGCCGGGCTGACCGCCTTGCTCTGCGACGCGGTGGGCTTCGCCGTGCTGATGATCATCCAGATCAAGGTGATCCAGGACCTGGCGATCATCGCCAGCATCGGCGTGGCGGTGCTGATCTTCACCAACCTGATCCTGCTGCCGGTGCTGCTCTCCTACTTCGGCGTCAGCCCGAAGGCCGCCGAGATCAGCCTGCGCAGCGAGCGGGCGGAGGAGCGTGGCAAGGCCCGCCATCCGTTCTGGCGCTTGCTCGACCTGTTCACCCGCAAGCCCTGGGCGCGGGCGTGCATCGGCGTCAGCCTGGTGCTGGCGGTGCTGGGCTTCCTGGTCAGCCTGCACCTGGCCATCGGCGACCTCGATGCCGGCGCCCCGGAACTGCGCGCCGACTCGCGCTACAACCGCGACGACGCCTTCATGACCCAGGCCTACGGCGCCAGCAGCGACCTGTTCGCGATCATGGTGCAGACCCCGGCCGGGGCCTGCGCGCGCTACGACGTGCTGCGCAAGGTCGACGAACTGGACTGGCAACTGCGCAGCCTGCCGGGGGTGGACTCGACCAACTCCCTGGCCCTGCTCAACCGGCGCATGCTGGTCGGGCTCTCGGAGGGCAACCCCAAGTGGTACGAGCTGCAGAACAACCAGGCGATGCTCAACATGATCACCGCCAGCGCCCCGCGCGGCTTGTACAACGAGTCCTGCAACCTGCTGACGCTGTACGTCTACCTCACCGACCACAAGGCCGAGACCCTGACCCGCCTGGTGCAGCACGTCGAGGGCTTCGCCGCGGCCAATGACACCGCCGAGGTGAAGTTCCTGCTGGCCGCCGGCAATGCCGGGATCGAGGCGGCGACCAATATCGTCGTGCGCGAGGCCAACCGGGAGATGCTGTTCTGGGTCTACGGCGCGGTGATCCTTCTCTGCCTGCTGACCTTCCGTTCATGGCGCGCCACGGTGTGCGCGGTGATCCCGCTGATGCTCACCTCGATCCTCTGCGAGGCGCTGATGGTCTGGCTGGGCATCGGGGTCAAGGTCGCCACCCTGCCGGTGATCGCCCTGGGCGTGGGGATCGGCGTCGACTACGCGCTGTACGTGATGAGCATCCTGCTCGCCCACCTGCGCCAGGGCGCGAGCCTGTCCGAGGCCTATTACCGGGCCCTGGTGTCCACCGGCAAGGTGGTGATGCTGACCGGCGTGACCCTGGCCATCGGCGTTGGCACCTGGATGTTCTCGCCCATCAAGTTCCAGGCCGACATGGGCGTGCTGCTGGCCTTCATGTTCGTCTGGAACATGGTCGGCGCGCTGGTGCTGCTGCCGGCGTTGGCGCGCTTCCTCCTGCCGGTGCGTCCGGCGCCCCTGCATAGCGAATCGTCCGTACGCCAGGAGATCTCCCATGCGTCGTGAAGCCCAGGCGGGTTTGCCGCAATCCCTGTTGCTGCTGCTCGGCAGTTGCCTGCCGGTCCTCGGCGCGGTGCTGCTGGCGCCGGTGTTGCCACGAATGCAGGCGCACTTCGGCGATGATCCGCTGGTTGCGGTGCTGGTCCCGGTCAGCCTGACCATTCCCGCACTGGTGATCGCCGTGCTCGCGCCCTTCGCCGGAATGATCGCCGACCGCCTCGGGCGCAAGCCGCTGCTGCTTGGCTCAATGCTGCTCTACAGCCTGTTCGGCCTGTTGCCGTTGTGGCTGGAATCGCTGCCGGCGATCGTCGCCAGCCGTGCCGGGCTCGGCCTGGCGGAGGCGGGGATCATGACCTGCTGCACCACCCTGATCGGCGACTACTACCAGGGCGCCCGGCGTGAGCGGCTGTTCGCCTTGCAGATGGTCTGCACCTCGTTGTCGGCGGCACTGTTCATCTCGGTGGGCGGGGCGCTCGGGCAGGACGACTGGCGCACGCCGTACCTGCTCTACGGCGTCGGCCTGCTGTTCCTGCCGTTGATGGCATGGCTGCTGTGGGAGCGCCAGGCGGGCGAGGTGCAGGTCGAAAGCGACAGCGCCGGCTTCCCCTGGCGGGCCCTGCTGCCGCTGTACCTGTTCAGCCTGCTGGCGGGCGTGAGCCTGTTTGTGGTGCCGGTGCAGGCGGGCTTTCTGCTCGGCCTGCTGCACGTCGATTCGCCGCAGCAGATCGGCATGGTCATGGGCGCCAACCAGCTCGGTGTGATGCTCGGTGCCTTGAGTTTCCGCCTGCTGCATGGCCTGGCCCGGCAGTACCTGCTGGGGCTGGCCTTCGTCACGGCGGGTATCGGCGGCGGGCTGATGGCGCTGGCCCCGGATGCGCTGTGGCTGACCCCGGCCGTCGCCCTCAATGGCCTCGGCATCGGCCTGATGCTGCCGACCCTGATCACCTGGGTCATGTCCCGTGCCGGTGCGGCCCAGCGAGGCCGGGCCACGGGCGGATTCACGGCGGCGCTGTTTGCCGGGGAGTTCGCCAGCCCGCTGGTGGTGCTGGCGCTGACGTCTGGCAACCCGCAGGCGCTGCCCGGCGCCCTGGCCCTGATCGCCTTGGGGCAACTGCTGCTGGCCCTGGCTTGTCTCGCCCTGCCGCGCATCAGCCCGATGCCGGCCCTGCCTTCCTCCCCGAACAAGATCTGATAGCGGAGTCCCCATGCAAGCACTTCCCCCCTTCAAGCGCGTCGTCACCGGCCATAGCGCTGCCGGTACGGCACTGGCGGCCCTGGTTGGCGCCGTGCCCACCAGTCTCGAACTCAAGGCCGTGCCCGGCACGGTGTTCCATGAGGTGTGGAGCAGTGATGCCAGCCCGGCGCTGATCGACAACGGCGCCGACCCGACCCTCAGGCCGCTGGTGCTGAGCCCGTCGGCCCTCGGCAGCCTGATCCGCGTGGTGGATATCCCGCCGGACAGCGTGCAGAACCAGGTCAGCGACGCGGCCGCTGCGGCGGCGTTCGCCGAGATCGGCGAGTCCCATGCCGGCACCGGCACCGGCGAATCCCGCCACAAGCTGATGCACCGCACCGAAACCCTCGACTACGGCATCGTCACCGAGGGCGAGGTCTGGCTGGTGCTGGACGATGAAGACGTGTACCTCAAGCGCGGCGATATCGTGGTCCAGCGCGGCACCAACCATGCCTGGAGCAATCGCACCGAGGCGATGGCGCGGATGGTCTTCATCCTCCTTGACGGGCGCTATGCCGAGCAGTTGCAGGAGGTGCTGGCATGAAGCTCGCGACCTTGGCCGATGGCAGCCGCGACGGGCGTCTGCTGCTGGTGTCCCGGGATCTGCGCCGGGCGGTGGAAGCCGGTGATATCGCCGCGACCCTGCAGGTGGCAATCGACAATTGGGCACAGGTGGTACCGGCGTTGCAGGCTCGTTATGAGGCCTTGAACCACAACGCTGCCGACGACGCGTTCGCCTTCGATCCGCAGCAGGTCATGGCACCGTTGCCGCGCGCCTGGCAATGGCTGGACGGTTCCTGCTTCCTCAGCCATGGCGAGCTGATGCAGCGTGCCTTCCGCCTCGACCCCATCGAAGGCGTCGAGGACACGCCGTTGATGTACCAGGGCGCGGGTGACGATTTCCTCGGCCCGCGCCAGGACATCCCGCTGCCCAGCGAAGCCCACGGCATCGATTTCGAAGGCGAGTTCGCCGTGCTGGTGGACGAGGTGCCCATGGGCTGCACCGCCGAACAGGCGCTCGGGCATGTGCGGCTGATCCTGCAACTCAATGACGTCAGCCTGCGCGCCCTGGCACCCCGCGAGATGAAAACCGGCTTCGGCTTTATCCAGGCCAAGTCGTCCTCGAGCTTCGCCCCGGTCGCGGTGACCCCGGACGAGCTGGGCGAGGACTGGCGCGAGGGGCGGGTGCACCTGCCCCTGAGCGTGGAACGTAATGGCGAGTGGTTCGGCCATCCTCACGGCGGGGCCATGCATTTCGGCTTCCATCAGTTGATCGCCCATGCCGCGCTGACCCGGCGTCTGGCGGCGGGTACGGTGATCGGTTCGGGCACGGTATCCAACGCTGATCGCAGTGTCGGCTCGGCCTGCATCGCCGAACGCCGCGCAGTGGAAATGATCGAGCATGGTTCGCCCCGTACCGCCTTCATGCAATTCGGCGAGCGGGTACGCATGGAGGCCCGTGGCCGGGAGGGTTCGCCGCTGTTCGGCGCCATCGACCAGCAGGTGGTCCGGGCAGGTGCGCCATGCGCGTGATGGTCACCGGGGCGGCCGGGTTTCTGGGGCGTCAGCTGGTCCAGCGTTTGCTGGCGTTCGGGCATTTGCGCGGGCGGCGGATCGAGGCGCTGATCCTGCTCGACCAGCGTCTCGATGGCTTTCCTGAAGACCCGCGTCTGCGCCATCTCACCGGCAGCATCACCGACCCGGCGCTGCTGCGCCGGGGGCTGGCCGACGGGGTGGATGTGGTCTTTCATCTGGTCAGCATCGCCGGCGGCGCGGCCGAGGAAAACTACGCCCTGGGCCGCCAGGTGAACCTGCTCGCCAGCCTGCAGTTGCTTGAGTTGCTGCGTAACGCCCAGCGCCCGCCGGTGCTGGTGTATGCCAGCAGTGTCGCGGTCTACGGCGGCGACCTGCCGCTGCGCATGGATGAGCACCAGCGCCCGCGCCCGGCGCTGTCCTATGGTGCGCACAAGCTGATGATCGAGCAGCAACTGGGCGATCTGGCCCGGCGCGGCGAAGTCGATGGCCGCGCCCTGCGCCTGCCCGGCATCGTCGCCCGGCCGGGAGATGGCGCCGGGTTGCGTTCGGCGTTCATGAGCGACCTGCTGCAACGCTTCGCTGCGGGGCAGTCCTACACCTGTCCCGTTTCATCCCGGGCCACTGCCTGGTGGATGTCCGCCGCCTGCTGCGTCGACAACCTGCTGCATGCCGCCGAATTCGATCTGCCCGTTGATGCGCCATGCCGGGTCTGGCAACTGCCGGTGCTGCAGCTGTCCATCGCCGCCGTGGTGGATGCCCTGGCGGAGGTGTTCGGCGAAGAGCGCCGGGCCCTGATCGACTACCAGCCGGACGCGGCACTGGAAGCCCTGTTCGGGCGCTTACCGCCATTGCGCACGCCGCTGGCCCGGGTCCGCGGCTTTCGCCATGACGGCACGGCGCGCGCCCTGGTGCGCAATGCCCTCGACCTTACTCATCGCGTCCGCCCTGCGCGGGCGCTCGCGACACCTGCCTGAGAGGAAACCCAATGACTGCAAGACCCACGCGCCGCTTGGTCGATCTGTCGGTAACCCTGGACAACAACCCTTACACCGATCCGCCACCGTTGCTGCCGAAGATCGACTACATGGACCACCAGCAGGGCTGGCCGGAGATGGCCGCGATGTTCCCCGGACTGGCCATCGAGCAGATGCCCGGTCAGGAGTCCTGGGCTGCCGAGCGCCTGTCCATCACCACCCACAGCGGCACCCATATGGACGCGCCCTGGCACTACGCCTCGACCACCGATGGCGGCAAGCCGGCCTTCGGCATCGACGAGCTGCCGCTGGAGTGGTGCCTGCAACCGGGGGTGAAGCTGGACTTCCGTCATCTGCCGGATGGCCACGTGGTCCGCGCCGCCGAGGTCGAGGCCGAGTTGCAGCGCATCGGGCACGACCTGCAGCCGCTGGATATCGTCCTGGTCAACACCCGCGCCGGCAGCCTGTTCGGCCAGCCGGGCTACCTGGATGCCGGCGTCGGCATGGGCCGCGAGGCCACCCTGTACCTGCTCGATCGTGGCGTGCGGGTGGTGGGCACCGATGCCTGGAGCTGGGATGCGCCGTTCAGCTTCACCCGCCAGCGTTTCGCCGAAAGCGGCGATGCCTCGATCATCTGGGAAGGGCACAAGGCCGGGCGGGATATCGGCTACGGGCAGATGGAAAAACTCGCCAACCTCGACAGCTTGCCGGCCCACGGTTTCCTGGTGTCCTGCTTCCCGTACAAGATCAAGCATGCGTCCGCCGGCTTCGTCCGTGCCGTGGCGATCTTCGAAGAATAAGAACGGCGAGGTTCCCCGTGCGTTTTCCCTTCCTGCTGACTGCGCTGGCCTGTCTCGTGTCCGGCGCTGCCGCGGCTGCCGTGGCTGCCGAGCGGCCGAATATCCTGCTGATCCTCGCCGATGACCTCGGCTATTCCGACCTGGGTTCCTTTGGCGGCGAAATCGCCACGCCCAACCTCGACGAGCTGGCTGCCCATGGCCTGCAACTGACCAATATGTACGCCGCGCCGACCTGCTCGCCGACCCGGGCGATGCTGATGTCCGGCACCGACAACCACCTGGCCGGGCTGGGCACCATGGAAGAGGCGATCCAGCCGTTCCAGCGCGGCAAGCCGGGCTACGAGGGCTATCTCAATCCGCAGTCCCATTCGATTGCCGAGCTGCTGCGCGAGGGCGGCTATCGCACCAGCATGGTCGGCAAATGGCACCTTGGCCTGGGGTCTGACCAGGGCCCTGACCGGCGTGGTTTCGAGCAGTCCTTCACCCTCCTCGAAGGCGGTGGCGTGCATTTCAAGCCGCCTGCGCAACCCACGGCGAAGATCGAGCGCATCACCTACCGCGAGAACGGTCAGCCGGTGGAGTTGCCGGAGAATTTCTACTCGTCGGACTTCTACACCGACAAGCTGATCGACTACCTGCGCAAGGGCCAGGACAGCGGCAAACCGTTCTTCGCCTACGCCGCCTACACCTCGCCGCACTGGCCGCTGCAGGCGCCGGAAGCCTGGCTGGAGAAGTTCCGCGGGCTGTATGACCAGGGCTACGACAAGGTCCGCCAGGCACGGATCGAACGGCAGCGCGAGAAGGGTTTGCTGCCGGAGGACTTCGTCGCCGCCCAGCGTCTGCCGGAGGACTTCGTCGCCGCCCAGCGTCTGCCGGTGGCGGCGGACCTGCCGGGCTGGGAGCAGTTGAGCCCGGAGCAGCGGCGGGTCGAGGCGCGCAAGATGGAGATCTATGCGGCCATGGTCGGCAACCTCGACTACAACATCGGGCGCTTGCTGGACTACCTGAAAAGCACCGGGCAGTACGACAACACCCTGGTGGTGTTCATGTCCGACAACGGCGCAGCGGGGGAGCGGCATGAGCAGTTCTATCCCGCGGGGGCGAATACCGATAACAGCCTGGAGAACCTTGGGCGTCGAGGCTCGCAGATCGACTATGGCTTGCGCTGGGCCGAGGTGAGTGCGGCGCCGTTGCGGCTGTTCAAGGGCAGCACGGCGGAGGGCGGGATCAGTGTGCCGGCGATCGTGCATATGCCCCGTGCGCTGGCGCGTCAGGGTGTGGAGCGCGGGGTGGCACGGGTGGATGATCTGGCGCCGACCTTCCTGGAGATTGCCGGATTGGCGCTTCCGCAGGGGCAGGGCAAGCATCCGATCACCGGGCGTTCGATGCTGCCGATGCTGGAGGGCAAGGGTGCGGTGGAGCGGCCGTTGGCCGGGGAGTTGTTTGGCAGCCTGTATTACCGCGAGGGCAATCTGAAGCTGCTGGGGCTGCGGCCCTGGGCGATGCCGGGGCAGGCACCGCAGGCGACGCGCTGGCAGTTGTTCGATGTAGCGAGGGACCGAGGTGAAGTGGAGGACCTGGCGGCGCGGGAGCCGGAGGTGTTCGAGCGGTTGAAGCGGCAGTGGCAGGTGTATGCGAAGGAGGTTGGGGTGGTTGTGCCACCGCAGAAGGACTGAAAATGGATGTTGTTTTTGAGGGCCTCATCGCTGGCAAGCCAGCTCCCACAGGGTCAGTGTTGTCCACGCGATCCCTGTGGGAGCTGGCTTGCCAGCGATGAGGCCATCAGCAACAAAGCAAAAAAAGGGGGTGTCAATGACACCCCCTTCTGCATTCCCTCAATGCTTGGCCGGCGGCCCTCCCGGGAACCATTTCTCCTGATAGTGGAACAGGAAATACTGCGAGTTATCCGCCCCCGGCGCCGCTACCCGCGCGGTCCATTGCTCATCATGCAGGTCCATGTCCGCGTCGTATTCCACATGGCAGCCCATGGGGCTGTTGAAGTACCAGAACCAGTTCGACCCCAACTGATGTCGCCCCGGTCCCCAGAACGATTCATAACCCTTCTCGACGAAGCGCGTCCCGGCCACCAGCACTTCGGTCGGCCCGCCCATGTGGAAGGTGAAGTGCTCGATGCCCTTCATGAACGGCGGGGTCTGGATCAGGAACAGGGTGTGGTGGTCCAGGGTGCCGCCCGGACGCAGGAACGGCCCGGTCTCGGCAAAACGGTCGGTACAGACGAAGCCCAGGCGCGTATAGAACGCCTCGGCCCGGTCCGGATCCGGCACGAAATACACCACATGGGACAGGCTGCGCGGCAGCGCCGGCATGTCATTGCTGGCGCCCAGTGCATTGACCGGCCGCGCCGCCTGCGCACCCGGCGCATGGCTGGCTTCGCCGGGGAGGTCGAGGGTGCGCCGCTGGGTGATGCGAAAGCCCAGGGCGAAGCCCATGTCGTCCACGCAGCGCAACACGCCATCCTCGCCACGACGCACTTCGCGATCCTTGCCCAGCTCGGCCTCGATGGCCAGCAGGGTGGCTTCATCGGCGACGCCGTATACGGTTTCGCGCAGGGTGGTGGCGGTTTCCATGGCCGGCGGCAGGCGTGGGTCGTGGCGCGGGCGGATCAGCACGCCGGTGCCGTCGAGGGCCTCCAGCCAGCCGCCGCTGTCATCGATATCGCAAGGCTTGAGACCGTAGTCGGTCATGTACTGCACGCAGTCGGCGACGTTGTCCACGCCGAAGACCAGGTAATCGGGTCCGATGATGTTCATGATCGTGTCCAGAAGTCAGGCGGTGCGGCCGCCGAGGGTTTCGGCGACCCAGTCGGCGATGTACTGGCCCGCATTGATGGAGTTGTCGAAGCTGGAGTGCTGCACGCCACCTTCGCGGGAAGTGAAGATCTTCAGTTCGCGCTTGGGGCTGTTGACCAGTTGCTCGTAGGTGCGGTGCGCCCATTTGAGCGGGATCTGCGAGTCCTGCTCGCCATGGGTGACCAGGAAGGGCACGCGGATCTTCTCGACCACGCCATCGAGGTGGACGTTCTCGGCGATCTGCATGAACTCCTCGATGTCCTTGCCACCCCAGACCCAGCGCACGTGCTCCCAGTAATGCGGCACCGGGAAGCTGCCTTCGCGCTCCAGGCGACGCTTCTGCACATCGCGCCAGTCATGGTTGGCGCCCCACACCACGCCGCAGGCGAAGCGCGGTTCGAAGGCCACGGCACGGGGGCAGTAGTAGCCGCCGAGGGACACGCCTTCGCAGCCGATGCGCTGGGGATCGATGTCCGCCCGGTCCTGCAGCCAGTCGACCACCCGGCTGGCCCAGTGCTCGGCGTCGTAGCGTGCCTTGAGGTCATGCAGGCGCAGGGCTTCGCCGGTGCCGGGCTGATCGATCAGCAGCGAAGCGACACCGCGTTTGGCCAGCCACGCGGGCAGGCCGACGCGGTATTTCATTTCCTTGGTGGAGTCCAGGCCGTTGAGCTGGACCAGGATCGGCGCCGGGCCGCTGACACCTTCGGCGCGAACATACAGGCCGGAGATGACCTTGCCCTCGTAGGGGATCTCGACCCGCTCGCAGTTCTCCTTCGACAGCGCGACGCCGCGGGCGAAGGTGTCGAGGAAGCGCTGGTACAGGTCCAGGCGGCCGGGAGCGCCATGGGCCTGGAGGCGTTCGCAGGTCAGGTAGTAGGTGGCCGCACGGTTATATTTTTCGCCGGCCGACAGCAGCCGGCCAAGGGCTTCATCCTCGCCGGCCATCTCGCTCAGCTTGTCGGCCATCTTCGCCCAGGTCTCGCGGAAGGCCCGGGTGCCTTCGGCATCAGGCTGCCTGGCGGCCTCTTGCAGGGGCTCGCACATCTCGACGATCTCGCCGATGCGCGCGCCCATCTCGATGGCCAGGTTGACCGAGAGGTTCCACACGTAGTTGCTCGGGAAGTAACGGAACATGGTTGGTTTCCTTCTTGTTATGCACATCGCCGGCAACTGCACAGGCATGGGGCGACGGCCACCCTTCGGGCAGCTGTTGCACGCTCGCACGAGCCTTGTGAATCGGACAAATCGCTTGTTCGGATGCCAGCTATCCGGGCACGCGATACATGGCGCGGGCCGATGCGTCGCATCGCCAGATGCGATTGGTGGGGGGGTGAAGGAGGCGGGCAGGATGGGCGGCCGCGCACGACGCGCGGCTTTCCGAGGAGGATGCCCTTGTCCGTTTCCAGCGTGTTCGAAACCATTCAGTCCACCGGCCCGTTCGGTCGCCTCAGCGTGGGCGGCAAGCTGTCGCTGGGCTTTGCCCTGGTGCTGGTCTGCACCCTCGGCATGGGGCTGGCGGCCTGGTATGCGTTGCAGGTGAGCCAGGCCAACAGCGAGCGTTTGCGCGGACTGGAGCGTTTGCAGAATCATCTGGCCGAGGCGCGGCAGGCGGAGAAGACCTTTGCCTTGCTGGTCACTGACGAGTCTGCGGCGCCGGTGACCATCGCCTTGCAGAAGCTTCGTGACGAATCGGTCGACGGGGATGTCGCGAGGCTGGGCACGGAGTACCTGCAAGGCTTCCAGGGCTATGCCAGGGCCCGCCTGCAGGCCCAGGACGCCCGGTTGCGCATGCAGGAACTGGCTCAGGGTGCGGGGCAACGGTTTGCCGGGGTATTCCTCGATCAGCTGGATGAAATCAATGCCGGGCTGGAGCAGGACCAGTCACCCGACGCGGCGGCCATGCAACTGCTGGAAGATGCCGCCGCGCTGCGTGAGCGCCTGACCAACCTGCGTGACAGCGAGCTGTATTTCACCCTCGATCCGCAGCAGCGCTATCGCGATGACTGGATCAACCGGGTCAACGAACTGGGTACCGCATTAAGCAGCCTTGCCGCCCGGCTGGAAGGCGAGCGTCGTCATGCGCTGGACGAGGCCACTGCGGCGCTGGAGGAATACCGCCAGGCCTTCCTGCGCTACAGCGACAGCGGTGAGCAGGCTTTGGTCCAGCAGGCGGCGATGAACAATGCGGCGCAGCAGGCGATCGCCGCCCTCGATGGCGAGCGCGAGCGTGCGGCCCTGGCCTGGGAGGTGCAGCGTCGGCATCTGGACCTGCAACTGGCGCTGATGCTCGGGCTGGCGTTGCTTTCGAGTATCACGGCCTGTGTACTGATTCGCCGCTCCATTGCCGTGCCGGTCCGGCAGATGCTGGCGCTGGCGCAGCAGGTCGCTGCCGGGGATCTGCACGGGCGTCTGCCGCGGCTGGGGCGCAATGATGAGCTGGGGCAACTGAACGAAGCGATCGGGGTGATGCTGCAGGCGCTGCGGGATCTGGTCGGGCGGATTGGTGGGGATGCCGACCAGTTGGATGTCGCGGCCGACACCCTGGCCGGGATGGTCGAGCGTACGGGGCAGGGCGTGCGGGCGCAGCGGCGGCAGACCGGCGAGGTGATGCAGGCCATGCAGTTGATGACCCAGGCCACGGTGCAGGTCAATCAGCGGGTCGATGCCAGCCAGGCCAGCCTCGGGCAGGCCAGCTCGTTGATTCACGAGGGCGATCGGCTGGTGCGCGAGGCGAGCCAGAGTCTTCAGCGGTTGTCCGGGGAGATGGGGGCGGGGACTGCGGCCATGCAACTGCTGCAAAGCCAGAGCGAAGCCATTACCGGCGTGCTGGATGTGATCAGTGCGGTGGCCGAGCAGACCAATCTGCTGGCGTTGAATGCGGCGATCGAGGCGGCGCGGGCCGGTGAGCATGGGCGTGGGTTCGCCGTGGTGGCGGACGAGGTGCGCGGTTTGGCGAGCCGGACCCGGGCGTCTACCGGGGAGATCGACGGGATGATCCAGCGACTCGGTGAAGTGACGCGGGCGGCGGCGGCGAGCCTGGATGACAGCCAGCGCCTGACGGGGGAAGGGGTAGAACTGACGGCGCGGGCCAGTGCGGTGTTGGCGGCGATCACGGCGAGCATTGTCGAGGTGGAGAGTGCTGCCGGGCATATCGCCGAGGCGGCGCGGACCCAGCAGGATCTCGCCTGGCGGGTGGATGGCGCGGCTGGGGAAGTGGAGCGGGTGGTGGAGCAGAATGCGGCGGAGTGTGCGCGGCTGGAGGCGGCGAGTGAGGGGTTGCAGCGGCTTAGTGCGGGGCTTGGGGAGGCGCTGGGTGTATTTCGCGCCGAGCGCTGATTTGAGGGGCTGACGCAAACCCTGTGGGAGCTGGCTTGCCAGCGATAGCTATGGTGAATTCACTGAAGCAATCGCTGGCAAGCCAGCTCCCACAGGGGCAGAGTTGCTCTCAGGAGTGTCTCAAGCCGCCAACGGCGCAGCCGGCCTACTCGCCATCTCCAGCAATTTCCCCCGCAACCACGCCAGCACCGGATCCCGGTCCAGGCTGCGGTGCCAGCTCATGTACTCCTGCATCGCCGGCAGATTCACCGGCGGCGGGACGATGCGCAGCGGCAGGTTGCGCGCATACAGCCGGGCCAGGCGGCCATGCACCGTGGCCACGCGCTGGGTGCCGATCACCAGTTGCGGCAGGGTGTTGAAGTCATGGGTGATCACTTCGAGACGGCGCTTGCAGCCATACTCGCTCATGAACCATTCCTCGATCCCCGGCGTGCGGTTGCGTCCGAACACCACCGAGACATGCCCCAGCTCCAGGTACTGCTCCAGGGTCAGGCGCTCGCCCACTGCCTGGTTGTCCTGGCACACCACGCAGACGTGCTGTTCCTCGAACAGCAATTGCTACGGGTGCTCCTTCACGATGTAGTGGTCCGGCGCGATCATCAGGTCGACTTCGCCGCGCATCAGCATTTCCCGGGCCGTCTCGCCAGGGCTGATCAGTTCGAAGGTCATTAGCGGCGCCTGCTGGTTGACCTCGCGGATCACCTCGGCGAACAGCACGCTGATGAGGTAGTCGGAGGCCATGATGCGGAAATGCCGCTTGCTTTCGGCGATGTCCTGCACCGGCTTGGCGGTGATCGAGGTCTGGATCTTCAGCAGCACTTCACGCACCGGGATCTCCAGGTCGCGGGCCAGCGGCGTGAGCATCATCTTGCGTCCGACCTGGACCAGCAGGTCGTCCTCGAAGTACGTACGCAACCGCCCGAGTACCCCGCTGGTGGCCGATTGAGTCATGTGCAGACGTTCGGCGGCTCGGGTGATGTTCTGCTCTTCGAGCAGGACATCCAGCGCCACCAGGAGGTTCAGATCCAGGTGTTTGAAGCGCATGGCAGGCATCTCGTTGTTGTATTTATTTTCGCGATACCCTGCATCCCCAGTAACGATTAGTCAAATTCTTCCCCGGTTCCTAGCCTGTGCTTCCAGCCTCCCGCCGGAGGGCTGATCCACACAACAAGAACAAGGGAATCACGCATGAGCGATATCAACAGAGTACTGATCGTGGGCGGCGGCATCGGCGGCCTGTGCGCGGCGATCGCGCTGCGCCGCCAGGGGGTGGCAGTCGACCTGGTGGAGATCAAGTCGGAGTGGACGGTGTACGGCGTCGGCATCATCCAGCAGAGCAACGTGGTCCGGGAAATGGCCCGTCTCGGCGTGCTCGACCGCTACCTCGATGCCGCCTACGCCTTCGAGGACGTGGGCATCTACGACCTGCAGGGCAAGGCCCTGGCGCGCATCCCCGGGCAGCGCTTGGCGGGCCCGCAGTATCCGGCCAACGTCGGCATCTCGCGGCTGGCCCTGCACCAGGTGCTCAGCGATACCGCCATCGAGCTTGGCACCCGGGTGCGCCTCGGGGTGAGTGTCGAGTCCTATGAGGAACTCCCCCTCGACCTCAACGTCAGCTTCACCGACGGCTCCAGCGGCCGCTACGACCTGATGGTCGGTGCCGACGGCGTGTACTCGAAGATTCGCGGCCTGCTCTATGGCGACACCTACACCCCGCGCTTCACCGGGCAGGCGGTGTGGCGCTACAACTTCCCGCGGCATCCGTCCATCGACCACCTGGCCAGCTACACCGGCGCCGAAGGCAATGCCGGGCTGGTGCCGCTGGCGGACGACCTGATGTACATGTTCTCCACCTCCCACGAGCCGAACAATCCCTGGTTCGAGAAGGACCAGCTGGCCGCCACCATGCGCGACCGCATCGCCGGGATCGGCGGGCTGGTGGGCGAGTTGCGCGAGCAGATCACCGATGACAGCCAGGTGGTCTACAAGCCGATGGAGGTACTGTTCGTCGATGATCCGTGGTTCAAGGGGCGGGTGATCCTGATCGGCGATGCGGCCCATGCCACCACGCCGCACCTGGGGCAGGGCGCGGGGATGGCCATCGAGGATGCGCTGGTGCTGAGCGAGGAACTGTTCGGCGAGGGCGACCTGCGCACGCGCTTGCAGCGCTTCATGATGCGCCGCTTCGACCGCTGCAAGTACATCGCCGAGAACTCGATCATGGCCGGGGAGCGGGAGATGGCCCGGGATGCCGGGTTCGACCGGATCGGGCTGACCAAGGCGATGCTGGCGCGTACGGCCGAGCCGATCTGAGATCAAGAGCACGACGCCTACCCTGTGGGAGCTGGCTTGCCAGCGATAGCTATGGTGAATTCCCGGCAGCAATCGCTGGCAAGCCAGCTCCCACAGGTTCGTGCAAAGCCATGAATCATGTGGAGTAAAACAAGCGTGTCGAACGTTCCTGTTCTGTTATGCCACGAACACCACCTGCAAGAAGGCCAGGCCCTTGGCTTCGACCCCTGGCAGCAAGGCCGCGATACCGTCCTGGCCTTGAAATGGAAAGGCCAGATCAAGGCCTACCGCAACCTCTGCCCCCACCTCGACGTCGCCATGCAATACCGCAAGGACCGCTTCATGTCCGGCGACGGCCAGCACATCGTCTGCTTCGCCCACGGCGCGCTGTTCGATCCCGCCGACGGCAACTGCCTGCTCGGCCCCTGCCTGGGACAGGCCCTCCAGGCCCTGGTCATCCACCGCGACGAGCAACTCAACCTGTGGATTCACTAGATTGATAACTTGTACACAAAACTATCCCTAAAGATTCGTTACGATCCTGCCGAAAACCAATAGATGGCAAGTAGCCATTACTTGACCAATGGATCAACTTTGTCCCGGATCGTGACCCCGTATGAAAATAAAAACCAAGCTCGCCCTTGCCTTCATATCTGTCGCCATCCTCCCGGTCAGCCTGGTCGGCATCATCTCCGTGAGCAATACCAGGACTGACGCGGTCAGCCAGTTCCTGGACAGTAGCACCCGCGAAATTCGCCAGATCGACGGTAATATGCGCCAGTTCTTCGACGGCACCTTGCAGAACGTCGATCAGATGGCCAAGGATCCTGTATACACCGCTGTAACCAGCCTGAAACATTACGAAGGCCCCGACGCTGCCCAGCAGCCGCTGCCGGAGTCGGCCAAGCAGGTCATCGCCCAGTTCGCCCAGTACGGTGAAACCCACCCGGCGGCGGCGATCCTCTCCATCGGCCTGGAAGACGGCAGCTACGCCAAGTGGCCGGACGATCCGAAGCTGGCCAACTACGACCCGCGCACCCGCCCCTGGTACAAGGCGGCCATGGCCAGCCCGGGCAAGACCGTGCGCACCACCGCCTACTACTACGACAAGGACGACGTGGCCCTGGTCGGCACCGCCCGCGCCATGCTCGACGACGCCGGCAAGGCCAAGGGCGTGTTCGTGGTCAGCGTGTCGCTGAAGAACCTCACCGAACTGGTCAAGAGCATCAAGCTGGGCGACAGCGGCTACGTGATGCTGATCGAGAACGACATCGTCCTCGTCGACCCGCGGGACAGCGCCCACAGCTTCAAGCCGCTCAAGGACCTGGGCGAGCCCTATGCCAAGCTGGCCGCGACCACCCAGGGCTCTACCGAGGTGGAAATCGATGGCACCCGCTACATGGCCAATGTCTGGACGTCCCCTGGCCTGGGCTGGCGCTTCGTCGGCCTGATCGAGCAGAAGGAAGTGATGGCCACGGCCACGCGCATGACCTGGCTCACCGCCGGCATCGTCATCGTCCTGGGCCTGCTGTTCGCGGTGATCGCGGCGGCGTTCTCGCGGGTTATCGTCAAGCCCATCGGCCAGGTCAGCAGCGGCCTGCAGTCGATCGCCGAAGGTGAGGGCGACCTGCGCCAGGACCTGCACGTCCACGGCAAGGATGAAACCGCCGAGCTGGCGGGCTGGTTCAACAAGTTCCTCGCCGCCATTCGCCAGTTGATCCAGCGTATCGGCGCGGCGTCGACCAACCTGCATGACGCCTCGCGGGCCAACAGCGAGATGGCCGGCAACATGAACGAAGCGGCCGGCCGCCAGCGTGAGGCGGTGGAGCTGGTGTCCACGGCGTTCAACGAGATGGTCGCCACGGCCAACGAAGTGGCGCGTTCCTGCAGCAGTGCTGCCGATTCGGCGGAGAGCGGTCATCGCCGTGTCGCCGAGGGCAAGCAGCAGATCGAGCAGACCAC
Organism: Pseudomonas putida; assembly: GCF_001941965.1. Lineage (GTDB taxonomy): Bacteria > Pseudomonadota > Gammaproteobacteria > Pseudomonadales > Pseudomonadaceae > Aquipseudomonas > Aquipseudomonas putida_L. The sequence goes on along the minus strand of NZ_MKZO01000012.1, from coordinate 360,388 downwards.
CGAGAACGTCAATCGCCTGGGCAGCCGCCTGGTCGAGTCGTCCCAGGCCATGCTCGAACTGGAAGCCGGCAGCCGCAGCATCAACCAGATCCTCGGCACCATCCGCGGGATTGCCGAGCAGACCAACCTGCTGGCGCTCAACGCGGCCATCGAGGCGGCGCGGGCCGGTGACCAGGGCCGTGGTTTCGCCGTGGTCGCGGACGAGGTGCGGGCGCTGGCCAAGCGCACCTCGGACTCCACCGGAGAGATCGACCAGTTGCTCAACAGCCTGGGCAGCAAGACCCAGGAAGTCTCGGAGAAGATGGAAAGCTGCCTGGACCTGTCCCGGGCCAGCGTGTCGTCCATCGAAAGCGCGCGGGATAGCTTCGAGGGCATCCAGCTGTCGGTGAATGAAATCCGCGACCAGAACCTGCAGATCTCGGCGGCCGCCGAAGAGCAGCACAGCGTCGCCGAGGAGATCAACCGGCATATCCAGCAGATCTACGACGAGGCGCGGGTGGTGGAACAGCTTGCCGGCTCGGCGCGGGAGGATTCGGGACGGTTGTCGGAGCTGTCGCAGGAGCTGCATCAGTTGGTAGGGCGGTTCAAGTCCTGAGGGCACCCGTGCCCTTCACATAACCTGTGGGAGCCGGCGTTGCCGGCGATGAGGCCATCAGCCCCTACACAAGAATCCAAACTGATGGCCCTTTCAACCCTTTGTTTTCGCATAGCATTTTTCGCTTCTTGGACAGTGGGACCTTTTCCAGATGCGATTCGGATATGCAGGTGTGGCAGCGCTGGTGCTGATGACAGTGATGACATCGGCCCAGGCCAAGGGATTGAACAGGAAGCAGGTCGAGATGTGCCGCTGGGGATCGGAAGTGGCCCGTTCGGCGCAGCATTCGAAACTCTCCGGGACCACCCTGTGGCGGGCCCGGGAGAACCTCAAGACGCGCAAGTACCCGGAACGCTGGATGCCGAAGATGGCCCGCGGCATCACCGAGCAGACCTACGCCAGCCGCAGTCGCCTGCCACCGGCGTCGGTGAAGAAGACCTACTACGACGGTTGCATCCACCACGAACGCAACCGTATCGCCAAGCGTTAGTGCCCGTCCTTCATCCGCCGCGCGATAAGGAAAATCCCCAACCCCGCCAGCGCTGTCGCCGCACCGATATACCCGGTGCTGGTCCAGCCCAGCCCGGCAGTGATCGCCATGCCACCCAACCACGGCCCCAGCGCATTGGCCAGGTTGAACGCGGCATGGTTCGACGCCGCGGCCAGGCTCGGCGCTTCATGGGCGATATCCATCAGGCGGATCTGCAATGGCGCGGCGAGGGCGATCATCGTCCCGACCAGGCCGATGCCCAGCAGGATCGACCACAGCGCCTGGGCCGCGAAGGTGAAGAACAGCAGCACCGCGACCGACCACACCAGCACCAGCCCTACGGCGCGGAACTGCAAACGGTCGAACAGCTTGCCACCGGCGATATTGCCGATGATCCCGCCCACGCCGAAGGCAGCCAGGCCAAAGGGAATCCACTGCGGTGAAACCCTGGTCACTTCGAGCATGGTCGGCGCCAGATAGCTGAACACGCAGAACATCCCGGCAAAGCCGATGGCCGCGATACCCAGGGCCATCCACACCTGGGGCAGGCGGAAGGCCTGGAGTTCCTTGCGCGGATCGCTGCGCGGCTCGTCCTTGGGTTGCGGCACGAAGCGCCAGACCAGAGCGATGGTGCACAGGGCAATCGCACCCACCAGCACGAAGGCCGAGCGCCAGCCGAAGAACTGCCCGAGCCAGGTGGCGATGGGGTTGCCCAGCAGCATGGCCAGGGTCAGGCCCATCATCACCCGGGCCACCGCGCCGGCGCGCTGGTTGCTCGGCACCATGCTCGACGCCACCACGGCGGCGATACCGAAATAGGCGCCATGGGGCAGGCCGCTGATAAAGCGGAAACCCACCAGGCTGGCGAAGGAGGGGGCGAAGGCGGTGGCCAGGTTGCCGAGGGCGTACAGGGCCATCAGCACCAGCAGCATGTGCTTGCGCAGCAACTTGGCGCCGAGGATCGCCAGGGCCGGCGCACCCACCACCACGCCCAGGGCATAGGCGCTGATGGCATGACCCACCTCGGGTTCGCTGAGGTGCAGGTTGCTGGCGACATCCGGCATCAGGCCCATGATGGCGAACTCGCCGGTACCGATGGCGAAGCTGCCCAGCGCCATGGCCGCCTCCATTTTCGCGATGGTGCTTTTGGATGCGGCGAGTGGCGGCGGTGCTTCCTGAATGGACATGGGACTCCTCGACTGAAATACGCTGAAACGATAAAGTTGCGATCTTAGACAATCCCGAGCGTCAGCGTCGACCCGCAGTCGTTTTCACAGGCCACCGATTCGCGTGGGCTTTGCCAGGTTTTTTAGACTTCCTATGTTTGTTCCGTTCCTCCGCCGCCGCCGTTTCCTGTCCTGCGGCACCCCGGCGTCCCTTTGTCTTATTTGCCTTGCCGGCACCACGGCGGCCATGGCCGACGAGCCGGGCATCACCCTTGAACCCTTGGCCGTGACGGGCACCTACGTCCCGTCCTCGACCTTCGATGTCCCGGCCTCCCTGGATATCGTCAGCCGTGAGCAGATCAGCGATGGCCAGGCCGGGGTCAACCTCTCCGAAGCCCTGGGCCGCGTACCCGGCGTGGTGGTGCAGAACCGCCAGAACTATGCCCAGGACCTGCAGGTGTCCACCCGTGGCTACGGCGCCCGCGCGGCGTTCGGCATTCGCGGGATCAAGGTGCTCAGCGACGGGATTCCTGCCAGCACCCCGGACGGCCAGGGCCAGGCGGCGTCGCTGAACCTGGACGTGGCCGAGCGTATCGAAGTGCTGCGCGGCCCGGCCTCGGCGCTCTACGGCAGCAATGCCGGCGGGGTGATCCAGATGTTCAGCAAGGACGGCAGTGGCTCGGCGACCATTGGCGCGAGCACGTTGTTCGGCAGCGACGGCTTCCTCAAGAACCACCTGTACAGCCAGGGCGGCAATGACCAGGCCGGCTTCGTGCTGGATGCCTCGCGCATGGACACCGACGGTTATCGCGACCACAGTTCGGCGCGGCGTGACCAGACGTTCGCCAAGGTGCATTTCCGGCCGGATGACGACAGCCGGATGGCGCTGATCTTCAATACGCTTGAGCAGAACGGCACCCAGGACCCGCTGGGGCAGAGCTGGGATGCCTACCAGCACGACCCGCGCTCGGTCAGTTCGCGGGCCGAGGAATACAACACGCGCAAGAGCATCCATCACCAGCAGGTCGGCCTGAACTACGAGCGTGATTTCGGCGAGGCGACCTTGCAGTTCAATGCCTATGCCGGGCAGCGCAGCGTGATCCAGTACCTGTCGATTCCCAGGACCATCGGCAACAACGTCCCTAATCCGGCCAACGAACGCGGTGGCGGCGTGGTGGATTTCGACCGTGAGTTCCATGGCGGTACCTTGCGCTGGATCCAACCGATCAGCGCGGCGCCGGGTGCCTTGACCGTGACGGTCGGTGCCGACTACGACCAGAGCCGTGACGACCGCCGTGGCTACCAGAACTACAGCGGCAACGTGCTCGGCGTGAAGGGTGAGCTGCGCCGCGACGAGATCGATACCGCCACCAGTCTCGATCCCTATATCCAGGCCCGTTGGGAACTGGAACGCTGGACCTTCGACGCCGGGCTGCGCCGTAGCAGCATGGAGATGGAAGTGGATGACCACTACCTGTCCAATGGCGATTCCAGTGGTTCGAAAAAGTACTCGCGAACTACGCCGAGCCTCTCGGTCATGTACGCGTTCACCCCGGACCTGCATGGTTATATCAGCGCCGGCAAGGCCTTCGAAACCCCGACCCAGGCGGAGATGGCCTATGCACCGGGGGGCAGCGAGAGTTTCAACTTCGGGCTCAAGCCGGCCACCAGCACGCAATACGAGATCGGGCTGAAAGCCCGCCTCGACGAGCGCAGCCGCTTGAACGTGGCGGTGTTCGAGATCCACACCGAGGACGAGATCGTGGTGGCTGGTTCCAACTCTGGGCGCACCAGTTACTACAACGCCGGCAAGACCCTGCGTCGTGGCCTGGAAGTCGGGTTGCAGCATCAGTTGGCCGAACAGTGGGAGCTGAACCTGGCCTACACCTGGCTCGATGCGACCTACCGGGACAAGGTCGGCCAGATCGACAAGGGCAACCGCCTGCCGGGTGTGCCGAAAACCAGTCTGTTCGGTGAGCTGGTGTGGAAGCCGGTGGCCGGGCTGAGCACGGCGCTGGAAGGGCAGTACCGCAGCGAGGTGTATGTCGAGGACAGCAACCAGCAGCAGGCCGCGCCGGGTTATGCGGTGTTCAACTGGCGGGCGCGGATGGAGCAGCAGCTCGATCACTTCACGCTGTACGAGATGGTGCGCCTGGACAACCTGCTGGACCGGCAGTATGTGGGGTCGGTGATCGTGGGTGACGGCAATGGCCGTTATTACGAGGCGGCGCCGGGGCGGTCGTGGTATGCGGGGGCTGGAGTGGAGTACCGCTTCTAGCTGATGGGTTGTTGCTGATGGCCTCATCGCTGGCAAGCCAGCTCCCACAGTGTCCGCGTCGCTGCCGAACCTGTGGGAGCTGGCTTGCCAGCGATGAGGCCAGTAAGGTCACTGCGTGACACATACCTTTTCAGGCGGCCGCAACGACCCGATATACACCGCCACCACCGTCAGCAACGCCCCGCCGATCTGCACTGCCGAGCTCGATTTGCCCAGGAACGTCACATCGACGAAATAGGTAATCACCGGCTCCAGCAGCAGGATCAACCCCGCCAGCCCCAGGCTGATCTGCCCGATCGAGCGATTGACCAGCAGCCAGCCGACGAACTGCACCATCACCCCGTAGATCACCAGCATCAGCAGGGTTTTCCCGTCGCCGATGGCCAGGCTTTCCCCACGCAGCAGCGCATAGCCGAGCATCACCAGCCCGGCCCACAGGCTCAGGTTGAGCATCTGCGCGAGCTTGTCGCCGCCGCCACAGGGCAACTGGCTGGCGGCCTTGAGGTAGTAGACACAGACCGCATAGGCCAGCCCCGAGGCAATCCCGAACAGCACGCCGCGCACGCCGACTTCGCTGCTCATTTCCGGCGCCAGCAGCAGGTACAGACCGAAGAACGCCAGGCCGATGGCCAGGCTGAAATTCAGCGACGGTTTTTCCTTGAGCAGCCACAGGCCGAGCAACGTCATGAAGAACACCTGGCAGTTGGTCAGGATCGAGCCGATACCGGGGCCGACGATGTAGATGCTGTGGTGCCAGAGAATCAGGTCGATGGCCAGGAACAGGCCGGCCAGCGCGGTGAGGCGCACCGCAGCCGCCGACGGCAGGCGCACCGGGATCCGCCGCCATTTCAGGCTGAGGTAGAACAGGACCGAGGCGAACAGCATCCGGTAGAAACCGGCACCGCCTGCGCCGATATCGGCAAAGGCTACGGCCAGGGCGGAGAGGCTGAGCATCAGGCCGCCAAGGGTGAGTTCGAGCAGGGCTTTTCGAGTGTGCATGTCGTTGCATCGCTTGCAGGTTTGCGTAGGAACACAGAACCTATCAAGCCCGTCGGCACAACGATTGGACGAAACTGGACAACCCATGACGCCACAAGAGAAGGACTTCTCGCAGTTCCTGCGCATCCCCGAAGGTGGCTGCGAACTGCTCAGCGCGCGCTACAGCCAGCAGCATTTCGGCCGGCACAGCCACGACCGCTATGCCTTCGGGGTGATCACCCAGGGGGTCGAGAAGCTCTATTACCGGGGCGCTCATCACTTCGGCGGCGCTGGCACGGTGGTGACCCTCAGCCCGGGGGAAATCCATGATGGCGTGCCAGTGGACAATGCCGGTTGGGTCTATCGCATGCTCTACGTCGATCCGTGCTGGCTGAACGACCTGGTGCTGCAAGGGCGCTACGGCAGTCAGCATGTGCATCTGTTTCGCCAGCCGATGACCGATGATCCGCGGTTCGCCCGGCGCCTGTTGCTGACCCATCAAGCCATTGCCGAGTCGCGCTTGCCGCTGGAGCGCGAGACGCTGCTGGTGGAGATGCTTGCCGGGTTGTTCGAACAGCACGGGCATGAGCTGGCCCGCTCCGCTCGCCCGGAGCGTGATGCGGTACGGCGTATCCGCAGCCGCCTGGACAGCGAGGCGGAGCACAACCTGTCCCTGGAAACCCTCGGCCTGGAGGCGGGGATGGACCCGCTCTACCTGATCCGGGTGTTCAAGCGCGAGGTCGGGGTGGCGCCGCACAGCTACCAGATCCAGAAGCGCGTGGCGCGGGTGCAGGCGCTGTTGCGCACCGGTATGGATCTGGCCGAGGCGGCGGTGGCCTGCGGCTTCTTCGACCAGAGCCATATGGCCCGGGCGTTCAAGAAAGTCGTCGGGGTGACACCCGCCGCGTTCCGCTCGCGCTGATGGCCCGCTCGGCGTCCCTCGATCTGCTCAAGTGGCTGGCGATCGTCACCATGATCGGCGATCACCTGAGGTATCTGTGGCCGGAGCAGGACTGGCTGTTTGTCACGGGGCGGCTGGCATTTCCGTTTTTTTGCCTGGCGCTGGCGGCCAATGTGGCGCGTTCGGCGGTGGTCAGGTGGCGGTATCTTGGGTGGTTCGTCGGGTTTTCCCTGCTGTCCGAAGTGCCTTATCGCTGGCTCGATAACGGCTCGATGACCCTGAATGTGATGCCGACCCTGGGCCTCGGGCTGCTTATCGCCTGGGGTGTGCATCTGCGTACTCGCGCCACGGCGGCCATGGCGTTCTTGGCGGCAATCACGGCGACGTTGGCGAGCGAATGGCTGATGTACGGTTTGCCCGGCGTGTTGCTGCCGGCGGCGTTGCTGATGGCTTTGAAGGACGGGCGTTTTGCCTGGCTGGCGGGGTTTCTGGCGATGGCGGGGAATTTCACCAATAGCTGGCTGTTCGAGCATCCGCTGGCGCCGGTGTCGGTGATGGTGGCGGGGACTGCGTTCATGGCGGTGTTTGTTGGGCTGGAACTGTTACGCCGGGAATGGCCTGGCCGGGTGCTGCCGGTGGGGCGCTGGGGATGGTGGTTCTATCCGGTGCACTTGGCTGCAATCAAACTCTTCAGCCTCCTGTAGATACCGAAAGAGCGACCGAGGACCCTGTGGGAGCTGGCTTGCCAGCGATAGCTATGGTGAACTCACTATTGCAATCGCTGGCAAGCCAGCTCCCACAGGGTCCTCGGTCGCTCTTTGGATTCTTGATCAGACTTCAGTGAGGGGAATGTCTCCAGCCGCCTTCTTTTCCCGCCGTCCCCCCATCCAGTCATCCACCTGCGCCCCGAACCCCGCCGGCGCCTTGCGCCCGACCCTTCGCGCCAGGTCCAGCACGGTCTGCTGGGCCAGCGCCTCTTCCATGCGCTTCTGCGCAGTGATCATCGCCGCATGCACGGCACACGGCCCCTCGATGGCCCAGCCCGGTGGCTCGCCTTCGAACAGCGCACAACGCCCACGAATCTCGCGGCAGTCGAAGATCAGCTTCTGCCCGTCGATGGCCGTGACGATATCCAGCAGGGTGATTTCATCCGCCGGCCGCGCCAGGCGAAAACCGCCGCGCACGCCCTCGGTGGCCGCGACCAGTTTCGCCTTGGCCAGCTTGGTGAAGATCTTCGCCAGGTAATCCTGGGGCACGCCCTGCAATTCGGCCAGGTCGCGCACGCTGGCGTCACGGCTTTCACCGCCGTCCCCCACCAGGAATATCAGGCAATGAATGCCGTATTCGACCCCCGCGCTGTACAACGACATCTGCCTATCTCCGACTGAACTGGTCGCCAATTTTAGCGCTTCATCAGGGATCAGGCAAAGCCGCTCGCCGACCAATGGTGGCTTGATTTTATTAACTGCGACTAATACAGTCGTAGTTATTGAATCGAACCTCACTGATGCGGAGCAGCACGATGAAGCAGCACATTCTTGTTCTTGGCGCCGGTTTCGGCGGTCTGTGGAGCGCCCTGAGCGCCACCCGCCTGCTGGAGATGCATGGCCGTTCGGACGCCATGGTCAGCGTCCTGGCGCCCCAGGCCGAACTGCGTATCCGTCCGCGCTTCTATGAGCCGGATGCAGCCAGCCTGATGGCGCCGCTGGGCGAGTTGTTCGCCGTGACCGGCGTACGCTTTATCCAGGGCGCCGCGCAGCACATCGATGTATCCGGCAAGCGTGTCGAGTATGTGGATGGGCAGGGCAATGCTGCGGTCGCGCACTATGACCAGTTGGTCCTGGCGACCGGCAGCGGGTTGGCGCGGTCGGTCGAGCATGCTTTCGATGTCGACCGGATCGAGGAGGCGGTGCGCCTTGAGCAGCACCTGAAATCCCTTGCCCAGCGCCCATACTCGGCGGCACGTAATACCGTGGTGGTGGCTGGTGGTGGTTTCACCGGAATCGAGACGGCGACCGAGATGCCGGCTCGTCTGCGCGAGGTGCTGGGTGACGCTGCCGAGGTGCGGGTGATCGTGGTTGATCGCGGCCAGGCCATTGGTGCTTCACAGGGTGAGGAGATCGCCCGCTCGATTGCCGAGGCGAGTGCGGAACTGGGCGTGGAGTGGCGCTTGAACGCTTCGGTGGAAGTGGTGGATGCCGAGGGCGTGACCTTGTCGGATGGCCAGCGAATCGAGGCCAGTACGGTGATCTGGACCACCGGTGTGCAGGCCAGTGCGCTGACTGCGCAGGTTCCCGGCGAGCGCGACCGTATGGGGCGCCTGCATGTGGACGAACATCTGCGGGTGATCGGTCAGGACGCGGTGTTCGCGGCAGGGGACACCGCCTATGCCGCGACCGACGATCTCGGCAACCATGCGCTGATGACCTGCCAGCACGCGATTCCGCTGGGGCGGCATGCCGGCAACAATGCGGCGGCGCGGTTGATCGGGGTGGAGCCGGTGGTGTATCGCCAGCCCAAGTATGTGACCTGCCTCGATCTGGGCGGCTGGGGCGCGGTGTTCACCGAGGGCTGGGATCGCCAGGTGAAGCTGGTGCGAGAGGAGGGCAAGGCGCTGAAGCGGCAGATCAATACCCAGTGGATCTATCCGCCGGTGGCTGACAGGGCGGTGGCATTGGCGGCGGCGGATCCGATGATTCCGATTGCCTGAGGTATCTGCACAGGGCTGATGGCCTCATCGCTGGCAAGCCAGCTCCCACAGGTTCGGCGGTGCACGCGATCCTTGTGGGAGCTGGCTTGCCAGCGATAGGGCCCTAAAGCCCATCACACATTAAACGGATCTTCCCGATCCTCCCGGTCCTTGCGCACCTGCGCCGGATCCGCCGCCTCGACCTCACTTACCGGCTTGATCAGGCCCTGTGCCGCCATCGCCACCTGCATCTGTGGCTGCAGGCTGGCCATGGACTTGACCTCGCTCTCGTCCTTCAGGCGCTGGGCGATCTGCTTGTCGATCGCGTCCTTCTTCTCCGGCGGCAACGCCTCGTAGTCTTCCTCGGTCAGCCCCAGCTCGTTGAGCATCTTCAGGCGGATCTTCTCTTCCGGGGACAACGCCATGTAGTCACGGAATTCCTGGGCCGCGCTGCGGGTGGTCGAGGTGCCCTCGTCCGACTCGCTGACGCTGCTGCTGTCGGTGTTCTGCAGCGCCACCTTGAGCTTGGCGAAGGCCTCGTCCTGCGCATCCTTGGCATCCTGGTAGGTGGAGCCGGACGCACTGCTCGCCGCTGCCGCGCTGGCAACGGTGGCAACCGACGAGGCCGTCGCGGTCTCGGCCTGATAGGCTTGCCCGTCCACGCCGGAAACGGCGGGCAGGGTGCGATGTTGCTGGATGGCGGCGTTCTGCCAGCCATGACCATTGATGATGCTCACGGGATCAACCTCCTTGAGTGGGGCGACAATGCTCCGGGATACAGGGCAATAGCTGTGCCAGCTTGATCCAGGTCCCGTGTTACGGGGCTTCCAGCAACGAAGCGGTGTGTCGCCTTGCCTCCGGGCGGAAACCCCTTGCCGTCAGCGGCAAGCCTTGTAACCTTCCCGGCGGTATTAAAGTTTGCCCGCCTGATGCCGATCACAAGATCACTAGAACCGGGCTCATGACCCGGTAGCCCATGCGGTTGGAGTTGCCTGCCGAGGGGCAGGGGGGCGTCGCCTTGCGTCCACTTCAATTCATGGCCCGCCCGGCGGGCATCAGTCTTTATGAGGAAGAGGCACCAATGAATCTCTACATCAACCAGTTGCAGAAGAAGCCGGCATTCCGCGAGCAGGTCTATGCGGGCGATATCTTCCTCGATACCAACCTGCGCAGCGCCCACGAGCTCTGCGCCCTGGCCCGGCACAGCATCACCGACGCCTTCGACGGCGAAACCGACCACCTGTCGCTGCACAAGCAGATGCCGGTGGAAACCTTCGTCGAGCACGTCACCCGGCTCAAGCGCCAGTTCACCAACGGCCCGCAGGCGAAGGCGCTGATCCGCGACTACGTGCTGGAAATCGGCGCCAACCCGGACGACTACCTGTTCGACGTGCCGCGCATCCGTGTCGTGCCCAACTACGACTACCTGCACGCCGGCGTCAGCTACGCCTACAAGCCGCACCGCGACACCTGGTACGGCAACGTCGATTGCCAGATCAACACCTGGATGCCGATCTACACCATCGAGCCCGACCAGACCATGATGATCAACCCGGCCTACTTCACCCGGCCGGTGGAGAACTCGTCCCATAGCTGGAGCCTGACCGACTGGATCACCAACCAGCGGATCAAGGCCAAGGACAACATCACCCAGGAAACCCGCATCCACCCGGTGCCGCTGGAAGAGGTCGACGACTCCTCGGAAATCCGCGTGGCCGGCAACAGCGGCGAGATCCTGACCTTCTCCGGTTCGCACCTGCACGGCACCGTGGCCAACCGCACCGACCGTATCCGTTTCAGCGTGGACTTCCGCCTGATCCACCTGCAGGACCTGATTCAGAAGCGCGGCGCGCCCAATGTCGACAACGGCTGTTTCGACGTGGAAGCCGGCTTCAAAGACCTTTTCCATGCCAGCGACTTTTCGCAATTCCAGGGAGTTAATCCATGACCAAGCGTCGTCTGACCGCTGCCGAGGTCGAGTACAACGAAAAGCGTGCCAGCGTGCTGAGCCGTGTCGATGCCCAATACGTGGCCGACGCCCCCTTCGTCTTCGCCAACCGCATCGCCGTGACCGCGGCGCTGTCGCGGATCGAACTGTTCAAGATGGTCCAGGACGTACCGGGCGCCATCGTTGAATGCGGCGTGTACAAGGGCAACTCGTTGATGCTCTACATGCAGCTGTCGATGATTCTCGAGCCGTATGCGATCAACCGCTCGATCATCGGTTTCGACACCTTCCAGGGCTTTGCCAGCATCGACGAGAAGGAAGACCCGGCGGACATCAACGAGAAGATGTTCTCCGACACCGACGAGACCCTGATCCAGGACATGATCGACGCCAACGACCTGATCCGTCCCGTCAACCGCATCCCGCGTTGCGAGATCGTCAAGGGCGACATCCTCGAAACCGTCCCGGCCTTCGTCAAGACCCGTCCGGACCTGGTGGTGGCGATGCTGATCCTCGACACCGACCTGTACTCGTCGACCAAGGTGGCGCTGGAAACCTTCCTGCCGTACATGCCGAAGGGTGCCATCGTGGTCCTGGACGAAGTTGCCTACCGCAACTTCCCAGGTGAGACCGCAGCACTGCGTGATGTGCTGGATCTGAACAAGATCGAGCTGAAGCGTCTGCCGTTCGATTCGACCGTGGGTTATTTCCGCGTCTGAATGGACTGCTGAAACACAAGAAGGCCGCTCACTGAGCGGCCTTCTTGGTTTCTGATGGAGAGCGCGGACCCTGTGGGAGCTGGCTTGCCAGCGATGACTTTGGTGAATTCACCATCGCAATCGCTGGCAAGCCAGCTCCCACAGGGTGCAGCGTCGTGCTTTCGGTTCTAGATATGCAGGGCGTGGCCCAGTGCTCTCAGTGCCGCTTCCTGCACCGCCTCACCCAAGGTCGGATGGGCATGAATGGTCCCCGCCACATCCTCCAGTCGCGCGCCCATCTCCAGTGACTGGGCAAACGCCGTGGACAGCTCCGAAACCCCCACCCCGACCGCCTGCCAGCCGACGATCAAGTGATTGTCCCGCCGCGCCACCACCCGCACGAAACCGCTCTTCGATTCCAGGGTCATGGCCCGGCCATTGGCGGCGAAGGGGAACTGCGCGACCAGGCAATCGAGGCCTTCTTCCTTGGCAGTTTCAGAGGTCTTGCCTGCCACCACAACCTCAGGATCGGTAAAGCACACCGCCGCAATGGCCGCCGGCGTGAACGCCCGCTGTTTGCCGGCGATCAGCTCGGCAACCATCTCGCCCTGGGCCATGGCCCGGTGCGCCAGCATCGGCTCGCCCGCCACGTCACCGATAGCCCAGACATTGCGCATGCTGGTCTGGCAACGCTCGTCGATGGCAATCGCGGCACCGTTCATCTTCAATTCCAGGGCTTCGAGATTAAAACCCTTGGTCCGCGGACGACGGCCAACCGCAACCAGCACCTGGTCCGTCTCCAGCGCCAGTTCCTCGCCATCCGGCTTGCGCACCTTCAGGCGTTTTTCCGTCGCATCGAAGCCTTCCACACTGTGCCCGAGGTACAGCTGCACCCCGAGTTTCTTCAGCGATTCGGCCACCGGCTGGGTCAGTTCGGCGTCGTAGGTCGGCAGGATGCGATCCCGGGCTTCCACCACGCTGACCTCAACGCCGAGCTTGCGATAGACGATGCCCAGCTCCAGGCCGATATAGCCGCCACCGACCACGGTCAGGCGCTTGGGCAGCGCCTTGGGCGACAGCGCTTCGGTGGAGGAAACCACCGCGCCACCCAGCGGCAGCATCGGCAGTTCCACGCTGCTGGAACCGGTGGCAAGCAACAGGTGCTCGCAGCGAATCCGCAGGTCCTGGCCGTCGATTTCCACCAGCTTGCCGTCGATGACCCTGGCCCAGCCATGGATCACCTTTACGTCGTTTTTCTTCAGCAGGGCGGCCACGCCTGTGGTCAGGCGGTCGACGATGCCGTCCTTCCAGGCCACGCTCTGGCCGATATCCAGGCTCGGCGCGACGACCTTGATGCCGAGGCTGGATTTCCGGCTGTGCTGCTCGGTCTGGTGGAACTGCTCGGCGACATGGATCAGCGCCTTCGACGGGATGCAGCCGACATTCAGGCAGGTGCCACCGAGGGCCTGGCCTTCCACCAGAATGGTCGGAATGCCCAGTTGCCCGGCGCGGATCGCGGCGATGTAGCCGCCGGGGCCGCCACCGATGATGAGGAGGGTAGTGTCCAGAGTCTGCATGCTCACTCCACGAACAGGCTGGCGGGTTGTTCGAGCAGGCCGCGCACGGCCTGGATGAATTGTGCGGCGTCCATGCCGTCGACCACCCGGTGATCGAAGGAGCTGGAGAGGTTCATCATCTTGCGGATGACGATCTGGCCGTTGATCACCATCGGCCGTTCGACCATGCGGTTGACTCCGACGATCGCCACTTCAGGGGTGTTGACCACCGGTGTGCTGACGATGCCGCCGAGGGCGCCGAGGCTGGTCAGGGTAATGGTCGAACCGCTGAGCTCCTCGCGGCTGGCCTTGTTGTTGCGCGCGGCATGGGCCAGGCGCGCGATCTCGCTGGCGTTGGCCCACAGGCTGGCGGCTTCGGCATGGCGTACCACCGGCACCATCAGGCCGTTGTCGCCCTGGGTTGCGATGCCCACGTGCACCGCGCCGTGGCGGGTGATGACCTGGGCTTCGTCGTCGTAGGTGGCGTTGATCTGCGGGAAGTCGCGCAGGGCCACGACCAGGGCGCGAACCAGGAACGGCAGGAGCGTGAGCTTGCCGCGGCTGTCGCCGAACTTGCCGTTGAGGTGCTGGCGCAGCTCTTCCAGGGCGGTGACGTCGATCTCTTCCACGTAGCTGAAGTGGGCGACGCGCCGCTTGGCGTCCTGCATGCGCTGGGCGATCTTGCGGCGCAGGCCGATCACCGGGATCTGTTCGCTGTCCTCGCGCTTGGCATAGCCGCTCGGCGCACCGTGGCTGCTGCGGGTCGGCTGGGTCAGGAAGGCGTCGAGGTCCTCATGGAGAATGCGCCCGGCCGGGCCGCTGCCGTGGACGTAACGCAGTTCGATCCCGGCATCCCAGGCGCGCTTGCGCACGGCGGGGGAGGCGAGGGGTTTTTCATTGGCGCCACGGGGTACGATCGGCGCGCTTTCGACAGGCGCGGCAGCGACTTGTGGTTTGGCCGCCGGTACTTCGACCGGTGCCGGTTTCGGTTCGGGTGCTGCTGCAACCACCGGGGCCGGTTTACTGGCACTTTCCTGATGGTTGCCAGCGCCTTCCACTTCGATACGGATCAGCTCGCTGCCCACCGCCATGACCTCGCCGGGCTGGCCGCCCAGGGCGAGCACCTTGCCGGACACCGGCGAAGGGATTTCCACCGTGGCCTTGTCGGTCATGACATCGGCCACCACCTGGTCCTCGGTAATGGTGTCGCCGACCTTGACGAACCATTCCACCAGTTCAACCTGCGCGATGCCTTCGCCAATGTCCGGCATCTTGATGACGTGCGTGCCCATTCAGACCTCCATGACCCGTTTCAATGCCGCACCGACCCGCGAAGGGCCAGGGAAGTACGCCCACTCCTGCGCATGCGGGTAGGGGGTGTCCCAGCCGGTGACGCGCTCGATGGGCGCTTCCAGGTGGTGGAAGCAATGTTCCTGGACCAGCGAAACCAGTTCGGCGCCAAAGCCGCAGGTGCGCGTGGCTTCATGCACGACCACGCAGCGGCCGGTCTTCTTCACCGATTCGACGATGGTCTCCAGGTCCAGCGGCCACAGGCTGCGCAGGTCGATGACCTCGGCGTCGACACCGGTTTCCTCGGCGGCGACCTGGGACACATAGACCGTGGTGCCATAGGTCAGCACCGTGACGTCGTTGCCCGGGCGGGTGATCGCCGCCTTGTCCAGCGGCACCGTGTAGTAGCCGTCCGGCACGGCGCTGGCCGGGTGTTTCGACCAGGGGGTTACCGGGCGGTCGTGGTGGCCGTCGAACGGGCCGTTATACAGGCGCTTGGGTTCGAGGAAGATCACCGGGTCGTCGTTCTCGATCGAGGCAATCAGCAGGCCCTTGGCGTCGTAGGGGTTGGACGGCATCACCGTGCGCAGGCCGCAGACCTGGGTGAACATCGCCTCCGGGCTCTGGCTGTGGGTCTGGCCGCCATAGATGCCGCCACCGCAGGGCATGCGCAGGGTCAGCGGGGCGACGAATTCGCCGGCCGAACGGTAGCGCAGGCGGGCCATCTCGGAAACGATCTGGTCCGAGGCCGGGTAGAAGTAGTCGGCGAACTGGATTTCCACCACCGGGCGCAGGCCGTAGGCGCCCATGCCCACGGCAGTGCCGACGATGCCGCTTTCCGAGATCGGCGCATCGAATACCCGGGATTTGCCGTACTTGTTCTGCAGGCCCTCGGTGCAGCGGAACACGCCGCCGAAGTAGCCGACGTCCTGGCCGTAGATGACCACGTTGTCGTCGCGCTCGAGCATGATGTCCATCGCCGAGCGCAGGGCCTGGATCATGGTCATGTTGGTGGTCGACATGGCGTTTTCCACTTGAATGGAGGTGTTGTGATCGTTCATGTCAGATCCCCAGTTCCTGGCGCTGCCGGCGCAGGTGCTCCGGCATCTCCTTGTAGACGTCCTCGAACATCGAGGCCGGGGTCGGCATCTGTCCGCCGGCGAGGGTGCCGTACTGCTCGGCGTCCTTCTGCGCGGCGATGATTTCCGCGTCCAGTTCGGCGCTGACCTGCTGGTGTTCTTCCTCGGACCAATGGCCGTTGGCGATCAGGTGCTGCTTCAGGCGCACGATCGGGTCGCCGAGGGGGAAGTGAATCCAGTCGTCGGCCGGGCGGTACTTGGATGGATCATCGGAGGTGGAGTGCGGGCCGGCACGGTAGGTGACCCACTCGATCAGGGTCGGGCCGAAGCCGCGGCGGGCGCGTTCGGCGGCCCAGCGCGAGGCGGCGTAGACCGCGACGAAGTCGTTGCCGTCGACCCGCAGCGAGGCGATGCCGCAGCCTACGCCACGTCCGGCGAAGGTGGTCGCTTCACCGCCGGCGATGGCCTGGAAGGTGGAGATCGCCCACTGGTTGTTGACCACGTTGAGGATCACCGGGGCGCGGTAAACGTGAGCGAAGGTCAGGGCGGTGTGGAAGTCGGATTCGGCGGTGGCGCCGTCGCCGATCCAGGCCGAGGCGATCTTGGTATCGCCCTTGATCGCCGAGGCCATGGCCCAGCCGACGGCCTGGACGAACTGGGTGGCGAGGTTGCCGCTGATGGTGAAGAAGCCGGCTTCGCGCACCGAGTACATGATCGGCAACTGGCGGCCCTTGAGCGGATCGCGCTCGTTGGACAGCAACTGGCAGATCATCTCGGTGAGGGACACTTCCCGGGCCATCAGGATGCTCTGCTGGCGGTAGGTGGGGAAGCACATGTCGGTGCGGTTCAGGGCCAGGGCCTGGGCGCTGCCGATGGCTTCCTCGCCCAGGCTCTGCATATAGAAGGACATCTTCTTCTGGCGCTGGGCGACCACCATGCGGCTGTCGAACTGGCGGGTCTTCATCATGGCCCGCATGCCCTGGCGCAGGACTTGCGGGTCGATGTCCTCGGCCCAGGGGCCCATGGCGTTGCCTTCGGCGTCGAGAACGCGGATCAGGCTGTAGGCCAGGTCCGAGGTATCGGCAGGTTCGACGTCGATGGCGGGTTTACGGACCTGACCGGCGTCGTTCAGACGCAGGTAGGAGAAATCGGTCTGGCAGCCTGGCCGGCCGGTGGGCTCGGGCACATGCAAACGCAGGGGGGCGTACTCGTTCATGCTTTTTACGCTCGCTCTGTCTTGTGTTTTTGTTGAGCTTTGAAGCGGTAGCTACTGAGACCCGGCTTGTGACCAGGAAGTCAGTCTTGTCTTAATGATATTCCGGCCCCGGAAGAATATTTTTCTGATGTTGATTGCCTTTGTTCGAGCGCGCGGATAAATATTCTGCAAAAGAACAATAGGCAGGAAGATTTATCTCATGCGGAAACTGGATCGTACCGACATCGGCATTCTCAACAGCCTTCAGGAAAATGCGCGGATCACCAACGCCGAGCTGGCGCGCTCGGTGAACCTGTCGCCGACGCCCTGTTTCAACCGGGTCAAGGCCCTGGAGGAGTCGGGGGTGATTCGCCAGCAGGTGACCTTGCTGGCGCCGGAGGTGCTGGGGCTGGATGTCAACGTGTTCATCCATGTCAGCCTGGAGAAGCAGGTGGAGCAGTCGCTGCACCGCTTCGAGGAAGAGATCGCCGAGCGGCCCGAGGTGATGGAGTGCTACCTGATGACCGGGGACCCGGATTACCTGCTGCGGGTGTTGCTGCCCAGCATCCAGGCGCTGGAGCGGTTTCTCGATTACCTGACCCGGCTGCCGGGGGTGGCGAATATCAGGTCGAGCTTTGCCTTGAAGCAGGTGAGGTACAAGACGGCGCTGCCGTTGCCGGCCAATGGGCTGACGCTGCACGAGCCTCGTTGATTTTTAGGGCCTCATCGCTGGCAAGCCAGCTCCCACAGGGATCGCGTCGGCCACCAATCCTGTGGTCAACACAAAACCCTGTGGGAGCTGGCTTGCCAGCGATGAGGCCCCTGAGAGCGATAAATCTCCAAGGGTGTAGAAAATCACGATCAATCACCACCATCTCCGCTTGATATTTTGAACAGCCCCTGAGTATGTTGTCCCTGTCGCCGTTTCCGGCATGCGAAAAACAACAAGGACAGAGTCATGACGACCAATGTTCAGCGTTCCCTGGAAGAGCGCCTGACGGGCATTGATGAAATCGAATGCGTCACGCCAGATCTCAACGGCGTGCCGCGCGGCAAGGTGATGACCGCCGAGGGCTTCCTCGAAGGCCGGCGCCTGCAACTGGCCCGCGGGGTGCTGCTGCAGTGCATCATGGGCGGTTACCCGCCGGCACGCTTCTACGGCGGCGACGACGGCGACCTGGCCCTGATCGCCGACCCCACGCAGATCCACCGCCTGCCCTGGAGCGCCGAACCCCGCGCCCTGGCCATCTGCGATGCCGATGAACTGGACGGCACAAGCTCCGGCCTGTCCACCCGCGGCCAGCTCAAGGCGGTGATCGCCCGCTACGCCGCCCGTGGCCTGGCGCCGGTGGTGGCGACCGAGCTGGAGTTCTTCGTCTTCGCCGCCAACCCCGACCCGACCCAGCCGTTCCAGCCACCCCTGGGCCTCGACGGCCGCCGCGAAGACGGTCACTCGGCCTTCAGCGTCAGCTCCAACAACGGCCTGCGCCCGTTCTTCCAGGAGGTCTACCGCTGCATGGCGGCGCTGGGCCTGCCCCGCGATACCTTCATGCACGAGATGGGCGTCAGCCAGTTCGAGATCAACCTGCTGCACGGCGATCCGCTGCTGCTGGCCGACCAGACCTTCCTGTTCAAGCACCTGCTCAAGGAAGTCGCGCTCAAGCACGGCCTGACCGTGGTGTGCATGGCCAAGCCGCTGGCGAAGACACCGGGCAGCTCGATGCATATCCACCAGAGCGTGGTCGACATCGCCAGCGGTCAGAACGTCTTCAGCGCCCCCGACGGCCAGCCCACCGGCACCTTCTTCAACTTCATCGGTGGCCAGCAGGCGTGCATGGCGGACTTCACCGCGCTGTTCGCGCCCAACGTCAATTCCTACCAGCGCCTGTGCCATCCCTACGCATCGCCGAACAATGCCTGCTGGTCCGAGGACAACCGCGCCGCCGGCCTGCGCATCCCGGCCAGTTCGCCGGTGGCGCGACGGGTGGAAAACCGTCTGCCGGGCGCCGACGCCAACCCGTACCTGGCCATTGCCGCCAGCCTCGCTGCCGGCCTGTACGGAATCGAACAGGGCCTGCAACCCACCGCGGCGATCCAGGGCGAGTTCGAGGTGCCGGATCACCTGTCGCTGCCCTGCACCCTGCATGCGGCCATTGACCGGCTCAAGCGCAGCAACCTGGCCCGGGAACTGTTCGGCGACGAGTTCATCTCGGGCTACATCGCTACCAAGACCCAGGAGCTGACGAGCTTCTTCGATGAGATCACGCCCTGGGAGCGTCGTGTGCTGGCGGCCCAGGCCTGATCGGCAAACCGCGGAATAGAAGGCCGATTGCGCTGTTTCATGGCGTAATCGGCCTTTTGTTTTTTTCCTTCCGGCCGGCCGCGCGGCGGGAATAATCACTTATGCTTTCAGGCAGTTTTTCCACCAGCTCAAGAGGCCGTTCGGGACGCTGATGCGCACTATCTGGAAGTCTTTTCGCGCGCTGTACTTCGCCGCTTTGATGATGTTGATCGGCTCCGGCCTGTTGAGTACCTACCTGGCCCTGCGCCTGAGTGCCGACCAGGTCGACAGCCTGTGGGTCGGTGCCTTGATGGCCGCCAACTACTTCGGCCTGGCCCTGGGCGGCAAGATCGGCCACCGCCTGATTGCCCGGGTCGGGCATATCCGCGCCTACGCCACCTGCGCCGGGATCGTCGGGGCGGCGGTGCTCGGGCACGGCTTGGTGAGTTTCCTCCCGGCCTGGCTGTTCCTGCGGGTGATCGTCGGCCTCGGGATGATGTGCCAGTACATGGTCATCGAGAGCTGGCTCAACGAGCAGGCCGACGCCAAGCAGCGTGGGGCGGTGTTCAGCGGCTACATGATCGCGTCCTACCTGGGCCTGGTGCTCGGGCAGTTGATCCTGGTGGTGCATCCGCAGCTCGGCCCTGAACTGCTGATGCTGGTCGCCATGTGCTTCGCCCTGTGCCTGGTGCCGGTGGCCCTGACCCGGCGCATCCACCCGGCGCCGCTGCGTCCGGCGCCGATGGAGCCACGCTTCTTCATCAAGCGCGTGCCGCAGTCGCTGAGTACGGTGCTCGGTTCCGGGCTGATCGTCGGTTCGTTCTACGGCCTGGCGCCGCTGTACGCCTCGAAGCAGGGCCTGAGCACCGAGCAGGTGGGTATCTTCATGGGCGTGTGCATCTTCGCCGGCCTGCTGGTGCAATGGCCGCTGGGCTGGCTCTCCGACCGCTACGATCGGGCCGTGCTGATCCGCAGCGTGGCCATCGGCCTGGCGATCGCCTCGCTGCCCCTGGCGATCCTCCCCGGGGTGCCGATGCTGGTGCTGTTCGCGGCCGGGTTCCTGGTGTCGCTGTTGCAGTTCTGCCTGTACCCATTGGCGGTGGCCTTCTCCAACGACCACGTGGAAAGCGAGCGGCGGGTGTCACTGACGGCGATGCTGCTGGTCACCTACGGCGTGGGCGCGAGTATCGGGCCGCTGGCGGCAGGGGTGCTGATGAAGGTGTTCGGCGACCAGATGCTCTATGCCTTCTTCACCTTCTTCGCCCTGGTGCTGGTCTGGCGCATTCGTCCGGATGCGGTCACCGGGCTGCACCAGGTGGAAGATGCGCCACTGTCCCACGTCGCCATGCCGGCAGCCAGTTCGCCATTGGCGGCGGCCCTCGACCCGCGGGTCGCCGAGCAGGTGGTGCAGGACCAGATGCAGGCGCCGGTGGCGGCCGAGGACACCGAGGCCGAGGAAGTCGTCGAGGAAGCGGCCAAGCCGCTCTGATTTTCCCAGCTTCAAGCCACAAGCTATAAGCGGCAAGAAAGAGCAGTCCGCGTCGCCGCTGCTTTTTCTTGCCGCTTATGGCTTAAAGCTTGAAGCTCAAAAGAAGCTTGGAGCTTAGTAATCGTCTTTGTCGAAGCGCCGCGCTTCACGCTGCAACTGATAGACGAAACTCTCGATCTTGCGCTGCATCTGCCCGGTCAGGTTGTGGAAGCGCACGCCGGCGAAGGTGGCGCCCAGGCGCTCCTCGAAGTGCAGGTGGCGCAGCTCGACCGACATCTGGCTCAGGCCCAGCGGGTTGCTGGCGGCGAACTTGTCGTAGACCTGGCCCAGTTGCAGCCGCTCTTCGATATCGCCCTCGAAGCGCAGCTTGCAGCCGGTGGCGGAGATATCCAGGAGCTTGCCGCGAATCCCGCCGGCACCCTTGAGCTTGTCGCCGTCGAGCACGACATCGACCAGTTGCGAGAGCTTGAGGGCGGCACGGAAGGCATTGCGACGCTGGTGGTAGGTGACTTCGGTGGGCAGGGTGCCACGGTAGCAGCGCACGTCACCGGAGGAGTCGACGGTCAGTGGCTGGTTGCATTCCCAGGCGATCCGCACGCCGTCATGGAAACCTTCGACGCGGAAGGGTTCGCCGTTTTCCAGGAAGCGCTCGCCGTCGCGAGGGATCATTTCATCCAGGGCCAGGACGTTGTTGTCACGGTCGACCTCGACCACGTAACTCTGGAAACGCTGACTGCGCTCATGGAAGGTAATGATCAGCGGATCATGGCTCTCTTGCAGCATCCGCAGGTTGGCGGCAATTTCCAGAGGTGTGGTGAACACCTTCGGAGGCTGCGGAGCTTCTACGTCATTGAACACGGTTGATGAATCTCCAGGCAAAAACGACACACGCAGCCGGCATTCTGCCAGTATGCGCTGTGGCTTGATAGAGGGTCACGCCTGGCTGAGTGCACGAGGCTTGGAGAGCGGCGAGGTCGAGCCGCGGCTGTCGTACAGCGAAGGCGCTTCGCCGCCGTTGAGGATCCGGATCTGGTTGGCCGTGGTGGCCTGCTGCAGCACGATGGATTCGCCGTTGCGTTCGTTGACAGCCCTGCACTCGTTGAGCAGGTTGCCCAGCACGTCGAGTTGCTGGCGGATTTGCGGGCCAAGGTGCGACTGGCTGGCCAGGACCTCGACACCGGCGCGATCCGGGGTCAGGCCGAGGCTGGCGAGCAGCTCGCTGCGCCGACGCCCGTGCTGATCGAGCAGGACTACCAGCGATTGCTTGTAGGCCAGGATGTCTTCCAGCGCCGGCATGTCACGGCCGTGCAGGGCGACGTATTCGTCCCGCAGCAGCTGCAGCAGTTGCTCGGCCGGGCCGATATCTTCTTCGATCAGTTGCAGCAGGGTCGTGTCGTGCATGGCTGGCTCTTGGTCTAAGCGTCCTTGAAGTCAGCGCGCCGAGGGCTAGCGCTGGGCTTCGAAATTGAGCAGTTTGCTGGCCACGCGGTTGGCGTCGACCTGGTAGCTACCGTCGGCGATCGCCTGCTTCAACGCGGCCACGCGGTCGCTGTTGACGATGGGCTGGTCGCGCAGCTTGTCGCTGACCTGTTGCAACTGCTGGGCCTCATGGCTGAGGTGTACGGTCTCCCCGCTCTGGGTGGTGGCCGCCGCCGCTTCGGACTGGCCGCTGCGGTTGCTGGCCGCGCTTTCCTGGCTGGTGCCAGTGCGCAGGCCACCCGTCACGGACGGGGAGTTATTCAAACGACTGAAGTCGATGACCATGATCAGAAAACCTCTCGGAAATAGGACGCTTGCCCTTTTTTCGGCCATTCCGAAAAAAACTTTAGACACGAATTAGCAGACATTCGTGACAAGGTCGTCATTCCGTAATACGCATAGTCTAGAAAATGCGCTTCCTGATCGCCACCTTTCATCGTCGATCCGGTGGGCTGTGTCACAAGGTCACATGGAAACCTCCACTTCGCCAGGACCGGTTACCCTGGCCTTGACCACGCGTTTGGAATTCAGGTTGCGTACCCTGATCTGCTCGCTCATCCCGCCCTTGCTCAGTGCTTCACCGGGCATGCGCACGGCCAGCGAGCCGCTGCGGGCGATGATCACCACGTGATCGCCTTTGCGGATCACCTCCGCCTGTTCCAGATGAACGGGCGTTATGATCTGGTCGATGACCATCGGTCGGACGACTTTTTGTCCTACCGCCTGGTCAAGGCTGGCGAGAAAGCCCTGGTTGAGGAGGCCGACGTCACGCTCGCGCAGCGCCACGTCCTGTTCCTCGACCACGGCATCACGCTTGAGCGGCCGGCTGACCACCACCACGTCGCGGAACAGCTTGACCTGGGCCGGTACGAAGACCGTCCATGGCGAGCTGCCATCGCAGCGCACCCGCACGGTCACCCGGCCCAGTGGCTGGGCCGGGCTTTCCAGGCTGGCGCCGAGCTGCTCGCTGCACAGCGGCATGCGCAGGCGCGGGTCAAGGTTGTTGACCTGGATCTCGTAGCGGCCTTCGGTCTGGGTCTTTTGCAAATAGTCTTCGACGGAGAACTCAAGAAAGCCCTGGGTGACACCGATAAGCACTTCAGGCAAGGTGAATGTGTCAGCCAGAGTTCGAGCGCCGGGAGTCAACAGGCACAGCGCAGCAAGGAAGCCGGGCAGATGGCGGTGCAGGCGTCGGAAAAATGTCGTTTTCGTAATCATGAAAGTTGAAAAGCAAGGCGCGTGCCGATCGAGCGCGCTGCCCAAAAGCTTCGTTTGAGGAGTCTGGCATGGCTGGTGTAATGGATTCGGTGAACCAGCGCACGCAACTGGTAGGACAGAATCGTCTCGAACTGCTGTTGTTCCGCCTGCGCGGCGAGCAGCTGTACGGGATCAACGTGTTCAAGGTACGGGAAGTGCTGCAATGCCCGAGCCTGACACTTCTGCCCAAGGCCAGTCGGGTCGTGCGCGGTGTCGCGAATATTCGTGGGGCGACCATCCCGATCCTGGATCTGGCGATGGCGACGGGTCTGCCTCCCCTGGAGAACCAGGACCCGAGCAAGAGTTTCGTCATCATTACCGAGTACAACACCAAGACCCAGGGTTTCCTGGTGCACTCGGTGGAACGCATCGTCAACATGAACTGGGAAGAGATCCATCCGCCACCCAAGGGGACCGGACGCGATCACTACCTCACGGCAGTGACCCGGGTCGACAACAAGATGGTCGAGATCATCGACGTCGAGAAGATCCTCGCCGAGGTGGCCCCGGCGTCCGAGTCGGTGTCCACCGGCGTGGTCAATGCCGAGGTGCACAGCAAGGCGGTTTCGCTGCGGGTATTGACCGTGGATGACTCGTCGGTGGCGCGCAAGCAGGTGAGTCGCTGCCTGCAGACCGTCGGCGTCGAGGTGATCGCGCTCAATGACGGACGCCAGGCGCTGGACTACCTTAGGAATCTGGTCGATGAGGGCAAGCGTCCGGAAGAGGAGTTCCTGATGATGATCTCCGACATCGAGATGCCGGAGATGGACGGTTACACGCTGACCGCGGAGATCCGCAACGACCCGCGCATGCAAAACCTGCATATCATCCTGCATACTTCGCTGTCCGGGGTGTTCAACCAGGCCATGGTCAAGAAGGTCGGGGCCGACGACTTCCTGGCCAAGTTCAGGCCGGACGACCTGGCACAGCGGGTGGTTGACCGGATCAATGCCACACACTAATGGCCGGGGGCGCAGGCCCCTGGCGTTGCACACGATTTAAGAGGCGGCAGCATTGTCTACGGGTAATTTGGATTTCGAACAGTTCCGGGTCTTCCTGGAAAAAGCCTGTGGCATCCTGCTGGGCGAAAATAAGCAGTACCTGGTTTCCAGCCGTCTCAACAAGCTGATGGAACAGCAGGGTATCAAGACGCTGACCGAACTGGTCCAGCGCATCCAGAGCCAGCCGCGCAGCGGTTTGCGCGAGCAGGTGGTGGACGCCATGACCACCAACGAAACCCTCTGGTTCCGCGATACCTATCCTTTCGAGGTGCTCAAGAGCAAGGTCTTGCCGGAGATGCTGCGCAACAGTCCGGGGCAGCGCCTGCGCATCTGGTCGGCGGCCTGTTCGTCCGGCCAGGAGCCCTATTCGATTTCCATGACCCTCGACGAGTACGAGCGGAGCAATATCGGCCAGTTGAAGATGGGGGCGCAGATCGTCGCTACCGATCTTTCCGGGGCGATGCTGGCCAACTGCAAGACCGGCGAGTACGACAGCCTGGCGATTGCCCGTGGCCTGTCGCAGGAGCGTCTGCAGCGCTACTTCGAGCCGAAGGGGCCGGGGCGCTGGGCGATCAAGGCGCCGATCCGCAGCCGTGTCGAGTTCCGTTCGTTCAACCTGCTGGACAGCTATGCGGCGCTCGGCAAGTTCGACATCGTGTTCTGTCGCAACGTGCTGATCTATTTCTCGGCGCAGGTCAAGAAGGACATCCTCACCCGCATCCATGCCACGCTGAAGCCGGGCGGGTATCTGTTCCTCGGGGCTTCCGAGGCGCTGAACGGGTTGCCTGATCTGTACCAGATGGTTCAGTGCAGTCCGGGGATCATCTACCAGGCCAAATGACTCCGGTGCCCTTGGGGGCCCTATCGCTGGCAAGCCAGCTCCCACAGGTTCGGCGGCGCACGCAATACCTGTGGGAGCTGGCTTGCCAGCGATGAGGCCCTCAAGAACACTGCAAGAGCCATAAAAAAGCCCCCGATCTCACGACCGGGGGCTTTTCATTTCACGCTATCCGATCAGACCGCAATCAGAAGTCGTACCGCACCTTGGCACTGAACACATCCGCATCGAAGCCCGATTTGCCGATGTAGTCATAGTTCACGCCCAGGGTCACCGCACCCAGCTTGTAGTCGGTACCGATACCGGCCTCATAGCTGTTGCGCACGGCCTTGGCGCCGCTGGTGACGAACGGGGTGTTGCCCAGCAGGAAGGTCGAGGTGCTGCTGGCCTGGTCCGCAGCGAAGTCGTGGTACGCCATCAGCTTGACCTGCGGTTCCAGTGTCCCGGCGCCGAGGTTGAAGCTGCCGGCCACGCGCACACCGGCGCCCAGTTCGATGGCTTCGTAGCGCTGGTCTTCGACTTTCAATGCCGCCGAAGAACCCTTCTCGCGGTAGCCGTCGATGTTCACCAGGCTGTAGCGCGCCGCCAGGCGTGGTTCCACCAGGACCTGCGGGTTGATCTTCCAGCTGTAGCCACCGACCAGGTTCAGGCCGAGCAGGTCACTGTCATAGCTGGCCTTGGCCTGGGTGCCGGCAATCTGGCGCTTGCTGTCGTTGTCGTTGACGCCGTAGGTCAGGCTGCCGTCGACGAAGTAGTTACCCAGCTCGTAGCCGCCGTACAGGGTGAAGGCGTGGCTGTCGACTTCGGTCTTGTTGCCGCTTTTGCCGTTCACGTCGGTGTTGATGAAGCTGTAGGCCAGGCCCAGGGTCAGCTGGTCATTCAGCTTGCCGTCGGCACCCACGGCGATACCGCGGCTGTAGGCGTTGTAGCCGGCCACGCCGTCACGCAGGTCCTGGGTGGCGTCGCTGTACAGGCTCTGGACCCAGACGCCGGCTTCCTTGAAGGCTTCGCCCGACGAAGCACCGCGCAGGCTGCTGGTACGGCTGCCGGTGACGCTGCTGACCAGGTTCTGGCTGGTGGTGGCCGCCTGGGTGGCGCCGCCGTTGGTTTCCGGGGCCAGTTGCTCGGCAATGCGGGCCAGGTCGGCTTCGCTGGTGTTGAGCAGGGCCTGCAGGAACGGATCGTTCGGGTTCTGCTCGCGGATGCGGTTGATCACGCCGTCGTTGATCAGGCGGCCGATGGCTTTCTGGCCGTTGGCGGAGCCGCCGTTGCCGACCACGACTTCCTCGGCCTCTTCCTGGCCTTTGGCAGTCACGGTGGCGACCAGCGTGTTGTCTTCCAGCTTGTAGCTGTCGATGTTGAGCAGGGCTGACGAGCTCGTCAGGTTGAGCTTGCCGTTCGGGTCGACTTCCAGTTTGTCGTCCACGACAACCAGTTCTCCGGCCTGGATCAGCTTGTACTGCACAGCGTTGGCGGAGAAATCGCTGCCCTGGGCGGCCAGCTGGATCTGCGAATCCTTGTTGAATTTAATGAAGTCGGAAACGCTGAGTATCGGCGTTTCAGGCTTGGTGGCACTGGAGAGATTGAGGACCAGGGTGGTGTCGTTCGCCACATAAACCCTGCCGTCGATACTGGTGTGTGGGCTGAGCAGGTTGAGTTGGGTGTGGCCGAAGGTCGGGTTACCGAGATCGACGGAGCTGTATTCGTTATAGAGGCGGATATTCGCGCCGTCGGCCTGGCTGTCGGTGCCGGTGAACTCCACATTGCCAGTGATGTAGAGGTCATGCAGGTTGATCAGGTTGCCGGTCACCTTGCTGCCGTCCAGCAAGCGTACATACACCCTGCTTTTGCTGTCGCTGGCGTCAATCGCTTCGTCATCGGAAATCAGCGTGCCGCTGTTTATGATGCGCATGCCTGCGAACTCGCCTGGCTGTCCGTCCACATCAGTCGCAGTGATGTGAATAGCTGCGTCGGTGGCCTGAATGGTGCCGGTGTTGACGATATGGTTGCCGATGGTTTTGAAGCTGGCGCTCGTGATGCGGATACCGTTGGCATCCGCGCCGGAGGCAGTGATGGTGCCGTTGTTTTCGATGCCGAGCAGTTTGGTAGCGGCATAGTTGCTACCGTTGAAGCCACCCGCGACTTCCAGGCCGACCGCGTCTTCGCCGTGGGCTTGAATCTCGCCGTTGTTGATGACGTTTCCGACGATCTCGCCGCCGGTCAGGTAGATGCCCGTAGCGTCTTCGCCTTCCACGATGATCCTGCCGCTGGCAGCGTTGATCAGGTCGCCCTTGATACGGGTCGAGCCACTCATGTCGAGGCCGGTGGCGATATCGACCGAGTTGCCGTCCTGTAGCGGTTCGCCCTTGGCCGAGAGCAGGCCTTCGTTGATGACGCTGCCGCCGATGATCGCCGGGTCGATGCGCAGGGCGTTGGCGCCACCACCCACCGCGCTGATGCTGCCCTTGTTGATCAGGTTGCCGTCGATGCGGTTGTTGACCCAGGTCGTCGGAGTCTCGTAGACATCCATGTCCACGCCGCCGGCAAAGTTGCCGGTGCTATTGATCGTCGCGTTGAGGATCAGGTCCTTTTGCAGATGGCTGCCATTGAACTCGACAGGGTCGTCCTTGTTGGTGCCGGTGAAGCTCCCGGTGATCTCCAGCGCTTCGGCGTAGGTCTGGTTTTCGCTCTTGAAACCGGCATTGGTCAGTTGCACGGTCTGGGCCTGGGCGGGGAGGGCGGTGGCGGTGACCGCCAGGGCGAGCAGGGTCTTGCGGAAAAGCATGGAAGCCACGGTTCAGTCCTTAAACGTCGTAGATATCACGATGAGGTCCTTGCGCGGCACGAGGCAATTCGAGTAATGGCCAAGTGCCACGAAGCGAGCGGATGTTAACGGACTCAATGTCAAAATGGCATCTTTTTGGCGCCGGTTTTTCCTGCGCTCTGCCGCTTTTTTCTGCCGCCAGCGGCACCCAGCGGAAAGCCATTGCCGCTTTTCCGTCATTGCCGCCCCCGGCAAAAAAGCGCAAACCCCGGTTTTACTGGGGTTTTGCTTGTTGGCATGGGACTTGCTCTCCCATTGCCAACAGAATATCCGGTCAACCTCCGAAGGTTTCCCCGACATGAGCATCAGTTTCGACAAAGCGCTCGGTATCCACGAAAAGGCCCTGAGCTTCCGCGCCCAGCGCGCCGAGGTGCTGGCCAACAACATTGCCAACGCCGACACGCCGAACTTCAAGGCGCGGGACATGGACTTCTCCAAGGTGCTTGCCGCCGAAACCGAGAAGACCCAGAAGGGCGGCCATTTCGCCCTGGACCGCACCAATGCCCGGCATATCGACGCCGAGGGCGTGACCCTCAGCGACGAGTCGCTGCAATACCGCACGCCGATGCAGCCGTCGATCGACCAGAACACCGTGGATGCCCAGCTCGAGCAATCGAACTACGCGGAAAACGCCGTGGGTTTCCAGGCCAGCTTCACGCTGCTCAACAGTAAATTCAAAGGGCTGGTGTCAGCCCTGCGCGGAGAGTAATCCATGTCCCTCGCCAGTGTTTTCAACATCGCCGGTAGCGGCATGAGCGCCCAGACCACCCGTCTGAACACCGTCGCTTCGAACATCGCCAACGCCGAGACCGTCTCGTCGAGCATCGACCAGACCTACCGTGCCCGTCACCCGGTGTTCGCCACCACCTTCCAGCAGGCGCAGAACGGCAGCCAGTCGCTGTTCCAGGACCAGGACGCGGCGGGGCAGGGCGTGCAGGTACTCGGCGTGGTCGAGGACCAGAGCAACCTCGAAGCCCGCTATGAGCCGAATCACCCGGCGGCGAACAAGGACGGCTACGTCTACTACCCGAACGTCAACGTGGTCGAGGAAATGGCCGACATGATCTCGGCCAGCCGCTCGTTCCAGACCAACGCCGAGTTGATGAACACGGCCAAGACCATGATGCAGAAAGTCCTGACCCTGGGTCAGTGATAAGGGACCACGCCAATGGCTAGCGTCAACGATACGACAGCAGCGGTGAACCTCAACGACGTCATCAAGGCGTCCGGGGTCAAGAACGCCTCGCAATCCGGCGTCGCCTCCGCCACCAACAGTTCCACCGGTGGCCAGACCCTGGGCAAGGATGCGTTCCTGCAGCTGCTGGTCACCCAAATGCAGCACCAGAACCCCCTGGATCCGCAGGACAACAGCGAATTCGTCGCCCAGCTGGCGCAGTTCAGCAGCCTGGAAGGCATTACCTCGCTGAACGAGTCGGTCACTGCGATTTCCAGCAACTACAAATCGTCCCAGGCCCTGCAGGCCTCGTCCCTGGTCGGTCGCTCGGTGATCGCGCAGAGCGAAAAGGCGGTGGTCGATACGTCGAAAAGCCTGAACGGCTCCGTGGTGGTGCCGCAGTCGGTGAGCAGCGTCACCGTAACCATCAAGGACAAGGACGGCAATGCCGTGCGTACCCTGCAACTGGGCGAGCAGAAAGCCGGCAACGCCGCCTTCGTCTGGGACGGCAAGAACGAGAAAGGCGAGGTCATGGAGCCGGGCACTTACTCGTTCAAGGCCACCACCACGGTCGATGGCAAGGAGGCGGAGATGTACACCCTGCTGCCGGCCACGGTCAGCAGCGTCACCATCAGTCAGACAGGGGGCGAGATGATGCTCAACCTCGCCGGTCTGGGCAGCGTCGCGCTGTCCAAAGTGCAAACCATCGGTATATAGAGCCGGCTAACGGCACAGGAGTGAAAGATGTCCTTCAATATCGGCCTTAGCGGTCTCTATGCAGCCAGCAAGCAGCTGGACGTTACCGGCAACAACATCGCCAACGTTGCCACCAACGGCTTCAAGTCTTCCCGTGCGGAATTCCAGGACGTGTACTCGGCGAGCAAGCTGGGCGTGGGCAGCAAGACCGTCGGCAACGGCGTGAGCCTGGCGGCGATTTCCCAGCAGTTCGGCCAGGGTGACGTGAACAACACCGGCAACGTGCTGGACATGGCGATCCAGGGTCAGGGCTTCTTCGTGCTCAGCGACAACGGCTCGCTCAGCTACACCCGCGCCGGTGCGTTCCAGACCAGCAAGGACAGCTATGTCGTAACCTCCGACGGCCTGCGCCTGCAGGGCTACGCCGCCGACGAAAACGGCAAGATCCTGACGTCCAGCCTGACCGACCTGAAGATCGACACTCTGTCGCAGCCGCCGAAGGCCACCAGCCTGGTCACCCAGGGGATCAACCTGAACTCCGAGGCGACCCCGATTCCATTGGCCCCGGCAGGTCCGACCTTCGTTCCGACCGACGAAACCACCTACACCAAGAAGTTCTCGACCGAGATCTACGATACCCAGGGCAACAAACACACCCTGGAGCAGTACTATCGCAAGACCGACCAGAACACCTGGACCATGTACTCCCTGATCGACGGTCGCAATCCGCAAAACCCGGCCAGTGATGCGCCGCTGGTCGGCAGCATGACCTTCAAGTCCGACGGCAGCATCAACACCATGACTGGCTCGGTGGCTCCGGACGACAGTTTCTCCGTGGTCAACAACGTCTTCACCGTGAAGGGCTGGATTCCGGCGACCTACAACGCCACGACCGGCACCTGGGGTTCCAATGGATCCGCTGCCAATCCTGGCGGTGTGCGCCTGGACATGAGCTCGACCACGTCCTACAACACCGATACCGCCCGCCTGCCGCCAACCCAGGACGGTTATGCCACCGGCCTGCTGTCCAGCCTGAGCATCGACTCCAGTGGCGTGATGTTCGCCAGCTTCAGTAACCAGCAGTCCCGTGCCATTGGCCAGGTGGCGATCGCCAGCTTCGCCAACGAGCAGGGGCTGGAGCAGATGGGCGGGACGCGCTGGAAGGAAACCTTCTCTTCGGGGAGTGCGGGCATCGACACGCCGAAGACCGGCACCCTGGGCTCGATCTCCTCCAACTCCCTGGAAGAGTCGAACGTCAACCTGACCCAGGAACTGGTCGAGCTGGTCAAGGCGCAGTCCAACTACCAGGCCAACGCCAAGACCATCTCCACCCAGAGCTCCATCATGCAGACCATCATCCAGATGACCTGATGCTGGCTGGATAGTGTGATCACGCGAGCCCCTTCCCGATCCGGGCGGGGGCTTGTGGTTTCAGTGAGGTGGAAATGAAGCGTTTTGTGCTGGCTGGAATGGTGTTCGTGCTGGCAAGCCAGGCGGTGGCGGCGATGGCGCCGTGGTACCGCTGGGAAAGCCAGGCCGACGGGCGCCTGGTCTGTTCCCAGCATGCGCCGGGTGAGGGCTGGCGACGGTTTGCCGGGCCGTTCAACAATGCCGGGTGCCGGCCTTGAGCCTTGCTGTGTTCTCTCGGGCCTCATCGCTGGCAAGCCAGCTCCCACAGGGATCGCGTGCACCGCCAAACCTGTGGGAGCTGGCTTGCCAGCGATAGGGCCCGAAAGAGCTATGCAAGGGGCGGGATCTTGCCGCCACCCGGCAAATCCACCGCCGATAATTTGTCTTCTCCCTCCGCCTCGCCCCTCCGCAAAACCAGCAAAACCCCGAAAATACAGGCCTTTCCCCGTCTCCTCAAAATCTGGTTCGAAAATTGCTTCCATCGCACGACAGCAGCGGTGAACGGCAAGTGTTCGCCAGGCCCAGCGGAGGAAGACTGTGGACAAGATGCTTTACGTGGCCATGACCGGCGCCAGCCAGAACGCGCTGGCGCAGAAGGCCCATGCCAACAACCTGGCGAACATTTCCACCAGCGGTTTCCAGCGCGACCTTGAGCAGGCGCGTTCGATGCCGGTGTTCGGTGACAGCTTTCCGGCGCGGGCCTATGCCATGACCGAGCGTCCGGCTACCGATTTCAGCCCCGGTGCCCTGCAGGAAACCGGTCGCGACCTGGATATCGCCATCGGCGGCGACGGCTTCATTGCCGTGCAGGCGCCGGACGGCAGCGAAGCCTACGTGCGCACCGCCAGCCTGAACATCGACGCGCTCGGTGTCCTGCGCGCCGGCAACGGCATGCCGGTCATGGGCAACGGCGGTCCGATCGCCGTGCCGCCGGAGCAGAAGATCGAAGTCGGCCAGGACGGCACCATCACCATCCGCGCCATGGGCGAAGGCCCGCGGGTGATGGCCGAGGTCGACCGGATCAAGCTGGTCAACCCCGACCTGAAGACCATGACCAAGGGCCTGGACGGGATGATCCACACCCGCAGCGGCCAGCCCGCCGATGCCGATGCCAACGTGCAGGTGGTGTCCGGTTTCCTGGAGGCCAGCAACGTCAACGCCGTGGAAGAAATGACCTCGGTGCTGGCCCTGGCCCGGCAGTTCGAATTGCACGTAAAGATGATGAACACGGCCAAGGAAGGCGATGAAGCCATGGCTCGGGTTTTGCAAATCAGCTAATTGACTTAGGCGTTGCGCCGTAAAACAGGCGTACGAGGAGAACAGCATGCTTCCGGCTCTTTGGGTCAGTAAAACCGGTCTGTCCGCCCAGGACACCAACCTGACCGTCATTTCCAACAACCTGGCCAACGTCTCGACCACCGGCTTCAAGCGTGATCGCGCCGAGTTCCAGGACCTGCTCTACCAGGTGAAACGCCAGCCCGGCGCCCAGTCGACCCAGGACAGCGAATTGCCGTCGGGTCTGCAGGTCGGTACCGGTGTGCGCATCGTCGGTACCCAGAAAAACTTCATGACCGGCAGCCTGCAGACCACCGAGAACCCGCTGGACCTCGCGGTCAACGGTCGTGGCTTCTTCCAGGTCCTGCAGCCGGACGGCACCGTCTCCTACACCCGTGACGGTACCTTCCACCTGAACTCCGACGGCCAGATCGTGACTGCCAACGGTTTCGCCCTGGAGCCGGCCATCGTCGTGCCGCCGGATGCGCAGACCTTCACCGTCGGCCAGGACGGCACCGTGTCGATCACCACCGCCGGCAACCCGGCCGCGCAGATCATCGGCAACATCCAGACCGCCGACTTCATCAACCCGGCCGGCCTGCAGGCCCAGGGCGGCAACCTGTTCCTGGAAACCGCCGCCAGCGGCGCGCCGCAGATTGGCACCCCGGGCCTCAACGGCTTCGGTACCACCATGCAGCAGACCCTGGAGAACTCCAACGTCAGCACCGTGGAAGAGCTGGTCAACATGATCACGACCCAGCGTGCCTACGAGATGAACTCCAAGGTGATTTCCACCGCCGACCAGATGCTCTCGTACGTTACCCAGAACCTGTAACCGGGTAGCCAAGGTCATTTCGCTTCAATCGATACACCGTGAGGTCAGAGTCATGAGCCGTTTGTTGTCCGTTGTCGCCCTGGGGGGGGTGGTGTTGCTGGCTGGTTGCGTCGCGCCGACGCCCAAGCCCAACGATCCGTATTACGCGCCAGTGTTGCCGCGTACGCCCCTGCCGGCGGCCGCCAACAACGGTTCGATCTACCAGGCCGGGTTCGACCAGAACCTGTATAGCGACCGCAAGGCGTTCCGGGTCGGTGACATCATCACCATCACCCTCAACGAGCGGACCCAGGCGAGCAAGAATGCCAACTCGCAGATCGACAAGGACAGCAACGCGAATATCGGCCTGACCTCGCTGTTCGGCTCCAGCCTGACCACCAACAACCCGCTCGGCAGCAACGACCTCAGCCTCAGCGCCGGCTACAGTGGCGAGCGCGGCACCAAGGGCGACGCCAAGTCGGCGCAGAGCAACACCCTGACCGGCTCGATCACCGTGACCGTGGCCGACGTGCTGCCCAACGGCATCATCGCCGTGCGCGGCGAGAAGTGGATGACCCTGAATACCGGCGACGAGCTGGTGCGCATCGCCGGCCTGGTCCGTGCCGATGACATCAGCACCGACAACACCGTGCCGTCGACCCGGGTCGCCGATGCGCGCATCACCTATTCCGGAACCGGGGCCTTCGCCGATGCCAGCCAGCCCGGCTGGTTCGACCGCTTCTTCCTCAGTCCGCTGTTCCCGTTCTAGGTTCGGGTGACCATGCTCAAGTTCAAGCAGATCGTTGTCGCGACCCTTCTCCTGGGCGCGGCACTCAGTGCCCAGGCCGAGCGCCTGAAGGACATCGCCAGCATTTCCGGCGTGCGTTCCAACCAGTTGATCGGCTACGGCCTGGTGGTGGGGCTCAACGGTACGGGTGACCAGACCACCCAGACTCCGTTCACCCTGCAGACCTTCAACAACATGCTCTCGCAGTTCGGCATCAAGGTGCCGGCGGGTTCGGGCAACGTGCAGCTGAAAAACGTCGCGGCGGTCTCGGTGCATGCCGACCTGCCAGCGTTCGCCAAGCCGGGCCAGGTGGTGGATATCACCGTCTCGTCCATCGGCAACTCGAAAAGCCTGCGCGGCGGCAGCCTGCTGATGACCCCGCTCAAGGGCATCGACGGCAACGTCTACGCCATCGCCCAGGGCAACCTGGTGGTGGGCGGCTTCGACGCCGAGGGGCGTGACGGTTCGAAGATCACCGTCAACGTTCCGTCGGCTGGGCGGATTCCCGGCGGTGCCTCGGTGGAGCGCGCCGTACCCAGTGGCTTCAACCAGGGCAACAGCCTGACCCTGAACCTCAACCGTCCGGACTTCACCACCGCCAAGCGTATCGTCGACAAGGTCAACGAGCTGCTCGGCCCGGGTGTTGCCCAGGCGGTGGACGGCGGTTCGGTGCGGGTCACCGCGCCGATGGATCCGGGCCAGCGCGTCGACTACCTGTCGATCCTCGAGAACCTCGAGATCGATCCGGGCCAGGCGGTGGCCAAGGTCATCATCAACTCGCGTACCGGGACCATCGTCATCGGTCAGAACGTCAAGGTTTCGCCGGCGGCAGTGACCCACGGCAGCCTGACCGTGACCATCACCGAAGACCCGATCGTCAGCCAGCCGGGCGCCTTCTCGGGCGGCCAGACCGCCGTGGTCCCGCGTTCCCGGGTCAACGCCCAGCAGGAAGCCAAGCCGATGTTCAAGTTCGGCCCGGGCACCACGCTTGACGAGATCGTCCGTGCTGTCAACCAGGTGGGCGCTGCGCCCAGCGACCTGATGGCGATCCTCGAAGCACTGAAGCAGGCCGGCGCGTTGCAAGCCGACCTCATCGTGATCTGAGGACGGCCAGCCATGGATCTGCCGAAGAGCACCCAGTTCAGCGCCACCGACAGCGGTGCCTACACCGACCTCAATCGCCTCAACTCGCTGAAGGTCGGTGACCGCGACAGCGAGGCCAACCTGCGCAAGGTGGCCCAGGAATTCGAGTCGCTGTTCCTCAACGAAATGCTCAAGTCGGTGCGTTCGGCCACCGACGTGCTGGCCAAGGACAACCCGCTCAATACCGAGACCACCAAGCAGTACCAGTCGATGTACGACCAGCAACTGGCGGTGAGCCTGTCCCGCGAGGGTGGGGGTATCGGCCTGCAGGACGTGCTGATGCGCCAGTTGTCCAAGCAGAAATCCAGCACGCCGAACACCAGTCCGTTCCCACGCATCGACACCGAGCAGAAGGCCCTGTGGGCGAGCAAGGTCGCCGAGCCTGCGCGCAACGGCGAGTCCACCGCCAGCACGCGCAACGATGTCGCCGCACTGAACTCACGGCGCCTGGCCTTGCCGGGCAAGCTCACCGACCGCCTGCTGGCGGGCATCGTGCCGTCGGCCAACGTCAATGCCGCGACCACCAACACGGCCGCGATTCCGGGCCGTACCACGGCCATGACCGACGCCGTGGTGAAGGGCGACTGGGAGCCGGCGCAGAGCTTCGGCGCCGGCTCGTCCACGCGCATCTACGGCCGTGCCGTGGCCCAGCCACCGCTGGCCCCGGCGAAGAAAGCCTTCGACTCCAGCGACGACTTCGTCGCCACCATGCTGCCGATGGCCGAGCAGGCGGCCAGGCGGATCGGTATCGATCCGCGCTACCTGGTGGCCCAGGCCGCCCTGGAAACCGGCTGGGGCAAGTCGGTCATGCGCGCCTCCGACGGCAGCAGCAGCCACAACCTGTTCGGCATCAAGGCCACCGGCAACTGGGAAGGGGATTCGGCGCGGGCGATCACCAGCGAGTTCCGCGACGGCCAGTTCGTCAAGGAGACGGCAGCGTTCCGTTCCTACGATTCCTACCAGGACAGCTTCCACGACCTGGTCAGCCTGTTGCAGAACAACAGTCGCTATCAAGAAGCGGTGAAGTCTGCCGATAACCCGGAACAGTTTGTGCGAGAGCTGCAAAAAGCCGGGTACGCCACCGACCCGAACTACGCCAGCAAGATCTCGCAGATCGCAAAACAGATGAAGTCGTACGAAAGCTACGCGGCGATCAGCCCAACGACGAAACTATAAGGTTTGAACCATGGCCAGTTTGATCAGCATCGGGATGTCGGGACTTGGGGCCGCCCAGTCGGGCCTGCATACCACGGGTAACAACATTGCCAACGCCGATGTTGCCGGCTACTCGCGCCAGCAGAACGTCCAGACCACGGCCGGCTCGATCCGCTATGGCCAGGTGTTCATTGGCTCGGGTACCACCCTGGCCGACGTGCGCCGGGTGTACAACGCCTTCCTCGACAACCAGTTGCAGACCAGCACCTCGCTGAACAGCGACGCCGCGTCCTACCTGAGCCAGATCACCTCGGTGGACAACTTGCTGTCCGACGCCAACACCGGCGTCACCGGAGCCCTGAAGAACTTCTTCACGGCGTTGCAGGGCCTGTCCGCCAAGCCCAACGACGATGCCTCGCGCCAACTGCTGCTGACCAACGCCGAAGCCCTGGCCAACCGCTTCAACACCATCAGCGCGCAGTTCAAGGAACAGAACGCGAACATCAACGGCAACCTCAAGTCGATGAGCGAGCAGGTCAACAATCTGGCCAAGACCGTTGCCTCGTTGAACGAACAGATTGCCAAGGTCGGCGCGGTCAATGGCCAGCCCAACGACCTGATGGACCAGCGTGACGAAACCATCCGCCAGCTCAACGAGCTGGTCGGGGTGCAGACCACCAACCGCAACGGCAATATCGACGTGACCCTGGCCAACGGCCAGTCGCTGGTCCTTGGCACCAGCGTCAACGCCCTGAGTGTGGTGACCAGCACTACCGACCCGACCCAGGTGTCGATCAAGCTGGCCTACAACAACACCACCGTGGACGTGACCAACTCCCTCACCGGTGGCGAGATCGGCGGCCTGCTGCGCTATCGCAAGGAAACCCTGATCCCGGCGCAGAACGAGATCGGTCGCCTGGCCCTGGTCATGGCCGACAGGATGAATACCCAGCTGGCCCAGGGTATCGACAAGAACGGCGAGTTCGGCTCGGCCCTGTTCAACGATATCAACAGCGCCGCCGACATGGCCGGGCGCAGCCTGGCCATGGCCGGCAACAGCGCCGGTTCGGGCAACCTCAATGTGGTGATCAAGGACACCGGCCTGCTCAGCACCAGCGACTACCAGGTGACCTTCACCAGCGCCACCAGCTACACCGTGCGCAAGCTGCCGGACAACACCAGCATGGGCACCTTCGACCTGACTACCGACCCGGCCCCGGTGATCGACGGCTTCAGCCTCAATCTCAACGGCGGCGCGCTGAGTGCCGGTGACAGCTTCAAGATCACCCCGACCCGCAATGGCGCGGCCAAACTCGACGTGGTCATGACCGACTCGAAGAAACTGGCCATGGCCGCGCCGCTGACCGCCACCGCTGGCGGCAGCAACACCGGCACCGGCGTCATCACCCAGCCGGTGCTGACCTCGGTCCTCGACGTTGCCGACCCGGCCCAGCGCCTGGAGCTGCAGAACGGCATCAAGTATTCGAGCCCGGTACGCCTGGTCTTCGGCGACAGCAGTGTCACCCCGCAGACCTACCAGGTGGTGGATTCCAAGGGTAACTCCATCGGCAACGGTACCTTCCTGCCGGGGCAGAGCAACAAGCTGCAGATCAATGTGCCGATGGTCGATGCCAGCGGCGCACCCGTGCTCGACGGCAACAATGTGCAGAAGACCTTCAGCTTCACCATGGAGGTCAGCGGCGCGCCGAAGACCAACGACAGCTTCAGCGTGGCCCTGACCGGCGCGGCGTCTTCGGATAACCGCAACGGCCTGAGCCTGCTGGAGCTGCAGAACAAGCAGACCGTCGACGTCGGCAGCGCCACCAAGGGCGTCAGCCTCACCGATGCCTACGGCAAGCTGGTGGAAAGCGTCGGTGCCAAGACCCAGCAGGCGCAAATGGACAGCGCGGCCACTTCGGCCATCCTGACCCAGGCCAAGGCTTCCCGCGATTCCCTGTCCGGTGTGCAGCTGGATGAAGAGGCCGCCAACCTGGTCAAGTACCAGCAGTACTACACGGCATCGTCGCAGATCATCAAGGCGGCGCAGCAAATGTTCGACACCTTGATCGGTTCACTTTAAAGGAGACGTAGACCGTGCGTATTTCCACTTCCCAGTACTACGAA
The DNA here is from genome assembly GCF_001941965.1 of Pseudomonas putida. Lineage (GTDB taxonomy): Bacteria > Pseudomonadota > Gammaproteobacteria > Pseudomonadales > Pseudomonadaceae > Aquipseudomonas > Aquipseudomonas putida_L. Next base: position 321,778 of record NZ_MKZO01000012.1, on the reverse strand, counting down.
TCCAGTACCGCCAACTACTCGCGCAACTATTCCAACGTCGTCAAGACCGGCGAGGAAGCCAGCGACCTGATCCGCGTGCGCACCGCCGCCGACGATCCAGTGGGCGCGGCGCGCCTGTTGCAGCTCGAACACCAGAGCTCGCTGCTTGGCCAGTACGCGACCAACACCACCTCGGTGCGCAACAGCCTGAGCCAGGCCGAGACCACCCTGGGCTCGATCAACACCATTCTCCAGCGCGTCAACGAGCTGGCGCTGGCGGCCGGTAACGCCACCTACGGCGACACCGAGCGCAAGGCCACCGCCACCGAGCTGGGCAAGCTGGAAGAACAGCTGTTCAGCCTGATGAACACCCGCGACGAGAACGGCCAGTACCTGTTCTCCGGGTCCAAGGGCGAGACCCAGCCGTTCGTGCGCAATGGCGATGGCACCTACGCCTACCAGGGCGACAACACCCAGCTGCAACTGCAGGTCGGTGACATGCTGACCATGGCCAGCAACGACACCGGCTTCTCGACCTTCCAGCAGGCGATCAACACCAGTCGTACCCAGACCACCCTGACCGCCCCGGCCAATGCCGCCGACGTGCGCATGACCCTGTCCAATGGCCAGGTCTCGGCCAACACCGGGTACAACGACGCGTTCCGCGCCAACGAGCCGTACACCATCACTATGGTCAGCCCGACCCAGTTTTCGATCAAAGACGCGGCCGGCAACGACTACACCAGTGAAGCCACCGCCGCCGGGGTGATCGATCCGAACACCACCGGTAGCATCGCCGTGACCTTCCGTGGTGTCGACCTCAAGCTCAACGTCAACCTCAAGGATGGCGAGAGCACCGCGCTGCTGACCGGGCACAGCTTCACCCTGGCCTCCAAGCCTGACGAGGTCAACGGCACCCGCAGCCCGGGCAACACTTCCAGCACCCAGATCACCGGCACTTCGGTGGCTGACCCGGCGCTGTACGCCAAGGCCTTCCCGGAAAACGGCGCGGTCATCAAGTTCGGCACCGGTGGCGCCTACGCGCTGTATGCCCAGCCGATGAGCGCCGACAGCCGTCCGGTGGCCGAAGGTACCCTGGCCGCGGGGGCCACCAGCCTTACCGCGGCCGGCGTCACCTTCAACTTCAACGCCACCCCGAGTGACAGCGACCAGTACAGCGTCACGGTGAACAAGCACCAGACCCAGAACATCCTGGACACCGTCAGCCAGTTGCGCCAGGCCCTGTCGACACCCGTGGACGGCAACCCGGTGGCCCAGCAGCAGTTGCGCGCCAGCCTCGATTCGGCCCTCGCCAACATCACCAGTGGCCAGGACCAGCTGGGCTACACCGTCACCTCCATCGGTGCCCGGGGCAAGGCCCTGGACCTGCAGGAGCTGGCCAACGAAAGCCTGAGCATCGCCAACTCCAGCACCCAGTCGTCGATCCGGGACTCGGATCCGGCCGAGGTGATGACCCGCCTGACCCTGCAACAAACCATGCTCCAGGCCTCGCAGATGGCCTTCAGCCGGATCAGCCAGCTGAGCCTGTTCAACAGCCTGTAAACCTGCGCTGGCGCCGCGCACGCCCTGACGTGCGCGGCGCGGCACAGCCGCCATTCCCCACGTGCCAGGCTGTTCCGATCCAACCGAGGGCAGTCACTGGTCGAGAGTCTTGATCGTGAATCCAGCGCCCCTTGTCAGCCTCGTCCTCCTCGCCAACAACGCCCGTTATTTCCGTGCGGCCCTGGTCAGCGCCATGGCGCAGAACCATGAAAACCTCGAAGTCATCGTCTGCGACGAAGGCCGTGACGACGAGATCAAGGCCATCGTCGACGAACTGGAGCCCCTGGCCCGTTGCCCGCTGTACTACCAGCGCAACCCGCAGCCCCTGGGCCTGCCACGCAACCTGCTGGCGGGGCTGGAGCTGGCGCGGGGCGAGTATGTGCAGTTCCTTTGCGATGACGACCGGCTGATGGCCGACTGCGTCAGCAGCGAGCTGCAACTGTTCCTCGCCAACGACGATGTGAGCCTGGTCACCACGCGCCGCAGTCTGCTCGACGGCGAGGATTTCTCCCTGTCCCAGCGCCTGGAAAACAGCTGGTTCACCCTGGGCGCCACGGTCTATCACGGCAATGACCTGCTGGACTTCTTCGAAAGCAACCCGCTGAATTTCATCGGCGGGTTCAGCAATACCCTGATGCGCGCCAAGGACCTTGGCGAACTGCTGCCGGCGCTGGTCGAGGCGGGTTTCCATGGCCATATCCACTTCGCCCTGTTCGTCTGCCTGCTGCGGCGCGGCAACCTGGCGGTGACCGCCCAGGTCAACTGCATCGAGCGCATCCATCCGGACCAGTTGAGCCGCCAGGCCGATCTGCAAACGGCCCGTGCCACCGAAATGCAATGGCTGCGCAGCATGTTCGCCGCGCGTCCGCCAGCGACCGAGACCTTCTCCGGCTGGGTCAGGATCCATGTGCTGCCGGTGGACGGCCAGCGGGCCGAGCGGGTTTGGGAAAACCTGTACCTGGTCCATGTCCTGCGTAGCCTGCAGGCGATCCAGGAATCCCATGTCGGCAACAACAGCGATACCTTCGGCGAGCTGTACCAGGAGTGGCTCGGTTGCCGTCAGGATCCGCTGGTACTGGCGCGCCTGATGCGCCTCAGCGAGCACTGGCCATCGCGTCCGCGCATCGCCGTGGTGGTGCTCGACGCCGAGAGCGACAGCCAGGCACGCCAGCGCACCCTCGGCAGCATTCAGCGTCAAAGCTATGGCGCCGCCAGTACCCTGTTGCTGGGCACCGGCCGGCTGCCGGCGGACCTCGACGAACGCCTGATCAGTCGCCAGCTCCACGACGACTGGGCGCAGCAGCTCAACGAACTGCTCCCCGAACTGGAGGGCATCGACTGGTTCTATCTGCTGCGGGCGGGTGATCGTCTCAGCGAGTTCAGCCTCATGCTGATGGCCGAGCGCATCGTGCGGATCGGCGATATCGCCTGCCTGTATGGTGACGAGGGCTGTCTGGATGATGAAGGGGTTTCCAGCGGGCCGGTGTTCAAGCCCGATTTCAACCTCGATCTGCAGCGCGCTTATCCGTTCACCGGTCGCGCTCTGGCCTTCTCCCGTGACCACTACCTGGCGGCGGGCGGTTTTGCTGGTGGTTACCAGGAGCTGGCGCCCCACGACCTGCTCTGGCGCCTGGTCGAAAGCCACGGTCCGCAGGTGATCGAGCATGTGCCCGAGGTGCTGGTGGAATCGGCCTTCGGCTTTGCCGCATGGTTGTCCTCGCCGGCGGTGATTGCGGAAAACCCTCGGGTGCTGGACGCGCATCTGCGGCGCCTGGGCCGCGATTACCGCCTGGAAAACGAGGCGGGCAGTGCGATCAACCAGATTCGCTACCTGCACCCGACCCGGCCACTGGTGACCCTGGTGTTCAGCTTCCGCGACCAGGTCGCAGCGCTCGAACGCTGCCTGGAAAGCGTGTTCGGCAACACCGCGTACGCCAACTACGAGGTGCTGGTGATCGACAATGCCAGCCAGCGCGAGGAATCCCGTGCCTGGCTGGCGGCCATGGCGCAGATGGGGGCGCGCCTGCGGGTGTTGACGCTGGAGGCGCAAACCTCCTTCGCGGCCCAGCAGAACCTGGCTGCCCGGGAAGCTGCGGGCGACTACCTGCTGATGCTCGACGTCTTCACCGTGGTCACCGATGGCCACTGGCTGGACGAACTGCTTGCCCATGGCCAGCGCCCGGAGGTCGGCATGGTCGGCGGCGAACTGATCAACGCCCACGGCCTGGTGGTCAATGCCGGCGGCATTCTCGGCCTGCGCGGCGCGGTCCATTCGCCGTTCATGGGCGAGCCGACCGAGGCCGGCGGCTATATGCAACGGTTGCAGGTGGCGCAGAGCTATTCCGCCTTGGGTGCCGACTGCCTGCTGGTGCGCAGGCAACTGTTCCTCGAACTGGGCGGCCTCGATGACGCCGCCTTCAGCATCGCGTTCAGCGATGTCGACCTGGGCCTGCGCATGCGTCAGGCCGGTTATCTCAGTGTCTGGACGCCCCGCGCGCGCCTGGTCCTGGACCGCCCGGCCGGGCCGGCCCCGGACGCGGAGGAGGAGGCGCAGCGCCAGGTGCAACTGGTCGAGCAGCACCAGGCCTTCCAGCAGGCGTGGATGCCGATGATTGCCCGCGACCCGGCGTACAACGTCAACCTGTCGCTGAAGGAATCGGCTTTCCGCCTGGAGCCGGGGCTCAGGGAGGGCTGGATGCCTTTCGTCGGCCGTTCGCTGCCGCATATCCTCGCCTTGCCGATGAACAAGACCGCGGTCGGGCATTACCGGGTGATCAAGCCGCTGACCGAGCTGGAAGCGGCGGGCTGGGTGACCCAGCAGCAATACTTCGAGATTCCCAGCAACGTCGAGCTGGCCCGCAGCGCGCCGGACGTGGCGATTCTGCAGGGGCGCTACACCGAAGGCTTCATCAAGGAGATCGAGCGGCTCAAGACGTATTCCAAGGGCTTCGTGATCTACGAGCTGGACGACTACGTGATCAAGGTGCCGAAGAAGAACGGCCACCTCAAGCACACCCCGCGCGATCTCGAAGGCTCGTTGCGTCGCGGTATCGCCCGTTGTGACCGTCTCGTCGTCTCGACCGAGCCGCTGGCCGACGCCTTGAGCGATACCCACAAGGACATCCGCGTACTGCCCAACATGCTCGCCGAGGAGCTTTGGGTCGGGCGCCGTGCCCAGCGCCGCACGTCCAGCAAGCCGCGGGTCGGCTGGGGTGGCGGGACCAGCCACACCGGTGACCTGGAAGTGATTGCCGAGGTGATCAAGACCCTGGCCAACGAAGTGGAGTGGGTCTTTTTCGGCATGTGCCCGCCGGCGTTGCGTCCGTATATCCATGAGTTCCACGCGCCGGTGGGCCTGGGTGCCTATCCGGCCAAGCTGTCCAGCCTCAACCTGGACCTGGCGCTGGCGCCGCTGGAATTCCACATCTTCAACGACTGCAAGAGCAACCTGCGGCTGCTGGAGTATGGTGCCTGCGGCTATCCGGTGATCGTCACCGACACCGCGGCCTATCGGGGCTACCTGCCGTGTACGCGGGTCAAGAGCAACTCCACCGAGGAATGGCTGGAGGCGATCCGCATGCACCTGGCCGACCCCGAGGCCAGCTACCGCATGGGTGACCAGTTGCATGACGAGGTGATGCGCAACTATGTGTTGCGGCCGGAGCATGTGCAGGTCTGGTATGACGGCTGGATGCCGGGGTGATGGGGTGCTGTTGATGGCCTTATTGCCGTACTGAGCCGGTCACAGGATTTGTGCCCGACACGGACCTTGTGGGAGCTGGCTTGCCAGCGATTGGCCCGAGCTGACACTTGCATCGCCTGTGCCGGCCTCATCGCCGGCAACGCCGGCTCCCACAGGTTACTGAGTCGGCCACAGGATTTGCGCCCGGCGCGGACCTTGTGGGAGCTGAGTCGACCATAGGATTTGCGCCCGACACGGACCTTGTGGGAGCTGGCGTTGCCAGCGATTGGCCTGAGCGGGCACTTGCATTGCCTGTGCCGGCCTCATCGCTTGCAAGCCAGCTCCCACAGGTTCCTCAGTCAGCCGCAGGATTTGTGCCTGGCGCGGTTGAGCTGTGGGAGCTGGCTTGCCAGCGATGAGGCCCGAAAAGTCGCTACAAATCTGGCGCGTTTCCTGCAAGTCCCCCTCCCATCGCCATAAATCCCGCGCTGTAGCCTGGCGCGACGAGAGGGAAGGACATGAAGGCAGTAATTCTGGCCGGTGGACTGGGCACCCGCATCAGCGAGGAGTCGCACCTGAAGCCGAAGCCGATGATCGAAATCGGCGGGAAGCCAATTCTCTGGCACATCATGAAGCAGTACTCGGCCCACGGGATCCACGACTTCGTGATCTGCCTCGGCTACAAGGGCTACGCGATCAAGGATTTCTTCGCCAACTACTTCCTGCATACCTCCGACGTCACCTTCGACATGCGTGCCAATCGCATGGACGTCCACCAGAACTACAGCGAGCCGTGGCGCGTGACCCTGATCGACACCGGCGAGGAAACCATGACCGGTGGCCGCCTGCGCCGCGCCGCTCGCTATGTCGAGGACGAAAAGGCCTTCTGCTTCACCTACGGTGACGGCGTTTCCGACCTGAATATCGGTGCCCTGGTGGACTTCCACATGGCCCACGGCAAGCTCGCCACGGTCACCGCCGTGCAGCCGCCCGGCCGCTACGGCGCCCTGCAGCGTGACGGCGACAAGGTCACCGGCTTCATCGAGAAACCCCGCGGCGACGGCGGCTGGATCAATGGCGGCTTCTTCGTCCTCTCGCCCAAAGTGCTGCCCTATATCGCCGACGACCAGACCTCCTGGGAGTCCGAGCCCCTGGCGCAACTGGCGTCCGAAGACCAGTTGAACGCCTTCCAGCACGATGGCTTCTGGCATCCGATGGATACCCTGCGCGACAAGAACCATCTCGAACAACTCTGGCAGAGTGGGGAGGCTCCATGGAAACAGTGGGACTGAACGCCGATTTCTGGGAAGGCAAGCGCGTCCTGCTGACCGGCCATACCGGTTTCAAGGGCAGTTGGCTGGCCCTCTGGCTGCGCGAGATGGGCGCCGAAGTCACCGGCTTCGCCCTCGATCCGCAAGCGGGCCCGAACCTCTATGAACTGGCCCAGGTCGGTCGCGATATCAAGGACGCCCGCGGCGACCTGCGCGACCTCGGCGCCCTGCTCGAAGTGGTCGCCGAGGCGCAGCCGGAAATCGTCCTGCACCTGGCCGCCCAACCGCTGGTACGCGAGGCTTATCGCGACCCGCTGGGCACCTATTCCAGCAACGTGATGGGCACCCTCAACCTGCTCGAAGCGATCCGCCAGGTCGGCGGCGTGCGTGCGGTGGTGCTGGTCACCACCGACAAGGTCTACGCCAACCAGGAATGGCCATGGCCATACCGTGAGAACGAGGCGCTGGGTGGCCACGATCCGTACAGCAGCAGCAAGGCCTGTTGCGAGCTGCTGGCGCAGTCCTATACCGCATCCTTCTTCCCGCCGGCCAGCCACGGCGAGCACGGTCTGGCCCTGGCCACGGCGCGGGCCGGCAACGTGCTCGGCGGTGGCGATTTCGCTGCCGAACGGCTGATTCCCGACGTCCTCAAGGCCTGGGATGCCGGGCACCCGGTGACCCTGCGTTATCCACAGGCCGTGCGCCCCTGGCAGCACGCCCTGGAGCCGCTGGCCGGTTACCTGTTGCTGGCGCACCGCTTGTACACCGAAGGCCCGGCGTTCTCCGGGGCGTGGAACTTCGGTCCGGCCGAAGGCGATATGTGCAGCGTCGGCGATGTGGTCTCCCACCTGTCGCGGCAGTGGCCGGATTCGCCGGGCATGCGCGTCGAGCCAAGCGACCTGCATGAAGCCGGCGTGCTGCGCCTGGACAGCGGCCGCGCCCGGCAATTGCTCGGCTGGCGCACCCGCTGGTCGCTGCGCGAATGCCTGGAGCACACCCTGCAATGGCATCTGGCGTGGAAGCGCGGCGACGACCTGCGCGCGGTCACCCTCGATCAGTTGAACCTGTACGCGGAGCTGTCGTGAGCGACCTGCAACTCCAGGCCCTGCCGCTGGCCGGCCTGTTCAACGTGCAGCACAAGCGCCATGGCGATGCCCGCGGGCAGTTTTCCCGGCTGTTCTGCGAAGGCAGCCTGGACGGCCTCGGTACGCCGTTCCATATCCGCCAGATCAACCACTCGCGCACCCTCGGCGCAGGCTCGGTCCGCGGCCTGCACTACCAGCAGGGCGAGCAGCCGGAAGCCAAGCTGATCACCTGCCTGCGTGGCGAGGTCTGGGATGTGGCGGTGGACCTGCGCGCCGGCTCGCCGACCTTCCTGCACTGGCATGCCGAACACCTCAAGGAAGGTGACGGTCGCAGCCTGCTGATCCCCGCCGGTTTCGCCCACGGCTTCCAGGTGCTGAGCGAGGAGGCCGAGCTGCTCTACCTGCACAGCGCCGACTATGCGCCGGGTCGCGAGGGCGGGCTGTCGGTGCACGACCCGCGCCTGGCGATTGCCTGGCCGCTGCCTGTCAAGAATCTGTCGGCCCGGGATGAAAGCCATCCCTTGCTGGATCATCATTTCACCGGAGTGCCTGCATGAATTGCCGTGGCTGTGGCGCAGCGCTGAGCCTGCCCCTGATTGACCTGGGCACCGCGCCGCCTTCCAACGCCTACCTGCGTGCCGACCAGTTGGCCGCCGCCGAGGCCTGGGTGCCGCTCAAGGTCGGCGTCTGCCAGCAGTGCTGGCTGGTGCAGACCGAGGACTACACCCGCGCCGACACGCTGTTCGATGCCGACTACGCCTATTTCAGCTCCTACTCCAGTTCCTGGCTGGCCCATGCCCGCCAGTACGTCGAGGAGATGAGCGCGCGCTTCGGCCTGGACGGGCACAGCCGGGTGGTGGAGATTGCCGCCAACGATGGCTACTTGTTGCAGTACGTGGCCGGGCGCGGCATTCCCTGCCTCGGTGTCGAGCCAACCCGCAGCACCGCCCAGGCGGCGCGGGACAAGGGCCTGGAGATCCGCGAGGTGTTCTTCGGCGAGCAGAGCGCCGCGCAACTGGTGGCGGAGGGCTGGAGCGCCGACCTGATGGCGGCCAACAACGTGCTCGCCCATGTGCCGGATACCAACGATTTCCTCCGTGGTTTTGCCACGCTGCTCAAGCCCACCGGCGTGGCCACCTTCGAGTTCCCCCATCTGCTCAGCCTGATGGCCGAGAACCAGTTCGACACCCTGTACCACGAGCATTATTCCTACCTGTCGCTGACCGCGGTGCGCACCCTGTGCCAGCGCAACGGCCTGGAAATCTTCGACGTCCAGGAACTGCCGACCCATGGTGGCTCGTTGCGGGTCTTCGTCCAGCGTGACGGCGGTCCGCAAACCCTGCTGCCGGCGGTTCAGGCCTTGCTGGAGATGGAAGACAGGATCGGCGTGACCCGTGCCGACTTCTACTCGACCCTGGCTCCGGCGGCCGAGCGGATCAAGCACGGTTTGCTGCGCTTCCTGCTTCAGGCCAAAGCCGAGGGCAAGCGCGTGGTCGGCTACGGTGCCGCAGCCAAGGGCAATACCCTGCTCAACTACGCCGGTGTACGCGAAGACCTGCTGGCCTGGGTCGCCGACGCCAACCCGCACAAGCAGGGCAAGTTCCTCCCGGGCAGCCGCATTCCGGTGGTGGCGCCGGAGCGCCTGGCCATCGAGCAGCCTGACTACGTGCTGGTGCTGCCGTGGAACCTGCTCAAGGAAGTCAGCGAGCAACAGGCATTGGTGCGTGAGTGGGGCGGACGCTTCGTGATCGCCGTGCCAGAGCTGACCGTCCTGTGAGCGCTCTGAATGTGCTGGTCACCGGCGCCACCGGCTTCGTCGGCCGGCATCTGGTCGCCGCATTGCTGGACCGGGGCTGCCAGGTACGTGCAGTCGCCCGGCGTGAAGAACCGGCGCGGGCCCTGCCGTGGTTCGACCGGGTCGAGTTCGTCGCGGCCGATATCCATGACCCGGCCACCGATGTCGCCGCCCTGTGCGAGGGTATCGACGCCCTGGTCCACCTGGCCTGGCCGGGCCTGCCCAACTACCAGGGCCTGTTCCACCTTGAACACAACCTGATGGCCGACTACGCCTTCATCAAGCGTGCCGTCGAGGCCGGGGTAGGGCGGGTGCAGGTCACCGGTACCTGCTTCGAGTACGGCATGCAGAGCGGTCCGCTGGGCGAGGATCTGCACTGCCGGCCTGCCAACGCCTACGGCCTGGCCAAGCACAGCCTGCACCTGTTCCTCGACACCCTGCGCCAGCAGTTGCCGTTCCGCTTGCAGTGGGCGCGCCTGTTCTACCTGTACGGCGAGGGGCAAAACCCCAACAGCTTGCTGGCGGCGCTGGACCGGGCCATCGATGGCGGGCAGGAACGCTTCGACATGTCCGGTGGCGAGCAACTGCGGGACTTCCTGCCGATCGAGACCGCCGCCGGCCATCTCGCGACCCTGTTGCAGCACGCGGATTTCAGCGGCGTGGTCAACATTTGCAGCGGCCAGCCGATAGCGGTTCGTAGCCTGGTGGAGCGCCATTGCGCCGCCCGGCATTCGGCGATTGCCCTGAACCTCGGTCACTACCCTTATCCGACCCACGAGCCGATGGCGTTCTGGGGTGATGCCCGGCGCCTGCAGGCGTTGCTGGCAGACGCAACGCTTTCCAAAGACTTTCCATAGAGACTGCATCATGACTGACGTTATCAAAGCCTTCGAAGCCGAATGCCAGGCCGGAATCGCCGCCCAGGGCCAGGACGAGCAGCTCAAGGATCTGGCCCAGGACTTCTACAACAAGTCGGCCAAACACAAGTACACCTACCACTTCTCCTGGATGGGCCGGCCGATCATCCAGCTGCCCCAGGACATGCTGGCGATGCAGGAAATCATCTGGCAGGTCAAGCCGGACCTGGTCATCGAGTGCGGCATCGCCCACGGCGGTTCGATCCTCTACTACGCCTCGCTGCTGGAATTGCAGGGCCACGGCGAAGTGCTGGGCATCGACCTGGATATCCGCCCGCACAACCGCGAGGCCATCGAGAGCCACCCGATGTTCAAGCGCGTCAGCATGATCCAGGGTTCCAGCATCGACCCGGCGATCATCGAGCAGGTGCGCGCGCTGGCCGAGGGCAAGAAGGTCATCGTGGTACTGGACTCCAACCACACCCACGAGCACGTGCTCGCCGAGCTGCGCGCCTACGCGCCGCTGGTGTCGCAGGGCAGCTACTGCGTGGTCATGGACACCGTGGTCGAGGACATGCCGGCCGATGCCTTCCCGGATCGTCCATGGGGCGTCGGTGACAACCCGAAAACCGCGGTCTGGGCCTACCTGAAGGAAACCAGCGACTTCGAGATCGACCAGCAGATGCAGGACAAGCTGCTGATCACCGTGGCGCGGGACGGTTATCTGCGCCGGGTGCGCTGAAGCCCTTCGACCTTTACCGAGAATTCCCTGTCAGGTACCCCCATGCACGCAAGCACTGCCCCGAATCCCCAGTTCACCCTGGTCATGCTGACCCACAAGCGCCCGGCCTTCCTGCGTCGTGCCCTGCAGTACTACCAGGACTTCCCCGGCACGCTGCTGGTCCTGGATTCGTCGCCCGAGCCTGCCAGCGATATCGCCGCGCGCTTCCCGAACGTCGATTACCGGCACCTGCCGCAGTTCAACTACCGCGGCTTCCAGGCCAAGATCAAGCATGGCCTGGGCCTGGTCACAACGCCCTACGTGGTCCTCGCGGCCGATGACGATTTCATCCTGGCCGATGGCATCGGGCAGTCCCTGGACTTCCTCGAGGCGAACCCGGACTACGGCATGTGCCACGGCTACAACCTGATGTACCTGGCGACCGGCCGGTTCACCAGCTACTACCGCCGTGACAAGAAGCTCGAACGCGAGGACTTCGGCAGCGACGACCCGCGCCAGCGCGTGCTCGATTACCTCTATGCCTTCATCCCGCCGTTCTACGCCGTGACCCGCACCGCGCTGCTGCAGGACTGGGCCCGGCAGATTCCCGACGAACTGAGTTTCGAGTGGCTGGAAGTCAGCCATGTGTACTTCCTGCTGGCCAGCGCCAAGGCGCGCATGCTGGCGATTCCCTACGTGGTGCGCGAGGCCAACTACGGGGCCTCCGAGCACAACACCGAAGTGACCTTCGCCCTGGCCATGCCGGACCCCGAGTCGGTGGCCGGCCGCGAGAAGTTCGCCAGTGTGCTGGCCGGGCTGGACACCCCGCTCAAGGGCGAGCACGAGGACTTGCGCGCCTTCGCCCACCAGTGCTTCGCGCTCATGTACGAAGGCCTGGCTGCCGGCCGCTCGCTGACCGCCGAGCAACTGTTCTCGTCCACCATCAGCGCGCCGGGCGCAACGCCGAAGCGTTCGTTCCTGGCCAACCAGTACGTCGAACTGCCGTTCTACAACAAGCCGTTCTTCGATCACCTGGATGACATCGAGTTTCTCCTGCACGCCATGCCGGCGGGGCGCCTGCAACTGGAGGAGCTGGAATCGATCTGGCTCAAGCAGGAGCGCCTGCTGGAAGGGCGGGTCGACGACACCCCGCGCAGCCAGCTCGCCCGGGCTCGCGAAGCGGTGCAACTGGCACCGTTCAACCTTGCCGCGGTCAAGCGTCTCGCCGGCCTGCTGGATGAGCAGGACGAATCCGAGGCCGTTGCCATCCTGCAGGCATGGATACGTCGCCTGGAAGCCGTGCACAGCGACGGCGGGCGGAAGTTGCTCGCTGCCCAGCCGTCCGGGCGCCTGCTCGACTGGCTGCAGGCACGCCAGCCTGACGAAGCCAGCCGCGAGGCGGCCCTGGCGCACCTGCAACAGCACCAGGGCGGGCCGCAGATCGGCATCCTCCTGCTCAACCTGAAGAATGACGAAAGCAAGCTGCAAGCGACCTTCGACAGCCTGCTGTCCGGCATCAGCCGTTCGTTCCGCATCATCGTCTTCACCACCGGGCCTCTGCCAGCGACGACGACCTTGCAGAACACCTTGCACTTCGTGCGGGTCAGCGAGGACGACTATGTCGACAAGCTCAACCAGATCGCCCGCCAGACCGCCTGCGACTGGCTGATGCTGGCCGAGGCCGGTGATGAGTTCACCGCTACCGGCCTGCTGCGTGCCGGCCTGGAATTGCTGGACGCGCCAGAGTGCCGCGCGGTGGCCGTGGATGAAATCCAGCAGGTGGCCGGTGGTGCCTGGCGCGAAATGCTGCGCCCGGGGATCAACCTGGACCTTTTGCAAAGCCTGCCGGCGCTGATGGCGCGGCACTGGCTGGTGCGCCGCGAAGTGCTGGTGGAGGCCGGTGGCTACGCCAGCGAGTTCAGCCAGGCCCTGGAATACGAACTGCTCCTGCGCCTGGTCGAGAAGGGTGGCCTGAACGGCCTGGCCCACCTCGACGAGCCCGTGCTGATCAGCCGTACCCCGGAACTGGAACACAACGATCACGCGCGCCAGGCCCTGGCCCGGCACCTCTCGGCCCGTGGCTACAAGGCCCAGGTCAGCACGCCGCAGCCGGGTGCCCTGCGCATCGACTACCGCCACCTGGAGCGTCCGCAGGTGTCGATCATCCTGCGCAGCGAGGATAACCAGGCGGTGCTGCAGCGTTGCCTGGAAAGCATTCTCCAGCGCACCCGCTACTTGCGTTATGAAGTGCTGATCGCGGACAACGCCAGCCAGGCGCCTGAGCACCTTCAATGGCTGGAGCAACTGCAGCAACTCGGCGGGCGCGTGCGTGTCCTGCAAAGCCCGCAGCGCCTGAGCGAGGCGGCCCTGATCAACGCCGCCAGTGCCGAGGCCGCGGGTGAGTACCTGGTGCTGCTGGATGCCGATGCCGAAGTGGTCAACGCCAACTGGCTGGAGCTGTTGCTCAACCAGGCGCAGCGGCCGGAAGTCGGTGTGGTCGGTGCCAAGCTGCTGGATGCTGCCGGCAAGGTCAGCCAGGGCGGCTTGATGCTCGGCGCCGATGGTCGGGTGCAGGCGGCCCATGTCGGGCTGGGCAAGGACGAGGGCGGCTATCTTGGCCAGGCCTTGGTCGAGCAGGGCTACCCGGCGGTATCGGGAGTCTGCCTGATGGTTCGTACCGAAGTCTTCCGTGCCCTGGGCGGCCTGGACGAAGGCGACTTCGCCAATGCCTGGGCCGATGTCGACCTGTGCCTGAAGGTGGCTGAAGCCGGTCTGCTGACGGTGTGGACGCCGCAGGTGCAGGTGGTGCATCCGGGGCAGTTGCCGGAAGACGAGGCTGCCCTCGCGGCCTTGCGCAGCAAGTGGGCCGGCCTGTGGGGCAGTGCGGCGCACGGGCGGCGCCTGGAGCCAGCGAAGGCGACGTTCGACTGGACGGCCCTGATCGGCTAGGGCGCCGCTGGGGGGCCGCCGTGCGGCCCTTCGCGACGGTTCGGCGCTCCGACAAGCTCGCTCCCTCAGGGATTACGCCGTGGGAGCTGGCATTGCCAGCGATGAGGCCGCCACTGGCCTGCATCTTGCTTCGAGCTTGCCTAAACAGGGCCGGGGTCAGAAATCCGTTGGTTTCCCGACCCCACCCACGGCGAGTTCCAGGATCCAGGCATGTTCGACGACAAGTCCATCTTCATCTCCGGCGGTACCGGCTCCTTCGGTCGCGCGTTCATCACGCGTCTGCTGAGTCAGTACACGCCGCGCCGCGTGGTGGTGTTTTCCCGCGACGAGCTCAAGCAGTACGAGATGCAGCAGAGCTTCACCGCCCCCTGCATGCGCTGGTTCCTTGGCGATGTGCGCGACGCCGAGCGTCTGCGCCAGGCCATGCGCGGCATCGACTACGTGGTCCACGCCGCTGCGCTGAAGCAGGTGCCCGCCGCCGAATACAACCCCACCGAATGCATCCGCACCAACGTCAACGGCGCGGAGAACATCATTGCCGCCGCCATCGAGAATGGCGTGGAAAAGGTCGTCGCCCTGTCCACCGACAAGGCCGCCAGCCCGATCAATCTGTACGGCGCGACCAAACTGCTGTCGGACAAGCTGTTCGTCGCCGCCAACAATGTCGCCGGCAGCCAGCAGACCCGCTTTGCCGTGGTCCGCTATGGCAACGTGGCCGGCTCGCGAGGTTCGGTGGTGCCGTTCTTCAGCAAGCTGATCGGCGAGGGCGCCGACGAGCTGCCGATCACCGACCCGCGCATGACCCGCTTCTGGATCACCCTCGACCATGGCGTGCAGTTCGTTCTCGACAGCTTCGCGCGCATGCACGGCGGGGAGGTCTTCGTACCGAAGATTCCGTCGATCCGCATTGTCGACCTCGCTAGTGGCATGGCCCCGGAGCTGCCGCACAAGGTGGTGGGCATTCGCCCGGGCGAGAAGCTGCACGAGCTGATGATCCCTCTGGACGATGCACGGATGACCCTGGAATTCGCCGACCACTTCACCATCCAGCCGTCGATCCGCTTCAACAATGTCGATGCCGATTTCGCCATCGATGGTGTGGGCGAGCAGGGCCGGCGGGTGGCCGAGGACTTCGAGTACCGCTCCGATACCAACCCGGAGTTCCTGTCCGTCGAAGGGATCGCCGAGCTGCACGCGCGGCTGCCGGTATGATTCCCTATGGCCGGCAGAACGTCGACCAGGCCGATATCGACGCGGTGGTCGAGGTGTTGCGTTCCGACTGGCTGACCCAGGGCCCGACCCTGGAACGCTTCGAGCGCGCCGTGGCCGAGCGCTGCCACGCGGTCCACGCCGTCGCAGTGTGCAATGCCACCGCCGGCCTGCACCTGGCTTGCCTGGCTGCCGGGCTGGGCGAGGGCGATCTGCTCTGGACCAGCCCCAACAGCTTCGTTGCCTCGGCCAACTGCGCGCGCTATTGCGGCGCCGACGTGGATTTCGTCGATATCGATTCACTGACCTGGAACCTCGACGTCCGCGCCCTGGCCGACAAGCTGGAGCGTGCGCGGGCCGCCGGACGCCTGCCCAAGGTGCTGGTGGCAGTGGCGTTTTCAGGGCAGAGCTGCGCTATGCGCGAGATCGCCCGGCTGGCCCGGGAGTATGGCTTCCGGGTCATCGAGGACGCCGCCCATGCGTTTGGCGCCAGCTATGCCGGCGAGCCGGTGGGCAGTGGTCGTTATGCCGACCTGACGGTGTTCAGTTTTCATCCGGTGAAAATCATCACCAGCGGCGAGGGTGGCATGGTGCTGTGCAATTCGCCGGAGATGGCCCAGCGCCTGCGCGACCTGCGCAGTCACGGCATCACCCGCGACCCGGCGCGCATGACCGAGGCGAGCCACGGCGGCTGGTACTACCAGCAGACCGAGCTGGGCTTCAACTACCGCATGTGCGATATCCAGGCAGCCCTGGGGCTGTCGCAGTTGCAGCGGCTGGATGATTTCCTTGGCCGGCGTCGCCAGCTGGCGGCCCGCTACCAGCAGCTGTTGAGCGACCTGCCACTGCAATTGCCTGCTGCGCAGGAGCAGGCCGTTTCGGCCTGGCACCTGTACGTGGTGCGCCTGCACGAGGGGCTGGAGGCACGGCATCGCGAGATTTTCCAGGGCCTGCGTGACGCGGGCATCGGCGTCAACCTGCACTACATCCCGATCCATCTGCAGCCCTATTACCGTGACCTCGGTTTCAAGGATGGCGACTTCCCCGAAGCCGAGCGCTATTACCGCCAGGCCATCAGCCTGCCGCTGTTCCCGGACCTGACCGAGGCCCAGCAGGACCAGGTCGTCGAGACGTTGCGCCGGGTGCTGGCATGAACCGCGGCGCGGTCGCGATCATCCCGGCCCGGGGCGGCAGCAAGCGTATCGCCCGGAAGAACCTCAAGCCGTTCCATGGCGAGCCGATCATCCGCCATTCGATTCGCACCGCCCTGGACAGCGGTCTGTTCGAGCGGGTGATCGTCAGCACCGATGATGACGAGATCGCCGGTCTGGCCCGGGCCCTGGGGGCCGAGGTGCCGTTCATGCGCCCGGCGCAGTTGGCCGACGATCACGCCAGCACTGCGGCGGTGATCGTGCATGCCCTGGGCGCCTTGCAGGAGCAGGGTTTCCATGCCGAGCTGGCCTGCTGCATCTATGCCACTGCGCCACTGTTGCAGGCGCGCTATCTGCGCGAGGGCTTCGAGCTGTTGCGCAGCCACCCCGGACATTCCTTCGCATTTTCCGTGTGCGGCTTCGGCTTCCCGGTGCAGCGCGCCCTCGGCCTGACCGAGGGCGGCGCGCTCACGGCGCTATACCCGCAGTATCGGCAGACCCGCTCCCAGGACCTGCCGGCCGCCTTCCAGGACGCCGGCCAGTTCTACTGGGGGCGTGCCGAAGCCTGGTTGCGCGGGGAGGTGATCTTTTCCGAGTGCAGCCTGCCGGTGATCCTGCCGCGTCATCTGGTGCAGGACATCGACACCGAGGAGGACTGGCGCCGCGCCGAGTTCCTGTATGCCGCGCTGCTCGCCGCCGGGGAGTTGCGGGGGTGAAGGTGCTGGTTCGGGCCGATTCCGGTGCCGTGATCGGCATCGGGCATGTGGCGCGCTGCCTGACCCTGGCGCAGCAACTGGCGGGCCAGGGGGCTGCGCTGACCTTTGCCTGCCGTGATGTGCCGGGACATCAGATGGCCCGGATCGCCGCAGAGGGGCATGAGGTGCTGGCCTTGCCGGCGGAGGCCGATGACGAGATCGCTGCATTGGCTGTGTTGTTGCCGGCCGGAACGCTGTTCGACTGGGTCATCGTCGACCATTACGGCCTCGATGTCCGTTGGGAAAGCGCGGCGCGGCAATGGGCGCGGCGGGTCATGGTGATCGATGACCTGGCCGATCGCGCCCACGATTGCGATCTGCTGCTGGACCAGAATTTCACGGCCAGCGCGGCGCTGTACCAGCCGCTGCTGCCTTCTGCCTGTCGCCTGCTGGCAGGGCCTCGCTACGCCCTGCTGCGCCCGGCGTTTTGCCAGGGCAGGGCGGCGCAGGCCGATACTGCGCGCCGGGTGCTGGTCAGCTTTGGCGGTTTCGACCAGGCCGGCATGACCCTGAAAACCCTTCAGGCACTGCTGGCTATCGATGATATCCAGGTGCAGTGCATCGCCGGGCAGTCCAGTCCGGACCTGCCGGTCTTGCAGGCCCTGGTCGGGCAGCGTCCGGGCTGGACCTTGCTGCCCTTCGTCGAGGACCTGCCGCAGCGCATGGCCCAGGCCACGCTGTTCGTCGGAGCGGGCGGCGGGACCACCTGGGAACGTGCCGCCCTAGGGGTGCCCAGCCTGTGCGTGAGCGTCGCCGACAACCAGGTGGCCAATGCCGAGGCCCTGGCCCGGGCCGGTGTGCATCTGTATCTGGGCGCTGCCGGGCAGGTCGACGTCGAGGCGTTGCGCCAGGCCATTGCCCTGCTGCTGGACAACCTGCCGTTGCGCGAGCAGTTCACTGCCCGCAGTCGCGAGCTGGTGGATGGGCTGGGTGCCCGACGGGTAGCCGTGGCACTGGCGGGGCAGGGCGTGGGCGATGCAGTTGCTGGCGGACAATGAGGTCTCCCTCGGGCTTTTTCGTGGCGCCGGGTCTACGCAGTCCGAGTGTCATTTCGAACGGTTATTGAAGGATTCGCAGCATGAGCAGTTTTGACCTGGGTGGTCGGCGTATCGGCGTCGATGCCGCGCCTTTCGTGATCGCCGAGATGAGTGGAAATCACAACCAGTCGCTGGACCGCGCCCTGGAGATCGTCGAGGCGGCGGCGCGGGCCGGAGCCCATGCCCTGAAGCTGCAGACCTACACTGCCGACACCATGACCCTGGACCTGAGCCATGGTGAGTTCTTCATCGAGGACCCTGCCAGCCTGTGGGCCGGTTCCTCGCTGTATTCGTTGTACGAGAAGGCGCATACCCCCTGGGAATGGCACGCGCCGATTTTCCGCCGCGCCCGCGAGTTGGGCATGCTGGCGTTTTCCACGCCGTTCGACGAGAGCGCGGTGGACTTCCTGGAAAGCCTCGACGTACCGGCCTACAAGATCGCCAGCTTCGAGAACACCGACCTGCCGCTGATCCGCAAGGTGGCGGCCACGGGCAAGCCGATGATCATCTCCACCGGCATGGCCAGCCTTGCCGAACTGGACGAGACGGTGCGCGCGGCACGGGAGGCGGGTTGCCGTGATCTGGTCCTGCTCAAGTGCACCAGCACCTATCCGGCCAGCCCGGAGAACAGCAATGTGCGGACCATTCCCCATCTGCGCGAGCTGTTTGGCTGCGAGGTGGGCTTGTCCGATCACACCCTTGGGGTCGGGGCTTCGGTGGCGGCGGTGGCGCTGGGAGCCAGCGTGGTGGAAAAGCACTTCACTTTGAATCGGGCTGAAGGCGGGGTGGATGCCGCGTTCTCCCTGGAGCCGGCGGAGCTGGCCAGCCTGGTGGTGGAGAGCGAGAGGGCCTGGCAGTCCCTGGGCCAGGTGCGCTATGGCGCGACCCAGGCCGAACAGGCGTCGAAGCGCTTCCGCCGGTCGCTCTACGTGGTGCGCGACATGGCCGCTGGCGAGGTGTTCGATGCGATCAATGTGCGCGCCATTCGTCCGGGGCTGGGCCTGGCGCCCAAGCACCTCGATTCCCTGCTCGGGCGCAAGGCCCGGGGGCCGCTGAAGCGTGGCACGGCGCTGGATTGGTCGTTGGTCGAGTAGCGCACTGCGAGAGTGATGTTGGCCTTACCACCGCTATCGCTGGCAAGCCAGCTCCCACAGTGACCGTGTCGGCCGCAAACCCTACGGCTGGCCGAGAACCCTGTGGGAGCTGGCTTGCCAGCGATTGCTTTAGTGAATTCACCACCGCAATCGCGGGTAAACCCGCTCCCACAGTGACCGTGTCGGGCGCAAACCCTACGGCTGGCCGAGAAACCTGTGGGAGCGGGTTCACCCGCGATTGCTGTAGCGAGTTCACCACTGCAATCGCAGGTAAACCCGCCCCCACAGGGCCCGCAATCCAGCCCGGGCCCTAGGAAAATGTCCCATTGTCTGTGAAAATCCGTGACCTATCGGTCATGACGGGCATCTGTGTCTCTATCGTTACCGGGCGTGACGGGCCGTGTCACCGTCGCTGCCTCTGCCATCCAGTTCAGCGGATGGCGGAAATCCCTGTTTTCTGGCGCCCCTCGAATCATGCGAGCGGCGATCTTCAGCAGTTTTTTATTGGGAAGCCATGATGATTGGCATAAAAAGCATTGCGAGCTACGTTCCGGCCGCCGGCCTGGACAACTACGCACAAGGCGCGAAATTCGGCAAGGATGAGGAATTCATCCTCGGCAAGATCGGCTCGGCCTTCCTGCCTCGCAAATCCGACGAACAGGAAACTTCGGACCTGTGCGTCGAAGCGGTCAACGCCCTGTTCGCCGCCAACCCCGGCCTGTCCCGCGACTCCATCGACGCCCTGATCGTGGTCACCCAGAACGGCGACGCCGAAGGCCTGCCGCACACCGCCGCCATCGTCCAGGACAAGCTTGGCCTGCCGACCCATGTCGCGGCCTTCGATATTTCCCTGGGCTGCTCCGGCTACGTCTACGGCATCTACGCGCTGAAAGGCTTCATGGAGGCCACCGGCCTGAAGAACGGCCTGCTGGTCACCGCCGACCCGTACTCGAAGATCGTCGATCCGGAAGACCGCAACACCACCATGCTCTTCGGCGACGCCGCCACCGCCACCTGGATGGGCGAAGACCCGGTCTGGGCCCTGGGCAAGTCGGCGTTCGGCACCGACGGTTCCGGCGCGCCGCACCTGAAGGTCAGCGACGGCGTGTTCTTCATGAACGGTCGCCAGGTGTTCAACTTCGCCCTGCTCAAGGTGCCGGCGCATCTGCACGAACTGCTGGAGCAATCCGGCCTGGCGGCAGACGATATCGACGCCTTCTGCATCCACCAGGGCAGTGCGGCAATCGTCGATGCCGTGGCGCGGCGCTTCGAAGACAAGCCGGAGAAGTTCGTCAAGGACATGGTCGAGACTGGCAATACCGTGTCGTCGAGCATTCCGCTGCTGCTGGAGAAGCACGCCCTGGACAGCCCCTGGAAGCGGGTAGCGGTGAGCGGCTTCGGCGTTGGCCTGTCGTGGGGTTCGGCGATTCTCCATCGCCCGTGACCTGATGCGCATCCCGAGGTAATCTCGGGCGTTTCGCAGGCAAGGGATGCTCATCATGAGCGAGTTTTTCCAGCGCAACGCCCAGATTATCCAGGCCCGCTGGCCGGCGCTGTTCGAGCGCCTCGCGCGGGAGGATCACGGCGCTATCGAGGCGGTGCTGGTCGAAGGGCAGGGCTCGACCCTGAGCGTCGACGGCATCCAGCTCAGCAGCCGGCATGATCGCCTGGCCGAAGCGCAGTTCCAGGCCGACAGCCTGCCACGGAGCGCGTGTCTCAACCTTTACGGTACCGGCCTGGGCGACCTGCAGGACGCCCTGCTGCAGCGCTCCGATCTGCAGCGCCTGCAGGTCCATATCCTCAATGGCGCCCTGTTCGCCCTGGTCCTGCACCTGCTCGACCACGGGCAATGGCTGGCCGACCCGCGGGTCGAACTGGTCTACGCTGGTGATGCCGGTGAAATCGCCTTGCCGTATTTCGCCCTGCCGGCGGAGCTGGTGCTGGCTGATGACTTCAACGCGAAGATCCGCGATCGCCTGGTCAGCGAAACCCACCTGACCTTCAACAACACCCATTTCGACGTGACCGATCCCCATCTGGTGGAGTTGCTGGACAAGAGCCTGCCGCTGCTGCGGGCCGACCGGGATGTTGCCGAACTGTTCGGCAGCCGGGCAGGGCAGGCTGCCTTCGTCATCGCTACCGGGCCGACCCTGCAAGGTCACCTGGCGGCCCTCAAGCGTATTCACGGGCAGCCCGGGCGTCCGCTGTTCATCGCCGTGGACACCGCCTACAAACCGCTGCTGGCGGCGGGTATCGAGCCGGATATCGTGGTCAGCGTCGACCACAAGATCCGCCTGCACCACCTGCCGCCCGAGGCTTCGGTGAATACGGCGCTGGTGTACATGCCGATGCTCGATGTCGAGACCGTCGCGGGCTGGCGTGGCCCTCGCTATGCCGCCTATTCCTACAGCGCCCTGTACGATCGGGTGCGTGGCGATATCCCGCGAGGCCATCTGTTCGTCGGCGGTAGCGTCATTCATCCGGCGGCGGACCTGGCAGTGAAGATGGGCATGCGCCGCATCACCCTGTTCGGCGCCGATTTCGCCTTCCCCGGCAATCGCACCCATACCGGCTGGGATGACGGCGTGCTCGGACCGCAGGTGTCCGTGGCCCGGCACTGGGTGCTGGATGGCAGCGGCCAGCGGGTGCGCACCCAGCTGAATTTCCGCGGCTACCTGATCGAGCTGGAGCGCTTTATCGCCCGTCATCCCGAGGTGACCTTCCATAACACCAGCCGCGCCGGAGCGCTGATCGCCGGTACCACGTTCGATGGGGAGTTCTGCCAATGAGTACCTTGCAGCACAACGCTCGCCAATGTGCCGGATTGTTTCGCCTGGGCAGGGATGTCGAGGCGGCGGTGGCCATGGTCGAGCTGTTCGAAGCGGCTCCCGGGCTGTTCACCGGGGCGCCCGGGGCCGTGCAGGCGCAATTCGCCGCGCTGCTCGGGGAAATGCTCGCCGCCCAGCAGCGCCAGGACTGGATCGGTCTGGCCGACAGCCTCGAGCATGAGTTGGTGAAGCTGATCGATCAGGCAGCTTCACGCTGAAACTGTGATGGCCATCACATCCGGCTTTAGCCTTGCCGCTGCGCTTTCTCCCGGCAAATGCCTGAATTACAAGGGGTGGCGGCGTGATGGCATTTTTTTTTGAAAAATCCCTAAAGCATTCCTCGAAGCCGGCGATAAACATTACGTAGGTTCTCTAGGCCACACCCGGCGGATGCCAGGGCCGGAAGCCGAAGTATCCATCCAACGAGGAATTCGTCATGGCTTTAACCGTTAACACCAACACCACTTCGCTGGGCGTGCAGAAGAACCTGAACAAAGCTTCCGACGCACTGAGCACCTCGATGTCCCGCCTGTCGTCCGGCCTGCGTATCAACAGCGCCAAAGACGACGCCGCTGGTCAGCAGATCGCCAACAAGCTGCAAACCATGGTCACCGGTACCACCGTTGCGATCAAGAACGCCAACGACGGTAACTCGATCACCCAGACCGCTGAAGGCGCTCTGTCGGAAATCACCAACATCCTGCAGCGTATGCGTGAGCTGGCTCTGCAATCGCGTAACGACTCGAACGGCACCACTGAACGTGCTGCTCTGAACAAAGAGTTCGCGGCCAAGTCCGACGAAATCACCCGTATCGCTACCTCCACCACCTACGGCACCAGCAAGCAACTGCTGAACGGTTCCGCTGGCACCATGGAGTTCCAGGTCGGTGCGATGACCGGTACCAGCCAGATCCTCAGCGTTTCGATGACCTCCAGCTTCGTGGCGACCGCCCTGGCTGTTGGTACCGGCGCCCTGGCGATCTCCGGTACTTCGGACTCCGCAGTCCACACCGCTGTTGACGGCGCGATCACCGCGATCGACGCTGCACTGCAAAAAGTTGACGACAAGAAGTCCGAGCTGGGTGCTATCCAGAACCGCTTCCAGTCCACCATCAACAACCTGCAGAGCATGAACGAGAACTCGGCTGCCGCCATGGGCCGTGTTCAGGATACCGACTTCGCCTCGGAAACCGCTCAGCTGACCAAGCAGCAGACCCTGCAACAAGCTTCGACCGCAGTTCTGGCCCAGGCCAACCAACTGCCATCCGCCGTACTGAAACTGCTTCAGTAACAGCTACGATGAAGAGCGAGGGCGTGCGCGAGCATTCCCTCGCTTTTTACTTTGGAGGTGATGGACGATGGACATGAGCGTCAGATTGAACGCGTCTTACCCGGCTCCGGCGGCAGCTGCGGCCCAGCAGGAGAAAACTGCTGAACAGGGTGCGTCCGACAAGGTCTACAGCAAGCCAAGCCTTGCGGCTGTGGACAAGCAGGATCAGAAAAGGTCCGACACCGATCTTCAGGACGCGGTGAAGGGTCTACAGGATTATGTCCAGTCGTTGCAGCGCAACCTGGAATTTTCGGTGGACGAGTCCACCGGAACGACCGTCGTCAAGGTGGTCGCCCGTGACAGTGGCGAAGTGATTCGGCAGATTCCATCCGAAACCGCCCTGGAGCTGGCGAAGAGCCTGCAGGACGTCAACAGTCTGCTTTTCGACGAAAAAGTCTGAAAGCGGTACGAAAATTGATACATTTTCGCTTCGTGCGGTAATGGTCAAGCGTTTGGCGTGAGCCGAAAAGGAGAGAGTGATGGCAAGTCCAATTCTACCGGCCCTGGGCCTTGGCAGTGGTCTGGATACCACTGCGATCGTCAAAGCCCTGGTTGACGCCGAAAAAACGCCAAAGCAGAACCAGCTCGATCGCCAGACCAAGGCCAACACCGCCTCCATCTCGGCGGTCGGCAGCCTGAAGAGTGCGCTGGCGACCTTCAAGACTGCGCTGGAGAAGCTCGGTAGCACCACTACGCCGCAATTCATCGGCTATTCGGCGACCTCCTCCGACGACAAGAACGTCAAGGCCACGGCGAACCAGTTCGCGGTGAATGGCAGCTACTCCGTCGAAGTGCAGAAGCTGGCGACAGCCTCCAAGGTGGCCAGCCAGCGTTTTGCCGACAACACCGCAGCGATCAGCGAAGGCACGCTGGAGATATCGCAGGGCGTCAATGGTGAAAAGTTCAAGGTCGAGATCGCCGCTGGCGCCACCCTGCAGTCGGTGCGTGACTCGATCAACAGCACCCTGACCGCCAAGGGCATCACCGCCAACATCATCAACGATGGCACCGGCTCGCGTCTGGTCCTGACCTCGACCAACACCGGTGCGGGCTCGGACATCTCCGTCAGCGGCATCAGCGAGCTGGAAATCAACGGCACTACCGCGATGGCGGGTACCGGCGCCGGATACATTTCCGCCCTGGCCCAGGATGCCGAGTTCAAGATTGACGGCATGCCGCTGACCAGCAAATCCAACAAGGTCGAGAATGCCGTCAGTGGCATGACCTTCGAGCTGATTGCCGAAAACTCCAAGGCCACGGTCAATGTCACCACCAACAACGATGGCCTGAAGAAGTCGGTGCAGAGCTTCGTCGACGCCTACAACGCGTTGGTGACCACCATCAATGGCCTGAGCCAGACGCCGAAGAATGCCGACGGCACCCTGGGTACCGCACCCGCACTGGCTGGCGACTCGATGGTCCGCGGGATGCTGACGGCGGTTCGCAACGAACTGGTGACGACCAGCACCGGTGGCAACGGTTCGCTCAAGGTCCTGTCGCAGCTCGGTATCAACACCGTGCAGAGTACCGGCCTGCTGGAGCTCGACAGCACCAAGTTCACCGCGGCCCTGGATACCCAGAAGCTGGGTGGCGAAATCCAGAGCCTGTTCTCCGGTGACAATGGCTTGTCCAAGCGCCTGACGACAGCGCTGGAGCCCTTCACCGCTACCGATGGCGTGCTGGCGGACCGCTCGAAGATCCTCGAGAGCACCAAGAAGAACCTGGCGACCCAGCAGTCCAGCCTGGATGCGCGGATCACCTCGATGACGGCGTCGTTGACCAAGAAGTACAACACCATGGATACCCTGGTGGGTCAGCTGAACGCCCAGCGTGATAACATCACGTCCATCTTCAGTGCCATGGCTGCGCAGCAGAAGAACTCCTGATTTTCTGCTGACGCCAAAAGCCCGACAGTGCCTTCCCCGCATGTCGGGCTTTTTTCATGGTTCCTAAAGTTTTTTGACGCCGGGTCGATAGCCCGGTCATACAGCAATTGTGTTGAGGTATGAACATGAATCCGATGTTGGCCCTTCGTCAGTACCAGAAGATCAGCGCCCAGGCGCAGACCTCCGAAGCCAGTCCGCACCGCTTGGTGCAGATGCTCATGGAAGGCGGCCTGGACCGCGTCGCCCAGGCCAAGGGCTCCCTGGAGCGCAAGGACCTGGCCGGCAAGGGCATCGCTATCGGCAAGGCCATCGGCATCATCGGTGGCCTGCGCGAAGGCCTGGATCGCGACAACATGACTCCGGAACTCGAGCGTCTCGACTCGCTCTACCTGTACATGACCCGTCGCCTGAGCGACGCCAACATGAAGAACGATATCGCTGCCCTCGATGAAGTGACCGATCTGTTGACCACGGTCAAGGAAGGCTGGGACGCGGTCGCTCCACAATAACCAGTTGCGATGAGGATTTCGTGATGAGTGCGGTACTCAAGCGAATCGAGGAAACCCGGGAGGCACTGGTTGGCGCATTGGCCAATCGCGACTGGGAAGCGGTGGGCGAGCTGGACCAGGCTTGCCGCGCCTGCATGGACGAAGTGATGAATGCCGAAGTGCTCGACGAGGAGGCGCTGCGGGACAACCTGCAGGACCTGCTGGGCGTTTACCGGCAATTGATCGACGTGGCGACGGAAGAGCGTCAGGCGATTGCCGACGAGATGTCAAAGATCAAACAGGCGCAACAGGCGACAAAGGTATACCATCTGTACCGCTGACGGTTGATCGAAAATCAGTCGCGCGCCATAAATTTGACTATTAAGCGTTTTTTGACTTAACTAGTGGCTGTTTTCTAATTTCAGACGTCGGAACACTGACCGTTCAGTCGGAATGATGTCGAGCATGCCCTTCGAAGGGCCTCGAGTTGACTAGGGAAGTTGCTATTGCATGTGGCGTGAAACCAAAATTCTCCTGATCGATGACGATAGTGCTCGCCGCCGTGACCTGGCGGTGGTGTTGAATTTTCTTGGGGAAGAAAATCTGCCGTGCTCCAGTCATGACTGGGAGCAGGTTGTCGGGTCGTTATCGTCCAGTCGTGAAGTCCTGTGTGTCCTGATCGGTACTGTCGATGCGCCGTCCGGGGTTCTGGGCTTGCTTAAGACAGTGGCTGCCTGGGATGAGTTCCTTCCGGTTCTGCTTTTTGGCGAATTTTCTTCGCTCGAACTTCCGGAAGAGCTGCGTCGTCGTGTGCTTTCCAGCCTGGAAATGCCGCCGAGCTACAGCAACCTGCTGGATTCGCTGCACCGTGCCCAGGTCTATCGCGAGATGTACGACCAGGCCCGCGAGCGCGGCCGGCAGCGCGAGCCCAACCTGTTCCGCAGCCTGGTCGGTACCAGCCGGGCCATCCAGCACGTGCGCCAGATGATGCAGCAGGTCGCCGACACCGACGCCAGCGTGCTGATCCTCGGCGAGTCCGGCACCGGCAAGGAAGTGGTGGCGCGCAACCTGCACTACCACTCCAAGCGCCGCGAAGCGCCGTTCGTCCCGGTCAACTGCGGGGCGATTCCGGCAGAGCTGCTGGAAAGCGAGCTGTTCGGCCACGAGAAGGGTGCCTTCACCGGCGCCATTACCAGCCGTGCCGGGCGTTTCGAGCTGGCCAACGGCGGCACCCTGTTCCTCGACGAGATCGGCGACATGCCGCTGCCGATGCAGGTCAAGCTGCTGCGCGTGCTGCAGGAGCGCACCTTCGAGCGGGTCGGCAGCAACAAGACCCAGAGCATCGATGTGCGCATCATCGCCGCGACCCACAAGAACCTCGAAAGCATGATCGAGGTGGGTTCGTTCCGCGAAGACCTGTACTACCGCCTCAACGTATTCCCCATCGAGATGGCGCCACTGCGTGAGCGCGTGGAAGACATCCCGCTGCTGATGAACGAACTGATTTCGCGCATGGAGCACGAGAAACGCGGCTCGATCCGTTTCAACTCGGCGGCGATCATGTCGCTGTGCCGCCACGGCTGGCCGGGCAACGTCCGTGAACTGGCCAACCTGGTGGAGCGCATGGCGATCATGCATCCCTATGGCGTGATCGGCGTGGCCGAGCTGCCGAAGAAATTCCGCTACGTGGACGATGAAGACGAGCAACTGGTGGACAGCCTGCGTTCCGACCTGGAAGAGCGGGTGGTGATCAACGGTCATGCGCCGAGCTTCCCGACCAACGCCATGCTGCCGCCCGAGGGCCTCGACCTGAAGGACTACCTCGGTAGCCTGGAGCAGGGCTTGATCCAGCAGGCGCTGGACGACGCCAACGGCATCGTCGCCCGCGCCGCCGAGCGCCTGCGCATCCGTCGCACCACCCTGGTGGAAAAGATGCGCAAGTACGGCATGAGCCGCCGCGAAGGGGATGAGCAGGCGGAGGATTGACGCCTGCTGTTGGCGGCCCGTTCGTTCGCTGTCATAAAACCCTTGTTTTTTGTCCGGTAAAGGCCCGCATCTGCGGGCCTTGTCGGTTTCGGCGGGTATGCCGGAAAAGTTTCCGGCATGGCTATTGCTATACCGCTCTCAACATACCGTTTTATGACGGTAAGCCATGCGAGAGAGCACGATGCCCCACGCCGCCATCAATTCCCCCGAGCCGCAACGCGCGGACGCTGCCGAGCAGCAGAGCCGTGTCGGCCTGGAGCAGGCGTTTGCCCTGTTCGACCAGATGTCCAGCCAGCTCAGCCAGTCCTACAACCTGCTCGAAGCCCGGGTCACCGAGCTCAAGGGTGAGCTGGCAGTGGTCAGTGCCCAGCGCATGACCGAGCTGGCAGAGAAGGAGCGCCTGGCCAACCGTCTGCAGAACCTGCTGGCCCTGTTGCCTGGCGGCGTCATCGTGATCGATGGCCACGGGCTGGTGCGTGAAGCCAACCCGGCGGCCTGCGAGCTGCTGGGCGAGCCCCTGGTCGGCGAGCTGTGGCGGCAGGTGATCGCCCGCAGTTTTGCCCCCCGCGAAGATGACGGTCACGAGATCTCCCTGCGCGATGGGCGCCGGCTGTCGATTTCAACGCGCTCGCTGGATGCCGAGCCGGGGCAGTTGGTGCTGCTCAACGATCTGACCGAAACCCGCCGTCTGCAGGACCAACTGGCCCGCCACGAACGCCTGTCGACCCTGGGCCGGATGGTCGCGTCGCTGGCCCACCAGATCCGCACGCCGCTCTCCACCGCCATGCTCTACGCCAGTCATCTGAGCGAGCAGGACCTGCCGCTGGAGACCCGCCAGCGTTTCGCCGGCAGCCTCAAGGAGCGCCTGCACGAGCTGGAGCACCAGGTCCGCGACATGCTGGTGTTCGCCCGTGGCGAGCTGCCGCTGACCGACCGCCTGACCCCGAAAGCGTTGTTCCAGGCCCTGCAGCAGGCGGCGCAGACCCAGGTTCATGGGCACAATGTGCGCTGGCAGTGCGACAGTCACCTGGGCGAGTTGCTGTGCAACCGCGACACCCTGGTTGGCGCGCTGCTCAATCTGCTGGAAAACGCCTTGCAGGCCAGCGCCGGTTGCGCCCGTCTGAAGATCCACCTGTACCGTCGTGGTACCACGTTGCGCCTGTGCATCAGCGATGCCGGCAGTGGTATCGACACCGACCTGCTGCGCCGGCTCGGCGAACCGTTTCTGACCACCAAGGCCACCGGCACCGGGCTTGGCCTGGCGGTGGTCACGGCGGTGGCCCGGGCCCATCAGGGCGAGTTGCACCTGCGTTCGCGCAAGGGGCGCGGCACCTGCGCCATCGTCAGCCTGCCGCTGATTGGCGGTGACGCATGAGCCGGATCAAGGTGCTGCTGGTCGAGGACGACCGTGCGCTACGCGAGGCGCTGGGTGACACCCTGGAACTGGGCGGTTTCACCTGGCGTGCTGCGGGCTCCGCCGAGCAAGCGCTGGAGATGGTGGCCGGCGAGTCCTTCAGCCTGGTGGTCAGCGACGTCAACATGCCGGGCATGGACGGCCACCAGTTGCTTGCCCGGCTGCGTGCCAGCCAGCCGCACTTGCCGGTACTGCTGATGACCGCCCACGCGGCCGTAGAGCGGGCAGTGGATGCGATCCGTCAGGGTGCCGCCGATTACCTGGTCAAGCCGTTCGAGCCGAAGGCGCTGCTGGAGCTGGTCGCCCGCCACGCCCTCGGCGCTGCCAGTGGCGCTGATGCCGAAGGTCCGGTAGCCCGGGAGCCGGCCAGCGCGCAGTTGCTGGAACTGGCCGCGCGGGTCGCCCGCAGTGATTCCACGGTGTTGATTTCCGGCGAGTCGGGCACCGGCAAGGAAGTCCTTGCCCGCTACATTCACCAGCAGTCGCCACGGGCCGAGCAGGCCTTCGTCGCCATCAATTGCGCGGCGATCCCCGACAACATGCTCGAAGCCACGCTGTTCGGCCATGAAAAGGGTTCGTTCACCGGGGCTATCGCCGCCCAGGCGGGCAAGTTCGAGCAGGCCGACGGTGGCACGTTGCTGCTGGACGAGATTTCCGAGATGCCCCTGGGCCTGCAGGCCAAGCTGCTGCGGGTTCTGCAGGAGAGGGAAGTGGAGCGGGTCGGCGGGCGCAAGCCGATACCCCTGGATATCCGGGTGGTCGCCACCACCAACCGCGACCTGGCTGGCGAAGTGGCGGCAGGGCGTTTCCGTGAAGACCTGTTCTATCGCCTGTCGGTGTTCCCCCTGGCCTGGCGGCCGTTGAGAGAACGGAGCGCCGATATTTTGCCATTGGCCGAGCGCCTGCTCTTGCGCCACGTCAATAAAATGAAGCACGCACCGGTTAGGCTCTCCGATGAAGCCAAGGCCTGCCTGCAGGGTTATCCATGGCCGGGCAACGTGCGCGAGCTGGACAATGCGATCCAGCGGGCGCTGATCCTGCAGCAGGGCGGGGTGATCGCGGCAGCGGATTTCTGCCTCGCCGGTGTGCTTCCCGCGCTGGCGCCAACGTCACAGCCTGCGCGGCCTGCGGCGATGCCGGCGGTGGCGGCAACGGAGGACGCTGGCGGGCTCGGAGACGACTTGCGCCGGCATGAATTCCAGATGATCATCGACACCCTTCGCGCCGAGCGTGGTCGCCGCAAGGAGGCCGCGGAGCGTTTGGGCATCAGCCCGCGGACCTTGCGTTACAAATTGGCACAAATGCGTGATGCGGGCCTGGATGTCGAGGCCAGCCTTTATGCCACGGGGCTTTGAAGGATGTCGCTGATCGTTTTGCATAATCGTCGGGCCTAGCTGGCACTCTTGTTGCTATGTCCTGTACCAGCCGCAGCGTGAGTGTCAAAAAAATGCGGGCCCCCGGAGAGAGAAGTTCATGAGCCAAGGTGTTGAATTCAATCGGTTGATGCTGGACATGCGTGCCATGCAGGCGGAAGCCATGTCGGCACCGAAGGCCGTGCAGGCGCCAGCGGAACTGGGGCAGAGCAACTTCGCCGATATGCTCGGCCAGGCGATCAACAAGGTCAGCGAGACCCAGCAGGCCTCCACCCAACTGGCCAATGCCTTCGAAATCGGCAAGAGCGGCGTCGACCTGACCGACGTGATGATCGCCTCGCAGAAAGCCAGCGTCTCGTTCCAGGCCCTGACGCAGGTGCGCAACAAGCTGGTCCAGTCGTATCAAGACATCATGCAGATGCCGGTTTAAGGCGGGATTTGATTCATGGCCGATGCAGTCGTCGATAACGTGCCCGCCAAGGGCAGCCCGCCAGCGCCCAAACCGCCGCTGTTCGGCATGTCGTTCCTGGAAAACATTTCGCAGATGCCCATGCTGCGCCAGATCGGCCTGCTGGTCGGCCTGGCCGCCAGCGTGGCCATCGGCTTCGCCGTGGTCCTCTGGTCGCAGCAGCCGGACTACCGTCCGCTGTACGGCAGCCTCTCCGGCATGGACACCAAGCAGGTCATGGAAACCCTGGCCGCCGCAGACATCCCCTACAACGTCGAGCCCAATTCCGGTGCATTGCTGGTCAAGGCCGAGGACATTTCCCGTGCCCGCCTGAAGCTGGCCGCCGCCGGTGTGGCACCGAGCGACGGCAACGTCGGCTTCGAGATCCTCGACAAGGAACAGGGTCTCGGCACCAGCCAGTTCATGGAAGCCACCCGCTACCGTCGCGGCCTGGAAGGCGAGCTGGCGCGTACCGTGTCCTCCCTGAGCAACGTCAAGGCTGCCCGCGTGCACCTGGCCATCCCGAAAAGCTCGGTGTTCGTGCGCGACGAGCGCAAGCCGAGTGCCTCGGTTCTGGTCGAGCTGTATCCAGGTCGCGCCCTCGAAGCCGGCCAGGTCATGGCCATCGTCAACCTGGTGGCGACCAGCGTTCCCGAACTGGACAAGTCCCAGGTCACCGTGGTCGACCAGAAGGGCAACCTGCTCTCCAGCCAGCTGGAAAACACCGAGCTCACCGTCGCCGGCAAGCAGTTCGACTACACCCGGCGCATGGAAGGGCTGATGACCCAACGGGTGCACAACATCCTGCAGCCGGTGCTGGGCAACGACCGCTACAAGGCCGAAGTGTCCGCCGACGTGGACTTCAGTGCCGTCGAATCCACCGCCGAGCAGTTCAACCCGGACCAGCCGGCCCTGCGCAGCGAGCAGTCGGTCAACGAACAGCGTTCCAGCAGTTCCGGCCCGCAAGGTGTGCCGGGCGCCCTGAGCAATCAGCCGCCAGGTCCGGCCACTGCGCCGCAGACCACCGGTGGTGCTGCGGGTGCAACTGCAGCGATCCAGCCCGGCCAGCCACTGCTCGACGCCAATGGCCAGCAGGTCATGGACCCGGCCACCGGCCAGCCGATGCTCGCGCCGTATCCGTCGGACAAGCGCGTGCAGTCGACCAAGAACTTCGAGCTTGACCGCTCCATCAGCCACACCCGCCAGCAGCAGGGTCGCCTGACCCGCCTGTCGGTGGCGGTGGTGGTCGATGACCAGGTCAAGATCGACCCGGCCAACGGCAACACCACCACGGTGCCGTGGAGCGCCGAGGACCTGTCGCGCTTCACCCGCCTGGTCCAGGACGCGGTGGGCTTCGATGCCAGCCGTGGCGACAGCGTCAGCGTGATCAACGTGCCGTTCGCCGCCGACCGTGGCGAGGCCATCGCCGAGATCCCGTTCTATTCGCAGCCGTGGTTCTGGGACATCGTCAAGCAAGTGCTCGGCGTGCTGTTCATCCTCGTGCTGGTGTTCGGCGTGCTGCGTCCGGTGCTCAACAACATCACCGGCGGCGGCAGGCAGTCGAGTGGCAGCGACAGCGACATGGAGCTGGGTGGCATGATCGGTCTGGACGGCGATATGCCGAGCGACCGTGTCAGCCTGGGTGGTCCGCAAAGCATCCTCTTGCCTAGTCCGAGCGAGGGTTATGACGCCCAGCTCAACGCTATCAAGAGTCTGGTGGCAGAAGACCCGGGTCGCGTGGCCCAGGTCGTGAAAGAGTGGATCAACGCCGATGAGTGACAATCGAGCCCTGACTTCCAAGCTCACCCGCGTCGACAAGGCAGCCATCCTGTTGCTGTCGCTGGGCGAGACCGACGCCGCGCAGGTACTGCGGCACATGGGGCCGAAAGAGGTCCAGCGCGTAGGCGTGGCCATGGCGCAGATGGGCAACGTCCATCGCGAGCAGGTCGAGCAGGTGATGAGCGAGTTCGTCGAGATCGTCGGCGACCAGACCAGCCTGGGCGTCGGCTCCGATGGCTACATCCGCAAGATGCTGACCCAGGCCCTCGGCGAGGACAAGGCCAACGGCCTGATCGACCGGATCCTGCTGGGTGGCAACACCAGCGGCCTGGACAGCCTGAAGTGGATGGAACCCCGCGCCGTCGCCGACGTGATTCGTTACGAGCACCCGCAGATCCAGGCGATCGTCGTCGCGTACCTCGATCCGGACCAGGCCGGTGAAGTCCTCGGCAACTTCGACCACAAGGTGCGCCTGGACATCATCCTGCGCGTCTCGTCGCTGAACACCGTGCAGCCGGCGGCGCTGAAGGAACTCAACCAGATCCTCGAGAAGCAGTTCTCCGGCAACTCGAATGCCGCCCGTACCACCCTGGGCGGTATCAAGCGCGCTGCAGACATCATGAACTTCCTCGACAGTTCGGTCGAAGGCCAGCTCATGGACTCGATCCGCGAGATCGACGGCGACCTCTCCGAGCAGATCGAAGACCTCATGTTCGTCTTCAACAACCTGGCCGATGTCGACGACCGCGGTATCCAGGCGCTGTTGCGCGAAGTGTCTTCCGATGTGCTGGTGGTGTCGCTCAAGGGCGCCGACGAGAAGGTCAAGGACAAGATCTTCAAGAACATGTCCAAGCGTGCCTCGGAGCTGCTGCGCGACGACCTGGAGGCCAAGGGCCCGGTTCGTGTCAGCGACGTCGAGACCGCGCAGAAGGAAATCCTCACCATCGCCCGCCGCATGGCCGAAGCCGGCGAGATCGTGCTGGGCGGCAAAGGTGCCGAAGAGATGATCTGATGCATCGGCGCCGGCCCTTGCGGGCCGGCGCCGATTGCCAGGCAGCCCTTGCCGTGGCCCGCCTGGGCTTGGATCATCCGTAAACCGACTTTTGAGCGCATGGAATCATGTCGACCAACGAACATCTCAGTGAACTGATCCGCGCCCGCGACCTCGAGGGGTTCGATCGCTGGGCGCTGCCCAGTTTCGACCCGGAGCCGGAGCCTGCGCCGGAACCCGAGCCCGAGCCGGAAGAAGTGGTCGAGGAAGTCCCGCTGGAGGAAGTCCAGCCACTGACCCTCGAAGAGCTCGAAAGCATCCGCCAGGAGGCCTACAACGAAGGCTTCGCCACCGGCGAGCGCGAGGGTTTCCACAGCACCCAGCTCAAGGTCCGGCAGGAAGCCGAGGTGGCCCTGAATGCCCGCCTGCAAAGCCTGGAGCAGTTGATGGGGCATCTGCTGGAGCCTATTGCCGAGCAGGATGCGCAGATCGAGAAGCACCTGGTGCACCTGGTCAACCACATTGCCCGGGAAGTCATCGGTCGCGAGCTGAAAACCGATTCCAGCCAGATCACCCATGTCCTGCGTGAAGCCCTGAAACTGCTGCCCATGGGCGCCGAGAACATCCGCATTCACCTCAATCCCCAGGATTTCGAACTGGCCAAGGCCCTGCGTGCCCGCCATGAGGAAAACTGGCGCCTGCTCGAAGACGATTCCCTGCAGCCGGGTGGCTGCTGGATCGAAACCGCCCACAGTCGTATCGACGCGACCATGGAAACCCGTGTCGAAAAGGCAGTGAAGCAACTGTTCGACCAACTGCATGACCAGGGCCTGCACCCGGCCGAGCCGGACCTGCATATCGAACTGCAGGACCCGCCCAAGGTGCCGGCAGGGGAAACGGAAACCAGCGATGCGCCTTGATCGCACCAGTTTTGCCAAGCGTCTGGGCACCTACGCCGACGCCATCCGCCTGCCCGGCCAGCCGGTGGTGGAAGGCCGCCTGCTGCGCATGGTCGGCCTGACCCTGGAGGCCGAGGGCCTGCGCGCCGCCATTGGCAGCCGCTGCATGGTCATCAACGACGACAGCTACCACCCGGTGGAAGTCGAGGCCGAAGTCATGGGCTTTGCCGGCGGCAAGGTGTTCCTGATGCCGGTGGGCAGCGTCGCCGGGATCGCCCCGGGGGCGCGGGTGGTGCCGCTGGATGACAGCGGCCGCCTGCCCATGGGCATGAGCATGCTCGGCCGGGTGCTGGACGGTGCCGGCCGCGCCCTCGACGGCAAGGGCGGGATGAAGGCCGAGGACTGGGTGCCGATGGACGGCCCGACCATCAACCCGCTGAACCGTGATCCCATCAGCCAGCCGCTCGACGTCGGCATCCGCAGCATCAACGGCCTGCTCACCGTCGGCCGCGGCCAGCGTCTCGGCCTGTTCGCCGGTACCGGTGTGGGTAAATCGGTGTTGCTGGGGATGATGACCCGCTTTACCGAGGCCGACATCATCGTGGTCGGGCTGATCGGCGAACGGGGTCGCGAGGTAAAGGAGTTCATCGAGCACATCCTCGGCACCGAGGGCCTCAAGCGCTCGGTGGTGGTGGCCTCGCCGGCGGATGATGCGCCGCTGATGCGCCTGCGTGCGGCGATGTACTGCACGCGGATCGCCGAGTATTTCCGCGACAAGGGCAAGAATGTCCTGTTGCTGATGGACTCCCTGACCCGGTTTGCCCAGGCCCAGCGGGAAATCGCCCTGGCCATCGGCGAGCCGCCGGCGACCAAGGGTTATCCGCCTTCGGTGTTCGCCAAGCTGCCCAAGCTGGTGGAGCGCGCCGGTAACGGCGAGGCCGGTGGTGGTTCGATCACCGCTTTCTATACCGTGCTGTCCGAGGGTGATGACCAGCAGGACCCGATCGCCGACTCGGCGCGGGGTGTGCTCGACGGCCATATCGTCCTGTCGCGGCGCCTGGCGGAGGAGGGGCATTACCCGGCCATCGACATCGAGGCGTCCATCAGCCGGGTCATGCCGCAGGTGGTCACGCCCGAGCAGATGACCCAGGCCCAGTCGTTCAAGCAGCTGTGGTCGCGCCTGTCGCAGAGCCGCGACCTGATCAGCGTCGGCGCCTATGTCGCCGGCGGCGACAAGGAAACCGACCTGGCCATTTCCCTGCAACCGCGCCTCGTGCATTACCTGCGCCAGGGGCTGAACGAAAACGTCAGCCAGGAGCAGAGCCGCGAGCAACTGGCAGCGGTGTTCACCCCGCTGACCGCGGGCTGATAGACCATGGCCCAGCCCAGTCGTGCTGCCCGCCTGGCCCCGGTAGTGGAAATGGCCGAGGACGCCGAGCGCAAGGCCGCCCAGCGCCTCGGGCACTTCCAGCAGCAGGTCAACCAGGCCCAGGCCAAGCTCGCCGAACTCGACCAGTTCCGCAGCGATTACCAGCAGCAATGGATGCAGCGCGGCAGCCAGGGCGTGTCGGGCAAGTGGCTGGTGGGTTTCCAGCGCTTTCTCGGCCAGCTCGACACGGCGGTGGCGCAGCAGCACCAGAGCCTGGTCTGGCACCAGAACAATCTCAACAGCGCCCGTGGCACCTGGCAGGAGGCCTATGCCCGGGTCGAGGGCCTGCGCAAGCTGGTCCAGCGCTATATCGAGGAAGCCCGGATGCTCGAGGACAAGCGCGAGCAGAAGCTGCTCGACGAGCTCTCGCAGCGTCTGCCACGGCACGACCGCTTCTGACCCCGCGCACTGGTCGGCGCGCCTTGCCGCCCTTGGCAGTGCCTGCTAAACCTTCTAGAGGACCGCACTCGCCACCTTCGAAGGAAGCGCCGACATGGCTGTTGAAACCGAGTTGTCCCAGGACGGGAAAAAGCTGACGATCCGCATCAAGGGCCGTTTCGATTTCGGCAAGCATCAGGAATTTCGCGAATCCTACGAGCGCACGTCGGTGCGCCCCGACAGCTTCGATGTCGACCTTCGCGACGCGACCTACCTCGACAGCTCGGCCCTGGGCATGCTCCTGCTGCTGCGCGACCATGCCGGCGGCGACAATTCCGATATCCGGGTGATCAACACCAACTCCGATGTGCGCAAGATCCTGGCGATCTCCAACTTCGAAAAACTCTTCGATATCACTTGAGCGCCAGCATGAGCGACGGGCATACCCTGACTGTGCTGATCGCCGAGGATGGCGCCACCGACCGCCTGTTGCTGGCGACCATCGTGCGCAAGCAGGGGCACAAGGTGCTGACCGCGGAGAACGGCAAGCTGGCCGTGGCCCTGTTCGCCGAGCAGCGCCCGCAACTGGTGTTGCTGGACGCGGTCATGCCGGTGATGGACGGTTTCGAGGCGGCGCGGCAAATCAAGGCGCTGGCCGGCGAAGAGCTGGTGCCGATCATCTTCCTCACCTCCCTGACCGAAGACGCCGCCCTGGTACGCTGCCTGGAGGCGGGCGGCGACGACTTTCTCGCCAAGCCCTACAGCCCGGTGGTGCTGGCTGCCAAGATCAAGGCCATGGATCGTCTGCGGCGCTTGCAGGCCACGGTGCTGGAGCAGCGCGACCAGATCGCCTTGCATCACAATCATCTGCTTAACGAACAGCGCGTGGCCAAGGCGGTGTTCGACCAGATCGCCCATGCCGGCTGCCTCGGCTCGCCGAATATCCGCTACCTGCAATCGCCCTATGCGCTGTTCAACGGCGACCTGTTGCTGGCTGCCTATACCCCGACCGGGGAGATGCATGTACTGCTCGGCGATTTCACCGGCCATGGCCTGCCGGCGGCGGTGGGGGCCATGCCCCTGGCCGAGGTGTTCCACGGCATGACCGCCAAGGGCTACGGCCTGCCGGCGATCCTGCGCGAGATGAATGCCAAGCTCAAGCGCATCCTGCCGGTGGACATGTTCTGCTGCGCGCTGCTGCTCAACCTGAGCTTCGAGCGGCGCCTGGTGGAGGTGTGGAACGGCGGCATGCCGGATGGTTACCTGTTGCCGGTGGCTGGTGGCAAACCCTTGCCCCTGGTGTCGCGGCACCTGCCGCTGGGCGTACTGTCGGCCGAGCGCTTCGACGAGCGTACCGATGTCCTGCCCCTGGCCATGGGCGACCGTCTGTTCCTGCTGACCGATGGGGTGGTGGATACCTGCGACGACAACGATCAGTTGTTCGGGGTGGAGCGTCTGAAGCAGGTGTTCGCCGACAACCTCGACCCGCAGCATCTGTTCGAGGATGTGCTGCAGGCCCTGGAAGGCTTCCGCGGGCGCTCGCGGGACGACGTCAGCATGCTGGAGATCAGCGTGGTCGCCCCGGAGCAGGTGTTGCCGCCGCCCTTGATCTACTCCGACAGCGGCCAGTCGAGCCCGCTGGACTGGTCGCTGTCCTTCGAGTTTCGCGCCCAGACCCTGAAACGGTTCAACCCGCTGCCCTGGTTGATGCAGGTGCTGCAGGAAGTACATGGCCTGCG
Source organism: Pseudomonas putida (assembly GCF_001941965.1). Lineage (GTDB taxonomy): Bacteria > Pseudomonadota > Gammaproteobacteria > Pseudomonadales > Pseudomonadaceae > Aquipseudomonas > Aquipseudomonas putida_L. The sequence goes on along the minus strand of NZ_MKZO01000012.1, from coordinate 283,662 downwards.
CAAGCAGAGTGGCGCCCTGTACAGCGTGCTCGCCGAGTTGTACTCCAATGCCCTCGAACATGGCGTGCTGCAACTGGACTCCGCGCTCAAGCGCGATGCCCTGGGTTTCACCGCCTATTACGAAGAGCGCAACCGACGCCTGCAGGTCCTGGACAGCGGTTATGTCCGGCTGAATCTGCGGGTGGAACCCTGGAAGGGAGGCGGGCGTCTCATTATTGACGTCGAAGACAGCGGTGTTGGCTTCGATATGGGTAAAGTGCAGGGACCGCCGGCTGCCGAACAGCGCCTGAGCGGGCGTGGCCTGAATCTGGTCCGGCGCCTGAGCCGGCATGCCGAATGGAGCGATGGCGGGCGGCGGGCGCGCGTGGAGTTCGCCTGGGATGCTCTGGCATAATCGCAACCTTGATCAAGGAGTGAACAAGTGTCCGATTCTCATGTTGACCGCAAGGTGTTGAGCGACCTCCAGGACGTCATGGGGGACGACTATCTCAAACTGCTGGAAACCTTCCTTTACGATTCCGAAGGGCGGCTGGAAAGTCTTTATCGCGCGCGCGATGCCGAGGGGTTGCGCCTGGCGGCGCACAGCTTCAAAGGCAGCGCCAGCAATATGGGCGCCCATGAACTGGCCGAGCTGTGCCGGCAGGTGGAGGAGCGGGTGCACAACCATTCGCTGTTTGCCATCGAACACCTGATCAACGAGGTCCGCCGTGAGTTCGTCGAGGTTCGCAAGATCTTCCGCGATGAATGCAAGCGCGTGCAGGTCAGCTGAATTCCTTTCCCCAAGGTCGCGTCGGGAGCAACCTGGCGCGACTTTTGCGTAGGCTTCGCTATTCGTGATGACGAGCTTCTGTAGCGGAGACCTTTTTCATGCCCGTCGCATCAAACCCGTTGCTGCAATCCAGTGCCGCCGCCAAGAGCACGCGGAGCCAGGCCAGCACCCTGGACAAGGCCACGCAAGGCCTGACCGACAAGGGCCCGGACTTTTCCAAGGTCTACTCGCAGCAATCCCGCGACGTGGCCGGCAACAAGGTCGACACGCCGGCCCGGGAGCGTGATGGCGTCGACAAATCGGCGGCAAACAGCGGCAAGGCAGATGGCCATGATTCCGCCAGGGTTGCCGATGGCGGCAAACAATTGCCTGACGAGCGCGACGTCCAGGCCGGGTCTGCCGACCCGGCCGTCGACGCTGGCGATGTCGCCGATGCCCAGCCGTCGCTGGATGCCAGCCTGGTTGCCGGTCAATTGACCGACGCGACCCAGGGCGCGCAATTGCTCCAGGCCCAGGCGCAGACCATGGCGCCGGTGATCCAGGCCGCCACCCAGTCGCCGCTGCCGGCCATCGCGTCACCTGCCGCCGACGAGGAAAGCTTTGATCCGGATGGCGATGCTTTGGCCGACCTGCCGGTGCTGCGCCTGGCCCTGGAGCAGAATGCCCAGGCCCAGGGCACCACGTCCGCCCATGCCAGCAAGACCTCGGGCCAGGAGGGCGCCCAGGCCCAGCAACCGGCTGTCAATACACTGGCGCAGATGCTGCAGTCGGCTGACGCCGATGCCGGGCAGACCGAAAGCGGCGACAAGGCCTTTGCCGGCCTGATCGACGATGGTCTCAAGGACCTCAAGGGCGCCAGCAGTGACACCCGGGTCGATGATTTCGCCAACCGCCTGGCCAGCCTGACCCAGGCCGCCACGCCGAAGACCGCCAATGCCGTGGCGCCTGCGCCGTTGCATCAGCCGCTGGCGATGAATCAGGGCGGCTGGACCGAGGGCCTGGTCAACCGGGTCATGTACCTGTCCAGCCAGAACCTCAAGTCCGCCGATATCCAGCTGGAGCCCAAGGAACTCGGGCGGCTGGATATCAAGGTGAACATGGCCGCCGACGCGACCCAGATCACCTTCGCCAGTGGTCATGCCGGGGTGCGCGATGCCCTCGAAGGCCAGGTGCACCGCCTGCGCGAGCTGTTCAACCAGCAGGGCCTGGCCCAACCGGACGTGAACGTCGCCGACCAGCAACGCCAGCAGCAGAACGGCACCCAGGATGATTCGCCGAAGATGAGTGGCGTAGCGGGGCGGCGCAATGCCGAGACCGTGGAAAGTGATGTTGCTGCGGTAGAACCGCAGACCGTCATCGGCTCCAGCACCGTCGACTACGTCGTTTAAAAGCTGACGCGGAGCCCTGTGGGAGCTGGCTTGCCAGCGATTGCGATGGTGAATTCACCGCCGTCATCGCTGGCAAGCCAGCTCCCACAGGGTCCGTGGCGGCCCGTTGCTTCCTGAAACTGGCATAACACTTGCTCGCCCACACGCCATAGTGGAACAAACCTCCTGTAAGTGACGGATTATTGGCATGGCGAAGAGCGAAGCAGTCAAAGACCCCGCCGTTAAAGGCAAACTGAAACTGATCCTGCTGCTGGTCCTGGCGCTGCTGCTGGCGATCGGCCTTTCCGTGGGCGCGACCTGGTTCTTCCTGCACAAGTCCGACAGCAAACCGGCCGCGGAGCCGGCTGCCGCTGCGGCCAACGTCAAGCAGCCGGCCATCTACGAGTCGATGGCGCCGGCCTTCGTCGCCAACTTCAACCAGAACGGCCGCCAGCGCTACATGCAGGTGAGCATCACCATGCAGGCCCGCGACCAGGCCGCACTGGATGCCCTGAAGGTGCACATGCCGGTGATCCGCAACAACCTGGTCATGCTCTTCTCCGGGCAGTCCTTCGAGACGCTGGCGACGCCGGTCGGCCAGGAAATGCTGCGTCAGAAGGCCACCGCCAGTGTCCAGGAAGTGGCGCAGAAGGAAGTCGGCAAGCTGGTCATCGACCAGTTGCTGTTCACCAATTTCGTATTGCAGTAGGAGCCGAAGATGGCCGTGCAGGACCTGCTGTCCCAGGATGAGATCGATGCCCTCTTGCATGGCGTCGACGATGGCCTGGTGCAAACCGAATCCAGTGCCGATCCCGGCAGCGTCAAAAGCTATGACCTGACCAGCCAGGACCGGATCGTCCGTGGTCGCATGCCGACCCTGGAAATGATCAACGAGCGTTTCGCCCGCTACACCCGCGTGAGCATGTTCAACCTGCTGCGGCGCTCCGCCGACGTGGCGGTGGGTGGTGTGCAGGTGATGAAATTCGGCGAATACGTGCACTCGCTGTACGTGCCGACCAGCCTCAACCTGGTGAAGATCAAGCCGCTGCGCGGCACCTCGCTGTTCATCCTCGACGCCAAGCTGGTGTTCAAGCTGGTGGACAACTTCTTCGGCGGCGACGGCCGTCACGCCAAGATCGAGGGCCGCGAGTTCACCCCGACCGAGCTGCGCGTGGTGCGCATGGTCCTCGACCAGTGCTTCGTCGACCTCAAGGAAGCCTGGCAGGCGATCATGCCGGTCAACTTCGAGTACATCAGCTCCGAGGTCAACCCGGCCATGGCCAACATCGTCGGCCCGAGCGAGGCGGTAGTGGTGTCCACCTTCCATATCGAACTCGACGGCGGCGGCGGCGACCTGCACGTGACCATGCCGTATTCGATGATCGAGCCGGTGCGCGAGATGCTCGATGCCGGTTTCCAGTCCGACCTCGACGACCAGGACGAGCGCTGGGTCAAGGCCCTGCGCGAAGACGTCCTGGACGTCAGCGTGCCGCTCAGTGCGACCGTTGCCCGTCGCCAGTTGAAGCTGCGCGACATCCTGCACATGCAGCCGGGTGACGTGATTCCCGTGGAACTGCCGGAAGATCTCGTGGTGCGCGCCAACGGCGTGCCGTCGTTCAAGGCCAGCCTGGGCTCGCACAAAGGCACCCTGGCCCTGCAGATCAAGGCGCCGATCGAGCGGCGCTGATCGCCCGACCCTCATTAACCGATTTGATTGCTTGTCGAGGACAAGATGGCTAACGAAAACGACATTACTTCGATGGAAGAGCAGGCGCTGGCCGATGAGTGGGCCGCTGCCCTGAACGAAAGCGGCGACGGCGGCCAGGCCGATATCGACGCGCTGATGGCCGGCGACAGCGGTGCCTCCGGCGGCGGCGCGAGCCGTCTGCCGATGGAAGAGTTCGGCAGCTCGCCGCGTCCGAACGAGGTGGTCAGCCTCGAAGGTCCGAACCTGGACGTGATCCTTGACATCCCGGTGAACATCTCCATGGAAGTGGGCAGCACCGAAATCAGCATCCGCAACCTGCTGCAGCTCAACCAGGGCTCGGTGATCGAGCTCGACCGCCTGGCCGGCGAGCCGCTGGACGTGCTGGTCAACGGCACGCTGATCGCCCATGGCGAGGTGGTGGTGGTCAACGAGAAGTTCGGCATCCGCCTGACCGACGTGATCAGCCCGAGCGAACGTATCAAGAAGCTGCGCTGAGTGAAGCGTTTTCTTGCTCTGCTGACGGCCGCAGCCAGCCTGTGCTGGCTGCCGCTGGGCCTGGCCGCCACCGTGGGGGCTGCCCCGGCGGCGGCCCCGGTGGCGCCGGCGACTTCCGGTAGCGTGGCCGGCCAACTGACCCAACTGGTCCTCGGCCTGCTGCTGGTGCTGGGGCTGATCTTCTTCCTCGCCTGGCTGTTGCGCCGGGTGCAGAACGCCGCGCCCAACGCCAACCAGTTGATCCAGGTGGTCGGCAGCCGCCAGGTCGGCCCCCGTGACCGCCTGTTGCTGGTGCAGGTGGGCGATGAGCAGATCCTCGTCGGCCATACCCCCGGCAGCCTGACCACCCTGCATGTCATGAGCGCGCCCGTCGCGGCGCCGGCCAGCACCCGTCCGGCCACCCCGGAATTCGCCCAGCGCCTGATGGAACTGCTGGGCAAGGACCAGAAGGACAAGCCTTGATGGCCGCATTGCGAACGATGTTGACGCTGCTGTTGCTGCTGGCCGCGCCAATGGCCCTGGCTGCCGATCCGCTGTCGATCCCGGCGATCACCCTGTCCAACGGGGCGAACGGCCAGCAGGAGTACTCGGTCAGCCTGCAGATCCTGCTGATCATGACCGCGCTGAGCTTCATCCCGGCGTTCGTCATCCTGATGACCAGTTTCACCCGGATCATCATCGTCTTCTCGATCCTGCGCCAGGCCCTGGGCTTGCAGCAGACCCCGTCGAACCAGATCCTCATCGGCCTGGCGCTGTTCCTGACCATGTTCATCATGGGCCCGGTGTTCGACCGGGTGAACCGCGATGCCCTGCAGCCCTACCTGTCCGAAACCCTGACCGCGCAACAGGCCCTGGAAAAGGCCCAGGTGCCGCTCAAGGACTTCATGCTGGCGCAGACCCGGCAAAGCGACCTCGACCTGTTCATGCGCCTGTCCAAGCGCACCGACATCGCCGGGCCCGACCAGGTGCCGCTGACCATCCTGGTCCCGGCCTTCGTCACCTCGGAGCTGAAGACCGCGTTCCAGATCGGCTTCATGATCTTCATCCCGTTCCTGATCATCGACCTGGTGGTGGCCAGTGTGCTGATGGCCATGGGTATGATGATGCTGTCGCCGCTGATCATTTCCCTGCCGTTCAAGATCATGCTGTTCGTCCTGGTGGATGGCTGGGCCTTGATCATCGGCACGCTGGCCGGCAGTTTCGGCGGCGTTTAGCGCCCGGGAGAACAAGATGACCCCAGAAGTCGCAGTCGACCTGTTCCGCGATGCCCTGTGGCTGACCACCCTGATGGTGGCGGTGCTGGTGATCCCGAGCCTGCTGGTGGGCCTGATCGTGGCGATGTTCCAGGCCGCCACCCAGATCAACGAACAGACCCTGAGCTTCCTCCCGCGCCTGCTGGTGATGCTGGTCACCCTGATCGTCGCCGGGCCCTGGCTGGTGCAGAAGTTCATGGAGTACATCCTGAACCTGTACGGCAGCATCCCGCAGCTGATCGGCTGACCCCGCCGTGCTCGAACTGACCGACACGCAGATCTCCACCTGGGTGGCCAGTTTCATCCTGCCGCTGTTTCGCGTGCTGGCGGTGCTGATGACCATGCCGGTGTTCGGTACCTCGTTGTTGCCGCAGCGCATCCGCCTGTATTTCGGCGTGGCCATTACCGTGGTGATCGTTCCGGCGCTGCCACCGATGCCGCCGGTCGAGGCGCTGGACATGAGCGCCATGCTGCTGGTGGGCGAGCAGATCATCATCGGCGCGCTGTTCGGCCTGTCCCTGCAACTGTTCTTCCAGGCCTTCGTGATCGCCGGGCAGATCGTCGCGATCCAGATGGGCCTGGCCTTCGCCTCCATGGTCGACCCGGCCAACGGCGTCAATACCACGGTGATCAGCCAGTTCCTGACCATGCTGGTGACCTTGCTGTTCCTGGCGATGAACGGCCATCTGGTGGTCTTCGAAGTGCTCACCGAAAGCTTTACCACCCTGCCGGTGGGCAGCGGGCTGATGGTCAATCACTTCTGGGACCTGGTCGGGCGCATGGGCTGGGTGCTCGGCGCCTCGCTGCTGCTGGTGTTGCCGGTGATCACCTCGCTGCTGGTGATCAACATCGCCTTTGGCGTGATGACCCGGGCCGCGCCACAATTGAACATCTTCTCCATCGGTTTCCCGCTGACCCTGGTGATCGGCATGGTGCTGTTCTGGGTCGGCCTGGCGGACATTCTTTCCCACTACCAGTCGTTGGCGTCCGAAGCGCTGCAATGGCTGCGTGAACTGGCACGGGCGCGCTGAGCATGGCAGAGAGCGATAGCGGTCAGGACAAGACAGAAGACCCCACGGACAAGCGCAAGACGGACGCCCGGGAGAAGGGCGAGATCGCCCGTTCCAAGGAGCTCAACACGGTTGCCGTGATGATTGCCGGGGCAGGGGGGCTGCTGGCGTTCGGCGGCTACCTGGCCGAGGCGCTGATGGAGATCATGCGCAGCAACTTCAGCCTGTCCCGCGAAGTGCTGATGGACGAGCGCTACATGGGCATCTTCCTGCTCGCTTCGGGCAAGCTGGCGATCCTCGCGACCCAGCCGGTGCTGCTGGTGCTGTTGCTGGCCGCGTTGCTCGGGCCCATCGCCCTGGGCGGCTGGTTGTTCGCCACCGGCACCCTGGCACCGAAATTCAGCCGGATGAACCCGCTGGCGGGGATCAAGCGGATGTTCTCGGTGCACTCGCTGGTCGAGTTGCTCAAGGCCATCGCCAAGTTCAGTGTGATCCTGATCGTGGCGCTGGCGGTGCTCTCGGCCGATCGCGACGACCTGCTGGCGATCGCCAACGAGCCGATCGACCAGGCGATCATCCACAGCGTCCAGGTGGTCGGCTGGAGCGCCATGTGGATGGCCTGCGGGTTGCTGTTGATCGCTGCGGTGGACGTACCGATCCAGCTCTGGCAGGCCAAGCAGAAGCTGATGATGACCAAGCAGGAAGTGCGCGACGAATACAAGGACACCGAGGGCAAGCCCGAGGTCAAGCAGCGCATTCGCCAGGTGCAGCGCGAGATTTCCCAGCGGCGGATGATGGCGGCGGTGCCCGAGGCCGACGTGATCATCACCAACCCGACCCACTATGCGGTGGCGCTCAAGTACGACCCGGAGAAGGGCTCGGCGCCGTTGTTGCTGGCCAAGGGTACGGATTTCATTGCCCTGAAGATCCGCGAGATCGCCGTGCAGAACAATATCCAGCTGCTGGAATCGCCGGCGCTGGCGCGGTCGATCTACTACTCCACCGAGCTGGAGGAGGAGATTCCGGCCGGCTTGTACCTCGCCGTGGCCCAGGTGCTGGCCTATGTCTATCAGATCCGCCAGTACCAGGCGGGCAAGGGCAAGGCGCCGGAGCCGCTCAAGGACCTGCCGATTCCGCCGGACCTGCGGCGCGATTCCTGATTTCTCTATCGTTCTCCCGGGCCTCATCGCTGGCAAGCCAGCTCCCACAGGGTTTGGCGGTGCACGCGGTCCCTGTGGGAGCTGGCTTGCCAGCGATGGGGCCCTCATGTTCACCGCAAAGTTGGAAAGCTTCTTGCAAAGAGCAGCGCCAAGCGCCTGCGTGGCGTCAAAGTTTTGCTTGAAGAGGAAGACCGGTGGACCGCTCTCAGTTAATCAACAGCGCGCGCAGCAACCTTGGCAGCCTGGGCCGGGGCAATATCGGGGTGCCGGTACTGCTGCTGATCATGCTTGCCATGATGATGCTGCCGATCCCGCCGTTCCTGCTGGACGTGTTCTTCACCTTCAACATCGCCCTGTCGATCGTGGTCCTGCTGGTCTGCGTCTACGCCCTGCGCCCCCTGGACTTCGCCGCGTTCCCCACCATCCTGCTGGTGGCGACCCTGTTGCGCCTGGCGCTGAACGTCGCCTCGACGCGGGTGGTCCTGCTCCACGGCCACGACGGTCACGCCGCTGCCGGTAAGGTGATCCAGGCCTTCGGCGACGTGGTCATCGGCGGCAACTACGTGGTCGGTATCGTGGTGTTCGCGATCCTGATGATCATCAACTTCGTGGTGGTGACCAAGGGTGCCGGACGCATCTCCGAGGTGAGCGCGCGCTTCACCCTCGACGCGATGCCCGGCAAGCAGATGGCCATCGACGCCGACCTCAACGCCGGCCTGATCAACCAGGACCAGGCCAAGGCCCGCCGCGCCGAAGTGGCCCAGGAAGCCGAGTTCTACGGTTCCATGGACGGTGCCAGCAAGTTCGTCCGCGGTGACGCCATCGCCGGCCTGCTGATCCTCTTCATCAACCTGATCGGCGGCATGGCCATCGGCATGGTCCAGCACGGCATGACCTTCGGCGATGCCGGCCGGGTCTACGCCCTGCTGACCATCGGTGACGGTTTGGTGGCGCAGCTGCCATCGCTGCTGCTGTCCACCGCTGCGGCGATCATGGTGACCCGTGCTTCCGGCTCGGAAGACATGGGCAAGCAGATCAACCGGCAGATGTTCGATTCGCCGAAGGCCCTGGCGGTGTCCGCGGCGATCATGATCGTCATGGGCCTGGTCCCGGGCATGCCGCATATCGCGTTCCTCAGCCTCGGCCTGATGGCCGCCGGCGGCGCTTACCTGGTGTGGAAGAAGCAGAACCAGGTCAAGGTCAAGGTCGCCCAGGAGCTCCAGCGCCAGCAGGAAGCCCTGCCGTCGCCGTCGCGCGCCGCCGAAACCAAGGAACTGGGCTGGGACGACGTGACCCCGATCGACATGATCGGCCTGGAAGTGGGCTACCGCCTGATTCCCCTGGTCGACCGCAACCAGGGCGGCCAGTTGCTGGCGCGGATCAAGGGCGTGCGCAAGAAGCTCTCCCAGGATCTCGGCTTCCTCATGCCCACCGTGCATATCCGCGACAACCTCGACCTGGCGCCGAGTACCTACCGCCTGACGCTGATGGGCGTGATCCTGGCCGAGGCGGAGATCTTCCCCGAGCGGGAAATGGCCATCAACCCGGGCCAGGTGTTCGGCACCCTCAACGGCATTGCCGCACGGGACCCGGCCTTCGGCCTGGAGGCGGTGTGGATCGACGTGGCCCAGCGCAGCCAGGCGCAGTCCCTGGGCTACACAGTGGTGGATGCCAGTACCGTGGTCGCCACCCACCTCAACCAGATTCTCTACAAGCACTGCCACGAGCTGATCGGCCATGAAGAGGTCCAGCAGTTGCTGGCGGTGCTGGCCAAGGGCTCGCCGAAACTGGCGGAAGAAATCGTCCCGGGGGTCCTGCCCCTGTCCGGCCTGTTGAAAGTGCTCCAGGCCCTGTTGGCGGAACAGGTTCCCGTCAGGGATATCCGCAGTATCGCCGAGGCGATCGCCAACAATGCGAGCAAGAGTCAAGATACCGCCGCGCTGGTCGCCGCGGTCCGCGTCGGATTGTGTCGCGCTATCGTGCAAAGCATTGTCGGCACTGAGTCCGAGCTGCCTGTGATCACCCTTGAGCCAAGGTTGGAACAGATTTTGCTCAATAGTCTGCAAAGGGCCGGGCAAGGTCAGGAAGACGGTGTTCTTCTTGAGCCAAGCATGGCTGAAAAGCTTCAGCGTTCGCTGATCGAGGCTGCCCAGCGTCAGGAGATGCAAGGTCAGCCGGCCATCCTGCTGGTAGCAGGACCGATCCGGCAGATGCTCTCGCGTTTCGGTCGCCTGGCCGTACCGAATTTGCATGTTTTGGCGTATCAGGAAATACCTGACAACAAGCAAGTCACCATCGTTGCCACAGTGGGCCCCAACGGCTGAGGTAGTGGGTTATGCAAGTTAAGCGTTTTTTCGCCGCCGATATGCGTCAGGCCATGAAGCTGGTTCGCGATGAGCTGGGGGCCGACGCCGCCATCATCGGCAACCGACGGATTGCTGGCGGTGTCGAGCTGACGGCTGCGCTGGACTACAAGCTGTCCGCCCTGGCGCCACGGGTGCCCAACGCCGAGCTGGAAGACGAGCTGCGCAAGACCCAGTCGCGCATCGCCACCGCCCAGGCCGAGCTGAACACCCGCGACGATACCGAGACCGGCAATCGCCAGTTGTTCGCCGGCCTGCCGCTGACCGCCTCCGAGCCGCTGGTCGAGGCGCGCCACGAAGAGCCCGCACCGGCTCCGGCGGCCCCGGCGCCTTCGGCCATCGACCGGCGCCTGTTCGATTCCATGCGCTCCGAGCTGTCGGGCCTGCGCGAGCTGCTGGAAGTCCAGCTCGGCTCCCTGGCCTGGACCCAGCTGCAAGGCGCCAAGCCACACCAGGCCAACCTCTGGCGCCGCCTGCAGCGCATCGGCCTGTCCGGTCCGCTGGCCCGCGACCTGCTCGACCTGACCCAGGAGATCGTCGACCCACGCCACGGCTGGCGCATGTTGCTGGCGCACCTGGCGCGGATGATCCACGTCCCGGAAGTCGAACCGATCGAGGAGGGCGGGGTGATCGCCATGGTCGGCCCGGCCGGCATGGGCAAGACCACCACCCTGGCCAAGCTCGCCGCACGCTACGTGCTCAAGTACGGCGCGCAGAACCTGGCCCTGGTGAGCATGGACAGTTTCCGCATCGGCGCGCAGGAGCAGCTCAAGACCCTGGGCCGCATCCTCAACGTCTCGGTGACCCACGTCGACCCCGGCCAGTCCCTGGCCCAGGCGCTGGAGCCGCTGCTGCGCAAGCGCGTGGTACTGATCGACACCGCCGGCCTGCAGGCCAGCGACCCGGCCCTGCGCATGCAGCTGGAAACCCTGGCTGGCCGTGGCATCCATGCCAAGAACTACCTGGTCCTGGCCACTACCAGCCAGAAGCAGGTGCTGACCGCCGCCTACCACAGCTACAAGCGCTGCGGCCTGGCCGGTTGCATCCTGACCAAACTCGATGAAACCGCCAGCCTGGGAGAAGTCCTCAGCCTGGTGATCAACCAGGAACTGCCGGTGGCCTATCTCACCGATGGCCCGCGCATTCCTGACGACCTGCACCTGCCGCGGCGGCACCAGTTGGTGAGCCGCGCGGTGAGTGTGCAGATGCAGGACGATCCGAGCGAGGAGGCCATGGCCGACATGTTCGCCGACCTGTACCACAGTGACGGCAAGCGAGTCGGCTGAGGTGGAGATGTATCAGTTGCAAAGTACCTACATCACAGGGTTCGCGTGGCAGCTCAAGGTTGTCGCCAGCGCGTCCCGTCATGTGGCCTCGGTCTAAGCAAGACAAGGTAAAGAACAAATATGGGTAGCATGCATCCCGTACAGGTGATCGCCGTGACCGGCGGCAAAGGTGGCGTTGGCAAGACCAACGTGTCGGTGAACCTCTCGCTGGCACTGGCCGAGCTCGGCCGTCGCGTCATGCTGCTGGACGCCGACCTTGGCCTGGCCAATGTCGACGTACTGCTCGGGCTCACCCCCAAACGCACCCTGGCCGACGTCATCGAAGGCCGCTGCGAGCTGCGCGACGTGCTCCTGCAGGGGCCCGGCGGCGTGCGCATCGTTCCGGCAGCGTCGGGCACCCAGAGCATGGTGCACCTGGCCCCGGCCCAGCACGCCGGCCTGATCCAGGCCTTCAGCGAAATCGGCGACAACCTCGACGTGCTGGTGATCGACACCGCCGCGGGTATCGGTGACTCGGTGGTCAGCTTCGTCCGTGCGGCCCAGGAAGTCCTGCTGGTGGTCTGCGACGAACCCACCTCGATCACCGACGCCTATGCCCTGATCAAGTTGCTCAACCGCGACTACGGCATGAGCCGTTTCCGCGTCCTCGCCAACATGGCGCAAAGCCCGCAGGAAGGGCGCAACCTGTTCGCCAAGTTGACCAAGGTCACGGATCGCTTCCTCGATGTCGCCCTACAATACGTCGGTGCCGTGCCCTACGACGAGTGCGTGCGCAAGGCTGTGCAGAAGCAGCGAGCGGTCTATGAAGCCTTCCCGCGTTCCAAGTGCGCGCTGGCGTTCAAGGCGATCGCCCAGAAGGTCGATACCTGGCCGCTGCCGGCCAACCCGCGCGGCCACCTGGAGTTCTTCGTCGAGCGTCTGGTACAGCCGACCAGTGCAGGACCCGTGCTATGAACGCCAGCGGCTACCGGATGTACAGCAAGTCTTCGCGTGACGCCCAGTACGAGCTGATCGAGCGCTATGCACCGCTGGTCAAGCGTATCGCCTACCACCTGCTGGCGCGCTTGCCGGCCAGTGTGCAGGTGGAGGATCTGATCCAGGCCGGGATGATCGGCCTGCTCGAAGTCTCGAACAAGTACGACTCGAGCAAGGGCGCCAGTTTCGAGACCTATGCCGGCATCCGTATCCGCGGCGCCATGCTCGACGAAGTCCGTAAAGGCGACTGGGCACCGCGCTCGGTACACCGCAATACCCGCATGGTCAGCGACGCGATTCGTGCAATTGAAGCAAAAACCGGCCGTGACGCTAAAGATCACGAGGTTGCTGCCGAACTTCAATTGAGTCTCGATGATTACTACGGGATTTTGAACGATACCTTGGGCAGCCGCCTGTTCAGTTTCGACGACCTGTTGCAGGACGGCGAGCATGAAGGGCTGCACGAGGATGGTGCCAGTGCCCAGCTCGAGCCTTCGCGCGATCTGGAAGACGAGCGCTTCCAGGTAGCCTTGGCCGATGCCATCGCCAACCTGCCGGAACGCGAGCGTCTGGTCCTGGCCCTGTACTACGACGAAGAGCTGAACCTCAAGGAAATCGGTGAGGTCCTGGGGGTCAGCGAATCGCGCGTCAGCCAGTTGCATAGCCAGTGCGCGGCCCGTCTGCGCAGCCGGCTGGGGGAGTGGCGGGCGCGTTGAACCTGGTTCGATGCAGTCGTGACAACGTGGTAGCCGGAATTGATTGAATGCGCGCTCAGCGCTGGGCGCGTTAAAGACTGCTTGGAGGTCTAATTGAACAAAGATATGAAAATCCTCATCGTCGACGACTTTTCGACGATGCGGCGGATCATCAAGAACCTGCTGCGTGACCTGGGCTTCACCAACACGTCCGAGGCGGATGACGGCACGACCGCGCTACCCATGCTTGAAAGCGGTAATTTCGACTTCCTGGTCACCGACTGGAACATGCCGGGCATGACCGGTATCGACCTGCTGCGCACCGTCCGTGCACACGAGCGCCTGAAGCACCTGCCGGTGCTGATGGTGACCGCCGAAGCCAAGCGCGAGCAGATCATCGAAGCCGCCCAGGCCGGGGTCAACGGCTACGTCGTGAAGCCTTTCACCGCCCAGGTGCTGAAAGAGAAAATCGAAAAGATCTTCGAACGCGTCAACGCTTGATGCGTGAACGGGGGCGCTATGGACCATAAAGAATCATCTTTGGGCGACTTCGAAGTCACCCTGAAGAAACATGCCCAGGAGCTGGTCGAGAGCCTCGAGCGAGGCCAGTTCGGCGACGCGGTGCAACTGATCCATCAGCTGAACCAGACCCGTGACCGCGGCCTGTACCAGGAAGTCGGCAAGCTCACGCGCGAGCTGCACAGTGCGATCGTCAGTTTCCAGATCGACACGCACATGCCGCAGGCCGAGGAAATTTCCCAGATCACCGACGCCACCGAGCGCCTGGCCTATGTGGTCAAGCTCACCGAGGCGGCGGCGAACCGCACCATGGACCTGGTCGAACAAGGGACGCCCGTGCTCCACGAGCTGGGTGACGAAGCCAAGGCGCTGCACGCCGATTGGCAGCGCTTCATGCGCAGGGAAGTGGCAGCGTCGGAGTTCCGTGATCTGGTCCAGCGTGTCGACAGGTTCCTGGCGCGCAGCGTCGAGGACAGTCACACCGTCAGTGGCTACTTCAACGATATTCTCCTGGCCCAGGACTATCAGGACCTGACCGGCCAGGTGATCAAGCGGGTGACCTCGCTGGTCACCGAAGTCGAGAAGAACCTGCTCAAGCTGGTGTTGATGGCCAGCCAGGTCGATCGCTTCGCCGGGATCGAGCATGACCGCCGCGAGCTACATGCTGAAAAAGACGAAAGTAAACATCCGACTCGGGGTGAAGGACCACAGATTCATGCCGATAAACGTGAAGATGTCGTGTCCGGTCAGGACGATGTCGATGATCTGCTGTCCAGCCTGGGTTTTTAGGGAGCACGTTTGATGAGCTTCGGCGCCGATGAAGAAATCCTTCAGGATTTCCTGGTAGAGGCCGGCGAAATTCTTGAGCAACTGTCCGAACAACTGGTCGAGCTGGAAAGCCGTCCGGACGATGCGGACCTGCTCAATGCAATCTTTCGCGGTTTTCACACTGTAAAAGGGGGCGCCGGCTTCCTCCAGCTCAACGAGCTGGTGGAGTGCTGTCATATCGCCGAGAACGTTTTCGACATCCTGCGCAAGGGAGAGCGCCGGGTCGATTCCGAACTGATGGACGTGGTCCTGGAAGCCCTGGACACGGTCAACAGCATGTTCGGCCAGGTGCGCGAGCGCACCGATATCACCCCGGCCACCCCTGAGTTGCTGGGCGCCCTGGCGCGCCTGGCCGAACCTGCGGGTGCCGCGCCGGCGGCGCCGGTCGCCGCGCCCGAGCCTGTCGTGGTCGCCGCCGCGGAGCCGGTGGCGGCCTCGGGTGATATCACCGACAGTGAGTTCGAGCAGTTGCTCGATTCCCTCGGCGCCATGCCTGACGAGGCGCCTGCCGCCGACGCCGGCAGCGACGAGATCACCGACGCCGAATTCGAGTCCCTGCTCGACCAGTTGCACGGCAAGGGCCAGTTCGCCGCCGACAACCTGTCGGCGGCCAGCGCGCCGGCGCCGGTTGCCGAAGCCAATAGCGAGGCCAGCGCCGAGCCGAGCGACGAAATCACCGATGCCGAGTTCGAGGCCCTGCTGGACCAGTTGCACGGCAAGGGTTCGTTCTCTGCCGATGCGCTGCCGGACGCGGTCGCTGTCGCCGCGGTCGACGCGTTGCCTGCCGCTGCCGCGGGTGGCGACGAAATCACCGAACACGAATTCGAAGCACTGCTCGACCAGTTGCACGGCAAGGGCAAGTTCGCCGCCGATGCGCTGGGCGGCACTGCTGCGCCGGTCGCGGCGGCGCCTGCGGCTGCGGCCGTGGCCAAGCCGGCCGCCAGGCCCGTTCCGGCGCCCGTGGCCAAGCCGGCGCCTGCCGCTGCACCTGCGCGCCAGGCTGCCGCGCCTGCCGCTGCCGGTGGCGACAAGCACCCGCCGGCCAGCGAGGCAGAAACCACCGTGCGCGTCGATACCGCGCGGCTGGACGAGATCATGAACATGGTCGGTGAGCTGGTGCTGGTGCGTAACCGCCTCGTCCGCCTGGGCCTGAACAGCGGCGACGAGGCCATGTCCAAGGCCGTGTCCAACCTCGACGTGGTCACTGCCGACCTGCAGACCGCGGTCATGAAGACCCGCATGCAGCCGATCAAGAAGGTCTTCGGGCGCTTCCCGCGCCTGGTTCGCGACCTGGCCCGCCAGCTCAAGAAAGAGATCGCCCTGGAGCTGGTCGGCGAAGAGACCGACCTCGACAAGAACCTGGTCGAAGCCCTGGCCGACCCGCTGGTCCACCTGGTGCGCAACGCGGTCGACCACGGCGTCGAGACGCCTGAAGAACGTGAAGCCTCGGGCAAGCCCCGTGGCGGCAAGGTGATCCTGGCGGCGGAGCAGGAGGGTGACCATATCCTCCTGTCCATCTCCGACGACGGCAAGGGCATGGACCCGGCGGTGCTGCGCGCCAAGGCCGTGGAAAAGGGCCTGATGGACAAGGATGCGGCCGACCGCCTGAGCGAATCGGACTGCTACAACCTGATCTTCGCCCCGGGTTTCTCGACCAAGACCGAGATTTCCGACGTGTCCGGCCGTGGCGTCGGCATGGACGTGGTGAAGACCAAGATTTCCCAGCTCAACGGCTCGATCAACATCTACTCGGCCAAGGGCCAGGGCTCGAAGATCGTCATCAAGGTGCCATTGACCCTGGCGATCATGCCGACCCTGATGGTGATGCTGGGCAACCAGGCCTTCGCCTTCCCGCTGGTCAACGTCAACGAGATCTTCCACCTCGACCTGTCGCGCACCAACGTGGTCGACGGCCAGGAAGTGGTGATCGTCCGCGACAAGGCGCTGCCGCTGTTCTACCTCAAGCGCTGGCTGGTCAGTTCCGCCGCTCACGAAGAGCAGCATGAAGGCCATGTGGTGATCCTTTCCGTCGGCACCCAGCGCATCGGCTTCGTCGTCGACCAGTTGGTGGGCCAGGAAGAAGTGGTCATCAAGCCGCTGGGCAAGATGCTCCAGGGCACCCCGGGCATGTCGGGCGCCACCATCACCGGTGACGGGCGCATCGCGCTGATCCTCGATGTACCGAGCATGCTCAAGCGTTACGCCGCTCGGCGAATCTGATCCCGGCGGCGCGACCTCGCGGTTGCGCCGCCTAATGGAGTGTTTATGTCAGTCAAGGTCCTGGTGGTGGATGATTCCGGTTTCTTCCGCCGCCGCGTCTCGGAAATTCTCTCGGCGGACCCGACCATCCAGGTGGTCGGTACCGCCACCAACGGCAAGGAAGCGATCGACCAGGCCCTGGCGCTCAAGCCCGACGTCATCACCATGGACTACGAGATGCCGACCATGGACGGCATCACCGCGGTTCGCCACATCATGCAGCGCTGCCCGACCCCGGTGCTGATGTTCTCCTCGCTGACCCACGAAGGCGCCCGGGTGACCCTGGATGCCCTGGACGCCGGCGCGGTGGATTACCTGCCGAAGAACTTCGAGGACATCTCGCGCAACCCGGACAAGGTCAAGCAGATGCTGTGCGAGAAGGTCCACACCATCTCCCGCAGCAACCGCCGTTTCAGCAGTTATTCCAGCCCGCTGCCCGCGGTCAGCACCACCTCGTCCAGCCCGGTGTCGTCGCTGGGTTCGGCCCGTGCACCGTCGCCGCTGCCGACCCGCAGCGCCGCTCCGGCGCCCGCGCCAGCCCCGGCGGCCAGCCACTCGCCGGCGCCCAAGCGCAAGGCCTACAAATTGCTCGCCATCGGTACTTCCACCGGTGGTCCGGTGGCCCTGCAGCGGGTCCTGACCCAACTGCCGGCCGGTTTCCCGGCGCCCATCGTGCTGATCCAGCACATGCCGGCGGCCTTCACCAAGGCCTTCGCCGAACGCCTCGACAAACTGTGCAAGATCAACGTCAAGGAAGCCGAGGACGGCGACATGCTGCGTCCCGGCCTGGCCCTGCTGGCCCCTGGCGGCAAGCAGATGATGGTCGACGCCCGCGGCATGGTGAAGATCCTGCCGGGCGACGAGCGTCTCAACTACAAGCCCTGCGTGGACATCACCTTCGGTTCGGCGGCCAAGTCCTTCGGTGACAAGGTCCTGGCGGTGGTCCTCACCGGCATGGGCGCCGATGGCCGCGAAGGCGCGCGCCTGCTCAAGCAGGGCGGCAGCCAGGTCTGGGCCCAGGACGAGGCCAGCTGCGTGATCTACGGAATGCCCATGGCCATCGTCAAGGCCAACCTGGCCGACGCGGTCTACGGGCTCGACGATATCGGCCGTCACCTGGTCGAGGCCTGCGTCTGATGGATGTTCTCAGCCTTCTCGGCATTATCCTGGCCTTCGTCGCGATCATCGGTGGCAACCTGATCGAAGGCGGTCACGTCGGCGCCCTGGTCAACGGCCCGGCGGCTCTGATCGTGCTCGGCGGTACCCTGGCGGCGGCACTGCTGCAATCGCCGCTGAGCTCGTTCAAGCGCGCCCTGCAGATCGTCGGCTGGATCCTCTTCCCGCCACGGGTCGACCTGGCCGGTGGCATCGATCGTGTCGTCAACTGGAGCCTCACCGCCCGCAAGGAAGGCCTGCTGGGCCTGGAAGGGGTGGCTGACGCCGAGCCCGATCCGTATGCGCGCAAGGGCCTGCAACTGCTGGTGGACGGCTCCGAGCCGGAGGCCATCCGCAGCATCCTCGAAGTGGACTTCCTGACCCAGGAATCCCGGGATATCCAGGCGGCCAAGGTGTTCGAGAGCATGGGCGGCTACGCGCCGACCATCGGCATCATCGGTGCGGTGATGGGCCTGATCCACGTGATGGGCAACCTGGCCGATCCGTCCCAGCTGGGTAGCGGTATCGCCGTGGCCTTCGTCGCCACCATCTATGGCGTGGCCAGTGCCAACCTGATCCTGCTGCCGGTGGCCAACAAGCTCAAGGCCCAGGTCATGCGCCAGTCGCGTTATCGGGAAATGCTCCTGGAAGGGCTTCTGTCCATCGCCGAAGGCGAGAACCCGCGCTCGATCGAACTGAAGCTGCAAGGCTTCATGGAGTAGGCATGGCCCGTCGTCGCAAGGTCGAGGAACACGAGAATCACGAACGCTGGCTGGTGTCCTACGCGGACTTCATCACCCTGCTGTTCGCCTTTTTCGTGGTGATGTACTCGATTTCCTCGATCAACGAGGGCAAGTACAAGATCATGTCGCAGGCGCTGATCGGGGTGTTCAGCGAGTCCGAGCGCAGCACCCGGCCGATCCCCATCGGCGAGGAGCGCCCGCTGAGCACCCGGCCGGCGCAGCCGCTGGTCAAGGACAGCGAGCAGACCGACGCAGGTCTCGCCCAGTCCACCGCCGATCCGCTGAAGACCATCACCGACCAGGTCATGGAAGCCTTCGGCGACCTGATCAAGAGCGACCAGATGACGGTGCGCGGCAACGAGCTGTGGATCGAGATCGAGCTCAACTCCTCGCTGCTGTTCGGCAGTGGCGATGCCATGCCCAGCGATATCGCGTTCAACCTGATCGAGAAGGTGGCGAACATCATCAAGCCGTTCGCCAACCCGGTGCATGTCGAAGGCTTTACCGACGACCAGCCGATCCGCACCGCGCAGTACCCGACCAACTGGGAGCTGTCGTCGGCCCGGGCGGCGAGCATCGTCCGCCTGCTGGCCATGGAAGGGGTCAACCCGGCGCGCCTGGCGTCCGTGGGCTACGGTGAGTTCCAGCCGATCGCCAGCAACACCACCGCCGATGGCCGGGCGAAGAACCGCCGGGTGGTGCTGGTGATCTCGCGCAACCTGGATGTGCGTCGCAGCCTGACCGGCACCGGGACCGCCAATGCGCAGCCGGATGCGGCATTGAAGCGGGCTGGCACACAAACTGCACCGCCCACGGTATCACCGACCTCGGGCAACAACAGCGTCAAAACCCCGTCGTCGTCGACCTTTTAATCGATCCCGGCTGGCCACGGTCTGACCGGGAGGAAGCAGCGCATGAGAGTCTGGGCAGTAGCCAATCAAAAAGGTGGCGTAGGCAAGACCACCACGTCCATCGCCCTGGCAGGCCTGCTGGCCGACGCCGGCCGGCGCGTGGTCGTCGTCGACCTCGACCCGCACGGGTCGATGACCAGCTATTTCGGCCATAACCCCGACACCCTGGAGCACAGCAGCTTCGACCTGTTCCAGCACAAGGGCACGGTGCCCGACGGGCTGCCCGGGCAACTGCTGCTGCCCACCAGCAACGAAAAGATCTCGCTGTTGCCGTCCAGCACCGCGCTGGCGGTGCTGGAGCGCCAGTCCCCGGGACAGAACGGCCTGGGCCTGGTGATCGCCAAGAGTCTGGCGCAGCTCTGGCAGGATTTCGACTACGCCATCATCGACAGCCCGCCGCTGCTCGGCGTGCTGATGGTCAATGCCCTGGCCGCCAGCCAGCAACTGGTGATCCCGGTGCAGACCGAATACCTCGCGGTGAAAGGCCTGGAGCGCATGGTCAGTACCCTGGCCATGGTCAACCGCTCGCGCCGCCAGGCGCTGCCGTACCACATCGTGCCGACCCTGTTCGACCGCCGTACCCAGGCCTCCATGGGCACCCTCAAGGTGCTGCGCGACGCCTACCCGGAAAACATCTGGCAGGGCTATATCCCGGTCGATACCCGCCTGCGCGATGCCAGCCGGGCCGGGGTGACGCCGTCGCAATACGATCCGAAGAGCCGCGGCGTGGTGGCCTACCGGGCGCTGCTCAAGCACCTGCTGACCCAGCAGAAAGCCGTGGCGCAGGTGGCTTGATGAATCGACCGCAACCCCTGGCGACCAAGCCGCAACTGGCCCTGCAGTCCTACCTCGACGGACTGCTGCAGGAGGCCACCGAAGAAATTGTCGTGGAGACGGTGGTTGCACCGGCTCCCGTTGTCGTTGCACCGGTCGTCGTCAAGCCGGTGGACGTGCCGGTGGAAGTACCGGTCACCAGCGAAGTCCTCGACGAATTCCAGGCCGCCGTGCTGGAAGAGCAGGCCCGTGATGCCCGCCGCGAAACCATTGCGGCGCGTAGCGCGCCGGTGATCTTCGCCGAGCCGGCGCCGGTTCGCGTGCCGGTGGCGCCGCCGGTGCTGAAGGTAGCGCCTGTCGTCGAACCGGTGGTAGAGAAGATCGCCGAGCCGGTGATTGCCAAGGTCGAGCCGCTGGTGGAAGTCCACCTGCCGGCACCACCGCAGCCGCCGAAGACGGTCGATGGCCGTCCGGAATGGGCTGCCGAGCCGTTCGAGTGCCTGCTGTTCGACGTCGCCGGGCTGACCCTGGCGGTGCCGCTGGTGTGCCTGGGCTCGATCTATGCCCTGGCCGGCCAGGAACTGACCCCGTTGTTCGGCCAGCCGGACTGGTTCCTCGGCATCCTGCCGAGCCATGCCGGCAACCTGAAGGTGCTGGACACGGCGCGCTGGGTCATGCCCGAGCGCTATCGCGACGATTTCCGCGAAGGCCTGCAATACGTGATTTCGGTGCAGGGCTACGAATGGGGGCTGGCGGTGCATCAGGTCAGCCGCTCGCTGCGCCTGGACCCGAGCGAGATCAAATGGCGTTCCCAGCGTGGCCAGCGGCCATGGCTGGCGGGCACCGTCATCGAACACATGTGCGCGTTGCTGGATGTCGCCGAGCTGGCCGAGCTGATCGCCAGTGGTGCCGTCAAGAACATGCAACTGGGACATAAATGATCGGTCGCGCCTACCTGCGCGATCGCACTGAGCACTCCGCCGACGGCGGTTTTTGAGGGTTAGGGGAATGAAAAAGACGTCTGGACAAGGTTCCGAAGATCCGATCCTGCAGTGGGTTACCTTCCGCCTGGACAACGAGTCCTATGGCATCAACGTGATGCAGGTCCAGGAAGTGCTGCGCTACACCGAGATCGCTCCGGTCCCGGGCGCGCCGAGCTACGTGCTGGGCATCATCAACCTGCGCGGCAACGTGGTCACCGTGATCGACACCCGCCAGCGTTTTGGCCTGGTGCCGAGCGACGTCACCGACAACACCCGCATCGTCATCATCGAGGCGGACAAGCAGGTGGTGGGTATCCTGGTCGACAGCGTGGCCGAAGTGGTCTACCTGCGTCAGTCCGAAGTGGAAACCGCGCCGAACGTCGGTAACGAGGAATCGGCCAAGTTCATCCAGGGCGTGTGCAACAAGAACGGCGAGCTGCTGATCCTGGTCGAGCTGGACAAGATGATGACCGAGGAAGAATGGTCCGAGCTGGAGAACATCTGAGTTGATCCTGGAGGTTGCGGTCGTATTCCTGGCGGTGCTGTGGGCAGCCAGTGCCTGGTTGTTCCTGAACTACAGCAAGCGCCAGCGCGAGATCGCCGCGCAACAGGCCCAGGGTGATGCGCTGCGCGACCAGCGCATCAAGGACCTGCACAAACGCCTGGACGATTACCAGAACCTGTCGGTGTCCATGGGCGATGCCTTGCACGAACTGCGCGCGACGGTTTCGCCGTTGCCGGAGAAGTTGCTGCAACTGGAACAGCGTGATCCCAACAGCCTGTCGTTTGCTCAGGCGGCGCGGCTGGTGGGGATGGGCGCGAGCGTCGACGAACTGACCCAGACCTGTGGCTTGACCCAGGCGGAGGCGGAGTTGATGCGCAAGTTGCACAAAAGCTGATCCTGTAGCGTTCTTCAGGGCCCTATCGCTGGCAAGCCAGCTCCCACAGGGACCGCGTAACCTGTGGGAGCTGGCTTGCCAGCGATAGGGCCCTTGAATATCACATCAAAGGTTCAGGTGTTCACCCAGGTGTTGGCACTGCCGATCCGCGCAATGCGGTTCAGCGGCAGCCATTCCCGCACCGCCGCTTCATACGCCGGCAAATCGATGAACGGCGTGGCATTGAAGTTCGGCATCACAAAGAAGTTGTTGATCTCCCGCAGGCGCCGCAACACCGGCAGCTCGCGCATCGCCGTATCGGACAACATGCCCGGCCCGCACAGGCGGTTCAGGGTCGTGCTGTACTGGTGGAAGGCCTGTGGGTCCAGCGCCCGGTCCGGGCGGCTGTCGAAGAACGTCGGGTTGGCCAGGTAGCGGCTACGCAGTTCCTTCATGACCTCCACCAGCACCGGATTGCCGGGATGGCTGCCGATCATGCTGCCGTTGTATTCGATGTTCATTCCCAGCAGTTCATTGGAGACCGGCGGGTGCAGCAGCAGGCCATCTGCCGTGGTCCTGAGCGGCACCGTGCGCAGCGACTCGCCGTGTACCTGCTGCTCGACGCCGGCGATCAGCACGCTGCGCAAGCCTTCCGCCAGCAGCGTGTCATCCACGTCCATGTACAGCCCGCCCTCGTGATAGAGCAGGTGGTAACGCAGCACGTCCGACGCTGCCGAGTAGTTGCGGGCCAAGCCGCCATTGCCATCGATCGCCGCCTGGTATTGCTCGAAGCCGGGCGTGCGGGTGAAGGACTCGTACACGGCCTGGTCCTCCAGCGGCAGCACGGTCAGGGTCGGTGCCCGCTGCCTGAGCAAACGCAGGTTTTCCTCGAAGGCCTCGGGCCAGGCCCGCGACAGGTAGAAGCGGTAGGCATAGCCGGCTTCGTGCAGGCGCTCGGCATTGTTGGCGATATTGGCCAGCAGTTCTTCGTCGAGGGTCTTGTGGCCGAGCCAGAGGCTCATGGCGTGGCGCGGAATCTCGCGCAGTTGCGCGGCGGGCAAGGGCGCGGGGATGGTCACCGGCAACGGCAGGTCGACCCCCAGCGCCCGCAGGCTGGCAGTGCGGGTCGAGTGGTCGATCAGGCGTCCTTCCGGCGCCGGCACCAGCGCCCGGCTACCGGGGCGGGCGACGTAGGCCGGCGGGTCGATCTGGTTCAGGTCGCTGGCGCAGAAGAACCCGTCGCTCTCCAGGTCGTAGACCACTTCGGACAGGTAGCCATTGACGCTGGCGCGCAGCAGGTCGAGCCCGCCATCGAAGCGCGGGGTGCGGATCACTGCGCCGGCGATGGCGCTGTCGCACTCGGCGAGGGGCGCAATGTCGGCGGGGATGTGGAAGTAGTCGAGTGCCGGCTCCGGGCGTAGGTGCGGCGGTTTCAGGGGGCTCAGGCGGTAGCCCAGGCGCCCGTTGACGCGCCCCGGCACCACGAACTCCGGTGCATACAGACGCAGCAGCGCGCTGGCCCGGCGTGCGCCGTCGAGGATCAGTGGCTGCGCATTGAGCAGGCCGTAGGTGGCGATTTCCACGTTGTCGGCCTGATCTTCCAGGTTGTGTCCGTTGACCACCCGGTCCAGGGCCAGGGAAAACTGCGCCAGGCTGCTGGAGGCGAACAGCAGGCCGAGTTCCGGTACCACGATCACCAATGGCGCCAGGATGTTGCTGGTGCAGACCATGTAGTCGCGCCAGTTGGCCTTGCGCACATCGCTGCGGGTGGTGATCAGGCTGCCGGCGTCGGCCAGGGTGCGCTGGTGCTGGCGCTCGGTCAGGGCGGCGAACAGGTCGTCGCCAAGCAGCGGGCTATAGGTGTCTGGACGGTAGTTGACGTAATCGGCCGGAGACCAGCGGCCGTCGGTGGTGAAGCCCGGCCGGTCGGGTGACAGGTGGTGGATGGCGGGCCAGGCGCCGAGGCCTTCGAGGGCGGTGTGCAGGCCGCTGAAATCCAGGCCGTCGGGCTGGTCGGCGAGGGCGAAGTGGCGGGCGAGGCTGTCGCGCCGCGCCGGTGCCTGGCACTGCCGGGCGACCCAGGTCTTCAGCGCGTCTTCACTGGCGAAGCTGTGCAGCGGCGAGGCATTGCCCGGGATGTACAGCAAGACGTGTGGCGACTGCCCGTCTTGCAGGCAGAGGATGTCGGTGGCCGCGTAGCCATAGATATTCAGGGGCCGGGCGTGGAATCCCTGGTTGCGCGGCAACAGGTCCGCCGCCTGCCAGGCCAGCAGGCGGCCGGGCTCGTCGAGCGTGCCTTCGACGACCTGATGGTTGCAGGCCGCGATGAATGCCATCAGCGCCAGGCTGCGGTGGCCGCTGCGGGCTTGCGCCCAGTACTGGTCCAGTTGGGTGCGGTAGGTGGCGTGGAAATCCAGGTTCCAGATAAAACGCTGCAGGGCCTCGATGGCGACGTTGACCCGGGTCTCGGGCCCGTACTGCTGCGGATCGCTGCGCTGGAACAGGCCGTTGTACACCGAATAGGGGCCGGGAAGCAGGGCATCCACCAGGTTGATGCGCCCCGGCAGGTGGCCGCCCCAGGGTTGGTGGACCAGCGCGCCCAGCCAGTTGTTGGCCGACTCGCCTTGCCAGTTGCTCAGCATGGCGTCGGTCAGCCCGAGTTTCTGCATGATCACGCCTTGCCAGCCGCGTCCGGGCCACCACTGGTAGCGCAGGGTAACCACGTCGAGTTGTCCAGGGTCGATGTCCAGCCCGTGCTGGCTGGCCCATTGGATGAGGGCGTGGTTGGCGGCCTGGTCGGGGCGCGGGAAGTGGTTGAAGTGTTCGCGGGCGAAGAGTCGGCCCTGGGGATTGATCTGCGGATGGCGCATGGTTGCCTGCCTCGTGTTGGCGGTGGGGCCGGTCAAGGTAGGGGCTTGCACCTGTGCAGCAGTGTTAGTTATTTGTCGTTCATCCGGGCCTCATCGCTGGCAAGCCAGCTCCCACAGGGTCCGTGCCGGGCACAAAACCTGCGGCTGGTCGAGGAACCTGTGGGAGCGGGTTCACCCGCGATTGCAGTAGTGGCTGCAGCATCGCAATCGCGGGTAAACCCGCTCCCACAGTGACCGCATCGAACACAAAACCTGCGGCTGGTCGAGGAACCTGTGGGAGCTGGCTTGCCAGCGATGAGGCCCTCGAAGGCGCCCGATCACTCCGGCCCGGGCAACCTTTTCAGCTCCGGCGTAATATCCCGCTCTGCGATCGGTTCGTCATGGAAGCCCATGGGCATCTTGCCCTTCAACTGCCAGGCGAAGGCGATGATCTCGGCAATGGTCAGGTACAGCGCCTCGGGAATGCTGTCCCCCAGTTCCATGCGCGCCAGCAACCGGACCAGCTCGGCATTCTCGTAGATCGGTACTTCGTGCTCGCGGGCGAGGGCGAGGATGGCTTCGGCCAGGTCGTCGTCGCCCTTGGCGGTGAGGGTCGGGGCCTGGGCGCCGTCGTAGCTGAGAGCGATGGCCTGGCGCGGTGGTCGTTTGCTCATGCGTTTTCATCCACCCAGCGTTGTTCCAGATGCGTCCTCGGACCCTGCGGTGGCACACCCTGATGACAATGCAGTTCGCCGACATTGACCCCGCGCGCCACCAGCCGCGCCCGCAGGCCACCCAGTTCCCGCTCGATCAGCTCGGCCGTTTCCGGCCGCTCGGCCCAGAGCTGGCTGGACAGGCTGCCCCGGGCAATCTGCGCCTGCACCTGCAGCGGCCCCAGTGGATGCAGGTCGAACGCCAGGTCCACGCGCCAGAGCATCTCCAGCGGATCACGACGCTCCCGTTCGGGGTCGGCCTGCTGTTCCCTGGTCTCCTCGCGCTGTACCTTGACCTGCAGCGGCATGAACTCCGGACCGACCCGCAACGGTACTTCCAGTTGCCAGGTGGTCTGCAGGTTACCGTCCGGAGTGCTGCCGGTCTGGTCGAGGCTCGCCAATTGATGACTCTGCATCCGCGAGATGGCGGCTGCGGCAAGACGCAACAGGTGTTGCAGGTCGCCTTCTTCCTCGGCCGCCTGCAATAGCCGGGTTGGCAGCGGGAAGCCCGTCGGGTGCGGCTTGGGCGCGACCTGGCCGAGGGCGCCAAGGTAGCTGCGGACCATCCCCGGCAAGGCCTGGGCCAGGCTGGTCTGGATAGTCGGGGAAAACGGCGTGCCCCCCGGCACGTTGGGCAGCAGTTGCGCGATCAGGCGCACCACTTGCGCCTTTATGTCCGGGGCCAGTTGGCTGCCTGCACCGTTGAGCAACCGCGCTTCGAGAAAGGCGCCGCTGTTATTGAGGGCCTGGGCCACCGAGCGTGAATCACTGAACTGGCGGATATCCGGCAGGCTGGCCAGCAGCTTGTCGACGCTGGCGCGCACATCCGCCGGCGAGTCGTCGCTGCGGCTGAGCTGCTGCATCGCCGCCAGCAGGTTCTGCAAGGACGCCTGGCGGTTCTGCTGGACGCTGAGGTTCTGGGCAATGGCCATCTGGTCCTGGCGGCCACTGAGCGGCACGAAGGCGATCTGCTGGTCGCCCATGACCCGGGCACTGAGCAGGCTGCCCAGCGGCAGCGGGCGAGGGGAGTCGATGCTCAGGGTGGCGCCGGCCTGCAAGGTGTTGAGCAGGGTCACCAGCGAACGGTACACCGGCGGCAGGTTGCCCGGTTGGGCTTGCAGTTGCGTGGTCAGCACCTTGCCTTGCAGCAAGGTGCCGACCGGCAGTTGCTTGGTATCGAGGCTGGTCAGGGTGTTGACGTTGTTGGCCGCCGCTTGCTGCACCGCCAGGTTCAACTGGCTGGCATTGGGCTGGCTGACCGTGACCTGGGTGCCCAGGGGCAGTGGCTGGCTGGCGCTGGCCTGCACCAGGGTCTGCTGGCCACCGGCGCGCAGCAGGCGCAGGAGCATCTGGAACTCCTCGCCCACCTGGCGCAGGGACACCACTTCACCCTTGGCCGTTTCGCCCTTTGCCAGCAGGTCCGGCTGCGCTTCCAGCAGCTTGACCATCTCGCCGGTCATGGCCGCGGCGCGGACCTGCGGGTTGGCCGATGCCTGTGGGCCAAGGCTGTTGATTTCGCCCGTCATTGCTCTTGCGACCTGTTCAAATAGCCCTCTTTACAGTAGGACATGGCATGTATAATGCCGCCCGATTTCTCCCGCGAGCGCAGGATCCGGGCGCGCGCGACCAGACCGGTCGGCCAGGTTTTCGTTGTCTCTATAACGGCCAGGGTCGAACCGACTTGAGACAGTCCCGAACCAATAAGGCGAATCTGTGACTCCTCATCTCCAAGCCGTGGGCCTGGCCTGCGAGCGCGACTGGCGAATGCTCTTCGAACACCTGCACTTGCAGGTGACAGCCGGCGACATGCTGCAGATCAGCGGTCCCAACGGCAGCGGCAAGACCAGCCTGCTGCGCCTGCTGGCCGGCCTGATGCAACCGACCCAGGGCGAGATCCTGCTCAACGGCAAGCCGCTGGCCGAGCAGGGCGCGGAACTGGCCCGCAGCCTGGTGTGGATCGGCCACGCCGCCGGGATCAAGGACCTGCTCACCCCCGAGGAAAACCTCACCTGGCTCTGTGCCCTGCACCGTCCGGCCAGCCGCGACGCGATCTGGCAGGCCCTGGAAGCGGTCGGCCTGCGCGGCTTCGAGGACGTGCCTTGCCACGCCCTGTCCGCCGGCCAGCAGCGCCGCGTGGCCCTGGCCCGGCTGTACCTGGACAGCCCGCCGCTGTGGATCCTCGACGAACCCTTCACCGCCCTCGATAAACAGGGCGTGGCCCAGCTCGAAGCGCACCTGGCCCGGCATTGCGAGCAGGGCGGCATGGTCGTGCTGACCACCCACCACACGCTGGAGCGCACGCCCTCCGGCTATCGCGATATCAACCTGGGGCAGTGGGCCGCATGAGTGTTTTCGTCCTGTTGTTGCGCCGCGAAGCGCGTCTGCTCTGCCGACGTCCGGCAGAACTGGCCAATCCGCTGGTTTTCTTCGCGATCGTCATCGCATTGTTTCCACTTGCGGTCGGTCCTGAGACACAATTGTTGCAAATCTTGTCTCCAGGGTTAGTCTGGGTCGCCGCACTTTTGTCGGTCCTGCTCTCGCTGGACGGGCTGTTTCGCAGTGATTTCGAGGACGGATCCCTCGAACAGTGGGTCCTTTCGCCGCACCCCCTACCGCTTCTGGTGCTGGCCAAGGTGCTGGCACACTGGATTTTTTCCGGGCTTGCGCTGGTATTGTTGTCGCCGCTGCTGGCGGTGATGCTTGGCCTGCCAGTGGAATGCCTTCCGGTTTTGCTGGCATCGCTCTTGCTCGGTACCCCGGTACTGAGTCTGTTGGGCGCCGTGGGAGCGGCCCTGACCGTTGGTTTGAAACGTGGTGGTCTGCTTCTGGCGCTACTGATTCTGCCGTTATATATCCCGGTATTGATCCTGGGCAGTGGCGCCTTACAAGCAGCAGTGCAAGCTATGCCCGCAACCGGATACCTGCTCTGGCTCGGCAGTCTGGCCGCCCTGGCAGTCACCCTTGCACCTTTCGCGATAGCCGCCGGCCTGAAGATTAGCGTCGGCGAATAATGAGGTCTGGGCCACGCCCAGAAAGACCCTGGATGTACCGTGATGAAAAGCAGCGCAATAAGCTGGACGTGGTTTCACAAGCTCGGTTCCCCCAAATGGTTCTATGCCATCAGCGGGCGCATGCTGCCCTGGCTGGCGGTCGCCGCCGTGCTGCTGATCGGCACCGGCGTGGTCTGGGGCCTGGCCTTCGCCCCGCAGGACTACCAGCAGGGCAATAGCTTCCGGATCATCTACATCCACGTGCCGGCGGCCATGCTGGCCCAGTCCTGCTATGTGATGCTGGCGGTGTGCGGGGTGGTCGGCCTGGTCTGGAAGATGAAGATCGCCGACGTCGCCCTGCAGAGCGCGGCGCCCATCGGCGCCTGGATGACCGCCGTGGCGCTGGTCACCGGGGCCATCTGGGGCAAGCCGACCTGGGGCAGCTGGTGGGTCTGGGATGCCCGCCTTACGTCCATGCTTATCCTGCTTTTCCTGTACTTCGGTCTCATTGCCCTCGGCCACGCCATCAGCAATCGTGAGAGCTCGGCCAAGGCCTGCGCGGTGCTGGCCATCGTCGGCGTGATCAATATCCCGATCATCAAGTACTCGGTGGAGTGGTGGAACACCCTGCACCAAGGCTCGACCTTCACCCTCACGGAGAAACCGGCGATGCCGGCGGAGATGTGGTTGCCGCTGCTGCTTACGGTGCTGGGCTTCTACTGCTTCTTCGGCGCCGTGCTGCTGATGCGCATGCGCCTCGAAGTGCTCAAGCGCGAAGCCCGTGCCAGCTGGGTCCGCGACGAAGTGCTGAACAGCCTGGGAGGCACCCGATGAGCTTCGCATCCTTCGGCGAGTTTCTCGCCATGGGCCATCACGGCCTGTATGTCTGGTCGGCCTACGGCATCTGCCTGGCGGTGCTGGCCATCAACGTCGCCGCGCCGCTGATGGCCCGTCGTCGTTACCTGCAAGCAGAGGCGCGCCGCCTGCGCCGGGAGAACGCCAAGTGAATCCGCAACGCAAGAAGCGCCTGTTCATCATCCTCGGCCTGCTCGCCGGCCTCGGTGTCGCCGTGGGCCTGGCCCTCAGCGCGCTGCAGGAAAACATCAACCTGTTCTACACCCCGACCCAGATCGCCAACGGCGAAGCGCCGCTGGACACGCGCATCCGTGCCGGCGGCATGGTCGAGAAGGGCTCGGTGCAGCGTTCCGGCGACTCGCTGGACGTGCGCTTCGTGGTCACCGACTTCAACAAGTCCGTGCCGATCACCTACCGCGGCATCCTTCCCGACCTGTTCCGCGAAGGCCAGGGCATCGTCGCCCTCGGCAAGCTGAACGCCGAGGGCGTGGTGGTGGCCGATGAAGTGCTGGCCAAGCACGACGAGAAATACATGCCGCCGGAGGTCACCAAGGCTCTCCAAGAAAGCGGGCAAGCGGCCAGCGGAGCACAAGCGCAATGAATGCTGCACTGATCATTCCCGAACTCGGCCAGCTGTCGATGATCCTGGCCATCTGCTTCGCCTGCGTGCAGGCCACGGTCCCGCTGCTCGGCGCCTGGCGCGGCGACAGCCTGTGGATGAGCCTGGCGCGCCCGGCGGCCTGGGGGCAGTTCGCCTTCCTGGCCTTTGCCTTCGCCTGCCTGACCCACGCCTTCATGACCGACAACTTCTCGGTCGCCTACGTCGCCAGCAACTCCAACAGCGCCTTGCCCTGGTACTACAAGTTCAGTGCGGTGTGGGGCGCCCACGAAGGCTCGCTGCTGCTCTGGGCGCTGATCCTCGGCGGCTGGACCTTCGCCGTGTCGATCTTCTCCCGGCAGTTGCCGCAGGTCATGCTCGCCCGGGTGCTGGCGGTGATGGGCATGATCAGCGTCGGCTTCCTGTCGTTCCTGATCGTCACCTCCAACCCGTTCAGCCGCCTGCTGCCGCAGATGCCGGGTGATGGCCGCGACCTCAACCCGCTGCTGCAGGACATCGGCCTGATCGTTCACCCGCCGATGCTGTACATGGGCTATGTCGGCTTCTCGGTGGCCTTCGCCTTCGCCATCGCCGCGCTGCTCGGTGGTCGCCTCGATGCTGCCTGGGCGCGCTGGTCGCGGCCGTGGACCATCGTTGCCTGGGCCTTCCTCGGCATCGGTATCACCCTCGGCTCCTGGTGGGCCTATTACGAACTCGGCTGGGGCGGCTGGTGGTTCTGGGACCCGGTGGAAAACGCCTCGTTCATGCCCTGGCTGGTGGGCACGGCGCTGATCCACTCGCTGGCGGTCACTGAAAAACGTGGCGTGTTCAAGAGCTGGACCGTGCTGTTGGCCATCGCCGCCTTCTCCCTCAGCCTGCTCGGCACCTTCCTGGTCCGCTCCGGCGTACTGACCTCGGTGCATGCCTTCGCCTCCGATCCTGAGCGCGGCATCTTCATCCTGTTCTTCCTGCTGATCGTGGTCGGCGGCTCGCTGACCCTGTTCGCCCTGCGCGCGCCGGTGGTCAAGAGCCAGGTCGGCTTCGCCCTGTGGTCCCGCGAGACCCTGCTGCTGGCCAATAACCTGGTGCTGGTGGTGGCGGCCTCGATGATCCTGCTCGGCACCCTCTACCCGCTGATTCTCGATGCCCTGAGCGGCGCCAAGCTGTCGGTCGGCCCGCCGTACTTCGACGCGCTGTTCATCCCGCTGATGGCCCTGCTGATGTTGGTGCTGGCGGTGGGCGTGCTGGTGCGCTGGAAAGACACCCCCGGCCGCTGGCTGGCCGGCATGCTGACCCCGGTGCTGGTGGGCAGCGCGGTGCTGGCGCCGATCTGCGGCCTGCTGGTGGACGACTTCGACTGGCAAGTGCTGACCACCTTCGCCCTGGCGGCGTGGATCATCCTCGGCGGACTGCGCGATATCTTCGACAAGACCCGTCACAAGGGCCTGCTCAAGGGCCTTCGCGGGCTGAACCGCAGCTACTGGGGCATGCATGTCGCCCACCTGGGCCTGGCGGTGTGTGCCATGGGCGTGGTGCTGTCGAGCAACAACAGCGCCGAGCGCGACCTGCGCATGGCGCCGGGCGAGTCGGTGGAACTGGCCGGTTATCACTTCGTCTTCGAGGGCGCCAAGCACCACGAAGGCCCGAACTTCACTTCCGACAAGGGCACCGTGCGGGTGCTGAAGGACGGCCGCGAGATCAGCGTGCTGCACCCGGAAAAACGACTGTACACCGTGCAGCAGTCGATGATGACCGAGGCCGGTATCGACGCCGGGTTCACCCGCGACCTCTATGTCGCCCTCGGCGAGCCCCTGGAAAACGGCGCCTGGGCGGTACGTGTGCACGTCAAGCCGTTCGTGCGCTGGATCTGGCTGGGCGGCCTGCTGACCGGCCTCGGCGGTTTCCTCGCGGCGCTGGATCGGCGTTATCGAATCAAGGTCAAGACCAAGGTGCGTGATGTCCTCGGTCTGCAAGGAGCCACTGCATGAAGCGTTGGATCATGGTGCTGCCACTGGCAGTGTTCCTGCTGGTGGCGGTGTTTCTCTACCGCGGCCTGTTCCTCGATCCCGCCGAGTTGCCCTCGGCGATGATCGGCAAGCCGTTCCCGGCCTTCTCCCTGGCCAATGTGCAGGGTGATCGCACCCTGACCGAGGCGGACCTGAAGGGCAAGCCGGCGCTGGTCAACGTCTGGGCCACCTGGTGCATCTCGTGCAAGGTCGAGCACCCGGTGCTGAACAAGCTGGCCCAGCAGGGCGTGACCATCTACGGGGTCAACTACAAGGACGAGAACGCCTCGGCGCTGAAATGGCTGGCCGAGTTCCATAACCCCTACCAGATGGACATCCGCGACGAGCAGGGCACCCTCGGCCTGGACCTGGGTGTGTACGGTGCGCCGGAAACCTTCTTCATCGACGCCAAGGGCGTGATCCGCGACAAGTACGTCGGGGTGATCGACGAAACCGTCTGGCGCGAGAAGCTGGCGCCGGTCTACCAAGGCCTGGTGGACGAGGCCAAACAATGAAGCGCTGGCTTGCTGCCGCCGTCCTCGGCCTGAGCCTGACCGGCGTGGCCAAGGCGGCCATCGACACCTACCAGTTTGCCGACGACGCCGAGCGCGAGCGTTACCGCGAGCTGACCAAGGAACTGCGCTGCCCCAAGTGCCAGAACCAGGACATTGCCGACTCGAACGCGCCGATCGCCGCCGACCTGCGCCGGGAAATATTCCGCATGCTCGGCGAAGGCAAGAGCAACCAGCAGATCGTCGATTTCATGGTTGATCGCTACGGTGATTTCGTCCGCTACAAGCCGGCCCTGACCGCGAAAACCTGGCTGCTCTGGTTCGGCCCTGCGGCGCTGCTGCTGGGCGGTATCGGCGTCATGGCGGTGATCGTGCGCAAGCGCCGCGTGCCGGCGGGCGCCACCTCGGCCGACCTTTCCCCCGAGGAGCGTGAGCGCCTCGCCAAACTGCTGGACAAAGAACAGACCCATGACTGATTTCTGGCTCGCTTCAGGCCTGCTGTTGCTGGTAGCCCTGAGCTTTTTGCTGATTCCGGTGTTGCGTGGCCGTCGTGCGCAACAGGAAGAAGACCGTACTGCCCTTAACGTTGCGCTCTATCAGGAGCGTGTTGCCGAACTCCAGGCCCAGGAGGCCGCCGGTGTGCTCAACGGCGAGCAACTGGCCCGCGGTCGCGATGAAGCGGCCCGCGAACTGCTGGACGACACCGAGAACGCCGAGCCGACCCGCAGTGCGCGGCTGGGCAAGGCGCTGCCGATCGTCGCGGCATTCCTGGTACCGGCCATGGCGGTGGGGCTGTACCTGCATTTCGGCGCCAGCGACAAGGTCGCCCTGACCCAGGAGTTCGCCAGTGCGCCGCAGTCCATCGAAGAGATGACCTCGCGCCTGGAGCGTAGTGTCGAGGCCCAGCCGGACAATGCCGAAGGCCTGTACTTCCTCGGGCGTGCCTACATGGCCCAGGAGCGCGCGGCGGATGCGGCCAGGGTCTTCGAGCGCGCCACGGTGGTGGCCGGTCGCGCACCGGAGCTGCTGGGGCAACTGGCCCAGGCGCGCTACTTCGCCAACAACAAACAGTGGACGCCGCAGATCCAGGCGCTGACCGACGAGGCGTTGAAAGGCGATCCGAACGAAGTCACCAGCCTCGGCCTGCTGGGTATCGCCGCGTTCGAGGATGAGCGCTACCAGGACGCCGTGGACTACTGGAACCGTCTGCTGGTGCAGTTGCCGGAGGGAGACAGCTCGCGCAATGCCCTGGTGGGCGGTATCGAGCGGGCCAAGGAGAAGCTCGCGGCGGGCGAGGGCAAGGCTTCCACGGCGGCCACCGCACCTTCGGGTGCGAAGCTCACCGTCAAGGTCGAACTGGCCGACGCGCTGAAGGACAAGGTCAAGCCGGACGATGTGGTGTTCATCTTCGCCCGTGCTGCGTCCGGTCCGAGCCTGCCGCTGGCGGCCAAGCGCATCACCGTGGCGCAGTTGCCGATCGAGGTGGTGCTCAGTGACAGCGACGCGATGATGCCGAACATGAAACTGTCGAACTTCCCTGAAGTCCAACTGATGGCGCGCGTCTCCCGTGCCGGTCAGCCCGGCAAGGGCGAGTGGATCGGCCGCGGTTCGCCGCTGGCGAGCAACACCGAGGCGCCGCAACACCTCATCATCGACAGTCCGGACCAGTAGAAGAGAGCGCCCCCATGAACAGCACCGTACGCCTGACCCTGATTTCACTGGCCCTGGGGTTGAGCGCATGTACGGTGCATCAGCCTCGGGAGCCGGAGCGAGAACCGCTGCCGCCGATCGAGACTGCACCCCCGCCGGGCCCGGTGATCAAGCCGGGCCCAAGCGTGCCCAAGCCTTCCGTCACCCCGACGCCGAAACCCATGCCGCGTACCTCCGCCAGCTTCGCCCCGCCACCGGGCGGCGCCAGCCACTGGGACCCGAAACTCGGGGTCTACGTGCTCGAAGGCAAGACCAACACCTTCTACCGCCAGCGCACCTATTACCGCTGGAACAACGGCTGGAGCTGGGCCACCAACCCCGAAGGGCCGTGGCAGGACACCGATTCCAGTGGCGTCCCGGGCGGTCTGGGCCGCGCGTTCGCCCAGTAATGCCGGCATAATGCCCCCTCGCTGAACGCCTGGGAGCATAAGATGACGAAGACGGTACTGGTGTTGGTCGAAACGGTCGATGACTACCTGCCCTTGCTGGAAGACCACGGTTACCGCCTGATCCGCGCGAAGACGCCGGCGCTGCGCGCCGAAGCGATTGCCCGGCATGCTGGCGAGATCGATGTGGTGCTGACCCGCGGGCCGCTGGGGATCACGGCCGAGGAAATCGCTGCGCTGCCGTTGCTGCGGCTGATCTGTGTGATCGGCGCCGGCTACGAGGCCGTGGATCTGGCCGCCGCTGCGGCGCGGGGCATCGTCGTCACCAACGGTGCCGGGGCCAATGCCTCGGCGGTGGCGGATCACACCATGGCCCTGTTGTTCGCCGTGGTCCGGGATATCTGCCGCGCCGATGCGACCACACGCCAGGGCCAGTGGAACCGGGTAATCAGCCCGTCGCTGGCGGGCAAGCGCCTGGGGATTCTCGGATTGGGCGCGGTGGGCATGGCGATTGCCAGGCGTGGCGCGCTTGGCTTCGACATGGACGTGCGTTATCACAACCGTTCGCCGCGCGAGGGCGTGCCGTATCAGTACTGCGAGAGCGTGCTGGAGCTGGCGCGGGTGTCGGATTTCCTGATCGTCGCCACGCCGGGTGGGGCCAATACCCGGGCCCTGGTCGGGCGTGAAGTGCTGGATGCGCTGGGGCCGCAGGGGTTCCTGGTGAATATCTCGCGGGCCAGCGTGGTGTCCACGGCCGAGCTGGTCGCGGCGCTGCGCGAAGGGCGGATCGCCGGGGCGGGGCTGGATGTGTTCGATGACGAGCCGTCGGTGCCGGATGAGTTGAAGGCGCTGGGCAATGTGGTGCTGACGCCGCATGTGGCGGCGCAGACGCCGGAAGCGGCCAGGGATATGGTGGCGTTGGTGCTCAAGAACCTGCAGGCCTTCTTCGCCGGCGAACCGGTGCTGACCCCGGTGAATGCTTAAGAGCACCGCATACCCTGTGGGAGCTGGCTTGCCAGCGATAGCTATGGTGAATTCACTACAGCAATCGCTGGCAAGCCAGCTCCCACAGGGTTCTCGGGTGTTCGATGGATCTTGGCTACACTCAGCAACCTCAGCCTGCAAGGAGCTCTCCCCATGTCCAGCCAAACCCATCAGGGCGCCTGCCTCTGCGGCGCCATCCAGCTCAGCGTCACCCTCGACGACGCCAGCGTCGGCGCCTGCCATTGCAGCATGTGCCGCAAGTGGAACGGCGGCCCGCTGCTCACCGTGCACAGCAGCAGCGCCCCGCAGTTCAGCGGCGCCACACCTGCGGTGTACGGCTCCTCCGACTGGGCCGAGCGCGGCTTCTGCGCCAAATGCGGAAGCCATCTGTTCTATCGCCTCAAGGGCGGCAACTTCTTCGCCATCCCGGTGGGCTTGCTGGACGGCGAGCAGGCCTGGAGCCTGGACCTGCAGGTCTATATCGACGAAAAACCGTCCTTCTACTGCTTCTCCAACCAGACGAAAAACATGACTGGCGCCGAAGTGGTCGCGCAGTTCAGCTAGTTGCCCGGTAGCACCAGTGCCAGGGCTCGAACGCATAGCCCTGGGCGTTATCTCGCGGGTAGGAGAGGTGGAAACCGAAGCGTTCGGCATTGAGCAGCAACCAGGCATAGGCCCCGCTGTGCTCGAATTCGGCTTCGAGGGAGTTGATATCCACCGCCCGGCCGGTGTGATGCTCGCTGAAGCCGGGTGGTGCGTTGACCGCGAGGATCTGCTCCAGGCTCTGCCCGCGTTGCTGCTTGCGCCGCACGATGCCGGCCTGGTACTCGACACTGCGATACGCCGACACCAGGCGCAGTTCCACATGATCCCGCGCCGCCGCTGCCCGCAGTTGCTTCCAGGCGGCCGCCGCCTCCGGTTCCAGCTCGAAGCGGCGCCCGTCCTCATCGACCTCGGCGCTCGCCAGCACCCGCGCTTCCGGGTACTCGACGAAGCCACGGGCAATCAGCAGTTCCTCGCTGATCCCCAGCTCTTCACACAGCGCCTTGCTTTTTTCGTTCATTGTTATGTCCTTGTGACGCTTGTCCGGGTGATCCTAGCTGATTGCGATGAATCTGCTTTGACGCAGGTTCCCAACGGTCGGAGTTTGTCCATGCTCTTGTTGCAAATTACTGATAATCCTGAGAAAACGCTGCGACATACGTCACAGCTGCGCAAAAGAGGTTGTCATGAATATCCTTAACGATGAACTCCTGGTCACCGACGTCCAGCTCGGCGACGGCAAGGAAGTGGTCAAGGGCGCCCTGATCACTACCCATTACACCGGCACCCTGGCCGATGGCACGGTCTTCGACTCCTCGCACCGGCGCGGCAAGCCGTTCCAGTGCGTGATCGGCACCGGGCGGGTGATCAAGGGCTGGGACCTCGGCCTGATGGGCATGAAGGTCGGCGGCAAGCGCAAGCTGTTCGTGCCCCAGCATCTGGGCTATGGCACGCGTGCCGTGGGCGCCATCCCGCCGGGCTCGGACCTGTATTTCGAGATTGAAGTACTGGAAGTGCTGACCCGCGACGACTGAAAACGCCGTCTTAATTTCGTAACAGGGGAGCGGTAAATTCACTCCCAGCTTAAGGACAAGCACCCCAAGGACAGAACCAATCGGGCTTGCTGCACTCTCAAGGACGCCCGTATCCACGGATGGAGTGATAGACAGGGATGCTCCGCGGCTCCGGCCGCGGGGCAGCACTGGCGGGTTGGTTCACAGTCTTTTGTCCTTAAGGGTTGATCATGAAGTTCCCCGCATTCCTGCCTTCGCGCCGTCAGGCGCTGCTCGGCACCGTGCTCGTAGCAGGCGCCGCCCTCCTTGGATTCACCACCTTCGACAGCCTGGCCAAACCGGTCGATGGCACCCAGACCCTGGTCTTCCTGCGCCATGCGGAAAAGCCCGGCGAAGGGCTTGGCCAACTGAACTGCCAGGGCCTTAACCGCGCCCTCGACCTGGCGACCTTGCTCCCGGAGAAGTTCGGCGACGCCGACTACGTGTTCGCCGCCGACCCGACCCGTGAAGTGGAAGAGGGCGCCAATGACGACAGCTACAGCTACCTGCGGCCGTTGATGACCATCAGCCCCAGCGCGATCAAGCTCGGCTTGCCGGTGAATATCGAATACGGCGCCAATGACACCAACGCCCTGGCCCGCGAGCTGACCAGCAACAAGTACCGGAATTCGACGGTGTATACCGCCTGGTCCCACGGCTATCTGCCCGAACTGATCAACGCCGTGGCCGGCAAGGCCCTGGGCGAGGAGCGGGTGATTACCGAGGATTGGGAGAACAGCGATTTCGACTCGCTGTATGTGCTGACCCTGACCTGGCGCGACGGCAAGGCGACGATGCTGAGCCGGAATGTGAAGCAGGGGCTGGATGGCGGGGACTTGAGCTGCCCGCATACTCTCTCTCAGGGTTGACATTGATCCCTGTGGGAGCTGGCTTGCCAGCGATTTGGCCCTATCTGACAACATCTTTGTTCCTGCCGGCCTCATCGCTGGCAAGCCAGCTCCCACAGGGATCGAGTTGGCCCCGGGAGAACGGAAAAAACC
Organism: Pseudomonas putida; assembly: GCF_001941965.1. GTDB lineage: Bacteria > Pseudomonadota > Gammaproteobacteria > Pseudomonadales > Pseudomonadaceae > Aquipseudomonas > Aquipseudomonas putida_L. The sequence continues at coordinate 245,332 of NZ_MKZO01000012.1, read as the reverse complement.
GAGGCGCGGGTACCAGGGGAGATGACCTGTTCAGGTCCTGGCACCGTTGATCGCGCCTCGCAAAAGGGACTAACGTTTTACCGACCGAACTGCGCCGGCCAGCCAATCACGCGCTTGGGCCGCGGCTTGGCGTAGGTGCGGGTCTTCGAGGTGGACAGCCCGAGCTGCACCAGCGATTCAGCCATCTTCACTGCCGCACTGACCCCATCCACCACCGGCACGCCGGTACGCTGGCGAATCTTCTCGTCGAGCCCGGCCATGCCGCCACAACCCAGGCAGATCACTTCCGCCTTGTCTTCGCTGACCGCCAGTTCGGCCTGGCGCACGATGGCTTCCAGGGCGCGCTCCGGCTCCGCTTCCAGCTCCAGCACGGCCATGCCGCTGGCGCGCACCGAGGCGCAGCGGTCGAGCAGGCCGGACAGCTTCAGGCGGTCTTCTATCAGCGGCACGGTGCGATCCAGGGTGGTGACTACCGAGTAGGCATGACCGAGGTACATGGCAGTGCTGGCGGCGGCATCGGTGATATCCACCACCGGTACGTCGAGCAGTTCCTGCAGGCCTTCCCGGCCGTGCTCGCCGTAACCTGCCTGGATCACCGCGTCGTACGGGCCGTCGTAGGCGAGCACGCGGTCCATCACCGCGATGGCCGCCAGGTAGCTTTCGAAATTGCCCTCCACCGATTCCGCGCCGAAGTACGGGGTCAGGCCGATGATCTCGGTGCCCGGCGCCGCGACGGCCTGGGCCTGGCGGGCGATGGCTTCGGTAATGGCTTCGCTGGTGTTGACGTTGACTATCAGGATTCGCATATCGGGACTCGCTAGGCAGTAGACCGACCCGGCAGCGCCGGGTCGCAAGAGGCAATCAGTGGCTGACGCTGTCAACGGCGATGGATTCGCCGCTCACGTCCTGGTACTGCTGGTTGCGCGGGGCGCACAGCAGGTAGAGCAGGCCGGCGATACCGGCGCCGATCATCCAGGAGAACGGTGCGATGGTTTCGAAGTTGGGCACCAGGGCCAGGACAATGGCCAGCAGCGCGGCCGGGACGAAGGCGATCAGTGCTCGCGGGTTGACGCCGCGGCGGTAGTGATAGGCCGCCTTGGGGTCTTCGCTGTACAGCTCGGGCACGTTGATGCGACCGCGGCGAATCAGCCAGTAGTCGACCATGATCACCCCGTACAGCGGGCCGAGCAGGGCGCCGAGGCCGGAGAGGAAGTACATGATCACCAGCGGGCTGTTGTAGAGGTTCCACGGCAGGATCAGCACGGCCAGGGTGGCGCTGATCAGCCCGGCACGGCGGAAGTTGAGCAGGCGTGGCGCCAGGTTGCTGAGGACGAAGGCCGGGGCGACGAAGTTGGCCATGATGTTCACCGCCACGGTGACGATCAGGAAGGCCAGGCAGCCGAGTACGAGGAAGAAGGTGCTAGGGATGCTGGCGATGATCTGGGTCGGGCTGTCGATGATCTGGCCGTTGATCTTGAACTGCGCACCGCACAGCACCACGCTGATCACCGCGAAGGCGATGATGTTCACTGGCAGGCCCCAGAAGTTGCCCGAGCGGATGGTCTTGCGGCACGGCGAGGAACGGGCGAAGTCGCAGAAGTTCAGTACCAGGGTGCCGTAGATCGCCAGCCACAGCGCGCCGCCGGCGAAGATGTTGTGCCACATGGCCGCGCCGGTCAGTGGTTCGCGCACCGACCAGGCGATGGCGAAGTCGGCCTGGACGTACATCCACGCCGCCAGGCAGGTCACGGTGAGCAGGATCACCGGGCCAGCGAAGGCTTCGTAGCGCCGCACCATCTCCATGCCGTAGGCGAGGATCACCAACTGCACCAGCCAGATCGCCACGAAGCACACCCAGCCCAGGCTCGACAGGCCGAGGATCGAGTCCTGGTCATAGGCGGCCATGCCCGGCGCGACGGCCGTCAGCAGTACGCGCAGGACCACCGAGGCCAGGTAGGTCTGGATACCGAACCAGGCGATGGCGATCACTGCGCGAATCAGCGCCGGGATCTGCGCACCATGGATACCGAAGGCGATCCGGCTCATCACCGGGAACGGCACGCCGGTCTTCTGGCCCATGTAGCCGGACAGGTTCATGAAGAAGTACACCAGTGCGGCACCGATCCCCAGCGAGAGCAGGATCTGCCAGCCGCCCAGGCCCATGGCGTAGAGGCCCATGGCGAAGGAGTAGTTGGCGATGTTGTGCACATCGTTGGTCCACAGGGCAAAGATGCTGTAGCGCCCCCAGCGGCGGCCCTCGGCCTTGGTCGGGGCGAGGTCGTGGTTGTGCAGGCGCGGGCTCAGGGTCACGGGTTGCTGCGGTTGCGTCGTCGATTCGGGTATAGCCGAGGAAAAGTCCAGTTCTGTCTTGTTGTAGAGACTCATGCTCATTCCGGCGTGCTCCTGATACTCGTGGCGTGGGGAAGCCTGGTCATCAACCACGAGAACCAATTGGTTAGGGGCATTCCGCTACCCGGCGACGGCAGGTGGGCGGATCTGAAGTGTGCTCTTGATTTCGTTGAGTTGTATACAAAGAGCGAGACCACTCAAGCCAGATCCATGCCACGGGAAGTTCGTAGGCAGAAGTCGTATCTTGCTGAAGTTGCTTAGGATTTTTGTAAGTTATTGAAAGCTAGAATTTATAAATTGACCAATTAAACAGGTTTTATTTTTTCGCTTAGTTAAATTCTGATTGATTGGTCAAGTTAATAGAGCGGGAGGATGTAACGATATGGGGCAGGGTGTGGGGTGATTGCACACAAAAAAGGCACTTTCGGTTACATGCTTGTGTACAATTTTTGTTTGTATGGATATTGGATTGGACACACAGGGTTCGCGTCCAGCTTCCAGATCTCAATCCATCGGCGGCAACCGCCGCTTCACCGGGGTCTTCTTCACAATCGCCGTACTGGTCTCGGCCTGGCTGTTGAGCTTGTCCAGCAAGGTGTCCAGTTGCTCCATCGAGCGCACATGCAGGCGCGCGATGAAGCAGTCATCCCCGGTCACCTTGTCGCACTCGGTGAACTCGGGAATGGCGATGATCTGCCGCTCCACCTCATGCAACTGCCCCGGCAGCGGGCGAATGCGCACGATGGCCTGCAACTGGTAGCCGAAGCTGCGGGCATCCACTTCCACGGTGTAGCCCTTGAGCACACCGCGTTCCTCCAGGCGGCGCAGGCGCTCGCTGACGCTGGGTGAGGACAACCCGGTCAGGCTCGCCAGCGCCTTCAGCGAGCGCCGCGAATCCTCCATCAGGGCATTGAGCAGCAGTTGGTCGATGGCATCGGTCATGAAAAGGCTCCGGTTAGGCGATTCAATGAAATCACCTTGATAAGAAAGGTCGAAGATCATTCCTGCCTGATTTATCCACTGGAATGGTCCCAGGCACCCTCGGCATACTTTGTCACATCTGCCTGGAGGTGAGTGATGGACAATTCGATACGTCGCGGTTCCCTGGAAATGATCGGCGCCATGCTGATTTCCGGCACCATTGGCTGGTTCGTCCTGGTATCCGAGCAACCGGTGCTGGACGTGGTGTTCTGGCGCTGCCTGTTCGGCGCCGGGACCTTGCTGCTGATCTGCACCGCCATGGGCTTCCTGCGCCCAGGCCTCCTGACCCGCATGACCTTCGCCCTGGCCGTGCTCAGCGGCGTAGCCATCGTCGGCAACTGGGTGCTGCTGTTCGCCTCCTACTCGCGGGCGTCCATCGCCATCGGCACGGCGGTGTACAACGTCCAGCCGTTCATGCTGGTGGGGCTGGCGGCGCTGTTTCTCGGTGAGAAGATCACCGTGCCCAAGCTGTTCTGGCTTGGTGTTTCCTTCGCCGGGATGCTGGCCATCGTCAGTGCCCATGGCAGCCAGGGCGAAAGTGGCGAGGACTACCTGATGGGCATCGCCCTGGCCCTTGGTGCGGCGTTCCTCTATGCGGTGGCCGCGCTGATCATCAAGCGCCTGAGTGGCACGCCACCGCACCTGATCGCGCTGGTCCAGGTGAGTACCGGGGTGTTGCTGCTGGCGCCGTTCGCCAATCTCGGCGGCCTGCCCACCGTGCCGGGTGAACTGGGTAGCCTGGTCACCCTGGGCATCGTGCATACCGGCGTGATGTACGTGCTGCTCTACGGCGCCATCCAGAAACTGCCGACGGCGCTGACCGGCGCGTTGTCGTTCATCTACCCGATTGCGGCGATCGCAGTGGACTGGGTCGCCTTCGGCCATCGCCTGGAGCCTCTGCAATGGCTGGGCGTGGCGGCGATCCTGCTGGCGGCGGCCGGGATGCAGCGGGGCTGGTGGTTCAAATCCGCTGCCCGCGCCAGCGGTGCAAAAGCGTAGAATGCGCCGCTTTAGTTCACCGAAAACCCGCCATGACCTCCGCCATCGAAACCCTGCACCACCACCTGCTCAACGCCCTGAACCCACCGCCGGCTGAAACCCGGCGGCTGTTCCATGGCCGCGGGCGCTGCTGGCCGGGGCTGGAGCAGATCACCGTGGACTGGCTGCAGGGCGTGCTGCTGGTGGCGCTGTTCCGCGAGCCGCCCGAGGGCCAACTGGACGAACTGCAAGCCATGTTGCGCGACCTGGCGACCGGGGATATGGCGGTGCTGATCCAGCATCGTTATCTGCCGGACAGTCCCGGTTACTGGCTGCGGGGTGAGCCTTGCACACACAAGGTCATCGACGAGGACGGTCTGCGCTACCAGCTCGACCTGGGCATGAAGCAGAACAACGGCCTGTTCCTCGACATGCGCTACGGCCGGCGCTGGGTGCGTGCGCAGGCGGCGGGGCAGCGGGTGCTCAACCTGTTCGCCTATACCTGCGGCTTTTCGGTGGCAGCGATTGCCGGCGGGGCTGAGCAGGTGATCAACCTCGATATGTCGAAGGCGGCGCTGTCCCGGGGGCGGGACAATCACCGGCTCAACGGGCATGACCTGGGCAAGGTCGGCTTCCTTGGGCATGAGCTGTTCAAGTCCTGGGGCAAGGTGCGCAAGACGGCGCCTTATGACCTGATCATCATCGACCCGCCGAGCTTCCAGAAGGGCAGCTTTGCCCTGACCCAGGACTACGCGAAGATCCTCCGCCGTCTGCCGGAGCTGTTGAGCGAGGGCGGGACGGTGCTGGCTTGTGTCAATGATCCGGGGATCGGGGCGGAGTTTCTGATCGAGGGGATGGCGGAGCAGGCGCCGGGGTTGAAGTTCGTCGAGCGGCTGGAGAATGCGCCGGAGTTTCCGGATGTGGATGTGGCTGGGGGGCTCAAGGCCCTGGTTTTTCGGTGAGTTTGAGGGCCCTATCGCTGGCAAGCCAGCTCCCACAGGGTATGTGTGCGCCGCGAACCCTGTGGGAGCTGGCTTGCCAGCGATGAGGCCCTTGAGAGCACCATCAATTACTGGGTTGCCGGCACCGGACTGTACTGCGCAAAACTCACCTCGTCCGTCTTGTCCACCAGCTTCTTCAAGCGCTCGTTGAACGCCCGGTTCACCGCGTACTGCCCGCCCGAAGTCGTCCTGAACTGCGCCGTCAGGGTCATCCCGTTCAGGTTCATGCTGTCCACCCCGAACACCTGCAACGGCCCCTGCAAATTGTGCCGCAGGATCGGGTCCTCGCTGATCGACTGCCCCGCCTCGCGAATCAGCTTGAGCGCCGCATCCACGTCCGAGTCATAACTGAACTGCACCGAGAAGAACGCGTAGGCGAACTGCCGCGACTGGTTGGTGACGGCCTTGATCTGCCCGAACGGCACCGAGTGCACGAAGCCCTTGCCGTCGCGCAGGCGCAGGGTGCGGATGGTCAGGCTTTCCACGGTACCGGCATGCCCGGAGTCGAGCACCACCCAGTCGCCGATGGCGATGGTGTCCTCGATCAGGATGAACAGCCCGGTGATCACGTCCTGCACCAGTTGCTGCGAGCCGAAGCCGATGGCCAGGCCGACCACCCCGGCACCGGCGAGGAACGGCGCGACATTGATCCCCAGGTTGGCCATGGTGGTGATGGTGCAGATCACCACCAGTACCACCTTGGTGGCGTTGCGCAGCATCGGCAGGATGGTCCGCGTGCGGGTGCTCGGCTGGCGGGTGTTGCGCCGGCCCGGTGTCGGCTTGAGCGCTTCCTGGATCGCCGTGTCGATCACCACCCAGAGCAGCCAGGTCACCAGCAGGATCAGGCCGATGCTGCTCAGCGAATCACTGATCGCCCGGCCGAAGCTGTTGCGCAGGGCGAAGTCCAGCACCGAGAAGCCCCAGATACGCCCCAGCAGTTCGATGAAGGCCACCGCCATGGCGATGCGCAGCAGGGCGTGGGCGAGGCTGTAGAGCAGCTCCTTGTACGGGCGCAGGCGCTGTTCCGGGTTGCGCGGCGGGTTGAGGAAATGCTGCAGGGTGATGCTCAGGAACACCGTGCCGATCAGCAGCACCGTGGTCAGCAGGGCCTTTTGCAGGGCGCGCTGGCTTTCTTCGCCGGCGCCGATCAGGTTGATCCCCGAGACCATGATCATCATCAGGATCGGCAGGTACCAGATCGCCGAGAAGATCCGCAGGGTCTCCTGCACCGCGCGGTGTTGCAGGCGGTCCTTGAGGCTGCGGTTGCGGATCAGGTGCGCCACCGGGCGCCGGGAACGCAGCACCACCACGGCGAAGATCAGGGTCGCCAGCAGGCCGGTGATCACCGCGATGCTGCTGGTCAGGTTGCCGCCGATCTGACGGGAAATCTGCGGGCTGGTCAGGGCGTCGCTCCAGGCGGCGAGGAAGCCGATCATGAACAGCGGCCGCGGCGCGGCCTCGCGGATGATGCGCACCGCCGTGCGCTTGTGGCCGACATCGAACAGGGTGATCAGGCACAGGATGAGGGTGGTGGAGAAGATCCCGCTGCTGGTGGCATAGGCCAGGCTCATGCCCAGGGCGCGACCCACCGACGGATCGAGCTGGCGGCTGATGAACAGCGCGGCGGGCAGGCTGGCGATGGCCGGCAGGGTGTAGGGCAGCAGGTAGCCGAGGAGCTTTTGCGGGCGCGGGCGCTCGCGCAGCAGGCGGCTGCGCTGGCTGGCACGGGCGGCGAGGCGGCCGAGGTAGCAGAGCACGGCGAAGGTTGCGGCCCAGGTGGCGGTGAGGATCAGGAAGTCCCAGGTCATCGACATCAGGTCGCCGGCGTCATGGCGGTCGACCAGCTGGTTGACCTCCTTGGCTGCACGATCGGTGCGCAGGCGCCAGCTGTCGAGCAGGTGGTGGTCGATATTGAGTTCCTGGGAGACGTCGTCGAGGCCGCTGGCGAGGGTGCCGAGCAGACCGCCCTGGACGACCGGTTCCGGCTCCTTGGCCGGTTGTTCCTCGGTGACGGCGGCCAGCGGGCCGGCCAATGCCTGCAGGCTCAGCAGGGTGCAGAAGAGGAGAGTGAGCAGGGGGCGGATCACGGGGTACTCCTTCAGCCGTGGGGTGACGGAAAGGGTAGACAATGATCTTTGGGGTTTTTCTGCGAGGGATTTGCAATCTGTGAGGGCCCTATCGCTGGCAAGCCAGCTCCCACAGGGTCCGTGGTGCACACAAATCCCTGTGGGAGCTGGCTTGCCGGCGATGAGGCCCGAAAGTCAGGCCTCGATGCCGGGCTTACTTGCCGGTATAGATCTGGTCGAACACCCCGCCATCATTGAAGTGGGTCTTCTGCACGGTACGCCAGTCACCAAAGGTCTTCTCCACCGAGAGGAATTCCACTTTCGGGAAGCGGTCGGTGTACTTGGCCAGCACCGCCGGGTCCCGCGGACGCAGGTAGTTGTTGGCGGCGATCTCCTGGGCCTCAGGCGACCACAGGAACTTCAGGTATTCCTCGGCGGTGGCACGGCTGCCCTTCTTGTCGACCACCTTGTCCACCACGCTCACCGGCGGCTCGGCTTCAGCGGAAACGCTCGGGTAGATCACTTCGAACTGATCACGACCGAACTCGCGGGCGATCATTTCCGCTTCGTTCTCGAAGGTCACCAGCACGTCGCCGATCTGGTTGGTCATGAAGGTGGTGGTGGCGGCACGGCCACCGGTGTCCAGCACCGGCGCCTGCTTGAACAGCTTGCCGACGAAGTCCTTGGCCTTGGCCTCGTCACCACCGGTCTTCAGCACATAGCCCCAGGCCGACAGGTAGGTGTAGCGGCCGTTACCCGAAGTCTTCGGGTTCGGCACGATCACCTGGACGCCATCCTTGAGCAGGTCCGGCCAGTCCTTCAGCGCTTTCGGGTTGCCCTTGCGCACGATGAACACCGTGGCCGAGGTGAACGGCGCGCTGTTGTTCGGCAGGCGGGTAACCCAGTTGTCCGGGACCAGCTTGCCGTTGTCGGCCAGGGCGTTGATGTCGGTGGCCATGTTCATGGTGATGACATCCGCCGGCAGGCCGTCGATCACCGAGCGCGCCTGCTTGCTCGAACCGCCGAAGGACATCTGCACGGTGATCTTCTCTTTGTGCTCGGCTTCCCAGTGCTTCTGGAAGGCAACGTTGTAGTCCTTGTAGAAGTCGCGCATCACGTCATAGGAGACGTTCAGCAGCGGCGCGGGCGCGGCCTGGGCGATATTGCCCACGACCAGGCTCGCGGCGAGGAGCGAGGCACCAAAGAGTTTTTTCACTGTGCATTCCTTGTTGGACTTGGTTGGATTGAAAGCATTGTGCCAGCGACTATAGCCAATGGCCCTTAGGCACAAAAAGATTAAAAACGACTTTGCTTATTCCAGCTTCCGGAACAGCGCATTACCACAGCGCGAGCAGAAGGCGGCGCCGTGTTCGTGGCTGTTCTTGCGGCATACCGGGCAGTCGTGGCGCAGTTGTTCGCCGCGCATGGCATTGGCCAGTTCGGCGGTAAAGATACCCGTGGGCACGGCGATGATCGAGTAGCCGGTGATCATCACCATCGAGGAAATCACCTGGCCCAGCGGGGTCTTGGGCACGATATCGCCGAAGCCGACGGTGGTCAGGGTGACGATGGCCCAGTAGATGCCCTTGGGGATGCTGGTAAAGCCGTGTTCCGGGCCTTCGACCACGTACATCAGGGTGCCGAACACGGTGACCAGGGTCGACACGCTGACCAGGAACACGATGATCTTCTGCTTGCTGCCACGCAGGGCGTCGAGCAGGTAGTGGGCTTGCTTCAGGTACGGACTGAGCTTGAGCACGCGGAAGATCCGCAGCATGCGGATGACCCGGACGATCAGCAGGTACTGGGCGTCGCTGTAGTACAGGGCGATGATCCCCGGCACGATCGCCAGCAGGTCGACCAGGCCGTAGAAGCTGAAGGCATAGCGCAGCGGCTTGGGCGAGCAGTACAGGCGCAGCAGGTACTCGACCAGGAAGACCGCGGTGAAGCCCCACTCGATGGCGGCGAGCAGGCCGGCGTAGCTCTGGTGGACCTCGTCGATGGAGTCGAGGATCACGGTGACCAGGCTGGCGAGGATGATCAGCAGCAGGATGGTATCGAAGCGGCGTCCTGCGACGGTGTCGGTCTGGAAGACGATGACGAAGAGCCGCTGGCGCAGGCTCTGGGGGGTGTCCATAAAGGTGGTGGTTCCGAGGCGGGTGGTGATGCGAAGCCTAGGGTGGGATCCGGCAGTTGTGCAAGTTTCCAGGGCCTAATCGCTGGCAAGCCAGCTCCCACAGTGTCCGCGTCGCTCCCGAACCTGTGGGAGCTGGCTTGCCAGCGATGACTTCAGATGCAGCGACTCTGCACCCCGGTCCCTTTCACATCCCCCAGCCGCACCACCCAGCACGCCACGATAAACGGCGCCGTCAGCCCCGGAATCGGCAACATATTGAACAGCGGCTGCACCGCGATCGCCAGAACGATCGCCAGCAACGGCTTCCACGGTTGCGCACGGGTGCCGCTGAAGGCCAGGGCCGCCAGCGCTGCATTGAAGCCATACAGCCCCATATACGCCGCCGTGGCTTCCCCGCCGATCAGCGCAACGCTGCCGCCAATCGCCGCGCCGACGAAGGCCCAGGCCGCCGCATAGCGGTCCGACAGCAGCAGCCCCAGGGCAATCAGCAACCCGGCCAGCGGCTGGTCCAGCAGGAAGATCTGCCCCAGCCCCCGGGCGAGGGCGTCCAGGGCATTGGCCTGCACCGGCGCGCTGGCCTGTGCCTCCGGTTCAGCCACCAGCAGCAAGGCCCAGCCCGCCAGGACGAAGGGCAGGGTATAGGCCGGCAACAACACCGACCCGCCACGCTTGAGCCATTGATGCACCAGCATGCTGCTCAGCCCGGCAACGGCGATGATCAGCGGCAGGAGAATCGGCGACCAGGGCAGCAGGTAGCTGAACAGCACGCCGATCAGCACGCCGTTGTAGCTGTACAGCCCGGCCTGGCGGTCGGCGCGGTTGTAGCCGCGGCGCTGGGCGGTGAGCAGGCCGGCGAGGGCGCCGAGCAGCGCACCACCGATCAGTTGTGGAGCCGTGATAAGGATTGCCAGCAGGCAGCACAGGCCGCACAGCGGATTACGCTGCAGCAGCACCTGACTGAAACCGTTGAGCAACGCGGTCGCCCAGTCCGGGCACGGATTGACGAAGTTTTTCGTGTACATGGCAGTAGGTCTGAATGAAGTGGGTCGCCTCTTTGGGCGGGTCTTGTCCCACGGTTATGGATCGCGAAGCAGGCGGGTGATCACGGATTCACGCGGATGAATCGATGGCCGCCAACCTGCCTCGCGAAGACGTCAAAGCAGGGTTTCGATACGCAGCGAGTTAGTCGATCCCGGCTGGCCAAAAGGCACACCGGCGGTGATCAGCAGCGTGTCGCCGCGGTTGGCCATGCCCTGGGCCTGGGCGATTTCCAGCGCGGTGGAGCACACCTCGTCGACCTGGCGCAGGCGGTCGTTGACCACCGAGTGCACACCCCAGACCACGCTCAGGCGCCGGGCAGTGCCCAGGTTCGGGGTCAGGTTGAGGATCGGCGCCCGTGGCCGCTCGCGGGAGGCGCGCAGGGTCGAGTTGCCCGATTCGCTGTAGTTGACCAGCACCGCCACCGGCAGGATGCCGCTGATCCGGCGGATCGCGCAGCTGATGGCGTCCGAAACGGTTGCCTCGGCTTTCGGCCGGCCGACGTCGAGCTGGGTCTGGTAGTCCGGGCCGGCTTCGACCTGGCGGATGATCTTGCTCATCATCTGCACGGCTTCCAGCGGGTAGTCGCCAGAGGCGGTTTCCGCCGACAGCATCACCGCATCGGCGCCTTCGGCCACGGCATTGGCCACGTCTGTGACCTCGGCGCGGGTCGGGGCAGGGGAGAAGCGCATCGACTCGAGCATTTGCGTCGCAACCACAACCGGCCGGCCCAACTGGCGGCAGGTGGCGATGATGTTCTTCTGGATCTGCGGCACGGCCTCGGCCGGCACTTCCACGCCCAGGTCACCACGGGCAACCATGATCGCGTCGCTCAGCTCGGCGATTTCGCGCAGTTGGGTCACTGCCGACGGCTTCTCGATCTTGGCCATCAGGAAGGCCCGGTCACCGATCAGCTCGCGGGCTTCGGCGATGTCCTCGGGACGCTGGACGAACGACAGCGCCACCCAGTCCACGCCCAGTTCCAGGCCGAAGGTCAGGTCGCGGCGGTCCTTGGCGGTCAGCGGGCTGAGGTCCAGCACCGCCTGCGGCACGTTCACGCCCTTGCGGTCGGACAGCTCGCCGCCGTTGAGCACTTCGGTGTCGATGGCGTCGGCGTGCTTGGCGGTCACCCGCAGGCGCAGGCGGCCGTCATCCACCAGCAGGTCCATGCCCGGCTCCAGCGCGGCGATGATTTCCGGGTGCGGCAGGTTGACCCGCGTGGCATCGCCCGGGGTCGGGTCGAGGTCCAGGCGCAGGGCCTGGCCACGCTGGAGCATGGCCTTGCCTTCGGCCAGGCGGCCAACGCGCAGCTTCGGCCCTTGCAGGTCCATGAGGATGCCCAGCGGATAGTTGAGCTGGGCCTCCACTTCACGGATCCACTGGTAGCGCATCGCATGGTCTTCATGCTCGCCGTGGCTGAAGTTGAGGCGGAAGATGTTCACCCCGGCTTCCACCAGCTGGCGGACATCGTCGATGCCCTTGATCGCAGGGCCGAGGGTGGCGAGGATTTTGACTTTTTTGTCAGGCGTCATGGTGGGCAGTCTCAAGAATGAGGATGGCGCGGAAATCGTTGACGTTGGTGCGGGTCGGCTCGGTGACGATCAGCGCGTCGAGCGCGGCGAAGTAGCCGTAGCCGTTGTTGTTGTCCAGCTCGTCGGTGGCCGACAGGCCCAGGGCCGCGGCGCGGGCGTAGCTGTCCGGGGTCATGAGGGCGCCGGCGTTGTCTTCGGAACCGTCGATGCCGTCGGTGTCGCCGGCGATGGCGTACACCCCAGGCAGGCCCTTGAGGCTTTCGGTCAGGCTCAGGAGAAACTCGGCGTTGCGCCCGCCACGGCCATTGCCGCGCACGGTCACGGTGGTTTCACCGCCGGAGAGAATCACGCAGGGCGCGGCTAGCGGCTGGCCATGCAGGACCACCTGGCGGGCGATGCCGGCGTGGACCTTGGCCACTTCCCGCGATTCGCCTTCCAGGTCGCCGAGGATCAGCGGGCTGAAGCCGGCTTGCCGGGCTTTCACCGCAGCGGCTTCCAGCGACTGCTGGGGCCGGGCGATCAGCTGGAAGTGGCTGCGGGCCAGGGCCGGGTCGTCGGCCTTGACGGTCTCGGAAGCCGGGTTGTTCAGCCAGTCGATCACGGCCTTGGGCGCGTCGATGTTGTAGCGCTTGAGGATCGCCAGGGCTTCGGCCGAGGTGCTCGGGTCGGCCACGGTGGGGCCGGAGGCGATGACCGTGGCGAGGTCGCCCGGCACATCGGAAATCGCGTAGGTGTACACGGTGGCCGGCCAGCAGGCCTTGGCCAGGCGGCCGCCCTTGATCGCCGAGAGGTGCTTGCGCACGCAGTTCATCTCGCCGATGGTTGCGCCGGACTTGAGCAGGGCCTTGTTGATCTGCTGCTTGTCGGCCAGGGTCAGGCCTTCGGCAGGCAGGGCCAGCAGGGCCGAACCGCCGCCGGACAGCAGGAAGATCACCCGGTCGTCGGCGCTCAGGTCGCTGACCATTTCCAGCACGCGCTTGGCCACGGCCAGGCCGGCGGCGTCGGGGACGGGGTGGGCGGCTTCCACCACCTCGATCTTCGAGCAGCTGGCGCCGTGGCCGTAGCGGGTCACGACGAGGCCGCGGACTTCGCCCTGCCAGGCGCGCTCGACCACTTCGGCCATGGCGGCGGCGGCCTTGCCGGCGCCGATGACGATTACCCGACCGGTACGGTCGGCGGGCAGATGGGCTTCAAGGACCTGACGCGGGTGCGCGGCGTCGATGGCCGTGGCGAACAGGTCGCGGAGAAAGTGTTGCGGATCGACCGACATCTCAGGCCTCCAAATCTTATTGTTCTGCAGAATCAAAAACGCCCCTGGAACGGCCTCCGTGCAGGCTGAACCAGGGGCGGTGTTGCGCGGTTGCAACTGCCAGCCTCAAGGGCAGAAGAGATCGATGCGCGGTCTCTTCAATCCGCGGGCTGGCAGGCGTTGCTTACTTGTCGTCGCGGATCGAGAAGTTGGCCATGTGTTCCAGGCCTTTGATCAGCGCCGAGTGGTCCCAGTTGGCACCACCGATGGCCGCGCAGGTGCTGAACACTTGCTGGGCGTTGGAGGTGTTGGGCAGGTTGATGTTCAGCTCCTTGGCGCCTTGCAGGGCCAGGTTCAGGTCCTTCTGGTGCAGGCTGATGCGGAAGCCTGGATCGAAGGTGCCCTTGATCATGCGCTCGCCGTGCACTTCGAGGATCTTCGACGAGGCGAAGCCGCCCATCAGTGCCTCGCGGACCTTGGCCGGATCGGCGCCGTTCTTGGCGGCGAACAGCAGGGCTTCGGCGACGGCCTGGATGTTCAGGGCGACGATGATCTGGTTGGCGACCTTGGCGGTCTGGCCGTCACCGTTGCCACCGACGCGGGTGATGTTCTTGCCCATGGCCTGGAACAGCGGCAGGGTGCGCTCGAAGGCTTTCGGGCAGCCACCGACCATGATGCTCAGGGTCGCGGCCTTGGCCCCGACTTCGCCGCCGGAGACCGGGGCGTCCAGGTAGGCAGCGCCGGTGGCCTTGATCTTCTCGGCGAAGGCCTTGGTAGCGATAGGGGAGATCGAGCTCATGTCGATCACCACCTTGTTCGGGCCAACGCCCTGGGCCACGCCGTTGTCACCGAACAGGACGCTTTCGACCTGCGGGGTGTCCGGGACCATGACGATGATGAACTCGGCTTCCTGGGCCACTTCCTTCGGATTGGCCAGGGCCACGGCGCCAGCGGCGATCAGGTCGGCCGGGGCGGCATCGTGGTGGGTGGAAACGAACAGGCTGTGACCCGCTTTCTGCAGGTTCTGCGCCATTGGGCGGCCCATGATGCCGGTGCCGATGAAACCGATTTTAGCCATGAGAATTTGCCTCTTGTAATTGGGGTCACCGCAGTCCCTGTGGGAGCTGGCTTGCCAGCGATGAGGCCAGAACTGACAACATCATTGCTGCTGCCGGCCCTATCGCTGGCAAGCCAGCTCCCACAGGGGAGGGCGGTGCTTGTTAGATCGCGTTATGGGTCTTCAACCAGCCCAGACCTTCTTCAGTGGTGGTCTTGGGCTTGTACTCCGCGCCCACCCAGCCCTGGTAACCGATGCGGTCCAGGTGCTCGAACAGGAAGCGGTAGTTGATCTCGCCGGTGCCCGGTTCGTGACGGCCCGGGTTGTCGGCCAGCTGGATGTGGTTGATCTTCGCCAGGTTGCTTTCCATGGTGCGGGCCAGATCGCCCTCCATGATCTGCATGTGGTAGATGTCGTACTGCAGGAACAGGTTGTCGCTGCCCACTTCGGCCTGGATCTCCAGGGCCTGCTGGGTGGTGTTCAGGTAGAAGCCCGGGATGTCGCGGGTGTTGATCATTTCCATGACCAGCTTGATCCCGGCAGCCTTGAGCTTGTCGGCGGCAAAGCGCAGGTTTTCCACGAAGGTCTTGCGCACGGTGGCGCAGTCCGGACCCTGTGGACGGATACCGGCCAGGCAGTTGACCTGGGTGTTGCCCAGCACTTGCGCGTAGGCGATGGCCAGGTCGACACCGCTGCGGAATTCCTCGACCCGGGCCGGGTCGCAGGCGATGCCGCGGTCACCCTTGGCCCAGTCGCCGGCCGGCAGGTTGAACAGCACCTGGGTCAGGCCATGGGCGTCGAGCTGCTGCTTGATCTCGGTGGCGGCGTAGTCGTACGGGAAGAGGTACTCGACACCGCTGAAGCCGGCGTCGGCAGCCGCCTTGAAGCGCGGCAGGAAGTCCTGTTCGGTGAACAGCATGGACAGGTTGGCGGCAAAGCGTGGCATGTGTGTCTCCTTGCTGGGTTGGGCCCCGCGCGGTGAAGCGCGGGGCCGCACAGGCAATCAGTCGAGCAGCGAAATCGCGGTTGGCGCGTCGTTGCCGACCAGCGCCAGGTCTTCGAACTCGTTGACCGCGTTGATTTCGGTACCCATGGAAATGTTGGTGACGCGCTCGAGAATCACCTCGACCACCACCGGTACGCGGAACTCTTCGGCCATTTTCTGGGCCTTGAGCAGCGCCGGGGCGATCTCGGACGGGTTGAACACGCGCAGCGCCTTGCAACCCAGGCCTTCGACCACGGCCACGTGATCGACGCCGTAACCGTTGAGGTCTGGCGAGTTGATGTTCTCGAACGCCAGTTGTACACAGTAATCCATCTCGAAACCACGCTGCGCCTGGCGGATCAGGCCCAGGTAGGCGTTGTTCACCAGGACGTGGACGTACGGCAGGTTGAACTGCGCGCCCACGGCCAGCTCTTCGATCATGAACTGGAAGTCATAGTCGCCCGACAGCGCGACGACCTTGCGGCTCGGGTCGGCCTTGACCACGCCCAGGGCAGCCGGAATGGTCCAGCCCAGCGGGCCGGCCTGGCCGCAGTTGATCCAGTGGCGTGGCTTGTACACGTGGAGGAACTGGGCGCCGGCGATCTGCGACAGACCGATGGTGCTGACGTAGGTGGTGTCCTTGCCGAACACTTCGTTCATTTCCTGGTACACGCGCTGTGGCTTGACCGGAACGTTGTCGAAGTTGGTCTTGCGCTGCAGGCTCGACTTGCGGGCCTGGCAGTCTTTCAGCCATTCGCCGCGGCATTTCAGCTTGCCGGCGGCTTTCCACTCGCGGGCCACTTCCAGGAAGGCATCCAGTGCGGAGCCGGCGTCGGACACGATGCCCAGGTCCGGGGTGAACACGCGGCCGATCTGGGTCGGTTCGATATCGACGTGGATGAAGGTGCGGCCTTCGGTGTAGACGTCGACGGAACCGGTGTGACGGTTGGCCCAGCGGTTGCCGATGCCGAACACCAGGTCGGATTTCAGCATGGTCGCGTTGCCGTAGCGGTGCGAGGTCTGCAGGCCGACCATGCCGACCATCAGCTCGTGGTCGTCAGGGATGGTGCCCCAGCCCATCAGGGTCGGGACTACCGGCACGCCGGTCAGTTCGGCGAACTCGACCAGCTTGGCGCTGGCGTCGGCGTTGATGATGCCGCCACCGGCGACCAGCAGCGGACGCTCGGCTTCATTGAGCATGGCCAGGGCTTTTTCCGCTTGCTTGCGGGTCGCGGCTGGCTTGGTGACCGGCAGGGGCTCGTAGGCATCGATGTCGAATTCGATCTCGGCCATCTGCACGTCGAACGGCAGGTCGATCAGCACGGGGCCTGGGCGGCCGGTGCGCATTTCATAGAAGGCTTTCTGGAAGGCGTAAGGCACCTGGCCCGGTTCCAGAACGGTGGTTGCCCACTTGGTCACCGGCTTGACGATGCTGGTGATGTCCACGGCCTGGAAGTCTTCCTTGTGCAGGCGGGCACGTGGAGCCTGGCCGGTGATGCAGAGAATCGGGATGGAGTCGGCGGAGGCGCTGTACAGGCCGGTGACCATGTCGGTGCCGGCAGGGCCGGAAGTGCCGATGCACACGCCGATATTGCCGGCCTTGGTACGGGTGTAACCCTCGGCCATGTGCGAGGCGCCTTCAACGTGGCGAGCGAGGACGTGATCGATACCGCCGACTTTCTTCAGGGCCGAATACAGCGGGTTGATCGCTGCACCCGGAATGCCAAACGCGGTTTCCACACCTTCGCGGCGCATCACCAGAACGGCTGCATCAATTGCTCTCATTTTGCTCATGGCTTTGTGCCTCATCGATGTTGTAATTGTATACAAAACAGCTTTTGCCAGAGTGTATTCACGGGATGCAGCTCTGGTCAATCCATTTTCGTCCGTGGCCTGCGCTTTCGTCGAAATGCCGTGGAAACGGGCTCGGCGGACGATCAGGTGGATGGAATCGAATTATTGTATACAAAAATATTCGCCATTGTGTTCTATTTGGTCTATCAATTTTTCACTTGCCCACAGGGCTTCATAACAACAAGAGGACCTTTTGATGAACGCATTGAGCTTGAAAGTCGCCGTCAGCCTGGTGAATGGCGCGTTGGCCGCGGGTCGCAAGATCTCCGCCGCGCCCCTGACCGTGGTGGTGCTGGATGCCGGTGGTCACCTGCTGACCTTGCAACGGGAAGATGGCGCCAGCCTGCTGCGGCCGCAGGTGGCGATGGGCAAGGCGTGGGGTGCGATTGCCCTGGGCAAGGGCTCGCGCCTGCTGGCGCTGGACGCGCAGCAGCGGCCGGCGTTCTTTGCCGCGCTGAATGGCCTGGGTCAGAGCCCGGTGGTGCCGGCGCCGGGTGGCGTGCTGATTCGCAACGAGGCGGGCGTGGTGCTGGGGGCGATCGGGATCAGCGGGGATACCTCGGATATCGATGAGCAGTGTGCGATCAGTGCGATCGAAGAGGCGGGGCTGCGGGCGGATGCGGGGGTTGCTGCTTGATCTGAAGCTTGTGGTGTAACCACTGGCCTCATCGCTGGCAAGCCAGCTCCCACAGTGTCCGCGGCGCCGCTGAACCCTGTGGGAGCTGGCTTGCCAGCGATGGGGCCCTCACTTTTTTCTGATCTGGTCCGCTGCGTCCCCTCTAGCCACATAGCACCAGGTCTTGCCCTCCCTGACCTTGGCCAGCAGCTTGAGCTTCACCAGCTTCTCCAGATCAGCCCGGGCAGTCCCCTCCGAAACCTCGAAGTCATTCTTCACTTCCTTGGCGACGAACAGCCGACCGGGGTCTCGCAGTACCTTTTTCAGCAACTGCACCTGCCTGAAATTCAGGTCCTTGTCGAAGCCGGACTGCATCAGCAGCCCCATGACGTCACGCAGCTCGTTGCGCTTGTTCTCGATGTAGACCAGGAACCCGTCCATCGCCCGCTCGATGATTTTCAGTTGGTGGTAAACGAAATAGGTCAGGTCGAACTCATCGGTCTCGGTGAACAGGTACGACTCGCCATACTGCACCGGCGCCTGCTTCAACAGCGCGCTGATCGAGATGTACTCGAACGCCCAATAGCCGCTTTTCAGCATGTACCAGTAGAACAGGCACCTTGCCGTCCTGCCGTTGCCATCGTTGAAGGGATGCTCGTAGCCGATCATGAAGTGCAGGATGATCGCCTTCACGGCGGGGTGGATGAAGGTTCGCCCGTCGTGGCCGTCATGCTGCTGGTTGGCGAAATCGCAGAGTCTCTCCAGGCGCTCCAGGAGCAGGGCGGCATCCGGCGGTTGATGGACGATTTCCTCGTCACGGCCTTTGACGTGGATGTCATTGGTCCTTCTGATTTCTCCCGGGCAGGCGTGCTCTTCCTGGACGCTACGCGTGGCCTCGGCGTGAAAGCGCCTGATCAACTCGAGGGACAGCGGTTGCTCGCTGCTGTGCTTGGCCAGCTTCATCAGCAGGAAGTTGTTGAAGATCATCCGCTCGTCGTCGTTGACCGGCTCGCGTTCCTTTTCGAGCATTTCCTTGGCGACTTTGCGGGTGGTTGCCGCGCCCTCCAACTGTGCGCTGGAAATCGCTTCTTCCATCATCAGCGACTCGACCAGGAACAGGTTGTTCTCGTTGACGGGCGAGTCCTTCGACACCACCAGCCCTAGCCGGGCGTTGATGTGCTCGATGGCGTGGATGACCGTCTGGGCGTAGTCGGGGAGGCAGTACTTGAACGGGGAATCATCCTCGGCGCGCAGCCCGATGAACCTCTGCATCAGGGTTCTGGACAGCTTCACCGTGCACCAGGCCGCTTCCGCGTTGATGCCGGAGGGCACCCGGTGGCGGAAGTCGTGCCAGTGCAGATAACGGCCCTTGTCGTCGACGGCGGAAAATGTCGAGATGAGCCCCAGAATCTCGCCGGCATGGCGCGCGAAAATCTCCGTGTAGGGCTTGGGTCTGCTGATGCGGGGCATGCTCAACTCAATTTCTGGAAAATTGAGTTGAGCCTATATCAGGAGGGAAACAGCGTCAAAAAGCGCGGTCAGGCGTCCGGCGCACAACCTTTCAACACCAGCCGAATGATCGTCTGCGCCGCCGCCTCATAATCGCTCTCGTCCAGCTTCGCCTTCCCGGTCACCACCGAGATCTGCCAGTCGAAATCGGCGTAGGTCTGGGTCGCGGCCCAGATGCTGAACATCAGGTGGTGCGGGTCGACCGGGGCGATCTGGCCGTTGTCGATCCAGCGCTGGATGCAGGCGATGTTGTGCCGGGCCTGGACGTTCAATTGCTCGACCTGGCGCGTACTCAGGTGCGGGGCGCCGTGCATGATCTCGCTGGCGAACACCTTGGAGGCGAAGGGCAGGTCGCGGGAGATGCGCACCTTGGAGCGGATGTAGGCGCTCAGCACTTCTTCCGGATCACCCTCGGCATTGAACGGCGTCGAGGCCTGCATGATCGGCTCGATGATGCTCTCGAGCACCTCGCGGTAGAGGTTTTCCTTGGACTTGAAGTAGTAGTAGACGTTGGGCTTGGGCAAGCCGGCCTTGGCCGCGATATCGCTGGTCTTGGTGGCGGCGAAACCCTTGTCGGCGAATTCTTCACTGGCCGCGCGCAGGATCAGTTCTTTGTTGCGCTCGCGAATGCTGCTCATGGTTGGCGCTGTTCCTTGGTCTCGGCCCGCCCCAGGCAGGCCCGGGCAGGCGGTGGCGCATGGTAGCACCGGGCTCGCAGGGCGCTCAAGGCGGGGGCTTGCAGCACGTCTGTGCCAGTAATAGCGGATGTTTTCAGTCAGGCAAGCAGCTATTCTTTGGCAACATCCCCTTACACGAGAGTCACAGAACATGGCAGGAAGCAGCCTTCTTTTACTGATCGACGATATCGCCGCAGTACTCGATGACGTTTCCGTGATGACCAAGGTGGCGGCCAAGAAAACCGCCGGTGTACTGGGTGACGACCTGGCGCTCAATGCGCAACAGGTCTCCGGCGTGCGCGCCGAGCGGGAGATCCCGGTGGTATGGGCGGTGTGCAAGGGCTCACTGCTCAACAAGCTGATCCTGGTGCCGGCGGCGCTGCTGATCAGCGCCTTTATTCCCTGGGCGGTGACGCCGCTGCTGATGCTCGGCGGCGCCTACCTGTGTTTCGAGGGCTTCGAGAAGCTGGCGCACAAGTACCTCCATGGCGCCGAGGAAAAGCAGGCCGACCATGCGGCGCTGACTGAAGCTGCCGCCAACCCGGCCCTGGACCTGGTGGCCTTCGAGAAGGACAAGATCAAGGGCGCGATCCGCACCGACTTCATCCTCTCCGCCGAAATCATTGCCATTACCCTCGGCACCGTCGCCGATGCGCCACTGACCCAGCAGATCATCGTGCTCTCCGGCATCGCCCTGGTCATGACCATCGGCGTGTATGGCCTGGTGGCCGGGATCGTCAAGCTGGATGACCTGGGGCTGTGGATGACCGAGACCTGCAAGGGTGTCGGAAAAAGTGTTGGTCACGGCATCCTGCGTGCCGCGCCGTACCTGATGAAGACCCTGTCGGTGGTGGGCACGGCGGCGATGTTCCTGGTCGGCGGTGGCATTCTCGTGCATGGCATCGAGCCGCTGCACCATGCGGTGCAGGGCTTCAGCGATGCCAATGGCGGAGCGGTGACCGCTGCCTTGATCAACGGTGTGCTGGGCGTGATGGCCGGGGCCGTGGTGCTGGCGGTGGTCAGTGTGGTGGGCAAGCTGTGGAAAGCGGTTCGGGGAAGCTGAGTTGCCGCTGATGTCCCCATCGCCGGCGATCCGATTGCCGGCGATGAGGCCATCAGCAACAACCCAGGGTCCGGATGCGGACCCTCATGCACTTAGAAGTGCACTTTCACCAGCAGGCTGGCGGTGTTCTGGTTGGTATCGAAGAACTTGCTGTCCTTGATGCCGTACTTGTCCGACCAGTAGTCGTACTCGATACCGACGTACAGTTGCTTCTCGCCGAGGCTCATGGCCTTGCCCAGGTCGTACTTGATCTGCGGGTTGAAGTGCAGGTTGGCGTGGTAGGTGCCGTTCTTGTTCTCGTCGTTGTCTACCACCCAGTCCATGAAGCCGTCGATCAGGATGTCGGACTTGCCCACGGGAATGGTGTAGGCCCACACCGGGGTGATCTGCCAGACGTTGTCGCCGGCGCGGCTGCCTTCGGTCTGACGGTTGTAGAAGTTCAGCTGGAAGTAGTCGAAGCCCGGCACGTCCAGGTCGAAGCCCGGGCCGATCAGGTACGACTCGGTATCGCCTTCGCCGAACTCGTAGGTCATGGCCAGGAGCACATCCTTGACCGGGCCGAACGACAGGTCCTGGCCGAGGATCTTGCCGAACGACAGGCGCGGGCTGAACTCGCCGTAGTAGGTATTCGGGCCGTTGTTCGCGTCTTTCTGGCCGTTGTAGAAGATCTTGTCGATGAACAGGAAGTTGTCACCGTACTTCCAGGCATCGGCGTGCTCGAAGGTGAAGGTCTGCTGGATTTCCGGGTTGACGGCGAAATCCTTGCCGTACAGGTAGGTCAGGCTGTTGTTCTGCCACAGCAGCAGGTCGTCGGCCATCGCGGAACTGGCGGCCAGCAGGCCCCCGGCGAGGATCAGGCTGTTGTTGAAACGCATCGCGTTGCTCCCTTGATTGATTCTGTTTGCGGCGCTCTTGGGTTGGCGCCGTCGGTATGAAAGGTTTGTCTTTCGGGTCAGGTTTTTGCGACCGGCCACAGCAAAATGGCAAGAGCTGAGCCAACCTTCCCGGAAGGGTGCAGCAATCCTGCTCGACATCTTTCTGAACAGTTCAAACGGTTACGACTGTTAGCGCTTGCGCCTGCCAACCGCCCGTATTCATTGACTGGACGGTCAGCAAACGCGGGCGGAATCCCTCCGCCCGGGTCGAGGGGGCGCGCAGATTACTGACTTGCGCGCTGGCCCTCAAGTACTCCTTCCAGGGAGCACCTGACGCAGATCAGGTTTTTTTAGAAGTGCACTTTGACCAACGCACTCGTGACGCTCTGGTTGGTGTCGAGGCGACTGCTGTTCTCGATACCGTATTTGTCTTTCCAGTAGCTGTATTCGATACCCACGTAGAGCTGCTTGGCGCCGAGCTTCAGGGCCTTGCCCAGGTCGTACTTGACCTGCGGGTTGAACTGCAGGTTGGCGTGGTAGGTGCCGCGACGCTTGGTCTCGTCGTTGTCCACCACCCAGTCCATGTAGCCATCGATGAGGATGTCGGACGAACCCACGGGAATCGTGTAGGAGAAGGTCGGGGTGATCTGCCAGACGTTGTCGCCCGGACGGCTGCCCTCGGTATGGCGGTTGTAGATGTTCAGGGTGAAGTAGTTGAAGCCGGGAATTGCCAGGTCGAAGCCCGGGCCGATCAGGTAGGCCTCGTTGTCGCCTTCGCCGGATTCGTAGCTCACCGCCAGGAGCACGTCCTTGATCGGGCCCAGCTCGATCTTCTTGTCGAAAATCTTGCCGAACGAGAAGCGCTCGGTGAACTCGCCGTAGTAGGTGCGATAGCCTTTGCCGCGGTCGGCCTGGCCGTTGTAGAAGATCTTGTCGACGAACAGGAAGGTGTCGCCGTATTTCCACTTGTTGGCGTGTTCGAAGGTAATGGTCTGCTGGATCGCAGGGTTTACCTGGAAGTCCTTGCCGTACAAATAGCTGAGGCTGTTGGATTGCCACAGCAAAAGATCCCCCGCTACCGCTGGAAGGCTCGCCAGCAAACTGCTGCCCAGGAGGAGGGAAGTGGTGGTGCGTTTCATGTTGTGATTCCCGGCTAATTATTGTTGTTCGTTGCGCTTTCTTTGGCGCGAAGCGCCCCGACCGACCCGCTCCCACGGGTCGGCGGTACTGCATGTTGCTCGGGGTCTGCCGGGTGGTCATGGGACCACCCAAAAGGCATCAATGGTGCGCGGCGGCTTCGTTGTGCGAGGCGCGTTCGGCGCCGCCGAGGATGTTGAACAACAGGTTCAGCACCAGCGCGCTGACCGTTGCCATGGCGATACCGCTATGGGTGATGGGTTCCATCCATTGCGGCATCTGCGCGAAGAACTCCGGACGGACCACCGGAATCAGGCCCATGCCGACGCTCACCGCCACCAGCAACTGGTTGCGCCGGTCGCTGATATCGGCTTCCTGGAGAATCTTGATCCCGGTAGCGGCCACCATGCCGAACATGGCGATCGACGCGCCGCCCAGTACCGCCGGCGGAATCGAGGCGATCAGGAAGGCCGCTTTCGGCAGCAGACTCAAGAGGATCAACAGGCCACCCGCCACCACCGTGACATAACGGCAGCGCACCCCGGTCATCTGCACCAGGCCGATGTTCTGGGCAAAGGAGGAGTGGGTGAAGGTGTTGAAGAACCCGGCGACGAAGGACGCACCGGCATCGCACAGCAGGCCGCGACGCAGCATGCCCGGAGTGACTTCACGGTCGGTGACCTTGCCCAGGGCGAGGAACATGCCGGTGGACTCGACGAAGATGATCACCACCACCAGGCACATCGACAGGATCGGCGCCAGGCTGAAGGTCGGCATGCCGAAGTGCAGCGGGGTGACCACTTGCAGCCACGGTGCTTCGTCCAGGCCGGACAGGTCGACCATGCCGATGGAGCCGGCGAGGATGTAGCCCAGGCCCATGCCGATCAGCACCGACACATTGACCCAGAACCCGCGCATGAAGCGGTTGACCAGGAGGATGGTGGCCAGCACCAGGGCGGCGACGGTCAGGTAGATCGGCGAGCCGAAGGTGGTCGCCTCGGCACCGCCGCCGGCCCAGTTCACCGCCACGGGGAACAGCGACAGGCCGATGGAGGTGATCACCGTACCGGTGACCAGCGGCGGGAAGAACCGCGCGACCTTGGACATGAACGGCGCGATCAGCATGCCGAAGAACCCGGCGGCGATGGTCGCGCCGAAGATCCCCTGCAGGCCGACGCCGGGCATCCCGGCCATGGCCACCATGCTGCCCACGGCGGCAAAGCTGGCACCCATCATCACCGGCATGCGGATACCCACAGCACCAATGCCGAACGACTGGACGATGGTGGCGACACCGGCGACCAGCAGATCGGCATTGATCAGGAAAGCGACTTCTTCTCGGGAGAGTCCGGCAGCCTGTCCGATGATCAGCGGCACCGCGATGGCGCCTCCGTACATCAGCAGCACATGTTGCAGACCCACCAGGATGAGTTGCAGCAGGGGCAGGGGCTGTCGTGGCGGCGCATCGGGGATGTACGCCTTGCGAGACTCGGACATGCAGCACCTCTACGGTTTTGTTCTTGTTTTTAGCTGCAAGCCTCAAGCCGCAAGCTTCAAGAAGAAGCCGCGTGCACCGGACTTGCAGTTTTTTTGCTTGTCACTACCGCAAGCCAGAACGACGCACTTCCAGACGAAGCAAAACCGCTCTGACTTGCAGCTTATGGCTTAAAGCTTGAAGCTCAATTCACCTTGGCACCGCTGGCGATCCAGTCACCGACCAGCTTGCGTTCTTCGGCAGTCATCTGGGTGATGTTGCCCAGCGGCATGATCTGGCTGGCGACGGCCTGGGCCTGGATACGCGGGGCCATGGCCTGGATCTGCTGCGCGGTGTCGAGCATCACGCCGGCCGGCGCGGTGCTGAACAGCGGGCTGGTCGGCTTGGCCGAGTGGCACACGGTGCAACGCTCCTGGATGACGCTGTGGATCTTCTCGAAACCACCACCGGTCGCGGCAGCGGTCGCTTGCGCCGGGGCTTCGGCGGCAGCGGCCGGGGCGGCAGGTGCAGCCGGTTCGGCGGGCTTGGCCTGGGCGGCCTGCCAGGCGGCGGCTTTGGCTTCCTCTTCCTTCTCGGCGGCAGTCTTGCCACCCAGCGCGGTTTCCGGCAGCGGCTGGTACTCGATCTTGGCGGCGGCCTGTTCCGGTGCAGTGCTCGGCATGCGCGCAGGACCTGTGACGTAGGCCAGGCAGATCATCGCCAGTGCGCCGGCGGGCAGGGCCCAGGCGAACTTGTTGCTGTCGTGGCGGGTGTTGAAGTAGTGACGGATCAACACCGCAGCGATGGCGATACCGGCCAGGATCAGCCAGTTGTATTCACTGCCGTAGGTGCTCGGGAAGTGGTTGCTGATCATGATGAACAGCACCGGCAGGGTGAAGTAGTTGTTGTGGCGCGAGCGCAACAGGCCCTTGGCCGGCAGGACCGGATCGGGGGTGGTGTTGGCTTCGATCGCCGCCACCAGCTGGCGCTGGGCCGGCATGATGATGCGGAATACGTTACCGACCATGATGGTGCCGATGATGGCGCCAGTGTGCAGGTACGCACCACGACCGCTGAACACCTGGCTGAAACCGAAGCACGCCGCGATCACCAGGACGAACAGCACCAGGCCGAGCAGGGCAGGGTGCTTGCCCAGTGGCGAGTCGCACAGGAAGTCGTAGATGAACCAGGCGGCGATCAGCGAGGCGACACCGATGGTCACGCCTTCGAAGCCGGTCAGGGTGCTGCCCGGTTTCAGCAGGTACAGGGTCGGCTGCCAGTAGAACACCAGGCACAGCAAGGCGATCCCGGACATCCAGGTGAAGTAGGCTTCCCATTTGAACCAGTGCAGGTTGTCCGGCATTTTCGGCGGTGCCAGCTTGTACTTCTCCAGGTGGTAGATACCGCCACCGTGGATCGCCCAAAGGTCACCCGACAGCCCTTCGCGCGGGTTGGCGCGGTTCAGGTTGTTTTCCAGCCAGACGAAGTAGAACGACGCGCCGATCCAGGCCACGCCGGTAATCATGTGAACCCAGCGCACGCTCAGGTTCAGCCATTCCAACAGATGTGCTTCCACAGTCTTGTACCTCTTGCCGGTCACCGGAATCCGGTGGCCAGCCTTCTCTTATTGGTGGGGATTGAGGATCAGCTGCTCATCCTCGGTAAAGAAATGCTCGTCGCAGTTGTTGCCGGAACCACTGCGATCAACCACCAGGAAGTCATCCCGCTTTTCGATCGTCAGCACCGGGTGGTGCCAGACGCCGCGATGGTAATTGACGCCCTGCCTGCCATTGCTCATGAAGGCACGGACGTGACCTGATACAGGTGCATCGCCAACTGGCGCGACCACGATCAGAAAGGGGTTGCCGAGCAGCGGGATGAAAGCCTGGCTGCCCAGCGGATGGCGTTCCAGCATGCGTACGGTCAGCGGCATGTCCAGCGCGTCGGCGCGGAAGATGCTGATGATCGCCTTGTCTTCCGGCTGGGCGGTTTCCACCGTCGCCAGCTTGTGGAAGCGCATGGTCGAGCCGTTGTTGATCATGAAGTGGTCGCTGCCGTCGGTTTCGATCACGTCACCGAAGGGGGCGAAGGCTTCTTTGGTCAGGGGCTCGATCACTAGAGTACGCATGCTTTTATTCTCTGAATTCTGTGTTTTATAAGTCGTCAGGCTGTGTGGCGCCGGCCGGGCCGGCGCGGGTCTTACAGTTGCAGCAGGCGGAACAGGGCGATCAGGTTGATCTGCGCCAGGGCTTCCTTGAACTCGGCTTCGGCATCGTTGTGGATGCGGGTTTCGAAGGCGGCGAGGATCTGGTGCCGGTTGCTGCCCTTGACCGCCATGATGAACGGGAAGCCGAACTTGTCCTTGTAGGCGTCGTTGAGCGTGGTGAAGCGCTCGAACTCTTCGGCGGTGCACTGGTGGATGCCGGCGCCGGCCTGTTCGTTGGTGCTCGACTCGGTCAGTTCACCCTTGATCGCGGCCTTGCCGGCGAGGTCCGGGTGAGCGTTGATCAGCGCCAGCTGGGCAGCGTGATCGGCGCTGAGGAGGATGTCGCTCATGCGCTGGTGCAGGTTCTCGATCTGGTCCACTTCGCCGAGCTGGCCCAGGTCGTAGGCCTTCTCGGCCACCCACGGCGAGTGCTCGTAGATGTCGGCGAACGCCTCGACGAATGCGACACGGTCCAGGGACGAAGGGGTCAGGGTCTTGAAAGCGGTCATTTCGAAATCTCGGCTTGGAAAGGGTGGGTGGCGTGCCAGTGGCGGGCGATGTCCACGCGACGGGCAAACCAGACCTGGTCATGGCTCTTGGCGTAATCGATGAAGCGCTTGAGCGAAGCCAGGCGTGCCGGACGGCCGACCAGGCGGCAGTGCAGGCCGATGGAGAGCATTTTCGGGGCGGTGGCGCCTTCTTCGTAGAGCACGTCGAAGGCGTCCTTCAGGTACTGGAAGAACTGCTCGCCGCAGTTGAAGCCCTGGACCTGGGTGAAGCGCATGTCGTTGGTGTCCAGGGTGTAGGGGATGACCAGGTGCGGCTTGCCGGTCGGGTTGTTCGGTTCCCAGTAGGGCAGGTCGTCGTCGTAGGTGTCGCTGTCGTAGAGGAAGCCGCCTTCCTCCATCACCAGCCGGCGGGTGTTCGGGCCGGTGCGGCCGGTGTACCAGCCGACCGGGCGCTCGCCGGTCAGTTCGGTGAGGATGCGGATGGCTTCGAGCATGTGCTCGCGCTCCTGGGCCTCGTCCATGTTCTGGTAGTCGATCCAGCGGTAGCCGTGGCTGCAGATCTCGTGGCCGGCCTCGGCCATGGCGCGGATCACGTCCGGGTGGCGCTGGGCGGCCATGGCCACGGCGAAGATGGTCAGTGGCACGCCGCTGTCCTTGAACAGCTTGAGCAGGCGCCACACGCCGGCGCGGCTGCCGTATTCGTAGAGCGATTCCATGCTCATGTTGCGCGCGCCCTGCAGCGGCTGGGCAGCGACCATCTCGGAGAGGAAGGCTTCGGATTCCTTGTCACCGTGGAGGATGTTGCGCTCGCCACCTTCTTCGTAATTGAGCACGAAAGACAACGCGACGCGCGCATTCCCCGGCCAGTGCGGATGGGGAGGGGTATTGCCATAACCGATCAGGTCGCGAGGATAATCAGCGCTCACTGCAGTCTTCCTTCTTGTACGTGAATGCGGGGGTGGCGAATGCGCAGGTTGCGTTGGGCCACGACGATGAAGCAATTGTATACAACTTTATTTACGATTTGTAAGCCTGTTTTTTTCCATTTCTTCGTCGTGCGTGCCTCTATATGTCTAGCAAGAAACCTGCCTGATTGGTCAGCTAATGACGTTGGCGTCGTTATGGGCCCTGGCTTTGCGACTAATGGAGGATTCACGGCGGCCCGTAGCGCTGAATCGTAAAATTGCCAGAAAAATTGTGTACAATTTTTCGATAAAGTGTCTTAATGCTTTCACAGCCGCTTGCTGCCGTGTTTCCCTCTGGTGCAGGCGGGTATTTTTTGCCCATAGAGTGAACAAGAGGCGATCGAGCAATGGGACGTTTGACCACGCATGTACTGGATGCCGCACATGGCTGCCCTGGCAGCTCGATCAAGGTCGAGCTGTACCGGGTCGAAGGCCAGCAGCTGGAACTGGTGACCACCGCGCTGACCAACAGCGACGGCCGTGTCGACGCGCCGCTGCTGCAGGGCGATGACTACCGCAGCGGTGTGTACCAGTTGCAATTCAGCGCTGGCGACTACTACCGCGCCCGTGGTGTGCAACTGCCGGAACCGGCATTCCTGGATGTGGTGGTGCTGCGTTTCGGCATCAACGACAA
This sequence comes from Pseudomonas putida, assembly GCF_001941965.1. Classification (GTDB taxonomy): domain Bacteria; phylum Pseudomonadota; class Gammaproteobacteria; order Pseudomonadales; family Pseudomonadaceae; genus Aquipseudomonas; species Aquipseudomonas putida_L. The sequence continues at coordinate 216,440 of NZ_MKZO01000012.1, read as the reverse complement.
GCAGGACCACTACCACGTACCGCTGCTGATCTCGCCTTACAGTTACTCGACCTATCGCGGAAGCTAGTTGGTCGCTAGAAGAATCTTCGTAGGTCTTTGGCCCGCTCACACTGGCGGGCTTTTTTTCGTCTGCTGTTTTTCAAAGGCTGTATAAGGCCCCGTAGGAGCGTGGCTTGCCCGCGAAGGACCGCGCAGCGGTCCCAGGATTTCGATGGCAGCACCATTTTCGGGAGCGCTTCGCACTCCTTCGCGGGCAAGCCACGCTCCTACCTGGTTTGCAGTGTCTGATCCACAAAAAAGCCCCACCCGAAGGTGAGGCTCCTGCCCTGCATCCACCCCTTACAGGAAGATGAACTTGGCAATGAAGATCGCACACAGCACCCACAGGCTGGCCGAGATCTCCTTGTGCTTGCCGGTGAAGGCCTTGAGCACCACGAAGGTGATGAAGCCCAGGGCGATACCGTCGGCGACCGAGAAGGTCAGCGGCATCATGATCACCGTGACGATCGCCGGAATGCTGTCGGTGGCGTCATCCCATTCGATATGGGCCATGCTGCCCATCATCAGCATCGCCACGTAGATCAGCGCACCCGCGGTGGCATAGGCCGGGATCATGCCGGCCAGCGGGGCGAAGAACATCGCCGCGATGAACAGCAAGCCGACCACCACCGCCGTCAGGCCGGTACGCCCGCCAGCCGCGACGCCCGCGGCACTTTCCACATAGCTGGTCACCGGCGGCACGCCGACCACGGCACCGAACACGCTCGAGGCACTATCCGCCTTCAGGGCACGGGACAGGTTTTCGATACGCCCGTCGGCATTCACCAGGTTGGCACGTTGCGCCACGCCCATCAGGGTGCCGGCGGTGTCGAACATATGCACGAAGAGGAACGCCAGGACCACGGCGATCATGCTGACGTTGAACACCCCGGCCACATCCATGGCCATCCAGGTCGGTGCCAGGCTCGGAGGCAGCGAGAACACTCCGCCGTATTCCACCAGGCCCAGGCCCCAGCCGGCCAGGGTCACGGTGATGATGCTGATGAGGATTGCGCCGAACACCCGGTGGTAGCTGAGTACCGCGATCATCAGGAAGCACAGCGCCGCGAGCAGCGGACCGGGCTCGTTGAGGTGACCGAGCTTGATCAGGGTGGCCGGGCTGTCGACGACGATGCCCGCGGTTTTAAGGCCGATCAGTCCGAGAAACAATCCGACGCCGGCGCCCATGGCGTGGCGAAGGCTGACCGGGATGCTGTTGAGCAGCCATTCGCGCACGCGGGAAAGGGTCAGGAACATGAACAGCACCCCGGAGACGAACACCGCGCCCAGCGCGGCTTCCCAGGTGTAGCCCATGGTCCCGACCACGGTGTAGGTGAAGAAGGCGTTCAGGCCCATGCCCGGAGCAAGGCCCACCGGCCAGTTGGCGTACAGCCCCATCAACAGGCAGCCAAGGGCGGCGGCGATGCAGGTGGCGACGAAGGCCGCCCCGTGATCGATGCCGGCATCGGCCATGATGTTGGGGTTGACGAAGATGATGTAGGCCATGGTGATGAAGGTCGTCAGGCCCGCGATCATCTCGGTCTTGACGGTGCTGCCGTGTTGCTTGAGTTTGAAAATCCGTTCCAGCCAGCTCGTTTCGAGCGGTGGAGCAAGATCCAGCGTAGGGGCGTCGGATTTGCGGCTTTCCACAGCGTGTACTCCTCAAGTCTTTCTTGTTTTTCAGAGCTGGTCCTGCACGATCACTGGGGGCTCTGCGAGGGAAGGTTGTCGGCGACTCCGGACCGTGAGTTGACTTTCGGGTCAGGAAGTTGCCCGGTGGATTATGCTTTTGTATACAAAGAATGCAAATACTGTTTTATTGGATGTGCGCAGTTTGTTTGTCACAAGGGCTATAACGAATGATGGCGCCTGCAGAAATGCCGATTGCTGTGTACAATGCGGCAATACCTTATGCCGTCATTTTTCTACCCAGGACTTGCCATCGCCCCACTGGCTGGTATTACAGTCGAGGCCCGATAGGTGAATCTTCGTGCGCGAGTGCCCATGAACGAACAGTTACAACCCCTCAAGAAAGCCCCGCGAGCCGGCAAGACCGGCGGTCGCAGCGGCACCCAGGACGATATTGTCTACGCGCATATCTTCGAAGCCATTCTCGAACAGCGATTGGCCCCGGGTACCAAGTTGAGTGAGGAAGCACTGGGCGAGATCTTCGGCGTCAGCCGCACCATCATTCGTCGCGCCCTGTCGCGCCTGGCCCATGAAAGCGTGGTCCTGCTGCGGCCGAATCGCGGTGCAGTGGTGGCCAGCCCGACGGTCGAGGAAGCGCGCCAGGTGTTCTTCTCCCGCCGTATGGTGGAGCGCGCGATCACCGAGCTGGCGATCCAGCACGCCACTGCCGAGCAACTGAACGAACTGCGCGAGATGGTCCGGGAAGAGCGCGACAGCTTCTCCCGGGGTGATCGGGGTGCCGGTATCCGTCTTTCCGGCGAATTCCACCTCAAGCTCGCCGAAGCGGCGGGCAATGCACCGCTGATCAGCTTCCAGCGCAGCCTGGTGTCGCAGACCTCGCTGATCATTGCCCAGTACGAAAGCGGCAACCGCTCGCATTGTTCCTATGACGAGCACATGCAATTGATCGATGCCCTGGAAGCGCGGGATGCGGCCAAGGCCGTGGACCTGATGATGCACCACATGGACCACATCGACAGCAAGCTGAACCTGGATGAGGAAAGTGCTTCGGATGATCTGCATGCGGTGTTTTCGCATTTGTTGCAGAGCAAGAAGCGCGGCGGGGCGGTGTCAGCCAAGGGCTGAAAACTGCACAGATGCGAAAAGGGGCTCATGAATGAGCCCCTTTTTTGTGGGCAATGAGTAACCCTGTGGGAGCTGGCTTGCCAGCGATTGCAGTGGTGAATTCACCATAGCTATCGCTGGCAAGCCAGCTCCCACAGGTTCAGCGTTCAGCCGCGCTGATGGACGCAAACACCCGCCGCAAAGGTCTGGCTGATGGTGCGGTCGTCACCCAGGGTGGTCAGCACGAACAGGGTCTCCTCGATACTGTTGGACTGCTGCAGGCGGTAATCCAGCAACGGCGTCGCCTTGTAGTCCAGCACCACGAAGTCCGCATCGTTGCCGGCCTTCAGGCTACCGATTTTGTCATCCAGACTGAGAGCCCGCGCCCCACCCAATGTCGCCAGGTACAGCGACTTGAACGGATGCAGCCGCGCGCCCTGCAACTGCATCACCTTGTACGCTTCGTTCAGGGTATTCAGCAGCGAGAAGCTGGTGCCGGCACCGACGTCAGTCCCCAACCCCACCTTGACCTTGAACTGCTCGGCCTGCGGCAGGTTGAACAACCCGCTACCGAGGAACAGGTTCGACGTTGGACAGAACGCCACCGCCGACCCGGTCTCCGCCAACCGCTGGCACTCCGCATCACACAGGTGCACGCCATGGGCGAACACCGAGCGCTCGCCGAGCAGCTTGAAGTGGTCGTACACATCCAGGTAGCCACTGCGCTCCGGGAACAGCGATTTCACCCAGTCGATTTCCTTGAGGTTCTCGCTCAGGTGGGTGTGCATGTACAGGCCGTCATGCTCGCTCAGCAGTTGCCCGGCCAGTTGCAGTTGCTCCGGGGTGCTGGTCGGCGCGAAGCGCGGGGTCACCGCGTAATGCAGGCGGCCCTTGCCGTGCCAGCGCTCGATCAGCGCCTTGCTCTCGGCATAGCCCGACTCGGCGGTGTCGGTCAGGTAGTCCGGGGCGTTGCGGTCCATCATCACCTTGCCGGCGATCATCCGCAGGTCCAGGCGTTCGGCTTCTTCGAAGAAGGCGTTCACCGATTCCGGGTGCACGCTGCCGAACACCAGGGCGGTGGTAGTGCCGTTGCGCAGCAGTTCCTCGACGAAGATCTTCGCCACCTTGTCGGCATGGGCCTTGTCGGCGAACTGCTTCTCGCACGGGAAGGTGTAGGTGTTCAGCCAGTCCAGCAGTTGCTCGCCGTAGGAGCCGATCATGCCGGTCTGCGGGAAGTGGATATGGGTGTCGATGAAGCCGGGGGTGATCAGCTTGTCCTGGTAATGCACCACTTCGATATCGGCGGGCAGGGTCGGCAGCAGGTCGGCGGCGTGGCCGACGCGGCTGATCTTGCCGTTGTCCACCACCAGCAGGCCGTCCTCGAAATACTCGAAGGAGGCCTCGATGCCCACCTCGGCGGGGTCGGCGATGCTGTGCAGGATGGCGGAACGGTAGGCTTTGCGGGTTGCGCTCATAACGGTCTCGTCAAATGGCGTGGCTGCGCCGCGACGGCGGCAGCAGTTGGGCGATGGGTTCGGCGTTCACGGCCGGGTTGTGCTGGCCGAAACTGGCGTTGTAGGTGGCGATGATCTCGGCGGCGATGGACACGGCGATCTCGATCGGCAGCTTGCCCTTGACCTCGGCCAGGCCCATCGGGCAGCGCATGCGCTGCATGCGTTCGGCATCGAAGCCGCGGTCGCGCAGGCGGTGTTCGAACTTGGCGCGCTTGGTCTTCGAGCCGATCAGGCCGAACCAGGTGAAGTCATTGCGCTTGAGGATGGCGGCGGTCAGTTCCAGGTCGAGCTGATGGTTGTGGGTCATGACGATGCAGTAGCTGCCCGGGGGCAGTTCGTCGACCTCGTCCACCGGCTCTTCGGCGACGATCTTGCTGACCCCGGCGGGCAGCGTGTCGGGGAACTCCTGCTCGCGGGAATCGATCCAGCGCACCCGGCAGGGCAGGGCGGCGAGCAAGGGTACCAGAGCGCGGCCGACATGGCCCGCGCCGAATACCGCGACCTGGGCCTGGACCGCGCCCATGGGTTCGAACAGCAGCACGGTGGCGCCGCCACAGCACTGGCCGAGGCTGGCGCCGAGGCTGAAGCGTTCGAGGTGCGGGGATTCGCGGCCTTCGGCGAGCATCTGCCGGGCGATGTGCATGGCCTTGAATTCCAGATGGCCGCCGCCGATGGTGTCGAACAGCTGGAAGGCGCTGACCACCATCTTGGAACCGGCGTTGCGCGGGGTCGAGCCGCGCTCCTCGATGATGGTCACCAGGACGCAGGGCTCGCCCTGGGCTTGCAGGTCGGCGAGGGCGTTGATCCATTGGTGCATGATTGATGTCCTCTCCAGAATCTTGTGGTGCTTGTGCTGGCCTCATCGCTGGCAAGCCAGCTCCCACAAGGTTCGGCGGTGTACGCGATACCTGTGGGAGCTGGCTTGCCAGCGATAGGGCCAGCAGCCTTCACAAACAGGCCAGCCTGTTACTCGGTGACCGCCTCGACCTCGACCGAGGCCTGCTGCTGCGCCACCTTCTTCCTCATCTGTTCACAACCCCACAACACCCGCTCCGGTGTCGCCGGGGCATCGATATTCGGCTGCTCGCGATAATCCGCCAGGCTCGCCACGGCGTCCTTGATCGCACACCACGCCGCAATCCCGAGCATGAACGGCGGCTCACCCACGGCCTTGGAATGGAACACCGTGTCTTCCGGGTTCTTGCGGTTCTCCACCAGCTTGACCCGCAAATCGATCGGCATGTCCGCCACCGCCGGGATCTTGTAGCTGGCCGGGCCGTTGGTCATCAGCTTGCCCTTGGCGTTCCACACCAGTTCCTCGGTGGTCAGCCAGCCCATGCCCTGGACGAAACCGCCCTCGACCTGGCCGATATCGATGGCCGGGTTCAGCGAGGCGCCGACGTCATGCAGGATGTCGGTGCGCAGCATCTTGTACTCGCCGGTCAGGGTGTCGACGATCACCTCGCAGCACGCCGCACCAAAGGCGAAGTAGTAGAACGGCCGACCGCGCGCCTGGTTGCGGTCGTAGAAGATCTTCGGCGTACGATAGAAGCCGGTGCTGGACAGCGACACCTGGGCGAAATACGCCTGCTGGATCAGCGCTTCGAAGGTGAGGATTTCCTCCCGCACCCGCACATGGTTGTTACGGAACTCGACGTCTTCCTCGGTCACCTTGTAGTGCCGCGCGGCGAACTCGACCAGGCGCTTCTTGATGATCTCGGCCGCATTCTGCGCCGCCTTGCCGTTCAGGTCCGCGCCGCTGGACGCCGCGGTCGGCGAGGTGTTCGGCACCTTGTCGGTGTTGGTCGCGGTGATCTGGATACGGTCGATGTCCACCTGGAACACCTGGGCCACTACCTGCGCCACTTTGGTGTTCAGGCCCTGGCCCATCTCGGTGCCGCCATGGTTCAGGTGGATGCTGCCGTCGGTGTAGATATGGATCAGCGCACCGGCCTGGTTGAGGAAGGTGGCGGTGAACGAGATCCCGAACTTCACCGGGGTCAGCGACAGGCCCTTCTTCAGCACCGGGCTGTTGGCGTTGAAGCGGCGGATCGACTCGCGGCGCTCGGCGTAGTCGGCACTGGCCTCCAGCTCGGCGGTCATCTCTTCGAGCATGTTGTGCTCGACGGTCTGGTAGTAATGGGTGACGTTGCGCTCGGTCTTGCCGTAGTAGTTGGCCTTGCGCACCTCCAGCGGATCGAGCGCCAGGTGGCGGGCGATGCGGTCCATCACTTCCTCGATGGCGACCATGCCCTGCGGGCCACCGAAGCCGCGGTAGGCGGTGTTCGACGCGGTGTTGGTCTTGCAGCGATGACCGTGCACCGTGGCATCGCCCAGGTAGTAGGCGTTGTCGGAGTGGAACATGGCCCGGTCGACAATCGAACCGGACAGGTCCGGCGAATAACCGCAGTTGCCGGCCAGGTCGAAGTTGATCCCGTGCAGGCGGCCGCTGTCGTCGAAGCCCACGTCATATTCGACGTAGAAGGGGTGGCGCTTGCCGGTCATGGTCATGTCTTCGACCCGCGGCAGGCGCATCTTGGTCGGCTGGCCGGTGATGCGAGCGATCACCGCGCACAGGCAGGCCGGGCTGGCCGCCTGGGTTTCCTTGCCGCCGAAACCGCCACCCATGCGGCGCATGTCGAGGACGATCTTGTTCATCGGCACGTCCAGTACCTCGGCCACCAGTTTCTGCACTTCGGTGGGGTTCTGGGTCGAGCAGTAGACGATCATGCCGCCGTCTTCGGTGGGCATCACCGAAGACACCTGGGTTTCCAGGTAGAAGTGTTCCTGGCCGCCGATATGCAGGGTGCCCTGCAGGCGGTGCGGGGCGCTGGCCAGGGCGCTCACCGAGTCGCCGCGCTGGTGGGTGTGGCTGTCCAGCACGAAGTGCTTCTTGCGGAAGGCCTCGACCACGTCGAGCACCGGCTCCAGGTCCTCGTACTCGATGATCGCCGCCATCGCCGCACGGCGTGCGGTGTCGAGGTCGCGGGCGGCCACGGCGATCACCGGCTGGCCGAAGAACTCTACCTTGTCGATGGCCAGCAGCGGGTCGCCGGCGACCACCGGGCCGATGTCCTTGAGGCCGGGAATGTCCTCGTGGGTGATGGCGATGCGCACACCCTCGAAGGCGTAGCACGGGCTGGTATCGACCTTGAGGATCCGCGCATGGGCACGGTCGGCGGTACGGGCATAGACGTGCAGTTGATTCGGGAATTCCAGGCGGTCATCGATATACACCGCTTCACCGGACACCTGCTTGTCGGCGCTGTCGTGCTTGACGCTGCGACCGACCCCGGTGGTCAGGTCCTGGCTGAACAGTTCGGCCAGTTCGGCCTGGCTCTTGGCCACATGATGATGGTTAGACATAAGCGGTCACCCGGGTCTCGATGTGCGGTGTTTGCAGTTCGATGAAGTACTTGCGCAGCAGGTTCTGCGCGCCCAGCAGGCGGTATTCCTTGCTGGCGCGGAAGTCCGAGAGCGGGGTGAAGTCCTCCGCCAGGGCCTGGCAGGCTTTCTCCAGGGTCGCCTGGTTGAACGGCTTGTCGGTCAGCGCCGCTTCACAGGCGCGGGCACGTTTCGGGATCGCCGCCATGCCGCCAAAGGCGACCCGGGCCTGCTCGATCACACCGTTCTCGATGCGCAGGTTGAACGCCGCGCACACCGCCGAGATATCGTCGTCCAGGCGCTTGGACACCTTGTAGGCGCGGAACGTCCAGTTGTTGCGGGCCTTCGGCACGATGATGCGCTCGATGAACTCGCTGTCCTGGCGGGCGGTGATGCGGTAGTCGATGAAATAGTCTTCCAGCTTCAGGGTGCGGGTGCTGTCGCCCTTGCGCAGCACCAGTTGCGCACCGAGGGCGATCAGCAGGGGCGGCGAGTCGCCGATGGGCGAGGCGTTGCCGATATTGCCGCCGAGGGTGCCCTGGTTGCGGATCTGCAGGGAGGCGAAGCGGTGCAGCAGCTCGCCGAAGTCCGGGTACTCGGCGCTCAGGGCCTCGTAGCAGTCGGTCAGCGGGGTGGCGGCGCCGATCTCGATACGGTCGTCGAAGTGTTCGACGCGCTTCAGTTCGGCAACGTTGCCCACATAGATCATCACCGGCAGGGTACGGTGGAACTGGGTCACTTCCAGGGCCAGGTCGGTGCCGCCGGCCAGCAGCCGGGCTTCCGGGTGCGAGCCATACAGCTCGGCCAGGTCGGCCACGGTCAGTGGCACCAGGCAGCGCTTGTCGCCGCTGTTCAGCTCGCCGGTTTCGCTCGGGGCGATGGCTTTCAGGCGCTGGATGGTTTGCGCCTGGGCGGCATCGAACTGGTCAGGCTTGGCCTGGCAGCAGGATTGTTCGGCGGCGGCGAGGATCGGCCGGTAGCCGGTGCAGCGGCAGAGGTTGCCGGCCAGGGCTTCCTGGGCCTTGTGCAGGTCCGGGGCATCGCTGTTCTTCTGCAGGGCGAACAGCGACATGACGAAGCCCGGGGTGCAGAAGCCGCACTGCGAGCCATGGCAGTCGGCCAGGGCCTGTTGCACGCTGTGCAGCTGGCCCTGGTGCTTCAGGCCTTCGACGCTGATCAATTGCTTGCCGTGCAGGGAGGAAACGAAGGTCAGGCAGGAGTTCAGGCTGCGGTAGCGCAGGCTCTCCTTGCCGTCGGCGGCGGTATCGAGCTCGGCCACCACCACCGAGCAGGCACCACAGTCACCGCTGGCGCAGCCCTCCTTGGTACCGGTTTTTCCCAGGTGCGTACGCAGGTACTCAAGCACCGTCATGTTGGGGTCCAGGGCATGCTCACTGCGCAATTCCTGGTTCAAGAGAAACTGGATCACGGAAGGGCCTCACAAGCGAATTTATTGTTGTTGAGCGGACTGAGGCGGAATGTATTCAGCCTTGACTTTCCGGTCAATGATTTTCTGACCTAAGGGTCAGGAAATTTTCCACGGTCGGTCATCCGCAGCGCTTTCCCCTGTCTTCAGTTAAGCACTGATCATGTAGGAAAACCCTGAGATGGATGAGTGAACAGCTGCAAGCAACATGCCCAATCATCGACTAGCCTTGACTGAAACCTTCGCGGGGAGTTGGGCGTACGCTGAGGAATGCGCTTAAACGCATGAAAAGTCGTACGCCAGACAGCAAACGCTCGTGCGAGTTGACGGCGCCTTTCATGCTGACACCCGGCATTTGCGGTACACTTCCGGGTTTTTAGCCGTTCAACGATTGCGAAGGAAAACCATGACGTTCAAGGCGCCGGACAGCCTCTCCGAGCAAATTGCCCACTACCTGGCCGAGCGGATCATCCGGGGTGAACTCAAGCCTGCCGAACGCATCCAGGAACAGAAGGTCACCCAGGCCCTGAATGTCAGCCGCGGCTCGGTGCGCGAAGCCCTGCTGATCCTCGAACGCCGTCACCTGGTGACCATCCTGCCGCGCCGTGGCGCCCACGTGACCGTGCTCAACGAGCACCACCTGCGCAGCCTCTGCGCGCTGATGGGCGAGCTGTACATCCTGCTCGGCAACACCGTGGCCACCGGCTACCAGACCCAGGCCGACCTGGCGCCGTTCCTGGCCATCCAGCAGCGCCTGAAAAGCGCCTGCGAGCGCAAGGACATCCAGGCCTTCGTCGAAGAAAGCTTCGCCGTGATGCGCGCCGCCTATCCCTTCGCCAACAACCCGTACCTGCAGGAAACCGTCGAGAACCTCCAGCCGGCCATGAGCCGCGCCTATTACCTGGCGCTGGACCGGCGCAAGGCGGAAATGAACGACTTCCTCGTGCTCTTCGCGCAGTTGCTGCAGGCCGTGGTCGCCCGCGACCTGGGCCAGGTCCGCGAAGTGCTCAGCACCTATTGCAGCCGCAGCTGCGAACTGGTGCTCTCGGCCCTGGTGACTGACTGACCATGCGCCTCAAGTGCATCCGCCTGGCGGGCTTCAAGTCCTTCGTCGACCCGACCACGGTCAACTTCCCCAGCAACATGGCCGCCGTGGTCGGGCCCAATGGCTGCGGCAAGTCCAACATCATCGACGCGGTGCGCTGGGTGATGGGCGAAAGCTCGGCGAAGAACCTGCGCGGCGAGTCGATGACCGACGTCATCTTCAACGGCTCCACCAGCCGCAAGCCGGTCAGCCAGGCGAGCATCGAGCTGGTCTTTGACAACAGCGACAACACCCTGGTGGGTGAATACGCCGCCTACGCCGAGATCTCGATCCGTCGCAAGGTCACCCGCGACGGGCAGAACACCTACTACCTCAACGGCACCAAGTGCCGGCGCCGGGACATCACCGACATCTTCCTCGGCACCGGCCTGGGGCCGCGCAGCTACTCGATCATCGAGCAGGGCATGATCTCCAAGCTGATCGAGGCCAAGCCGGAAGAGCTGCGCAACTTCATCGAGGAAGCCGCGGGCATCTCCAAGTACAAGGAGCGCCGCCGCGAAACCGAGAACCGCATTCGCCGCACCCAGGAAAACCTCGAGCGCCTGACCGACCTGCGCGAAGAGCTGGAACGCCAGCTCGAACGCCTGCACCGCCAGGCCCAGGCAGCGGAGAAATACAAGGAATACAAGGCCGAGGAACGCCAGCTCAAGGCGCAACTCTCGGCCCTGCGCTGGCGCGCGCTGGACGAGCAGGTGCGTCAGCGCGAAAGCGTGATCGGCGACCAGGAAGTGTCCTTTGAGGCACTGGTGGCGGACCAGCGCAATGCCGATGCGAGCATCGAAAGGCTGCGTGACGGGCACCATGAGCTGTCCGAACGCTTCAATCTGGTGCAAGGCCGCTTCTATTCGGTGGGCGGCGATATCGCTCGTATCGAGCAAAGCATCCAGCACGGCCAGCAGCGCCTGCGCCAGTTGCAGGACGACCTCAAGGAAGCCGAACGCTCGCGCCAGGAAACCGAATCCCACCTCGGCCACGACCGCACCCTGCTGGCGACCCTCGGCGAAGAGCTGGAAATGCTCGAGCCGGAACAGGAAATGACCCTGGCCGCCGCCGAGGAAGCCTCCGCGACCCTTGAGGAAGCGGAAACCACCATGCACGGCTGGCAGGAGCAGTGGGACAGCTTCAACTCCAGCTCCGCCGAACCGCGGCGTCAGGCCGAGGTGCAGCAGTCGCGGATCCAGCAACTGGAAAACAGTATCGAGCGGCTGTCCGAGCGCCAGCGCAAGCTGAATGAAGAGCGTGACCAGCTCAGCGCCGACCCGGAAGACGCGGCCATCCTCGAACTGGCCGAGCAGGTCGCCAGCAGCGAACTGGTGCTGGAAGACCTGCAACTGGAAGAACAACAGGCTGCGGAGCGTCTCGACACGCTGCGCGAGCAACTGCAACAGGCCACCCAGGCCCAGCAGCAGGCTCAGGGCGAATTGCAGCGCCTGGGCGGGCGTCTGGCGTCGCTCGAAGCCCTGCAACAAGCCGCGCTGGAACCGGGCAAAGGCGCCGCGGAGTGGCTGCGCGAACATGGCCTGGAACAGCGCCCGCGTCTGGCCGAGGGCCTGCGCGTCGAATCCGGCTGGGAACTGGCGGTGGAAACCGTGCTCGGCGCCGATCTGCAAGCGGTGCTGGTGGATGGCTTCGACGGCCTGGCCTTCGACGGCTTCGACCAGGGCGAGCTGCGCCTGCTCGACGCCAAGGCCGGCGCGCCCCGCCTGCCGGGCAGCCTGCTGGACAAGGTCGAGGGCGCGGTGGACCTGGCGCCATGGCTGGGCCGGGTGCGTCCGGTGGAAACCCTGGACCAGGCGTTGGCGCAGCGTGCCCAACTGGGCGAGGGCGAAAGCCTGGTCAGCCGTGATGGCTACTGGGTCGGCCGGCATTTCCTGCGGGTCAGCCGCGCCAGCGATGCCCAGGGCGGCGTGCTGGCCCGTGGTCAGGAGCTGGAGCGTCTCGGGCTGGAGCAGGAAGAGCAGGAAGCCCGTCTGGCCCAGCTCGACGAGCAACTGAACGATGTCCGCGAGCAGCAGCGTCATCTCGAAGACAGCCGCGAGCAATTGCGTCGCCGGGCTCAGGAAGAGGCTCGTCAACAGGGCGAACTGAAAGCCAAGCTGTCCGCCGGCAAGGCCCGCGCCGAACAGCTCAACCTGCGTCGCCAGCGTCTCGAAGACGAACTCACCGAAGCCGCCGAACAGCGCTCCATCGAACAGGAGCAACTGGGCGAATCCCGGCTGATCCTGCAGGAGTCCCTGGACCTCATGGCCCAGGACACCGAGCAGCGCGAGCTGCTGCTGGCCAAGCGCGATGGCCTGCGCGAGCACCTCGACCGGGTGCGGCAGGAAGCCCGCCAGCACAAGGACCACGCCCACCAGCTCGCCGTGCGCCTCGGCTCGCTGCGTGCCCAGCACGACTCCACGCGCCAGGCCCTCGAGCGCCTGGAGCTGCAATCCGAACGCCTCACCGAAAAGCGCGAACAGCTCAGCCTCAACCTGGAGGAGGGCGAAGCCCCCTTGGAAGAGCTGCGCCTGAAGCTGGAAGAGCTGCTGGAAAAACGCATGAGCGTCGACGAGGAAATGCGTCAGGCGCGCCTGCACATGGAAGACGCCGACCGCGAACTGCGCGACGCCGAGAAGCGCCGCAGCCAGGCCGAGCAGCAATCACAACTGCTGCGCGGCCAGCTCGAACAGCACCGCATGGAATGGCAGGGCCTCAGTGTGCGGCGCAAGACCCTGCACGAACAACTGCACGCCGACGGCTACGACCTCGACGGCGTGATCGCCACCCTGACCGCGGAAGCCAACGAGCAGGAGGCCGAAGCCGAACTGGAGCGCCTCGACGGCCGTATCCAGCGTCTCGGCGCGATCAACCTCGCGGCTATCGAGGAATACCAGCAGCAATCCGAGCGCAAGCGCTATCTGGATGCCCAGGACGCCGACCTGGTGGAAGCCCTGGACACCCTCGAGAACGTCATTCGCAAGATCGACAAGGAAACCCGCAACCGCTTCAAGGATACCTTCGATCAGATAAATGCCGGATTGCAGGCACTTTTCCCGAAAGTTTTCGGTGGTGGCAGCGCTTACTTGGAACTGACGGGCGAAGATTTACTCGATACAGGGGTGACGATCATGGCGCGCCCGCCGGGCAAGAAGAACAGCACCATTCATTTGCTCTCCGGCGGTGAAAAAGCGCTGACGGCCCTGGCCCTGGTATTTGCCATTTTCAAATTGAACCCGGCACCGTTCTGCATGCTCGATGAAGTCGACGCGCCGCTGGACGATGCCAACGTCGGCCGCTACGCGCGACTGGTGAAAGAGATGAGTCAGACCGTTCAGTTCATCTATATCACCCACAACAAGATCGCCATGGAGATGGCCGATCAACTGATGGGGGTGACCATGCACGAGCCCGGCTGTTCGCGGCTGGTGGCGGTGGATGTGGAGGAGGCGATGGCCATGGTCGACGCCTGAAACGGGCGTTTGTGCACGATCTTTGGGCAAATGCACCGGTCAAGTGGCCTAGACGGTGTAAAGTTATCTTTGGTCGTGCTAGCTTAATGTCAATTTTTCGTGCGTGGGTAAAACGTCAGTCAGAACATAGAGTTGGCGCCACGTTTTAAAGGGTTTTAACCCTTTTATTTTTCAGCATTTTTTACAGAGGCACGGGATTACATGGAAATCGGTCTGCGCGAATGGCTGATCGTCATCGGCATCATAGTTATCGCCGGTATTCTCTTCGACGGCTGGCGCCGCATGCGCGGTGGCAAGGGCAAGTTGAAATTCCGTCTGGACCGCAGTTTCTCCAATCTTCCTGACGAAGAAAACAACGCCGAAGTGCTCGGCCCGTCCCGCGTGCTGGATACGCATCAGGAGCCGCAGCTCGACGAGGACGACCTGCCGTCGATGAGCGCCCCGGTCCGCGAACCCAAGGCGGGCAAGGCCAGCAAGCGTGGCAAGCGCGGCGAGCCGCAACAGGGCGACCTCAACCTCAGCGCCGAACCGCGCGAGCGCGAGCCGGACCTGTTCGCCGACGAAGAGGACGACTTCCCCGCCGAGAACACCCGCACCACCACGACCACCGGCTACGGCACTGCCGCTGAAGGCAAGGAACTGCCACCGGTTGAAGAAGTGCTGGTGATCAGCGTGATCTCCCGTGACGAAGGCGGCTTCAAGGGCCCGGCGCTGCTGCAGAACATCCTCGAAAGCGGTCTGCGTTTCGGTGAGATGGACATTTTCCACCGTCACGAAAGCATGGCCGGCAATGGCGAGGTCCTGTTCTCCATGGCCAACGCTGTCAAGCCGGGCGTCTTCGACCTGGACGACATCGACCACTTCAGCACCCGTGCCGTCAGCTTCTTCCTCGGCCTGCCGGGCCCGCGTCATCCGAAGCAGGCCTTCGACGTGATGGTGGCGGCGGCGCGCAAGCTGGCCCATGAACTGAATGGCGAGCTGAAGGATGACCAGCGCAGTGTGATGACCGCGCAAACCATCGAGCACTACCGCCAGCGCATCGTCGAATTCGAGCGCCGTGCGCTGACCCAGAAACGCTGAAACACGCAGTTGATACCACAGGGGCCGCTTAGCGGCCCTTGTGCTTGTTGCGCTGGTGCGAGCACCGGTGAACCCTGTGGGAGCTGGCTTGCCAGCGATAGCGGCAGTGAATTCACCACAGCAATCGCTGGCAAGCCAGCTCCCACAGGGTCAGCGCCGTTCTCTGGTTTTCCATTTCAACCGTCCATCGCCCGACTGCTCTTCGCATAGCAAGAGACCCCGAACCATGAATGCCGAAACCCGAATCCTCGAACTGCGCGCCGAACTCGACCAGCACAACTACCGCTACTACGTCCTCGACGAACCCAGCATCCCCGACGCCGAGTACGACCGCCTGTTCCGCGAACTCCAGGCCCTGGAAGCCGAGCACCCGGAGCTGGTCACCGAGGACTCCCCGACCCAGCGCGTCGGTGGCACGGCGCTCTCGGCCTTCACCCAGGTCCGCCATGAAATCCCCATGCTCAGCCTCGGCAACGCCTTCGAGGAAACCGACCTGCGCGAATTCGACCGTCGCGTCGTCGAAGGCCTCGACCTCCCGGCCGGCGACCTCTTCGGCGGTGGTGCCCCGGTCGACTACAGCTGCGAACCCAAGCTCGACGGCCTCGCCGTAAGCCTGCTCTACCGCAACGGCCAACTGGTCCAGGGCGCCACCCGCGGCGACGGCACCACCGGCGAAGACATCAGCGTCAACGTCCGCACCATCCGCAACGTCCCGCTCAAGCTGCAGGGCGAAGGCTGGCCGGACGTCCTCGAAGTGCGTGGCGAAGTCTTCATGAGCAAGGCCGGCTTCGAAAAGCTCAACGACGCTCAGGCCGCAGTCGGCGGCAAGACTTTCGCCAACCCGCGCAACGCCGCTGCCGGCAGCCTGCGCCAGCTTGACTCGAAGATCACCGCCAGCCGCCCGCTGGAATTCTGCTGCTACGGCATCGGCCAAGTTTCCGCGCCGGTGGGCGACACCCACATCGGCATCCTCGAACAGCTCAAGGCCTGGGGCATGCCCATCAGCCGCGAGCTCAAGCACGCGGCCGGCATCGAAGAATGCCTCGCCTACTACCAGGACATCGGCGCCCGGCGTAACGACCTCCCTTACGAAATCGACGGCGTGGTATTCAAGGTCAACAGCCTCGCCTCGCAGCGCGAGCTCGGCTTCCGCGCCCGCGAACCACGCTGGGCCATCGCCCACAAATTCCCGGCCATGGAAGAGCTCACCGAAGTCCTCGACGTCGAATTCCAGGTCGGCCGCACCGGCGCCGTGACCCCGGTGGCGCGGCTCAAGCCGGTCAAGGTCGCTGGCGTCACCGTCGCCAACGCCACCCTGCACAACATGGACGAGGTCGCGCGCCTGGGCGTGATGATCGGCGACACCGTGATCATCCGCCGAGCTGGCGACGTCATCCCGCAGGTCATGCAGGTGGTACTGGAGCGCCGCGACCCCGAGGCCGTGCGGCCGGTGCAGATTCCTACCGAATGCCCGGTGTGTGGTTCACAAGTCGAGCGCACGCAACTGGTCAAGCGCAGCAAGGGCAAGGAAACCGTCAGCGAAGGTGCCGTCTACCGCTGCGTCGGCCGTCTCGCCTGTGCTGCACAGCTCAAGCAGGCGATCATCCACTACGTCTCGCGTCGGGCCATGGACATTGACGGTCTGGGTGAAAAGAGCGTCGAGCAACTGGTGGATGAAGGGCTGATTGCTTCTCCGGCAGACCTCTACCGCCTCACCTTCGAGCAGGTGGTCGAGCTGGAAGGCTTTGCCGAGGTGTCCAGCAACAAGCTCCTGGCTGCCATCGAAGACAGCAAGCGTCCGAGCCTTGCTCGCTTTATCTACGCGCTCGGCATTCCTGATGTCGGTGAAGAGACCGCCAAGGTTCTTGCTCGCTCGCTGGGCTCGCTGCAGCGGGTCATGAAGGCGCTGCCGCAGGTGCTCACCTACCTGCCGGATATCGGGCTGGAAGTGGCGTACGAGATCCACAACTTCTTCGAGGACGAGCACAACCGCAGCGTCATCCAGCAACTGCTGGACTGCGGTATGGTCCTGCAGGACGAAGGCGACCTGGCGGCCGAGTTCGCCCGCAGCACCACCCTGGCTGGCCTGATCGCCAAACTGGATATTTCCTCTGTCGGCCCGACTGGCGCGGAAAAGCTGGTGGCCAGGCTCGACAGCCTGGACGCGATTTTCGCCGCCGACGGCATCGACCTGCGCCAGGCCCTGGCGGCCAAGCAGGCCGAAGCGGTGCGCGAATTCTTCCTCATCGAGGCCAACCGCGACCTGGCCCGAGCGATCGAAGCGCAGTTGCTGGAATTCGGCATGCACTGGACCAGCGAGAAAAAGGTTGCCGAAGGTCTGCCCCTGGCCGGCCAGACCTGGGTGCTCACCGGTACTTTGGAGCGCATGAACCGGGATATCGCCAAGGACAAGCTGGAAGGCCTGGGTGCCAAGGTAGCGGGTTCGGTCTCGGGCAAGACCCACTGCGTGGTGGCGGGGCCGGGAGCGGGTTCCAAGCTGACCAAGGCCAATGAGCTGGGGGTCAAGGTGCTGGATGAGGATGCGTTCATCGAGTTTCTGGCGGGGCAGGGCATCGCTATCTAAGACCCCTCGCGGTGTCCGCGCTCCCATGGGCGACACGGACCCCTGTGGGAGCTGGCTTGCCAGCGATTGCGTCGTTGAATTCAGCCTCGTAATCGCAGCGGTCCGCCGCCCTCACAGTCAGCCCCCATTTTGGTATGCCTGAGGCAACTGGCGCTCAGGCTCTCCGACAGCGTCGTCACCCATTGCAAAAAGACCCGCAGTTGGCCCCTCGCTTCGGACAAGTCCTTGAGAAATGATGATTTTTTCTCACCCAAAGGTTGTAACTCTGCCTAAGACCGGTACAATGGCGCGGCTCGTCACCAGATGGCGAGCTGCGTAATGGTGGCCCCATCGGTCCCCCCGCAACGATTACCCGTAAACCTGGTCAGGCCCGGAAGGGAGCAGCCATAGCGGGAACATTGTGTGCCGGGGTGTGGCTGGTGGGGCCGCCTCCTTTCTCAAAGTCCTTGATTTATCGAGGATTTCTCAGCTAAAAATCTCGAGAGTGACAGCGTTTAGATACACCAAGGTGGTGTGGGTCGCTGGATATCATCTCCGCCTGTCGCTCTAACTCCTGCTACGTTAGATTGTCCCATCAATGCATGCATATATTGAATGTTGGCAAGTCGTTGGCAAAGTAGTCAGCGAATTTTGAGGTTTTTTGACGCCTCGTCGTCCTTCCGCGTTCAAAAAGTTCAGTTATTTTTCTGCTGGCCTGTTAACATCATGCCGTTCGATTTTTTATGCTTGGATCAGCAGGTGTATCCACCTGTTCTTGCTCTTTAAAGTCACAATTTTTCAGGGAAATCGATGCCTTTTACTTGGCGACCCTTTAGGGTCATGACCGGCGTCTCGGTGGCCTCCGCACGGCTTGGGGTGTGATGTTCGCTCCCAAAGCTAGCGCTTGCGACCGTTGTCTGGCGTAAAAGTTAAGAGTCCATTCAAGTCAATATTAATATTCCCTGATTTGCTTGATCCAATTGGTCTGGCGTCGGAGGTGAATTCCTCACCTTCGCGTTCTGAAAGGAAAAAGCAATGCTTCAAATCAAAATAGTTGTACTTGTGACTGGTAACAAAGAGAGCGTTCGTGGGGTGCCTAGAGATAGTCCTTCGCGGAAAAGAATTGACTCGAATGCAGTTTTGAGAATGACCGTGATGGCTTTCTTGAGCTGGGTTGGACGTAAATTGTTTGCCATGTTTATGGGGAATGACGAAATCTAACTGACTTTTAACCTTTGCTTTAAAACTTAATGGATTAGGTCATATTGTGGCTAAGGATAAGCCGTACTATCCTCACGCATCTATTGGTTCTTTGGCGATGTTGGCTAAAACCTTAGGTGTCCATCCTAAGGTTCTTACTGACTTGGCCAGTAAGGCCTCAAAGTCGTATACTCATTTCTTGGTTTCCACCAAAGGCAAGGATAGGGACGTATACGAGCCTAAATATGAGCTTAAAAAACTACAGAAGAGAATTAATTCCCGTCTCTTTGAAAAGGTACAGTTTCCTAGCTACCTGCAGGGTGGTATAAAAGACGAGTCTAATCCAAGGGACTATATCGAGAACAGCAGAATCCATGCTGGGTCGAAGTTTCTAATAAGCTTGGATATTCGGAATTTCTACGATAGTATTCCGTTGGAAAGCGTTATCTCTATTTTTAAGCATTTTTTCAAGTTCCCTGATGATGTTAGTGATGTGCTCACTCGGATCGTGACTCGCGACGGTAGAGTTCCGCAAGGAGGGTGTACCTCCAGCTATGTGGCGAACTTGGTGTTTCACAATTCAGAATACAGTTACGTGAAAAAAATGCGTGACGAAGGATTCTCCTATTCTAGACTTTTGGATGATGTCACAATCTCCTCGCCTCGTCTGATTTCACAAGATGAAGCAAGTCAGCGAATCCGATATTTGGCCGGGCTTTTTAAAGAGCACGGCCTACGTCTCAGGCAGAGTAAAACTAAGTTGGAGCGTTCAGATGACCTGAGTGCTCCCTACAAAGTTACCGGTGTTTGGGTTGGACATGGTATCCCGAAGTTACGCCGAAGTGAGCGGGATATGATACGACATTCTGTTTACATCTGTGAGCAAGAATATTCCAAGGATCCTTTCTCTGATACGTACCACGTCATGTGGAATAAGGTTTCTGGTCAGGTCGCTAAGCTGACTCGGTTAGATCACTCGCAAGCTCCTAAGCTGCGCGAGAGGATGGGTGAGATACTGCCTCTATATGATAGCAAGGCTATCGCAAGCATATGGCGTGAAGCGGATAGGATGTTGAGGCGGCCGCTTTCTTCTCACAAAAAAATAGCTGTCATACAGTCTTATCGTCGGCTTATTAATAAGCTAGGTATCATGACGCGTACTAATCGGCCGTTGGCAAAAAGCTTGCGACGCCAGCTAAAAGCTAGATTTTCAGGTGTGCCATCAAAAGTAATGATGTGGGAGTAGCTATGTCGGATGAGGATGTGATGGGTCAAGGTGTTGTGAATACATATGATTCGTTTAAAGGTTTCGGTTTCATTAGGAGGGATAAGGGGCGAGATGTATTCTTTTTTTACGATGATATTGATGATGGGGTGGAGGGCTTGGTGCCAGGTGAAATAGTTCGTTTTCAGATTCGAATAGAGGCTAAAGGGCCGAGAGCTTATAAGATAAAAAGAATTGGTTAAGGTATGGTCGGTATTTTCATGGTTGCCTAAAAAGCCTTAATGTTAGTAGTGGCTTAGCACGTAAGAAGTGGGTGTTTAGTCTCCTGCGCCGCGATATTCACGTAATTGAAGGTGTTGTCTGGTTGCAAGCTGGGGAAGTAACTTAAGCGGTCCCTGTACCCCATATTCAGGCTCCATGCGGGAATCTGAATGCCGTGCTCCAATCTCTCTCTGGAGCCCGCAGCCATGATGCGGCACGACGCCAAAGTCAAAAAGTCTATCTCTACCTCAAGCCCGTTCACTTCCGAAAACCCATTGGTGGCTTGGCTTCCCTAGCCGAACTCAATGTCAAGTTGGCGGTGTTTGACCCCGTGCCTTTCGTCTTCCTCAACAATTTGCGCAATCGAGTGAAAGTCCTATGCTGGAGCAAAACGGCTTCAGTCTCTGGCAAACACTTGGGCTTAGGGCGGTTCGCAAAATCGTCCCCCCACAGACTTGGCCTTCGTCCTGACCATGCAAGAGCTCAATTGGTTGCTGGACGGTTTCGATCTCTGGCGCAATGCTCAATGACAAGTTTTACGCTTCGTTGCGTCGCCTGATTCGGTATAACCCGCGGCATGGTTTCAATGTCAAAAACCTCGAATCAACCATTAGTTTGGTCAGCAACTGGCGCAAGCTGGAGCGCTATGTCGAGCACGGCTATTTGCCGATTGACAATAACGCTGCAGAACGTGCGATCCGCTCTTTTCTTCTCTGGTTCAGTCAAATGAGGGGCTTCTGTGTGAGTTTAATATCGCCGAAATTTCTCTGTCATCAAATATGTAGTGAGCTTTGGCATTGGCTATTTCATAGTTGCCTTTTAGTGGTGTTCCTATTATGTTTTGTTCGTATGTGTATTCCACGTACTTTATTTGAATCGGGTTTCCTAGCACATATATAAATCTATCTTCTATTGCTTGCTGGTAATGACCGTCATTTTCGTGGCTAAATTGTTCCGTTAGATCGGTAAGTGAGCCAATATGCTCGCCAGTGGAGTCAAAGATTTTTACATCGGCTGCACTGGCTGACGACCTTTCTAGTCTTCCAAGTTCTTCAAGTATCTCGGATGATACATCTTCAAAAGTTGTGCGAAAGTCGTGGAATCGAGGCGCGCAGAAGCTCATTGTGGCTTCTCTATTTTCTATTGTGTAG
Organism: Pseudomonas putida; assembly: GCF_001941965.1. Classification (GTDB taxonomy): domain Bacteria; phylum Pseudomonadota; class Gammaproteobacteria; order Pseudomonadales; family Pseudomonadaceae; genus Aquipseudomonas; species Aquipseudomonas putida_L. The sequence goes on along the minus strand of NZ_MKZO01000012.1, from coordinate 195,286 downwards.
GTGGCGTTTATCAGTGTTATTCCGCTATGTTTTGCAAGTCTAGTGGCTCCTAGCTGGAAGCCGTTAGTTGTAACAAAAATCCCTCTTGCATTGCCGATGTCTTCCAGCTTTGTAATAAAGCTTGCGATGTGATCTTTTTTAACTTTGTTTTTCCAGTATTTGCATTCAACACAGAAAAGTTGTTGAATTCTGCCGATTTCTAACGTCCAGCATACATCTATCTGGTGCTTTGCTTTGCTTTTCCCTATGAAGTTTTGGTTGTGCAAGACGTCGACGTTGCTATAGCCTTCTTCTTCGATTATTCGCTGGTGTAAAGCCTGGGTGAACTGTTCATAATCTCTAGATGAATATTTCAATTCTTTAGATCCTTTTGATGTGTCTAGATGGTTGGGTGTGTCTTGATTTGAATGGCTTTGTATGTGGATTTCGCTCTCGATTGCTTAATTTAATACTGTTTCTGTTTTACCAAAAGGCCCTTCCGAAAAGGGACGGATTTATTTTTCAGTATTAGAGTTGGCTGTAAAATAAATTCGTCCGTTTTTGCGCAAGATAGCAACATGTTGCGCACGATAGAGTCAGGCGCGGGTCGACACAACTCCTATTGACGGTGCTGTATAGATTTTCAAAGCTACGGCGTCAAAAACTTTTTCGAAGAGTTTTGTTTTTTCAAACCACTGACACTTGACGCCATCCTCTGGGCCGAGTCCAGAACCACTGTAATCCCCGATGTCAGTAACAGTCATCTTCGGACCACCGCTGCGCATCACCACCACGTCACCTTTCTTGAAACTAGACATATGCAACTCCCTCTGATTTAAAAGAAATTCATAGGGACTGTGTGCCATCATTTCAATGCTGTAAGTGTTGCGAGATATTTCTTCCCTGGAAGGACCGCTGAAAAGTGGGCCGCTGAGAAGGGACTGAGAAGGGGACGGATTTATTTTCAGGAGGAGGAAGCTGAGTTCTTTTCCCCAGAGGAAAACGGGGACAGATTTATTTCCAGTTGGAACATTAACCCGTTTCCCTCTCAGCCATGGTCCTTCGGTTTGGCCGAGCGGAGACGCAAGAAAGCCGCAGAGCTGAGCTCCGCGGCCTTTACTTATACAGCCACGGTCACCGGTGACGCCGCCACTGCAAGCGCCAGCAACGCCTTGGTAATCCTCATGTTCAGCCGTGCGCTGTCGAGCATTTCCTTGTGGCGAGCATCGGGAGGGTCGGGGAGATAAGCAGAGTCAAGAATTGCTCTGTTGAGATGCTCTGCTGCGCGCTTGATGGCTTCTTCATGAGAGAGGCCAGGACCGACGCAGAGCACGGGCGGTGGATCGGGTACGAGTTTTTTCAATGGTGAATCTCCATGTTGGTGGATGGATGCACCACGGATCGCTGCTAAACGAAGGGTGGCGACTGTACGTGGGTTAGCAGACCGGAACATGGAAACCGGCGCACCCGAAGGTGCCCACACGCACAGCCGCCATGACAGGCGTGCTGCTGCGTCCACATTACGGACTGCTAATCCGTGTCGTCGATGAGCGACGACCGACGCAGACTAGGCACCGTTTGCACGGGACGCAACCACCAAGAAGGGTCGGGGAGTATGCTTGGGAAATTGCCTACAAGAAAGTCGGAAATCGAGGAAGTTTTGCCGCTAAATGCGACATCTTCTGGCTAGCAGGATCAGCTATCCAGGTCAGCAAGAATCGCCTCATGCAGCTTCTTGCCTTTCTCCCTATAGCTCACGTCTTTGGATCGATCCTGCATCAGGTTGACCAGCTTTCCGCTGCTGATTGCTATTCGGCACCGGCTTGCTGGCCGACCATGAAAACGGGGACAGATTTATTTTCAGAAAACGAGGACAGATTTACTTTCAGTTGGAACATTAACCCGTTTCCCTCTCAGCCATGGTCCTTCGGTTGGGCCGAGCGGAGACGCAAGAAAGCCGCAGAGCTGAGCTCCGCGGCCTTTACTTATACAGCCACGGTCACCGGTGACGCCGCCACGGCAAGCGCCAGCAACGCCTTGGTAATCCTCATGTTCAGCCGTGCGCTGTCGAGCATTTCCTTGTGGCGAGCACCGGGAGGGTCGGGGAGATAAGCAGAGTCAAGAATGGCTCTGTTGAGATGCTCCGCTGCGCGCTTGATGGCTTCTTCATGGGAGAGTCCGGGGCCGACGCAGAGTACGGGCGGTGGATCGGGTACGAGCTTTTTCATGGCGTGTTTCCTCATTTCATCGATGAATTCGCCACTTGATTCGCTGCTAAACGAAGGGTGGCGACTGCGCGTGGGTTAGCAGACCGGTGAAATGAGAAAACCCGGCGCACCAAAGGGTGCCCACACGCACAGCCGCCATTAACTGGTTGCTGGTGGTTTCATCATTTCGACGGACTGCTAATCCGTGTCGTCGATGAGCGACGACTGACGCAGACTAGGCACCGTTTCCACGGGACGCAACCACCAAGATGGGTCGGGGAGTATGCTTGGGAAATTGCCTACAAGAAAGTCGGAAATCGAGGAAGTTTTGCCGCTAAATGCGACATCTTCTGGCGATCGGAATCAGCTATTCAGGTGGTCCGCCCCTTGAATCGCTCCTGCATCAGCTTGACCAGTTTTTCCTCCACCGGTTGCTGTTCGGCGCTGGGTTGCCATCCGACCAGTACGCGCTGAGCGGCATCCATGAGTTGGGTGCGTTCGGCGTCGCTGCAGCTCTGTCTGCTGCTGGTCATGCAGTGATACCAAAGATCGACAGCGCCATCCGCCCAATCAGGAAAACCAGCAGAATCAAAAAGAACACCCGAATAAACCCGCTGCCATAGCGCAGCGCGAGAAAGGTCCCGGTCACCGACCCGGCCATATTACTCAGGCACACCAGCCCACCAATGGCCCACAGCACATGACCTGCCGGAATGAAAAACAGCAGGGCAGCCGTAAAGGTGGCGAGGTTGACCAGCTTGGCCGAGGCGGAGGCATTGAGAAAATCGAAGCCGAAGCATTTGACGAAGGCGAACAGCAGCAGGCTGCCGCTGCCTGGGCCGAACAGGCCGTCGTAGAAACCGATCAGGCCACCCATCAACACACCCAGGAGCACCTGTTTCCTGCCCAGCGTCAGATCCGCATGGGTCTGGCCCAGGTCCTTTTTCGCGAAGGTGTAGACCGCCATGGCGATCAGGATGACGAAGACCACCGACTCCATGACCGACTTGGGAATCAGGGACACCGACCAGGCGCCGACGAAGGCGAACAGAAAGGCCGAGAGCATGGTCGGCAGCATCAGCTTCCAGACGATGCGGATGCGTTTCGCGTAGCTGAAGATCGAGGCGAGGTTGCCGCCCAGCACGGCCAGTTTGTTGGTGCCCAGGACGGTGGCGACGCTTTGCTGGGGGAGGGCGTGGAGCAGGGCGGGAACCTGGACCAGACCGCCACCGCCGACGGCCGCGTCGATCAGGCCGCCGCAGAAGGCGAAGAGGGCGAGGATCAATAAGGTGGTGTCGAGGTCGAGCATGTAGGTACCGTCCAATGGTTGGGCTTCGCAGTGCAAATCCGAACTGCGAGAAGGCCGCGGAGTTGAACTCCGCGGCCTTCCTTCATACTGCTACGGTCACCGGCGATGCCGCTACCGCGAGCGCCAGCAATGCCTTGGTAATCCTCATGTTCAGCCGTGCGCCGTCGAGCATTTCCTTGTGGCGGGCATCGGGAGGGTCAGGAAGGTAAGCAGAGTCAAGAATGGCTCTGTTGAGATGCTCCGCTGCGCGCTTGATGGCTTCTTCATGGGAGAGTCCGGGGCCGACGCAGAGCGTAGGCGGTGGATCGGGTACGAGCTTTTTCATGGTGTAACTCCAATGTCGGGATCGGAGTCGCCACGAGTCGCTGCTAGACGAAGGGTGGCGACCGTACGTGAGTTAGCAGACCAGGACATTGGGAACCCGGCGCACCCGGAGGTGCCCACACGTACAGCCGCCATAAAGGCTGCTGGTGGTTACCAATGTCGGACTGCTAATCCGGTCGTCGAATGTGCGACGACTGACGCAGCCTAGGCACCGTTTCCACGGGACGCAACCACCAGGAGGGGGCTGGCAGTATGCTTGGGAAATTGCCTACAAGAAAGTCGGAAACCGGGGAAGTTTTGCGGCTAAATGCGACACCTTTCCGCAGGGGGTAACAGTTACCCTGATCGCCGTAGGAGAGCAGGCATCATTGGCTCGAAACGGCATCACGGAACTGGGACAATCTTCTGTCCCATGCGAAAGCTATTGGGGCAGGCTGCGTTATACATGCTGGTACATTTGGCCACGCTGAAAGGCCTGACCCCGCCAGTCTATTTGACCTACGTCCTGGAGTGTATCGCCGCGGACCCGATCAATCGGATTCGACGAGCTGTTGCCTTGGAACGTTTTCCTCAGCCCTAATGCACACTGCGAAGCGGATTAATCCATGGCCAACCCAGTTCGTTTGCCAAAACCTGAAGCAGATCTGTTGTTGCTGCGCATTGAATTGAAATACGTTCAGCCTACGATTTGGCGTCGTGTGGCTGTGCCGGAAAATATCACCCTGGGTAGATTGCACTCCGTGATCCAGCTCGCCATGGGCTGGGAAGACGGGCATCTTCATGAATTTGAAATTGCCGGTGAAAGCTACGGCATACCCACCCCCGACGGATGGGGCCCGCCCGTCAAGCCGGAAGCCCGCAAGACCCTCGTCAAAGCTTTGTGCGGGAAGAAGACATTTCGCTATGTGTATGACTTTGGCGACAGCTGGGATCACCGGGTCAAAGTCGAAAAAGTACTGCCTGCAATTGCCTGTCCGCAGGTGCCGTATTGCATCGGGGGTGCCAATGCCTGCCCTCCCGAAGATGTGGGCGGCGAGCCGGGTTATGCCGCGTTTCTCGAGGCGATGGCAGACCCCGATCATCCGGAGCATGAAACGATGATGGAATGGTACGGCGAAGCCTTCGATCCAGCGGCTTTTGATCGTGAGCAAGTGAATGAGTGGTTGAAGGAGATCAGGTGAACATTCAAGTCGGACGAACGAGCACCTTCGTTTTCCGCTTTAGGTCATAAGTTGCTAAGCGCAGAGAATCGTTGTGGGCGAGGGATTGATGCAGCGCGACCACGAAGGGCGGCTTTGGCGCGGGCAGCACTTATTTCAAGTATCTGAGGATCAGCGGCATAGACAGCGTCAACCAAGCGGTCACGTGAACTCCTTTTAACGCTCATCATTTCCGCAAAGCTAAGGTCTTTTGAGTGCTGGTGGCCGCTGCTCATGGCAAAAGTAACTAGAAGTGTGAAAAAGACGTGGATTTGAGGTTAGCACACCGAGTCTGATGCTGGCCTTGGCGGGGATCGGGGCGTTCAAGTCGGCGCCGGGGTGCGCGGGGTCGTGGCCCAGGCCATGGAAATCAGCGATGCGCTGCAGCAGCACGGTGGGCCGGGCGCCGAGGCGCGGGAGGCAGTGGGCGGGCCGTTGTTCGAGGGGGTGAACCTCGACGCGGTGTTCGACAAGCTGCCGGAGTTGTTGGAGCAGGATAAGGCGTTTGCTGATTTTCTTGCTTGATTGAAGCTGGACAGTGGGGGCCGGGGTGTTTGTGTCTGGTCTCCATGTCCAGCTTTGTTTCTTCCGGCCTCATCGCTGGCAAGCCAGCTCCCACAGGGTTTTGCGGTGCACACAGATCCTGTGGTAGCCATCAGGCTAACGCTTGAGCAACGACACCTTCATCAACCGCCGAAACGTCGGGCACGCCAGGTGATCCTTCTCCGGACACTCCGCCGCATGCCGCAACCCCTTGCTCATCGCCTGCAGCCGCTTCACCTGCATATCGATCTCATCCGCCCGAGCCACCAGCATCTGCCGGTCCACCTGCAGATCCACCAGCATCGCCCCGACCTCATCCAGTGAAAACCCTGCCGCCTGGCCCAGCGCGATCAACGCCAGCCGGTCCTCCACATCCGCCGCGAACTGGCGGCGCTGGCCATGCCCGGCGAGGGACTGGAGCAAACCTATCTTCTGGTAGTAACGCAGCGTCGAAGCCGGTACTCCGGTGCGTTTGGCGACATCGGCAATGTCCATGGGCTGACCCTTGACTTGAAGTTGACTTCAACTTCTATCCTGCGCGGCATGTTTCGATTTCGTCAACGTGCCGGGGGTTTTGCCATGTTTTCCATTGTGTTGATCGGGGTAGGGGCCACGCTGGTCATGGACCTGTGGACGCTGTTGCTCAAGCGGCTTGGGGTCGTGACCTTGAACTACGCGATGCTCGGGCGCTGGGCCGGGCATTTGCTGAAGGGACGTGTGCATCATCAGGGGATCGCCAAAAGTGAGCCGATCGCCAATGAGCGGGTGTGGGGCTGGGTGCTGCATTACGCCATCGGGCTGGTGTTCGCGGCCGGGTTGGTGGGGCTGGCGGGGGAAGGATGGTTGCGCGGGCCGACGCTGGTTCCCGCCTTGATCTTTGGTGTGGTGACGGTGCTGGCGCCTTGGTGCGTGATGCAGCCGGCCATGGGGGCGGGGTTCTTTGCCAGCAAAACGCCGACGCCGTGGCGGAACCGGGGGCGGAGTTTGATGACGCACGCGGTGTTTGGCTGTGGGCTGTTCCTGGCGGCATGCCTCCTCTGAAGCACACCGCGTACCCTGTGGGAGCTGGCTTGCCAGCGATTGCGATGGTGAATTCACTACAGCAATCGCTGGCAAGCCAGCTCCCACAGGGTCAGCGGTCGCAGATCCGACCCCTGAATGGCAGGATGCAATTTTGCCCCCGCTCCGCTAGCATTAGCAGCCTATTCCCGCTCGTTCAGGTTGCGACGTTTTTCATGAGTTATCAGGTCCTTGCACGTAAATGGCGTCCGCGCTCGTTCCGCGAAATGGTCGGCCAGACCCATGTGCTCAAGGCCCTGATCAACGCGCTGGACAACCAGCGCCTGCACCACGCCTATCTGTTCACCGGGACCCGCGGGGTCGGCAAGACCACCATCGCGCGGATCATCGCCAAGTGCGTGAACTGCGAAACCGGCATCACTTCGACCCCCTGCGGCACCTGCTCGGTGTGCCGGGAGATCGACGAGGGCCGCTTCGTCGACCTGATCGAGATCGACGCCGCGAGCCGGACCAAGGTCGAGGACACCCGCGAACTGCTGGATAACGTGCAGTACGCACCAAGCCGCGGGCGCTTCAAGGTCTACCTGATCGACGAAGTGCACATGCTGTCCAGCCATTCCTTCAACGCCCTGCTGAAGACCCTGGAAGAGCCGCCGCCCTACGTCAAATTCATCCTGGCGACCACCGATCCGCAGAAACTGCCGGCGACCATCCTGTCCCGCTGCCTGCAGTTCTCCCTGAAGAACATGACCCCCGAGCGCGTGGTCGAGCACCTGAGCCATGTGCTCGGCGTGGAGAACGTGCCGTTCGAGGACGATGCCCTGTGGCTGCTGGGCCGCGCTGCCGACGGTTCGATGCGCGACGCCATGAGCCTGACCGACCAGGCCATCGCCTTCGGGGAAGGCAAGGTCCTGGCCGCCGATGTGCGGGCCATGCTCGGCACCTTGGACCACGGCCAGGTCTACGGCGTGCTCCAGGCCCTGCTGGACGGCGATGCCCGCGCACTGCTGGAGGCCGTGCGCCATCTGGCCGAGCAGGGGCCGGACTGGAATGGCGTGCTGTCGGAAATGCTCAACGTCCTGCACCGCGTGGCGATTGCCCAGGCGCTGCCGGAGGCGGTGGACAACGGCCAGGGCGATCGCGAGAACGTGCTGGCCCTGGCCCAGGCATTGCCGGCCGAGGATGTGCAGTTCTACTACCAGATGGGCCTGATCGGTCGCCGCGACCTGCCCCTGGCGCCGGACCCGCGGGGCGGCTTCGAGATGGTGTTGCTGCGCATGCTGGCGTTCCGTCCGGCCGACAGCGGCGATGCCCCGGGTACGACGCTAAAGCCAGTGGGGATCAGCCAGGCCACGACTGATTCCCCGGCACCGGTGGCCCCGGTTGCGATCGCCGCACCCGCCCCGGAGCCTGCCAGTGCTCCCGCTCCGGTCGTCGAGGCGGTGCCCGAGCCTGAGCCTGAGCCCGAGCCAGCGCCGCAACCCGAACCGCAACCCGAGCCCGTCGTCGCAGCCGAGCCCGAGCCGGAAATCGAGGAAGTCACCGACCTGCCCTGGGAAGATCCGATTCCCGCGCCTGTCGCTACCCCAGAGCCCGAGCCCGCCCCGGCCCCTGTCGCCGCCGCGCCGCCTGCCGCCCCGCGTGAAGAACCGCCCCACGACGACCAGGCCTACGCCCCGGCCGGCATGGACCGCGACGACGAGCCGCCGCCGGACGACGATTACTACATGGGCGAAGCCGACCCGGCGGGCTACAGCTACCTGGACGAGCTGGCCACCGAGCACGCCGCCGAACTCAGCGACGAGCCCGCGCCTGAACCGGAGCCCGAGCCGGCCGCACAGCCGGCCACCGGCCTGGCCCTGCAATGGCTGGAGCTGTTCCCGCACCTGCCGATTTCCGGCATGACCGGGAGCATCGCCGCCAACTGCACGCTGATCAGCGCTGAAGGCGACAACTGGCTGCTGCACCTGGACCCGAACCACAGCGCCCTGTTCAACGCCACCCAGCAGCGCCGCCTGAACGACGCGCTGAACCAGCACCTGGGCCGCACCCTGAACCTGAGCATCGAGCTGATCCGCCCCGAGCAGGAAACCCCGGCCCAGGCCGCGGCGCGCAAGCGGGCCAACCGTCAGCGCGAGGCCGAGGAGTCGATCGACAACGACCCGTTCATCCAGCAGATGATCCAGAAGTTCGGTGCCAGCGTGCGCCACGATACTATTGAACCTGTCGACGCCGTGGTGACCCAAGGCGCATAACCCTATATCCAGCGCCGCGCTTCGCGCGTGGTGCGTCAGACAACTACCGAGGTGATTCTCATGATGAAAGGTGGCATGGCCGGCCTGATGAAGCAGGCGCAGCAGATGCAGGAAAAGATGGCCAAGATGCAGGAAGAACTGGCGAACGCCGAAGTGACCGGTCAATCCGGCGCCGGTCTGGTCAGCGTGGTGATGACCGGCCGTCATGACGTCAAGCGCATCAGCCTGGACGACAGCCTGATGCAGGAAGACAAGGAAGTGCTGGAAGACCTGATCGCCGCTGCCGTCAACGACGCCGTGCGCAAGGTCGAGCAGAGCAGCCAGGAAAAGATGGGCGGCATGACCGCTGGCATGCAGTTGCCGCCTGGCTTCAAGATGCCTTTCTAAGACCGCATCTGTTGTACCCACGGTGGGAGCACGGCCGCGAGGCTGTCGCTCCCATCGTCGTTTCTCCCATTCGATGATTTGCCGGGCCTTTTACCATGAGCTTCAGTCCCCTGATTCGCCAGTTGATCGACGCCCTGCGCACCTTGCCGGGCGTGGGTCAGAAAACCGCCCAGCGCATGGCCTTGCAACTGCTGGAGCGCGACCGCAGCGGCGGTACGCGCCTGGCCGAGGCGTTGACCAAGGCTATGGAAGGGGTCGGGCATTGCCGCCAGTGCCGCACCCTGACCGAGCAGGAGCTGTGCCCGCAGTGTGCCGATCCACGGCGTGACGACACGCTGCTGTGCGTGGTGGAAGGGCCGATGGACGTGTATGCGGTGGAGCAGACCGGCTATCGCGGGCGTTACTTCGTGCTCAAGGGGCATCTGTCGCCGCTGGATGGCCTGGGGCCGGAGGCGATCGGGATTCCGCAGCTGATGGCGCGGATCGAGGAGCAGGGGACCTTTGCCGAGGTGATCCTGGCGACCAACCCGACGGTGGAAGGCGAGGCGACGGCGCATTACATCGCGCAGTTGCTGGCGGACAAGGGGCTGGTGGCGTCGCGGATTGCCCATGGGGTGCCGCTGGGTGGGGAGCTGGAGTTGGTGGATGGTGGGACTTTGGCTCACTCGTTTGCCGGGCGTAAACCAATCTCTCTCTGAGTCTTGTGTTGCTCTTCAGGGCCCTATCGCTGGCAAGCCAGCTCCCACAGGGATCACCTCAGGCCAGAGCCTTGCAGTGAACCTGTGGGAGCTGGCTTGCCAGCGATGAGGCCCTGAAGCCAATCAGTATTCGCTAAGCGAAAACTCGGTCAGGCAGAACGTCTCCACCTGCGCATCCCGCAGCTTCTGCGAGCCACCCAGCTCCGGCAGGTCGATGATCGCCGCCGCTTCATACACCGCCGCGCCCATGCGCCGCACCAGGCTCGCCGCGGCCAGCAAGGTCCCGCCGGTGGCGATCAGGTCGTCGAAGATCAGCACCTGATCCCCTTCGCACAGACTGTCCGCATGCACTTCCAGGAACGCCTCGCCGTACTCGGTCTGGTACCCCTGGCTGATCACGTCGGCCGGCAGTTTGCCCTGCTTGCGGAACAGGATCAGCGGCTTGTTCAGCTCATGGGCAATGATCGAGCCGATCAGGAAGCCACGGGCATCCATCGCGCCGATATGGCTGAAGTCGGCTTCGACATAGCGTTCGATGAATTGGTCCATGACATGGCGCAGGCCCCGCGGCGACTGGAACAGCGGGGTGATGTCACGGAAGATCACGCCGGGCTTGGGGAAGTCCACGACCGGGCGGATGAGGGATTTGAGGTCAAAGCTTTCGCTGGGCATGGAGCGGGTATCCTGATGGGCAAAACGCCCGTCAGTATACCCGTTTGTCGCCAGGGTCAGGCTTCCAGTGCGCCACCGGCCAGCGCACACAACTGGATCGGGTCGAGGATCCGCACTTCCTTGCCTTCGGCCTCGATCAGGCCGTTCTGCTGGAAGCGGGTGAACACCCGGGACACGGTTTCCACCGCCAGGCCCAGGTAGTTGCCGATTTCGTTGCGCGACATGCTCAGGCGGAACTGGTTGGCCGAGTAACCCCGGGCGCGGAAGCGTGCGGAGAGGTTGACCAGGAAGGTGGCGATCCGTTCGTCGGCGGTTTTCTTCGAGAGCAGCAGCATCATCTGCTGGTCGTCGCGAATCTCCCGGCTCATCACCCGCATCAACTGGCGACGCAGTTGCGGCAGTTGCACCGACAGTTCGTCCAGGCGCTCGAAGGGAATCTCGCAAACGGAGGTGGTTTCCTGGGCCTGGGCGGAGACCGGGTAGGCCTCGGTGTCCATGCCGGACAGCCCGACCAGCTCGCTGGGCAGGTGGAAGCCGGTGATCTGCTCTTCGCCGCCATCGCTGAGGCTGAAGGTTTTCAGGGCGCCGGAGCGCACCGCGTAGACAGAGCCGAAGTTGTCACCCTGCCGGAACAGAAACTCGCCTTTCTTCAGGGGTCGCCCGCGTTTGACGATTTCATCCAGTGCGTCCATGTCTTCCAGGTTCAGCGACAGGGGCAGGCACAGGGGCGCGAGGCTGCAATCCTTGCAATGAGCCTGGTTGTGAGGACGCAGTTTAACTGGCTCAGACATTTCATCGATCCTTGTGGGAAAGCACACATAGAACGCAAGGGTAACCCAGCCGGGCTACTGTAGGCCAGCTTGCTCTGTTCTGGTGCGCGCTCCGCTCAAGTTCGCGGGTTTGTTGCCGATAAAACCTCATGGATCTTTACCTCAGGCAGGCCTCGCCATGCTGACCGTCGATATCAAGAACACTCGCCAGGCGATCCTCGCCAATCAGGCGGAAAACCGCGCCAATCAGGCTGAAGACGCCCGGCAGAGCGGTGCAGTGCCGTCCGAGGGAATCAAGGTTGACCTGTCCCTCAAGGGCCTGGAAGTCGCCAGCAAACAAACGGGCGACGCCGATATCGACGAAAGCGGGCTGCCCGAGTCCGTTCGTCAGTTGCTCAAGATGATTCGCAAACTGCAAAAGGAACTGGCCGAGGCCAACCGCCAGCTCCAGGCGTTGATGCGGGATCGATCCCTCGATCCGGTACAAATGCAGAAAAAGACCGCGGCCCTGCAGGCCCGGGTCAGCGCCTTGTCCGCGTCGTTGAACACCGTCAACTTCGGACTGGTCCGGGCCATGAGTCAGGCCGCTCTGACACCGGACCAGGTGGGCAAGGCGATGAAGCTGCTGGCCTAGATCACCCGCGAGAAACGCTGGCGATTGGTCAGGTCCAGGTAGGCGTCAAACACCATGCACACCGAGCGCACCAGCAGGCGCCCGGCCGGCAGCACGCTGATGCCGTCGCTGCGCAGTTCGATCAGGCCGTCCTTGGCCATCCCTTCCAATGCGGGCCACAGGTCCTTGAAGTAGCCACGAAAATCGATGGTGAAGGCCTGTTCGATCCGCTCGAAATCCAGCTCGAAATGACAGATCAGGTCCTGGATCACGGCCCGGCGCACACGGTCGTCCTGGTTGCAGATCAGCCCGCGGCGGGTCGCCAGTTGCGCGGCGTCGAGGGCGTTCTGGTAGTCGGCCAGGTCGCTGCTGTTCTGGCAGTACAGGTCGCCGATCTGGCTGATGGACGACACGCCCAGGCCGATCAGGTCGCAGTGGCCGTGGGTGGTGTAGCCCTGGAAGTTGCGTTGCAGGGTGCCTTCTTCCTGGGCGATGGCCAGCTCGTCGTCGGGCAGGGCGAAGTGGTCCATGCCGATATAGCGGTAGCCGGCGTTGGTCAGCTGCTCGATGGTGCGATGAAGCATTTCCAGCTTGGCCGCCGGGGCCGGCAGGTCGGCGCTGTCGATGCGCCGCTGGGGCATGAAGCGCTCCGGCAGGTGCGCGTAGTTGAACACCGAGAGGCGGTCCGGTTGCAGTTTGATCACTTCCTCGACGGTACGGGCGAAGCCTTCCGGGGTCTGCTTGGGCAGGCCGTAGATCAGGTCGAGGTTGATCGAGCGAAATTGCAGGGTGCGCGCCGCTTCGATGATGGCGCGGGTCTGTTCCAGGGTCTGCAGGCGGTTGATCGCCCGCTGCACGGCCGGGTCGAGGTCCTGCACGCCGAGGCTGACGCGGTTGAAGCCCAGCTCGCGGAGCAGGCCCATGGTCGACCAGTCGGCCTCGCGCGGGTCGATCTCGATGCCGTAGTCGCCGGAATCGTCGTCCAGCAGGTTGAAGTGCTGGCGCAGGTGGGCCATCAGCTCGCGCAGTTCGACGTGGCTGAGAAAGGTCGGCGTGCCGCCGCCGAAGTGCAGCTGCTCGACCGTCTGCCCGGGGTCGAGGTGGCAGGCGATCAGCTGGATTTCCTGTTCCAGGCGTTGCAGGTAGGGCTGGGCGCGGGCGCGGTCCTTGGTGATGACCTTGTTGCAGGCGCAGTAGTAGCAGATGTTGGCACAGAACGGCACATGCACGTAGAGGGACAGTGGACGCGCCGTGCGGCGGCTGTCACGCAGGGCGTGGAGGAGGTCGAAGGAGCCGATCTCGCTGTGCAGTTGCACCGCGGTCGGGTAGGAGGTGTAGCGCGGGCCGGCCAGATCGTAGCGGCGGATCAGGTCAGAGTCCCATTGGAGGGCGTCGTACATGGTGGCAGTCCCAGGAATTACGGCAGTGTCCGGAGTCTAGGGAGCGCCACGTACATGGGTGTTGATTTGTATCAAGGGCGCCGTCAGTGGCCCATGAGCCAGTGCTGGTGCGGCCCGGGCAGGGTCCATAGGCCGAACAGGATCACCAGCAGCCCCCCGGCCACCCGCACCCCGCGCTTGCGCAGCAGGGCGTTGCTGCGCTCGGCGGCCAGGCCCGTGGCCAGCAGGATCGGCCAGGTGCCGATGCCGAAGGCCAGCATCAGCAGGGCGCTGTTGACCGCGCTGCCCTGGCTCGCCGCCCAGAGCAGGGTGCTGTAGACCAGGCCGCAGGGCAGCCAGCCCCAGAGCGCACCGAGCAGCAAGGCGCGGGGCAGGCTGGAGACAGGCAGCAGGCGCGTTGCCACCGGCTGGATATGTCGCCACAGGCCGCGCCCGAGTTTTTCCACGCGGGTCAGGCCGCTCCACCAGCCGGCCAGGTACAGGCCCATGGTGATCAGCAGCAGCGCCGCGACCACGCGCATCGCCGTGGCCAGCGGGCTGCCGGCCAGGGCCCAGCCGGCAAGACCCAGCAGCAAACCGGCGCTGGCATAGCTGAGCACCCGGCCAAGGTTGTAGGCGATCAGCAGGCGCAGGCGCCGGCCACGCTGCTCAGGCGGGATGGCCAGGGTCAGGGCCCCCATCAGGCCGCCGCACATGCCCAGGCAATGGCCGCCGCCGAGCAGGCCGAGGATCAGGGCAGAACTGAGCAGGGGCAGCAGTTCAACCACGGGCAGGCGGCTCTGGCTGGTCGTCTTCGGCGCTTTCCTCGCCTTTCACCGCAGCCTGGTGCTTCGGGTCCTGGTCATCGAACAGGATGCTGTGGGCCGGGCCGTCGAGGTCCTCGTACTGGCCGCTGTCCACCGCCCAGAAGAAGATGTATACGGCGATGCCGACCAGGACCAGGGCGGCGGGAATCATCACATAGAGCGCGGGCATGGCAGTTCCTCAGGCGGTCGCGGCATGGGGCGCGGCGGGTGCGGGTTGCGCCGCCACGGTGCCGCGCAGCCGGGTCAGGCGCAGGGCATTGAGCACCACGATCAGCGAACTGACCGACATGCCGATCGCCGCCCACACCGGGGTAATCCAGCCAAGGGCGGCAAAGGGCAGCATAAGGCCATTGTAGAGCGCGGCCCAGCACAGATTCTCGATGATGATCCGCCGCGTGCGCCGGGCCAGGACGAAGGCCTGCACCAGGCTGTCGAGGCGGTTGGACAGGAGCACGGCGTCCGCGCTGGTCTTGGCCAGGTCGGTGGCCGAGCCCATGGCGATGCTGATATCCGCCGCTGCGAGTACTGGCACGTCGTTGACCCCGTCACCCAGCATCAGCACCTTGCGGCCTTCGGCCTGCAGGGCTTTCAGGCGTTGCAGCTTGTCGTCGGGGCGCAGGCCGCCGATGGCCTGGTCGATCTTCAGTTCGGCGGCGACGCTGGCGACCATCGGCGAACTGTCGCCGGACAGCAGCAGGGTCTGCCAGCCCCGGGCGCGGCAGGCGTCGAGCAGGTCGGCGGCGTCGTGGCGCAGGCGGTCGTCGAGGACGAACCAGGCCAGCGGGCCTTGCCGGTCGGCGAGCAACAGCCATTGGCCGGGCTCGTCGGGCATGGGCGGGACTGCGGCAGCGCTCAATTCACAAGCGAAGGCCGGTTGGCCGATGCGCAGCAAGCGCTCTTCCACCTGGCCTTCAAGGCCCAGCCCCGGCGTGCTTTGGACCGCTTCGGCCACCGCCACGGTACGGCCAAAGGCGCGGGCTATCGGGTGTTCGGAGCGGTTTTCCAGGGCCGCGGCAAGGCGCAGGCAGTGATCGGCATCCAGCCCGGCCAGCGGACGAATCGCCCGCAGGGTCAGGCGGCCTTCGGTGAGGGTGCCGGTCTTGTCGAAGATCACTGTGTCGATCTGGTTCAGGCCTTCCAGCACATGGCCGCGAGTGAGCAGCAGGCCGAGGCTGTGCAGGGTACCGGTGGCGGCAGTCAGGGCGGTCGGGGTGGCGAGGGACAGGGCGCACGGGCAGGTCGCCACCAGCATCGCCAGGACGATCCAGAAGGCCCGCTCAGCGTCGATCTGCCACCACAGCAGGCCGATGCCGAGGGCGGCGACCAGGCTGAACAGCAGGAACCATTGCGAGGCGCGGTCGGCGATCTCGGCCAGGCGTGGTTTCTCCGACTGCGCCCGTTCCAGCAGGCGGACGATGGCGGACAGGCGGGTGTCATGGCCGAGGGCCTGGACTTCCACGGTCAGCACGCTTTCCACATTGAGGGTGCCGGCGGTGACGCTGTCACCGGTCTGCCGCGGATGGGGCAGGTATTCGCCGGTGAGCAGGGACTCGTCGATGCTCGACTGGCCGTCGACGATGCGCCCGTCCGCGGGCATCACCGCGCCGGGCTGGACCTGTACGCGGTCGCCGATCTGCAGTTCGCGCAGCAGGATGCGCTCGCTGTTGCCGGTGGCATCCAGGCGCAGGCACGAGGCCGGCAGCAGGTTGACCAGTTGTGCGGTCGCGGCGGCGGTGCGCTCGCGGGCGCGGCGTTCCAGGTAGCGGCCGGCCAGGAGGAACAGGGCGAACATGCCCACCGCATCGAAATACAGCTCGCCGCTGCCGGTGATGGCGGTCCAGATCCCGGCGACATAGGCCAGGCCGATGGCCAGGGACACCGAGACGTCCATGGTCAGGTGACGGGTGCGCAGGTCGCGGGCGGCACCGCGGAAGAACGGCGCGCAGCTGTAGAAGACGATGGGCGTGGTCAGGAACATCGCCACCCAGCGCAGGATGGTGTGCATCTCCGGGCTGAGGTCGATATTGAATTCGGGCCAGGTAGCCATGGTCGCCATCATCGCCTGGAACCACAGCAGGCCCGCGACGCCGAGCTGGCGCAGGGCGGTGCGGTTTTCGCTGGCCAGTTGCTCGGCGGCGCGGTCGGCCTGGTAGGGGTGGGCGGCGTAGCCGATCTGGCGCAGTTCGGCGAGCAGCTTGGACAGGGGCAACTGGCTGTCGGCCCAGTTCACCAGCAGGCGGTGGTTGGACAGGTTCAGGCGGGCCTCGGCGACCCCGGGCAGGCTGCGCAGGTGCTTTTCGATCAGCCAGCCGCAGGCGGCGCAACTGATGCCTTCGATGAGCAGGGTAGTTTCGGCCAGTTCGCCTTCATGGCGGACGAAGGGTTGCTGGACGTCGGCGCGGTCGTACAGGGCCAGTTCGTCGCTGAGCTGGCGGGGCAGGGCGTCGGGGTTGGCGCTGGCTTCGCTGCGGTGCTGGTAGTAGCTCTCCAGCTTGCCGGCGACGATGGCCTCGGCCACGGCCTGGCAGCCGGGGCAGCAGAATGGCCGGGGCTCGCCGAGGACGACGGCGGTGAAGTGGCTGTCGGCAGGGACGGGCAGGGCACAGTGGTAGCAAGGCGTGGGGGTGGTCATGACTGTCTTATCGCAGGTCTTTCGGTGGTGACCCCAATCGCTGGCAAGCCAGCTCCCACAGGGTTCGTGGCGTGCACAAAACCTGTGTAAGCCAGCTCCCAGAGGGTTCGCGGTGTACACAAAACCTGTGGGAGCTGGCTTGCCAGCGATGAGGCCATTAGCAACAGCACAATTTCACTTGTCCAGATGCTCGGCTCCCTTCAGCTCTTCATCCCCCAGCACCAGGGTCACCCCATGGGCCACATCCTCTTCCTCGAACAAGCGCCAGGTCTGCCCCTTCTCGGTCCCCAGCAGTTCAACGAAGCGCCGGCCTTCGACCTTGTCTTCCAGTTGCCCCAGGTAGCGCCCCGGCTCGCCGCTCAGGGTCAGCGCCACCTTGCGGTCCTTCTCCGGCTGGGTCGGCGAGATCAGGTTCAGCTCCAGGGTCTGCGGCTGGCTGTCGCCGCTCAGGCGCAGTTCCACTTCACCGGTCACCTCGTCCAGGTGCACATCGGCCTTGAGCTTCAGGGTCTGCCCCAGCAGCTCGCGGTCCAGCGAGCGGTTGATGCCCTTGCCCGCTTCGTAATAGTTGTCGTTGACCAGGTTGTCCGGGTTGTTCACCGCGATGCTGACCATGGTCAGGCTCAGGGTCACCGAGGTGGCGAGGATGCCGATGATGATCCAGGGCCAGAGGTTCTTGTACCAGACGCTGTGAACGGTGGGCGTTGCAGGCATTGGCGTGCTCTCTTAACGGATTTGCGGGCCGATGAACCGGCTCTTGGCTTCGACTTCGGAATCGCTGTCGTCAGCGTCACGAAGCACGAAGATGACTTCGTTGGTGGTCGACGGCAACTGCTCGGGGGAGACCGACAACTGCACCGGCAGGCTGACGATATCGCCGGCCGCGACACGGATTTCCCTGGCGCCATCGAGACGCAGGTTCGGCAGGCCCTTGGCTTCGAGGACGTAGACGTGGTCGTGCTGGTCCTTGTTCATGACCTTCAGGCTGTAGACGTTCTCGATCCAGCCCTGGGCGTTCTCGCGGTACAGCACGCGGTCCTTGCTGACGTCGAAACCGACCAGCGGGCGCATGAAGAAGGCGGTGGCGAGCAGGCCGATCATGGTCAGCAGCACCACCAGGTAGCCGATCAGGCGCGGCCGGATCATGTGGGTCTTCTGCCCGGACAGGTTGTGCTCGGTGGTGTAGCTGATCAGCCCGCGCGGGTAGTTCATCTTGTCCATGATGTTGTCGCAGGCGTCGATGCAGGCGGCGCAGCCGATGCATTCGACCTGCAGGCCGTCACGGATGTCGATGCCGGTCGGGCAGACCTGGACGCACATGGTGCAGTCAATGCAGTCGCCGAGGCCCTGGGCCTTGTAGTCCGCGTCCTTTTTACGCGGGCCACGGGTCTCGCCGCGGCGCGGGTCGTAGGAGACGATCAGGGTGTCCTTGTCGAACATCACGCTCTGGAAGCGCGCGTACGGGCACATGTAGATGCACACCTGTTCGCGCAGCCAGCCGGCGTTGCCGTAGGTGGCGAGGGTGAAGAAGCCGACCCAGAAGTACGACCAGCCATCCGCTTCGCCGGTGAAGAAGTCCACCAGCAGCTCGCGGATCGGCGCGAAGTAGCCGACGAAGGTGATCCCGGTGACGAAGCCGATCAGCAGCCACAGGCTGTGCTTGGCCGACTTGCGCACCAGCTTGTTGGCGCTCATCGGCGCCTTGTCGAGTTTCATGCGCTGGTTGCGGTCGCCTTCGGTGACCTTTTCGCACCACATGAAGATCCAGGTCCACACGCTCTGGGGGCAGGTGTAGCCGCACCAGATGCGTCCGGCGAAGGTGGTGATGAAGAACAGGCCGAAGGCGGCGACGATCAGGATGCCGGAGAGGAGGATGAAGTCCTGCGGCCAGATGGTTGCGCCGAAAATGTAGAACTTGCGCTCCGGCAGGTTCCACCAGACGGCCTGGTGCCCGCCCCAGTTGAGCCAGACGGTGCCGAAATAGAGAAGGAAGAGCAGGGCGCCACCGGCCATGCGCAGGTTGCGGAAGATACCGGTGAAGGCCCGGGTGTAGATTTTTTCCCGGGCGGCGTAGAGGTCGACGCCAGTGTCTTTTTTATTCTTGGCGGGTGGGGTGATGTCTTGTACAGGAATCTGTTTGCTCATCGTTTACAGTCCCACGGCAGTGGAAAAATGCCGCGGCCAGTGCATGCCAACCGCAGTCAGAAGTGTTGCTGCTCTGGCCCGCATCATACGCCTGTGCAGGGGCCCCGGGGCGCGGGTGCGACCTTAGGTCGCGTTGGTTTGGGGCGGGCAATGGTGTATTGGCGATGTCAATTGATGCAGGTCAATTGAGGGTGTTCTTTCGGGCCTCATCGCTGGCAAGCCAGCTCCCACAGTCACCGCGTTCCCTGTGGGAGCTGGCTTGCCAGCGATGAGGCCCTGAAGAACACCACTGCATCCACCCGCCAAGAAAAAAGGCCCCACCAGCCTGCACTGACGGGGCCTTGTCTACCGCCGGGCCTTACTGCGCCTCGGCCGGCTTCTCATCCTTGTGCGACAGGCTGTAGACATAGGCCGCCAGCAGGTGGACCTTGTCGTTGCCCTGGATTTCCTGCTGCGCCGGCATCTGGCCCTGACGGCCGTAACGGATGGTCTGCTGCAGTTGGGCGAAGCTGGAACCGTAGATAAACGCCTGCGGGTGGGTCAGGTCAGGCGCGCCCATGGCCGGCGTGCCCTTGCCCTGCGGACCATGGCAAGCCACGCAGTTGGCCGCGAAGATCTTCTGCCCGGCCGCCGAGTCGGCCTTGGTGCCTTCCGGCAGGGTGCGGCCATCGAGGTTGGTCAGCACGAACGCGGCGACATCCGCCACGCCCTGCTCGCCGATCACTTCGGCCCAGGCCGGCATCACGCCGTGACGGCCGGCCATGATGGTCTGCTTGATGGTTTCCGGCTCGCCGCCCCAGCGCCAGTCGTTGTCGGTGAGGTTGGGGAAGCCGTAGGAACCCTTGGCGTCGGAGCCGTGGCAGACCGAGCAGTTCGAGGCGAACAGACGGCCACCCATCTTCAGCGCCTGCGGATCTTTCGCCACTTCTTCGATCGGCATGGCCGCGAATTTGGCGAAGATCGGACCGAACCTGGCATCAGCCCGGGCCATTTCCTTTTCCCACTCGTGCACGCCGGTCCAGCCGGCCTGGCCGTTGGCGAACTGCACCTGCTTCTCGGTATCCAGGTACTGGTAGCCCGGCAGGATGCCTTTCCAGTTGCCCAGGCCCGGGTACAGCGCGAGGTAGCCCAGGGCGAAGATGATGGTGCCGACGAACAGCATGAACCACCACTTCGGCAGCGGGTTGTCGTATTCCTCGATGCCGTCGAAGGAATGGCCGACGGTTTCCTCGGTGGTTTCGCTGCGCTGGCCCTTGCGGGTGGAGAGCAGCAGCCAGGTCAGGGCAAAGATGGTGCCCAGACTCAGAACGGTGACGTACAGACTCCAGAAGGTAGTCATTCGTTGTTACTCCTAGACGCTTTCTCTTGCGCTTGCTCGACGTGCTTGCTGGCCTCGGGATCATCCGCGAAGGGCAGCATGGTCGCTTCGTCGAACTCGGACTTGCGCCGAGAACTGAACACCCACAACGCCAGGCCCACGAAGGCCACCATCACCACGACGGTGCCCAGGCCACGAATCATCCCGATATCCATCGCAGTCACCGTTTGCTTTTGATGATGGTGCCAAGACCCTGGAGGTACGCGACCAGGGCGTCCATTTCCGTCTTGCCCTTGACCGCGTCACGAGCGCCGGCAATGTCGGCGTCGGTGTACGGGGTGCCGAGGGTACGCAGGACTTCCATCTTCTTCGCGGTGTCCTTGCCGTCGAGCTTGTTTTCCACCAGCCACGGATAGGCCGGCATCTTCGACTCGGGTACCACGTTGCGCGGGTTGTACAGGTGCGCACGGTGCCAGTCATCGGAGTAACGACCGCCGACCCGCGCAAGGTCCGGACCGGTACGCTTGGAACCCCAGAGGAACGGGTGGTCCCAGACGCTTTCACCGGCCACCGAATAGTGGCCGTAGCGCTCGGTCTCGGCGCGGAACGGACGGATCATCTGCGAGTGGCAGCCGACGCAGCCTTCGCGGATGTACACGTCGCGGCCTTCCAGTTCCAGCGCGGTACGCGGCTTCATGCCCTCGACCGGCTTGTTGGTGACGTCCTGGAAGAACAGCGGAACGATCTGGGTCAGGCCGCCGATGCTCACGGCGATGACCATGAAGAAGGCCAGCAGGCCAATATTCTTCTCGACTACTTCGTGCTTCATCAGTGCGCTCCCACGACGACGATCTGTTCGGCGGCTGCCGCTTCGGCCGGTTTCGACTCGCGCACGGTGCGCAGGACGTTCCAGGCCATCAGCAGCATGCCCGAGGCGAAGAACGCACCGCCCAGGGCGCGGACGATGTAGCCCGGATGGCTGGCTTGCAGCGCTTCGACGAAGGAGTAGGTGAGGGTGCCGTCATCGTTGATCGCACGCCACATCAGGCCCTGGGTGATGCCGTTGACCCACATCGAGGCGATGTAGAGCACGGTGCCGATGGTGGCGAGCCAGAAGTGCGCATTGATCAGGCCGACGCTGTGCATCTGCGCACGACCGTAGAGTTTCGGAATCATGTGGTACACGGCGCCGATGGAGATCATCGCCACCCAGCCGAGGGCGCCGGCGTGCACGTGGCCGATGGTCCAGTCGGTGTAGTGGGACAGCGAGTTGACGGTCTTGATGGCCATCATCGGGCCTTCGAAGGTCGACATGCCGTAGAACGCCAGGGACACCACGAGGAAGCGCAGGATCGGGTCGGTGCGCAGCTTATGCCAGGCGCCGGAGAGGGTCATCATGCCGTTGATCATGCCGCCCCAGCTGGGGGCCAGGAGGATGATCGACATCACCATGCCGAGGGACTGGGCCCAGTCCGGCAGGGCGGTGTAGTGCAGGTGGTGCGGACCTGCCCAGATGTACAGGGTGATCAGCGCCCAGAAGTGCACGATGGACAGGCGGTAGGAGTAGATCGGACGCTCGGCCTGCTTCGGTACGAAGTAGTACATCATGCCGAGGAAGCCGGTGGTCAGGAAGAAGCCCACGGCGTTGTGCCCGTACCACCACTGGATCATCGCGTCGGTGGCGCCGGCATAGGCCGAGTACGACTTGAAGAAGCTCACCGGCAGCGAGATGTGGTTGACGATGTGCAGCATCGCGGTGACCAGGATGAAGGCACCGTAGAACCAGTTGCCGACATAGATGTGCTTGGTCTTGCGCTTGACGATGGTGCCGAAGAATACAACCGCGTAGGTCACCCAGACGATGGCCAGCAAAATGGCGATCGGCCATTCCAGCTCGGCGTATTCCTTGGTGGTGGTGTAGCCCATGGGCAGGGTGATCAGCGCACTGACGATGACCGCTTGCCAACCCCAGAAGGTGAAGGCCGCGAGGCTGTCGGAGATCAGTCGGGTCTGGCAGGTTCGCTGCACGACATAGTAGGAAGTGGCGAACAGTGCACAACCACCGAAGGCGAAGATCACCAGGTTGGTGTGCAGGGGGCGCAGGCGTCCAAAGCTCGTCCACGGCAGGTCAAGGTTCAGGTGCGGCCAGACCAGTTGCGAGGCGATGAAGACACCGAGGCCCATGCCAAGGATCCCCCAGACCACCGTCATGATGGCGAACTGGCGGACGACCTTATAGTTATAAGCAGTCGGACTGATTGCTGTGCTCATTCTAAGGTTCCACGGTTTTTAGGTGTTTTTGTAGGTAGAGAAATCGGCGCAAGTATCTACAGGGAGTGTGGGTATTGCAACGCAAGGGGTACCGTCCCACGGCTCTCCCGGGCCTTTGTTCCGGCCCTTCCGACCCAACTACCGCGCAAATTGTACACAATAATCAATTATTTATGTGCACCATTTTTATTGTGGATTGCACGCTCAACAAGGCTTGGAAACCTGCCGACAATCCGCGCTTTCTCCCTGCGAAAAATAGGGGAAAGCAAAGAGCCATCGGCCTTTGCGCGGGTATGGCGAAGTGAGATTACCCAACAGGGGTGTAGGGCCGACATCGCCTGAAGCCGCATGAGGCAACAAGCTTAGTCCCGTTCGGAGGGGGTGCAAGGCGGTACGCCGGAGGGGTGCGACACTCTGTCGCAGCAGCAAAAAAAACCGCCGCATCCGGGTCGGATGCGGCGGTTTCAGTCAATCCTCAGATGGATTGAAGTCTTACTGTGCAGAAGTCTTGTCGCCTTCCTGCGAAAGGCTGTAGACGTACGCGGCCAGCAAGTGGACCTTGTCGTTGCCCTGGATGTCCTGCTGGGCAGGCATCTGGCCCTGGCGGCCGTAACGGATGGTCTGCTGCAACTGGGCGAAGCTCGAGCCGTAGATGAAGGCTTGCGGGTGGGTCAGGTCAGGTGCGCCCATCGCTGGAGTACCCTTGCCTTCTGCACCGTGGCAGGCCACGCAGTTGGCGGCGAAGATCTTCTCGCCATTGGCCGGGTCGGCCTTGGTGCCTTCCGGCACGCTGCGGCCATCCAGTCTGGTCAGGACGAAGGCGGCCACGTCGGCCACGCCCTGCTCACCGATGACTTCCGACCAGGCCGGCATCACACCATGACGCCCGAGCATGATCGAGGTCTTGATGGTTTCCGGCTCGCCGCCCCAGCGCCAGTCCTTGTCGGTCAGGTTGGGGAAGCCGTAGGAACCCTTGGCGTCGGAACCGTGGCACACCGAGCAGTTGGAGGCGAACAGACGACCGCCCATCTTCAGCGCTTGCGGGTCCTTGGCCACTTCTTCCACCGGCATGGCGGCGAACTTGGCGAAGATCGGGCCGTACTTGGCGTCGGCACGTTCCATCTCTTTCTGCCATTCGTTGGCGCCGGTCCAGCCATTTTCATAGCCGGGCAGGAGGCCTTTCCAGTTGCCCAGGCCCGGGTAGAGCACCAGGTAGCCGGCGGCGAACACCAGGGTGCCGACGAACAGCCAGAACCACCAGCGCGGCAGCGGGTTGTCGTACTCCTCGATGCCATCGAAGGCGTGACCCATGGTCTGGTCCGTGCTGCCGGGTGTCTCGCCCTTGCGGGTGGACAGCAGCAACCAGGTCAGGCCGATCAGGCTACCGATGGTCAGTACGCTGATATACGTACTCCAGAAGGTGGTCATTGCCGATTACTCCTCGTGGCGTTTTCTTGTTCGGCGTTGGGCAGGCGTTCATCGGCGAAGGGCAGCAGGCTCGCTTCGGCGAATTCGCGGTCACGGCGGCGGTTGAACACCCACAGCGACAGGCCGATGAAGGCGATTGCCACGATCAGGGTGCCGAGGCCGCGCAACTGGCCGATATCCAGGCTGAATTCCATGGTTGCTTACCTCTTGTTCTTGATCGCGGTGCCAAGCACCTGGAGGTAGGCGACCAGGGCGTCCATTTCGGTCTTGCCCTTGACCGAGGCGACGGCACCGCTGATGTCGTCGTCGGTGTACGGCACGCCGAGGGTGCGCATGGCCTTGATCTTGGCTTCGGTGTGGCTGGTATCCACTGGCTGGGCAACCAGCCATGGGTACGACGGCATCTTCGATTCCGGTACCACGTTGCGCGGGTTGTACAGGTGCGCGCGGTGCCAGTCGTCGGAGTAGCGGCCGCCCACGCGGGCCAGGTCAGGACCGGTACGCTTGGAGCCCCACAGGAACGGGTGGTCCCAGACGCTTTCACCGGCGACCGAGTAGTGGCCATAGCGCTCGGTTTCGGCGCGGAACGGACGGATCATCTGCGAGTGGCAGCCGACGCAGCCTTCGCGGATGTAGATATCGCGGCCTTCCAGTTGCAGCGCGGTGTAGGGCTTCATGCCTTCCACCGGCTTGTTGGTCACGTCCTGGAAGAACAGCGGAACGATCTGGGTCAGGCCGCCGATGCTCACGGCGAACACCATCAGCAGGACCAGCAGGAAGACGTTCTTTTCAATGGCTTCGTGTTTCATCTCGTACTCCTCAGGCCAGCTGCGCGGAAGCGTCTGCGGTTGCCTGGGCTGGAGCACGCACGGTGCGCCAGGTGTTCCAGGCCATCAGCAGCATGCCGGTCAGGAAGATCGCACCGCCGACGAAGCGCACGATGAAGCCGGGGTGGCTGGCCACCAGGGTTTCCACGAACGAGTAGGTCAGGGTGCCGTCGGCGTTGACTGCACGCCACATCAGGCCCTGGGCGATACCGTTGACCCACATCGAGGCGATGTAGAGCACGGTGCCGATGGTGGCGAGCCAGAAGTGCGCGTTGATCAGGCCGATGCTGTGCATCTGGGCGCGGCCGAAGACTTTCGGAATCATGTGGTACAGGGCGCCGATGGAGATCATCGCAACCCAGCCGAGGGCACCGGCGTGTACGTGGCCGATGGTCCAGTCGGTGTAGTGGGACAGGGCGTTGACGGTCTTGATGGCCATCATCGGACCTTCGAAGGTCGACATGCCGTAGAACGCCAGGGACACCACCAGGAAACGCAGGATCGGGTCGGAGCGCAGCTTATGCCAGGCACCGGAGAGGGTCATCATGCCGTTGATCATGCCGCCCCAGCTTGGCGCCAGCAGCACCAGGGACATGATCATGCCGAGGGACTGGGCCCAGTCGGGCAGGGCGGTGTAGTGCAGGTGGTGCGGACCGGCCCAGATGTACAGGGTGATCAGCGCCCAGAAGTGCACGATCGACAGGCGATACGAATACACCGGACGTTCGGCCTGTTTCGGCACGAAGTAGTACATCATCCCGAGGAAGCCGGCGGTGAGGAAGAAGCCCACGGCGTTGTGGCCGTACCACCACTGGACCATGGCATCGGTGGCGCCGCTGTACAGCGAGTAGGACTTGGTCAGGCTGACCGGCAGTTCCAGGTTGTTGACGATGTGCAGCATCGCCACGGTCAGGATGAACCCGCCGAAGAACCAGTTGCCGACGTAGATGTGCTTGGTATTGCGCTTGATCAGCGTACCGAAGAACACCACGGCATAGGCCACCCAGACGATGGTGATGAGGATGTCGATCGGCCATTCCAGCTCGGCGTATTCCTTGGAGCTGGTGTAGCCCAGCGGCAAGGTGATGGCGGCGAGCAGGATCACCAGTTGCCAGCCCCAGAACGTGAACGCCGCGAGCTTGGGCGCGAACAGGGTGGTCTGGCAGGTACGCTGGACCGAGTAGTACGAACTGGCGAACAGCGCGCAACCACCGAAGGCGAAGATCACCGCGTTGGTATGCAGCGGGCGCAGGCGCCCGAAGCTGGTCCAGGGAAGGTCGAAGTTAAGGGCGGGCCAGGCGAGTTGAGCGGCGATGAAAACGCCGAGCCCCATCCCGACGATTCCCCATATCACCGTCATAATGGCGAATTGGCGGACCACCTTGTAGTTGTAGGCGGTACTGCTGGTTGTGTTCATGTATGGGTTCCCATCCACGGTTATAGGCAGGCTAGACAGCGAGGCAAGCATGATTAATGGGCAGATCGCCGGTATTGACGGGGATCAACTGGCGAACAGGGCGAACGTGCGGGGGTGGCTATGGAATGCCCCGCAAAATCAGGCAGATGGCGGCGTGCGCGGGTGCCTGATCCTGGCCCACGGGGCGGGTGCGCCGATGGACAGCGGGTTCATGCAGGACATGGCGCAAAGGCTTGCCGGGCAAGGGGTTGGCGTGCTGCGCTTCGAGTTTCCGTACATGGCTGAACGGCGGCTCAGTGGTGGCAAAAGGCCGCCGAATCCGCAGGCGGTTTTGCTGGGGTGCTGGCGGGAGGTGTGGCAGGAGGTGCGACCATTGGTCGCTGGGCCGCTGGCGATTGGCGGCAAGTCCATGGGCGGGCGCATGGCCAGTTTGCTGGCGGATGAGCTGGGTGCGGACGGGCTGGTGTGTCTGGGGTATCCGTTCTATGCAGCGGGCAAGCCGGATAAGCCAAGGGTGGCGCACCTGGCCGGGCTGAAGACGCCGACGCTTATTGTCCAGGGTACGCGGGACGCGCTGGGGAACCGGGAGACGGTGGAAGGCTATGAACTGTCGCCGGTGATCGAGCTGTGCTGGCTGGAGGCGGGGGACCATGACCTCAAGCCGTTGAAGGCTTCAGGCTTTACTCATGCCGATCATATGCAGACGGCGGCGCAGCGCGTTGCACGATTCCTGAAGTGAGCCGAGAACCCTGTGGGAGCTGGCTTGCCAGCGATGAGGCCAGATCAGGCAACATCATTACCCTTGCCGGCCCTATCGCTGGCAAGCCAGCTCCCACAGTGATTTGTGCAAGCCGCTAAATCAGTCGCGGTACTCGCACAGGTAAGCGGTATCCACCGCCACCTTCAGCTGGAACTTGGCATTGGCCGGGACATTGAACTGGCTGCCGGCGGAGAAGGTTTCCCAGTTGTCGCTGTCCGGCAGCTTGACGGTCAGGGCGCCGGAGACCACGTGCATGATTTCACGCTGGGCAGTGCCGAATTCGTATTCGCCCGGGGCCATGACGCCGACAGTGGCCGGACCTTCAGCGCCGGTGAAGGCGATGGATTTGACCGTGCCATCGAAGTACTCGTTGACTTTGAACATGGGCGACTCCTGAAAAGAAAGGGACCAAAAAGGCCGGCCAGTATGCCCAACCCCCGTGGTCCCGTCATCCGCTTTCAGGTGCCCTGCAACGGCAGGGTCAGCGGCAGCAAACGCGCGGTGTTGCGCGCATCCTCAAGGGCACGATGCTGCTGCCCGTGAAACTGCAATCCAGCCAGTTGCAGCGCACCATTCAACCCCAGCGGCCGGCTCAGGTGGCGGGCCTTGGCGAAGCGCTGCTTGAGGTTGAGATGCGTCACGTGGGCCAGCAGGCTGTCGATGCCATTGGCCTGCCATTCCTGCAGCAATTGCTTGCGGTCGTAGTCGCCCCAGCTGGTCCAGCCCTCCAGGCGCGGCTGGTAGTTGCCCAGCCAGCGCTCGAACTGGCCCCAGACCTCGGCGAAGGGCGCCGCGCTGTCCACGTTGGCCTGGGTGATGTGGGTCAGTTGCCGGCAGAACGGCGTCAGTTGCGGACGCCGCCGCGGTTTGACGAAGCGCTGGAAATGATCCACCTCGCGTCCTTCCCGATTGACCAGGCTCGCGCCGATTTCGATCACTTCCATTTCCGTGAGCGGCCAACCGCCGTCGTCGGTGGTGGCTTCCAGGTCGATCACCAACCAATGGCCCATAATTGTTTCCCTGACAGGTAGAGGCTCAAGCGTAGCCAAACCCGGCCGTCGCCGGTATCCCATGGCATTTTGCCCCCAGTGCGCGAAAATGGCGCTTGTCCCGGGTTGTGCTACCCCGGGAAAACACCTAGCTTAGTCAGATTCAGGTTGGAAATCCTTGAGAGTGTTGCCTTGATTCTTGCGCCAATACCACGGGTATTGCCTTCGTTGCTGTGTCTTTTCCTGACCTGGCAGGCAGACGCGGCTTTCGCTGTGGAAAGCGTCGACATCAGGATCGGCGCGGCGCACTTCCCGCCGTATACCGTACGCCCCGAACAGGGCGCCGACACCGGCCTGTTGCCGCAACTGGCCGAAGCGTTGAACAAGGCCCAGGACCGCTTCCATTTCGTGCTCGTGCCCACCTCGATTCCGCGGCGCTTTCGCGATTTCGAGCAGGGACGGGTGGACATGGCGATCTTCGAGAACCCCGACTGGGGCTGGCAGAACATCAAGCATGTCAGCGTCGACATGGGCCTGGAAGATGCCGAAGTCTTCGTCACCCACCGTTCCGAGGGACGCGACCAGCATTACTTCGAAGACCTGAAGGGCAAGCGCCTGGCCCTGTTCAGCGGTTACCACTACGCCTTTGCCAACTTCAATCCCGACCCGCGCTATCTCGCCACCACCTACAACGCCACCCTGACCTATTCCCACGACAGCAACCTGCTGATGGTCCAGCGCGATCGCGCCGATATCGCCCTGGTTACCCGCTCGTACCTGAGTGACTACATGAAGCGCAACCCGGACAGCGTCGCCGAGCTGCTGGCCTCGGAGCGCATCGATCAGGTCTATCACCATTACGCGCTGTTGCGCCCGCAGGCGAAGATCAGCGGCGAGGAGTTCGCTGCGCTGCTGGAGCAGTTGCGGGCAAGCGGCGAGTTGCTGAGGATTTTCCAGCCGTACCAGATCCAGGTGATCGGCCCGCATACCCATTGAGCGGTGCCGGCTCACCTGGCGGTATCAGTGGGGCAGGCCGGCGCTGCGCGCGCTGGAGACCTTGCGGCAATGCACCAGGGCATCACGGATCATGAAGTTGACCAGGGTCGGCGAGACGCCGAGTTCCTTGGCGATATCCTTCTGTGGCACACCGTGCAGGCGGTACATCTCGAAGGCATAGCGGGTACGTGGCGGCAGTTCGGTGAGCGCGTCGGCAATGTGCTCGAGGGTGGCGAAATTGATATGCGCGGCCTCGGGCGAAGCGCCCTGGACCACCACGTTCAAGCCTTCTTCTTCACTTCCCGAATACTTCATCTCCATCGCCTGCTTGCGGTAATGGTCGATGGCCAGGTTGCGCACGATCTGGAACAGGTAGCTCAGCTGTGCCTTGAACGACGAGGTGATCTGCGGCGCGGAATTGAGGCGAAAGAAAGCGTCCTGGACGACGTCCTCTGCCCGCGAGCGACAGCCGGTGATGCGGGCTGCGATCTTGACGAGGATGCCGCGATTGTCGACGAACGCTTGGAGTAACGGTGAATCGCACTTACCTGTGGATAGTTGTTCCGCCATGGAAAATCACCTTTTCTCTAAGTGGATAGCGAATGGCCTTACGGGACCATTCGCTGCGACGTGCGACAAACTAGTATTAATGATAATTATTGTCAAATGCGAAAGTAGATGAGACGTCCTGCGATTTGGATCTAAGGCCCGGTCTGTGATGCGCCGCATGAATCGGGCCGCTCAGGCAGGGGGAAGGCTTTCCTTATCGCACAGGCAAATGACGAATCGGGGTCTGCCGCACAGGCAAAAAAAGACCGCCGCGATGGGCGGTCAAGCAACCCGGAGCGCGGGCTGAATTCGCTCCGGGCGGGAGGACGGTCTCAGCGCTTGCCGAGGATCTTGCCCAGCAATTCCGGACGCGGGGCGCCTTGCTGTTGTTGCAGGCGCTGCTGGTCGTCGAGATAGAAGATCGCCGGGGTGGCGGACAGGCCCAGCTCGTCCATCAACGCCTGGTTGGCGTCGAGCTTGGCCTGGACCTCGGCGGGCACCTTGTCCAGCGCCTTGAGGGTGCTCGCCTTGCCGGCCTTTTCATGCTCCAGCAGGGCCTTTTGCGGGTCCTTGGCGGCGAGCAGGGCGGCGGACTTGCCAGGGCTGTCGGCGCGGATGATGCCGACCATGATATGGCGCAGTTGCACCTTGCCCGACTCGACCCAGGGCCGCGCCTGCTCCCAGAACAGGTTGCAGTACGGGCAGTTGGGGTCGCTGAACAGGTAGACGATGCGCGGCGCATCGGCCTTGCCGTCGGCAATCCAGGCGGCCTTTTCCATCTTCGCCCAGACCTCCTTGGCCATCGGCGCGTAGACCAGCTTTTCCAGTTGCGGCTCGCTGAGGTCCTGGCCCTGCTCGTCGAACAGGCTGCCCACCAGCGCGTGCTTGCCGTCCGCAGTCAGGTAGATGGCCACGCCCTGGTTGCGGAACTGCGCGGCATAACCCTTCATGCCGTTGGGCGCATCGAAACTGCCGACGACCTTGGCGCCCTTGGCTTCGATCTGGCGCACGGCGGCGGGCAGTTCTTCGGCGACGACCAGCGGGCTGGCGATCAGGCCGGCGGCCAGGCTCAGGTACAGGGGGATCCTCATGGTGCATTCCTTGTTGCGGATGTGGGGGCACGGCGCAGGTCCTCGTCGAGGGACTGCAACGCATGGTGCAGGCTGGCCCTGGACAGTTCGCCCAGGTGGCTGCCCACCAGGCGTCCGTCGGCGTCGTAGAACAGCGTGGTGGGCAGGGCCATCGAGCCGACCGCGGTGGCCAGCCGGCCACCGGCGTCGAACAGTACGTGGGACAGGTTCAGCCCGGTGGTGGCGAGGAAATTGGTGACGATCTGCGGCGTCTCGCCCTGGTTGACGAACAGGAAGGTGACGTCCGGGTACTCGTGCTGGGCCTGTTGCAGCACCGGCATCTCGCGCCGGCACGGCGGGCACCAGGTGGCCCAGATATTGATCACCAGCGGCTTGCCGCGATGGCTGTCCAGCGCCACTTCCTGGCCCTGGGCATTCTTCAGCGTGAGGTGG
Organism: Pseudomonas putida; assembly: GCF_001941965.1. Taxonomy (GTDB): domain Bacteria; phylum Pseudomonadota; class Gammaproteobacteria; order Pseudomonadales; family Pseudomonadaceae; genus Aquipseudomonas; species Aquipseudomonas putida_L. Next base: position 164,249 of record NZ_MKZO01000012.1, on the reverse strand, counting down.
GGCAGTTGCGTGCCCTGTTCGTACAGGTGGCTGGCCCAGCTTGCGAGGATCCAGAACAGCGCGCCGCTGGCCAGGCCCCAGCCCAGCGGCTTGCGGCGTGCCGGCCTGCGCCAGCCGGCCCAGATCGCCCCGAGCACCACGGTCAGCAGGCCGACCCAGGGCAGGAAGCCGCCATCGCGGATATCGACGATCTGCAGCAGGTCGTCGCGGTACAGCGGCCAGTAGGCGATGACGAAACCGATCCGCGCGCAGAGCAGGCCGAGGATGAACAGGTTGAACAGCGACGATTCGGGGTTATCGCCACCGCGCCTGGCCACGCGCCAGCCGACCAGGGTCGCCAGGCCCAGGGCCAGCAGGAGCAGCAGGTGGTCGAGGGCCACGGCGATCGGGCCGATATTCACCGTCAGCATCAGCCTTCGCTCCGGGTGGCGTTCCAGTGTTGCAGGAAGGTGGTCGCGTCCACTTCACCGACGATACGCCGGGCGCGGCGCTCTTCGCCGTCGGGGCCGATCCACAGCATGCTCGGTGGGCCCGGGACCTGGTAACGCTTGAGCAGCTCGCGGGCGGGGGCGGCGTCGGCGGTTACGTCCAGGCGCACCAGGCGGACCCCGGCCAGGGCCGCGAGGACGTCAGGGCGGGCGAAGACCTGCTTCTCCATGACCTTGCACGACACGCACCAGTCCGCATAGTAGTCGAGGAACACCCACTGGCCCTGGCTGCGCGCGGCGTCCAGTTCGGCCTGCAAGGCCTGCGGGGTGCTGACCGTGGTGAAGGCGTCTTCGTGGGCCACGAGCGGGGTGCCGCCGCCGCTGAACGGCGCCAGCGGGCGCCACGGATCACTACCGCCACCGGCGGCACCGACCAGCGCCAGCACGCCCCACAATCCGGCGATCAGCATCACCGGCTGCAGCGCACGGAAGCGCTTCAAGGCCGGCCAGGCGCTCCAGGCCAGGGCCAGCAGCCAGGCGCCGGCCAGGGCCAGCCACAGGCTCGGTGCCAGGACCACGCGCAGGGTGTACAGGGCCATGCCGAGGAAGACGAAGCCGAACAGGCCCTTGACCAGGTTCATCCAAGCCCCGGGGCGCGGCAGGTAGCGATTGCCCACGGTGACCAGCAGCAACAGCGGCAGGCCCATGCCCAGGCCGAGGCTGAACAGCACCAGGCCGCCGTGCACGGCATTGCCACTCTGGGCGATATAGAGCAGGGCACCGGCCAGTGGCGCGGTCATGCACGGGCCCATGAGCAAACCGGACAGCGCGCCGAGCAGGGCCGCGCCGGCCAGGTTGCCGCCGCGGGTCTTGCTGCCGGCACGCTCCAGGCGATCGCGCAGGAACATCGGCAATTGCAGTTCGAAGGCACCGAACATCGGCAGGGCCAGCAACACGAACAGCGCTGCCAGGCTGCCCAGCAGCCACGGCTGTTGCAGCCAGGCCTGGAGATTGGCACCGAGCAGTGCGGCGATCACCCCGAGGGCGGCATACACCAGCGCCATGCTCAGCACGTAGGTTCCGGCCAGGACCCAGCCGCGCCGGCTGCTGACGTTGTTGCCCATCACCAGCCCGGCGAGGATCGGCAGCATCGGCAGCGAGCAGGGGGTGAACGCCAGCAGCAGGCCGAGGCCGAAGAACACCAGCAGGCCCCAGGCCAGCTGGCCCTGTTGCAGGGTCCCGGCCAGGGCCTGGTCGTCGGCCTGTGTGGTGCTGGTGGCCGTGCCGCCAAGCTCGACCACCGAGGTCTGCGGCGGGTAGCACAGCCCGGCATCGGCGCAGCCCTGCCAGCCCATGCGCAGGGTGCCCTGGGCCGAGGCGGGGATGATCAGTTCGAGGGCGCCGCGATACACCGGCTGGTCGCCGAAGAACTCATCATGGTGATCGACGGCGGGAGGCAGTTGCGGGATTTGCTCCGGGGTCAGGCCATCGAATTTCAGGCGCTTCTGATAGAGGTAGTAATCCTTGGTGATCGCCCAGTGCAGACGGGTCTCGCCGGACGGCAGGCGTTCGCTGGTAAAGACGAAGGCCTTTTCCACCGGCAGGAAGTCGCTCTGGGCGAAGGGGTTGGCGAAGTTCTGCGCCAGGCTCAGGGAGCTGAACAGGCAGAGAAGCGCCAGGATCAATGCACGCATGTCGAAGCCTTGCAATTTCATGAGTGGCCAAGGCTGCCGAGTATGGATTAACCCATTGTTAAGCCGTCGGCCGGCAGGCGACGGGGCCTGCGGGGCAGGGCATAATCCCCGGTTAATCCTGCTCAGGCCCAATGCAGGCTTTCCTGACTCCGTGACCGAATCGCGCCCATGCATGTACTGCTCTGTGAAGACGACGACCTGATCGCCAGCGGCATCATTGCCGGCCTGAGCGCCCAGGGCCTCAACGTGGACCGCGTGGCCAACGCCAGCGCGGCGCGGGCCATGCTCCAGGCCGCGCATTTCGACGTGATGGTGCTCGACCTCGGCCTGCCCGACGAAGACGGCCTGAAACTGCTGCAGCGCCTGCGCCAGCAGGGCCACAGCCTGCCGGTGCTGATCCTCACCGCCCGCGACGCGGTGACCGATCGGGTCGATGGTCTGCAGGCGGGGGCCGACGATTACCTGCTCAAGCCCTTCGACCTGCGTGAACTGGCGGCGCGCCTGCACACCCTGGTGCGGCGTAGCGCCGGGCGCTGCGTGAACATCATCGAGCACGGGCCGCTGAGTTTCGACCCGAGCAGTTGCGACGCCAGCCTCGGCGGCCAGCCGGTGGACCTGTCCCGCCGTGAACAGGCGCTGCTCCAGGCCCTGCTCAACAACCCGGGGCGGGTGCTGTCCAGCGAGCAGCTCAAGGACAGCGTATACGGCTTCGGCGACGAGGTGGAAAGCAACGCCCTCAACGTGCATATCCACCATCTGCGGCGCAAGCTGGGCAATGGCATCGTCGAGACCGTGCGGGGCCTGGGTTATCGCCTCGGCCCGGCGCGGCTGCCCGAGGAGTCCGGGCAATGAGCCTGCGCCTGCGCCTGAGCCTGATCCTCGGCACCGCCTTCGTCCTGATCTGGGCCCTGGCCGCGGCCTGGATGCTCCGTGACCTGCGCCAGCAGATGATGTTTTCCCTCGACCAGCGCCTGGTCGCCTCGGCGCGCATGGTCGCCGGGCTGATCGACCAGTTGCCGCAACCCCTGACCAGCAAGGGCGACGGCACCCACCTCAGCGCCGACCAGCTCAGCGTGCCGGACGGCATGGCCTGCCAGGTCACCTCCTTGCGCGGCGAGATCCTTGCGCGCAGTCATCAGAATGCCGACCAGCATATGGACGACGGTCGCGGCGGCTTCCACGACCAGATGATCGATGGTGCGCGCTGGCGCAGTTTCACCTTTGCCCATGGCGATATCCGCATCACCACGGCGGACCGTCACCTGGAGCGCGAGGCGCTCAACCGTTCGATCCTGCTGGCCGCTTCGGCGCCGGTGCTGGTGGCCTTGCTCGGCAGCCTCGGTCTGCTCTGGATCGGCATCGGCAAGGGCCTGGCGCCGCTGAACTGGATGCGCGAGGCCCTGCGCCGGCGCAGCCCGGACTCAGTGGAACCGTTGCAGATCAAGGCGGTGCCCAGCGAGTTGCAGCCCCTGCTGGATACCCAGAACCAGCTGTTCCTGCGGATCGGTCAGACCATCGAACGCGAGCGGCGCCTGACCGGCGATGCGGCCCACGAGCTGCGCAGCCCGCTGACGGCGATCAAGACCCACCTTCAGGTGGCGCGGATGACTGACGGGCGGGTGCGCGAGCAGGCCCTGGCGCATGCCGAGGAGGGCGCCGATCGCCTGCACCGGACCCTGGAGCAGTTGCTGTTGCTGGCGCGGGTCGAGGGCAGCCTGTCGTTCGATGATGGCGTGCAGTGCAGTGCCGACCAGGTGGCGCGGCAGGCGATCCAGGATACCGGTGATGACCGGCGTATCGTCCTCAACGCCCCGGCGCAGGCGGGCAAGGCCCTGCTGGACATGCCCGGGGCGCTGGCGGTGGCGGCATTGCGCAACCTGCTGGACAACGCCTTGCGCCATAGCAGCGGCGAGGCGCCGGTGGAGCTGGAGGTGCGGGTGGAAGAGGAGGGTGTCGGCTTCCTGGTTCGTGACCATGGACCGGGGATCCCCGAGCAGGACCTGCAACACCTGACCCAGCGTTTCTGGCGCAATGGGCAGAGCGAGGGCAGTGGGCTGGGGCTGGCGATCGTCCAGGCCATCGTCCAGCGCTGTGCCTGCTCGCTGAACTTCGACAGCCGCAGCGACGGGCTGCGGGTGTTGCTGAGGATGCCACTCAAGGCCTCTGCCTGACCCGGATCTCCCTGTGGGACTGGCCCCTGTGGGAGCTGGCTTGCCAGCGATGAGGCCAGACCCGACAACATCATTGCCCTTGCCGGCCCTATCGCTGGCAAGCCAGCTCCCACAGGGTTTTGTGGTGTTGCGGCTATTGTGTTCTCTCGCCTAAATTTTTCCTTCAACCCAACGTTCTAGCTTGGACATAAGCAGTTTCCATGGCTGACACGGGTGGGGAATGACGATATCGCGGCGAGGGTTCTTGGCAGGTCTGGCGGTGACGGGTGCGGCGGTGCCGGCCGTCTACTACGCCCATCAGAAGCTGACCCATGACCCCGAGGACGACATCGTCACCCCTGGCGAAGCCAGCGTCGAGCTGGCCGATATCGCCGGCCAGCAACTGGGCAACCAGTTGCGCGGCGTCTGGGATATCCGCTTCACCGGCGCCGACGGCGGCCTGCCCGGTCTGCCCCGCGACGGCATCCAGCTCTACCTCGACATCGCTGCCAAGGGCCGTGGCCTGCGCGGCGTGCTGGGCACCCGGGACAACCTCGAACAACCCGGCCCGGCCATGTACCGCGTGCTTGGCGACCTGGTCGGCGCCTCCACCGCCGAGGTGCGCTGGCGTCTGCTGAGCAACCAGGGCGGCCCCGGCTTCGAGTGCATCGCCACCCTCGACGAGGTCTGGGGCGAATACGGCAACGCCGGCAGCGGTACCCTGACCGGGCGCATGCAGCGCCTCGACCGCTCCCTGGCGCTGCCCTTGCAGGACAGCCATTTCGTCGCGGTCAAGCGGATGTTCCCCGAGGCCCGCGAGCGCATCGCCTATACCCCGGAAATGCACGCCTGGCTGATCAGCGCCGAACATCGCCTGTTCCACCAGCTCTGGCACGCGACCCGGGACAAGTGGCACCGCCTTTCCGAAGAGCGCCACGGCGCCCTGCGCGGCCTCGGCTGGCAGCCCGGGCCGAGGGACAAGGAGCGCGATGCCCGGGGGCCGAAGAAGCACCGCAATGGCTCGGGTGTGGACTTCCTGTTCATGCACCGGCATATGCTCAACGCCGCCCGCAGGATCCAGCCGCTCGAGTCCTGGGCGCATTTCCCCCTGCCGCAGCCGAACGTGGAATATGACCGCCACGGCTTTGCCCGCTATTTCGACAACCACGACGGCTACAGCGTGCCGCCGACCTGGCGTGCGCCGGGCGACAGCGACTACACCCAGTGGGTTGCGGCGATCAAGGCGCAGGAGACCTTCTGCTCCAACTTCCAGGTCTGGGAATCGCAGTACCAGGACCCGCACTACCTGTCGAAGATGACCCTCGGCCAGTTGGGCTCGGAGCTGGAGATGAACCTGCACGACTGGCTGCACATGTGCTGGGCGTCGGTGCCGCGTGATCCGTCCAATGGTGCACCGGTGCCGTTCGCCCGCGATCCGGCGGACTTCGCCGCGCGTTGGTACGAGCCGGAAAACGACTTTCTCGGTGATCCTTTCTCGTCCCATGTGAACCCGGTGTTCTGGGGCTTCCATGGCTGGATCGACGACCGTATCGACGACTGGTACCGCGCCCATGAGCGGCACAATCCGGGGCAGGTGCAGCGGTTGCAGGTCAGTGGTGTGGACTGGTTCGCGCCGGGGCGCTGGAACGAGGTGGACGACCCCTGGCTGGGGCCGGATACCCACGGCTGCAGCACCACGCCGGGGCTGCTGCCGGGCAAGTCGGTGGAGATGGATATCGAGACCATGAAGCTGGCGCTGCGTATCGTGTTTGCCAAGGATGACCTGCTGGAGCCGCTGTTCAAGCGCGTGCCGCAGCGGCCGTGGTATGCGCGGCACCTGTCGATGAAGGGAATTGCCTGAGGGCCTCATCGCTGGCAAGCCAGCTCCCACAGGTCCGGTGCATGCAGTCCCTGTGGGAGCTGGCTTGCCAGCGATGAGGCCATGAAGCCTAGCGAGAAGCTATCTGCCAACCTCCTCCTAAAGCCTTGTACAACGCCACGCTCCCCTGCACCCGCGCCAACCGCAATTGCACCTGCTGATCCTGCGCCTGATACAAGGTCCGCTGCGTCTCCAGCACCGTCAGCAGCGTCTCCGCCCCCGCCCGGTAACGACTTTCCGCCAGCTCGAACGCCGTCCGTGCCTGACGCACTTCCTCATCCTGCCACTGGCGCTGGCGATCCACCCCGCCAATCCCGTTCAGGGCCTTTTCCACATCACCGAACGCAGAAACGATGCTGCCGCGATACACCTCCAGCAACTCCTCCTGCTCGGCCTGGGCTCTATCCCGCTCCGCCCCTAGCCGGCCATTGTCGAAGATCGGCGCTGCCAGCCCGGCAGTCAGGCTGTAATACGGGCTGCGCAGCAACTGATCGAACACCTGCGCGCCCGAGCCGAGATTGGCCCCGAGGGTCAGGCTCGGCAGCATCGCCGCCCGCGCCACCTGGACATTGGCTTTTGCCGCCGCCAGACGCGCTTCCGCCGCCGCGATATCCGGCCGCCGCCCCAGCAGGTCACTGGGCACGCCGCTGCCGATGTCGGGCCAGTGGATGGCCGCGAAGGGCTCGCGACTGGCCGGCAATTGCTGCACCGGCTCGCCCAGCAGGGTCGCCAGGGTGATGCGGGTGTCCTGCAGTTGCTGCTCCAGCAAGGGAATCTGCCGCTCCTGCGCTGCCACCAGGCTGCGCTGCTGGGCCAGTTCCAGGGCCGTGGCCGAACCCGCGTCATGGCGGGTCTGCACGACCTTGAGTACATCCCGGGCATTGGTCAGGTTGAGCCGGGCGATATTCAGCTGTTCGACCAGCGCCAGGCTTTGCAGGTAGCTGCTGGCGACGCCGCTGAACAGGGTCAGTTCCACGGTCTGGCGGTCGAAGCGGCTGGCATCGAGGCTGCGCAAGGCGCTGTCCCGCGCCGCCCGCTTGCCACCCCAGAAATCCACTTCATAACTGGCGTTGAGGGCGGTGCCGTAGGAAATATACGTACGCTCGCTGCTGCTCGCATCGATGCCGCCGTAGCCTTTGCCTCGCAGCAGACGCTGGCGGCTGGCATCGAGACCGAACTTCACCTCCGGCAGCAACGGCGCCCCGGCGATCACCGCGCTGGCCTGGGCCTGGCGGACCCTCGCCATGGCTGCAGCAAGGTCGAAGCTATTGGCCCGAGCCTGTTCGATCAGGGCATCGAGCTGCGGGCTGGCGAACGCCTGCCACCACGGACCATCGGCGATCGGTGCGCTGGTTTGCGGCTGGCCCTGCCATTGCGCAGGGGCGGCGGGCGGCGAGCTGTCGGGCGCCTGGCTGCTGCAGGCGGCGAGCAGCAGGCTGAGGGTAAGAAGACTGAGACGGCTGGAGTTCATCGCTTATTCGCTTGTCAGGGCTTTGACCGGATCCAGCCGGGCCGCCTTGCGGGCCGGCATGAAGCCGAACACCACGCCGGTCATCACGGCGCAGGTAAAGGCGCCGAGCACGGCGCCGAGGGAGAAGGCCACGGCGATATCCGCCAGCATCAGGCCGCCGCCGATCAGCGCGGCAAGGCCGATCCCGGTGACCCCGCCGACCATCGACAACAGCACCGCCTCGGTGAGGAACTGGCGCAGGATGTCGCGCTGGCGGGCCCCGGTGGCCATGCGGATGCCGATCTCACGGGTCCGTTCGCGCACGGTCATAAGCATGATGTTCATCACCCCGATACCGCCCACCAGCAGGGAAATCGCCGCGATCGCCCCGAGCATCAGCGACAGGGTGTTCTGCGTGCGCGCCTCGGCCTGGATCAGCGCGGCGAAGTTGGTCAGTTCGTAGTCCTGCTTGCCGTGGTGCAGCTTGCGCATCAGGTGGTCGATGGCCAGTTCGGTTTCCTTGACCCGGGCCGAGTCGACGGCGGCGATGGTCACGTATTCCGGGTCGCGGCTGCCAAACAGGCGCACCGAGGCGGCGGAGTAGGGCACCACGATGCGCCCGTCGCTGTCGGTATCGCCGGAGCTGGCGCCCTTGGCGGCAAGGATGCCGAGCACCTGGAACGGCACGTTGCCGATCAGGATGTATTCGCCGATGGGGTTGCGCTCGGCGAACAGTTTTTCCCTGACCTTCTGCCCGATCACCGCCACGGCGGCACCGGCACGCTCGTCGGCATCGGTGAAGAAGCTGCCCTCGACCACCGGCCAGTTGAAGATCCCCGGGAAGGAGGTGTTGTTGCCGCCGACGTAGAATTTGTTGCTGGCATTGCCGTAGCGCACCGTCAGCTCGCTGCCGATCACCGGCATGATCTTCTTCACCTGGGGCAGCCCGGACAGGGCTTCGACATCGTCGAGGGTCACCAGCCCGGCCGGCGCATGCAGGCTGGCGGACTTGGCACTGAGGTAGAGGATGTTCGAGCCGAACGCGGCCATCTGCGCCACCACCTGGCGCTTGCTGCCTTCGCCAACGGCGAGCATGACTACCACCGAGGCGACGCCGATGACGATGCCGAGCAAGGTCAGGGCGATGCGGAAGCGGTTGATCCACATCACCCGCCAGGCCGCCTGCAGGGCTTCCAGCAGCTCGCCTTTCCAGGCGCCGGTCTGGGTCGCGCCGCGATCCAGGTGCTGGCGCAATTCCTCGGCCTGGGGGCCGGCCCTGGCCGGTTCGCGCTCATGCTGGTCATTGACCGAGTCGCTGATCACCAGGCCGTCGCGGATCTCGATGACCCGCTGGGCGCGGGCGGCGACCTCGCGGTCGTGGGTGATGAGAATGATCACATGGCCCTGGCTGGCCAGCTCGTCGAGCAGGGCCATGACCTCGGCGCCGCTCTGGCTGTCGAGGGCGCCGGTGGGTTCGTCGGCGAGGATGATATGCCCGCCGTTCATCAGCGCCCGGGCGATGGACACCCGTTGCTGCTGGCCGCCGGACAACTGGTGCGGGCGGTTGCCGGTGCGCCCGGCCAGGCCCAGGCGCTCCAGCAGGGCGGCGGCGCGGGCGTGGCGTTCGTCGGCCGGGGTGCCGGCGTAGATCGCCGGCATCTCGACGTTCTCCTGCGCCGACCCGGAGGCGATCAGGTGATAGCCCTGGAACACGAAGCCGAAGGCCTCGCGGCGCAGCCAGGCCAGTTCGTCGCTGTCCAGTTCGGCAACGTCCTTGCCGGCGAACAGGTACTGGCCGCTGGTGGGACGGTCGAGGCAACCGAGGATGTTCATCAGGGTCGATTTGCCGGAGCCGGAGGCACCGACGATGGCGACGAACTCACCCGGGTGGATGGCCAGGTTCACGCCCCGCACCACCTCGACCTTCGGCGTGTCGATGCCGCCGTAGGATTTGCGGATATCGCGCAGTTCGATCAGCGGGGTGCTCATTCAACCCCCGCTGGCGACAGGTGCGCCGATCAGCAGGTGATCGCCTTCGGCCAGGCCGTCGAGGATCTGCACCCGCAGGCGGTCGCTGATCCCGGTACGCACATGGCGCTGCTGCACATGGCCGTCGCGGTCGACCACCTGGACCAGGCGCTGGTCGGGCTGGTCACCGTCTTCCTCCAGTGCCGCCAGGGGCGCGGTCAGCACGTCGCTGGCCTGGCCGGCGACGAAGAACACCTGGGCGGTCATTTCAGCCATCAGGCTGTTGTCCGGGTTATCCACGTCGAGCAGTACGGTGTAGAGCACCACCTTGCCGCCGCTGCTGCTCCCGGAGGTGCTGCCGCCGCTGCTCTGCATCGACGGGTCGAGGGGCTTGGGCGGGATCGGCAGGATCTGCCGCACCGTGCTGACCCAGCGCCGCTTGCCGCCGGCCAGGGTGGTGAAGTAGGCCTGCATGCCCGGTTTGACGTGGCCGATATCGGCTTCGGACACCTGGGCCCAGACGGTCATTGGCGACAACCGGGCGATACGCAGGATCAGCGGGGTCTGCTGCTGGGCATTGAGGGTTTGGCCTTCGCGGGCATCCACGGCGACCACGGTGCCGGACATCGGCGCGTAGATCCGCGTATAGCCCAGCTCCGCCTCATCGCTGCGCAGGCTGGCCTGGGCCTGGAGAATCTGCGCACGGTACATGTCGATGCGCGCCTGGGTCACCTTGAGCTGGGCCTGGGCGGTCTGCACGTCTTCCTCGCGGGTGGCGCCGCCGGCGGCGAGGCTCTGCTGGCGCTTGAACTGCTGCTCGGCGAGTGTGTACTGGGCCTGCTGCTCGGCCAGTTGTGCCTTGAGGTTGTCGATGGAATAACGCCCGGCGTCGAGCCTGGCCTGCTGGGTCGAAGGGTCGATCTCCACCAGCAACTGGCCTTCCTGGACCTGGTCGCCGGGCTCCACATGCAGCTTGCGGATCTGCCCGGAGGCCTGGGCACCGACATCCACATAGCGCCGCGGTTGCAGGGTGCCAAGGGCGGTCACGCTGCTTTCGATATCGCCGCGGGTGACGGTGACGGTGCTCAGCGGGTCGTGGCCCGGCAGGGCTTTCCAGGCCACCAGGGCGCCGACGCTGGCCAGGCCAAGGGCGCACAGCAGCAGGCGGCGTTTGAATGTCGGACGTCTCATGCGGGGTTCCAGCCAATGGGTTCGGCCCGTGCGGCGCCGGGGCGGCACGGGAGACTCCCAGATAAACGAAGGGCGTGTGCCCTGATTTACCCGCCGGTGGCGTGTGAGAGTCATTTACAGTTGCCCGATATAATCATGCGTTTCGGAGCAACAAGCGAATCGGCTAGTTCAACAATATATTGACGCCTTCTTGATTTCCGACGGTTTCCCGTCAACTATCAAGGAGAGCTGCGAAGGAAAGCCGCTTCCTGCGGCTAATCGACCAAGGATCGTTGCCCTTCAACCACTGCCCCTGGTCACCGACGATGCCCGACAAGTCCTTGCGAATCCTCCTCGCCGACGCGCATCCGATGCAGCTTCTGCAACTGGAGAAAATGCTCAACCGCATGGGCTACTTCCGTATCGCCCCGGTGCAGTCCTTCGATGACCTCCAGCACCTGGTGCAGAACGCCTTGCTGCCGTTCAACCTGCTGATCGGCAATATCGACCTGGCCAGCCATGCCGGGGTGGACCTGGAGCGGTTCTGTCGGGTCAATGTGCAGATCCAGCATGCGCTGCTGTATGAATCCCAGCACCTGAAGATGCCCGTGGTGCCTCCCGGGCAGCGCCAGGCGGTGAGCATCAGCCTGCCCAAGGTGCCCGATGACGAAACCCTGCATGCCTTCATGGCCCTGGTGGATGGGCCGCGGGTGATCGGCCAGTTGCCGCGCCCGCAGGGCAAGCCCGGCCTGCGCGGCTCGGCGAAGCGCTTGCAGAACCTCGGCCAGACGGTGTTCTCCCGGCCTTCCTGAGGCACCTGCTTCCTCGCGCATTTTTGATATGCTCTGCGCCTCGTTCTGGCGCGCCTGGCGCGGCCCCGTTCATTCCTGCGGAACTCCCTATGACTGCCAACGACTCCACGCGGCTTTCGCGCGGCGACCACAAGACCCTCGGCCTGGCGGCCCTGGGCGGTGCGCTGGAGATCTACGATTTCATCATCTTCGTGTTCTTCGCCCTGACCCTGAGCCAGCTGTTCTTCCCGCCGGAAATGCCCGAGTGGCTGCGTCTGCTGCAAAGTTTCGGGATCTTCGTCACCGGTTACCTGGCCAGGCCGCTGGGCGGCATCCTCATGGCCCATTTCGCCGATCACCTGGGGCGCAAGAAGGTCTTCAGCCTGAGCATCCTGATGATGGCGCTGCCGTGCCTGCTGATCGGGGTGATGCCGACCTATGCCGAGATCGGTTACGCGGCGCCGCTGATCCTGCTGGCGCTGCGCATCCTGCAAGGTGCGGCGGTGGGTGGCGAGGTGCCGAGTGCCTGGACCTTCGTTGCCGAACATGCGCCGGTCGGGCGGCGCGGTTACGCCCTGGGCTTTCTCCAGGCCGGCCTGACCTTCGGTTATCTGCTCGGGGCCCTGACCGCGACGCTGCTGGCGCGGATCTACACCCCGCAGGAGATCCTCGACTACGCCTGGCGCTATCCCTTCCTGCTCGGCGGCGTGTTCGGCGTGATCGGCGTGTGGCTGCGCCGCTGGCTCAGCGAGACGCCGATTTTCCTGGCCCTGGAGCGCCAGCGTAATGACAAACCGGTGGAATTTCCCCTGCGTGCGGTGCTGCGCGAGCATCGCCGGGCGCTGGTTCCTGCTGCGCTGCTGACCTGCGTGTTGACCTCGGCGGTGGTGGTGCTGGTGGTGATCACCCCGACCGTGATGCAGCAGCGTTTCGGCATGAGTGCCAGCCACACGTTTGCCCTGAGCAGTATCGGCATCGTCTTCCTCAATATCGGCTGTGTGCTGGCCGGGATGCTGGTGGATCGCATTGGCGCCTGGCGTGCGTTGATCCTCTATTCGCTGCTGCTGCCGCTGGGCATCGGCGCGCTGTATGCCAGTCTGGTGGCGGGCTGGGACACGGTGGGCGTGGCCTATGCCCTGGCCGGCCTGGCCTGCGGCGTGGTGGGGGTGGTGCCGTCGGTGATGGTCGGGCTGTTCCCGGCGCGGATCCGGGTGTCGGGGATTTCCTTCACCTACAACGTCGCCTATGCGCTGTGGGCGAGTACCACGCCGCTGATGCTGATCGCGCTGATGCCGTGGAGCCCGTGGGTATGCCTGGTGTTCTGCGCGGCGATGGGGTTGGTCGGGGTGTTGACGGCGATGTACTTCGGGGCGCGGGAGCGGCTGAGTACGGAAGAGGATCTGGCTCTCGCCAATAGTTGAGGCGACTCGGACCCTGTGGGAGCTGGCTTGCCAGCGATAGGGCCCGACATGACAACATCATTGCTCCGGCTGGCCTCATCGCTGGCAAGCCAGCTCCCACAGGGTTCAGCGTCGCTCTGTCGAGATGCAATAAAAAGCCCCTCATGCCTTGCGGCAGAGGGGCTTTTTCATGGCTGGCGACTTACATGTTCGGGTAAGTCGGCCCGCCCGCACCTTCCGGGGTGACCCAGGTGATGTTCTGCGACGGATCCTTGATATCGCAGGTCTTGCAGTGCACGCAGTTCTGCGCGTTGATCTGGAAGCGCTTGCTGCCGTCTTCCTGGGCGACGACTTCGTACACCCCGGCCGGGCAGTAGCGCTGCGCCGGTTCGTCGTACAGCGGCAGGTTGGTGCCGATCGGGATGCCGGCATCGGCCAGCTTCAGGTGGCACGGCTGTTCTTCTTCATGGTTGGTGCTGGAGAGGAACACCGAACTCAGCTTGTCGAAGCTCAGCTTGCCGTCAGGTTTTGGATACTCGATCTTGGTCGAGTCGGCCGCCAGCTTGAGGCAGGCGTAGTCCGGCTTGGTGTCGTGCAGGGTGAACGGCAGCTTGCCGCCGAACCAGTTCTGGTCGACATAGTTGAACGCCGCACCGAGCATCGGGCCGAACTTGTGCATGGCCGGGCCGAAGTTGCGGCTGGCGAACAGTTCTTCATGCAGCCAGCTGGCCTTGAACGCCTCGACGTAGCTGTTGAGCTGGTCGCCACCTTCGCTGCCAGCGAGGAGGGCGTCAGCCACGGCTTCGGCGGCGAGCATGCCGGACTTCATCGCGGTGTGGCTGCCCTTGATCTTGGCCACGTTCATGGTGCCCAGGTCGCAACCGATCAGGGCGCCGCCGTTGAAGACCATCTTCGGCAGCGAGTTGATGCCGCCCTTGGCCAGGGCGCGGGCGCCATAGCTGATGCGCTTGCCGCCTTCGAGGTACTGGCTGATCACCGGATGGTGCTTCAGACGCTGGAATTCGTCGAATGGCGACAGGAACGGGTTGCTGTAGGACAGGTCGACGATCAGGCCGACCACCACCTGGTTGTTTTCCAGGTGATAGAGGAAGGAACCACCGGTGTTGTCCTTCTTCATCACGTCCAGCGGCCAGCCGGCGGTGTGCACCACCAGGCCTTGCTCGTGCTTGGCCGGGTCGATTTCCCAGATTTCCTTGAGGCCGATGCCGTAGTGCTGCACGTCCGCATCGCTGTCCAGGTTGAAACGCTTGATCAGCTGCTTGCCCAGGTGGCCACGGCAGCCTTCGGCGAACAGGGTGTACTTGCCGCGCAGTTCCATGCCCGGGGTGTACATGCCGTCCTTCGGCTGGCCTTCGCGGTCGACACCCATGTCGCCGGTGATGATCCCGCGAACCACGCCGTTGTCGTCGAACAGCACTTCCTGGGCGGCGAAGCCCGGGTAGATCTCGACGCCCAGGTTCTCGGCCTGCTGGGCCAGCCAGCGGCACAGGTTGCCCAGGGAGATGATGTAGTTGCCCTGGTTGTGCATGGTTTTCGGCACGAACAGGTCGGGCACCTTGACCGAGCTGCTGCCGTCCTTGAGCACGTAGATATCGTCGCGCTTGACCTCGGTGTTCAGCGGCGCGCCCAGCTCTTTCCAGTCCGGGAACAGTTCGTTCAGTGCGCGGGGTTCGAACACCGCGCCGGAGAGGATGTGCGCGCCGACCTCGGAGCCTTTTTCGACCACGCAGACGCTGATTTCGTTACCGGCTTCGGCGGCTTTCTGCTTCAGTCGGCAGGCAGCGGACAGGCCCGCCGGGCCTGCGCCGACGACGACCACGTCGAATTCCATGTATTCGCGTTCCACAGGTTCTCTCCTACTCAAGGCTCTCGGTTTTTCTTTCTAATGTGGGTGCAAGGCGGTCACTTCGAAGGGGGCGATTCTGTAGCTTCGGGGGATGACGTACTACACCGCTTTCTCTTGGCCGCGCATTATATCTACACCACTTGTGCGGTCCAATACAAACGTTTGTTTGAATTTGCCGGAGCCCAGTAAAATCAAAGAGGCGCGGCTTGAAGCTGGCGGTTTTGCCGTATTGACCGGATTGGGCGTTACGGTCAAGATACGGGCGGTTTTACGCTCGCCGTAGGCTGACCGTCGGATGCAGGAGCACCCCTAAAGACCTCGCTACAAGCAGGGCAGTTACGCCAAACCGGGGTTTGTAGTGAAGTTTACACGTCACCACAAAAAATGACTCACGGGTTTTGCGATGAAGGGTCGAAACGAGACTGATCAGTCCGTCTAACTTTCTTCCGCTGCGAACGTTTTTAAGAGGTGCCCTTGTACCCACGCGCAATCGCCGGGTTCGGCCCAGGCGACATTCTTTTCACCGGAGAGTAACGAGGAATCCATGAAGGTTCTTGTAGCTGTCAAACGAGTGGTCGACTACAACGTCAAGGTTCGCGTCAAGGCGGACAACTCCGGCGTCGACCTCGCCAACGTCAAAATGTCCATGAACCCCTTCTGCGAGATCGCCGTCGAAGAAGCCGTACGCCTGAAAGAAAAAGGCGTGGCCAGCGAGATCGTCGTCGTTACCGTCGGCCCGGCCACTGCCCAGGAACAACTGCGTACCGCCCTGGCCCTGGGTGCCGACCGCGCCGTGCTGGTGGAGTCCGCCGAAGAGCTGACCTCCCTGGCCGTGGCCAAGCTGCTCAAGGCCGTTGTCGACAAGGAACAGCCTCAGCTGGTGATCCTCGGCAAGCAGGCCATCGACAGCGACAACAACCAGACCGGCCAGATGCTGGCTGCGCTGACCGGCTACGCCCAAGGCACTTTCGCTTCGAAAGTCGAACTGGCTGGCGACAAGGTCAACGTCACCCGTGAAATCGACGGCGGCCTGCAGACCGTTGCCCTGAACCTGCCGGCGATCGTCACCACCGACCTGCGCCTGAACGAGCCGCGCTACGCGTCGCTGCCGAACATCATGAAGGCCAAGAAAAAGCCGCTGGAGACCGTTACTCCGGACGCGCTGGGCGTTTCCACCGCCTCGACCAACAAGACCCTGAAAGTCGAAGCGCCGGCTGCACGCAGCGCGGGCATCAAGGTCAAGTCGGTTGCTGAACTGGTCGAGAAACTGAAGAACGAGGCGAAGGTAATCTAAATGACTATCCTGGTTATCGCTGAACACGAGAACGGTGCCGTTGCACCCGCTACCCTGAACACCGTTGCCGCTGCCGCCAAGATCGGTGGCGACGTGCACGTCCTGGTCGCTGGCCAGAACGTCGGTGGTGTTGCCGAAGCTGCCGCGAAAATCGCTGGCGTGGCCAAGGTCCTGGTAGCCGACAACGCTGCCTACGCGCACTTCCTGCCGGAAAACGTCGCGCCGCTGGTAGCCGAGCTGGGCAAGGCCTACAGCCACGTGCTGGCGCCTGCCACCTCCAACGGCAAGAACGTCCTGCCACGCGTCGCCGCGCTGCTGGACGTCGACCAGATCTCCGAGATCATCTCGGTTGAATCCGCCGACACCTTCAAGCGTCCGATCTACGCCGGCAACGCCATTGCCACCGTGCAATCGACCGCGGCGATCAAGGTCATCACCGTTCGCGCCACCGGCTTCGACGCCGTTGCCGCCGAAGGTGGTTCGGCTTCTGTCGAAACCGTCGGTGCTGCCCACGACGCTGGCAAATCGGCCTTCGTCGGCGAAGAGCTGGCCAAGTCCGACCGTCCTGAGCTGACCGCTGCCAAGATCGTCGTTTCCGGCGGCCGCGGCATGCAGAACGGCGACAACTTCAAGCACCTGTACACCCTGGCGGATAAGCTGGGCGCGGCCGTCGGCGCTTCCCGCGCTGCGGTCGACGCAGGTTTCGTACCGAACGACATGCAGGTCGGCCAGACCGGCAAGATCGTCGCGCCTCAGCTGTACATCGCCGTCGGTATCTCCGGCGCGATCCAGCACCTGGCCGGCATGAAGGACTCGAAAGTCATCGTCGCGATCAACAAGGACGAGGAAGCTCCGATCTTCCAGGTGGCCGACTATGGCCTGGTGGCGGATCTGTTCGAAGCCGTTCCAGAGCTGGAGAAGCTGGTTTAATCCAGTCGCTTCACTTATAAAGGGCCCGGTTGTCCGGGGCGTGTGCCGGTGGTTTTCCACCGTGACATGGCCCGGGCAACCGGGCTTTTTGATTTCCGCAGGTCGAAGAAGGGGCGTGTGATGGTGCGGTTTGCACGAAAGGGAATACTGGCGGTGCTCGGTCTGGCTTGCCTGCCGTCGGTGACGCTGGCGGCCGGCAAATGCGAGCGGCTGGTGGCGACGGGCAGTCCGGATGCGCCGCCGTATTCATGGCGCGACCCGCAGGATCCCCGGCACCTGATGGGCGCCAGCGTCGATCTGCTCAAGCAGGTGGCGGCCGAGTTGGGCCTGAAGATCGAAGTGCTGTATGCCGGCAAGCGCAGCGAGGCCCAGGACGAAGTGCGCAGCGGGCGCATGGACCTGCTGGTGGATGCGCCGCTGGCCGTCAGCGAACTGACCTCCATGGACTATATCCATCCCTCGGTATTGCAAAACGAGTACGTGGTCTGGACCCGGCATGATTCCACGCTGGTCTACGACAATCTCGCCGACCTGCACAAGCATCAGGGCGCCATCTCCGAGAAATCCCGGCTCACCCCGGAATTCGCGGCATTCAGCAAGAGCGAGTTGAAGCTGGTCCAGGTGCCCAACCTGACCCAGGCCATGCAGAAGCTCCTGCTCGGCCAGGTGGACTATGTGCTCGCCGGGCGCTACTCGGGCATGGCCATGGCGCGCAGCCTGGGCATGGCCGATAACCTCGTGGCCCGTGGCCAGGCCCTCGATCACCCGGGGCTGTTCCTGGCGCTGTCGCACAATTCCGTCTGTAACGACGCCTGGTTACGCGGACAGTTGGCGAAAAAACTGACAGAATTGCCGGCTTCTGGCGTAGTCCAGGCGGCGGTGCAGCGCAATGTCGAGCGCTGGCAGGCGCAGTTGCAGCCGCCGCTCGATGCCCCAAAACAGTAGGAATACCCTGTGAGAATTCAATCGCTATTCGCCGCTCTGGCGCTGCTGGCCCTGGCCGGTTGCGCCAGTGACCCGGCACCCCACGAGCAGATGCGCCTGTC
The DNA here is from genome assembly GCF_001941965.1 of Pseudomonas putida. Classification (GTDB taxonomy): domain Bacteria; phylum Pseudomonadota; class Gammaproteobacteria; order Pseudomonadales; family Pseudomonadaceae; genus Aquipseudomonas; species Aquipseudomonas putida_L. The sequence goes on along the minus strand of NZ_MKZO01000012.1, from coordinate 146,182 downwards.
CGAGCAGGCGCTGGAGCAGGCCAAGGCCGTCGGTGCCACCGATGATGTTGCCGAGCTCAAGCTGGCTGAAGAAAAGCTGGAGCGTGCTCGTTCCAACATGCTGAGCGAGTCGTTCCGCGATGCGCGGATGCGCGCCGAACAGTCCGAACTGGACGCGCGCCTGGCCGAGGCCAGGGTGCTGACCCTGAAGAGCCAGGAACAACTGACCCTGCTGCAATCCCGGGTGGACCGTCTTCGCAAGCAAGTGGGGGAGCAACGGTGAGTTCGATCAAGCCTCTGGCGGTGCTGGCGATTGCCGGCGTTCTCGGTTTGCAGGGTTGCGCCAGCCAGCGCAGCGAAGTGGCACTGGATCAGGCGAGCGCTGCCTTCCAGTCGGTCAAGGATGATTCCAATGTGTTGCGCAGTGCGCCACGGGATGTGATCCGGGCGGGTGAGTCGCTGGCCAAGGCCGAGCGCCTGGCGACCTACTGGGGTACCGGCAGTGATGTGCGCCACTACGCCTACCTGAGCCAGCGCTACAGCGAAATCGCCCGCGAGCACAGCAACCTGGTACTCAACCAGGAGCGTCAAGCCAAGCTCGAACTGGAGCGTCAGCGCCTGCAACTGGCCCTGCGCGAAGCCAAGCTGTCCAGCGTGCAGCAGCAGGGCAAATGGCTGGAAGAGCAGATTGTCAGCCTCGCCACCACCGACACTGATCGCGGCCTGGTGATGACCCTGGGTGATGTGCTGTTCGATACCGGCGAGGCGGAGCTGAAGAATTCGGCCAGCCGGACCGTTTTGAAACTGGTGCAGTTCCTCCAGCTGAATCCGAAGCGGGTGGTGCGTATCGAGGGTTATACCGACAGCACCGGCAACCCGGACGACAACCTCACGCTGTCGCGGGATCGTGCGCAGTCGGTGGCCGATATGCTGGTGGACCTGGGTGTCGATGAAAAGCGCATCAAGGTGATCGGCTATGGCGACCAGTACCCGGTCGAGGCCAACGCCTCGGAGCGGGGCAGGGCGCAGAATCGCCGGGTCGAGATCGTGTTCTCCGATGAGAAGGGCAGGCTGGGCGCCGAGCGGTGAGGTGCTGACTGCTTTGAAAGAAACCCGGTGGTCGAAAGATCCCGGGTTTTTTTGTTGGCCTGGAGGGCCTCATCGCTGGCAAGCCAGCTCCCACAGGGTCCGCAGCGCCGCAGAACCCTGTGGGAGCTGGCTTGCCAGCGATGAGGCCCTCAGCCACAACATCATTCAAAAAGGATTGAAAACTCCCGATGGTTATACCCAAACGCCGCTTTGCTTCCCCGCTACACAACTGTATCGTCTGCTGATCCGCAATCTGTCCCAGTACACTTGGCAACTGTTACGGTAATCTCAGTCGCCAGAACACACGTACAACCGGATTGCCTGCCGTGTCGAGAGAAGGATCCATGACCAACCTGTTGCTTTACCAGCGCATCGCCCAGCAGCTCGCCGAGGATATCCGGCGTGGTGTCTACCAGCCGGGTGAGCGCGTGCCGTCCGTGCGCAAGATGAGCTCGCAGTTGAATGTGAGCCATGCCACGGTGCTGCAGGCCTATGCCAATCTCGAGGACCAGGGCCTGATCCGCGCCCGGCCGCAGTCCGGCTACTACGTGCACCAGACTCCCGCGCTGACGGCATCGACCCCGGATATCGCCCGGGTCGAGCGGCCAGGCCTGGTCACCCGGGCCAGCATCATCCAGCAGGTGCTCACCGAAGCCCGGCGCGACGGCGTGTTCCCGCTGGGCGCGGCAGTCCCCCATGTCGATTACCTGCCGGTGCGCGCGCTGCATCAGCAGTTGGCCAAGGTCACCCGCTTCCAGAGCCCGCGGGCCTTCAGCTATATGTTCAGCCCGGGCTTCGAGCCGCTGCGCCGGCAGATCGCCATTCGCATGCGTGATGCCGGGGTGGTGGTGGATCCGTCCGAAGTGGTGGTCACCCATGGTTGCGTCGATGCCTTGCAGATGTCGTTGCGGGTGCTGACCCGGCCGGGGGATCTGATCGCGGCGGAATCACCGACCTATTATGGGTTGCTGCAACTGGCGGATCTGCTGGGCCTGAAGGTGATCGAGATCCCCAGTGATCCCTCCACCGGCATCAGCCTGGAAGCGCTGCAACTGGCCGCCAACCAATGGTCGATCAAGGCCCTGGTGCTGACCGCGCGCCTGAGCAATCCGCTGGGTGGGACCATTCCGGAGGAGCGGCAGAAACAGTTATTGCGCCTGTCTTCGGACTTCAACATCCAGATCATCGAAGACGATATCTACGGCGAACTGATGTTCGAGCAGGGCAAGACCAAGTCGCTCAAGGCCTTCGACCGCCTGGGCCGGGTCATCTACTGTTCGAGCTTTTCCAAGACCCTGTCGCCCGGTGTGCGCATCGGCTGGATGATCGCTGGCAACTACCAGGCGGAAATCCAGCGTTTGCAGACCTTCAGCACCCATTCCGCCTGCAGCGTGACGCAGATGGGGGTTGCCGCTTACCTGGAAAATGGCGGTTACGACCGTCATCTGCGGTTTATCCGCCAGGAATACCGGAAGAATCTCAGTGCCTATCAGCTGGCCGTGCAGCAGTACTTCCCGGAAGGCACGCAGATGACCCGACCAACGGGCGGCTTCATCCTGTGGGTCAGTTTGCCCGGCCGGGTCAATACCCAGGAACTGCACGTGCGCGCCCTGCAGCAAGGGATCAGTATTGCGCCGGGGCTGATTTTCAGTAATACCGAGCAGTTCAACCACTGCATCCGTCTCAACTGCGGGATCCCGTGGAATCGTGAGGCGGAGAGGGCGTTGATGACCCTGGGAATGCTGGCCAACCAGCTGTGCCAGGAAACGGCCAGTGCTGGCTATCTGTAATCTGCACCTTGTCAGGCGTGTCTGGAACGGGGAGCATAGGCACTTTCCCCTGGTAGTCTGTCGTTGCCTATGACTCTCTCGCGTTGTCTCGGACTGGTATTGGCGGGGTTGCTCGTGCTGTCTTCAGCCGGCCCGGTGGCGGCCGCTTCCGAGGTCAGGCCACAGGTACAGAAAAGCGAAAAGCCCAGTGCGAAGAAGCAGTCGGCGGCCAAGGCCAAGCCCGTCACGGCGACCAAAAAGCCGGTGAAGGTCAAAAAGACTGCGGCACGCAAGAAGGCCGACGCCATCGCGGCGCCGCTACCCAAGGCCAGGCTGGACCTGAGCCTGCCGCCGGACCTGATGAAGGGCATGAAGCCGGTGGCCGAGATCGAGGCCGAGGTGCGCAAGCCACTGTTGCCGGCGATGTTCGGGGAGAAGCCGCAAACCGACAGTCCGTTCCAGCTCAACGGTCGGCTGCTGAGCAATGAAATGCAGTTGCAGCTACGCAACGATATGCGCCAGCAGGAAATCGAAGGCGCCGCCATCGACTTCGAATTCAAGCAGTAACCCCGCGTAACGAGAACCGACCGGTCAGCGATATTTCATCCTGTCGGGAATTTCAAACGCTTGTTTTAGTCGTTACTATCCTTTCATCCGCACCATTTGCGTTCCTGAGGTTCTGATTCATGAAATGCCGAGAAGGCTGCGGCGCGTGCTGCATTGCGCCATCGATCAGCTCGTTCATTCCCGGCATGCCTGATGGCAAACCGGCTGGCGAGCGCTGCATTCATCTCTCTGCGGTCAACCTGTGCAATCTGTTCGGGCAGCCGGAGCGTCCGGCGGTCTGTTCCGGTTTCACGGCGGATATCGAGGTGTGTGGCAGCGATCGCGACGAGGCGATCAGGATCATCGGCTGGTGGGAGCAAATGACTGCGGCCTGAAAGCGAATCTTCGACAACAAGGAAAACAAGCGGATGAGATCGTTCAAGCATGTAGCAATAATCGTGGGTTTGACTGCCTTGTCGAACATGGCCCTTGCCGAAGACTGGAAAGTGGCCAAGGAAGAAGAGGGCATCAAGGTGTCCCTCAGCGATGTGGCGGGCTCCAAGTACAAGGCCTATCGCGGTGTCGCCCTGATCAAGGCGCCGGTGGCGACCATCGTCAAGCTGCAGGAAGATGTGGCCGGTTCCTGCGCCTGGATCCATGAGTGCAAGCAGCAGAAGCTGCTCAAGCACGAGGGTGACCAGAGCTGGACCTACGCCCAGTTCAATACCCCGTGGCCGGTGACGGCGCGGGATTCGGTGCTGCATATCACCACCGAGCAGGGCGCCGACGGCAGCGTGACCCGCAAGATCGAGGCAGCGCCGACTTACCAGCCGGAAGAGAAAGGCTTTGTGCGGGTCGCGGCGGCGGATGGTTTCTGGAAGCTGGTGCCGAAGGGTGATGCCACCGAGGTGACCTACCAGTTACATACCGACCCGGGTGGCAGCGTGCCGTCCTGGTTGTCGAACAAATTCGTGGTGGAGGCGCCGTTCAATACCTTGAAGGCGTTGAAGGCGAGGGCTGAAGCGGCGAAGTGAGGTGTAACAGTTGCTGGCTTTCCTATGGAAGTCTGCAACTGTGACGCGGTCCCTGTGGGAGCTGGCTTGCCAGCGATGAGGCCGGCAGGGGGCAAAGAGGTTGTCCGGGCGGGCCCTATCGCTGGCAAGCCAGCTCCCACAGGGGTTGGCGTCGGTTCCGGATAATAAAAAAGGCTGCCAGATGGCAGCCTTTTTTTGCGTTCGGCCGAAGCTTACTTGCGGTCTTCCAGCTTGACCATGTCGCGGGACTCGTAGCCGGTGTACAGCTGGCGAGGGCGGCCGATCTTGTACGGGCTGGAGAGCATTTCCTTCCAGTGCGAGATCCAGCCGACGGTCCGCGCCAGGGCGAAGATCACGGTGAACATGCTGGTCGGAATGCCGATCGCCTTGAGGATGATACCCGAGTAGAAGTCGACGTTCGGGTACAGCGAGCGCTCGATGAAGTACGGATCGGTGAGCGCGATCTCTTCCAGGCGCATCGCCAGTTCCAGCTGCGGGTCGTTCTTGATGCCCAGCTCGCGCAGGACTTCGTCGCAGGTCTGTTTCATCACGGTGGCGCGCGGGTCGCGGTTCTTGTAGACGCGGTGACCGAAGCCCATCAGCTTGAACGGATCGTTCTTGTCCTTCGCCTTGGCGATGAACTTGTCGATGTTCGACACGTCGCCGATTTCATCCAGCATGGTCAGCACGGCTTCGTTCGCACCGCCGTGGGCAGGGCCCCACAGTGCAGCGATACCGGCGGCGATACAGGCGAACGGGTTGGCACCCGAGGAGCCGGCCAGGCGCACGGTGGAGGTGGAGGCGTTCTGCTCGTGGTCGGCGTGGAGGATGAAGATCCGGTCCATTGCCTTGGCCAGTACCGGGCTGATCGGTTTGATCTCGCACGGGGTGTTGAACATCATGTGCAGGAAGTTTTCCGCGTACGACAGGTCGTTGCGCGGGTACATCATGGGCTGGCCCATGGAGTACTTGTAGACCATCGCGGCCAGGGTCGGCATCTTGGCGACCAGGCGCACGGCGGAGATTTCCCGGTGCTGCGGGTTATTGATGTCCAGCGAGTCGTGATAGAACGCCGACAGGGCGCCAACCACGCCGCACATGACGGCCATCGGGTGGGCGTCGCGGCGGAAGCCGTTGAAGAAGGACTTCAACTGCTCGTGCACCATGGTGTGGTTCTTCACGGTGCTGACGAACTGGGCCTTCTGCTCGGCGTTCGGCAGTTCGCCGTTGAGCAGCAGGTAGCAGGTTTCGAGGTAGTCGGATTGCTCGGCGAGCTGTTCGATCGGGTAGCCGCGATGCAGCAGGATGCCCTTGTCGCCGTCGATGTAGGTGATCTTCGACTCGCAGGATGCAGTCGCCATGAAACCAGGGTCGAAAGTGAAGTGACCCGTGGCCCCCAACCCTCTGACGTCGATAACATCTGGACCAACGGTGCCGGTTAAAATGGGCAGCTCGACGGGGGCTGCGCCCTCGATGACCAACTGCGCTTTTTTGTCAGCCATGTGGCCTCCTATTAATGCTTGAAATCATCTGACAGACCCCCCACGCAGGGCCCGCACCACTATAGTGAGATAAATTCGAATGTCAATTTGCCTAAAGCCCGGTTGTAACGGGGTTTAGGCCCTGTTTTTCCTCGAAAATGTCGCCCATTTACGCCTTTTGTTCGATAAAGGCAATGCGCTATTTGGGCTACCCCTTCACGTTGTCATTAGTAGCCTAACTGTCTATACTCGGCACCCGACCGCCAGGGGCATCCGCGCCCGTCTCACTGGGGGTCGCCGCTCCCTGGGTGGTGGGTACCTGACCAGTACACTTACCAACAACTTTGCCCTGCTTGCTAGGGGCTCTTCAGTGTGAAAAAAGCCGTGAAAAGCCAACGACCTGTAAACCTAGACCTAAGGACCATCAAACTCCCGATCACCGCTTACACGTCCATTCTTCACCGTATCTCCGGCGTCATCCTGTTCCTGGGCCTGGCCATCATGCTTTATGCATTGGGCAAATCCCTGGGTTCCGAGGAAGGCTTTGGCGAGGTGAAGGCGTGTCTGACCAGTCCGCTGGCCAAGTTCGTGTTCTGGGCTCTGCTGTCCGCCTTGCTGTATCACCTGGTGGCCGGTGTGCGCCACCTGATCATGGACATGGGCATCGGTGAGACGCTGGAAGGCGGCAAACTGGGCTCGAAAATTGTCATCGTCATCTCCGTGGTGGTGATCGTGCTGGCGGGAGTTTGGATATGGTAACCAACGTCACGAACCTTTCGCGTTCGGGCCTCTATGACTGGATGGCGCAGCGCGTTTCTGCGGTCGTTCTCGCGGCTTATTTCATCTTCCTGATCGGCTACCTGGTCGCGCACCCTGGCATCGACTATGCCACGTGGCACGCTCTGTTCTCCAACAACGCGATGCGTATCTTCAGTCTGCTGGCACTGGTTGCCCTGGGCGCTCACGCCTGGGTCGGCATGTGGACCATTGCAACCGACTACCTGACCCCTATGGCGTTCGGCAAGTCGGCGACTGCGATTCGTTTCCTGTTCCAGGCGGTATGCGGTGTCGCGATGTTCGCGTACTTCGTCTGGGGTGTGCAGATTCTCTGGGGTATCTGATTCATGGCTATCATTCCAACGATTTCTTTCGACGCCATCATTGTTGGCGGCGGCGGTGCCGGCATGCGCGCTGCGCTGCAGCTGGCCCAGGGCGGTCACAAGACTGCCGTGATCACCAAGGTGTTCCCGACCCGTTCGCACACCGTATCCGCCCAGGGCGGCATCACCTGCGCCATCGCTTCGGCCGACCCGAACGACGACTGGCGCTGGCACATGTACGATACCGTCAAGGGTTCCGACTACATCGGTGACCAGGACGCTATCGAATACATGTGTCAGGAAGGCCCGGCTGCGGTCTTCGAACTGGACCACATGGGTCTGCCGTTCTCCCGTACCGAGACTGGCCGTATCTACCAGCGTCCGTTCGGTGGCCAGTCCAAGGACTTCGGTAAAGGTGGCCAGGCCGCCCGTACCTGCGCCGCTTCCGACCGTACCGGTCACGCGCTGCTGCACACCCTGTACCAGGGCAACCTGAAGGCAGGCACCACCTTCCTCAACGAGTACTACGCGGTTGACCTGGTGAAGAACCAGGACGGCGCGTTCGTCGGCGTGATCGCAATCTGCATCGAAACCGGCGAAACCCAGTACATCCGTTCGAAGGCCACCGTACTGGCTACCGGCGGTGCCGGTCGCATCTACTCCTCGACCACCAACGCCCTGATCAACACCGGCGACGGCGTGGGCATGGCCCTGCGTGCCGGCGTTCCGGTGCAGGACATCGAGATGTGGCAGTTCCACCCGACCGGTATCGCCGGCGCAGGTGTACTGGTCACCGAAGGCTGCCGTGGTGAAGGCGGTTACCTGATCAACAAGCACGGCGAGCGTTTCATGGAGCGTTATGCTCCGAACGCCAAGGACCTCGCAGGTCGTGACGTCGTTGCCCGTTCCATGGTCAAGGAAATCATCGCCGGCAACGGCTGTGGCCCTAACGGCGACCACGTGATGCTGAAACTCGACCACCTCGGTGAAGAAGTTCTGCACAGCCGCCTGCCAGGCATCTGCGAACTGTCCAAGACCTTCGCCCACGTCGACCCTGTCGTCGCGCCGGTCCCGGTCGTTCCAACCTGCCACTACATGATGGGCGGCGTTGCCACCAACATTCATGGCCAGGCCATCACCCAGGACGCCAACGGCCAGGACCAGATCATTCCAGGTCTGTTCGCCGTAGGTGAAGTGGCGTGCGTCTCGGTCCACGGTGCCAACCGCCTGGGCGGCAACTCGCTGCTCGACCTGGTGGTCTTCGGCCGCGCTGCCGGCCTGCACCTGGAAAAGGCGCTGACCGACGGTATCGAATACCGCGACGCCAGCGACACCGACGTCGAAGTCGCCCTGAACCGTCTGAACAAGCTCAACGAGCGCACCACTGGTGAAGACGTCGCAACCCTGAAGCGCGAGCTGCAGAGCTGCATGCAGAACTACTTCGGTGTGTTCCGTACCGGCGAATACATGCAGAAAGGTATCGCCCAGCTGGCCGATCTGCGCGAGCGTATCGCCAACGTCAAGATCAACGACAAGTCCCAGGCCTTCAACACCGCGCGTATCGAAGCGCTGGAGCTGCAGAACCTGCTGGAAGTCGCTGAAGCTACCGCCATCGCGGCCGAGCACCGTAAAGAGTCCCGCGGCGCCCACGCCCGTGAAGACTTCGAAGACCGTGACGACGAAAACTGGCTGTGCCACACCCTGTACTTCCCAGGTGAGAAGCGGGTTGCCAAGCGTGCAGTCAACTTCGCGCCGAAGACCGTACCGGCGTTCGAACCAAAAGTCCGGACTTACTAAGGGTGGCCGCCATGTTGCAAGTAGAAGTTTATCGTTACAACCCGGATACCGATTCGGCGCCTAAAACCCAGGTGTTCCAGGTCGATACCGGTGGCAAGGACCTGATGGTGCTGGACGTGCTGGCCCTGATCAAGGAGCAGGACGAAGGTTTCTCCTACCGTCGCTCCTGCCGTGAAGGCGTTTGCGGCTCCGACGGCATGAACATCAACGGCAAGAACGGCCTGGCGTGCATCACGCCGCTGTCCTCTGTCGTAAAAGGTAACAAGTTGGTGGTGCGTCCGCTGCCTGGTTTGCCGGTTATCCGTGACCTGGTCGTCGACATGAGCATCTTCTACAAGCAGTACGAGAAGGTGAAGCCGTTCCTGCAGAACGACACGCCGGCCCCGGCTATCGAGCGTCTGCAATCGCCGGAAGAACGTGACAAGCTGGACGGTCTGTACGAGTGCATCCTGTGCGCCTGCTGCTCGACTTCCTGCCCGTCGTTCTGGTGGAACCCCGACAAGTTCCTCGGTCCTGCCGCGCTGCTGCAAGCCTATCGCTTCCTGGCCGACAGCCGCGACACCAAGACCCAGGAGCGCCTGGCGTCCCTGGACGACCCGTTCAGCGTCTTCCGCTGCCGCGGGATCATGAACTGCGTGAACGTTTGCCCTAAAGGTCTGAACCCGACCAAGGCCATCGGTCACGTACGTAACATGCTGCTCCAGAGCGGTACCTGATTCTGAAAGTGTGTTGAAAGTGTGAAGCTGTAATGTTGTAACCGCAGTACGCCAAGATGCGGGCGCAAGCCCGCATCGAGGTGCAACCCGAGCGAGGGTCAAAAGCCCGAGCTTTTACCTATGAAGATATGAGACCAGCAGGGGCATCCGGGCTGGTACCCGGTAAATCTGCGGGATCTTGCAGGCCTGGTTTTGGTGAGATGACTCCAGGCTTACGTGGTTCTGCCGATCGAGGCCCCTAACCGAGGGTGACCAAGCATGCAAGAAAGCGTGATGCAGCGCATGTGGAACAGCGCCCACCTGTCAGGTGGTAACGCTGCATATGTGGAAGAGCTCTACGAGCTCTACCTGCACGACCCTAACGCCGTGCCAGAAGAGTGGCGCACCTACTTCCAGAAGTTGCCCGCAGAAGGCAGCACTGCTACCGATGTATCGCACTCGACGATCCGCGACCATTTCGTGCTGCTGGCGAAGAACCAGCGCCGCGCCCAACCGGTGTCCGCCGGGAGCGTGAGCAGTGAGCATGAGAAGAAGCAGGTTGAAGTGCTGCGACTGATCCAGGCCTACCGTATGCGCGGCCACCAAGCGGCTAAGCTCGACCCGTTGGGGTTGTGGCAGCGCCCCGCGCCAGTAGACCTGTCGATCAATCACTACGGCTTGACCAATGCCGATCTTGATACGACCTTCCGTGCCGGCGACCTGTTCATCGGCAAAGAGGAAGCGAGCCTACGCGAAATCTTCGATGCGTTGCAGCAGACATATTGTCGCACCATCGGCGCCGAGTTCACCCACATCGTCGACTCCGAGCAGCGCAGCTGGTTCCAGCAGCGTCTGGAGAGCGTGCGTGGCCGTCCGTCCTTCTCTGCCGACATCCAGAGCCACCTGCTCGAGCGCGTCACCGCGGCCGAGGGCCTGGAGAAGTACCTGGGCACCAAGTACCCGGGCACCAAGCGTTTCGGCCTGGAAGGTGGCGAGAGCCTGATCCCGATGCTGGACGAACTGATCCAGCGCTCCGGCTCCTACGGCACCAAGGAAGTGGTTATCGGCATGGCCCACCGTGGCCGTCTCAACGTGCTGGTCAACACCTTCGGCAAGAACCCGCGCGAGCTGTTCGACGAGTTCGAAGGCAAGAAGAAGGTCGAGCTGGGCTCCGGTGACGTGAAGTATCACCAGGGCTTCTCGTCCAACGTGATGACCGCAGGCGGCGAAGTCCACCTGGCCATGGCGTTCAACCCCTCCCACCTGGAAATCGTCTCGCCAGTAGTGGAAGGTTCGGTTCGCGCCCGTCAGGACCGCCGCAACGACACCGTTGGCGACAAGGTACTGCCGATCTCCATCCACGGTGATGCCGCGTTCGCGGGGCAGGGCGTGGTCATGGAAACCTTCCAGATGTCGCAGACCCGCGGTTTCAAGACCGGCGGTACCGTGCACATCGTGATCAACAACCAGGTTGGTTTCACCATCAGCAACCCGCTGGACTCCCGTTCCACCGAGTACTGCACCGACGTCGCCAAGATGATCCAGGCGCCGATCCTGCACGTGAACGGCGACGATCCGGAAGCGGTGCTGTTCGTGACCCAGCTGGCGGTCGACTACCGCATGCAGTTCAAGCGTGACGTGGTCATCGACCTGGTCTGCTACCGTCGCCGCGGCCACAACGAGGCCGACGAGCCGAACGGCACCCAGCCGCTGATGTACCAGCAGATCACCAAGCAGCGCACCACCCGCGAGCTGTACGCCGAAAGCCTGACCCAGGCGGGTCGCCTCGACGCCGAGCGCGTCCAGGCCAAGGTCGACGAGTACCGCAACGCGCTGGACAACGGTCTGCACGTGGTGAAGAGCCTGGTCAAGGAGCCGAACAAGGAGCTGTTCGTCGACTGGCGTCCGTACCTGGGCCATGCCTGGACCGCGCGTCACGACACCCGCTTCGACCTGAAGACCCTGCAGGAACTGTCGGCCAAGCTCCTCGAGCTGCCGGAAGGCTTCGTGGTCCAGCGCCAGGTGTCGAAGATCTACGAAGACCGCCAGAAGATGCAGGCCGGTGGCTTGCCGATCAACTGGGGTTATGCCGAGACCATGGCGTACGCCACCCTGGCATTCGAAGGTCACCCGATCCGCATGACCGGCCAGGACATCGGCCGTGGCACCTTCTCGCACCGCCATGCGGTACTGCACAACCAGAAGGACGCCAGCACCTACATTCCGTTGCAGAACCTCTTCGAAGGCCAGCCACGTTTCGACCTGTACGATTCGTTCCTGTCCGAAGAAGCGGTGCTGGCCTTCGAATACGGCTACTCCACCACCACGCCGAACGCGCTGGTGATCTGGGAAGCCCAGTTCGGTGACTTCGCCAACGGCGCGCAAGTGGTCGTCGACCAGTTCATCACCAGCGGCGAGCACAAGTGGGGCCGCCTGTGCGGTCTGACCATGCTGCTGCCACACGGTTATGAAGGTCAGGGCCCCGAGCACTCCTCGGCACGTCTTGAGCGTTACCTGCAGCTGTGCGCCGAGCACAACGTCCAGGTCTGCGTACCGACCACCCCGGCCCAGATCTACCATCTGCTGCGCCGCCAGGTGATCCGTCCGCTGCGCAAACCGCTGATCGTACTGACACCGAAGTCGCTGCTGCGCCACAAGCTGGCCATCTCGACCCTGGAAGATCTGGCCGAAGGCTCGTTCCAGACCGTGATCCCGGAAATCGATACCCTCGATCCGAAAAAGGTCAGCCGTCTGGTCCTGTGCAGCGGCAAGGTCTACTACGATCTGCTGGAAAAACGCCGTGCCGAAGGTCGTGAAGACATCGCCATCGTGCGTATCGAACAACTGTATCCGTTCCCTGAAGACGATCTGGTTGAAATCCTCGCCCCGTACACCGAGCTGAAGAACGTGGTGTGGTGCCAGGAAGAACCGATGAACCAGGGCGCCTGGTACAGCAGCCAGCACCACATGCGCCGTATCCTCGGTCGTCACAACAAGGACCTGGTCCTTGAGTACGCCGGTCGTGATGCGTCCGCGGCTCCAGCCTGTGGTTACGCTTCGATGCACGCCGAGCAGCAGGAAAAACTGCTGCAAGATGCCTTCACCGTTTAATGCCTCGCGCACCTGAAACCGAATTAAGGAACCACTGATAATGGCTATCGAGATCAAAGCCCCTACCTTCCCGGAATCGGTTGCCGACGGCACCGTTGCCACCTGGCACAAGAAGCCGGGCGAAGCCGTCAAGCGCGACGACCTGATCGTCGACATCGAGACCGACAAAGTCGTTCTGGAAGTACTGGCTACCGCTGATGGCGTGCTGGGCGCGATCGTCAAGAACGAAGGCGACACCGTTCTGTCCGACGAAGTCCTGGGTTCGATCGAAGCCGGTGGCGCTGCCGCCGCGCCTGCCGCTGCCCCGGCTGCCGCACCTGCTCAGGCCGCTGCTGCTGCCGACGCTGGCGAAGACGACCCGATCGCCGCTCCAGCCGCGCGCAAGCTGGCTGAAGAGAACGGCATCGACCTGGCTGCCGTTGCCGGCACCGGCAAAGGCGGTCGCGTGACCAAGGAAGACGTCGTGGCTGCCGTTGCTGCCAAGAAGTCCGCTCCAACTGCTGCCCCGGCTGCCAAGCCTGCCGCTGCTGCCGCCGCTCCTGTGGTCACCGCCGCTGGCGACCGCACCGAGAAGCGCGTACCGATGACCCGCCTGCGTGCCAAGGTTGCCGAGCGTCTGGTCGAAGCACAGTCGAACATGGCCATGCTGACCACCTTCAACGAAGTCGACATGACCGAAGTCATGGCCCTGCGTTCGAAGTACAAGGACCTGTTCGAGAAGACCCACAACGGCGTGCGCCTGGGCTTCATGTCGTTCTTCGTGAAAGCCGCTACCGAAGCCCTGAAGCGCTTCCCTGCGGTCAACGCCTCGATCGACGGCTCCGACATCGTCTACCACGGCTACTCGGACGTCGGCGTTGCCGTCTCCAGCGACCGTGGCCTGGTAGTGCCTGTTCTGCGCAACGCCGAGCTGATGAGCCTGGCCGAGATCGAGAACGGCATCGCTACCTTCGGCAAGAAGGCCCGTGACGGCAAGCTGTCCATCGAAGAGATGACTGGCGGTACCTTCACCATCACCAACGGCGGTACCTTCGGTTCGATGATGTCGACCCCGATCGTCAACCCGCCACAGGCTGCCATCCTGGGCATGCACAACATCATCCAGCGTCCTATGGCCATCAACGGCCAGGTCGTGATCCGTCCGATGATGTACCTGGCGCTGTCCTACGATCACCGCCTGATCGACGGTAAAGAAGCTGTGACTTTCCTGGTGACCATCAAGAACCTGCTGGAAGACCCGGCACGCCTGCTGCTGGACATCTAATACGCAGCTGCAAGCTGCAAGCGGCAAGCTTCAAGTCAGAAGCCGGTCGTCTTGCAGCTTGTAGCTTGCTGCTTGAAGCTATAAAGGAATCTTTTTATGAGCCAGAAGTTCGACGTAGTAGTAATTGGTGCAGGTCCTGGCGGCTACGTGGCTGCCATCAAGGCCGCGCAACTGGGCTTCACGACCGCGTGCATCGAGAAATACACCGATGCCGAAGGCAAGCTGGCCCTGGGCGGTACCTGCCTGAACGTTGGCTGCATTCCCTCCAAGGCGCTGCTGGACAGCTCCTGGAAGTACAAGGAAGCGAAAGAAAGCTTCAACGTCCACGGTATCTCCACCGGCGAAGTCAAGATGGACGTCGCTGCGATGGTTGGCCGCAAGGCCGGTATCGTCAAGAACCTGACTGGCGGCGTTGCCACCCTGTTCAAGGCCAACGGCGTTACTTCGATCCAGGGCCACGGCAAGCTGCTGGCCGGCAAGAAAGTCGAAGTCATCAAGGCTGACGGCACCACCGAAATCATCGAAGCCGAGAACGTGATCCTGGCTTCGGGCTCCCGTCCGATCGACATTCCGCCGGCTCCGGTCGACCAGAACGTCATCGTCGACTCCACCGGCGCCCTGGAATTCCAGGCCGTACCCAAGCGCCTGGGCGTTATCGGTGCTGGCGTGATCGGTCTGGAACTGGGTTCGGTCTGGGCTCGCCTGGGTGCCGAAGTCACCGTCCTGGAAGCCCTGGACACCTTCCTGATGGCCGCTGACAGCGCCGTCGCCAAGGAAGCCCAGAAGACCCTGACCAAGCAAGGCCTGGACATCAAGCTGGGCGCTCGCGTCACCGGCTCGCAAGTCAACGGCAACGAAGTCGAAGTCACCTACACCGACGCCAACGGCGAGCAGAAGATCACCTTCGACAAGCTGATCGTCGCGGTCGGCCGTCGTCCGGTGACCACCGACCTGCTGGCTGCCGACAGCGGCGTGACCATCGACGAGCGCGGCTTCGTGTTCGTTGACGATCACTGCGCCACCAGCGTGCCTGGCGTCTACGCCATCGGTGACGTGGTGCGCGGCATGATGCTGGCGCACAAGGCCTCGGAAGAGGGCATCATGGTCGTCGAGCGCATCAAGGGCCACAAGGCCCAGATGAACTACGACCTGATCCCGTCGGTTATCTACACCCACCCGGAAATCGCCTGGGTCGGCAAGACCGAACAAGCCTTGAAGGCAGAGGGTGTTGAGGTTAACGTGGGCACCTTCCCGTTCGCGGCCAGCGGCCGTGCGATGGCAGCCAACGACACCGGCGGTTTCGTCAAGGTCATCGCCGATGCCAAGACCGACCGCGTCCTGGGTGTACACGTGATTGGCCCAAGCGCCGCCGAACTGGTGCAGCAGGGTGCAATCGCAATGGAATTCGGCACCAGTGCCGAAGACCTGGGCATGATGGTCTTCTCCCATCCGACCCTGTCCGAAGCGCTGCATGAAGCCGCGCTGGCCGTGAATGGCGGTGCCATCCACGTAGCCAACCGTAAGAAGCGTTAATCATAAGAAAACCACGGCGGACGGCCCGTCGTGAGTCTTGCGTGCATGACTCACCGCGGAAAGTCCGCCGGACTCGAACTCCCGGAGCATACCGGGGGCAAGCGGTCACAGGTGGCGCGGCACCCCTCCCGGGCGCAGCGCCGAAGCGCAGTACCTAACGAAGACGGTAAAAAGCATGAATCTTCACGAGTATCAGGGTAAGCAGCTGTTCGCTGAATACGGCCTGCCAGTTTCCAAGGGTTTCGCAGTCGACACCCCGGAAGCAGCAGCAGAAGCCTGCGACAAGATCGGTGGTTCGGAGTGGGTCGTCAAAGCCCAGGTCCACGCCGGTGGTCGCGGTAAAGCGGGCGGCGTCAAGCTGGTTCGCAGCAAGGAAGACGCCAAGGCGTTCGCTGCACAATGGTTGGGCAAGAATCTGGTCACCTACCAGACTGACGCCAACGGTCAACCAGTCTCCAAGATCCTGGTCGAGTCCTGCACCGACATCGCCAAAGAGCTGTACCTGGGCGCTGTTGTAGATCGTTCGAGCCGCCGTATCGTGTTCATGGCGTCCACCGAAGGTGGCGTGGACATCGAGAAAGTCGCTCACGACACTCCCGAGAAGATCCTCAAGGCAACCATCGATCCGCTGGTCGGCGCTCAGCCGTTCCAGGGTCGTGAACTGGCTTTCCAGCTGGGTCTGGAAGGCAAGCAGGTTCAACAGTTCGCCAAGATCTTCGTTGGCCTGGCCAAGCTGTTCAAGGATCACGATCTGGCCCTGCTGGAAGTGAACCCGCTGGTCATCAAGGCCGACGGCGACCTGCACTGCCTCGATGCCAAGATCAACATCGACGCCAACGCCATGTACCGCCAGCCCAAGCTGAAGACCTTCCACGACCCGTCGCAGGACGACGCCCGTGAAGCCCACGCTGCCAAGTTCGAACTGAACTACGTTGCCCTCGAAGGCAACATCGGCTGCATGGTCAACGGTGCCGGCCTGGCCATGGGTACCATGGACATCGTCAACCTGCACGGCGGCAAGCCAGCCAACTTCCTCGACGTAGGTGGTGGTGCTACCAAAGAGCGCGTTACCGAAGCCTTCAAGATCATTCTGTCCGACAGCAATGTCGCGGCCGTCCTGGTCAACATCTTCGGCGGCATCGTTCGCTGCGACATGATTGCCGAAGGCATCATCGGCGCGGTGAAAGAAGTCGGCGTTAAAGTACCGGTCGTCGTTCGCCTCGAAGGCAACAACGCTGAACTGGGCGCTAAAGTACTGGCAGAAAGCGGTTTGAACATCATTGCGGCCACCAGCCTGACCGACGCTGCTCAACAAGTTGTAAAAGCTGCGGAGGGCAAGTAATGAGCGTCCTGATCAATAAAGACACCAAAGTCATCTGCCAGGGCTTCACCGGCTCGCAAGGTACTTTCCACTCCGAACAGGCCATCGCCTACGGCACCAAGATGGTCGGCGGCGTTACCCCAGGCAAGGGTGGCACCACCCACCTGGGCCTGCCGGTGTTCAACACCGTCAAGGAAGCCGTGGAAGCTACCGGCGCTGACGCTTCGGTCATCTACGTTCCGGCTCCGTTCTGCAAGGACTCGATCCTGGAAGCGGCCTTCGGCGGCATCAAGCTGATCGTCTGCATCACCGAGGGTATCCCTACCCTCGACATGCTGGATGCCAAGGTCAAATGCGACGAGCTGGGTGTTACCCTGATCGGCCCTAACTGCCCAGGCGTCATCACTCCGGGCGAGTGCAAGATCGGCATCATGCCAGGTCACATCCACTTGCCAGGCAAGGTCGGTATCGTTTCCCGTTCCGGCACCCTGACCTATGAAGCCGTGAAGCAGACCACTGACGCCGGTTTCGGTCAGTCCACCTGCGTCGGCATCGGCGGTGACCCGATTCCAGGCTCGAACTTCATCGACATCCTGAAGCTGTTCCAGGAAGACCCGAAAACCGAAGCCATCGTCATGATCGGCGAAATCGGTGGTTCGGCTGAAGAAGAAGCGGCTGCCTACATCAAGGCCAACGTGACCAAGCCAGTGGTTTCCTACATTGCCGGTGTGACTGCCCCAGCGGGCAAGCGCATGGGCCATGCTGGCGCCATCATCTCTGGCGGCAAGGGCACTGCGGACGAGAAATTCGCAGCCCTGCAGGACGCTGGTGTGAAAACCGTGCGTTCCCTGGCCGACATCGGCAAGGCCCTGGCCGAGCTGACCGGTTGGGAAGTGAAGAAGTAAGACTTCTTCGCTGAACAAGCAGAAAGAGGCCACCTTCGGGTGGCCTTTTTCGTTTTGGCTCGAATCTGCAGGACGACACAAAACCCATGTGGGAACTGGCTTGCCAGCGATAGGGCCGGCAAGGGCAATGATGTTGCCTGATCTGGCCTCATCGCTGGCAAGCCAGCTCCCACAGGGGCCGATGTGTGCTTCGAGAGTCGCGCATTCCTGATCTGACGCAACCGTTTGCGACATTCCAGTTCACTCATCGGACAAACCGCCCCAAAGCCGTGCGCCAGAGCGTCAATTTGAGTACCATGCCGGTTCATTTCGTGTCCGCCCCCCAAAAGGAGGCGCCACGCTATAAAAGTCCGCCTCAATCAGGGCGGAAAAAACATTTCCCTAACCCAAGGGGAAATCCCTCTCTAAATTCCGATTTACGCAGTGTGGTATTTCCTTAAATGAAAGTTTTGAAAGGCCAGGACATCCTGGCGCTTGGCTTTATGACGTTCGCGTTGTTCGTCGGGGCCGGCAATATCATTTTCCCGCCTATCGTTGGTTTGCAGTCCGGTCCGCACGTGTGGATGGCAGCCCTGGGCTTCCTGGTCACCGCAGTCGGCCTGCCGGTGGTCACCGTTATCGCCCTGGCCAAGGTCGGCGGCGGCATGGACGAACTGAGCAGCCCGATCGGCAAGATCGCCGGTGGCCTGCTGGCCGCGGCTGCCTACCTGGCAGTGGGCCCGCTGTTCGCCACGCCGCGTACCGCGACGGTGTCCTTCGAGGTGGGTGTGGCACCGCTGACCGGCGAAAGCCCGACCGCGCTGTTCATTTACAGCCTGCTGTACTTCGTGGTGGTACTGGCCGTGTCCATGTACCCGGGCAAGCTGCTCGACACCGTCGGCCGCTTCCTCGCGCCGCTGAAGATCATCGCCCTGTCGGTACTCGGTATCGCCGCGTTCGCCCTGCCCGCAGGGACCATCGGTGAAGCGCAGCCGGCCTATGTGGCGGCGCCGTTCTCCCAGGGCTTCATCCAGGGTTACCTGACCATGGATACCCTCGGCGCGCTGGTGTTCGGCATCGTCATCGTCAACGCGATCCGCTCCCGTGGCGTCGAGTCGCCGCGCCTGATCACCCGCTACGCAGTGATCGCCGGCCTGATCGCCGGTGTCGGCCTGACCCTGGTCTATGTCAGCCTGTTCCGCCTTGGCGCGGGCAGCCATGACATCGCCGCGAACGCGACCAATGGTGCCGTGGTCCTGCATGCCTATGTGCAGCACACCTTCGGCTCCCTGGGCAGCGGCTTCCTGGCGGTCCTGATCGCCCTGGCGTGCCTGGTCACCGCGGTCGGCCTTACCTGCGCTTGCGCCGAATACTTCAGCCGCCTGCTGCCGCTGTCGTACCGTGCCCTGGTAGTGATCCTGGCCGGCTTCTCGCTGCTGGTGTCGAACCTGGGCCTGACCAAGCTGATCATGTTCTCGATCCCGGTGCTGACCGCCATCTACCCGCCGTGCATCGTGCTGGTCGGCCTGAGCTTCTGCAAAGGCATGTGGCACTCGCAGACCCGTATCATGGCCCCGGTCATGGCGGTGTCGCTGGTCTTCGGTGTGATCGATGCGGTGAAGGGCGCTGGCCTGGAGCATTGGCTGCCGGCCTGGGCCGAGCACCTGCCGCTGAGCGAGCAGGGCCTGGCCTGGCTGGTGCCGTGCGTGGCGACCCTGGTGGTGGCCGTGGTCTGTGACCGCATGCTCGGCAAGCCGCGCGAAGTGACTGCCTGAGTAGCATCGAAGGGCGGGCGAGGCCACAAGCCATCAACGCCTGCCGACGGTGATACCCGAAGCCCCGTTTCCTACCCAGGAAGCGGGGCTTTTTCATGGATGTCCGGAAGCGCCGCGGACCCTGTGGGAGCTGGCTTGCCAGCGATTGCGATGGTGAATTCACTACCGCAATCGCTGGCAAGCCAGCTCCCACAGGGTCCGCGCCGTGTCCTTTTTGGGGGTGTGGACGTCGAACTGCCGTCACTGCCCACCGGACCCCTCCATGAGCTTCATTCTGAGCAACCTGACCAACCTGCTGGCCGCCCTGTGGTTCATCACCTGCTGGGGCGGCTACACCCGTTATGCCACCTGGAAGGGCCGCGACACCGCGTGCCTGGCCAGCGTCATGCACCTGTACCGCGAAGACTGGATGCGCCGCATGCTCTTGCGCGACAACCGCATCGCCGACGCCAGCGTGATCGGCAACCTGGAGCGCAACGCCTCGTTCTTCGCCTCCAGCACCCTGATCATCCTTGCCGGCATTCTCACCGTGCTCGGCGCCTCCGACCGCGCACTGTCGCTGCTGGCCGACCTGCCGCTGGTCCAGCAGGCGTCGCAGAGCATGTCGGAGATCAAGCTGCTGTGCCTGGCGATTGTCTTCGTCTATGCCTTCTTCACCTTCAGTTGGTGCATGCGCCAGTACAACTTCGCCGCCGTACTGGTGGGTTCGGCGCCGATGATCGGCGAGCGCCAGGTCAGCGAACAGGAACGCAAGGCCTTCGCGGCCCGGGCGGCGCGGGTGATTTCCATGGCCGCCAACCAGTTCAACTTCGGTTTGCGCTCTTACTATTTCGGCATGGCCATGCTCAGCTGGTTCATCAGCCCGTGGATGTTCATGGCGATGAGTGCCGGCGTAGTGCTGGTGTTGTACCGCCGGGAATTCCACTCGGATGTATTGGAGGTGATGGTCTATACGCCGACCGAGGCAGTTGCCCAGGACTCAGCCAAGGACGCGGCTTGAGCGTTGCCTAGTTTAAATTGAACTTTTTCGAACAATAAAAAAACCCGACCGAAGTCGGGTTTTTTTATTCCAGCAAGACTTATTGCTTGGCGGGTTCTGCCGGAGCAGCTGGAGCGGTTGGAGCCGGGGTCGCTGGAGCAGCTTCTTTGGCAGCTTCTTCAGCGGCCTTTTGTTCAGCTTCAGCGGAATCTTTGGCAGCTTCGGCGTTTTCTTTCGCGGCCTCGTTCACTTTATCCTGAGCTTCGTCCATCTTCTGCTGGGCTTGCTCGGCATGTTGTTGAGCATCCTGTGCCTTGTTTTCGCTGGCTTTATCGCAAGCGGCCAGACCCAGGGCGGCGGCGATCATGACGGCATAAGCAAAAGGTTTACGCATGGGGTGTTTCTCCTTGTGGAATAGCGGTACTTGAATCCTTTGAGTTGTGCCTCTGGATTTAAGTTCCGCGCACGATACACATATATAAGTTACGGATCCATATGGACTTTTTGTCAGTCTTGTGCGGGTCCGCACAGTGCTGGAGAAATCTTCAGGTATGAATGATTCGTCATTGCAGGAGCGCGCCGGGCGCTTTCTTTCCGCGCTGCGTCATTGCCAGGTATTGAACATGCAAGTTCATGCCGTGGACGGGGAGGGCATTGTCCTGCACATGCCGTATTCCCCCGCGATCGTCGGCAACCCGCAGACTGGAGCGGTTCACGGCGGCGCGATCACCACCTTGATGGACACCGCGCTGGGCATGGCCACGCTCTGCGCCTTGCCGGAATTCGAGGTGTGCCCGACCCTCGACCTGCGCATCGACTACATGAGCCCCGGCGTCGCCCACCAGGACCTGTTCGGCCATGCCCACTGCTATCGGGTCAGCCGCGAGGTGATCTTTATCCGTGGCACCTGCTACCAGGCCGACCCGACGCAGCCCGTCGCCCAGGTGGTCGGCACCTACATGCGCCTGGGCAAGGACATCAAGGGCGGCATCAATTTCGCCCGCAAGCTCAAGGGAGAGGCGCAATGATTCCGGCGGACATCCATCAGCAATTGCGCGAGGCGCACAGCCGTGGCGATTACTCGGCCTTGCTGCAACTGATCCCCTACGCCGGGCTGATCGGCATCGAGTGCAGCCGTGACGGCGACGACCTGCTGTTCCGCCTGCCGGCCAACCCGGACAACATCGGCAACCCCTTGCTGCCGGCGATCCACGGTGGGGTGATCGCCGGCTTCATGGAACTGTCGGCGGCCCTGTACCTGCTGATCTACAGCGAAAGCGCGAGCATCCCGAAGATCATCGATTTTTCCATCGACTACCTGCGCGCCGGCCGCTTTTGCGATACCTGGGCGCGATGCCAGCTGTGGCGCCAGGGCCGGCGGGTGACCAACGTGGCGATTACCGCCTGGCAGGGCGATATCAGCGAGCCCATCGCCACCGCCCGCGCCCATTTCAAGATCAAAGAATTGAGCGCGCCCTTGAAATAGCC
Source organism: Pseudomonas putida (assembly GCF_001941965.1). Taxonomy (GTDB): domain Bacteria; phylum Pseudomonadota; class Gammaproteobacteria; order Pseudomonadales; family Pseudomonadaceae; genus Aquipseudomonas; species Aquipseudomonas putida_L. Next base: position 124,337 of record NZ_MKZO01000012.1, on the reverse strand, counting down.
CGTCACGGCCCCATCTGCTGTTCATCCCGCTGCGACTGGCGCAGCGCGTGCCCGGAAGGCCCGCTCGCCAGCGCGATCAATGACATCAGATCGGAGTTTTGAAGACCATGAGTGTGGAGACTCAAAAAGAAACCCTGGGCTTCCAGACCGAGGTAAAGCAGCTGCTGCACCTCATGATCCATTCGCTGTACTCGAACAAGGAGATCTTCCTTCGCGAACTGATCTCCAACGCCTCCGACGCCGTCGACAAGCTGCGCTTCGAAGCCCTGGCCAAGCCTGAGCTGCTCGAAGGCGGCGCCGACCTGAAGATCCGCGTCAGCTTCGACAAGGACGCCAACACCGTCACCCTCGAAGACAACGGCATCGGCATGAACCGCGATGAGGTCATTGCCCACCTTGGTACCATCGCCAAGTCCGGCACCGCCGACTTCATGAAGAACCTCACCGGCGACCAGAAGAAGGACTCGCACCTGATCGGTCAGTTCGGCGTGGGCTTCTACTCGGCGTTCATCGTCGCCGACCAGGTCGACGTGTACAGCCGCCGTGCCGGTTCGCCGGCTGCCGAAGGCGTGCACTGGTCGTCGAAAGGCGAGGGTGATTTCGAAGTCGCCACCGTCGAGAAGGCCGAGCGCGGCACCCGCATCGTCCTGCACCTGAAGAAGGGCGAGGAAGAGTTCGCCGACGGCTGGCGCCTGCGCAACATCGTCAAGAAGTACTCCGACCATATCGCCCTGCCGATCGAGCTGCCGAAAGAGGCCGAAGCGGCCGAAGGCGAAGAAAAGCCGGCTCAGGAATGGGAAACCGTCAACCGCGCCAGCGCCCTGTGGACCCGTCCGCGTACCGAGATCAAGGACGAGGAATACCAGGAGTTCTACAAGCACATCGGTCACGATTTCGAGAATCCGCTGGCCTGGAGCCACAACAAGGTCGAAGGCAAGCTGGAGTACAACTCCCTGCTGTTCGTCCCGGCCCGTGCGCCGTTCGACCTGTACCAGCGTGAAGCCCCGCGCGGCCTGAAGCTGTACGTGCAGCGCGTGTTCATCATGGACCAGGCGGAATCCTTCCTGCCGCTGTACCTGCGCTTCATCAAGGGCGTGGTCGACTCCAACGATCTGTCGCTGAACGTTTCCCGCGAGATCCTGCAGAAGGATCCGATCATCGATTCGATGAAGTCGGCGCTGACCAAGCGCGTGCTGGACATGCTCGAGAAGCTGGCGAAGAACGAACCGGAGCAGTACAAGGCGTTCTGGAAGAACTTCGGCCAGGTCCTCAAGGAAGGCCCGGCGGAAGACTTCGCCAACAAGGAGAAGATCGCCGGCCTGCTGCGCTTCGCCTCGACCCACGAAGAGGGTGGCGAACAGAACGTTTCCCTGGCCGACTACCTGGCCCGCGCCAAGGAAGGCCAGGACAAGATCTACTTCCTCACCGGCGAGTCCTACGCGCAGGTCAAGAACAGCCCGCACCTGGAAGTCTTCCGCAAGAAAGGCATCGAAGTGCTGCTGCTGACCGACCGTATCGACGAGTGGCTGATGAGCTACCTCAACGAATTCGACGGCAAGAGCTTCGTCGACGTCGCCCGCGGCGACCTCGACCTGGGCAAGCTGGACTCGGAAGAGGACAAGAAGGCCCAGGAAGAAGTCGCCAAGGACAAGGAAGGCCTGGTCGAACGCCTGAAGGCTGCGCTGGGTGACAGCGTCAGCGAAGTGCGCGTCTCGCACCGCCTGACCGACTCGCCGGCGATTCTCGCCATCGGCGAACAGGACCTCGGCCTGCAGATGCGCCAGATCCTCGAAGCCAGCGGGCAGAAGGTCCCGGATTCCAAGCCGATCTTCGAATTCAACCCGGCTCACCCACTGATCGAGAAGCTGGACCACGAGCAGAGCGAAGACCGTTTCGCCGACTTCTCGCATATCCTCTTCGACCAGGCGGCCCTGGCTGCCGGCGACAGCCTGAAAGACCCGGCCGCCTACGTGCGCCGGCTGAACAAGCTGCTGGTCGAGCTGTCAGCTTGATGTGATGCAGGAAAGCCCGCTTCGGCGGGCTTTTTTCATTCTTGCAAGGAGAAATCGATGAGCAACGTGACGATCGAATCGCTGGTTTACCACGTCGGTGGTGAAGCCTATGAAAGCCGCCTGGTCTACACCCATGGCGCCCTGCAGCAGCCGGCGCTGGTGATGGCGCCGAACTGGATGGGCATCAGCGAAGGGGCGGAGCGCATTGCCCGGGCGGTGGCCGAGAAGGGCTATGTGGTGCTGATCGCCGACCTCTACGGGCAATCGGTGCGGCCGCAGAACGCCGAGCAGGCGGGGGCGGCGATGATGCCGCTGAAGAACGACCGCGCCGAGCTGCGCAAGCGTATGCAGGCGGCAGTGGCGCAGTTGCTGGGGCAGTCGAAGGCGGTGCTGACGCCGGGCAAGCTGGCGGCGTTCGGTTTCTGCTTCGGTGGTTGCTGTGCCCTGGAACTGGCCCGTGACGGTGCGCCGTTGCAGGCGGCGGTGTCCTTCCATGGCACCCTGGACACGCCGAACCCGGCGGATGCGCAGAACATCAAGGGCTCGGTACTGGTGCTGCATGGCGCGGCGGATCCGCTGGTGCCGAAGGAGCAGTTGCCGGCGTTCGAAGCCGAGATGGATGCGGCGGGCGTGGACTGGCAGTTGCTGAGCTATGGCGGTGCGGTGCACTCGTTCACCGATCCGGGGGCGAATGTGCCGGGCAAGATGATGTATGACGCGCGGACGGCCAAGCGGGCGTTCACGGCGATGCACAATCTGCTGGAAGAAGTGTTCAAGGCTTGAGGGCCCTATCGCTGGCAAGCCAGCTCCCACAGGGATCGCGTGCACCGCTGAAACTGTGGGAGCTGGCTTGCCAGCGATGACTGACTTCAGGGCAACTCAATCCTCCCTGACTCACCCGCAACCACCGGCCAATCCCCGGCCGCCCATCGTTCCCGGGCCCGATCGATCAACCCCGGATCACTCGCCACGAAATTCCAGTTCATCCTGCGCGGTCCATCCAGCGGCGCCCCGCCGATGATCACCAGATGGCTCTCGCCCTCGGCATACAGGCTGGCTTCCTCACCCTCGCCCAGTACCACCAGCGTCTGCGGCTCCAGCAACTCGTCATCCAGCCGCACCTCCCCGGCCAGCACATACACCGCCCGTTCCCGATGCTCATCGGGCACGCACATGGTCGTGGCCGCTTCCATGAACACCTCGGCATACAACGTGGGCGAGAGCACCGGCACCGGCGACTCCAGGCAGAACCCGTTTCCTGCGATCATGCGGATCTTCACCCCCAGCGCCTCGCTCACCGGCAGGCTCGCCGCCGGGTGATGGCTGTAGTGCCCGGCACCTTGCTCGGCTTCCCTGGGTGACGCCAGCCAGATCTGCAAGCCATGCAGCTGTGATCCGGCGGCCAGCAGATCCTCCGGCGTGCGCTCGACATGGGCGATGGCGGCACCGGCGGTCATCCAGCTCACCTCGCCAGGCCGCACGCGCTGCGACGACCCCAGGCTGTCCTTGTGCAGTAATTCACCCTCGAACAGGTAGGTGAGGGTAGAGAGCCCGATATGCGGATGCTGGCGGATATCCATGCCATGCCCCGGCGCGTAGTCCGTGTGCAGCATGTGGTCGAAGAACACGAAGGGCCCGACGCTGCGGCACTTGGCCGAAGGCAGCGGGCGCAGGATCGGCTGTCCCTCCACCGATTCGGCACGGGGGCGGATTACCAGGGGCGAGGTCATGTCAGGCTCCAGCCAGGTTGAAGTCGGCCTAGCATAGCGAACCGCCGTAGCCGGCGCGCGGTCTACCTTGTCCCATGCATGACGAAGGAGGGCGGCAATGCTCTTGCGAACCTTGGGCGGCCTCGCGCTGGCCAGCTTGTTGATCACCGCGGCCCAGGCCCGGGACTACCGCTACAGCGACGCCCACCTGCACTACGTGGATTTCTTCCAGGAAACCGAGGGCATGCCCGCGCTGCTCGAGGCCATGGACAAGGCCGGGATCGACCAGGCGATGATCAGCGGCATCCCGGTCGCCAAGAAATGGCACGAGGACGAACCCAAGCGCCCGCGCTATTACGCCGGCGACGACGCCGATGCCTACTGGTACAGCGCCACCGACAGCTACGTCGCGGCGGCCGTGGAGAAACTTGCGCCGGAGCAGCGCAAGCGCTTTCATCCATTCCTCACCGGCATCAATCCGGTGGACAAGAATGCCGTCACCCATATCGAGCGCATGCTCGAGCTGCATCCGGGGTTGTGGCAGGGCATCGGCGAAGTCTTCACCCGTCACGACGACCTGACTGCCCTGACCAGCGGCGATACGCCCCGGGCCAACAACGAGGCCATGACCCGCATCTACCACCTGGCAGCCGAGCGCGACCTGCCGGTGCTGCTGCACTCCAACATCACCTCCAAGCGCGAGCGCAATCCGCTGTACCTGGCGGAGATCGAGGAGCCGCTGCGCAATCATCCGCATACCCGCTTCATCTGGGCGCACGCCGGCAGCAGCCTGGAGATTCACCGGCACCAGGAAAAAATGGATTTTCTCCTGCCCACCCTGACCCGGCTGCTGGAGGACTATCCCAACCTGTATGTCGACCTGTCCTGGAGCGTGCTGGAGCCTTATCTGCTGGATGACCAGGGCAAGCCGAGGGGCGAGTGGCTGGCGCTGGTCAAGCGCTTCCCGGAGCGCTTCATGCTGGGCTCCGATGTGGTCGGGCGCTTTGGCAGCCTGGGCGAGCAACTGCACGGTTTCGCGCCGTTCCTCGACGCCTTGCCGGAGGACATCGCGCGCAAGGTGGCGAAAGACAACTTCCTTGCCGTGCTGCCGAAAGCCCCTTGAGCGGGATTGTCATCAGCCTGTCATGCGCGAGTCATAGTCTGCCGCGATCCACAACAAAGGAAGCGCAACATGTTGACTAGCCGTTTTAGCGCCCTGCTCGGGCTGATGTGCATCGCCGGCCTGGCCCAGGCCGAGGTGCGGGTGCAGGGCCCGGTGGAATATGGCGTGTTCGAAACCAATATCAAGAACCCGCAACCGGGTGAGCGGGTCATCACCATGAACAGCCAGAATATCCAGGCCACCGACGTGGTTCCGGCCAAACTGGGCAGCAAATTCGGCATCCGCTATCGCCTCGAAGGCAAGACCGCCGATGACACCCCGCTGACCTTGCTGTACCTCACCCCGGGCATCGTCACCCCGGACGGCAAGCGTCACGACAAGTTCGAAGTGATCCAGAAACTGGTCCCGGCCGCCCCGCAGGACGTAATGGCCTACGAGTTCACCGAGCATCATGAGGCGGTGCCGGGCGAGTGGCATTTCATGGTGTTCCAGGGCGATCGTTTGCTGGCGGAGAAACGTTTCACCGTTCGTTGAACCTTTCCGAATAGATGTTGTCCCGGCAATCATAAGGCGATTTGATATCACCAAATCGTCTTACGCAAAAACTCAACGGTCCGATACCTTCTAAAGAAGTGTCCGCTGCATGACGGATGCAGCACTTTCGGAAGGAACCGTTCCATGAGTCTGAGAAGCCTGAACATTGCCCCTCGGGCCGGACTGGGCTTCGGCCTGCTGGCGCTGCTGGTGGTGACCCTGGGGCTGTTCGCGCTGGCGCAGATGTCGAGCATGCGCGAGCAGTCCGAACAGGTGGAAAGCAACTGGCTGCCCAGCGTGATCAATGTCGGCACCATGAGCCAGGACATGCTGCGCATCCGCGCCCTGACGCTGCGGCTGCTGATCGCCCGCGATGAGGCCACCCAGCAGCAGAGCGTGTCCCGCATCGAAACCCTCAAGCAAGGCCTGGCCAAGGCGCAGCAGGATTACGACGCGCTGATCGTGCTGCCTGAGGAGCGGGTTCTGTTCGATCGCTACACCGAGCTGCAGAAGCAGTACCTGACCCTTCAGGCCCAGGTGATGAGCCTGGCCACCGGCGGCCAGGTCGAGGCGGCGACGGGCCTGGTCAATGGCGAGATGAACCAGTTGGCCGATACCCTCACTGCCACCCTCAATCAACTGATCGAACTCAACAACCAGCATGCCCATATGGCCACCGACAAGGCGCAGACGGTGTATGAAGGTGCGCGTGTCTGGGTCATCGGCCTGCTGCTGGGGGCGCTGGTGCTGACGGTGATCCTGGCCCTGGTGCTGACCCGCAGCATCGTCCAGCCGCTGGCGCAGTCGCTGCAGGTGGCGGAGGTGGTGGCGACGGGCGACCTGACCCCGCAGATCAGCATCCACGGCAGCGACGAACCGGCGCGCCTGCTGGCGGCGCTGAAGCAGATGCAACAAAGCCTTCGCGACACCATCGCGCGGATCTCCGATTCGTCGAACCAACTGGCGTCCGCCTCGGAAGAGCTGAGCGCGGTCACCGAAGACGCCACCCGTGGCCTGCAGCAGCAGACCCAGGAGATCGAGCAGGCGGCCACGGCGGTCAACCAGATGACGGCGGCGGTGGAGGAGGTGGCCAGCAACGCCGTGGCGACCTCGGAGGCGTCCCGGGAGTCCGACCGTATCGCCCGCCAGGGTGCGGCCCAGGTGCAGCAGACGGTGGTGTCCATCGAGGAGCTGGCGGCGGGGGTCAGCCTCAACGTCGACGAGGTGGGGCAACTGGCGGAGCAGGTCCACGGAATTTCCAAGGTGCTCGATGTGATTGGCTCGATTGCCGAGCAGACCAACCTGCTGGCGCTCAACGCGGCGATCGAGGCGGCCCGGGCCGGGGATGCCGGGCGCGGCTTTGCCGTGGTGGCCGACGAAGTGCGGGCGCTGGCCCATCGCACCCAGCAATCGACCCGGGAAATCGAACAGATGATCGACGGCATCCAGCAGGGCACCGACCGCGCGGTGGATGGCATGCAGCAGACCCGCGAGCGGGCCCGCAATACCCTGGATGGGGCGCATGCGGCGGGGGCGGCGCTGGAAGAGATCGCTGCGGCGATCAGCCGGATCAACGAGCGCAACCTGGTGATCGCCAGTGCGTCGGAGCAGCAGGCCCAGGTGGCGCGGGAGGTGGATCGCAACCTCACCAACATCCGCGACCTGGCGCTGCAGAGCTCGGCGGGGGCGACGCAGACGGTGGAGGCGAGTCAGGCCCTGTCGCAGTTGGCGGTCGACTTGAACGGGCTGGTGCGGCGCTTCTCGGTGTAAGACTTCAGGGCCTCATCGCTGGCAAGCCAGCTCCCACGGGTTCCGCGGTGCACACAGAACCTGTGGGAGCTGGCTTGCCAGCGATGAGGCCCTCAAGGCCCACAAACAAAAACGCCCCGAACTCGGTCGGGGCGTTTTCGTTGCAAGCGGGCTGGCCCTTACTTGCCTTCCCAGCGCTTCAGCACCAGGGTGGCGTTGGTGCCGCCGAAGCCGAAGCTGTTGCTCATCACGGTGTCGATCTTGGCGTTTTCGCGGGTTTCGCGAAGTACCGGCAGGTCGGCCACTTCCGGGTCCAGCTCGTCGATGTTGGCGGAACCGGCGATGAACTTGCCTTCCATCATCAGCAGGCAGTAGATCGCTTCGTGCACGCCAGCGGCGCCCAGGGAGTGACCGGACAGGCTCTTGGTCGAGCTGATCGCTGGAGCCTTGTCGCCGAACACGTGACGCACACCCTTCATTTCCGCAACGTCGCCGACCGGGGTCGAGGTGCCGTGGGTGTTCAGGTAGTCGATCGGGGTGTCGACGGTGGACAGCGCCTGCTCCATGCAGCGGATCGCGCCTTCGCCGCTCGGGGCAACCATGTCGTAGCCGTCGGAAGTGGCGCCGTAGCCGACGATTTCCGCGTAGATCTTGGCGCCACGGGCCAGGGCGTGTTCCAGCTCCTCGACCACCACCATGCCGCCACCACCGGCGATGACGAAGCCATCACGGTCGGCGTCGTAGGCGCGGGAGGCTTTGCTTGGGTCTTCGTTGCGCTTGGTCGACAGGGCGCCCATGGCATCGAACAGGAACGACTGGCTCCAGTGCTCTTCTTCACCACCACCGGCGAAGACGATGTCCTGCTTGCCCCACTGGATCTGCTCCATGGCGGTGCCGATGCAGTGCGCGGAAGTGGCGCAGGCCGAGGAGATCGAGTAGTTGATGCCCTTGATCTTGAACGGGGTGGCCAGGCACGCGGAAACGGTGCTGCCCATGGTGCGGGTCACGCGGTACGGGCCGACGCGCTTGACGCCTTTCTCGCGCAGGGTGTCCAGCGCTTCCATCTGGTTCAGGGTCGAAGCGCCGCCGGAGCCAGCCACCAGGCCGGTACGCGGGTTGGAGATCTGCTCTTCGGTCAGGCCGGAATCCTTGATCGCGTCCTGCATCGCCAGGTAGGCGTAGGCCGCGGCGTGGCCGACGAAGCGGTAGACCTTGCGGTCGATCAGCTCTTCGAGGTTCAGGTCGATGGAGCCGGAAACCTGGCTGCGCAGCCCCATTTCCTTGTATTCCGGGTTGAAACGGATGCCCGGACGGCTTTTACGCAGGTTTTCGGAGACGGTCTCTTTGTCATTGCCCAGGCAGGAAACGATGCCCAGACCGGTGATTACGACGCGGCGCATGCGAATAACCCTTAGAAATTTTCAGTGGAGGTGAAGACACCGACGCGAAGACCTTCGGCGGTGTAGATCTCGCGACCGTCGACGCTGACCGAACCATCGGCGATGGCCATGTTCAGCTTGCCCTTCAGGACGCGCTTGATATGAATGTTGTAGGTGACTTTCTTCGCCTGTGGCAGCACCTGACCGAAGAATTTCACTTCGCCCGAACCCAGGGCGCGGCCGCGGCCCGGCAGGCCCTGCCAGCCGAGGAAGAAGCCGACCAGCTGCCACATGGCGTCGAGGCCCAGGCAGCCCGGCATCACCGGATCGCCTTCGAAGTGGCAGGCGAAGAACCACAGGTCCGGGGTGATATCCAGCTCGGCGACCAACTCACCTTTACCGTACTTGCCGCCTTCCTCGCTGATGTGGGTGATGCGATCCACCATCAGCATGTTCGGTGCGGGCAGTTGCGCGTTACCTGGGCCGAACAGCTCACCGCGACTGCAGCGCAGCAGGTCTTCCCGGGTAAAGGCGTTTTGTTTGGTCATGCGAGCTCCTCAATAATCCTCGTGCGGCAGGGATCGTTCTTCCCGATTCCATCCCAAAGCCCTTGGCCTTGGGCGGCAGCCTACTCATAGACTATTGCGTTGTAGTGAAAGTCACAGCACAGAGGACGAAGATGTACACTTGTGCACTGAAATTTTTCCGACAGACCTTTCTTATAGATCGGTTCGGCGTGTAAGACTGCCGCAATTTTGCATTATTCGCCAGTCGCGCTTGTCTCGGCGGGCAGCCAGCGTCGCAGAATCTGCTCCAGATCATTACGTTTGAACGGCTTGGCCATGTAATCGTTCATCCCCGCTTCGAGGCAGCGCTCGCGGTCGCCCTGCAGGGCGTTGGCGGTCAGGGCGATGATCGGCAGGTCGCGGGCCTGGGGCAACTGGCGAATGCGCCGGGTGGCCTCGTAGCCGTCGACGATCGGCAGGCGGCAGTCCATCAATACGGCGGCGAAGCGCTGCCGGGCCACCAGGCTGATGGCCTGGGCACCATCGGCGGCGATTGCCACCTCGAAGCCCAGGCTGCGCAGCATGGCCTGGACCACGGCCTGGTTGACCGGGTTGTCTTCCACCAGCAACACCGATTGCCCCTTGGCTTCGCTGGCGGCGACGGCGCTGTCCGGCAATGCCGGCTGGAATGCGCGCTGGCGCAGGGTCAGGGGCATTTCCAGGGTGAATACCGAACCTTTGCCGACATGGCTTTCCGCGCGCAGGCTGCCGCCCATGCGTTCGGCCAGGTTGCGCGCGATGGACAGGCCCAGGCCGGTGCCGCCATAGCGCCGGGAGATCGAGCTGTCGGCCTGCTGGAAGGCCACGAACATGGTTTCCAGGCGCGCGTTGTCGATACCGATGCCGGTGTCGTGCACCGCGCAGGTGAACCAGATGAGCTGGCGATCCAGTACCTGCCAGCGCGGCAGCACGCGCACGCTGCCCTGTTCGGTGAACTTCAGGGCGTTGCCGATCAGGTTGACCAGCACCTGGCGGATCCGCGTCGGGTCGCCGCAGACCTGCAACTGCTCCAGGCCCTCGGGCATTTCCAGCTCCAGGGCCAGGTGGTGCTGCTGGGCGGTATGCACGAAGGACGACACGCAACTGCCGATCAGGTCGGCCAGGTTGAAGTCGATCTGCTCCAGTTGCAGGGCGGCGGTGCGTTCGATCCGCGAGAAATCGAGGATGTCGTTGATCACCTTGAGCAGGTGCCCGGTGGACTCGCTGGCGACCACCGTGTACTCGTGCTGTTCGTCGCTAAGCTCGGTGGTCTGCAGCAGTTGCAGCATGCCCAGCACGCCGTTCATCGGTGTACGCAACTCGTGGCTCATCATCGCCAGGAACTCCGACTTGGCCTTGTTCGCCTGCTCGGCCTCCTCGCGGGCCTGGGTCATCTGGTCCATGGCCTGCTGCTGTTCGTCGGAGGCCTTGGCCAGGCCGCTGGCGAGGTTGTTGATATGCCGCGCCAGATGGCCCAGCTCGCTGTCGTCGACCACCGGCAGCGGGGTGTGGAAATCGCCTTTCTGGATCGCCTTCACCGCATGCCCCATGTCGGCGATCGGTGTCGCCAGGCTGCGTGCCAGGCGCCGGGCCAGGAGGAAGGTGAAGACCAGGGCGAACAGGGCGAGGATCGCCGCCTTGATCACGATCTCCTGCTGGCGCTGGCTGAAGGCGTCATCGGACATGCCGACGATCACCCGGCCCAGGTAGTCGTCGGCGATGATGCTGGCCGGCTGCTCGCCGTTGTGCAGGAAATCGCCGTCGAGGCTGATCCGTTGCAGGCGGATCGGTGCCTGGAACACCTCGACCTCCTGGGCGCGGTTGACGTGTTCGTCCGGTTGCTCGACGTAGACCAGGATGTGGTTGGCGTTGTCCTGCACTTCGAGGAAGCGCACATGGGGAATGGTCAAGGTCGCGCGCATCAGCCCTTCGAGCACCTCGTCGTTGCCGGAGATCACCCCGTATTCCGAGGCCGGGGCGAGCTGGTTGGCGATCAGCTGGCCGGTGTGGTTCAGCTCCTGGCGCAGGTCCTGGATGCGTACGAAGGTGAAGAAGCCGATCAGCAGCAGGGTCAGCACCAGCGCCGGGCCGAGGCTGATGATCTGCGTGCGGGTACTGATATCCCAGCTTTTCATCGGGAGGATTCTCCTGCGGACAGGGCCTGCTCGGCGGCATCGGGGTCGATCGCCTCGATGCCCAGGGCGCGGGCCACCTGCTGGTTGCCGGCCACGCTGAAATAGTGCGGATAGTGACTGCGCGGCCACTTTTCCGGGGGCTGGTCGAGCAGCCGGTCGAGCTCTGCCAGCCAGGCATTCTGGTCGCTGAAGGTGCTGGCCAGGGCGCCGGCGCGGACAAAGCCGGCATTCGGGCCGACCAGGGCCATCTGCCGCGAATAGGCGCTGAGCAGGACGTTCTTCGCGGTCTTGGGGTTGTACAGCGACGGGTCGTCGAGGCCGAGCAGGACGTCGGTGTCCTTGAGCAGGTTCTGCAGCGGCCGGTTGTCGCGCAGGTCGGGCCAGGGCTGGGCGTCGATCTGCATGCCCAGCGGGCGCGCGGCATGGCGCAGTTCATCGAGGAGGAAGCGGCTTTGTTCGCTGTAGAGCACGCCGACCCGGTGTGCTTGCGGCAGCAGGTAGCGGATCAGGTGCAGTTGCCGGGCCAGCGGTGGATCGCTCCAGAGCAGGCTGAGGTAGGCCGGGCGCAGGTCGCCGAGGCGCTGTTGGGCTTGCACCCGGCTGATGCGCAGCACCAGCGCGGGCGGGCCGGCCGGTTCGCGCAGGCGCCAGTCGAGGGCTTCGGGGTCGAGCAGGATCAACCGGGTGTCGCTGCGCAGCCGCGCCGGCTCCGGCAACTCGGCCAAGGGCACGAAGCGTACCGTGTCGGCTGGCCGGCGGGCTTTCAGGGCATCGACGAAATCCCTGACGCCGCTGCTGTCCTGGGCGCCGGTCAGCAGGATCTCGCCGCCGGCCAGCGACACCAGTGGCCAGAGCAGGGCCAGCAGCAGGCAGCGCCGCCAGAAGCGCATCAGAATTCCAGCTCCGCGCTGAAGTACAGCAGGTGGCGGCTGTCGTAGCGGTTGTCGATATTGGCGGTGGGCTGGTCGTCCAGGCGCTGCTGCAAGGTACCGGCGAGTTCCAGGCTGGCCCGGGGCAGGGCGATGCGCTTGGCTACCCGCAGGTCGACCCGTTCGAAGCGGTACTGGTTCAGGGCGTCGTCTCCGTAATAGAAGAGGGCGCTGGACCAGCCCCGGCCCCAGTCGCGCATCCACCCGGCGGAACCGCTGTTGCGTGCGCTGAGGCGCTGGTCGGCGGGGTTGCTGGCCTCGGCGTCGACGTATGCGTAGGTCAGGCGCAGGCGGTCGGCGCCGCTGACCCGCCAGTCGAGCTGGGTCTCGGTGCCGGTGAAGCGCGCCTCGTTGCTGTTGCTGGCGATGTACTGGTTGTTGCGCAGCGGCTCGCTGATCATCCCGGTGATGCGGTCGTGGAACAGCTTGATATCGACGCTCAGGTCGAGGTCGGCGAAGTAGCCGTTGTAGCCCAGCTCACGGGAGCGCATCAGCTCCTGGTCGAGGTTGCCCGGGCCGCGGGTCTTGACGAAGTATTCGGCGGTGTTCTGCCCGAAGGCCGGCGGGTTCAGGCCGCTGACCCGGTAACTCCAGTTGACGTTGTTCTCGAACATGTCCGGCGAGCGCACCGCTTCGGAGTACACCGCGCGCAGGCCGTGGCGCGGGGTGATCAGGTAGTTCACCGCGACCCGCGGGGTCAGCGAATCGCCGGCCAGTTGCGAGTTTTCATACATCGCCCCGCCCTGGACGATCCAGTGCTCGTCGACCCGCCACTCCAACTGGCCGAACAGGCGCCAGGTCTGGTCGTCGAGGCTGCCGTTGAAGTAGGTCTCGGAATCGGCGCGGTCGTAGCGGTAGTTGACCCCGCTGACCAGGCGCAGGTTGTCGGCCAGGCTCAGGGTGTCCTGGATTTCCAGGTCGTAGCGGGTTTCCCGGGTGCTCTGGTCGACGTTGCCGCAGACCACATTGGCCCCGCCGCTGCTCCACTGTTGCTTGACCTGCGCGGCAAGGCCTTGCTCGACGGCGTTGCCGGTCGGAATCGGCGCCGTGATATTGCGGGCCAGTTGCTCGGCATAGTTGGGGTTCAACTGCCACAGGCGGGTCAGCTCGGGGCTGAAGGAGATCGCCGCATCGCAGGCGCGCCAGACCTGCTGGCGGTCCCAATGCTGTGCCGAGCCCTGCACGTACAGGCTGTGGCTCGGGTCGAAGTCGATGTTCCAGCGCACCGAACCGGCGTAGTCCTTGGCGTTGACATCGGAGTTGTCGCCGCCATCGTTGACCCCGTAGAACACCGGCTTGTAGGTGTAGGGCCGCTGATCGCTGCCTTCCTTGGCCGACAGTTGCCAGTCGAGGCTCTGGTTCAGGTCGAGGGTGTGGCTGGCGCTGATGTTGAAGCGGGTCAGGCGCCGGCTGTCGCGGTAGTCGCCGCCCGCGGCGTTATGGTCGAAGCCGTCGTCCTGCATCCCCGACAAGGACAGGCGCAGGTCGCCGCCGTCCCAGCCCAGGCCCTGGCTGGCGTAGAAATCGTCGATGCCGCGCTGGCCGCGGGTCACCTTGAGCCGCGTGCCGTGGCTGTCCGCCGGGCTGCGGGTGAGGATATTGACCACCGCCATCAGCGCATTGGCGCCATAGCTGACGGTATTCGGCCCGCGGAACACCTCGATGCGCTCGATATCCTCCATGGCCAGGGGAATATCGCTCCAGTCCACGGTGGCCAGGCCCGCGCGGTACACCGAGCGGCCATCGATCAGCACCTGCATGCGCCGGGCGTCGTTGACGTTGCTGCCGTGGTAGTTGACGGTCGGCTGGTTGCCGGCGCCGTAGCCGATCATCATCCCCGGCACCAGGCGCAGCAGCTCGGGGATATCCCGGGCGCCGCTGGCCTTGATCAGCTCGGCGTCGAGCACGGTCATGCTGCCGGGCACGGCAGCCGGGGATTGTTTCAGGCGGGTGGCGGTCAACACCTGGGGCAGGGCCTGGCTGTCGACGAACAGATCGTCGGCGACGGCCGGCCCGCCGACCAGGGCGGCCAGGAGCAATAAAGGGTGCGAAGGGCGTGGGCCAGGGAACACAGGACGGCCTTGATCGGTCAACGAAACGGGCATGTTAACCGAGTAGCCGGCATTTTCCAGTGATCTGGCGCTGGTGGTGACACGGGCGCTCCGTATAATGCCGGCTTCGCCACTTACTTAATGGCTCTGACGGATTGGATATGACTGAACAGCAACCTGTTGCGGTTCTGGGGGGCGGCAGTTTCGGCACCGCCGTGGCCAACCTGCTGGCGGAAAACGGTGTCGCGGTACGCCAATGGATGCGCGACCCGGCCCAGGCCGAGGCCATGCGCACGACCCGGGAAAACCCGCGTTATCTCAAGGGCATCAAGGTCCACCCTGATGTCGACCCGGTCAGCGACCTGCTGCCGGTGCTCGAAGGCAGCGCGCTGATCTTCGTCGCCCTGCCGTCCAGCGCCCTGCGCAGCGTGCTGGCGCCCCATGCTGCCTTGCTCGAAGGCAAGATGCTGGTCAGCCTGACCAAGGGCATCGAGGCGCAGACCTTCAAGCTGATGAGCCAGATCCTCGAGGACATCGCACCCAAGGCGCGCATCGGCGTGCTCTCCGGGCCGAACCTGGCGCGGGAAATCGCCGAGCATGCGCTGACCGCCACCGTGGTCGCCAGCGAGGACGAGGAACTCTGCCAGCGGGTCCAGGCCGTGCTGCACGGGCGCACCTTCCGCGTCTACGCCAGTGCCGACCGCTTCGGTGTCGAGCTGGGCGGGGCGCTGAAGAACGTCTACGCGATCATCGCCGGCATGGCCGTGGCCCTGGAGATGGGCGAGAACACCAAGAGCATGCTGATCACCCGGGCCCTGGCCGAGATGACCCGCTTCGCCGTGAGTCAGGGCGCCAACCCCATGACCTTCCTGGGCCTGGCCGGGGTCGGCGACCTGATCGTTACCTGTTCTTCGCCCAAGAGCCGCAACTACCAGGTCGGCTACGCGCTGGGCCAGGGCCTGAGCCTGGACGAGGCGGTCAATCGCCTCGGCGAGGTGGCCGAAGGGGTCAACACCCTCAAGGTGCTCAAGGCCAAGGCCCAGCAGGCGCAGGTGTACATGCCGCTGGTGGCCGGATTGCACGCGATCCTGTTCGAGGGCCGGACCCTGGCCCAGGTCATCGAGCTGCTGATGCGCGGCGAGCCGAAGACCGACGTCGATTTCATTTCCACCAGCGGTTTCAACTGAGTCACAGGAGCACGACATGAGTGAATCCCCCAAGCAGATGCAGCATGAATCCATCGTTCTGCGCGTTCTCTGGATGCTGCTGTTTCTGCTGGTCTGGCAGGTCGCCCAGACCCTGCTCGGCCTGCTGGTACTGGTCCAGCTGATCTATCGCCTGGTGTATGGCGCGCCGAACGCCGGCCTGATGAACTTTGGCGACAGCCTCAGCCAGTTCCTTGCCCAGATCGGCCGTTTCGGCAGCTTCCATACCGAGCAGAAGCCCTGGCCGTTCGCCGACTGGCCGACCCCGCGCCCGGCCGAGGGCGAAGCCGCCCACAGCGTGCCGCCGGCGCCGCACCCGGTGCGTGACGAAGAGCCGAAGCTGTGAAGGTGTGGATCCTGCGCCACGGCGAGGCCGAGCCGCAGGCCCGCAGTGATGACCAGCGCAACCTCACCGAACATGGGCGCAAGCAGGTGTTGCGCAGTGCTGCGCAGCTGATCGGCCAGCCGCTCGATGCGATTGTTGCCAGCCCTTATGTGCGGGCGCAGCAGACGGCGGCGCTGGTGCACCAGGCATTGGGCTTTGAAAAGGCGGTAGTCACCGTGCCCTGGCTGACCCCGGACAGCGATCCCGACCAGGCCATCGCCCGGCTCGATGCCCTGGGGCTGGAACAGGTGTTGCTGGTCAGTCACCAGCCGCTGGTGAGTACCTTGCTCGGCCTGCTGGTGCACGGCAACCGTCAATCGGGCGATCCGATGGGCACTGCCAGCCTGGCGCAACTGCAGGGTGAAGCGCTGCTCAAGGGGCTGATGACCCTGGAGAGCCTGCGTCATCCCTGAGGCGTCTGGCGTGGCTTATGGCCTCATCGCTGGCAAGCCAGCTCCCACAGGTTCAGCGGCGCACGCTTCCCTGTGGAAGTCCGCCCAGCCTTTCAGGCTGCGCTGTCGCGCAGAGAACAGTTCCAAAGCACGACGCGTACCCTGTGGGAGCGGGTTTACCCGCGATTGCTATGGTGAATTCACTACTGCAATCGCGGGTGAACCCGCTCCCACAAGGTCCCTGCAAATCAAAGAGTTATGTTTTGTTCCATGAAGCTGGCTTGCCAGCGATGAGGCCGGTGCAGGCCCACGCCACCTATTGGTAGGTAATGGTGAAGTTCAGCGCCCCCTTGGCCGATCCCGGCTTCACCGCCTGGCTTGCTTCTGTCTGGTAGAAGCGCGCCGAGAACGGCAATACGGTATCGCCGCTCGGCGAAATCACCTGCAGCGGCACGTCCTCGTTCAATTGCACCGGGGTGACGCCATCTGCCATCAGCATCTGGATCCCCACGCCCTCGGCGGTCGAGTCGTCGGTCAGGCCGAAGATGCCGCGTTGCGCATCGATCGGTGTGGAGCCCTTGGCGCCCTCCAGGCGGATATGTGCGGTGGCGACAGCGCCCTCCGGGTCGTCCTCGCAGTCGGTCAGGGTGATGGTGAACGGCACGGACGGGGTGGTGAAACCGGGGCCGGTAAAGTCCGTGTTGTCCCATTCGCCCAGTTCCACCGGGTCCGCGCTCACCGGGTTGGGTGGCAGCCCGCACTGGGACTGGATCACCGTGCCGTACAGGTGATGGCCTGCCACCTTGCCAATCCTGGTCGCGGTGGAGCTCCACAGTTCGCGTCCGTCGAGCTCATTGATGCCGGGTGGGATGTCACCGGTCTTGATCAGCGTGATGAAGGGATTCAACCTGCTCATGAGCAGGTAGCCGACGGTGTTGTGATCGACGTAGCCTTCGAAGGGAACGATAGGCGGACCCACGGTTTTCCAGGTATTGGTCGCGTAGGGCCAGTTGAACGGAAGACCGAGCTCGATCACCACACCGACCCCGGGAATGTTGGTCTGCAGGACCCTGCCGGTGACGTCGTCGCCAAGCACCGGCGGCAACGGCCCGGGATAGATCGGGACGCTGGCCGTGACGGAAATGTACAGGCTGTGCGGGCCGACATCGCGGAAGCACTGGGGTATGGCAAGCAGGTTGTTGGTAACAGGCCACTTCACCCCAGGCGGGCTGATGAAGGTGCCTACCGGTGCGTCCCTGGGCACATAGTAGGTGCCCAGATGGTTGGTATGGGTCATGGGGCCGACGGGCGTGTTGACCCGCCATTCGCAATACTGGTCACCGGGGTAGGGGTCTTCGGCGAAGGCGTGCTGGCTGCTCAGGAAAAGGCCGGCACAGGCCAGCAGGGGACGGAGGCGTGGGATCATGGTCGACTCGATGGGTTCTCATTGGCAGGTCAGCGATTGCAGGTGATAACCCTGGCTCGCGGTCATATGGCGGGTGTCGATCGGCAGGCGGCACTGGTCGAGGCTGTCGTTGCCCCAGCGGATGTCCAGGACCTGGCTGGCGACCTCGGTACTGAGCATCACCTGGCCGGCCTGGGCGACCAGGCCCAATACCTCGCCCTCGGCGCTGCGCACCTGGGTGCCGAAGGGCAGGGGCTGGTCGTCGGCATCGTGCAGGGTCAGCAACAGGCGGTTGACGTTGCGCACCTCGAAGCGTGCCTTGATCACTGCGCCGCGCCGCGGCACGACCTGGGTAGTGCCGTTGACGATCTCCACCTCCGGGCCGAGCAGGTCGGTCTCCAGGGCGATACGGTTGGTCCGGTAAGGGCGCAAGTAAGGCATCAGGGCGAAGCCGCGGGCATTGGTGCGTACTTCGTGACTGTTGAGGAGGCCGACGTTGGCGGTGTCCGGGACTTCTACCAAGGCCATGGTTTCACCCAGGTACGGGCCGAAGGTCAGGCCGTCGCCATGGGCCAGCACGGCGCCGCTGGCGTTGAACGACAGCGAGCGGAAGTCACTGCTCTGGGTCAGGCCGGCGCCGAGGCTGGCGTAGGGCGCCTGGTAGCCCAGGGCGATAGCGGCGGACTGGCGCTGCTGTTCGTCGCTGGCGAGCGAGGCGCGGTAGCTGACGCGCGTGTCGGCGAGGCTGCCATTGAGGCTGGCACGCTGGCTGTAGCGCCCGCCATTTTCCAGCACGTCGAAGGTGGCGCTGGTGGAGCGGCCGAAGTCCAGCGGCAGGCTGATGCTCAGGCCGATTTGCCGATCGTTGCCGTAGCGCTCGTCGCTCAGTGACTGGGAGGCGTAGAGGTTGTAGCTGACGCCCTTGTACTGGGTGTTGAAGTTGAACTGGAACTGGCGCTGCTCATAGGCGCTGTTCCAGTAGTCCTGCTGCGACAGGGTCAGGTTGATCGCACTGCGGCTGCCGATGTTCTGGTAGACCGCCGCTTCCAGGCGACTGCGCCGGCTGCCATGGAAGCTGCGGTGGCGGCTGCGCTCGCTGACGGCTTCGTCGAAGTCGCGGTAGCCCTCGGTGGAGTAGCGGTAGCCGGCGAAACGCAGGTTGGTGCGGGTGGCGAAGGACTTGCCGTATTTCACCGCATAGCTCATGCCGCTGATCTGGCCAGCGCTGGCGTCGCTTTGCGATTCGGAGCGGGTCAGGTCGAAGGACACGGCCCCCAGGGCGCCCAGGTCGCGGGCCAGGCCGAGGTTGCCGGCGCGATAGAAGCTGCTGCCCATCAGGCCGCCATACAGGGTCGAGTCCCAGGCCCCGCCAGCCGCCAGGGTGCCTTGCCAGAGCAGGGGATCGTCGAGCCGGGACGACGCGTTGTAGCGCCCTGCCGCCAGGCTGTAGCGCCACACGCCAGCGCGCAGCAGGTTGCTGAGGGTCGAGTAGGGTTGGGTGAAGCGGCGCACCTGGCCGTCGGCCTCGGTCAGGATGATTTCCAGCTCGCCGCTGCCGCCGAGGGTGCCCAGGTCATCGATCTGGTAGGGGCCGGGGCTGACGTAGGTGGTGTAGATCGGGTAGCCGTTCTGGCGGATTTCCAGGCGGGCCCGGGTATAGGCCACGCCGCGCACGATCGGTGCATAGCCTTGCTGGCGATCGCTGAGCATGCCCAGGTCGGAGGCGACCAGGGCGCCGCTGATGGGCACGCTGCGGAACACGTCGCCGCTGGTGAAGGTTTCGCCCAGGGTCAGGTTGGCGTGGGTGCCGGGCAGGTCGCGCTGCACGTAGGTGTAGGCGCTGGTCCAGCGCCGCTTGTCGTCTTCGTCCTGGCGCAACGACTGGTTGCTGCGCAGGCGCCACGGGCCGAGGTTGAGGCCGGTACTGAGGTTCAGGTCCTGGCTGCTGGTCGCCCCGGCGAAGCGGTTGCGGCCTTCCTGGGCGGCGACCTGGTAATTGAGGAAGGCGGCATTGATGCCGTGGTTCCAGTCATCTTGGGAGAGGCCGGCGCTGGCATCGCGGCGCAGATACAACTGCGGAATGGAAATCGCCAGTTGCAGGCGGCTGCCGTCGAAATCCACCTGGGCGCCTTCCACCACGGCCGGCAGGTCGACGCACGCGTCCAGCAATTGCCCGGGCTGTTCCAGGCTGTCGGGGCGGATGCCCAACTGGCCGACGAGCCGGGCGTCGAGGCAGGGCTGCAGGCCGCCGCGCGGGCTGGCGCTGAAGTCGACCTGGTGCTGGCCGAGGCTGTCGCCATTGACTAGCACTTCCACCGGGTAGCTGCCTGGCGCCAGCGTGCGCTGGCTGGCCAGGTCGTCCAGGGCCAGTGCGCCGGTTTCGTGGTCGTGGCCGGGCGCCTGGTGCATGAAGCTGGCCTCGAAGCCCGGGATGCTCTGGGCCTGGG
The DNA here is from genome assembly GCF_001941965.1 of Pseudomonas putida. Classification (GTDB taxonomy): domain Bacteria; phylum Pseudomonadota; class Gammaproteobacteria; order Pseudomonadales; family Pseudomonadaceae; genus Aquipseudomonas; species Aquipseudomonas putida_L. The sequence continues at coordinate 104,337 of NZ_MKZO01000012.1, read as the reverse complement.
CCGACTGGGAGGTGGACAGGCCGAGGCCGCCACCGGCAAGCAGCAGGTGAAACAGGGGAGGGCGGGAGATCAGGCTCCATCGCCGTGGAGAGGAATGCATGGTCATGCTCCTGGCGCTGAAAGGGCGGGGTTCAGAGGTCGGACGGCAGGGCCACCGTGACGGGTTTGCTGTAGCCGCCGTAGTCGTTGATCGCGGCGAAGGTGACCCGGAGATTGCCGCCCAGGCCGGAGGCTGGCAGCGGATAGCGCTGCTTCGACAGCGGCGCGGCCATCGGCGCCTCCAGCGGGCGCAGGGTGTGTTCGCCGTGGTGCACTTCGAGGCGGCTGAACGAGTAATGGAAGGGCGTCGGGTTATCCACTACCAGTTGCGGCTTGCCGTCGCTGCGCTCGATCGACCAGCGCAGGTCCTTGAGGCTGTCCATCGGCTTGTCGGTGAGCTGGCTGGGCCGGTAGAACAGCTTGATCCGCGTGCGCAGGGCAATGTTCAGCACATTGGCCTGGCCGCCGCGGGCCTCGGGGATTTCCTGGACATTGAAGAAGAACAGCGATTCGCGGTCTTCGGGCAGGCGTGTGGGCAGGCCGTTGATCTGCACCAGTTGCTCGGCGCCGGGATCGAGGCGGAATAGCGGCGGCGAGGCGATCAGCGGCACGGCGGTGGTGGTGTCGTCGGCCTCGGTATTGACCCAGGTCTGCACGGCGAAGGTGCTGGTGCTGGGGTTGTTGACCACGATCGAAACACTGCGTTTGTCGCTGTCGAAGACCACGCGGGTGGCATTGAGGCTGAGGGCGGCGTGGGCCCCCGGCTGCCAGGCGGCGAGCAGCAGCAGGGTGGCGCCGGTGATCCGGCGCAGGGTCGGGATGGACATGGGGACTACCTGTGCAGTACGGAGCCCGCGAGCGAAAGGGGGGAACGCTCGCGGGCAAGGGCCGTCAGTTGATGTTGACGACGAAGGACACGTCGGCGTCGGCCGCGCCCGGGGTCACCGCGGGAGCGGTGGACTTGTACACGGCGGTGAAGAACATCTCGGTGGCACCTACGGCGTTCAGCGGATAGGCCGCAGAGGCCTCACCGTTCTTCACCGGGTTGCCGGAGCGGTCCTTGAGCGCCACGGCCACGCCGGTGGCGGCGCCACCGACGGTCTTGATCGCATACAGCGAACCGTCGGCGCCGGCCCCGCCCTGCACGCCGGTGAAGGTCACGCTGGCGGTATTCGGATTCTCCGGGTCTATTCCGCAGGCGGCGCCGCCGGGAACGCGCATGGAGAAGCTGCGGCCACCGGCCTCGGCACCCAGGTTGGGGAAGTCGGCGACCCGCGGTGCACCCATCTGCACCAGGTTGCCGACCGCGCCGCTGTCGGGGTTGACGATTTCGATCGGGCAGGTGCTGCCGTTGATCTTGCCGTTGAAGTTGATGGTGCCGGTATTGGCGAACGCGGAAGTGCCGGCCAGCAACAGGGCGGCGGCCAGGAAGGTTCGTTTCATGTTATCGACTCGAATTGAAGAGGATTGTCCGAAGTTGGACTTCAGTTGTTTTTGTTACTTTTTGTAGGACTGTTCCCGTGTTTAAAGGGTAATGGCCTACAGGTTGGGAAGTTTATGCAGGTGTTTTTTAAAGGTATGTAGGAAAAGGAGACGGAGATTGTTGAATAGCGGTGTTGGGTGGTGGGAGAAGTTTGTATCGGAAAAACAACCGGGGCCGAATCAAGTTCGGCCCCGGCGTTTCGACTAACCCGACTCAATGGTTGATAGTGAGGTCCTTTTTGAACGTGACAATTGGGCCGCCCGACGTCGGCACCCATCCCGAGCCGCCCTTTTCAAAGTTGCCGGAGGTCATGTGCAAGACAGGTCCGGTGTGTGGTTTGCTGTGGGTGGTGCTGTCTGGGGGAGGCGGTGCAGGTGGTATCGTCGCCTCCTTGCCGCCACTCCCTGCTCCAGCCCCGCCGGAGCCAACCTGCCCGTCGCTACCTCCGTTTGTTGGGCCGCTGCCCTGCACTGGCCCATTTGTCGTGGAAGATTCCTCTGTGTTTGTGCTCTTATTAACCGTTGGTTTGCGCCGGAAACGGTTACTAATGACTAACGCTATACTCTTGCCACTGCGACTCACGGAGCCTCCTTGCTGGGCGCTCTGGTCGATCAGCGGCGTTGTTGCACCATCTCCAGTATCAGTGGTCTGCCTGATCTCTGGCTCGTCCGGCGGTGTTTTTTGAGACTTGGGCCATCCCCACTTGTCTTTCGGGCCCCACTTGTCGAGCGCCCCGCCTGCTGCGGAGATGGCGCCACCGACAGTCACCATGATCGTGGCGAGCGTAAACATTTCCCGATCCTCCTTCAGTGTTGCCACTACTGCGAGCGCGCCGCCTGCAGCCGAAACAGCCACCCCTATGGCGCCTACCACCAGCGGTATGGTCAAGCCACCTGTCCAGGGGGTGAAAATAGCCATCACCACCGCCCCCAGGATAAGCCCCGCTGCCGGCCCCCATTTTTCCAGGAAGCTCCCTGCGCCCGGCTCTGGGGGTGGCGGCCGGTAGATCGGGTCGGGTCGTCTCGGGTCTACGGCCCGGTGCCCGGTTGGATCGCGGAAACGTATCGGGTTGCCCAGGCAATAGGTGTAAGGGTTGAGCCCGCCCTCGAGGAACGGGCTGCGCGAGTCGGGGTTGTGGAAACGCATCAGCGACGGGTTGTAGGCCCGGTAGCCGCGGCCCAGCAGGTACCAGCCGGTGGCAACTTCGCGCAGTTCGCCATTGAAGCCCATCAGGGATTCCAGGCGCTGCTCGTCGGCCAGCTCGCCATAGGCGCTGTACACCACCTCGCGCAGGCCGCTGGCAAGGCTGGCGCCGATCACGCTGGGGCTGGCATCGGTGAGCAGGAGCATGGTGCGCTCGTGGTCATCCAGTTGCTGCTGGCCAAGCGGCTGGCCGGCATGGCTGAAGTACTGGGTCTGCACGCCGTCCTGGACGGTATGGCTGAGGCTGTAGCCCTGGTAGAAGCGCAGGGTTTCCGCCTGCCCGCCGATCCGTGCGCCGACCAGGTGCTGGTGGCCGTCGTAGCGGTAGCTGACCAGGGACTCGCTGCCGTCGGCGCTGGTCACTTCCAGCAGGCGGCCATGGGCGTCGTAGCGCAGGCGTTGCCCGGCCTCGTCGTTGAGCTGGTTGCCGTCATCATCGTAGGTGAAGGTCTGCTCGCCGGGGTAACCGCCTTCCTCGTAGGAGTTGGTCACTTTGATCAGTTGGCAACTGTCGTCTTCGGCGTAGGTGAAGATTGCAACGTTGGTCTCGCCATTGGCGAAACTGGTCATGCAGCGCTTGATGTTACCGAGGGCATCGAAGCGGAACATCTGGTCGGTGATGGCATTGCCATAGCGATCGCTGGGCAGGCGTTCGCCCGAGCAGTGATGTTCGGTCAGGCGCCCGCGCTGGTCGTAGACGTACTCTTCCTGCAACAGGCTGCGGCCGTCCATTTCCAGGTGCCGGCCAACCAGTTGGTCGTCATCGCGCCAGGTGTGGGTGAGGGTTCGCGCCGGGCTGTCGTTGAGCAGCAGGGTCCGGATCCAGACGCGGTCGAGGCTGTCGTAGGTGTTCTCGCTGACCAGGCTGTCGCCGCTGCCGAGGTCGCGGGTGGTGGTGAGGTATTGCCGGCCGTTGTCGTCGTATTCGAATTCGGCCTGCAACTGGCCCTGGGTCATGCACTTCACGCGGCCTTGATCATCGTACGTGTACAGGGTGTCGACGGCGTTGTCGGTGCGTTTCAGCGGCAGGCCTTGCAGCGAGGTCTCGTAGTGGGTTTCATGCACGTCGCCATTGCTGTCGGTCCAGCTTTCCGATTTCAGATGACCGAGCACGTTGTAGGTATAGGCCCGCTCGCCGGCGTCGCTGGTGGCGCTCTTGATCCCGGCATCGTCGCGGTCGAAGCCGTAGGTGAAGGTCTGGCCATCGACAATGATCGTCTTCGGCTGGTCGCTCAGGTTCTGCTCGTAGAAATACTCGATGGTGGCCTGCGCCGGAGTGATCAGGCGGCTGGCCCGCAGCGTCTGGTCATCGTATTCGTAGCTTTCGCTACGTGGCCCGACGGTCAGGCAGGTCAGGCGGTCGAGGCCGTCGAATTGCTGTTCGCCGAGGAGCAGGGTGGTCTTTTGGTCGTCGCCGGGAATCACGCGGATCTCGGTGGGCAATTCGTCGCGGCTGTGCTCGGCGAAGCTACGCTCGACCACGGTCTGGTCCGGCAGGCGGGTGTGCGCCACCCGGCGCCGCGAGTCGTACTGGAAATGGGTGCTGCGGGTTTCCAGGGCGAGTTCCTCGTCAGCGCGGATGCACTCGCCGTAGCCATCGTAGATATACACCTGACGACCGACTACCTTGTCCTCGTCGTCGTGGCGCTCGGTCCAGTCAATCTTGCCGAAGGCGTTGTACTGGGTGACGCTCAGCATGCTCACCAGAGGTTTGGCGCCGACGCTTTCACGCCAGCTGCGCTGCAGCTTGCCGCCGTCGCCGAACGGCGTGGTCTCGGTGACCAGGCTGACCCCGTCCGGGCCGGTGACGCGGCAGCGCTGGCCCCAGTCGTTGTAGGCGTAACGGGTGGTCAGGCTCAGCTCGCGGTCGTCGAGCTTGTCATACCGGGTTTCCTCGCTGAGCTGGCCGAGGCCATCGTAGATCGCGCTGTAGGTGCGCTGCCAGGTCGCCCCGGTCTTGACCTCGCTCAGCAACACGCGGCCCAGGCCGTCGTAGTGGTCGCGGGTCTGCACCTGCTTGACGTCGGTCACGGTGCGGCTGGCCTGTTGCCCGTCGGCGTGGACCAGTTGATAGGCGTAGCTGCGGGTGGCCTCGAAGTCGCTGCCGGGGGCCACGGTTTCCGTGGTCAGCCGACGCAGGTTGTCGTATTCGAAGCGCACCTGTACGTCGTTGGGGTCATGGCCGAGCAGCAACTGGCCGCTGTTCAGCGCCTGGTCGCTGGTGTACACCTTCTGCTCGCCGTCGTAGCCGGTAAAGGTTTCCACCGTGTGCAGGCTTTCCTGGTCCAGCAGCTTGTCGCGCGCCTTGCCGTAGTGGTAGTCGGTGCTGTTGCTGGTGCCGTTGAGGGTGTTGACCTGGCGCAGCGGACGACCATGCAGTTGCGGGTTGTCCGGGGTTTCGTAGTAGGTGCGCAGGCTATGGTTGAGCAGGGTTTCCTTGTCGCCGCGGCACTCGAATAGCGACTCCTCGCTGACCGTCAGCCAGTCGTTTTCCGGCGCACCGTTCAGTGGCGCGTGCTGGCTGTAGCGATAGCGAGTGATCAGCACCGGCGCATCACCGCGGGCCTGCGGCGCGGGGGTGACGATGACTTCCTTGACGTTGCGGGTGAAAAGGAACGGGTCCTGCGGGCAACCGTCCTCGCCGTTGGGATCGTAGAAGACCGTGCGCGTGCTGACGCCATCGGGCCGAACCTCCAGGGTCTTGTTGCCATGCTCGTCGTATTCGCTGAGCTGCAGTTCGTGCTGGATCTTGCTCGAGTCGTCCTCCAGGCGCCAGGTGTGCTGCACCGAGCGCGGCATCTGGAACTGCTTCGGTTGCTGCTCGAAGGGCTTGTTATCGGCGTAGTAGTCGATGACCTTGGTGAAGACGCACTTGCCCTGGCGGGTTTCCTCTTCGACCTGCAGGTGAAAGCGGTTGTAGGTGTGCTTCACCTGGCGCACCGCCTTGCCGCCCAGCCATTGCTGGACCGTGGTCCAGTAGTCGTAGGTGAAGTCGACCTTGTACAACTGGTCGAGGCCATCGTCCTGCCAGTTGATGCCGGAGCCGTTGCCGAGGAAGTTGTTGGTGCTGTAGGTGTAGGTGGCTTCATGGACCGCCAGGCCGGGGCCGGGGCTGGTCAGGTGGCGCGTCACCCGGGGCAGGTTGGGGCGCCCGCTGGAGCCCGGATAGGCATGGCCGCCATCCAGGTACTCCACGGTTTCATGGGCGCCCATCGGCGTCTTGACCTCCTTGATGCAGGTCAGCCCGCGGACAGTGATGTAGTCCAGGCGCCAGGAGGCCTGCTCGGCCACCGGCAGAATGATTTCCCGGACCCGGTCGCCGCTCAGTTTCATCAGGAAACGGCTCTGCGGCTGGTCGTCGAAGGGCGGCAGCAGGACCTTGAGGTTTTCGCTGTCACGCACGATGCGCAGCAGCTCGCCGCGGGCGTCCTCGATCTTCGCCAGGCGCCGCTCGCCATTGGCGAAGTCGGCCCAGGTCAGCTTGATGGCGTGGCCGCCCGGGCCGTAGATCAGGGTCGGCAAGGCCACGCGCTTGCCCGCGCCGCCCTGGGCGGTGAGCACTTCCACCAGGCCGCTGTGGTGCACCACGCGCCAGGTATCGTTGCCATCGTCGAAGAAGCGGAAGCTGTCGAGGCGTTTCTCGGCGATCGAGGGTTCCGCGCCATCGCCGGTGATCTTGAAGCTTTCGCCGGTGTACAGCGAGAGCATGCTCCTGGCGATCACGTACTGGCTCAGGCGCAGGTTCCAGCCGATACCGTAGCCGCTGTCCTCGAGGTTGAGCGGGCTGAAATCGAGCGTGAGCGGCAGGTCGGGCCCGCTCAGGGAATTGGCCTTGAGGTTCGGCAGGTCGATGGACAGGGTGTACTGCCCGGTGCGCGGATCGACGCTGCCCTTGAAAAACTCAAGGTAGTTGAATGCATTGGAGCTGACATTGCTGTGGGTAGTCATGCCCAGGGCACCTCTTGATCGAATGAATGAAAAGCGTTGCGCAGGGTATTGGGCGGGCTGTCAGGGCGGCGACTGCTGGTAGACGGTGCCGCACTGGTACCAGGTCTCGCCCTTTTCGTCGTGCCAATGGGCCCGGCCGATCAGCGCCTTGCCGTCCCCGCAGGCGAAGCGGTGATGGTTTTCCTCCAGCGAGGCGGTGCGGTAGTCATCCGGCAGGACGTACAGCGGGGTATTGCCGGCCCAGGCCTCGGCGCAGGTGTAGCGGGTCTCGCCGCGTTCGTCGCCGTCGTGCTCGTGCCCGGTCATCACGGTGTTTGCAGGGCAGACGAAGTAATGGTTGAACTCATGCCTGGCCGCCGTCTTGTGGTTTCTCATGGTAATGGCGGTTTCACCCTGCATGGGGGTGCCGCAGCGGAACTCGTTCGGGTCTTCTTCGTCGCCGAAGTGGGCGCGGCCGAGCAGCACGCGGTTGCCGCCGCAATGGAAGGTGAAACCGTCGTCCCAGTTGACCCATTGGGTGTTCTCGTCGATCTGGTGTACCGGCACGGTGGGCTTGGGCAGGGTGGCCCGGGAGGTGGTGATCCTGATGCAGGACAGGGCGTTCAGCGCATCGGTGCTGTCGCCTTTCAGATAGTTGTCCACCAGCAGCAGACCCGGTTTGATGAGGGTGTTCTTGGTAAACCGGAAGAAATACGGGAGCTGCATGATGTCGGTGATGGTCACCTTCCTGGTGGTCTTGAGCTTGATCCAGAATTTGCCGACCGCAACATCGCTGCCGGTGGTCGAGCAGGTGGGGTTGTCGGTGAGGAGGATCTCGGTGGCCGACGGCAAATCTTCGAAGGCGACCGACTGTGCCTTGTCGTTCAGGTCATGACAGCCCGCGTTTCCGGCGAGAAAGTCGTAGACCCGGGTTACGCCGCTACCCGCCGTGGGTACCGGGATATAGCAGTACCGCTCGTCGGCATCGTAGGCCGTGATGTAGCCGGCGACCTCATCCGGAGGAAAGGCCAGGGCAGGCGTTGTGGGCGGGGCAGGAGACATCTGCGCCGGCGCTTGCGCTGCAATCACCAGCAGGGCCACGCCGAGCAACAGACTGACGCTCAAGGTGTTCATGGTCATGATAAAGGCGTCCTTTGACATGAGTTGAGTGATTCTCCCGACCCCGGACCTGCTGGCGCAGCCATGCCGGGCTCGCCCTTGCGCTGCAGGCGCGTGAGGCTCAAGGTGGAGAAAGCTGGAACACGCTGGCGCAGCGGTACCAGGTCCCGGTGTCTTCCCGGCCGTACCTGGACATGCCGGCCATGACCGTGTTGTCGTAGCAGGTGAATTGGTGGTTGCTTTCCTGCAAGCGGCCCCACCAGTGATCGAGGGTCAGCACTTCCAGGCGCTCGTCACCGATCCAGGCCTCGGCGCACCAGTAGCGCGATTCGCCGAGATGGTCGCCGTCCTGCTCGCGACCGGTCATCAGAGTGTTGAGCGGGCAGACGTATTCGTGGGTCACACCATGCAGGCCGGAGCTCATCTTCTGGTTTTTCAGCACGACTTCCCGGGTGCCCTGCATCGGTACGCCGCACAGGTATCTGACCGTCGGTTTCTCGGTGCCAGAGGCTTCCCGACCGAGCATCACGCGGTTTTCACCGCATTTGAACTTCGAGTCGTACTCGGTCAACTGCTCCCACTGCAGGTCGGTAAAGGTGATGGGCTCCACCGGCTTGGGCAGGGTGGCGCGGGAGGTGGTAACGGTGATGCAGGACAGGGCATTCAGCGTATCGACGCTGTCGCCTTCCAGGTGTTTGTCCACCAGCAGCAGGCCGGGCTTGATGAGCTTGTTGTTGGCAAAGCGGAAGAAGAACGGGAGCTGTATCTCCTCGGTAATGGTCACTTTCTTAGTGGTCCTGAGCTTGACCCAGAACTTGCCGACGGTTTCGCTCGACCCCGTGGTCTTGCAGCTCCTGCTATCGCTCAGGAGTATTTCGGTTGCCGACGGCAGGTCCTCGAGCATGACGGACCAGGCCCGGTCATTGAGTCCGGAACAGGGCGATCCGTCCGCCGTGAATTCATACCTGCGGGTCAGCCCACTGCCGGCGATGGGCACGGGGAGGTAGCATAACTTTTCATTCTCGGTCAGGACGCTGATGAAGCCGGCGATCCCTTCGGTCAGGGATTTGGTGGCTGCGGGTTGCGCGGAGGGCGTCTCGGCCTCCACGGGGGGCGCGCTATCGTCGCCCGGGTTTTCTGTCGGAGGCTCTGCAGCGACGGCGGGCAGGGCCAGGCCGAGCAACAGGCTGCACAGCAAGGTTTTCAGGGGCATGATGAAAACGTCCTTTGAGAGGTATGCAGAAATGCTCAGAACACCCTGGCGCAGAGGTACCGGGTCGGTTCTTTCTCGTCACCTTTGTGATAGCGACCGACCATGAACATATTCTCGGGGCATGCGGCGGTATGCTCGATGTGCTCCTTCGGTGTCCAAAACCATTGGTCGTGTATGACCTGGAGGGGTCTGTCCCAATAGTCCATCGGGGTGCCGCAGTAATACCGGGTCGCACCGTTTTCGTCGCCGTCGTGCTCGCGCCCGGTCATGACCTGGTTCTCCGGGCAGATGAACTCGACCCCCGCCGCCTCATGCACCTCCCGGATGAACTTGGGGTCCTTGATCGGAATCGCCTGGAACTGGAACGCCTTGCCACACTGGTAGGCGGTCCATCCCTTCTGGTACTCGTCGCCTGCGTGCTTTCTGGCAATAAGGAACTGATCAGGGAGGCAATGAAACTTGCTGTCCTGTTCCCACTCCGCTTTAGACCACTCAAGCGGCTCCACAGTGACCTGCGCCCTCGGCGCATGCTGCGCAGGGGCCTGGGCGCATGCCGTCAGCGCCGTGGCCAGCGCCAGCCCCAGCAAAGCCTGGCCCAGTGGTCGAGCGGCGTGGATTGATACTTTCATGTCTGGCTCCTTGCAGTCCGGAACGTCCGGCAAATAGGTCGGCTCAGTTAATACCCGGTGGCCGTGCTTGCCTACTTGGCAGAACTGCTAGGTTGCGGGCGGCGGCGGGCAGGGCTGTACTGAGAGCGCTGAACCCAGCGGCGATTGCCTGGAGGAACCATGTCCGATGCCTACCTGGAGCTTCTCGACTGGTTGCGCGAGGCGCCACGCACCTACGGCTGGGGTTGCCTGCTGGCCTGGGACCGCAAGTGGGTCAACACCCTGTTGCTACGGGAATACATGGCGCGCTTTACCAGCGACAGCTACCTGCCGCCGTTTACCGCGCAGATCGATACCTCGCCGCTCACCCGCGAACTGATCTACGACTACACCCTCGATTGCCCGCGGCTGTCGTTCGACCAGTCGACCTACGCCGACCCCAGGGCCCGTTTGCGCATGAGGGTGGTCGGTGGCTCGCAACTCTCGGTGGAGGCTGCCGACGACGGTTCGCCGAAGCTCGCCAGGATCGCCGAGATCGATGTGCTGGCCGGCCCCACCCTGTACATGAAGCTGGCGCTCCGGAGCACGGCCGGAGCAACCAATGCACTGGGCCAGGTGGTGCTGGACCTGGCCGAGGGCGGCGATTTCGAGCTGAGCTTCGCCGACTCGACGCGGGAGCGGCTGATCGGCGGCGAATTCTTCCAGAAGAAATTCGAGGACCTGCCCAAGGAGAAAAAGATCTTCGTCCTCGGCGAACTGCTGGTGCCTCCGGGCGAGTTCCTGCAGCCGGAGTATTTCGAGATCCGCATCCATGGCAAGCCGGGTGATCCCGAGGCGGGAGCGGTGCTGTTCATGGTCAGGATGCGAGGCTACGACAACGGTGGCGAGCCGCCCACCGACCGGGACCTGCGCTATCTGCTGGAGGGCGGTTACTCCTTTGCCATGTTGCTGGGGCGCGACTTCTTGCTGGAGCGGATGTTCACTCCGGCCTGCGCCGTGCTCACGGACTCCGCAACGCCGTTTGTCGGGCGCGTGGAGTCACCGTCGGAGGGGGCGGCCTTCTACCTGCATGCAGCCTCCGGCAGTGCCTGGTCCTTGTACATCAGTCGCAGGTCCGTGACCTTCGACTACGTGAACTGCAGGATCAGGTTGCCGCTGGCTTCGGCCCAGTGTCAGTTCAAACTGACCTTTTCCAACAACGATATCGTCCTGCTCTGGCAGGGCGAATATAACCCCGACGTCAATCTCGATCTGAGATCCGGCACCAAGCTGGTCGCGGTCGGCAAAGTCGATTTTCTGATCAGGCGCCAGTACCGGCTAAGCCTGCTCAGAAGCGAAGGACAGTTGCAGGTCGTCGAAGTGAGTGGTGGTAGTGAAAATACCTGTGAGTTCGCGATCGGGGGCACGAATATACCAGCCGAGATAGTGGACCGGTTCAAGGAAGAGCTGGGCGTAAAGATGCGCGACGCCGTGCTCGGTCACGTCAAGACCTGGCTGGACCAGGCGAAATCGAAATTCGTCTCCATCGATCTGGACAAGATGACCCGCCTGCTGTTTCGCGGCGAGGAGCACCTGCGTTTCGACAAGACCGGCTTTGCCCGCGACCTGGCCCTGTTCGGCAGCATAGCCCCGTATTCACAGGTGTTCTTCGTGCAGCCGGGGGAACTGCTCATGGGCCCGGGTGAGACGCGGATGTTCTACACCCTGCCGCTGCGCAGCGTGACCTGGACGGTGGAAGCGCCAGAGGGGGAGAGCAGTCCGGTGGGCAGCATCAATGCCCTGGGCATGTACACCGCCCCGCGCGAGCTCGACCGTCCCTTCCTGCGGGTGCGCATCAGCGCCTCGGCCCCCGGCCATACCAGCAGCGCCCTGGTCACCGTGCTGCCCGGCGAGATCAGCGTCAACCCGCTGGTGATGGTGCACAGCGCCGGCTCGAGCATGGGCCGGGAAATGCGCGCCGGGGCCCGCGATCCGGGCTCGCTGACCTGGACCCTGGTCAACCCGGGCTCTGGCGCGCGCATCGTGCCCAGCCAGATGGCGGACGGCGACAAGACCTACTTCCCCGGGCCGGTACAGGCTGGCGTCCTCTGGTCGATCGACGAGATCAAGGTCACCCACGACCCGACCCGGCGCTCGCGAACCGTGCATGTCATGCTGACTCATTTCACCCCCACCTTGCAGATCACCGCGACACCGGCAGCCGATGGCAAGACCATCGCACTCAAGGCGTTCCACGAGGGCGAGGAAGTACCCGGCGAATATCCGCGGGAATGGCAAGTACTTCTGGGTGCCGGCACGGTCGATGCAACTTCGGGAGTCTTTACCCCCGATGCAACATCGCCGCTGCGCTATTCAATAGTGATCGCCAAAGTTCATTGGACGGAAACCATAAAGTCGAACGGTTATATGCTCTTGCCGTTTCCCTTCATTGAACTTCCAAAGCCGTCCTGGCAAGGCTTTTCCATTTCCTCGCCTGCGCAACGATAACGTTCCCCGGCGCTGTTCGGGGCGTATTGGCGAATGCCGCGCTGATCAAGCGTAACTGCCGTTGCGCATTTGGCAACCTGATAGTTCTGCCAGTACCGGCAACGCGCAGCGGGGTGTACAAAAACTCCACTGCAAGCGAATGCCTGCCGGTTGATTCCGGCCACTGACAGGAATGACTCATGAGTGATTTACCCAAACCGTCCATCCCGTTGTTGCGGGACGACACCATCGACCTGAAGGACCTGGAAGGGGACCTGGCCACCTGGATCAAGTACCCGGGGTTTGCCCATGGCGACGAGGTCTTTCCCGTGTGGCGTGGCTGCGGCCAGGACAGCGCAGCCTACGACTACGTCGGCGAGGTGATCGAAGTCGACGACTCCAACTACGACCCGGAGATGGGCGTGGCGGTCACCATCAGGGGCAGCCTGCTGAACGCCCTGGACCAGGGCTGGGCCATGTACTCCTACTCGGTCGCGCTCCAGGGCGGCGAGCGCGGTCCGGAGTCGCTGCGCCAGTTCTGCTACGTCGGGGTACGCCCGCGGCAGGCGGCCGTGTTGCCGGTGGCGCAGATGCGCGATTCCCATGACCTGGCCCTGGACCCCGACAGCGTCATCGGCAGCACCACCCCGGCGGTGGTCCCGCCTTACCTGGCCATGCGTCCGCGAGACAAGGTGACCCTCAGCTTTGCCGGTTATTACGACGACGGGGAGCTGGATGAGACCTGGTCGCAGCCCAAGGAACTGAGCGCCGCCGATGTCGGCAAACCGCTGACCTGGCAAGTGCCCAAGAGCCAGCTGAGCTGGATCGAGGGCGGTCATGCCGAGGTCAGCTACCGGGTCGAATATGCCTCGGGCGAGCAGGCCAGCGTCTCGGCAGTGCAGACGTTCCAGATCCGCCCGGCAGACTCCGCGCGCCTGCCGGCGCCGCAAGTCGAGGGGCATGACGACGACAGCCTCGATCCCGGGCATTTTCCCGATGGCCTGTACCTGCGTATCGCGCCCTGGCCGGACATGCAGGACGGTGACCGCCTGCTGGTGCACTGGATTGGCGGACGCGAGGCCGACAGCGTGATCAAGTCGCTGCGCATCGATACCTCGGCCATCGATAGCGGGGTGATCGAGGTGTTGATCGAGGCCCACTGGCTGCAGGCCAATATCGGCAGCCAGGTGCGGGTGTTCCACCAGTATGCCCGCGAGGGTGTGGCCCATAGCAGCGAAGAACTGGCCCTGAACATCCGCGCGCCGCTGAACCTGCTGCCGCCAAACGTCGAGCACGCCACGGCCGAGGGCGGCGCCGGGGAGAACAAGGGTGTGTTGCTGGCCTTCGATGCCCGCACGGGCGCTTACGTCGACGTGCCGGACAGCTTCCCGCTGGGCCCGGGCGATCGCCTGGCCGTGCACTGGGACGGTCATCCGGCAGGCGGGCAGCATATCGCCGACACTCCGGTCAACGGCCGGGAACGCCGCTTCCACATTCCGTCCACGGCCATCGCCGCCAACATGGGCGCGGGCGAGACCAAGCGTTTCGAAGTGTTCTACCAGTTGACGCCCGAGGGCGAAGAGCCCCTCAAGTCCGAGCCCTTCAACTTGCGGATCGAAGCCATCCCGCGCAGCAGCTACGGCAATGTGCAGATCGTCCAGGCCGACTCCGGGGCCCTGTCCCTGGCCAGGGTTCCCGCTGCCGGGGCCGACCTGGTCCTGGCCAGGTGGTACTTCATGGCCGTGGGCCAGTTGCTCAGCATCGAAGCCAGCGGAGTGGACGCCGGAGGCCAGCCGGTCAACCTGATGGTACGTAACGCCGCGCCGGTGACCGCCGCCGAAGTGGCGGCCGAGCAGATCGAGGCGAGGCTGATCCGCATGTTCCTCGAATCCTTGCAAATGGGGCAGAACTTCACCCTGACCGCCAGGGTGAGTTTCGACGGCGGTGGCAGCTACTACCCCTTCAAGGACCTGAACCTGCCCCTGAGACCCTGACCGCAGGCCAACGCCTGCTTATGCAACCCTGCACCGAAAGAGGATACACACCATGGAATCCAGAGCTTCCCTTGACGACATGCTGGAGTGGTTGCGCGGCGGCTCGCGGACCGGCGGCTTCAACTGCATCGTCGCCTACGACCGGACCAAGACCAATACCGTGCTGCTCCAGGAGTACATCGAACGCTTCACCGCCGGTACCTACCTGAAACCCATCAACATGGACGTGCCGACCTCGGGCAAGACCCGCGAGCTGACCTACGACTACATCCTCGATGCCGGACGGCTGTCCTTCGAGAACGCCAGCATCGACAAATCGGAAGCCCGGCTGACCATGCATGTCATCGGTGGTTCGCAGGTGTCCCTGGAGGAGTCGGACTCCGGCCAGCTGAAGGTGGCCGGGATCAGCTCCATCGATGCCCTGCAGGGACCGCTGGTGTACATGGACATCAAGCTCAAGGGGACCGAGGGGGTGATCAGCGAGGACGGCAAGATCTACCTCAACCTCAAGGATGACTTCGAAGTCATCATGCTGACCTTCGCGGCGACCGACCGTGAACGCGCAATCGGCGGGGAATTCCTCAATGACTATTTCAAGGACCTGCCGGAGGACCAGCAGATCCACGTGCTCAATGAAATCAAGGTGAACCCCGACCAGTACCTGGTGCACCAGGAGTTCTTTATCCGCACCCATGCTGCGCCCGGAGGCAAGGATCCGCATTCCGCCAACCGTGGTGCCGGGGCGGTGCTGGTGTTCATCACCACCCTGGGCCAGGACAACGGCAAGATCGCGGTCAAGGACGAGGACCAGCCGTACCTGATCCCGGATGGTTTCTCGGCCAGCATGCTGCTGGGCCACGACTTCCTGATGGCCAAGATCTTTTCCGAGGGCTGCCGGGCCCTGGCCGATCAAGGCAGCGAATATGACTTCGAACTGGTCAGCTATCAGGAAGGCATCATCGATCATATGCGGGTATTGCGGGGTGTTGTCAGCGGGCCCGAAATCACCGGCAGCAGCGCGACCTTCAAGGAGATCACCGCTGGTTTGCTCGCGTTCCCGCTGGCCAACAATGATGTGGTCATGACCTGCAAGTTCAGCGACGGCCGTATCACGCTGGATTGGAAAGGCTTTTCGCAGTTCCGCCTGGGAGTTTTACCGCAGTATGGTCAGATACAGGAATTTTGGGCGGATGCGGCCTGGCACATGATCCGTTCGTTCGAACCCCGGCTCGACAGTGCGACGGGTATGGTTAGCCTGGTCGCCCTGGACGAAACCCCGATGAAGCGCCTGAAAGTGTCACCCGGTGATCACGAGCTGCCGGTGGTGATCGATAATTTTGTGGAAATCACCAGCTTCCTCGAGCCGCGACTGGCGCAGCGGTTGTTCGACACCCTGGCGAGGTTCTCCGAACCAGCCTCGGCCATCGATGTGTTCCGCCTCAACAGCATCATGTTCAAGGGCGACAACGTGGTGGTGCTCAAGGACGTGCACCAGCCTCGTGACATGTTCCTGGTCGGCGATGTTTCTCCCTCCCTGACCCATTTCTCCATCACGCCCATGGACGAGAAGGTCGGCCCCGAAGGCCAGGTGACGTTCAAGACGGTGCCGCCGCTCAGCGGTGTCACCTGGTCGGTGGAGAAGGTCCCGGGTTCGTCCGACAACGTCGGCAGCATCAGCACCAGCGGAGTGTATACCGCGCCGGAGAAGAGCGAACTCGACGGCACCTTCACCCGGGTCAGGGTCACGGCCAAGGTGGGCGACTACCGCCAGAGTGCGCTGGTCAGCATCGTCAGCCGGGACATTGCCCTCAACCCGCTGGTGGTGTCCATGGGCGTGGAAAGCGGGGTGCTGCGGGAAATGTCGGCGGGCACCCTGGGTGACGGCGAGCTGGTCTGGTCGATCGCCGACCCCAGTTCCGGCTCGCAGATCGTGCCGAGCAACGTCGAGTTCGGTGACAAGGCGTTCAAGCCCGGGCCGAAGAAGGACGTCCATATCCTCGTCGAGGAAGTGGTGGTGGAGAACAAGAGCACGGGCTCCAAGGTTTCCAGCTACGTCGTGGTGACCCATATTTCTGGCACCCTGACCATTCGCTACGAGAAGACCGACAAGCCGGACGAGGTGCGACTGCGCCTCAAGCATGAAATGGACGATGTGCCACCTGATGAAAACCTGACCCTTACGGTGGTCGCCGGATCCGGAACCGTCACCCCTAATGGATTGTTTAAGATCGACCCGGCCGGCAAGCACAAGTTCGCCGTGGTCGAGGCGCTGTATTCGATCGGCATTTTCAAGGCCAGGGGCCACATCATCCTGCCGATCCCGTTGCTAGATATCGACAAGGCGCTCCAAGTCCAGGCCAAGTGCCTGGAGCACAAGCCAGGCAAGCCCTGAGAGGGAGTCACCATCATGTCCGAACATACCCTGCAAGCACTGCTGGCGCGCATGCGCGACAAGCCGGTCACCCTCGGCTGGGGCGCCATCGCCGCCTTCGGCCGCGACCGTATCAACCACCTGCTGCGCCATCAATACGTCAGCGGACTCAGCGATTTCCGCCTGATGCCGCCGTTCAGTGGCACGGTGTCGCTGACCGACGAGCAAAGCATGCTCGCCACCTTCCGCAACCTGACCTTCGGCGCGCCGCAGATTTCCTTCGAACCGGCTGCGTTGCCCATGGCCCGGGTCAGGCTGTCGGTCGGGGTGATCGGTGGCAGCTTCAGCCTGGTGCAGAACCTGATGGACAGCATGCCGCGGCTGCTGACCTGCTTCGATTTCAGCGAAGCCGACGGCTTCACCCTGGCCATGGACCTGGACCTCTCGACCCTGGTCGGCGATGTCGACCACCGCGGTCGCTTCGTCCTCGACCTGGAAAAGGGTGAAAAACCGCTGTGCAACGTTCTGGTCGAAGAACGGGCACAGAAAACCATGGGCGCGCTGCTGCTCGACTTCATCAAGGGGCAACCGCGCAGCCGGCGCATCTTCGAGATGGGCTTGATGGACCTCAATGGCTACAACCCCTTGAGCCCGAGGGAATTCCATGTGTACACCCAGCCGGCGCCCGGTTCCACCGACGGTGACGGTGCGCTGCTGCTGTTCACCCGGCTCAAGGGCATCGACAGCAACGGTGGCGAACCGGCACACAACGATGATTTCCCCTACCTGATCCCCAGTGACATGAGCAAGGGTGGCGAGCCCCTGTACAACGCGTCGCTGGTGCTGAATGCGGAGCTGCGCGAATGGGTCGGCGAGCGTCCATTGGAAATGATCGAGCGCCTGGGCTTCCCGGCGCGCAACCTGTTCAGCGAAACCGCCGACGGGCGTCATGAGCCGCACGACCTGCTGGTGCTGGGCAACATCCAGCCGGCGCAGCAGAGCGCGGTGATCGAGCCGTTGCTGGGGGCGGTGAAGCCGGGCCAGGAGCGCCAGTTCCGGGTGCGCGCTGCCGATGGCAGCCTGGTAACGGATGTGCAATGGAGCACCCGCAGCCTCGGCAGCCCGATCTCCGCGGGCAGCATCAGCAGCAGCGGGCTTTATACCGCGCCGGCGGAAAAGCGCATGGGCCAGGACAGCGTGCCTGCGGTGGTCACGGCCAAGTACAGGATCGATGGCCAGCCCCATGAAAGCTCGGCCATGGTGCTCGGCCGTTTCGAACTGATGAGCGTACAGCCGCGGGCGCAGTCCCTGCTCAGCGGGCGTGAGCCGGTGGATATCCATGTATCGAGCCAGAGTGGCGGCGAGCTGGAGTGGACGCTGCTCGCGCCGGGCATCGGCAGCCTGCAGGTGCAGGGCCCGGGCCACGCGGTCTACACGCCGCCGGACAAGGTCGATACGCTGATCAATGTGCAGAAGATCCAGTGCCGCGACAAGCTGAGCGGCGAGACCATCGAGTCGACCATGATCGTGCTGGGCGGCAGCCCGGGTGCGCTGGTGGAGCCGGTGTACGTGCCGTCCGTCGCCCGTGGCCAGACGGCGTCGTTCAGCACCGATATCGAGGCACAGTACCAACGCTGGAGCGTGATCGGCGAAGGCAGCGTGGACGCCCAGGGTGTATTCACCCCGCCAGACCAGGCCACCTCGGTGATCAGCCTGGTGCTCTGCCAGCTGGTCTATGACGACAGGGTCCTGGCCACCGGCTACGCGGTGGTGCAGTTGTCGGCCCGCAAGGAACTGCCGCCCTGGTCGCAGCTTGAGACCTTCAAGATCAGGGCGCCCAACAACCTGACCCGCGCCTATGCCAATGGCTACCAGCAGATTCCCCTGGTGGTGGAGGTGGAGACCACGACCGTCGATTTCGATGGTGAGAAGTACGAGGTGCCCCTGGACGATGCCGAGGTCGCGTCGATCCGCCTGGTGGACATGTACACCGGCGACGACATTGGATTTCTCGCTGACGAGCAGGAAGGCATCGAGCACGGCAGTGGTCAAGTGAGCTTCACCCACAAGTACGCCAACCGCTTCGCCCTGTTCCCCGCCACGGCGGCCGGTCCGCTGCAGCGCCAGCCCGTGCCGGTGCCGCGCAACGGCAAGACGCGGTATCGCGAACTGTACCTGCATACGACGGTGCGGGACACGGAGAAGTTCTTCGTGCGTTTCACCGACAAATTCGGCGGGATCTGGGAGTCCACGGATAAAGGCGTCGAGGACACCAGCATCGAGCTGACCGGAGTTCCTCCACCCTTCGTGGATCCGGTGGTCGGTCCGGGCCATGACTTCGACATCGTGCGCGATCGGGTCTGGCAGGGCCCTCCCGGCGGTGACGATCCCGGCAGCGACGACGATTTCACCTACTACATGGATTCGCTGGACTACTGGTACATCAACTACCAGAGCCTGGGCCGGCCAGTACCTTTCGCCACCCTGCAGATCGAGGAAAACTGCTCGACCATGCAGTGGGAAAGCGAGCAGATGGCCGAGACCTTCTTCAGCTACACCGGCTACGCCTTTTATCCGTACCCATTCTCCGGCTACGACGAGCCGCCGCCCCGGCTGTCATTCGACACCTATTTCCAGAGGCTGGGACGCGAGGCGTTGGGCACGCCGATCCGCGAGGAGTTCGAAGGTGACTTCACGCCGTCTCCGGGCCAGTTGCTGGTGAGCAACCACCGCGTGGCGGACATGCGGTACTGGTACGACGACATGGCCGAAGGCGATCCGAACAAGCGCTTCCGCGAGAAGCTGGACAAACCGGTGATCTTCGTCCTGCTGGATGTGTATGGCAATCGCCATCGGCTGGCGGTGGGCTACGAGTCACCGACAGAGGAGGACAGCCGCAACACGCTGGTCCTCAAGATCCAGTAACCGCTCTGCAATCCGGGCGGCGCGGGCCAGCGACCGGGGCCCGCGCCGTCTGCTCTCTCTCCGTTGGGGACCAAAGACCATGACCACTTCTTCCGCCGTGCATTCCAACGCCTTCAATTTCATGAGTTTCATGAACAACAGCGTCGACCCGCGGACCGGGCAGTACACGCTGTCGATCGACCTGCCCGAGCTCAAGGCCAATGCCCTGATCGGCCCGAATGTGCCGATCAAGCTCGACTTCAATCCGCTCAACCTGCTCGACAGCGGCTACGGCCTGGGCTGGAACCTGCGCCTGAGCGAGTTCAACCCGGTCACCAGCATGTTGTCGCTGCATACCGGGGAAAGCTACAAGGTCACCGGTGATGGCCAGGAACCGTCGATCAAGGAGAAGAAGCTCGACACCTTCCGCTTCTTCGACGAGGGCAACGGCGTCTGGCGCATCGTGCACAAGAGCGGCCTGGTGGAAGTGCTCAAGGAGCTTGGCAGCGGCTCGCGGCGCATCGCCCTGCCCAGCGAGATCCTGGCGCCGAGCGGGCATGCGGTCAAACTGAGCTACGCGGTGTTCGAGACGACCCATCGCCTGGCCAGCATCGCGGATGCCAGCGGCGAGTTGCTGCGCCTTGTGCGTGACAGTTCCGAGGTCAAGCTGCTGTTGCCGCCGTTCGATGACAAGCCGCTGTCGCGCTTCGTGATGAAGCTGAGTGGTGGCCGGGTCAGCGAGATCGTGCTGCCGGTGCCGGAGCTGGCGTCCTGGCGCCTGACTTACGAGACGGTCCGCGGTATCAGTTGTATCAAGTCGGTTGGCACGCCGCTGGGCGGCAGCGAAACCCTCGAATACCTCGATGGTGGCCATGCCTATCCGGGCAGCACCGGCCGGCCCAATCTGCCGCGGGTGACCCGCCACACCATAGTGCCTGGCCCGGGCCTGGCAGCGCAGGAAACCACCTACACCTACACCACCGAGAACTTCATCGGCAACGGCTCCTCGATCAACTGGCAGGACGATGGCCTCGACCAGTTGTACAAGGTCGACTACACCTACGACTACGGTTCGGTCGCCAGCCACGTACTCGATGGCAAGGTGGTGCGCACGGTGAAGTACACCTTCAACCGGTTCCACCTGATGACCGAGGAACAGACCCAGCAGGGGCGTTGCGTGAAAACCGTGACGACCGCCTATCATGCCCTGGACACCGCCTTCGATAACCAGCCGGCAAACTTCCAGTTGCCACGCTCGGTGCAAACCCGCTGGTCGATCGACGGCGAGCCGAGCCGGCACCGCACCGAGACCCAGATCAGCGAATTCGACCTCGATGGCAACCCGACCCTCGAAGTCCGGCCCGACGGTGTAAGCACCAGCAGCACCTGGTACAAGGCGGCAGGGGAGGACGGTTGCCCCGAGGATCCGGATGGCTTCGTCCGTCATCTCAAGGAGCAGGTGGTCACGCCGGCGCCGGATGGCGCCTGCGATGCGCCGGTGCTGCGCACCCAATACCGCTACGTTCGCCTCGAACCCCTGGCCTCGGTGGCGAAGAACGCCTGGCTGGCGCTGGAGAGCGAAACCCTGAGCGACGGCGCGACCGTGCTCAAGGAAACCCGCCACGAACATTTCGACAAGCCGGACGATGCCAGCCTGCACGGACGCATCGCCAGCGACAGTGAAACCTGCAATGGCCAGCCGACCTTCACCGACTATGGCTACCAGGTGCTGGCCACGGAGGGCGTGCTGCAAACCACCGAGACCCTGACCGGCTTCGATAAGACCAGCAAGACCCTGGTGCTCCAGCACGCCTTGCTGATCGGCGAGCCGGTGCAGACCCACGACGATGACGATGTGGTGATCCGCTACAGCTATGACAGCCTGCGCCGGGTCACGTCCGAAACCGTGGCCCCGGATACCGACTACGAAGCCACCCGCCACTATGCCTACACCCTGGCCCGGCTTGACGGTCAGCGGGCGGTCCAGGTGATGACCGATGTCAAGAACGTCGAAACCCGGACCACGGTCGATGGCCTCAACCGCCCGATTCTGGAGGAGCGTCAGGACGTCGACGGTGCCGACGACGCCGAGATTGCCTGGCGCACCACCTATACCGCGCGTTTCGACGGCCTGGGGCAGAAGGTCGAGGAGTGCGAGTTCGATTGGTTGCTGCAGGAGCAGTTGCCGCTGGAGCACCACTTTACCTATGACGATTGGGGGCAGCAGCGCAGCGACACAGGGCCGGACCAGGTGGTGGTGTTCGAGGAGCACGACCCCATCGGCAGTACCGACTGGACCGGGCCGATCAGCCGGGCCTGGCGTGAAAGCATCGACGGCGAGCAGGTCAGCGGGCAGACCGTGACCCGCGTCAACCTGTTCGGCAAGCCGGCCCGGGTCGAGCGCTTCGATACCGAGGCCGAGCCGGTGCGGATCAGCCTGCACGAATATTTCTATGACGGCCTGGGCCGGACCCGACGCGAGGTGGACGGTCGGGACCAGACCACCCTCTACCATTACGACGCCTTCGACCGTCTGGTCGAGAACGTCCTGCCTGGCCTGGCGGTGGTTCGCCGGCGCTTCGTCACCCACAGCGATGAAGACCTGCCGACCCACATCAGCGTCGATGAGGTCGAGCTTGGCCAGCAGGACTTCGACGGCCTGTCGCGGATGACCCGCTCGGTGACCGGCGGCCGCGAACGCCTGTTCACCTACAAGCCGGGGCGCATGCAGCCGGCCACGGTGACCACCCCGGCCGGCGCGGTGATCGCCTATGAGTACCTGCCGCAACTGGGCGATGAGCCCATGCGTCGCGAGCTGTCGCCGGAGGTGGCGGCCGACTATGTGTACGACAAGAAGAACGCCCGCCTGCTCAGTTGCACCGAGCTGGGCCAGTCGCTGGTGCGCGAATACTTCAGCACCGGCGAACTGAAAAGCGAGACGCGCAGCGAGGATGGCCAGGAGTACGCCATGCACTACGCCTACAGCCTGCGCGGGCGCTTGCTGAGCTATACCGATGTATTCGGGCAGACCCAGACCTACGAGTACGATACGGCCGGCCGCCTGATGTGTACCGTGCTGGGGTCCACCAACTCGACCTTCCACTATGACGGCCTGGGGCAACTGGAGTGCATCAAGACTCACGATAACGCCGAGCAGCTGCATGTGCAGATCGGCTACGACGACTTCTCCCGGGAGATCTCGCGCTGTTTCGACTTCGGCGACCTGACCCAGCACCTGACCCAGGAGTGGAACGCGGTGGATCGCCTGACCAAGCGCATCCACCATGAGGGGGAGACGCTGGTGCGCGAGGAGCGCTACGGATACGACGAGCGCAATCGCCTGACCGACTACCAGTGCGATGGCTCGCCGCCGCTGGACGCCTACGGCCAGGCGGTGCAGGCGCAATTGTTCCGCTTCGACGGAATGGACAACATCACCCGGGTCATGACCGTGTTCCCCGGCGGTCAGAACCGTGCCGACTACCACTACGACAACCCCGCCGATCCGACCCAACTGACCCATGTGATCAACAGCGATGAACCGTATCCGCAGCGCATCGATCTGGAGTACGACGAGGACGGCAACCTGGTGCGCGACGAACAGGCCCGGCAGTTGAACTACGACGCCCTCGGGCGCCTGCTCGGGGTTGGCGACGGCAATGGCGCGCTGTCCGGTAGCTACCGCTACGATCCACTCGACCGCCTGGCCAGCCTGTCCGGTGCCCAGGGCGCCGAGCAGCGCTTCTACCGCGAGGAGGAGCTGGCCAACCTGCTCCAGGGCGAGCAGGGCAGTACCTTCATGCGCGGCGCAGGCAACCTGCTGGCGGAGCACCAGGCCGGCGACATCAGCCTGCTGCTGGGCTGCGACCAGAAGAACAGCGTGCTCAGCGAGCATGTGGCCGGCGAGGGTATCACCGACATGGTCTACACCGCCCACGGCCATCGCAGCACCCGGGTGCAGGCCCGCCTGGCCTTCAATGGCGAACTGGACGAGGAGGCGGGGGGGCAACTGCTGGGAAAGGCTACCGGTTCTACCGACCTGTCCTGATGAAGTTCTGCAGCCCTGACGAATGGAGCCCGTTTGGCCGCGGAGGCCCGAATGCCTATGCCTATTGCAAGGGCGATCCGGTGAATGCGAGTGATCCGACGGGGCATAACGTCTGGTATCTGGGCGGTGCTCTGCTCGCGGGCGCCTTCACGGCCTATGCCAGTATCATGGCCGCCACGAAGAAGGGGCGTGCCCAGGCCGACTGGAGCATCGTGGCTGCATTTTCCGGTGTGATGGCCTTGGGATTGGGGTACTCGGCCTACAGGGCGAAGGGGAACAGCAAATACCCGTCGGCGCCCGGCGACGCTCCGGAAACGCCGGTGAACGGCAGTATCAAGCAGAGTATCAGCAGCAACACTTCGGCCAAGCAACAGGCCAAGGAACTGCAGTCGATGAAGGAGGCGAGCAAGCTGTACGAGAGCCGTGAGAGGCATGAAGCATTTCTCGAGAATGCCCACAAGCAGCCGTCGAAATCGTCGAAGCTGGAAAGCTACACGCAAGGGCTGACCGATAAGAACGGTATACCGCTGCCGGGGCGACCACGTGTCGAAGACATTCGTGATCCCGTTGGGCATCGGAAGTCCTGATATCAACGTTCAAGCCCGTGAGCCTGCCTGGCTTGACCTCCACACCCTCCCTTCGTGGCCGCCCTTCGGGGCGGCCTTTTTCTGCCCCTCGCGCCGGGTGCACCTGTTATTTCTGTCAGTTACGCCAATCCATCCGGGGGTATTAAATGGCCCCACGGCTGTTCGTTCCGGAGCGGCATCCGCCGTGTCAGCGAATGGCTGGACACATGGAGAGGGGTGACCACTATGTCACAGTCAGAACAGCAACGAATCGCAGAGCAGGCGCGCAGGGACTACCGCAAGGCACAAATGGACCGGCGTAACGAAACGACGGACCTGCCGCCGGTGACGCTGGCCCCCGGGGTGATCGCCGACGCCAACGACAATACCCTGTTCAGCAGTGCCCGGCAGGCGCCACTGGCCGTTACCATGCAGGCCTGGACCCTGCCTGACCCGGCCGATCCGGAGGACCGTGAGCGAGTGTTCATCCAGTGGGCACCCGCTGGCACCACCCACTACGAAACGGTCGACGAGATCGAACTGGCGCCGCCGTTCCTCGCGCACTTTCCGCTGACCCGGCACGTGCCGGTCGAGGTCATGCAGGCGGATGGCGCCTGGGATATCACCTACCGGATCATCCACTACAACACCACCACGGAGACGTCGCCGGCGCTCACTGTGCTGGTCGACGCCTCCGAGCCCTGGCGCCCGCACGAGCCGCCGAAGCTGATCATGCCCGATGGCTTCATCAGCGAGCAGACCCTGACCGACAACCCCGATGGCATCACCGCCACCCTTCCGGAGTACGGCGACCGCCAGCCAGGTGATGAACTGATCTACTGGTGGGCGACTTACCCCATTCCCGACGACCCGATGGATGTACCGATCGGCGGGCGTTTCGCTGTGACGGGCGAGCCGATGACGTTCAAGGTCAGGACGGATCTGATCCGCGAGGTGGGGGACGGTGGCTGCTACATAACCTATATGCTGATCGACAAGGCGCTGAACCGCAGCCGCCTGGCCGTCTACCAGCCGGTGGCCGTTGCCCTGGGCACCCTGCCGGCCGACCTCGAGCCGCCGACGGTACCCTTGGCCGAGGGCGACAACCTGATCGACATGGCCGATGCCGGGATCGGTGTGGTGGTGAACATTCCCGGCTACGTCGGCTGGAAGCCGAAAGACCGCGTCGAGGTGAAGTGGGGCAACAGCCTGGTGACCGCGGAGGAGTTGGGCTCGGTCCCGGTGTTCCCGGTGCCGGTGCGGGTACCGTCGGCCATTCTCAAGGCCGAGTACGGCACCGCCGTGGGCGAGCTGGAAACCAGTGTCAGCTACAGGATCCTGCGCGGCACCGTGCCGTTCGATGCGCCGGAGATCAAGATCAACGTCGACTTCTCCCATATCGGTCCGCCGCGGCCCGACCCGGACCTGACCTGGCCCGACCCGGTCAATCCGGCCCTGGGCCAGCTCGATACCTATGGCAAGGTCTCCGAGCAGTTCAACGAACTGACCCCCGCGGACAACGGCGAGCCGGCCAAGCAGAACATCATCCTCTACGCACCGGCGGTGAAGGACGAGATCATCGAGTTCTACTGGGGTGATCGCCTCGGCTACACCTACGTGCTGCAGGGTTTCGAAGAGCCAGGCTCGGAGATCGGCGTGGAGATTCCCTGGGAGATCATCCAGGACGTCGGCAATGGCCCCGCCGTGCCGGTGCATTACCGCATCAGCGCGCCAGGCGGGAACAACAAGCAGCATTCGAAGACCTACCACGTGAAGGTCGACGCCTTCGTCCTGACCCCGGAAGCACCGGAATACCTGGGGGTCAGCGCCGACAGAGGCTGGCTGCTCTGCGAGTCGCTGTTCGAGGACTTCGCCAACCCCCATCCGGACGAGCCGGCGGTGCGGGTGAGAATTCCCGACCTGAGCAAATGGCTCAAGGACGGTGATAGCGTGACCGTGACCTGGACACCCTGGGACAGCCGTTTCGCCGACACCGGTGAGATCATCGAGGACGCGATCTTCACCGAGGACTACATCATCGGTACCGAGCATCCGGCCACCGGCTTCGTCATTCGCGTGCACCCCTACGACAAGCACATCCTGCCGACCTATAACCCGGACGGGGGCAAGATCGACGGGCGGGCCTACACCAAGTATTCCTTCCAGTTGAATGGTGTACCGGTGACATCCCTGGAAGTCGTGGCGACCGTTTCCATGCACCTGCCCTCGGGCTACTGCCCTATGCCTGAGCGCAAACGCGTGCCCTAGCAGGCCGGGTTACCTCGCGCCCGGGGCATTCGGCGGGCGCGGGGCTTGTCATAATCTCTGCTATATTTTGTGGAATTTTCCTACATAAAATTTGGGTTGTCGTCTGTAGTCTCGCCGGCCTTTGCGAAGTGAACCCGGTTGCCCGTCAGCTTGGTTTGACCGCGTCGTTTCATAGCCTGCGAGAGCTTCTCATGATGCCCAAGACTCCTTCGTTCAAACTGCGTCCCCTGGTTCGCATTCTGAAATTCGCCGCCCTCGCGCCGCTGGTGCTGGGCAGCGAGTATGCAATGGCCAGGACGATCATCGGCGATGAAACCATCGATGCAACGACGCCTTCCGACAATTACCTGGTAACCGGCGGCTCCCATCTGACCGCCAATGGTGCGCAGACCCAACATATCCTGACCCAGGATGGCGGCAGGCTGACCCTCAACGGCAGCACCGTGACCGCCACCGGCATCAATGTCGGCGTGTTCCTCGGCAGCGGTTCGGCGGATATCTCGGGAAGCAACATCACCAGCGAAACCGAAGGCTTGTCCCTGGGACGCCAGGGCAGCAACGGCTC
Source organism: Pseudomonas putida (assembly GCF_001941965.1). Taxonomy (GTDB): domain Bacteria; phylum Pseudomonadota; class Gammaproteobacteria; order Pseudomonadales; family Pseudomonadaceae; genus Aquipseudomonas; species Aquipseudomonas putida_L. Next base: position 77,563 of record NZ_MKZO01000012.1, on the reverse strand, counting down.
CACCGCCAATGTGCGTGACAGCAACATCACCGGTGCCCGCAGCGGCGTGCAGATTTCCGCCAACAGCGACCTGATCCTGGAAAACACCCAGGTGACCGGCACCAATGCCACCAGCCAGGGCATCCAGATGTTCGGCGGCTCGGTCACGGCCCGCAACAGCTCGATCATCGGCGGCACCCACGGTATCCGTATCCGTCTGGACAGCGCTCTTCCCGACAGCGGCACGGTGAACCTGGATGGCACCCATGTCGAGGGTGGCACCGGTGCGGCGATCCTGGTCGGTACGGGAGCAGGCCAGGGCGTCAGCGCCGATATCGTGGTGGCCAACGGATCGACCCTGACAGGCGGCGACGGCAATGTATTGAAGGTCGCCAGCGGCTCGACCGGCAACATGACCGTGGACAACAGCCACCTGGTGGGCAATGTGGTGGCCGAGGACGGCGCCACGGCCAACCTGACCCTGCAGAACCATGCCACCCTGACCGGCGCCCTGGAAAACGTCGCCAGCCTGACCCTGGCCAGCCAGGGCCAGTGGAACATGATCGAGGACGACGAAGTGGGTGACCTGGTCATGGACGGGGGCGCGGTCCGGTTCGGCGAGGCCGACGCCTTCCACCGCCTGACCGTGGAGAACCTCTCCGGCAACGGCACCTTCATCATGGATACCGACTTCTCCACCGGGCAGACCGATTTTCTCGAAGTGACCGGCGAAGCCCACGGCGATCACAAATTGCTGGTCGGCAGCAGCGGTGCCGACCCGTTGACCGACGGGCAGATCCATGTAGTGCAAACCGCCGGTGGCGATGCCAGCTTCTCCCTGCTCAACGGCGAGGTGGACCTTGGCACGTTTTCCTACGACCTGCTCCGCGATGGTGACAACTGGTACCTGGACGCCTCGACGAGAAAAATCAGCCCCGGGACCCAGACCGTGCTTGGCCTGTTCAATGCCGCGCCCACCGTGTGGTACGGCGAGCTGTCGAGCCTGCGCAGCCGCATGGGGGAACTGCGCCTGAACGGCGGCAAGGCCGGTGCCTGGATGCGCGGTTACGGCAATAAGTACAACGTTTCCGCTTCGTCGGGCACCGCCTACCAACAGACCCAGCAGGGCGTGTCCTTCGGTGCCGATGCGCCGCTGCCGATCGGTGACGGGCACTGGCTGGCGGGCGTGCTGGCCGGCTACAGCGACTCGGACCTGAACCTGGCCCGTGGCTCCAGTGGCCAGGTCGACAGCTACTACCTGGGGGCGTACACCACCTGGCTGGATCCGCAAAGCGGCTACTACTTCGATGCCGTGCTCAAGTTCAACCGCCTGCAGAACGACGCTACGGTCAATCTCAGCGACGGAACCCGGACCAAGGGCGACTACGACACCCACGCGCTGGGGACCTCGTTGGAGTTCGGCCGGCATATCGCCCTGGGCAACGGCTGGTTCGCCGAGCCCTACACCCAGTGGTCCGGCGTGACCATCCAGGGCAAGCGCTATGACCTCGACAATGGCATGCGCGCCGATGGCGATACCACCCACTCGCTGCTGGGCAAGGTTGGCAGCACCTTCGGGCGGACTGTCGAGCTGGGCGAGGGGCGGGTGATCCAGCCCTATGTACGGGTCGCCTATGCCCACGAGTTCGCCAGCAACAATGCGGTGCGGGTCAACGACAACCGCTTCAACAATGACCTCTCCGGCTCGCGTGGCGAGCTGGGGGCCGGGGTCTCGGTGTCGCTGGCGCAGAGCCTGCAACTGCACGTCGACCTGGACTACAGCAACGGCGAGCAGATCGAGCAGCCATGGGGTGCCAACGTCGGCCTGCGCTATAGCTGGTAATGCTGCGGGAGCGAGCCGCCAGGCTCGCTCCTTGAATACCCTGGCCTGCCGCGGATACCTGATACTTCTGTCAGTTATGCCCGATCCCCTTCTTGCCGTTAAATGGAGTGCGACACCCGAGCCTTCGGGTACCGATCCGCTTTCTTGAGGAGAGCTGCCGATGTCGACCCCGTTGCAAGAAGCCCTGGTACTGCTCCCGCCACCCATCGTCGACGCCCTGCTCGACGATATCGACGGTGGCCAGCCCAATCTGCTGCATATCGATGACTTGCAGGTGCCGCTGGCGGTCGAGATCCCGGAATGGCTGCACAGCGACCCCTCGCCGGACCATCCCGAGAGCCTGGAGCTGTTCTGGAATGGAAAGGCCGTAGCCACGCGATTCTGGACCACGCCGATCCTGCCGGAAGATCTGCACCTGACGGTGGCGACGGAGTTTCTCACCGAAGGGCAGCAGCGCATGGAGTACAGGGTGGTGCTCTACAATGGCTCGCCCCAGGGATCGCAGCCGCTCATCCTCACCATCGATACCTCCCCGCCGATCCTGGGCGGTGAGCAGGGCGCCCTGGTCTTTCCGCCCGAGGTCATCGACGGCGGCCTGACCTGGCAGTACCTGGAGGCCTGCAACGACCGGGTGGTGGCGCAGGTTCCGGAGTACCGTGAGGTACGGCCCGGCGACACGCTGACCTGGTATTGGGACGAAGAGCCCTTCGCCTATCATCAGGCGGGCTCGCGCACGCTTACTTCCGATGATATCGGCCAGCCGCTGGAGTTGGTCTTCGACGGCAATCTGATTCGCGAGCGGGGCGATGGCCGGCGCTATGTGCATTACGACGTCACGGACCGCGCCGGCAATCCCAGTGTTTCCTCCAGGCAGGTGCCCTTGTCGGTCAGTGCCACGCCGATACCGCGGGAACTGCTGTGGCTGGATGTAGTGGAGGCCGATGGCGTCGGCGAGGAACTGGTGCTCGATCCCGATAAGGGGCGCAGCGGCATACAGGTCGTGCTCGACGCGCAAGTGCTCATCCATCCCGACGAGGAGGTCTGGGTGCATTGGGATGATCCCGGCAGTGTGGCGGACTTCGAGGGCCTGCTGGACAAGGACGGTGATCCGCGGCTCTGCCGGATTCCCAGGGAAAGCGTGATTGCGTCGATCGGCAAGACGGTGACCTTGTATTACGAGGTAAGAGGGCCTGGCGAGGTGCTGCCATCGACGCCGCGCCGTGTCCGCGTCAGCAAGGTCTCGTCCGGATTTCCTACCGTGCAGTGCGAGGGCCAGACCAGCAATGGGCTCAGCCTGGCGGGGGTGCCGGCCTCGGGGGCGCGCCTGACCCTTGCGTTCTGGAAGCTGATGACTACCGATCAGATGGTCAGGATTCTGGTGAGTGGCGTTAACCCCGCAGGCGAAACCCTGGTGCACCGGGCCCTGTACGACCATCGGGTCACCGAGGCGGAGCTGGTCAGCGGCATCGGTGCCGAAGGTGATGTGGTCATCACCAGGGCGTTCCTCGAATCGCTGAAGATCGGGGAAATGCTCAGCGTGAAAGTCTATGTCAGCTTCGACCTTGGTGAGACCTGGCCGTACGAGGCCGCGCCGAACTTTCCGAGCCTCAGGCTGACGCTCATCCCCTGATGCCGGGCCCGTGGCCGACTGCTTGCGGTCGGCCTGGGCGACGGATTCAGCGCAACTTGATCAGGCCCTGGTCGAGGGCCTTGAGCATCGCCGCGCTGCGCGAGGTCACGCCGAACTTGCGGCGGATGTTGCAGAAATGGAAATTCACCGCCGACTCGCTGCATTGCAGGATGTGGGCGATCTCCCAGGACGTCTTGCCTTCGGCGCTCCATTGCAGGACCACGGTTTCGCGCAGGGTCAGCCTGATGGGGTCTTCCGACAGGGTGGGCACGCGCTGGACCGGAGCAAGGGACGGGGCGCTGCCAAGGGATTGGGATGCGTACATGAAGTGAGCTCCTGACGTTGGAAGTGCAGTGTGATTCCTTCGAAAATCGATTCGACCGGGACGGTACGGACACACTTATATCGCCGTTTCTTCATGTTGAAACCTGACAAAAATATCAGTTGTGGAGATTTTGCGGGGTGGACACGCCCCCGCTTTCGATGCGCCGACCTGGTATTTTTTGTCAGTTGTTGCACTCACTCCGAATTGCTAGCGTGGAGGTGTACGAGCAGCATGCCCTGGGAGGAAACCCCATGATCGGAAGTAATGGAATGCGAGCCTGTTCAGCGGACCTGCGCCAGGTACTGGATGAATGCAACTTCAACCATCAACTGGACTTCGCCGAGTTCCAGGTGTTGCACGATGCCGCCGATGCCCGCCTCGATGCGCTGGTACGGCGCTATGGCAATCGCCGCGGGTCCGAGCAGTTGCAGCAGTTCCAACTGGCCTGCGAGCAGATGGCGAAGATGCTCCAGGTGTCGTGCCTGGCCATGCAGCGGGCCCAGCTTTGCGAACAGGAGCGCCATCAGGTGCGTGAGGCCTACGAGTACCAGGTGGCCTATATCCAGGCCTGCCTGCATCGCTCGTTCGAAGGGTTCTGAGCGCTGTGGGAACGTGCCTGCAGTGAGGCCCTGGACAGCAACATAGAGCTCCTGACCGGAGTGCCGTCCCTGATGGCCGTTCCGGTCATTGCTCCATCCCCGTCCGTTGCGGACAATCACTGTCAGTTTTTTCCGCAGCAGGCCGTCCGAAAATGTCGCAGCAGATCTTCTTCGCCCACGCCAACGGCTTCCCCTCGGCCACCTACGGCAAGCTGTTCGCCGGCCTGGCGCCGGACTACCAGGTCCGCCATCTGCCCCAGCATGGCCATGATCCGCGCTTTCCCGCCGGGGATAACTGGCTGCTGCTGGTGGACGAACTGATCCATCACCTGGAGCAGCAGGCCGAGCCGGTCTGGGGCGTCGGTCATTCCCTCGGCGGGGTGCTGCACCTGCATGCCGCCTTGCGCTGCCCGGAGCTGTATCGCGGGGTGGTGATGCTCGACTCGCCGGTGCTGACCCTCGCCGACCAATGGCTGATCCGCCTGGCCAAACGCTGGGGCTTCATCGACCGGATCACCCCGGCCGGGCGCACCGAGGGCCGCCGCGAAGCCTTCGACGACCTCGACCAGGCCCGCGCCTATTTTTCCGCCAAGTCGTTGTTCCGCGCCTTCGACCCGGACTGCCTGGAAGCCTACCTGCAACACGGCCTGAAAAGCGAAGGCGAGGGCCTGCGCCTGGCCTTCGATCCGGCCATCGAGATGCGCATCTACCGCAGCATCCCGCACACCCGGCCGGCATCGCCCGGCAAGCTCAAGGTGCCGCTGGCCATGGTCCGCGGCAGTGACAGCCGTATCGTTCGTGCCCATCACGCCCAGGCGGTGCGACGCATGCCGCTGGGAGAAAACCACAGTGTTGCCGGCGGCCATATGTTCCCGCTGGAGCGCCCGGACGACACCGCACGGCTGATTCGCAGCGTGTTCCAGCGCTGGCAGGAGCAATCGGCATGAGCCACCCCGTGGAAGAAATCCGCCTTGACCTTGGCCATATCGAACTGGCCGCGCATTTGTACGGGCCGCAAGACGGCCGGCCGGTGATCGCCCTGCATGGCTGGCTGGACAACGCCAACAGCTTCGCCCGCCTGGCGCCGAAGCTGAACGGCCTGCGCATCGTCGCCCTGGATTTTGCCGGCCACGGTTACTCCGGGCATCGTCCGCCGGGTGCCGGCTACGCCCTGTGGGACTACGCCCATGACGTGCTGCGGGTCGCCGCGCAACTGGGCTGGGAGCGTTTTTCCCTGCTCGGGCATTCGCTGGGGGCGATCGTCTCGGTGATCCTCGCCGGCAGCCTGCCCGAGCGCATCGTGCGCCTGGCCCTGATCGACGGGGTGATTCCGCCGGGTGCGGCGGCACAGGATGCCGCCGAGCGCATGGGCATGGCCCTGGAGGCGCAGTTGCACCATGAGGGCAAGCGCAAATCGGTGTACGCCGAGCTGGACCGGGCGGTGGAAGCGCGGATGAAGGGCATGGTCGCGGTCAGCCGCGAAGCCGCCGAACTCCTGGCCCAGCGCGGACTTGGACCGGTTCCGGGTGGTTTCAGTTGGCGCAGCGACAGCCGCCTGACCCTGCCGTCGCCGCTGCGCATGAGCGAAGAACAGGCCATGAGCTTCGTCCGCCGCATCGCCTGCCCGACCACCCTGGTGGTCGCCGACGACGGCATGCTGGCGCGCAACACGAGTCTGCTCGAGCAGCTACCCTTCACCCTGGAACACTTGCCCGGTGGCCATCACCTGCACTTGAACGACGAGGCCGGTGCGGCCCTTGTTGCAGACTGTTTCAATCGCTTCTTTGCCATTCCTTGACTTGTAACGGGCAACTGTCGAGGCTTGGCGGGTTTTGATCAGGGAGACAATCATGACCCAGCACGACAGCAGCCCCCTTTCCGTACGCCACGCCGGGTATGCCGGCGGGGTTCGCCGATGAGTGCCGTCCAGTCCGTTCTCGCCGCGCTTTTGCTGGTTGCCGGCAGTGCCCAGGCCGCCGGCGAACTGCCGGTTCCCCAGGATGCCAAGGTCTTCGACCAGCAGCCGGCGCGGGAGCAGGAGCGGGTCTATCCGCTCGGTGCGTTGCGCAAGATCAGCGGTCAGTTGCGCATGGAAGGCAAGGTGGAAAGCCGTGGCCAGGTCAGCTCCACCACCTGGCAACTGCCGCCCGAGCGCAGTGCCGGCGAAGCCTTTACCACCGCCCGTGAAGCCTTGCAGGCCGATGGCGGCTATCCGCTGTTCTGGTGCGAAAGGCGCGATTGCGGTGAGAGCAGCCTGTGGGCCAACGAGATCTTCCGCAATGCGCGGCTGTATGGCTCGGACGAGGACCAGGCGTTCATCCTCCTGCGCCGTTCCGGTGACGACCACGACACCCTGATTGCCCTGTACGCCATCACCCGCGGCAACAAGCGCGCGTTCCTGCATGTGGAGCAGTTCGAGGCCAATGCGCCGCTGGGCGACCTGCTGCCGACCCCGGCTACGGTGCTACGGGAACTGCGCAGCACCGGCAAGCTGGATTACCCGGACCTGGACGGCGAGCCACCCAGGCCGTGGGTGGAGTTGCTGGCGCGCAGCCTGAACCTGGACAGCAGTTTGCGGGTCAGCCTGACCGGGGCCAAGGCGGTGGCGTGGAATGACCAGTTGAGTGCGGCCGGGGTGCGGGCGGCAAGGCTGGAGACTGGCGACAAGCCGGCTGCCGGCCTGCATGTCGAACTGATCCGCTGACAGGTGATCGCCCCATTCGGGCTTGCCAATAACCCTGTGGGAGCTGGCTTGCCAGCGATGAGGCCCTAGCTGGCAAAGGAGTTGTCTGATCTGACGCCATCGCTGGCAAGCCAGCTCCCACAGGGGCCTGCGTCAAATCGAAGATTTATCTGTGTTCCATGAGAGAGGCATCATGCTCAACAACGACCGCCTATTGGTGCAGATCCTCTTGCTGGCCCTGCTCGGGGCCGCCCTGTGGGTCATGGCGCCGTTCATTTCCGCGCTGCTCTGGGGCGCGATCCTGGCCTTCGCCAGTTGGCCGCTGATGCGCCTGGTGACGCGTTGGTGCGGCGGGCGCGAAACCCTCGCGGCGAGCTTGCTGACTACCCTGTGGCTGCTGCTGGTGGCCTTGCCCCTGGTCTGGCTTGGGTTCAACCTCGCCGACCATGTCCGCGACGCCACCGCCTTCATCCGCGACGTGCAGGTCGACGGCCTGCCGGACGCACCCGCCTGGCTGGGCAGCGTGCCCTTCATCGGCGAGCGTCTGGTGAGCTACTGGAACACCCTTGACCAGCAGGGCGCGGCGCTGCTGACCACGGTCAAGCCGTACCTGGGCCAGGTCGGCAACTGGCTGCTTGCCCGCAGTGCACAGATCGGCAGCGGGATCGTCGAGCTGATTCTCAGCCTGGTCTTCGTGTTCTTCTTCTACAGGGACGGGCCACGCCTGTCGGGCTTTGTCCTGCGCCTGCTGGAACGCCTGGTCGATGATCGTGGCGCCTACTACCTGGGGCTGGTTGCCGGCACCGTACAGCGGGTGGTCAACGGGGTGATCGGCACCGCCGCCGCCCAGGGCCTGCTGGCGCTGATCGGCTTCCTGATCGCCGGGGTGCCGGGGGCGCTGGTGCTGGGTCTGGTGACCTTCATGCTCAGCCTGATCCCCATGGGCCCGCCGCTGGCCTGGATTCCCGCCACCGCCTGGCTGGCCTGGCAGGGCGAATACGGCATGGCGGTGTTCCTCGGGATCTGGGGCACCTTCGTCATCAGCGGCGTGGACAACGTGCTCAAGCCTTACCTGATCAGCCGCGGCGGCGACCTGCCGCTGGTGATCGTGCTGCTCGGGGTGTTCGGCGGGTTGCTGGCCTTCGGCTTCATCGGCCTGTTCATCGGGCCAACCCTGCTGGCGGTGGGCTACAGCCTGCTGGTGGACTGGTCCAACCACAGCAACCCGGCGAAGCGTACTTAATCCAGGTCCAGCTTGGCCTCGATGCGGTCCAGATGCAGGTGCATCAACCGCAGCGCGGCCTCGCTGTCACCGTCCTCCAGCGCATCCACCAGCGCCGCATGTTCCTCCCAGGCGCAATGCTCGCAACCGTGCTGCTCGTACTTGGCGATGATCAGCGAGGTCATCGGCACCAGGCCGTTGAGAAAGCGCGTCAGCGGCGCGTTGTCGGCGATTTCCGCAAGCTTCAGGTGGAACTCGCCGCCAAGGCGGATCGCCGTGCAGCGCTGGCCCTGTTCGTGGCTCAGGCGCTCGCGGGCGATCAGGTCGCGCAACTGGCGCAGTTGCCCCGGCCGCGAGCGTTGCGCGGCCAGTTCGATCAGGGTAGTTTCGGCCAGGCGCCGTGCACTCAGCACCTGTCGTGCCTGCTCCGGGTCCGGCGCCGCCAGGCGCGCGGTATGGGCCGGGCGCTGGACGATCACCTGCTGGTCCGACAAGCGTCCCAGCACCCGGCGAATCACCGTGCGACTGACCCCGAATGCCTCGCCAAGGGCCAGTTCGGTCAACGGCGTGCCTGGGCTCAGGCGCTGTTCGAGGATGGCGTCGAACAGCTGCGGATAAATCTCTTCCGCGGACATCCGGCGCCCGCCGCCGGCCATGAGGAAGGGCAGGGAGGTGTTCATCTTCGCTCTCCTGTGGTCAGTGACCCGGCTGTTCGTCCGGGACGTTCAGTTCGATACCCATGCGCCGGCCTTCCTCGAGGATGTGCCGGCGCATCTGCGCGCTGGCCTGGGCGCTGTCCTTGTTGCGGATGGCACGCACCACCGCTTCGTTTTCCGCCAGCCGCGCCGCCAGGTGCTCCGGTGATTTGCGCAGGACCTGCGCGCTCTGCTTGAGGGCGTTGCTGGTCTGCTGCACCACGCTCTGGAAGATCGGGTTGGAGGTCAGGGCGAACAGCGCCTCGTGGAAGGCGATATAGGCACTGACCCCGGCTTCGGCGTCGTCGGCGTCGAGGGCTTCGCGCATGTCCATCAGGGTCAGGCGCAACTGCCCGGTCTCGCTGCTGTTGATGGACTGGGCCACCAGCCCGACGATGAACGGCTCGAGGGTGTAGCGCAGTTGCAGCACATCCTCGAGGCTGGCTTCGGCCACCGACGAGGCGGGGACCAGGGTCGGTTCCGCCGTGTCGGGGTCGAGCACCAGCACCCCCTTGCCCGGCATGGAACGCACCAGGCCAAGGGTTTCCAGCACGGTTACCGCTTCGCGCAGGCTGGGCCGGCTGATGCCCAGTTGCTCGGCCAGTTCGCGTTGCCCCGGCAGCATCTCGCCGGAGCGCCACTGGCCTCGGGCCAGGGCCTTGCGCAGTTTGTCGACGACTGCGTTGACGACGGTCGATGAGGTGATCACAGGTCGCTCCAGGAGATATCGGTCATGCTTTAGAAGTCTTGCTGATGGGCCGTCTTGCGCGGCTGGAAGTTATAACCCTGCTTGCCCTCGAGCACGTTGTTGGCGCGCTCCAGGTCGATGTCCTTCTCCCAGCGGGCGATGGCCACGGTGGCCACGCAGTTGCCGATCAGGTTGGTCAGCGCGCGGCCGATGCCCATGAACCAGTCCACCGCCAGCACCAGCACCAGGCCCACCACCGGGATCGCCGGGATCGCGGTCAGGGTGGCGGCGAGGATCACCAGCGCCGAGCCGGGGATGCCGTGGGCGCCCTTGGAGGTGACCAGCGACACCAGGAGGATGGTCAGCAGGTCGGTCATCGCCAGCGGAGTGCCGGTGGCGTTGGCGATAAAGACGATGGCCAGGGTCAGGTAGATGGAGAAGCCGTCGAGGTTGAACGAGTAGCCGGTCGGGATCACCAGGCCCACGGTGGAGCTGCCGATGCCCAGGTGTTCCAGCTTGCGCATGATCTGCGGCAGCACGGCGTCGGAGGAGGCGGTGCCGAGGACGATGGTCAGCTCTTCGCGCAGGTATTTGAGGAACGGCAGCATCTTCAGGCCGGACACGCGCATCACCACGCCGAGGATCAGCAGGACGAAGCCGGCGCAGGTCAGGTAGAACAGCGCCACCAGGCCGCCCAGGTGCTGCAGGGAGTCCAGGCCGTACTTGCTGGTGGTGAAGGCGATGGCGCCAAACACGCCGATCGGTGCCAGGCGCACGATCATGCCCATGATGCGGAAGATGATGTGGCTCAGTTCGTTGATCAGCCGCGAGATGCCCGAGGCCGATTCGCCCACCAGGTTCAGCGCACTGCCGAACAGTACCGAGAACACCAGGACCTGAAGGATGTTGTTGTCGGCGAAGGCACCGATCACCGAGGTCGGGATCAGGTCCATGAGGAACGCGGTGGTGCTGTGGATATGCTGGCCACGCTCGGCAAGGGCGCCGGCGTCGGTGGCCGAGAGCTGGTCCAGATGGATGTTGGCGCCGCTGCCGATGCCGGTGCTGAAGGCCAGCACCAGGCCGAGGACCAGGGCGATGGTGGTGAGGATTTCGAAATAGACCACCGATTTCAGGCCGATGCGCCCGACTTTCTTCAGGTCGCCGGCACCGGAAATGCCGCTGACCACCACGCAGAACACGATCAGGCCGATCAGCATCTTGATCAGCTTGATGAAACCGTCACCGAGGGGTTTGAGTTGCAGGGAGAGGTCGGGGAAGCTCAGGCCACAGGCGATGCCGAGCATCAGGCCGAGCACTACTTGGAGAAAGATCGAACGCGAGCACCATTTGAGCATGGGAGGGATCTCTGATCGGTGTCCTGGCTGCCATGACGAGGATGGCGCGTCGGACTTAATTATTGTGGTCTTACCGGTATGTCCAGTGCGCGGCCACTATACGCACCGGATTTTCGCTTTCGCAAGAGGGTAGGCGACAATTGGTTTTACCGGTCAGACCAGTAATATCATATTGATATTGCGCTTGTACGTCGCGAACCATTCTGTCGCGCAGCCTGCCTTCAGGAATCGGCGAGTGCCTGATCGACGGCGGCGATCAGCTTGCTCAGGTCCTGACGCGGGGCTTTGTGGATGACACCGAACAGATAGGCGCGTTGTTCTTCTTCGCTATCGAGTTCGGTAAAAAAGGCGGTGAGTCTGACGCCCAGGATTCGGGCAAAGATGACGAGGGCTTCGACGCTGGGGGTGTAGGTACCGGTTTCAAAGCGGCTTATGGTCTTGGGGTCGAAACCGGCACGCTCCCCCAACTCCGCCTGGGTGAGCCCCGCGACCTTGCGATAGCGTCGGATGGCTGACCCCAAACTTGAAATTTCCATCGCTCAATTCCCTTTTAGAATCAAGAACTTAACGACAAATTATTTTAAAGGACAACCTCCGCTGCCATCACCTTGGATTGCAAAAGGTGATGCTTCTCGTAGAATTTGTGCCCTGGACAGGTTTTCCCGCAGCGGGTTTCGGTGAGAACAACCCGTATCTTTACTGCGGCTCATGGAGCTCTATCGTGCGTCCCAAGTTGCCAATCACTGCTGTGCAGCAGACATTCTCCGTCGGGGTGGCCCATGGGTGAGGGCTACCGCACCGCCGTCGATGCGGCCGCGATCTTCTCCGAGACCGACCTTGACGGGCGTATCACCTACGTCAATGACCAGTTCTGCGCCATCTCCGGCTATAGCCGCGAGGAACTGCTGGGCGCCGACCATCGCCTGCTCAATTCAGGCCAGCATGGCCCGGAGCTGTTCCGGGAAATGTGGCAGGCCCTGACCGGCGGCCAGGTGTGGAAAGGCGAGCTGTGCAACCGGTCCAAGGACGGCTCGCTGTTCTGGGTCGACAGCACCATCGTGCCGCTGTTCGACCGCGACACCGGCGAGCTGCGCAAGTACGCCTCGATCCGTTTCGATGTCACCCACAAGCGGCAGATGATGCACACCCTGGAATGGCGGGTGGGGCACGACCCGCTCACTGGCCTGCCCAATCGTTCCTGCATCGGCGAGCTGCTTGAAGAGATGCTCCTGCGTGCCCGCGCGGCACATGGCTCGCTGGCGGTGTGCATGCTCGACCTCGACGGCTTCAAGGCGGTCAACGACGGTTATGGTCATGACAGCGGCGACCTGTTGCTGGTGGAAATGGCGCGGCGCCTGAAGCGTTTTCTTGGTGTCGGCGACGTCCTGGCGCGTTTGTCCGGTGACGAGTTCGTGCTGATCCTCGGCGACCTCCAGGGGCCGCCGTGCCTGCAGGACACCCTCGAGCAGGTCCTTCGCGCCCTGGCCGTGCCCTGCGTGATCCGCGGGCGCTCCATCAGCGTCAGCGCCAGCATGGGCGTGACCCGTTTCCCCCACGACAACGACGACGCCGACACTTTGCTGCGGCATGCCGACCAGGCCATGTACCTGGCCAAGCAGCGCGGGCGCAATCGCTACCAGCTGTTCGATGTGTCGCTGGACAAGGAGGTCAAGGCCAACCACCAGACCGTCGAGCAGGTGCGGCACGCCCTGCAGCATGGCGACCTGTCGTTGTACTACCAGCCCAAGGTCAATATGCGCAGCGGCGCGGTGGTCGGATTCGAGGCGTTGCTGCGCTGGAATCACCCGCTGCGCGGCGTGGTGCCGCCGGGGGATTTCCTGCCGCTGGTGGAGCGTACCGACCTGATCGTCGATATTGGCGAATGGGTCATCGACCGCGCCCTGGCGCAGATGCAGCAATGGCAGGCACTGGGCTGCTACTGGCCGGTGAGCGTGAATATCGCGGCGCGGCATTTCCAGCGTGATGATTTCGTCGTGCGCTTGCAGCGCTTGCTCGCGCGGCATGAAGCGGTGGCGCCGCAGATGCTCGACCTGGAGATCGTCGAGTCGGTGGCGATCGAGAACCTGCAGCGGGTCAGTGATTGCCTGGAAGCCTGCCAGCGCCTGGGTGTGCGTTTCTCGCTGGATGATTTCGGCACCGGGTATTCATCGCTGAGTTACCTCAAGCGCCTGCCGACCCAGACCATGAAGATCGACAAGTCGTTTATCCAGGACATCCTCCACGACCAGGATGACCTGGCTTTGACCCGCGCGGTGATCGGCCTGGCCCGGGAGTTCGACCGCCAGGTGATTGCCGAGGGTGTGGAAACCGTGGCCCATGGCGAACTGCTGATGGACCTGGGCTGCGATATTGCCCAGGGCTACGGGATTTCCCGGCCGATGCCGGCCTGGCAGGTGGTGGAGTGGGTGGAGCGGTTCCAGCAGCCCAGGGAATGGCGGGTGAAGGCTTTAGGAGTGCTGTGATGCAGATGGCCTCATCGCTGGCAAGCCAGCTCCCACAGGTTACGCGAACCCTGTGGGAGCTGGCTTGCCAGCGATGAGGCCGGTACAGGCAGCAGAAAACTACAGCTGCGGGGCAGTGTTCTTGACCACCGCCAGCTCCGGATGCGCCACCAGCTTGTCGATATGCAGCTCGTCGTTGTTCATCCAGGTCTCGGTCAGCACCCGGTAGTGCTCCATGTCCCGGCAACGCATCCTCAGGCTGTAGTCGAAATGCCCGCTGATCAGCTGGCAATCGAACACCTGCGGACAAGCCCTGACACACGCCTCGAAAGCCTTCTGCGCCGAACGCCCGCTCTGGTTCGACAACGCCACCAGGACCAGCAAGGACAACCCCGGCGAGACCATCTGCACATCGATGATCGCCCCGTAGCCGCGAATCACCCCACGTCGCTCCAGCTTGCGCACCCGCTCCAGGCAGGGCCTGGGGGTCAGGTGCACCAGGGTCGAGAGCTTCTCGTAGGTGATGCGGCCGTTATGCCGCAGCACATCGATGATCGCTTCGTCGATGCGGTCCAGCGGCGGCGTGGCGTGGGTCGGGTTGGCCTTGGTATCCATGGTGGCGTTGTTTCACTTCAAGCGGTTGGAAAGAAATTGCTGCAGGCGCTCGCTTTGCGGCTGGTCGAGAATGCTCGCGCTTCCCTGTTCCTCGACCCGGCCCTGATGCAGGAACAGCACCTGGCTGGACACCTGGCGGGCAAAGCCCATCTCGTGGGTGACCATGAGCATGGTACGACCTTCCTCGGCCAGCGTCTGTATGACCTTGAGGACTTCTCCTACAAGCTCTGGATCAAGGGCTGACGTCGGTTCATCGAACAGGATGATCTCCGGCTCCATCGCCAGGGCCCGGGCGATGGCGACCCGCTGTTGCTGGCCGCCGGAAAGGAAGGCCGGGTACTGGTCGGCGGCGCGGGCCGGCAGGCCGACCTTGTCCAGGTAGGTGCGTGCCCGGGTCTCGGCTTCCTGCTGGCTGACCCCCAGCACCCGGCGCGGGGCGAGGGTGATGTTCTCCAGCACGGTCATGTGGCTCCACAGGTTGAAGTGCTGGAAGACCATGGCCAGGCGCGTGCGCAGGTTCTGCAGCTGTGCCGGATTCGGCCCGCGACCCTGGCGCATCTCGATGGTCTGGCCGTCGAGGGTGATGGCGCCGGCTTCCGGTTGTTCGAGGAAGTTGATGCAGCGCAGCATGGTGCTCTTGCCCGAGCCGCTGGCGCCGATCAGGCTGATCACGTCGCCCTTGCACGCCTGCAGCGAGACGCCCTTGAGCACCTGGTGATCGCCGTAGCTCTTGTGCAGCGCGTCCACCGTCAGCTTGATCGCGGCGCTGTTGGCGGCGGCAACCGGTTGGGCGGTGAAGGAAGGTTGGATCGACAAGGCGTGTGCGGAAGTGGTCATGGGTCAGCCTCGGGAAGGAACGAGAAAACGCATCCAGCGTCGTTCGGCCAGGCGGAACAGCCCGACCAGCGCAAAGGACAGCAGCATGTACAGGAGCGCGGCGATGCCGAAGGCCTGGAAGGTGAGGAAGGTCGCGGCGTTGGCGTCGCGAGCCACCTTGAGGATGTCGGCGATGGTCGCGGTGAAGGCCAGCGACGTGGCGTGCAGCATCAGGATCAGTTCGTTGCTGTAGGACGGCAGCGAACGCCGCAGCGCCGCCGGCAGGACCACGAACAGGTTCAGCTTCCAGCCATGCAGGCCGTAGGCCTGGGCTGCCTCGATCTCGCCATGGGGAATGTTGCGGATGGCCCCGGCGAAGATTTCCACGGTGTAGGCGCAGGTATTCAGGACGAAGGCCAGCAGGGTGCAGTTCAGCGCATTGCGGAAGAAGCGGTCGAGCATCTCGTGATCGCGTACCACCTCCAGGCCGTAGAGCCCGGTGTAGCAGATCAGCAACTGGATATACAGCGGCGTCCCGCGGAACAGGTAGGTGTAGAACTCCACCGGCCAGCGCAGCCATGGCTTGCGCGAAACCCGCGCCAGCGCCAGGGGCAGCGAGAGGAAAAACCCGGCGACCATGGTGACGATGAACAGCCACAGGGTCATGGCCAGCCCGGAGAGTCCGGCGCCGTCGCTGTACAGGTAGGCCAGGCCGTATTCCTGGATCAGTTCGATCATGATGCGAGTCCCTTGATGCCGGTGTTGTAGCGCCGCTCCAGGCGCTTGAACAGGCGGTTGGAGAGGGTGGTGATCAGCAGGTAGACCAGCGCGGCGATGATCAGGAAATACAGGACGTTATTGGTGCTCTTGCCGGCGTTCTGCGCAGCCTTGACCAGGTCGGCGAGGCCGATGATCGAGACCAGCGCGGTGGACTTGAGCAGCACCAGCCAGTTGTTGCCCAGGCCCGGCAGGGCGAAGCGCATCAGTTGCGGGAACAGCACCAGGCGAAAGCGCTGGGCGCGGCTCAGGCCGTAGGCGGTGGCGGCTTCCAGTTGCCCGGCGGGGACGCTGAGGATGGCGCCGCGGAAGTTCTCGGTGAAATAGGCGCCGTAGATGAAGCCGAGGGTCAGCACCCCGGCGGCGAACGGGTCGATCTCGAAGTAGCCCCAGCCCATCCATTCGGTGAAGTCGTTGAGCCAGATCTGGAAGGTGTAGAAGATCAGCAGGATCAGCACCAGGTCGGGCACGCTGCGGATCAGGGTGGTGTAGAGGGTCGCGGGGATGCGCAGCAGGCGCACGGGCGAGAGCTTGGCGCTGGCGCCGATCAGGCCGAGCAACAGGCTCAGGCCGAGGGACAGGAAGGCCAGTTTCAGGGTCATCCAGGTCCCTTGCGCCAACAGCGGGCCGAAGCCCTGCAGGCTGACAGAGTGAAGGAAGTCGTTCACGGGAAAGTCTCGGTGGGCATTGGGTGTGCCGGTGACCTGGGCGCCGGGCCCAGGTCACCGCCCGGGCGGGTCACTCGTTGTAGATATCCAGGTCGCCCACGTACTTCTGCTGGATCCTGGCGAAGGTGCCATCGGCCAGCACGGCAGCGATACCTTTGTTCAGCAGCTCCCGGAGCTCGGTGTCGTTCTTGCGCACGCCCATGGCGATATCCAGCGGCAGGGTCGGGTCCTTGATTGCCGGGCCGCTCTGGAAGCCGGCGCCTTCAGGCTTGGTCAGGAAGTTGAGCTGGGCTTCGAGCTTGTCGGTGACGGTGGCGTCGAGGCGGCCATTCATCAGGTCGGCGTAGTTCTGGTCCTGGGCCTGGTAGGCCTTGACCTGGGCCCCCAGCGGCGCCAGCTTGGCGCGGGCGTAGGCTTCCTGCAGCGAGCCTTGCAGCACGCCGACCGACTTGCCCTTGAGCGACTCCGGCGTCTCGCCGAAATCCGCGCCCTTGCGCACGATCACCGAGGTCGGGCTGAGGAACAGGCGGTCGCTGAAATCGATCTGTTTCTGCCGCGCCGGGGTCACGGCCATGGACGACATGATGGCGTCGAACTTGCGCGCGCGCAGGGCGGGGATCATGCCGTCGAACTCGTTGTGCACCCAGGTGCACTTGACTTCCAGCTTGGCGCAGATCGCATTGCCCAGCTCGATATCGAAACCTTGCAGGCTGCCGTCGGCAGCGACGGACTCGAAGGGAGGGTATTCGGGGAAGACGCCGAAGCGGATTTCCTTCCATTCCTGGGCCTGGGCCGCGCTGGCGCAGAGGGGCAGGAGGATGACGCCGAGGAGTTTGCGCAATGAAGTCATGTGTGGGTTCCCTGTGTTTTGTTGTTGATGTAGGGCAGTTGGAAAATCTTCGCGGGTGTGAGCCGTGGGGTCTTGCAGTGACTCTCTGGTCAGGGGCTCAGGATGCGTGATGACAGCGGATTTTTTGTGTCGTAAAGACCGGCGCTGACTGCCGGAATATGCTGTTAGCGGCGCATGGCGCAGCCGATTCTGTCGAGGCACCTCCGGTTTTGGCTTTGGCGCAGCGTTTTCCGATCCGCCGCGCTCTGGTCGCGGCGGATTCGGCTGGCTCAGGCGCGCTTCTTCTGCACTGCGGAAACCGCCGGCTGGAGCAGGGCGTAGAGGTCTTTCGGGTTCTTCAGGTCCGGCACCAGTTCGATCTCGCTGCCGATCTCCAGGGCCTTGGCCACATCCAGCACGTAGCGCAGCGCCGAGTAATCCTCGATGGCGAAGCCTACGGAGTCGAACAGGGTCACCTGGTCTGCGGTTTCGCGGCCCTGGGCCTGGCCGTTGACCACTTGCCAGAACTCGGTCACCGGCGAATCGGCCGGCATCTGCTGGATCTCGCCTTCGATGCGGCTTTGCGGTTCGTACTCGACGATCACCCGGGCGCGCTCGACGATGTCACGGTGCAGTTCGGTCTTGCCCGGGCAGTCGCCACCGACGGCATTGAGGTGCATGCCGGGTTCGATCATCTCCGGGGTGAGGATGGTGGCGTAGGCCTTGTCGGCTGTGACCGTGGTGACGATATCGGCGCCGCGTACCGCCTCGGCCACCGATTTGGCCAGGACCAGGCGGATGCCCGGGTAGGCGGCAAGGTTGGCAGCCAGCTTGGCGGTGGCTTGCGGGTCGAGGTCGTACAGGCGGATTTCCTCGATGCCGAGCAGGGCATGGAAGGCGATGGCCTGGAATTCGCTCTGCGAACCGTTGCCGATCAGCGCCATGCTGCGGCTGTCCGGGCGGGCCAGATGGCGCGCGGCCAGGGCCGAGGTGGCGGCAGTGCGGATCGCCGTGGTCAGGGTCATTTCGCTGAGCAGCAGGGGCTTGCCGGTATCGACGTCACCCAGGGCGCCGAAGGCCATGACCGTGAGCATGCCGTTGTGGGTGTTCTTCGGGTGGCCGTTGACGTACTTGAAGGCGTACAGGTTGGCGTCCGAGGCCGGCATCAGCTCGATCACCCCGTCCGGCGAGTGGTTGGCCACCCGCGCGCACTTCTCGAAATCGTGCCAGCGCAGGTAGTCCTGGCGGATGTACTCGGCCATTTCTTCCAGGCAGGTGGTCAGGCCTTTGCGGGCGACCAGGTGGCTGAGGTCGGTCACGTCGATATAGCGGGTCATGAGGGCTTCCTTCTTCTAGGCGGCGGATTCAGTTGCGAACGGGCAGGTGCACTTCGGCGAGCATGCAGCGCGCGCTGCCGCCACCGATGCGTTCGATATGGTCGATGTTCACCACCACCGGGTGGCTGTGGCGCTCGGCCTGGCGACGCTGCGCCGGGTTCAGGGAATTCCAGGCGCTGCGCGACATCACCAGCAGCGCCTGGCCTTGCTTGTCGTGCACTTCGAGCATGTTGCCGGCGAAGCCTTCGAGCTGGTCGAAGTCCAGGGCGAGGATGTCCTTGCCGGTGTCGCGCAGGCTGCGTTCCAGGGTGTAGCGCTCGGCAGCGTTGGGCAGGGCGTCGAGGCACGCCACGGCGAGCTGGCGGCCGACGCTCATCATCACGTTGCTGTGGTAGATCGGTGCCTGGTGGCGGTCGACGGCATGGAACACGCAAAGGCGGTAGTCCAGGCGCTCGGCGAACTCACGCAGGGCCTCGCCATGGGTGCGCCCGGAATGGCAGGCGTAGCTGATGCGGTGCTCGCGGTCGAGGACCATGCTGCCGGTGCCTTCGAGGAAGATTTCCTGTTGCTCCAGCGGGCTGAGGTCGATGGTGTGGCGGATGGCGAAGCGCTCGTCGAGCGCGCGCAGCACGCCCTTGTCCCGCTCCAGGCGGCGGTTATGACCTTCCATGGGATAGAGCACCAGGCTGCCGTCGGCGTGGCTGCTCCACCAGTTGTTGGGGAAGATCGAATCCGGGGTGTGTGGTGCCGGGGTGTCCTGGACGACCAGTACCTCGACGCCATGCTGGCGCAAGGTATCGACATAGCCGTCGAACTCTTCCAGCGCTTTCTGCTGTGCACTGTCGGCGTCCAGCAGCGGCTTCTGGAAGCGGTTGTTGAGGGCGGTATCCGGGTTGAAGGCGAATCGCGCCGGGCGGATCATCAGGACCGTATTTGTTGTTTGCATCGGGCACGCATCCAGGGGTTGGCGATGCGTTCATTTTCCTCCCGATGGCGCCGCAATCCCGGCTGAAGCACGTGGAGTGCCCAGCGGGGAAAGCTGAAACCGGCGCTTTCGCAGCCGAATCGGCTGCGTGCCTTCAGTCGCTCATTGCTGCCAGCTCACGGGCCAGGTGCAGGGCGGTGCGGGCGCTGTGTTCGCCGGCGACCAGGTGGGTGAAAGGCAGGTCGATCAGGCGCTGTTCCTTGACGGCGCGCAGGTGGGACAAAGCCGGGTGTTTGCTCAGGTAGGCGCGTTTCGCTGCGGCGGTGGACCACACGGCGTCGGCCAGCAGCAGGACGTCCGGGTCCAGTTGCAGCAGGGTCTCGGCATCCACGGTAACGCGGTGCAGGTCGATGTCGGCGAGTACGTTGCGGCCACCGGCGTTGGCGATCAGCTCGGTGACGAAGCCTTGCTTGCCTTCGCTGTCGAGGCCGCGGGTTTCGCTGTCCAGGTAGAAGACTTTCAGGGGTTTGTGTCCGGCAGCGAGCTGGTGGGCGGCGTTCAGGTCGTGCTGCTGCCGGGCGATCAGGTGTTCGGCCTGGGGCTGGCGGTCGAGGAGGCGGCCGAGGGTGCGCAGGTCCTGTTCGATGGCCTGGAAACCGCTGGCTGCTGGTTTGGGTGTGCAGGCATTTTCCAGCAGGTAGCTGGCGATACCGTGCCGGGCCAGATCACGGCGGGGGCCGACGCCGTCGCGGAAAGCACTGTAGAAACCGCCGATCACCAGGTCGTAGCGCCCGGTATAGAACACCTCCGGCGAGGGGTATTGGCGTGACAGCAGCGGCACGCCGCGATAGCGGTTATCGGTCAGGGCGCTGGCATCGTCATCTATATAGCTGACGGCAGCCAGGGCTGGGCCGGCTTGCAGCGCCAGGACCATGTCGGCGGCGTGCTGGTTGAGGGCGAGGATGCGCTGCGGTGGTGACTGTCGCAGGGTCCAGTCTTCGCCGCAGTTGCGGTAGTCGAGGGCGTGGCCGGTGGTGCTCAGTAGCAGGGTGAGCCAGAGCGCGTGCTTCATGGATTGCTCCTGTTGAGCAGCAGGTTCTCGACCGGTTTGCCGTCGACCAGGTGTTCCCGGGCAAAGCGCCGGGCATCGTCGTGACTGGCGATGCGGTACCAGCAGCGATCCGGATAGACCGTGGCGATCGGCCCGAGATTGCACGGGAACTGGCAATGGGTGCGGGTCAGCAGCACGCCGTCCCTGGTCTCGATCCGGTCGGCGGCGAGCAGCTCGTTGCGTACCGTCTTCCACACCTTCAGCGCCCCGCGCAAGGTGCAGCGCGGGCCGGTGCAGAGCATGACGTGACGGGCATGCTCGGGAATATGCGACCAGTCGGGGTGGGTGGGGATGTCCTGTTCGTTCATGGTGTGTCCTTGGTAAAGCATCGCTGGCAAGCCAGCTCCCACAGGTTCAGCACAAAGCTTGAGACCTGTGCAGTACCTGTGGGAGCTGGCTTGCCAGCGATGAGGCCATCAGTTACAGCACAAGGTCAGAAGCTGTAGGTGTACCGCGCTTCAGCCGTAAACGGCCGCCCCAGGTTCCCGACCCGTCGCGACCCGCTGTCCATGCTGGTGGTGTAATCCCGGTCCAGCAGGTTCTCCAGCAGCAGCGCCAGGCGATGCTGGCGCCGGGCATCCAGGTACCGGTAGGCATCGGCATCCACCACGCTGTAGTGCCCGTAGTCGATATCCCGCGGGCTGACCACGCTGCCGATATAGCGAATCGCCGCGCCGGCACCCCACATGCGGTCGGCGGACTCGTAGCCGACCCGGCTGCGGGCAAAGAAGCCGGGGATGTTGTTGATAGAGGCGCCATTGCGCGATTCGGTGAGGTTGCGGGTCATGTCCGCCTGCAACTGCCAGCGGTCACTGAGCTGCACCTTGCCGTCGAGTTCGAAGCCACGCACGGTGATCTCGCCGTCGCCGTTGACCCACTGGGTGTCGACGAGGGTGATCAGGTCCTCGATGCGTCGATGGAACAGCGTACCGCTGACATTCCACGGCTGGCCGTTGAGCAGGTTGCTGTAGTCCAGGCCCAGCTCGGCGTTGCGGCTTTTCTCCGGCTTGAGGTTGGGGTTGCCCATCTCGTCGCCGGGCTCGTTGACATACAGTTGCTCGGCATTGGGCAGCTTGTAGGCCGAGCCGAACTGGCCGCGCAGCTTGAGGTTGTCGGTCACGTCGTAAAGCGAGGTGATCATGCCGACCGTGGCGCTGTCGCCGCTGCTCAGGTGCTCGCGGCGCACACCGATGCTCGGGTGCCAGTCGGGCAGGGCGGCGATCTCGGGGCGCAGTTGCAGGTACAGGGCATGGGCCTCGGCCTGGTTCTGGTCGATCTTCAGCACATCGTCCTTGCCCTTGAACCACTGGTTGTCGCTGCCGAACACCAGGGTGTGGTCGCCGGGCAGTACGGCCTCGCCCTCGGCCTGCACGCCCCAGTCGCTGAAACCCCAGTAGTCGTTGTGGTTGAGCACGCGTGGCGTGCCATCGGCGTTGTTGTAGACCCGGTTGTAATTCGTGTCCCAGTCGTTCATGTGACCTTTGACGAAGTAACTGAAACGCTCGTTCAGATGCTGCTGGAAGGTGGCCGTGGCGATCTGCTGGATGCGGTCGTTGGTGGTGTTGCGGTTGGCGTCGGGGCGCAGGAAGTCGAGGCTGGCGGCGCTGTACTGGTAGAACAGCTCCAGGCGGCTATCATCGCCGAAGCCCTGGGTGGCCTTGGCCCCGAAGGTGTTGACCTCGTAGCCGCGCTTGCGGTCGCTGACCGTCGCGGTGATGTCGCTGCTGTGGTACGGCTGGTAGCCCTCGGAGATGTTGTGGCTGACATAGGCCAGCAGGCCCAGGTCACCGAAGCCGTTGCTGAAGATCCGTTCGATGCGCGCATCGCCATTGCGCCCGGCGAAGCTGTCCACGCCCAGGTTGACCTGGCCCGACGCATCCCGGGACTGGGCGTTGCGGGTGACGATATTGATCACCCCGGATACTGCCTGGGTGCCGAACAACAGGCTCTGGCCGCCCTTGAGCACTTCGATGCGCTCGATGGCGGCGGCTGGCAGGGTGTCGATGTAGATGCCGCCATAGAGACGGTTATTCAGGCGCACGCCGTCGAGCAGGATCAGGGTGTCGTCGTTGCGTCCGCCCAGCAGCGAGTAGGTGCCGTAGTCGAAGGGGCCTTGCTTGGGCGCGACATACAGGCCCAGGACGAACATCTGCAGAACCCGGGTGATATCGGCGCTGGGGCCGGCGCGTTCGATCTGCTCGCGCTCCACCACTTCGACCTTGCTGCCGTAGCGGGCCATCTGCGCGATGGTATTGGACTCCACTGGTGGCGCCGAGACGAACTGTCGCTCCAGTTCCAGGGTTTGCGCGAACGCGAGGGTATTGCCGCCCAGCAGGCAGCCAATCAAGGAGAGATAACGTGTATTCACTGACTTCTCGAAAAGGAATTTTCGGGAAGCGCACAGGAGGGAGCTGGCGAACGCGCGCCAGACTACCGGCTCGTGCCCGCCCACCGCAGGTTTGCCAAATGACTGACGCATCCGTTCTTCAGTCGTGATGCTTCAGGCCGGTCTCCGGGCTTGCGAGTCTCGAAGCCATTCGCCTTCCCATGCGTCCTGCGCACAGTGGCTCTGTTGAAGGCTTCACTCGCTTACCGTTGCGGGGGCAGCGCCGGACTCGTCATCGAAGACTCACCGGCTTCCCGTTTCACCTGCCGCGCGGCGGCGGCAGACACCTGAAACGGGCGGCATCTGACCATTGGGGTGACCGTTCGTCAACCTGGGAGGGGATATGAAAGATCCCGACAAGAAAACCTGCTCTTGAATTTATATCGAAATGGATATAATTTTTTAGTGCTGCTGTCGCTGGCACAAGGTTGCATGTCGACAACGGCCAAGGGAGCAAAAGAGGTGGAGGATGATTTAAAACCGATCCAATGGGTGGGTAATAGCAAGGAAGATCTGAAGGGTTTTCCGCCAATCGCTCGGCAGCGAGCCGGTTATCAGTTGGAACTGATTCAGGACGGTGAAGAGCCTGCCGATTGGAAGCCTGTGGAAAATGTGGGACAAGGCGTTCGGGAGATTCGTATCAAATGCAGGGATGGGGCTTTTCGGGTGTTCTACGTCATCAACCGGCCTGAGGCTATATACGTGCTTCATGCATTCCGGGATAAAGAGGAATATTGAATGACAAACGAGCGCGCTACCTCGGTATGGGATGCGCTGATTGACTCGCCGGAAGAAGCCGAGAACCTTCGGCTGCGCTCCAAGCTCATGCGGGTCTTGAGCAAGACGGTGAGGTCCTGGGGGCTTCCGCAGCGGGATGCGGCGCTCAGGTTGCAGGTCACTCAGCCGCGGCTCAGTGCATTGATGAACGGGAAGATCGACAGGTTTTCCCTGGATGCGCTGGTGAACATGTTGGCCTGTGCGGGCCTGGAAGTCGACTTTACGGTGAAACAGAAGGCAGCTGCATGAGCAACGTCGATGCTTGCGCCACTGGATGACAAATCCAGTGGCGCAGGCGGTATCGCCTACTTGTGCAGCTCTTCCGCCGCATACAAGGTGTTTTCCAGCAGGCAGGCACGGGTCATCGGGCCGACGCCGCCCGGTACCGGGGTGATCCAGCCGGCGCGGGGCAGGGCGGTCTCGTAGACTACGTCGCCGACCAGCTTGCCGTCTTCCTGGCGGTTGATGCCGACGTCGATGACGATGGCGCCTTCCTTGATCCACTCACCTTTCACCAGGCCCGGCTTGCCGGCGGCGACCACCACCAGGTCGGCACGGCCGACATGGCCGGCGAGGTCCTGGGTGAAGCGGTGGGTGACGGTGACGGTGCAGCCGGCCAGCAGCAGTTCCATGGCCATCGGGCGACCGACGATGTTGGAGGCGCCGACGACCACGGCGTTCATGCCGTACAGGTCCTGGCCGGTGCTTTGCAGCAGGGTCATGATGCCCTTCGGGGTGCACGGGCGCAGCAGCGGGATACGCTGGGCCAGGCGGCCGATGTTGTACGGGTGGAAACCGTCGACGTCCTTGTCCGGGCGGATGCGCTCCAGCAGGAGGGAGGCGTCGAGGTGGGCCGGCAGCGGCAGTTGCAGGAGGATGCCGTCGATGTCCGCGTCATTGTTGAGGCGATCGATCAGGTCGGTCAGTTCCTGCTGGCTGGTGCTGCTGGGCAGGTCGAAGGCTTGCGAGATGAAACCGACTTCCTCGCAGTCCTTGCGTTTGTGCGAAACGTAGACTTGGGACGCCGGGTCGGTGCCAACCAGGATCACCGCCAGGCCGGGGGTGCGCAGACCTTGCTGGCGACGTTCAACGACACGTTGGGCGATCTGCTGGCGCAGGCTGGCGGCGATCGCCTTGCCGTCGATAAGTTGTGCAGTCATGACGGGTGATTAACCATCGAGAGAAAAAAAGAGCGCGCATTCTCGCATGAGCCGCGCGCAGGGCAAAGGCGCTTGGTCCGGCAATTGCCCTAAGCCCTTCAATAAAATGAATTTTTTTGAAAAACATGTTGACGCTCCAAAAGGGCGTCTATAAGATGCGCCTCACTTGTCGGGCAGGGCCTAGCACTGGTTAGCAAGGTCGGGCAGAATGAGCGGATTTGGCTTGTTCGGTACGGCTAACGTTAATTTGTAATCGCAAGCGAAAGCAGATTAAATATGCGCCCGTAGCTCAGCTGGATAGAGCATCCGCCTTCTAAGCGGATGGTCGCAGGTTCGAGTCCTGCCGGGTGCGCCAATCAAGGCAGCTTTGGCACAAGTAAAAAGCAGCATGCAATATGGTGGACGTAGCTCAGTTGGTAGAGCGCAGGATTGTGATTCCTGTGGTCGAGGGTTCGATTCCCTTCGTCCACCCCATATTCCAGAAGGCGCCTGATGAAAGTCTGGCGCCTTTGCTTTAAATGCTTCACGCGGACGTGGTGAAATTGGTAGACACACTGGATTTAGGTTCCAGCGGCGCAAGCTGTAAGAGTTCGAGTCTCTTCGTCCGCACCATTCAAGCTTTCACCGCCTTGCACTGAAGTGTGGGAAAGCAGCAAGTCAGCGTTATGGTGGACGTAGCTCAGTTGGTAGAGCGCAGGATTGTGATTCCTGTGGTCGAGGGTTCGATTCCCTTCGTCCACCCCATATTGTGAAAAGGCGCCTGGTGAAAACCAGGCGCCTTTTTCGTTTTTATCGGGCGGCTTGCCCGCCCTTGGTGCGACATGTTCCGTTGTTAAGGTGGTGTTCAGCGGGTGTTCGCGCTCAGTTCTGCGCGTTGCTGGGCGGGGTCGGTCGGTGAGGTGCTGTCGCAAGCGACATCGCTGATATCGCGTGAAAGCGAGCCTTTGAAGATCGGTGTTGCCTCATCATCGGGCCGGGCGCTGGCCAGGTCCTTGAGAGATGTTGCGGAGCCCATGAAGCGAACGGTGTGCGTGAGGCAGTTGAATTGGCGCGCGGAGTAACTGGTTCCGCTGATGCCTGTGCGCTGGGTGATCACCGAGAGCCTTTCCGGTGCGCCGCTGATTTCGACGATGGCGTACTGCGCGCCTGGGTCGAACGAGGCGTGAAGAGGGGTGGCGAGTGCGAGTGAGCAGTGAAAGGGCCAGGCGCTGACGATCAGGAGTTTTTTCAACACAGGTACGTCCTTGCGGTTTCGCTCTTCATGCCTGAATGGCGTTAATGTAAATGAAACGCGTTGGCTAGGCGCGGGGCGCTAGGGTAGCGGGGCCAGACCTGGCTTTGCAAACGAAGTTCCATGCCGTTCGTAGGATAATTCCTCTTTTGCTGACGGAATTATTCGCCGCGACTCAGTCAATATCAGACGCCGGATGGCTGGCAACGTTCCACTGAAAGCTGATAAGTTTCAGTGGTTTGATCCGATGCCAGGGCCCTGGCGAGCAGGTAGTGAAAAATGATTGCTAAAGAATCCCGCCAGGCGGTTGCGCTGGAGCGTTTCACCCAGGCGAATCCGCATTTGCTGGCGGAAATTGCTGCGCTGGACGAGGTTGAACAGCGCCAGCAGATCCAGTGGGCGTTCGAGGATGAGGCGCAGGAGCAGGGTATCGAGCCCTGGGAGCTGACATTGCGCCTGGTCGCAGAGTCTGCCGAGGAGCTGCAGGTCATGCGCACGGAGGTCCACCGCGAGGTGGCCGAGGCACTGGGCATGAGCTGGGAAGAGTATTGCGACTTCAACGAGGTCGACGGTCTTTCCTCCTGATTCCGGATGGCTTGTCGATTGCTTTTCCGGGTTGCGCACAGGCTCTGTTTTGCAGGTTGCAGTGCTGCTCTGGCGCGGTCCGGGCTTTTCTGAAAATTATTGAGGGCCGGTGCTGTTCGCCTCCGGGTCGAACAGGGTGACTTCTGGTGTCTGAACTACTAGAATGCTTGCCCTTGATTCTGGAGTCGGGTATCGCCGGCTAACGTCTGTGCAACGAGGAATATTCATGCAAGTTTCTGTTGAAAATACTTCCGCTCTCGAGCGTCGTATGACCATCGCCGTACCGGCAGAGCGCGTCGAGACTGAAGTCAACAAGCGTCTGCAACAGACTGCCCGTCGCGCCAAGGTTCCAGGCTTCCGCCCTGGCAAAGTACCTATGAGCGTGATCCGTCAGCGTTACGAAGACGCTGCCCGTCAGGAAGCGTTCGGCGACCTGGTCCAGGCTTCCTTCTACGAAGCCGTTGTCGAGCAGAAGCTGAACCCGGCCGGTGCGCCTGCCGTCGAGCCAAAATCCTTCGAAAAAGGCAAGGACCTCGAGTTCGTCGCCATCTTCGAAGTGTTCCCTGAGTTCGCTGTTGCCGGCTTCGAATCGATCGCCGTCGAGCGCCTGAGCGCTGACGTTGCCGACGCCGACCTGGACAACATGCTGGAAGTCCTGCGCAAGCAGAACACCCGTTTCGAAGCCGCTGACCGCGCTGCCCAGAACGAAGACCAGCTGAATATCGATTTCGTCGGCAAGATCGACGGCGAAGCCTTCGCTGGCGGTTCCGCCAAGGGCACCCAGCTGGTCCTGGGTTCCGGCCGCATGATCCCTGGTTTCGAAGAAGGCCTGGTTGGCGCCAAGGCGGGTGAAGAGCGCGTTCTGACCCTGACCTTCCCCGAGGACTACCAGAACCTGGACCTGGCTGGCAAAGCCGCCGAGTTCACCGTTACTGTCAACAGCGTTTCCGAGCCGAAACTGCCTGACCTGAACGAAGAGTTCTTCGCCCAGTTCGGTATCAAGGAAACCGGCATCGACGGCTTCCGCACCGAAGTTCGCAAGAACATGGAGCGTGAGCTGCGCCAGGCGATCAAGACCAAGGTCAAGAACCAGGTAATGGACGGCCTGCTGGCTGCCAACCCGATCGAAGTTCCGAAAGCCCTGCTGGAAAACGAAGTGAACCGCCTGCGCGTTCAAGCCGTTCAGCAATTCGGTGGCAACATCAAGCCTGAGCAACTGCCGGCCGAACTGTTCGAAGAGCAAGCCAAGCGCCGCGTCGTGCTGGGCCTGATCGTCGCCGAAGTGGTCAAGCAGAACGAGCTGAAGCCGGACGAAGCCCGCGTTCGCGAACTGATCCAGGAAATGGCTTCGGCCTACCAGGAACCAGAACAAGTCGTGGCCTGGTACTACAAGAACGACCAGCAACTGAACGAAGTCCGTTCGGTTGTGCTGGAAGAACAAGTTGTAGATACTGTCCTGCAGAAAGCGACTGTGACCGACAAGTCGGTCTCGTACGAAGAAGCTGTCAAGCCAGCACAGGCACCTGCCGCCGCTGAGTGATTTCCTCCTTCGTAGGAAAACCCCACAAGCCAGCCTTCGCGCTGGCTTGTGCGTATTCAAGCCATGACTATTTGGGAGTGAGTGCAGGACATGTCCCGCAATTCTTATATTCAGCAGAGCTCTGACATCCAGGCCGCCGGTGGCCTGGTCCCGATGGTTATCGAGCAGTCCGCCCGTGGCGAACGCGCCTATGACATCTACTCGCGCCTCCTGAAGGAGCGCGTGATCTTCCTGGTGGGTCCGGTAGAAGACTACATGGCCAACCTGGTAGTGGCGCAACTGCTGTTCCTTGAAGCGGAAAACCCGGACAAGGATATCCATCTGTACATCAACTCCCCAGGCGGTTCGGTCACTGCAGGCATGTCGATCTACGACACCATGCAGTTCATCAAGCCGGACGTGTCCACCATCTGCATCGGCCAGGCCTGCAGCATGGGCGCGTTCCTGCTTGCTGCCGGTGCTGCAGGCAAGCGTCACTGCCTGCCCAACTCGCGGGTGATGATTCACCAGCCACTGGGTGGTTTCCAGGGTCAGGCGACCGATATCGAGATCCACGCCCAGGAAATCCTCAACATCAAGTCGCGCCTGAACGAACTGCTGGCACACCATACTGGCCAGGATCTCGAAACCATCAAGCGCGATACCGAACGCGACAACTTCATGAGCGCCCAGCGCGCGGCCGAGTACGGCCTGATCGACTCGGTCTACGACAAGCGGCAACTGGTCTCCTGATCCTGGGTGCCAGAGCGGGTAGGCGCGGAAAGTGCCTACCCGCGGACTTGAAAAAGCCCGCAATTGCCTTCATCTTGTGTTGCAAGCCTACCGGATTGGATCGATCGAATGACTGACACCCGTAACGGCGAGGACAACGGCAAATTGCTCTATTGCTCCTTCTGCGGCAAAAGCCAGCATGAAGTGCGCAAGTTGATTGCCGGCCCCTCGGTATTTATCTGCGACGAGTGCGTCGACCTGTGCAACGACATCATCCGTGAGGAGGTGCAGGAAGCCCAGGCCGAGAGCAGCGCGCATAAATTGCCTTCGCCGAAAGAAATCAGCGCCATCCTGGACCAGTACGTCATTGGTCAGGAGCGCGCGAAAAAGGTTCTGGCCGTAGCGGTGTACAACCACTACAAGCGCCTGAACCAACGCGACAAGAAAGCCGACGACGTCGAACTGGGCAAGAGCAACATCCTGCTCATCGGCCCGACCGGCTCGGGCAAGACCCTGCTCGCGGAAACCCTCGCCCGACTGCTGAATGTTCCGTTCACCATCGCTGACGCCACCACCCTGACCGAAGCTGGTTATGTGGGCGAAGACGTCGAGAACATCATTCAGAAGTTGCTGCAGAAGTGTGACTACGATGTGGAAAAGGCCCAGATGGGCATTGTCTACATCGACGAGATCGACAAGATCTCGCGCAAGTCCGACAACCCGTCGATCACCCGCGATGTCTCGGGCGAAGGCGTGCAGCAGGCGTTGCTGAAGCTGATCGAGGGCACTGTCGCCTCGGTGCCACCGCAAGGTGGTCGCAAGCATCCTCAGCAGGAGTTCCTGCAGGTCGATACGCGCAACATCCTGTTCATCTGCGGCGGTGCGTTCTCCGGTCTGGAGAAGGTCATCCAGCAGCGCTCCACCCGCGGCGGCATCGGCTTTGGTGCCGAAGTGCGCAGCAAGGAGGAGGGCAAGAAGGTCGGCGAGTCGCTGCGTGAAGTCGAGCCGGACGATCTGGTCAAGTTCGGCCTGATCCCCGAGTTCGTAGGGCGTCTGCCGGTTCTGGCAACCCTCGACGAACTGGACGAGGCTGCGCTGATGCAGATCCTTACCGAGCCGAAGAACGCCTTGACCAAGCAATATGGCAAGTTGTTCGAGATGGAAGGCGTGGACCTGGAGTTCCGCAGCGATGCGCTGAAGTCCGTGGCCCGCAAGGCGCTGGAGCGCAAGACTGGCGCCCGTGGCCTGCGTTCGATCCTCGAAGGCATCCTGCTCGACACCATGTATGAGATTCCTTCGCAGAAGGATGTCAGCAAGGTGGTGATCGACGAGAGCGTCATCGATGGCACTTCGCAGCCGCTGCTGATCTATGAGAACAGCGAGCCGCCAGCCAAGGTCGCACCAGACGCCTGAGTCTGAAAGACAGCGAAACCAGCAAGGGGCCTACGGGCCCCTTTGCTTTTCCTGTCGCAGAGCTTGTTTTTTTCCGGGGCTGCCCCCACATTAAGTCCAAGCTCAAATTTCCATCGGATTACGGCCACAAGGCCGCTGTAGAGGCGAAATCATGAAGACAACCCTCGACTTGCCTCTTTTGCCATTGCGCGATGTCGTTGTTTACCCGCACATGGTTATCCCGCTGTTCGTGGGGCGTGAAAAGTCCATCGAGGCCCTCGAGGCCGCGATGACCGGTGAGAAGCAAATCCTTTTGCTGGCTCAGAAGAATCCCGCTGACGATGATCCAGGCGAAGACGCCCTGTATCGGGTCGGCACCATCGCTACCGTCCTGCAGTTGCTGAAATTGCCCGATGGCACCGTCAAGGTGCTGGTCGAGGGCGAGCAGCGCGGTGCTGTCGAGCGTTTTGTCGAGGTCGAAGGGCACATCCGTGCCGAGGTCGCCCTGATCGATGAAACCGAAGCCCCTGACCGCGAATCCGAAGTGTTCGTGCGCAGCCTGCTGTCCCAGTTCGAGCAATATGTCCAGCTCGGCAAGAAGGTTCCTGCCGAAGTCCTGTCTTCCCTCAACAGCATCGATGAGCCTGGTCGCCTGGTGGATACCATGGCGGCGCACATGGCGCTGAAGATCGAGCAGAAGCAGGAAATCCTCGAGATCATCGACCTGGCCGCCCGTGTCGAGCACGTGCTGGCACTGCTGGATGCAGAGATCGACCTGTTGCAGGTCGAGAAGCGCATTCGCGGGCGGGTCAAGAAGCAGATGGAGCGCAGCCAGCGCGAGTACTATCTGAATGAGCAGATGAAGGCCATTCAGAAAGAGCTCGGCGATGGTGATGAAGGTCATAACGAAGTCGAAGAGCTGAAGAAGCGCCTCGATGCCGCCGGCCTGCCCAAGGATGCCTACGCCAAGGCCCAGGCCGAGCTGAACAAGCTCAAGCAGATGTCGCCGATGTCGGCCGAAGCCACCGTGGTGCGTTCGTACCTCGACTGGCTGGTGCAGGTGCCGTGGAAGGCTCAGAGCAAGGTACGCCTGGACCTGGCCAAGGCCGAGGAAATCCTCGATGCCGACCACTATGGGCTGGAAGAGGTCAAGGAGCGGATCCTCGAATACCTCGCGGTGCAGAAGCGGGTGAAGAAGATCCGTGGACCGGTACTCTGCCTGGTGGGACCGCCTGGGGTGGGCAAGACCTCCCTGGCCGAGTCCATCGCCAGTGCCACCAACCGCAAGTTCGTGCGCATGGCCCTCGGTGGTGTGCGTGACGAAGCCGAGATCCGCGGCCACCGCCGCACCTACATTGGTTCGATGCCGGGTCGCCTGATCCAGAAAATGACCAAGGTCGGGGTGCGCAACCCGCTGTTCCTGCTTGATGAAATCGACAAGATGGGCAGCGACATGCGCGGCGATCCGGCCTCGGCGCTGCTGGAAGTGCTCGATCCCGAGCAGAACCACAATTTCAACGATCACTACCTGGAGGTCGATTACGACCTGTCGGACGTGATGTTCCTCTGTACCTCCAACTCGATGAACATCCCGCCGGCGCTGCTGGACCGGATGGAAGTGATCCGTCTCCCGGGCTACACCGAGGATGAGAAGATCAACATCGCGGTGAAGTACCTGGTGCCGAAGCAGATCAAGGCCAATGGCCTGAAGAAAGGCGAGCTGGACGTGGAGGTCGCGGCGATCCGCGACATCATCCGCTACTACACCCGCGAAGCCGGTGTGCGTGGCCTGGAGCGGCAGATCGCCAAGGTCTGCCGCAAGGTGGTCAAGGAATACACCGGGCAGAAGCAGGCCCAGGTCAAGGTCGGCAGCGACCAGCTTGAGCACTTCCTCGGCGTACGCAAGTTCCGCTACGGCCTGGCCGAGCAGCAGGACCAGGTCGGCCAGGTCACCGGCCTGGCCTGGACCCAGGTGGGCGGCGAGTTGCTGACCATCGAGGCGGCGGTGATTCCGGGCAAGGGTCAGTTGATCAAGACCGGTTCCCTTGGCGACGTCATGGTCGAATCGATCACGGCCGCGCAGACCGTGGTGCGCAGCCGTGCGCAAAGCCTGGGTATCCCGGCTGATTTCCACGAGAAGCGCGACACCCACATCCACATGCCGGAAGGTGCGACGCCAAAGGATGGTCCAAGTGCCGGTATCGGCATGTGCACCGCCCTGGTTTCCGCGCTGACGCAAATCCCGGTGCGTGCCGATGTGGCGATGACCGGTGAAATCACCCTGCGTGGCCAGGTCCTGGCGATCGGTGGCCTGAAGGAAAAATTGCTGGCCGCACACCGTGGCGGAATCAAGACCGTGATCATTCCGGAAGAAAACGTGCGTGATCTGAAAGAGATTCCTGACAATATAAAGCAGGATCTTCAGATTAAGCCGGTTAAATGGATTGACGAAGTCCTCCAAATTGCGCTGCAATACGCCCCGGAGCCCTTGCCGGATGTGGCTCCCGAGATCGTTGCCAAGGATGAAAAACGCGACGGTGATTCAAAGGAACGAATCAGTACGCATTGAAAGTATTTAGCTGGGTGGCCCGCCTGACTGTTTTCCAGGTCCTTGCCATTAAAAGGCACTCAAGTGTCACGGGCCATTCAGCGTTGATTGAATTTACATAGTTAGAAACAAACTCAAAATAGAGATAAGGGGACTTAGAGTGAACAAGTCGGAACTGATTGACGCTATCGCTGCATCTGCTGATATTCCAAAAGCTGCCGCCGGCCGTGCGCTGGACGCAGTCATCGAGTCCGTCACCGGTGCCCTGAAGGCCGGTGATTCCGTGGTTCTGGTTGGCTTCGGTACCTTCTCGGTCACCGACCGTCCTGCTCGTACCGGTCGCAACCCGCAGACCGGCAAGACTCTGGAAATCCCAGCTGCCAAGAAGCCTGGCTTCAAGGCTGGCAAGGCACTGAAAGACGCGGTCAACTAAGACGCTTTTTTCAGGCTTCAGCCTGGTCGGGCCGGTTCCCGCGACTGGCCCGTAGGCGGAGTGGAGAGGAAAAAGAGTTCCTCTGCTCCGTCTGTTACGAGAAGGCGCATCCCCGGATGCGCCTTTCTTCTATCAGGACTCTACCCACGCTCCGCGGTTGTGCAGCCGCCACAGCCGTTTCTGGGGGACGCATGCTGCAAAATATCAGGGACAATTCACAAGGTTGGATTGCCAAGACCATCATCGGTGTCATCGTGGTACTGATGGCGCTGACCGGCTTCGATGCCATCTTCCAGGCCGTCAGCCACGACAAGGATGCTGCCAAGGTCAACGGCGACACCATCAGCCAGAACGAGCTGAGCCAGGCCGTCGATACCCAGCGTCGTCAACTGATGCAACGGCTGGGCAAGGATTTCGATCCTTCCTTGCTGGACGACAAGATGCTGCGCGAAGCGGCACTCAAAGGCCTGATCGAGCGCCAACTGCTGCTGCAGGGCGCGAGTGATGCCAAGTTCGCCTTCTCCGAAGCTGCACTCGACCAGGTGATCCTGCAGACCCCTGAATTCCAGGTGGATGGCAAGTTCAGCGCCGAGCGTTTCGACCAGGTCATTCGCCAACTGGGTTACGGCCGCATGCAATTCCGCGACATGCTCGCCCAGGAAATGCTGATCGGTCAGCTGCGTGCCGGTCTGGCCGGCAGCGGTTTCGTCACTGACGCCCAGGTCGACGCTTTCGCCCGTCTGGAAAAGCAGACTCGTGACTTCGCCTCGCTGACCTTCAAGGCCGACCCTGCCGCCGTCAACGTAACCGACGAGCAGATCAAGGCCCACTACGACCAGCATGCCAAGGAGTTCATGAGCCCCGACCAGGTCGTGATCGACTACATCGAGCTCAAGAAGGCGGCGTTCTTCGACGCGGTCAAGGTCAACGACGACGAGCTCCAGGCGCTGTACCAGAAGGAAATCGCCAACCTCGCCGAGCAACGCCATGCCGCGCATATCCTGGTCGAGGTCAATGACCAGCAGGATGAAGCCAAGGCCAAGGCCCGCCTCGACGAGATCCAGCAGCGCCTGGCCAAGGGTGAAGACTTCGCCACGCTGGCCAAGGAGTTCTCCCAGGACCCTGGTTCGGCCAACAATGGCGGTGACCTTGGTTTCGCTGGCAAGGGCGTCTATGACCAGGCCTTCGAAGACGCGCTGTATGCGCTGAACAAGGACCAGGTTTCCGCTCCGGTGCGTACCGAGTTCGGTTTCCACCTGATCAAGCTGCTGGGTGTGCAGGCGCCGGAGGTGCCTACCTTCGCCAGCCTGAAGGACAAGCTGACCCGTGAACTGAAGACCCAGCAGGTCGAGCAGCGCTTCGTCGAAGCGACCAAGCAATTGGAAGACTCGGCGTTCGAAGCCTCGGACCTGGCCCAGCCGGCCCAGGACCTGGGCCTGAAGGTGCAGACTTCCGCGCCGTTCGGTCGTGAAGGTGGCGATGGCATCACTGCCAACCGTCAGGTGATCCAGGCGGCGTTCAGCCCTGAAGTGCTGGACGAAGGCTCCAACAGCTCGGCGATCGAGCTGGATCCCGAGACCGTCGTGGTGGTCCGTGCGAAGGAACACCGCAAGCCCGCGCAACTGCCGCTGGAAGCCGTTTCCGGCCCGATCCGCGACCATCTGGCCCAGGAGCAGGCGACCGCTGCCGTGAAGAGCAAGACCGATGCCCTGGTGGCGGGTCTGCGCGATGGCAGCATCCCTTATACGGCAACGCAGGAAGGCCAGGCCTGGAAGGTTCAGGAAGCGGCTACCCGGATGCAGGAGGGTGTCGACCC
This sequence comes from Pseudomonas putida, assembly GCF_001941965.1. Classification (GTDB taxonomy): domain Bacteria; phylum Pseudomonadota; class Gammaproteobacteria; order Pseudomonadales; family Pseudomonadaceae; genus Aquipseudomonas; species Aquipseudomonas putida_L. The sequence continues at coordinate 42,425 of NZ_MKZO01000012.1, read as the reverse complement.
GGTTGCACTGCAGGCGCTGTTCCGCATGGGCAAGCCTGAGGCCAAGGACAAGGCGGTGTATTCCACCGTCACCCTGGCGGATGGCAGCGTCGTCGTCCTGCGCCTGAATGGCGTCAACGAAGGCAGCGCGGCGAGCGAGCAGGAGAAGGGCGAGTACCGCCGCTACCTGGCTTCGCGTGCCGGCCAGCAGGACTTTGCGGCTTATCGCAAGCAGCTGGAAGCCAAGGCGGAGATCACTCGTTACTGAGTGTTCCCACCGCAATGAAAAAGGCCGCGCAAGCGGCCTTTTTCATGTGCTGGATTCAATGGCCTCATCGCCGGCAACGCCGGCTCCCACAAGGTTCGGTGGTGCACACAATACCTGTGGGAGCCGGCGTTGTCGGCGATGAGGCCCGAAAGAGCGACAACAAAACACCAGGCAAAAGAAAAGGCCGCATCAGCGGCCTTTTCTCGTTTCCCGAAGTCTTACTCCGAGATATCGCCCATGGCGGTAGTGTTGAAGCCACCGTCCACGTACATGATTTCACCGCTGACACCCGACGCCAGGTCGGAGCAGAGGAAGGCGCCGGCGTTGCCGACTTCGTCGATGGTGACGTTGCGACGCAGCGGAGTCTGGGCTTCGTTGGCCGCGAGCATCTTGCGGAAGCTCTTGATGCCGGAAGCGGCCAGGGTGCGGATCGGGCCCGCGGAGATGGCGTTGACGCGAGTGCCTTCCGGGCCGAGGCTGCCGGCCAGGTAGCGAACGCCGGCTTCCAGGCTGGCCTTGGCCATGCCCATGACGTTGTAGTTCGGCATGGTGCGCTCGGCGCCCAGGTACGACAGGGTCAGCAGGCTGCCATTGCGGCCTTTCATCATGTCGCGACCGGCCTTGGCCAGGGCCACGAAGCTGTAGGCGCTGATGTCGTGGGCAATGCGGAAGCCTTCGCGAGTGGTGACTTCGGTGAAGTCGCCGTCGAGCTGGTCGCCCGGAGCGAAGCCTACGGAGTGGACGATGCAGTCCAGGCCGTCCCACTTCTTGCTCAGTTCCTCGAAGACCTTGGCGATGTCGTCATCGTTGGCAACGTCGCAAGGGAAGCACAGCTCAGGGTTGGAGCCCCAGCCAGCGGCGAACTCTTCGACGCGGCCCTTGAGCTTTTCGTTCTGGTAGGTGAAGGCAAGTTCTGCACCCTCGCGATGCATGGCGGCAGCGATGCCGGATGCGATGGACAGTTTGCTGGCGACACCGACGATCAGTACGCGCTTACCGGCGAGAAAACCCATGTGTTGTTCCTCTTCAGGTTATATCGACAGCCGTGGGAGCCAAAAAGGCGGCTTCCAGCAGCTGCTGTGTATAGGAATGTTGTGGTGCAGCAAAAATCTGTGCGGCCGGACCTTGTTCCACCACCTGACCCTGCTTGACCACCATCAACTGGTGGCTGAGCGCCTTGACCACCGCCAGGTCGTGGCTGATGAACAGGTAGGTCAGGTTGTACTTGGTCTGCAGCGCGCGCAGCAGTTCCACTACCTGGCGCTGAACGGTGCGGTCGAGCGCCGAAGTGGGCTCGTCCAGCAGGATCAGCGCCGGTTTCAATACCAGTGCCCGGGCAATGGCAATCCGTTGTCGTTGGCCTCCGGAAAACTCGTGAGGGTAGCGGTGCCGGGTTTCCGGGTCCAGACCTACTTCCCTGAGTGCCTCCATGATGGCCTGTTCCTGTTCCGCCTCCGTGCCTATCCGATGAATGCGCAGGCCTTCCCCGACGATATCGCTCACGCACATGCGCGGGCTGAGGCTGCCGAAGGGGTCCTGGAACACCACCTGCATCTCCCGCCGCAGCGGGCGTACCTGCTGCTGGCTCATGCCATCCAGCCGCTGGTTCTCGAAGCGGATGGCGCCCTGGCTGGCGATCAGCCGCAGGATCGCCAGACCCAGCGTAGACTTGCCCGAGCCACTTTCGCCAACGATCCCGAGGGTCTGGCCCTGGGGCAGGCTGAAGTTGATGCCGTCCACCGCCTTTACATGGTCCACGGTGCGGCGCAGCAGGCCTTTCTTGATCGGGAACCAGACGCGCAGGTCCTCGACTTCCAGCAATGGCGCGCCTTCCGGGTTGCCGGCCGGCCCGCCACTGGGCTCGGCGCCGAGCAGCATTTTCGTGTACGGATGCTGCGGAGCGCGGAACAGTTCTTCACACGACGCCTGTTCGACGATGCAACCGCGCTGCATGACACATACGCGGTGCGCAATTCTTTTCACCAGGTTCAGATCGTGACTGATCAGTAACAGCGCCATGCCCAGTTTGGCCTGCAAATGCTTGAGCAACTCCAGGATCTTCAACTGGACGGTGACGTCCAGGGCCGTGGTTGGCTCGTCGGCGATCAGCAGCTCCGGCTCGTTGGCCAGGGCCATGGCGATCATCACCCGTTGCCGTTGGCCGCCAGACAGTTCGTGGGGCAGGGCCTTGAGGCGCTTGACCGGGTCGGGGATGCCGACCAGTTCCAGCAGCTCCAGGGTCCGCGCGGTGGCTTCCTTGCCGCGCAGGCCCTTGTGCAGCATCAGCACTTCGTTGATCTGCTTCTCGATGTTGTGCAGCGGGTTCAGCGAGGTCATCGGTTCCTGGAAGATCATGGCGATGCGGTTGCCCCGGATATGGCGCATCTTCTTCTCGTCCAGGTGCAGCAGGTCCTGGTTGTCGTAGCGGATGGTCCCGGCCGGATGGCGGGCCAGCGGATAGGGCAGCAGGCGCAGGATCGAGTGGGCGGTGACCGATTTGCCCGAGCCGCTTTCGCCGACCAGGGCCAGGGTCTCGCCGCGGCGGATATCGAAGTTCACGCTCTCCACCACGCGTTGCTGTTGCGTGCCGCTGACGAACTCGACGGCGAGGTCGCGCACTTCGATCAAGGTGTCCGTGTTCATCTTATTTCCTCGGGTCGAAGGCGTCGCGAGCGGATTCGCCGATAAATACCAGCAGGCTCAGCATCAGCGCCAGTACGGCAAAGGCGCTGATGCCCAGCCACGGCGCCTGCAGATTGGACTTGCCCTGGGCGACCAGCTCGCCCAGCGACGGCGCGCCCGGCGGCAGGCCGAAGCCGAGGAAGTCGAGGGCCGTCAGGGTGCCGATGGCGCCGGTGAGGATGAACGGCAGGAAGGTCATGGTCGAGACCATGGCGTTGGGCAGGATATGCCGGTACATGATCGCCGCGTTCTGCATGCCCAGCGCCCGTGCTGCACGCACGTACTCCAGGTTGCGCCCACGGAGGAACTCGGCGCGCACCACGTCCACCAGGCTCATCCAGGAGAACAGCAGCATGATGCCCAGCAGCCACCAGAAGTTGGGTTGCACGAAGCTGGCGAGGATGATCAGCAGGTAGAGCACCGGCAGGCCCGACCAGATCTCCAGGAAGCGCTGTCCGGCCAGATCCACCCAGCCGCCATAGAAGCCCTGCAGGGCGCCGGCGATCACGCCGATGATGGAACTGAGCACGGTCAGGGTCAGGGCGAACAGCACCGAGATGCGGAAGCCGTAGATCACCCGCGCGAGCACGTCGCGGCCCTGGTCATCGGTGCCCAGCCAGTTCTGCGCCGAGGGCGGGGCAGGGGCCGGGACCTTGAGGTCGTAGTTGATGCTCTGGTAGCTGAACGGAATCGGCGCCCAGACCACCCAGCTCTGCTTTTTCTCCAGCAGGTCGCGGATATACGGGCTCTTGTAGTTGGCTTCGAGGGGGAACTCACCACCGAAAGTGGTTTCAGGGTAGCGCTTGAACGCCGGGAAGTAGAACTCGCCGTCGTAGCGCACCACCAGCGGTTTGTCGTTGGCGATCAGCTCGGCGCCCAGGCTCAGGCCGAACAGGATCAGGAACAGCCACAGCGACCACCAGCCGCGGCGGTTGGCCTTGAAGCGCTCGAAGCGGCGGCGGTTGAGAGGGGACAGGTTCATCTCAGTGCTCCCGGCTTTCGAAGTCGATGCGTGGATCGACCAGGGTGTAGGTCAGGTCGCCGATCAATTTCACCACCAGCCCGAGCAGGGTGAAGATGAACAGGGTGCCGAAGACCACCGGGTAATCGCGGTTGATCGCCGCTTCGAAGCTCATCAGGCCGAGGCCGTCGAGGGAGAAGATCACCTCCACCAGCAGCGAGCCGGTGAAGAAGATGCCGATGAAGGCCGAGGGAAAGCCGGCGATCACCAGCAGCATGGCGTTGCGGAATACGTGACCGTAGAGCACGCGATTCGGCGTCAGGCCCTTGGCCTTGGCGGTGACCACGTACTGCTTGTTGATCTCGTCGAGGAAGCTGTTCTTGGTCAGCAGGGTCATGGTGGCGAAGTTGCCGATGACCAGAGCGGTGATCGGCAGTGCCAGGTGCCAGAAGTAGTCACCGATCTTGCCCCAGGTGCTCAGCTCGTCGAAGTTGCTCGAGGTCAATCCGCGCAACGGGAACCAGTCCAGGTAACTGCCGCCGGCGAACACCACGATCAGCAGGATGGCGAAGAGGAAGGCGGGAATGGCGTAGCCGATGATGATCGCCGAGCTGGTCCACACATCGAAATGGCTGCCGTGCCGGGTGGCCTTGGCGATCCCCAGGGGGATCGACACCAGGTACATGATCAGGGTGCTCCATAGCCCGAGGGAAATGGACACCGGCAGCTTCTCGGCGATCAGGTCGACCACCTTGGCATCGCGGAAGAAGCTGTCGCCAAAGTCCAGCTGGGCGTAGTTCTTGACCATGATCCACAGGCGTTCCGGTGCCGACTTGTCGAAGCCGTACATGCGCTCGATCTCCTTCACCAGCGCCGGGTCCAGGCCTTGCGCGCCGCGGTAGTTGGAGCCGGCCACCGAGACTTCGGCGCCGCCGCCGGCGATCCGGCTGGTGGCGCCTTCGAAGCCTTCGAGCTTGGCGATCATCTGTTCCACCGGGCCGCCGGGCGCGGCCTGGATGATGATGAAGTTGATGATCAGGATGCCGAACAGGGTCGGAATGATCAGCAGCAGGCGTCGCAGGATATAGGCCAGCATCTCAGTGGTCCCCGTTCGCGGTGGCGTCTTCAGGCGCCTCCGGGGTAGCGGGTTTCACCTCGGGCTTGACCCACCAGGTATTGATGCCGATGTCGTACTTGGGCGGTGTTGCCGGGTGGCCGATGTGATTCCAGTAGGCCACGCGCCAGGTCTTGATATGCCAGTTCGGCACCACGTAGTAGCCCCACAGCAGCACGCGATCGAGGGCGCGGGTATGGGCGACCAGGCTCTGCCGCGAGTCGGCATTGATCAGCGATTCCACCAGGCTGTCCACCGCCGGGTCCTTCAGGCCCATGTAGTTGCGGCTGCCGGGATTGTCGGCGCTGCCGGTCTGCCAGAACTCCCGCTGCTCGTTGCCCGGGGAGTTGGACTGGGGGAAGCCGCCGACGATCATGTCGAAGTCCCGCGAACGCAGGCGGTTGATGTACTCGGCGACGTCGACGCGGCGGATAGTGAGGGTGATGCCGAGGTCGGCGAGGTTGCGCTTGTAGGGCAGGAGGATGCGTTCGAACTCGGTCTGGGCGAGGAGGAACTCGATGGTCAGCGGCTTGCCCTGGGCATCCACCATCTTGTCGTTCTCGATGCGCCAGCCGGCTTCCTGCAGCAGCTTGTAGGCCTGGCGTTGCTGGTCGCGGATCATGCCGCTGGCATCGGTGACCGGGTTCTTGAATGCCTCGGTGAACACCTGCTCGGGGATCTGGCCGCGCAGTGGCTCCAGCAGTTTCAGCTCATCCGGCCCCGGCAGGCCCTGGGCGGCCATTTCCGAGTTCTCGAAGTAGCTGCCAGTGCGGGTGTAGGCGCCGTTGAACAGTTGCTTGTTGGTCCATTCGAAGTCCAGCAGCAGGCTCAGCGCCTGGCGCACCCGCACGTCCTGGAACACCGGGCGGCGCAGGTTGAACACGAAGCCCTGCATGCCGGTCGGGGTGCCGTTGAGGATTTCTTCGCGAATCAGGCGTTTTTCCCTTACTGCAGGGATGTTGTAGGCCGTTGCCCAGTTCTTCGCGCTGGTCTCGAACCAGTAATCGAACTGCCCGGCCTTGAGGGCCTCGAGCGCCACGGTGTTGTCGCGGTAGTAGTCGACGCTGATGGTGTCGAAGTTGTAGAAGCCGCGGTTGATTGGCAGGTCCTTGCCCCAATAGTTCTTGTCCCGCACCAGGCGGATGGAACGCCCCGGCTTGACCTCGCCGACCTTGTACGGCCCGCTGCCCACCGGGATCTCCAGGCCGCCCTTGGTGAAGTCCTTGCCTTCCCAGAAGTGCTTGGGCAGTACCGCGATCTGGCCGAGGATCAACGGCAGTTCACGGTTGTTGCTGTGCTTGAACTTGAACAGCACCTTGAGCGGGTCTTCGGCGACCACTTCGGCGACGTCGGCGTAATAACCGCGGAACAGCGGGGCGCCGCTTTTCATCAGGGTGTTGAAGGTAAACACCACGTCCTCGGCGCGGACCGGCGTGCCGTCCTGGAAGCGTGCTTCCGGGCGCAGGTAGAAGCGCACCCAACTGTTGTCCGGGGCTTTCTCGATCTGCCTGGCGAGCAGGCCGTATTCGGTGAACGGCTCGTCCAGGCTCGCCCGGGCCAGGGTGTCGTAGACCAGGTCGATATTGTCCGCCGGCACGCCCTTGCTGATGAACGGGTTGAGGCTGTCGAAGCTGCCGAATCCGTTTTCGCGGAAGATGCCGCCCTTGGGCGCATCCGGGTTCACATAGTCGAAGTGCTTGAAGTCCGCCGGGTACTTCGGTGCTTCGTTGTACAGGGTCACGGCATGCTGCGGCGCGGCCAGGGCCGGCAGGCTCAGGCCGGCCAGCAGCAGGCCGCCGAGCATCAGGCGCAAACGGGGCATCGGCATCATTGGGCGTTCTCCGAAGGCTTGAGCCACCAGCTGTTCAGCCCCAGGGTGTAGGGCGGCGTGGTGACGAAGGCGAACCGGTTGCGGTAGGCCAGGCGGTGATAGTCGAGATACCAGTTGGGAATCATGTAGTGCTGCCACAGCAGGACCCGATCCAGGGCGCGGGTGGCCGCCACCTGGTCATCGCGGGTCTGGGCGGCGAGCAGGGCGTCGAGCAGGTGGTCGACCACCGGGTCGTCGACGCCAGCATAGTTCTTGCTGCCCTTGGTGCTGGCCTGGCTGGAGTGGAAGTATTGCCATTGCTCCAGTCCGGGGCTGAGGGTCTGGGCCATGGTCATCAGGATCATGTCGAAGTCGAACTGATCCAGACGCTGCTTGTACTGGGCGCGGTCGACGGTGCGCAGGCGCGCGTCGACGCCGATGCTGGCAAGGTTCTCCACATAAGGCTGGAGAATGCGTTCCAGGTTGGGATTGACCAGGAGAATCTCCAGCTTCAGCGGCTGGCCGTTGCTGTTGAGCAGGCGCTGGCCGTTGAGTTTCCAGCCGGCCTTGCCCAGCAGCTCCAGGGCCCGGCGCAGGTTGTCGCGGCCGATACCGCGGCCATCGGTCTGACTGACGGCGAAGGGCTTGGTGAACAGGGCAGCGGGCAGTTGATCACGATAGGGCGCCAGCAACAGCCATTCCTTGCCCACCGGCAAACCCTCGGCGCTGAACTCGCTGTTGGGGTAGAAGCTGGTGGCGCGCCGATAGGCGCTGCTGAAAAGGGCGCGGTTGGTCCATTCGAAGTCGAACATCAGGCCCAGTGCCTCGCGCGCGTGGCGATCGGCGAAGGCGGCGCGCCGGCTGTTCATGAACAGGCCCTGGGTCTGGGTCGGGATCTGGTGCTTGATCTGCGCCTGGATCACCTGGCCGCGGCGAACCGCCGGGAAGTTGTAGCCGTTGGCCCAGTTCTTCGCCTGGTGCTCGATATAGATGTCGAACTCGCCGGCCTTGAAGGCTTCGAAGGCCACGTCGCTGTCGCGGTAGAACTCGTACTCGACGCGGTTGAAATTGTACTTGCCGCGATTGACCGCAAGGTCCTTGCCCCACCAGTCCTTGACCCGCTCGAACACCAGGCGCCGGCCCGGCTGGACCTCGGTGATGCGATAAGGGCCGCTGCCCAGCGGCGGCTCGAAGGTGGTGGCCTTGAAGTCGCGATCTTTCCAATAGTGCTGTGGCAGTACCGGCATTTCGCCAAGGCGCAGGATCAGCAGGGGGTTGCCGGCACGCTTGAAGACGAAGCGGATTCGCAGCGGATTGAGCACATCGACCCGTGCCACTTCCTGGAGGTTGGTGCGGTAGATCGGGTGGCCTTCCTTGAGCAGGGTGCGGTAGGAAAACGCCACATCCGCGGAGGTAATAGGCTTGCCATCGTGGAAGCGTGCTTCCGGGCGCAGGTTGAACACCACCCAGCTGCGGTCTTCGGCGTACTCCACCGAACGGGCGATCAGCCCGTAGCTGGAGGTGGCCTCGTCCCCGGACGGATCATATTGGCCGGTGCCGACCATCAGGGTTTCGTTGAGCTCGTTGACCCCGTATTGCAGGAAGTTCGGTGTGGTCACCGGACTGCTGCCCTTGAAGGTGTAGGGGTTGAGGGTGTCGAAGGTGCCGAACGCCATCGCGCGCAAGGTACCGCCCTTGGGCGCTTGCGGATTGACCCAGTCGAAGTGGGTGAATTTGGCTGGGTACTTGAGCGTGCCGAACTGGGCGTAACCGTGACTCTCGGTGATGGTCGCGCCTGCGGGAAAGCTCAAGACCAGGCTGAGTGACAGCAGGAGGGGACGTATCAAGTCGGCGATCCGGTCCAGGCGGCTTGGGCTTTATGCGTCCTACAGTAACAGCTTGTATCGACAGGAAAAAGAGCGCATCCGTGGCGTCTGGCACCGCCCTCGGGCGGTGCCTTCCTTATATCAGTGAGGCAGGTAGACGGTCAGGGTCTGACCGGGCTTCAGCGCCTGGCCGCTACGCGGATTCCAGCGCTTGAGGTGCTGCATTTCGACGTTGAAGCGTTTGGCGACCAGATACAGCGAATCGCCCTTGCGCACCTTGTATTGGGTCGCGCGCTGCTTGTTGCTGGAGGCAGGAGCAGGCTTCGATGCGGAGGCCAGCTTGATCGCTGGCTGGCTGCTTTGCATGACCAGGGTCTGGCCGGCGGTCAGGCGATTGCCCTTGAGCTTGTTCCAGCGCTGCAGGTCCTTGACGCTGACCCGGTTGGCCTGGGCGATGCTGCCCAGGCTGTCGCCGCGCTTGACCCGGTAGCGCACGCTACGCGCTGGCGGGGCCTTGGCTTCGGCCAGGGCGGCCTCGAACACGGCAGCCTTGGGCTGCAGGGCCAGCAGCTCCTCGGGCTTCATGCTCGACAGGCTGCTGGTCAGCAACTGCGCCTTGGCGGTCGGTACCAGCAGCTGGTGCGGGCCATCCACGGTCATGCGCTTCTTGAAGGCCGGGTTCAACTGGAACAGTTCGTCCTCGTCGATCTCCGCCAGGGCGGCGACCCGCGACAGGTCGAGGCGGTCCTTGATGGCCACCGCTTCGAAGTAGGGTTCGTTGGCGATCGGGTTGAGGTTGACGCCGTAGGCGTCCGGGGTCAGCACCACCTGGGACAGGGCCAGCAGCTTCGGCACGTAGTCACGGGTTTCCTGGGGCAGTGGCAGGTTCCAATAGTCGGTGGGCAGGCCGACGCGCTCGTTGCGCTCGATCGCCCGGCTGACCGTGCCTTCGCCGGCGTTGTAGGCCGCCAGGGCCAGCAGCCAGTCGCCATTGAACATGTCGTGCAGGCGGCTCAGGTAGTTCAGTGCGGCGTTGGTCGAGGCGGTGATGTCGCGACGGCCATCGTAGAAATTGGTCTGGCGCAGGTTGTAGTGCCGCCCGGTGGACGGAATGAACTGCCACAGGCCGACTGCATGGGCGCGGGAGTAGGCCATCGGGTTGTAGGCGCTCTCGATGGCCGGGAGCAGGGCCAGTTCCAGCGGCATGTCGCGCTCTTCGAGGCGCTCGACAATGTAGTGGATATACAGGCTGCTGCGGTCGCCTGCGGTCTGCAGGAAGCTCGGGTTGCTGGCGAACCACAGGCGCTGCTGCTCGATACGCGGGTTCACGCCGATATCGTCCTGCAGCTGGAAGCCCTGGCGAATGCGTTCCCAGACGTCCTGTGGCACCTGCTCCGCGGGCTTGGCCTGGACGAACACAGGCTTGTGCTTCACGCGGGGCTGGACGTGGACGCGAACGCTTTCGTCGTCACCCAGGTGACTGGTGCTCTGGCAGCCCACGAGGGTGGCTGTCAGGCCGAGCGCGACGGCCTGTGCCAGGCGCGTCAGGGCGACGGATTTGAAGGTTCTGCGGCGATTGGACGACATTGGCTGGGAGAGAGTTCCGGGCGAAAATGTCGGGCGATTCTAGAAAGCGCCCCCAACCGGGTCAACCTTTCAGAACTGTGCAGTCATCAAGCGGCAATCCTTAGAACCTATCCTTCCAAGCCCGCAACCCAGCAAAAACAGCACTTGGCGTAGGGTTTAAGGCGCCGGTCCGTTCGTCTGCTTTTTCTTTAACGGATGTTTCGTCGACCCGTAAAAAGGGGTTGGTCAGCCGCTCCAGCTCGATGGTTGATGGCAACGTGATGCGATTTTCCGCGCGCAAGCGGGAAACTTCCTCGAACCGTGCGAGAACCTGCGGATTGTTCGGCTCGACGGCACAGGCGAAGCGCATATTGCTCAGGGTGTATTCGTGGGCGCAATACACCTCGGTGGCCCCGGGCAGGGCCGCCAGGCGCTGCAGCGAGCGGTGCATCTGCTCCGGCGTGCCCTCGAACAGACGGCCGCAGCCGGCCGCGAACAGGGTGTCGCCGCTAAACAGCAGGGGCGTCTCCGGTTGGTCGCTGAAATAGGCGATATGCCCGAGGGTATGGCCGGGCACCGCGAACACCTGGAAATCGGTATCCAGGACCCGGACCACGGCGTTGTCTTCCAGGTCTACGTCACGCGCCGGAATGCGTTCGCTGGCCGGCCCGCTGACCCGCGCCCCGGTCCTGGCCTTGAGGGCCTCGACGCCGCCGACGTGGTCGTTGTGATGATGGGTGATCAGGATATCTTCCAGGCGCCAGTCCGGATGGGCTTCGAGCCACGCCAGCACCGGTGCCGCGTCGCCCGGATCGATCACCGCGCAGCGGCGGCTGGCGGGATCCTGCAACAACCAGATGTAGTTGTCATTGAAAGCGGGCAAGGCTTCTATCTGTATCATCGAGCGATTCGCCAAACGTGGGACAAGGGTGCATCTTAGTAGCTATGTGTCCCGTCGAGAACCTTCCAGGGAGAACGCAATGACCGATCAAGCCTTCGCCCAGGCCGATCCTGAGTGGCTCGAACTGATCAGCCTGGCCCGTGACTGGTTCGCCGGTCCGCTGGGGCAATTGATGCTCGCCGAAGAGCAGCGCCTTCTGGAGGACGAGCTTGGCCGCTATTTCGGCGGCTACCTGGTGCATTACGGGCCTGGCGCCGAGCCGCCGCCCACCGCGCCGCAGGTGCAGCGCAACGTGCGCCTCGGCGCGCCGCTGCCTGGGGTGGAGATCGTTTGCGAGGAACAGGCCTGGCCGTTGAGCGAGCACGCGGCCGACGTGGTGGTGCTGCAGCATGGCCTGGACTTTTCCCTGTCTCCCCACGGGCTGCTGCGCGAGGCGGCCAGCAGCGTGCGTCCCGGCGGGCATCTGCTGATCGTCGGGATCAACCCCTGGAGCAGTTGGGGCGTGCGCCGGGTCTTCGCCCATGACGCGCTGCGCAAGGCGCGCTGCATCTCGCCATCGCGGGTTGGTGACTGGCTCAACCTGCTCGGTTTCGCGCTGGAGAAACGCCGGTTCGGGTGCTATCGTCCGCCGCTTGCCTCACCGGCCTGGCAGGCCCGCCTGGCGGGTTGGGAGCGGTTGGCCGGACGCTGGCAAGGCTCCGGCGGCGGTGTCTACCTGCTGGTGGCGCGCAAGATGGTGGTCGGCCTGCGCCCGCTTCGCCGCGAGCGCCGCGAGCCAATGGGCAAGCTTCTGCCGCTGCCGCTGGCCAAGGTCAACCGCCAGGCGCCGCACCCGGAAGGCAGACCCTTCAACGATGAAAAAGGCTGTACATGAGCGATAGCGTAGAGATCTACACCGATGGCGCCTGCAAGGGCAATCCGGGCCCTGGCGGCTGGGGCGTCCTGATGATCTACAAGGGCGTCGAGAAGGAGCTCTGGGGCGGCGAACGCGAGACCACCAACAACCGCATGGAGCTGATGGCGGCGATCAAGGGCCTCGAGGCGCTGCGCCGCGAGTGTGACGTGTTGCTGGTGACCGACTCGCAGTACGTGATGAAAGGCATCACCGAATGGATGACCAACTGGAAGAAACGCGGCTGGAAAACCGCGGCCAAGGAGCCGGTGAAGAACGCCGACCTCTGGCAATTGCTCGACGAGCAGGTCAATCGACACAAGGTCAAGTGGCAGTGGGTGCGTGGGCATATCGGCCATCATGGCAACGAGCGCGCCGACCAGTTGGCCAATCGCGGGGTCGACGAGGTTCGCGGCGTGCGCTGAGCGCGTGCCGATGAATCTCCGGGACGCCGCGGCGAAGCTGGGTTAAGATTCGTCGCTTTGAGCAACACGGCAGGAGAGCACCGGCGTGGATTTGCAGAACAACAGGTCGGTAGTCCTCGATACCGAAACCACCGGTATGCCGGTAACCGATGGCCACCGGGTCATCGAGATCGGCTGCGTCGAACTGATTGGCCGCCGCTTGAGCGGGCGCCATTTCCACGTCTACCTGCAGCCGGACCGCCCGAGTGACGAAGGCGCCATCGGCGTCCACGGCATCACCGATGCCTTCCTGGTGGGCAAGCCGCGTTTCGCCGAAGTCGCCGACGAGTTCTTCGACTTTATCCAGGGCGCGCGCCTGGTCATCCACAACGCGGCGTTCGACGTCGGCTTCCTCAATAACGAATTCGCCCTGATCGGCCAGCAGGATCGCGCCGATCTGTCGCAGTATTGCGACATCCTCGACACCCTGGTGATGGCCCGCGAGCGTCATCCGGGCCAGCGCAACAGCCTCGATGCCTTGTGCAAACGCTACGGCATCGACAACTCCGGCCGTGAACTGCACGGCGCCTTGCTCGACTCCGAGTTGCTGGCGGATGTCTTCCTGGCCATGACCGGTGGCCAGACCAGCCTTTCGCTGGCTGGCAACGATGGTGAAGGCGAGGGCGCCGCCAATCAGGGCAGCGAGATCCGCCGGTTGCCTGCGAGCCGTCAGGCCGGGCGGATCATTCGCGCTACGCCGGAAGAACTGGAAGCCCATGTCGCGCGCCTCGAGGCCGTGGCCAAGTCGGCCGGTGGCCCGGCGCTGTGGCAACAACTTCAATAAAATCTTGAGGTCCTGCACGAACCTTGTGGGAGCTGGCTTGTCGGACCGCCGCACCGCAGCGATGACGTCGGTGAATCCACTACCGCTATCGCTGGCAAGCCAGCTCCCACAGGGTCCGCGCCGTGCTTTCGAACGGGTTAATGGCATCAGTCCCCAAGGCATTTCCCGCACGTGATGGCGGCGACCTTCTACCCTGAGATGAACGGCCCACGAGGCCCGTCGCAGGAACAAGGTAGCGCCGCCCATGTACAAGGATCTCAAGTTCCCCGTTCTGATCGTTCACCGTGATATCAAGTCCGACACCGTAGCCGGCGACCGCGTCCGCGGTATCGCCCAGGAGCTGGCGCAGGATGGCTTTACCATCCTCAGCGCCGTGGATTACGCCGAAGGCCGCCTGGTCGCGGCGACCCATCATGGCCTCGCCTGCATGCTGATCGCTGCCGAAGGCGCAGGCGAAAATACCCACCTGTTGCAGAACATGGTCGAGCTGATTCGCCTGGCCCGGTCCCGGGCACCTCATCTGCCCATATTCGCCCTGGGCGAGCAGGTCACCCTGGAAAATGCCCCGGCCGATGCCATGAGCGAGCTGAACCAGTTGCGCGGCATCCTCTACCTGTTCGAAGACACCGTGCCTTTTCTCGCCCGTCAGGTCGCCCGCGCCGCGCACAACTACCTCGACGGTTTGCTGCCACCCTTCTTCAAGGCGCTGGTACAGCACACCGCGCAGTCCAACTATTCCTGGCACACACCCGGCCATGGCGGCGGGGTGGCTTATCGCAAGAGCCCGGTCGGGCAGGCGTTCCACCAGTTCTTCGGGGAGAACACCCTGCGTTCCGACCTGTCGGTCTCGGTGCCTGAACTGGGCTCGCTGCTGGACCACACGGGCCCGCTGGCGGAGGCCGAAGCCCGCGCAGCGCGCAACTTCGGCGCCGACCACACCTTCTTCGTGATCAACGGCACTTCGACAGCGAACAAGATCGTCTGGCACTCGATGGTGGGGCGCGACGATCTCGTGCTGGTGGACCGCAACTGCCACAAGTCGGTGCTGCACGCGATCATCATGACCGGCGCGATTCCTCTGTACCTGTGCCCGGAGCGCAACGAGCTGGGCATCATCGGCCCGATCCCCCTCAGCGAATTCAGTCCCGAATCGATCCAGGCCAAGGTCCTCGCCAATCCGCTGACCCGTGATCGCGAGCCGCGGGTGAAGATGGCGGTGGTGACCAACTCCACCTACGACGGCCTTTGCTACAACGCCGAGATGATCAAGCAGACCCTGGGCAACAGTGTCGAGGTCCTGCATTTCGACGAGGCCTGGTACGCCTACGCGGCCTTCCATGAATTCTTCGCCGGGCGTTATGCCATGGGCACCTCGCGCAGCGACGATAGCCCTTTGGTCTTCAGTACCCATTCCACCCACAAGCTGCTCGCCGCCTTCAGCCAGGCGTCGATGATCCATGTGCAGGATGGCGGTCGCCGGCAACTGGACCGCGACCGTTTCAATGAAGCCTTCATGATGCATATCTCCACGTCGCCGCAGTACAGCATCCTCGCTTCGCTGGATGTCTCCTCGGCGATGATGGAAGGGCCGGCGGGGCGTTCGCTGCTGCAGGAGATGTTCGACGAGGCCCTGAGCTTCCGCCGTGCATTGGCCAACCTGCGTGAGCACCTGGCTGCCGAGGATTGGTGGTTCAGCGTCTGGCAGCCGCCGCGGGTCGAAGGCATCCATCGCGTCGCCACCGAGGACTGGCTGCTCGAGCCCCAGGCGCACTGGCACGGCTTCGGCGACGTCAGCGAGGACTACGTGCTGCTCGACCCGATCAAGGTGACCCTGGTCATGCCTGGCCTGGACGCCGGAGGCAGCCTGGACCGCCATGGCATCCCGGCGGCAGTGGTCAGCAAGTTTCTCTGGGAGCGCGGGCTGGTGGTGGAGAAGACCGGGCTGTATTCCTTCCTGGTGCTGTTCTCGATGGGGATCACCAAGGGCAAGTGGAGCACCTTGCTCACCGAGTTGCTGGAGTTCAAACGCAACTATGACGCCAACACCGAGCTGAGCCAGTGCCTGCCCTGTGTCGCTGGCCTGGACCCGCAGCGCTATCGCGGCATGGGCTTGCGCGATCTCTGTGATGAATTGCACGCCTGCTATCGCAGCAACGCCACCGCCAAGCAGCTCAAGCGCCTTTACACGCGCCTGCCGGAAGCGGTGATGAAACCGTCGATGGCCTACGACAAGCTGGTTCGCGGCGACGTCGAAGCCGTGCCCATCGAGCAACTGCTGGGGCGCGTCGCGGCGGTGATGCTGGTCCCGTATCCGCCGGGCATCCCGTTGATCATGCCTGGCGAGCGCTTCACCGAGGCGACCCGGTCCATTCTCGATTACCTCGCTTTCGCCCGCGCCTTCGATACCGGTTTCCCCGGATTCGTCGCCGATGTGCATGGTCTGCAACATGAGGAAATAGAAGGAGTACGGGTCTACACCGTGGACTGCGTCAAGGAGTAGCGGACCCGGCTGGCGGCCAGGTGCTAGAATCCGCCGCTTGAATTCAGGAGGTAGACGCGTGCGCAAAGTGGCGATGGTAATGGCAGTCCTGGCCCTGGCCGGCTGTAACAACGATGCCGAGCGGGTTCACAAGCAGGTTGCCGAGCACTTGCAGAACCCCAAGACGGCCAAGTTCGCCAACGTGCGGTTCAACACCCAGGGCGACATCTGCGGCCAGTTCCGTGGCAAGGACGACAGCGGCAACTACCTGCCGTATCGCAGCTACGTGGCGATCAAGAACGGCGCGGATTACAACATCATCATCGACGAAACCGGCAACGACCTGCGCATCCGTGAAGTGTGCGGCGGTGCCGACCTGCAGCGCCGCGCCGAGGCCATCGCCAACGAGCCGGCGCCGCAGGGCTGGGATGTGGAGATCGTCCAGGGCCCGAACATGGGCGCCCTCAGCGACATCACCGCGCGCCTGATCGAGAAGGGCATTCCTTCTTCCGTGGTCTACCGCAACGAGAAGCCCGTGGTGTTGCTTGGCCCGTTCATGGACAAGGCCGAAGCCGAAGCCAGCAAGAACGACGTGATGGCCCGCCTGGGTACCGACTCGGTGGTCATCCAGCACGACGCGCCGCGATAGACCTGTCCATTGCGCCCCTGCCAGCTATGCTCATTGAGGAAGGTGTTTATCGCTGAGTGCAGCAACGGTGAGGAGGGGGCCATGTCCACGCTGGAGCGAGCCATTACGGTTGCAGCCCGCGCCCATGAGGGGCACAGGGACAAAGGGGGCGCAGCATACATCCTGCACCCACTGCGGGTGATGCTGCGGGTGTCGACCACCGAGCAGCGTATCGTCGCGGTGCTGCACGAAGTGCTGCAGGAGTCGCCCATGACGCTGTCCGACCTGGCTCGCGAGGGCTTCGCCCTGAAGATCCTCGCGGCGGTGCAGGCCCTGAGTCCGCGTTGCGATGAAAGCGATGAGGAATTCGTCATCAGGATCGGCAGCGATCCCCTGGCGCGGGTGGTCAAGCTGGCGGACCTGGCCGATGAAAGTGACCCGACCCGCATCGTGGTGCCCGGTCCCGCCGACATCGCCCGCCTGCAACGTTGCCAGCAGGCCAGCGCCTACCTGCAGACGCTGGCCTGAACTTCAGCTACAGGCCTTGAGGTTCACCGGGCCGACGAATTCGTTGCCATGCCCCATCACGCAGGCAACGCGCTGGTTGCGCTGGATTTCCCAGGCCTGGGCCGGATAGGTTTTGTTCCAGGCTTCGTACAACTGCCGATCCTGTCTGGACAGGTTAAGGTTGTATTGCTTGCTCATGTAGAAATAGGTGCGTGCGATCATCCCTCGAATGGATGGACGCGGCATGACCTTCTTCGCCTTGAAATCCACCTGGGTCAGGCATGAGCCATATTGCCCATGCTGCTCGGGCAGCCAGCCGAAGCTGAAGTTGCTGCGATCGCCATTGACCTCGCCAATGCTCGGTACCAGGTTGTGCAGGTCGGCTTCGGCGCGCTGGTAGACGGTGTCGTTGCGCGAGCAGTTCTTGCGACCGCCGCTCTGCCAGCATTGACGCTGATGGCCGATCTGCCAGGCCGGCACGATGTGTTCCCACTCGATGCGCGAGGCGCGATTGGCATTCTTGCGCGGGACATACCCGCAGCCGGCGAGGTCGACCTTGTTGCCGTTGTACTTGCAGCCGCAATAGAACTCGGTCGATTGCGGCGCGTACAGGCGCCAGGCGACCTTTTTCGCTTCGCTGAAGGTACGGGGTGCATCGGCGTGGGCGGTGAGGCTGAACAACAGGCAGCTGGCTGCCAATACCATGAATCTCATCCGCGTCAGTCTTCCTTCGGTACCGTCCAGAAAATCTGCACGCCGCCATCGTCGCGGTGGGCGAGGGTGACGTTGTCGTTCTCGGCGATTTCTTCGAGCAGGGTTTCCCAGTCATCCACCGACTCGTGTTCGAGGCGGAAGATCAGTGCGGCCTTCGAGCGCTGGGCAGTCGGAGAGTTGATGATTTTCTGGATGCGCACGCCGAGCTGTTCGTAGCTGCTGGCGGGAGTGATTGCGGAGGAAGTGGCCACGCAAGGGTTCCTTGTTTTTGCTGTATGCGCATACAGTATTTAACTGTAGGAGTTTTCGCAACAGCTCGTCGGTTCAAAGAGGCTGTATGACCGCTTCGCCGCGTATTTGCTGCATGGGTGGCAAAACAATTTTCCACCAGCGTTCAACAAGGTCGCGTAGGACTCAGCAAACGCTGGCCCATTGCCTAGAATCGGAAGGGCACTTTGTCTGCCTCCGGAAATCCGGACGATTCCAATTAAAAGTTCGGTTTTCCGAGCGTTTGAGTGACAATTCCCGCGCCGCGGTTCCTGCCTGGTGCCTTTCCGCACATTTGACAAAGTCAGGTTCCGTTCCCATAGTGGGGTAACGCAAACGTTTGCGATCCGATAAAAAGCATAAAATGCGGAGTAAACTACATGCACTTGCCTTCCCGTGGACGGATTCAGGCCGTGGCCTTGCTCGCCGTTCTCTCACTTGCCTCTTTCGCACATGCCGAAGACCGCCCCAAGGTCGCGCTGGTCATGAAATCCCTTGCCAACGAATTCTTCCTGACCATGGAAGACGGGGCCAAGGCCTACCAGAAAGAACACGCCGGCGACTTCGATCTGGTGTCCAACGGTATCAAGGACGAGTCCGATACCGGGGCGCAGATCCGTATCGTCGAGCAGATGATCGTTTCGAAGGTCAACGCCCTGGTGATCGCCCCGGCTGACTCCAAGGCCCTGGTGCCGGTGATCAAGCGCGCCATGGATGCGGGTATCACGGTGGTCAATATCGATAACCGTCTCGATCCCGACGTTCTGAAAAGCAAGCAGCTCAGCGTGCCGTTCGTAGGGCCGGACAACCGCAAGGGTGCCCGTCTGGTCGGCGACTACCTGGCCGGCAGGCTTACGGCCGGTGACGAGGTCGGCATCATCGAGGGTGTGCCGACCACCACCAATGCCCAGCAGCGCACCGCCGGCTTCAAGGATGCGATGGAGGCGGCGCAGATGAAGATCGTCTCGGTGCAGTCCGGTAACTGGGAGATCAACAAGGGCAATGCGGTGGCTTCGGCGATGCTCAACGAGTACCCGAACCTCAAGGCCCTGCTCACCGGCAACGACAGCATGGCCCTGGGCGCGGTATCGGCGGTGCGTTCCGCCGGCCGTAGCGGTCAGGTGCAGGTGGTGGGTTACGACAATATCAAGGCCATCGCACCGATGCTGGCGGATGGCCGCGTGCTCGCTACCGCCGACCAGTACGCCGCCCGGCAGGCGGTGTTCGGCATCGAGGCCGCGTTGAAGATGCTCAAGGGCGAGAAGCCCGAAGTGGATGCCGACAATGTCATCCAGACCCCGGTTGACCTGGTGACCGGCAAGCAATGAACGGCGACGTGCTGCTCACCGTCAACGCAGTGGGCAAGACCTACGCGCACCCTGTGCTCGATGGCATCGACCTGAGCCTGCGGCGGGGCGAGGTGCTGGCCCTCACAGGCGAGAACGGCGCGGGCAAGAGCACGCTGTCGAAGATCATTGCCGGTCTCGAAGCCGCCAGCGTCGGCAGCATGACGTTGCAGGGGCAACCCTATCAGCCCGGCGGTCGCGCCGCGGCCGAACGTCTCGGTGTGCGCATGGTGATGCAGGAACTGAACCTGCTGCCGACCTTGAGCGTCGCGGAAAACCTCTTTCTCCACGACCTGCCCGGACGCTTCGGCTGGATCGACCGCACCCGCCTGCGCCAGCAGGCCGAGGTGGCGATGGCGCGCATGGGGCTGGACGCGATCGATCCGGACACGCCGGTGGCTGAGCTGGGGATCGGCCACCAGCAGATGGTCGAGATCGCCCGCAACCTCATCGGCGACTGCCACCTGCTGATTCTCGACGAACCCACTGCGATGCTCACCGAGCGGGAGGTGGAACTGCTTTTCGTGCAGATCGACGCCTTGCGTCAGCGCGGGGTGGCGATCATCTACATTTCCCACCGGCTTGAAGAGCTCAAGCGCGTGGCCCAGCGCATCGCTGTGCTGCGCGATGGGCGCCTGGTCTGCGTCGAACCGATCGAGCGCTACAGCAGCGAGGAACTGGTCAGGCTGATGGTGGGGCGCGAGCTGGGCGAGCATATCGAGGCGCCGGACCGGCAGATCGGCGAGCCGCTGCTGCGGGTCAGCGGCCTCGGGCGCGGCGACAAGGTCGTCGATGTTTCCTTCGAGGTGCGAGCCGGCGAAGTCTTCGGTTTGTGCGGGCTGGTAGGAGCTGGGCGAACCGAGCTCTTGCGTCTGATCTACGGCGCCGACCCTGCCGACCGGGGCACGCTGGAGCTGGGGCGTCCCTTGCGGGTCTGTCGCATCGATTCGCCGATGGCGGCGGTGCGCGAGGGCATCGCCCTGGTCAGCGAGGACCGCAAGGGCGAAGGCTTGCTCCTGGGCGAATCGATCAGTGCCAACCTGGTGCTGGGCAATCTCGAGGCGGTGTCCCGCGCAGGCGTACTGGACCGCAATGCCGAACAGGCACTGGCCGAGCGTCGTATCGCCGCCCTGCGCATTCGCAGCGCGGGTGCCTGGCAGGCGGTTGGCGAACTGTCGGGTGGCAACCAGCAGAAAGTCGTGATCGGGCGCTGGCTCGAGCGTGACTGTCAGGTGCTGCTGTTCGACGAGCCGACCCGGGGTATCGATGTCGGGGCCAAGCTGGACATCTACGCTCTGCTCGCCGAGCTGGCGCGCCAGGGCAAGGCACTGTTGGTGGTATCCAGCGACTTGCGCGAGTTGATGCTGATTTGCGACCGCATCGGTGTGCTCAGCGCGGGACGCCTGGTGGACACCTTCGGACGGGATGACTGGAGCCAGGATGCGTTGCTGGCTGCGGCCTTTTCCGGCTATCAGAAACGTGACGCGCTGCTGTCCGACGCAGCGCATGGAAGCGCCTCATGAAGACATCCTCTCCTGGCCCGGCAGCGGCCGCCCGGCGCGGCGCCAGCCAGCTTTCACTCGGTACCTACCTTGGCCTTTCCGGCGCCTTGCTAAGCATGGTGGTGCTGTTTTCCTTGCTCAGCAGCCACTTTCTCTCGTACGCCACCTTCAGCACCCTGGCCAACCAGATTCCTGACCTGATGGTGCTGGCGGTGGGCATGACCTTCGTGCTGATCATCGGCGGCATCGACCTGTCCGTCGGTTCGGTACTGGCCCTGGCCGGCTCGGTAGTGAGCGTGGCCATGCTCGGCTGGGGCTGGGGTGTCCTGCCGGCGGCCCTGCTGGGCATGGCCTGCGCGGCGCTGGTCGGCAGCCTGACCGGGGCGATTACCGTGGCCTGGCGTATTCCCTCCTTCATCGTCTCCCTTGGCGTGCTGGAGATTGCCCGGGGCGCGGCCTATCAGCTCACCGATTCGCGCACCGCGTATATCGGCGATGCCCTGGCCTGGTTATCCAACCCCGTTGCCCTGGGCATCTCGCCGTCCTTCCTGATTGCCCTGGCTGTGGTGGTCGTGGCGCAACTGGTGCTAAGTCGCACGGTGTTCGGACGCTACCTTGTGGGCATCGGTACCAACGAAGAGGCCGTGCGCCTGGCCGGGGTCGATCCGCGCCCCCGGAAGATCATGGTGTTTGCCCTGATGGGCCTGCTGGCCGGGCTGGCCGCGCTGTTCCAGATCTCTCGCCTGGAAGCGGCCGACCCCAATGCCGGCTCCGGCCTGGAACTGCAGGTCATCGCCGCGGTGGTGATCGGTGGGACCAGCCTGATGGGCGGGCGTGGCTCGGTCGTCAGCACCTTCTTCGGCGTACTGATCATTTCGGTACTGGCGGCGGGGCTGGCGCAGATCGGCGCCTCCGAACCGACCAAACGCATCATCACCGGGGCGGTCATCGTGATCGCCGTGGTGCTCGACACTTATCGCAGCCGGCGCGCGGGCCGACGGAATTGAAAGCATGGCAACCATTAAAGACGTAGCGGCGCTGGCCGGCATTTCCTACACCACCGTGTCCCATGTGCTGAACAAGACCCGTCCGGTCAGCGAGCCGGTGCGCCTGAAGGTCGAGGCCGCGATTGCCGAGCTCGACTACGTGCCCAGTGCCGTGGCGCGGTCGCTCAAGGCGCGCAGCACCGCGACCATCGGCCTGTTGGTGCCCAACAGTGTCAACCCGTATTTCGCCGAGCTGGCCCGGGGCATCGAGGATGCCTGCGAACGCAATGGCTACTGCGTGATCCTGTGCAACTCCGACGACAATCCGCAGAAGCAGCGCAGCTACCTGCGCGTGTTGCTGGAGAAGCGTATCGACGGCCTCATCGTCGCTTCGGTCGGTGAGGACCGCGACCTGCTCGCCAGCCTGTCCAGCGTACGCACCCCGATGGTCATCCTTGATCGCGCGCTGGAAGGCGTGGACGCCGACCTCGTGCGCATCGACCACGAGCAGGGTGCGTATCTGGCAACCCGCCACCTGCTCGACCTGGGGCATGTGGATATTGCCTGCATCAACGGCCCGGCGGACACCAGCGTGGCGAAGATGCGCCTGGCCGGCTTCCAGCGTGCGCTGGTCGAGGCCGGTGTGACGCTGGGCGAGGGGCGGGTGGTGAACAGCGACTTCACCAGCCTTGGCGGTTATGGCGTGGCGGCTCAGTTGCTCGGGCGCAATCGGCCGACGGCGATCTTTGCCGGTAACGACATGATCGGCATGGGCGTACTGCGTGCCGCTGCCGAGCGTCATATCACGGTGCCGGGTGAACTGTCGGTGATCGGCTTCGACGATATCCAGATGTGTCAGTACGTCTATCCGGCGCTGACTACGGTCGGGCAGTCGATTCGTGACCTTGGCGAAATGGCTGCCTCGATGTTGCTGCGGCGTATCGGCGGCCCCGGGGTGCTCCCTGTGGAGCAGCGGATCGTCGCGCCGAAGATCGTCCTGCGCGAGTCCACCGGGCGTAGCCCGGACCTGTTCGCTGAACAAGACTGAGGGCGCATCATGCAAGGCAGGGTAGTGGTGGTGGGCAGTCTCAACATGGACCTGGTAGTGCGTGCCGGACGTTTGCCGCAGGCGGGTGAAACGCTGGCAGGCGACTCCTTCTTCACCGTCCCCGGCGGCAAGGGGGCGAACCAGGCGGTTGCGGCTGCACGGCTGGGGGCGCAGGTGGCGATGGTCGGTTGCGTGGGCGACGATGCCTATGGCCGGCAACTGCTGGCTGGCTTGTGCGCCGAGGGTATCGATTGCCAGGCGGTGGAGGAGGTTGCCGGTGTCTCCAGCGGCGTGGCGCTGATCGTGGTGGATGCGGCAAGCCAGAATGCCATTGTCATTGTCGCCGGCAGCAACGGGCACTTGTTGCCGCCCTCGATAGAACGCTTCGACGCCTTGCTGCAGGCTTCCGATGTGGTCGTTTGCCAGATGGAAGTCCCGCCGCAGACCGTTGCGTTCACGCTTGCGCGGGCGCGTGCGCTGGGCAAGACGGTGATTCTCAATCCGGCGCCGGCCAGCGGGCCTTTGCCTGGAGAGTGGCTGGGCAATATCGACTACCTGATTCCCAACGAAAGCGAAGCGGCGGCCCTGGCTGGCTTGCCGGTACATGACCAGTCCTCGGCGCAGTTGGCGGCCGGGCATTTGTGCGATCTCGGGTTGGCACGGGTAATTGTCACGCTGGGTGCGCAGGGCGCCTTGCTGGTAACCGGGCAGGCCAGTGAGCACTTTGCCGCGCCGGTTGTGCAGGCGCTGGACACCACGGCGGCCGGTGACACCTTTGTCGGTGCCTTCGCTGCGGCGCTGGCACGGGGTTGCAGCGAGCGCGAGGCAGTCGCTTTCGGTCAGCGTGCAGCGGCTATCTCCGTCACTCGTGCAGGGGCTCAGCCGTCGATTCCGGGTCTGGCTGAGGTCGGCCCGTGAGCACCTGGGCGGGCGCTGCGATCGGCTCGTGACGGTAGCGTTCGAAGACCTGGTCGATAAAGCTGCGCGCAGCGTCGCTGCCCATTTCCTTGACCAGCAGGTCGATCGCGATAAGGCTCAGCTCTTCCGCTGTCCCTGGGCTGTAGGCGCTCTGGCCTTCGGGCCATTTCACCTTGATGTCGGCATCGATGCTGTGGCTGGTCATGGAAGTCTCTGGGTGGCCCATTCTGTCGAGGTTGAAGGCCGGGCCCTGGGCGGTTCGGCGGCCGTTCGCCATTGTCTGTCGCTACGCTTCCAGTTTACCCATCCCGGGTGCAATGCGGCTCTGCGACTTAGGCATAAGAGCGGCAGCGTGGCAAACTATCGGTATTTATCCAGCAGCGCGACCACAGCATGACTATCGATCTCAAGGACCCGCAGCAATTCACTCTCGAACAGGTTCGCCAACTGATTGCCTGTGGCAATGGGGCCAGGCACAACCAGCTGCGCGTCAACCGGGCGGGGCAGGCCTGGTTGTCCGAGGTGGTCGGCGGTGCCCAGCTTGACGGCTTGCTGTTCCGCCTGGAGACCTGGGCCGCCGGCTCCGGTTGCGTCGGCCCGGTGGCCGCAGAGGATGAGCGCTGGGTGCGGCAGGTGTTCAAGGCCTTGCAGGACAACTGGCCCAAGCCGTCCAGCGACTATATCGACCTGTATTGAGCTGCCGTTGCTGCGCAAAATCCAGACACTATTGTCATTTCCCCTGCAGGGACGACTCGGGCAGACTGACATGCTTTTGCAACAACTCGCATCAAGTGCTGTCGGATCGAACAGCATTCAGCATCCCTAAGGAGGATTCATGTTTCCCATGCGTGCATCACTGGTGAGCCTGTTGGCCGCCGCAGTCCTGGTTGGCTGCAGCAGCGGCGGTAGCGCATCGAAAACGCCCGAGCCCGCAGCGCCTGCCAACACCGATGGTCGTTGCGAAGCCAGCAATGCCGGATTCGCGGTCGGCAAGCCAGCGTCTGCAGATCTGCTCGAGCAGGCGCGCAAGGCGAGCGGGGCACAACTGGCCCGCATCCTCAAGCCGACTGACGCGATTACCCTGGAGTACCGCTCCGAGCGTCTGAACCTGCATGCCGATGACAAGGGCGTGATCAGCCGCGTCAACTGCGGTTGAGCAGCCAATTGCAGGCATAAAAAACCCGTCGCGAGCGACGGGTTTTTTAATTCGGCAGAGAAATTACTCTGGGCGAACCTGTGCAGCCTGCATGCCTTTCTGACCTTTCTCGGCCACGAAGGATACGGTCTGACCTTCTTTCAACGATTTGAAACCGTCGGATTCGATGGCCTTGAAGTGTACGAACAGATCGTCGCCGCCGCCTGCAGGAGTGATGAAGCCGTAGCCTTTCTCATCGTTGAACCATTTGACGGTGCCGTTTTGGCGATTGGACATGGGGTGTATCTCCAGGAAACTTGATTTTTTTCGGTAGTGCGGTGTCGCCGAGAGCCAACAGGATGCACCGGGACATCATAGTCTAAATATTCGCGTGTGGTGGCTTTTAGCTTCATCTAATGCTGATCTGGCGCAAGATTGAGCCGGATCATCTTCATTATTTAGACTTGCAGGCGGCCGTCACCGCAGCCTGGGCCCGGTCCCTCAGCTTGGGGTCGATGCCGGTCTTGCTGTCCAGTTGTTCGATTTCCGCCGTGGTGAAGTTCTTCTCGATGGCGTCTGCGCCGCACTTGCAGTGCTTGTCCGCCTGGACGGCGGTGACACCCTGCTGGCTGCTGGCAACCTGCACGCACTGGTCCATGTATTCGCCTTTCTTGCCATCAGGCCATGGTCCGGCATTGGCAGCCAGGGGCAGCAGCAGGGCTCCAGCGGCCGTCAGGGCCAGAAGAGAATGAAGTCGCATAACCAGGCACTCCTTGGGTTTTTGGTCTCATGGAAGAGTAGGACGCTTCAGTAACTCTGAGCGGGAAAAATCCGCAGGAGTTCACCGATCGGTCCTTTTTCCAAATATTTCCACTTGGCGCCGCTCAGGCGCGACGCAGGTGCCAATCCATGTGCTAGCATGCCCGGCTCGGGTTCGCTGGACGTCTGTTCCGTGCGTTTCCGTACTTACTTATTTCTGTTCCAGTCACTCTGGTTCGTTCCCTGACAGGCATCCGACTTCTGCCACTGTGAGGCAGGCCTTTCGCAAGAAAGGACAGGGGCGAATCGCGTACTGGCTCATCCCAACCCACGTGACCTTTGGTAGGGGTCACCACTAGGAGAGGAGGCGCCATGCCCGTAATTACTCTTCCCGATGGCAGTCAACGTACGTTCGACCAGGCGGTTACCGTCGCCGAGGTCGCCGCATCCATTGGTGCCGGTCTGGCCAAGGCCACCGTCGCCGGCAAGGTCGACGGCAAGCTGGTCGACGCGTGCGACCTGATCGAACACGACGCCCGTCTGCAAATCATTACGCCCAAGGACGAAGAGGGGCTGGAAATCATTCGTCACTCCTGCGCGCACCTTGTCGGTCACGCGGTGAAACAACTGTACCCGACCGCAAAAATGGTCATCGGTCCGGTCATCGACGAAGGCTTCTACTACGACATCGCCTACGAGCGTCCTTTCACGCCTGACGACATGGCGGCGATCGAGCAGCGCATGCAGCAGCTGATCGACAAGGACTACGACGTCATCAAGAAGGTCACCCCGCGCGCCGAGGTGATCGAAGTGTTCAAGGCCCGTGGCGAGGACTACAAGCTGCGCCTGGTCGAGGACATGCCGGATGAGCAGGCCATGGGCCTGTACTATCACGAAGAATACGTCGACATGTGCCGCGGTCCGCACGTGCCGAACACCCGTTTCCTCAAGTCGTTCAAGCTGACCAAGCTGTCCGGTGCCTACTGGCGCGGCGACGCCAAGAACGAGCAGTTGCAGCGTGTCTACGGCACCGCCTGGGCCGACAAGAAGCAACTGGCTGCCTACATCCAGCGCATCGAGGAAGCGGAAAAACGCGATCACCGCAAGATCGGCAAGCGCCTCGGCCTGTTCCACCTCCAGGAAGAAGCCCCGGGCATGGTGTTCTGGCACCCGAACGGCTGGACCCTGTACCAGGTGCTGGAGCAGTACATGCGCCAGATCCAGCGCGAGAACGGCTACCTGGAGATCAAGACGCCGCAGGTGGTCGATCGCACCCTGTGGGAAAAGTCGGGTCACTGGGCCAACTACGCCGACAACATGTTCACCACCCAGTCGGAAAACCGCGACTACGCGGTCAAGCCGATGAACTGCCCGTGCCACGTGCAGGTGTTCAATCAGGGTCTGAAGAGCTACCGCGAGCTGCCGCTGCGCCTGGCCGAGTTCGGTGCCTGCCACCGCAACGAAGCGTCCGGTGCACTGCACGGCATCATGCGCGTGCGTGGCTTCACCCAGGACGACGCGCACATCTTCTGCACCGAAGAGCAGATGCAGTCCGAATCGGCGGCGTTCATCAAGCTGACCATGGACGTGTACTCCGACTTCGGCTTCCAGGACATCCAGCTCAAGCTGTCCACCCGTCCGGAAAAACGTGTCGGTTCCGACGAGCTGTGGGATCGTGCCGAGGCTGCGCTGGCCGCTGCCCTGGACAACGCCGGCCTGCCGTATGACCTGCAGCCGGGCGAGGGCGCCTTCTACGGTCCGAAGATCGAGTTCTCGCTCAAGGACTGCCTGGGCCGTGTCTGGCAGTGTGGTACCCTGCAGTTGGACTTCAACCTGCCGATCCGTCTCGGCGCCGAGTACGTTTCCGAAGACAACGGCCGCAAGCATCCGGTGATGCTGCACCGCGCCATCCTCGGTTCGTTCGAGCGTTTCGTCGGAATTCTGATCGAGCACTACGAAGGTGCATTCCCGGCCTGGCTGGCGCCAACCCAGGCTGTGGTGATGAATATCACCGACAAGCAGGCTGATTTCGCCCTCCAGGTGGAAAAAACACTGCTCAATAGCGGATTCCGTGCCAAGTCCGACTTGAGAAATGAAAAGATCGGCTTTAAAATCCGCGAGCATACCTTGCTCAAGGTTCCCTATCTCTTGGTTATTGGAGATCGGGAAGTCGAAACGCAAACTGTCGCTGTGCGTACCCGTGAAGGTGCTGACCTGGGTTCCATGCCCGTCGCCCAGTTCGCGGACTTGCTTGCGCAAGCGGTTTCCCGGCGTGGTCGCCAAGATTCGGAGTAATTACCATTAAGCGTGATATGAGACAGGATAAACGAACTGCACCGAAGGCCCCGATCAACGAGAATATCTCGGCACGCGAGGTTCGGTTAATTGGCGCTGACGGCGAGCAGATTGGCATCGTCTCGATTGATGAAGCGCTTCGTATCGCTGATGAAGCGAAGCTGGACCTGGTAGAAATTTCTGCTGACGCTGTACCCCCTGTGTGCCGGGTCATGGACTACGGCAAGAGCCTCTTCGAGAAGAAGAAGCAGCAGGCTGCGGCGAAGAAGAACCAGAAGCAGATCCAGATCAAAGAAATCAAGTTTCGTCCAGGGACGGAGGAAGGGGATTACCAGGTAAAACTACGCAACCTGGTACGTTTCCTTAGTGATGGGGACAAGGCCAAGATCTCTCTGAGATTCCGTGGCCGTGAGATGGCCCACCAGGAGCTGGGCATGGAGCTGTTGAAGCGGGTCGAGGTTGACCTCGCCGAATACGGCACCGTTGAGCAGCATCCGAAGATGGAAGGACGCCAGCTTATGATGGTCATCGCCCCCAAGAAAAAGAAATAACCACCAGGGCACGGCAGGCCTTGCGGTTATGTTTATCCACTGAATGCGGAGTATCCGAACATGCCAAAGATGAAAACCAAAAGCGGTGCAGCGAAGCGTTTCCTGAAAACCGCTTCCGGCTTCAAGCACAAGCACGCTTTCAAGAGCCACATCCTGACCAAAATGTCGACCAAGCGTAAGCGTCAACTGCGTGGTAGCAGCCTGCTGCACCCGTCTGACGTTGCAAAAGTCGAGCGCATGCTGCGCGTACGTTAATTTCGGTCAAAGATAGAGGAAGTAACTCATGGCTCGTGTAAAGCGTGGCGTCATCGCTCGTAAGCGTCACAAGAAAATCCTGAAACTGGCTAAAGGCTACTACGGCGCGCGTTCCCGCGTATTCCGTGTTGCCAAGCAAGCGGTCATCAAGGCAGGCCAATACGCCTACCGCGACCGTCGCCAGAAAAAACGTCAGTTCCGCGCTCTGTGGATCGCTCGTATCAACGCTGGTGCTCGCAACAACGGTCTGTCCTACAGCCGTCTGATCGCCGGTCTGAAAAAGGCGTCCATCGAGATCGACCGTAAGGTTCTGGCTGATCTGGCAGTGAACGAAAAAGCGGCGTTTGCTGCGATTGTCGAGAAAGCTAAAGCCGTCCTGGCTTAAGTACCCACGACAATCATTCGCCGTCGATTCCGGCGGCGAATGTTAAACGTCATAAATAGGGGAAGAGCCTGTAAGCTCTTCCCCTATTTCGTATCTGGAGTCTGTACATGGAAAACCTGGATGCGCTGGTCTCCCAAGCCCTGGAGGCTGTGGAACGCGCTGAAGACATCAATGCCCTGGAGCAGATCCGGGTTCAATTCCTTGGCAAGAAAGGCGAACTGACCCAGGTGATGAAGACCCTGGGCAACCTGCCTGCCGACGAGCGCCCGAAAGTCGGCGCGCTGATCAACGACGCCAAGGAACGCGTCACCGAAGTGCTCAATGCGCGCAAGGCCGCCTTCGAAGAAGCCGAGCTCAGCGCTCGCCTGGCGGCCGAATGCATTGACGTGACCTTGCCGGGCCGTGGCCAGACTTCCGGTGGTTTGCACCCGATCACCCGTACCCTCGAGCGCATCGAGCAGTTCTTCACCCATATCGGCTACGGCATCGCCGAAGGCCCTGAGGTCGAAGACGACTACCACAACTTCGAAGCGCTCAACATTCCCGGCCACCACCCGGCCCGGGCAATGCACGACACCTTCTATTTCAATGCCAATATGCTGCTGCGTACCCACACCTCGCCGGTGCAGGTGCGGACCATGGAATCCTCGCAGCCGCCAATCCGCATTGTCTGCCCGGGCCGCGTCTATCGCTGCGACTCGGACCTGACCCACTCGCCGATGTTCCACCAGGTCGAAGGCCTGCTGGTCGATCGCGACATCAACTTCGCCGACCTCAAGGGCACCATCGAAGAGTTCCTTCGCGTGTTCTTCGAGAAAGAGCTGGCGGTGCGTTTCCGTCCTTCGTTCTTCCCCTTCACCGAGCCTTCGGCTGAAGTCGATATCCAGTGCGTGATGTGCAGCGGCAAAGGCTGCCGCGTGTGCAAGCAGACCGGCTGGCTGGAAGTCATGGGCTGCGGCATGGTGCACCCGAACGTGCTGCGCATGTCCGGCATCGACCCGGAAGAGTTCTCGGGCTTCGCTTTCGGCATGGGGGCCGAGCGCCTGGCCATGCTGCGTTACGGCGTCAACGATTTGCGCCTGTTCTTCGACAACGATTTGCGGTTCCTCGCGCAATTTCGCTAGGTCGCGCACCCGTAACGAATCTTTAGGAGAGCAGGATGAAATTCAGTGAAAAGTGGCTGCGCGGTTGGGTCAACCCGCAGGTTTCCCGTGACGAGCTGGTAGCCCGTCTGTCGATGGCGGGTCTGGAAGTCGACAGCGTGACCCCGGCCGCCGGCCAATTCAGCGGTATCGTGGTGGGCGAGGTGCTGAGCACCGAGCAGCACCCTGACGCCGACAAGCTGCGCGTTTGCCAGGTGAGCAATGGCAGCGAGACCTTCCAGGTCGTCTGCGGCGCGCCGAACGTGCGCCCGGGCCTGAAGATTCCGTTCGCCATGATCGGCGCCGAGCTGCCAGGCGACTTCAAGATCAAGAAGGCCAAGCTGCGCGGTGTCGAGTCCAACGGCATGCTCTGCTCGGCCTCCGAGCTGCAGATCAGCGACGACAACGACGGCCTGCTGGAGCTGGCTGCCGATGCGCCGGTCGGCCAGGACATCCGTGTGTACCTGGACCTGGACGACGCCAGCATCGAGGTCGACCTGACCCCGAACCGCGGCGACTGCCTGTCCCTGGCCGGTCTGGCCCGTGAAGTCGGCGCCCTGTACGCCGCGCCGGTCACCCGTCCGGTGGTGCCTGCGGTCAACGCCGTGCACGACGAAGTACGTCCGGTCGAAGTGCTGGCCCCTGCTGCCTGCCCACGTTATCTGGGCCGGGTGATCCGCAATGTCGATCTGTCGCGTCCGACCCCGCTGTGGATGGTCGAGCGCCTGCGTCGCGCTGACGTGCGCAGCATCGATGCGGCCGTGGATATCACCAACTACGTGATGCTCGAACTCGGTCAGCCGCTGCACGCCTTCGATCTTGCCGAGATCAACGGCGGCATCCGCGTGCGCATGGCGGAAGAGGGCGAGAAGCTGGTCCTGCTGGACGGCCAGGAAGTCACCCTGCGTCCCGACACCCTGGTCATCGCCGACCATAGCCGCGCCCTGGCCATCGCCGGAGTGATGGGCGGCGAGCACAGTGGCGTGTCCGCGACCACTCGTGACATCTTCCTGGAAAGCGCTTTCTTCGAGCCGATTTCCGTCGCCGGCAAGGCCCGTTCCTACGGCCTGCACACCGATGCCTCGCACCGCTACGAGCGCGGTGTCGATTCGCAACTGGCCCGCGAAGCCATGGAGCGCGCCACCGGCCTGCTGCTGGAAATCGTTGGCGGTGAAGCCGGTCCGGTCATCGAGGCCCTGAGCGAGCAGCACCTGCCGCAAGTGGCGCCGATCACCCTGCGTGCCGAGCGCATCAGCCAGATGCTGGGCATGGAAATGGCCAGCGCCGAAGTCGAGCAACTGCTCAACGCCCTGGGCCTGAAAACCACCGCCGGCGAAGGCCAATGGCAGGTTGACGTGCCAAGCCATCGCTTCGATATCAGCCTCGAAGTCGACCTGATCGAAGAACTGGGCCGCCTGTACGGTTACAACCGCCTGCCGGTTCGTTACCCGCAAGCACGCCTGGCGCCTCAGGCCCGTGCCGAAGCCCGTGGCGAGCTGCCGGCCCTGCGCCGTCTGCTGGTTGCCCGTGGTTACCAGGAAGCGATCACCTACAGCTTCATCGATCCGAAACTGTTCGAACTATTCACTCCGGGCGTCGAGCCGTTGCTGCTGGCCAACCCGATCTCCAGCGACATGGCCGCCATGCGTGCGTCCCTGTGGCCAGGTCTGGTCAAGGCGCTGCAGCACAACCTCAACCGCCAGCAGGACCGCGTGCGCCTGTTCGAAAGCGGCCTGCGCTTCGTCGGTCAACTGGAAGGCCTGCAACAGCAGCCGATGCTGGCCGGTGTGGTCTGCGGCAGCCGTCTGCCGGAAGCCTGGGCCAACGGCCGTGAAGGCATCGACTTCTTCGACGTGAAAGCGGATGTCGAAGCGCTGCTGAATTCTTCCGGTTCGCTGGGCGAGTTCACCTTCGCTGCGGGCAAGCACCCGGCGCTGCACCCGGGCCAGACCGCGCGCATCGAGCGCAATGGTCGCGAAGTCGGCTTCCTCGGTGCGCTGCACCCGGAACTGGCCAAGACCCTCGGCCTGGACCGCAGCGTGTTCCTCTTCGAGTTGGTATTGGACGAAGTCGTGGAAGGGCGCCTGCCGAAGTTCCATGAACTCTCGAAGTTCCCGGAAGTGCGTCGTGACCTGGCCTTGATCGCCGATCGTGATGTGGCTTCGAGTGCAGTACTTGAAGTAATTCGTGACAATGCAGGGGAATGGCTCACGGACCTCAGGCTGTTTGATGTCTACCAGGGTAAAGGTATTGATCCTGATAGAAAAAGCCTGGCAGTCGGCTTGACCTGGCAGCATCCATCGCGCACTCTTAACGACGATGAGGTGAATGCCACGACCCAAAACATCCTCACCTCGCTCGAACAAAGGTTGAACACCACGTTAAGGAAATAGCGTATGGGTGCTCTGACGAAAGCTGAGATGGCAGAACGGCTGTACGAGGAGCTGGGCCTGAACAAGCGTGAAGCCAAAGAACTGGTCGAACTGTTCTTTGAGGAAATCAGGCACGCTCTTGAAGACAACGAGCAGGTCAAATTGTCCGGTTTCGGCAATTTCGACCTGCGCGACAAACGCCAGCGTCCGGGACGCAACCCGAAAACCGGGGAAGAAATCCCGATCACGGCACGCCGCGTCGTCACCTTTCGTCCAGGGCAGAAACTGAAGGCCCGGGTTGAGGCTTATGCTGGAACCAAGCCATAACGACGAACTCCCGCCTATCCCGGGAAAACGTTACTTCACCATCGGTGAGGTCAGTGAGCTCTGTGCGGTAAAACCGCACGTGCTCCGTTACTGGGAGCAGGAGTTCCCGCAACTCAACCCGGTCAAGCGCCGCGGCAACCGTCGGTATTACCAGCGCCAGGACGTGCTGATGATCCGTCAGATCCGCGCCTTGCTCTACGACCAGGGCTTCACCATCGGCGGTGCGCGTTTGCGCCTGTCCAGTGATGAAGCCAAGGACGACACCACCCAGTATAAACAGCTGATCCGGCAGATGATTGTCGAGTTGGAAGACGTGCTGGTGGTGCTGAAGAAGTGACCTGAGACAGGTTTTGCCAGGGTTATGAAAATAATCCTTCCAAAATTCAAAAGCTTAAGGTAGATTCCTCATCGTTCTCAGCAACATCGAGAATGCAGTCGGGGCGTAGCGCAGCCCGGTAGCGCACTTGCATGGGGTGCAAGGGGTCGAGTGTTCGAATCACTCCGTCCCGACCAAAAATCCCCGAAAATCCAGTTGCTGATTGGTAACTGGATTTTTTTATCCGATACCGGATAGTCGTGGTAACCAGGCAACACCAAAGCGGGAATAGCTCAGTTGGTAGAGCACGACCTTGCCAAGGTCGGGGTCGCGAGTTCGAGTCTCGTTTCCCGCTCCAAATTTTGATCCACAGACTTCTACTGGGGTCTGTAGGTCATTGAAAAAAGGAGCTTCGGCTCCTTTTTTCATTCCAGCGAGTGCCACGGAAATCCACCCACAGCTACCGTTTTTGAGTGACCAAATAAGGCACAAGAATACGGGTGGGTCGGCTACCGGATAGTTGCTGGGGCTGAGCGGGGACCATGACGAGCATAGGGCCTAAGTCATTACTTAGGAGTCTCGAAATGGCGCTCTCTGATCTGACCGTCCGGCAGGCGAAGACCACCGGAAAACGCTACACCCTCTCCGACAACGACTGCCTGGGCCTGATGGTCTCAGCCGCAGGCGGCAAGTCATGGCAATTCCGCTACTACTGGCTGGGCAAGCAAAAGCGCCTGTGCCTGGGCGGCTATCCTGCTCTCAGCCTGCGCGAGGCCCGGATCGAGCGAGACAAGGCCCAGGCCCTGCTCGCCAGGGGGATCGATCCTCAGGTCGAGCGCGACCAGAAACGGCACGCGGCCAAGCTGGCGGGCGAATACACCTTCAAGACCGTCTTCGATGCCTGGGTCGAGCATCGCCGCAAGGAACTCAAGGAAGGCCGTCAAAGCACGCTGTCGCAGATCCTGCGCATCTTCAACAAGGACGTGTTGCCCACCCTGGGAAGAATGTCGATCTACGACATTCGCCGCCCCCAACTCCTGGGCGTCTTGGCGGCGATCGAGAAACGCAAGGCGTTCACCACCGCCGAGAAGGTCCGCACCTGGTTCAACCAGTTGTTCCGCTATGCCCTGGTCATTGCCGAGGGGTTGGAAGTCAACCCGGCCGCCGACCTGGACGTGGTGGCAGAGCCCAAGCCCCCCGTAGCCCACAATCCCTACCTGCACCTGCCCGAGATGCCCGAGTTCCTCCAGAAGCTCCGGCTCTACAACCCCCGTGGCTGGCAGACCCAGCTTGGCGTCCGGCTGCTGTTCCTGACCGGGGTGCGCACCGGCGAACTGCGATTGGCCGAACCCGAACAGTTCGACCTCGACAGGGGCTTGTGGATCATCCCACCGCAGATCGTCAAGCAGCTCCAGGATGAAATGCGCAAGGCAGGGAAGCGGCCGCAGGATGTGCCCCCCTATATCGTGCCGCTATCCCTGCAGGCCATCGAGATCGTGCGCTATCTCCTGGGGGTGATGCGGCCGGCGCAGAAGTACTTGCTGTCACACCGCAGCGAACTCAAGAAGCGCATCAGCGAGAACACCCTCAACAAGGCCGTGCAGCTCATGGGCTATGAGGGGCGCCTGACCGGCCACGGCATCCGCGGCACTATCTCGACGGCGCTCAACGAGATTGGCTACCCGAAGATTTGGGTGGACGCGCAGCTTTCCCATTCCGACCCCAACAAGGTGAGTTCGTCCTACAACCACGCCAAGTACGTTGAGCCGCGCCGTCGGATGATGCAGGACTGGGCCGATCGGCTCGACCTGCTCGAACAGGGCGAAGTGGAAGCCGCGAGCGCGCATCTGACCATCCGTATCGACGGGGCGCCGGCGATGGCAGAAGTGGAGGAAGCGGTGGATGCGACCCTCGCGATGGCCGAGCCCACTCCTCCCGGCGTCCCGCCCGTCGTGGCCACGCCTATTGTCGTAACCCCGAGCAGCGGCGGCATCACGTTCCAGCGGCTGTCTCAGGTACCGCCGCCTCCGACGCATGCCCCAGAGCCGGAAGTGTCCGCGATCCAGCGCGAGCGCGAGGAAATGCTGACCATCTACGAGTCTCCAAGCAGCTTGCCGGTCCCGCTGTTCGGCAAGCTGGCCGGAAAGTCCAAGGACCAGATCAACCGCGAACTGAAAGCGGGCAAGTTGCTGTCCATCAGTTTGGGCAATCGGGGGCAGCGTGTTCCCGATTGGCAACTGGTGCCGCTCAAGCACAAGCTGGCCCAGGTGCTCATGAACCAGTGCCCGCACGCGGATTCGTGGGATCTGTACCGCATGCTGACCCAGCCGCACCCTGACCTGGGGGACCGCGCGGCCATTGATGCGGTCACGCCGACCAACGTACCGGCGATCATCCAGGTCATCATGGGCGACTACCAGCACTATGCGGATATGCCCGAGGCCATTGCCCCGTACCCCATCCCCGAGGATGTGCGGCAAAGCGTTCGTCGGCTGGTGGATAGCGCAGTAGTTCTAGACGGAGCATAGGGCTCTCAAACCTTGCAGGGGCCTTGCGGCCCCTGCATTACGCTTGCACCGCCTCCACGAGTTCGCTCAGCGTGCGCGGTGCGGGAGCGAAGAACACGGCGCCGGTGTGCGCCGTCGAGAAATCGAGCAGGCGGTCGTGCATGCCTGGCGGATCGCCGAGGAACATGCGCTCCAGCATCTTCTGCGTCACCCACAGATGCCTGGAGTAGCCGATGAAGTAGGTGCCATATTCGCCCTGGCCGGGGCGGCCGAAGGGCATGTTGTCGCGCAGGATGTCGTGCTCGGTGCCGTCGTCGTCCACGATCGTGGCGAGGGTCTTGTGCGATTTCTGGCCGCTCGTCGCGTCGGGCAATTCGACATTGCTGACGATCTCCCGGCCGATGATCCGCTCTTGCTCGTCCTTGGCGAGCCGAGCCCACGGCTGCATTTGGTGCAGATACTTCTGCACCACCAAGTAGCTGCCGCCGGCGAACGCCTGATCTTCACTGCCGACCAGCGTCGAGGCGCCGATGTCGTGCCCGGTCGGGTTGGCCGTGCCATCGACAAAGCCAAGCAGGTCGCGGGAGTCGAAGTAGCGAAAACCGACCACCTCGTCGGCCACCGTCACGCTGCTGCCCAGTTGGTCCAGCAGCAGGCGCTCGAATTCAAAACAGAGGTCCTCGCGTTCGGCACGGATGTGAAAGAACAGGTCGCCGGGCGTGGCAGGCGCGGTGTGCTTGGCACCCTCGATGGGCACGAAGGGCCGTAGTTCCTTCGGGCGCTTCCCGGTCTGGAAACGGTCCCATAGCGCCGATCCCAGTGCAGTGATGCACGACAGCCGGCCGTTGAGATCGCGGAAGCCCACCGTTTTGATCAGGTCGTCCAGCCCGTCCAAGACGCCGGCGACCGCCTGAAGGGCCTCGTGGCCCTCGGCGACCGTCAACGTGAGAAACACCGCCGCGCGCGACAGCGGCGCATCGATGCTTTGCGAGTCAATTGGTACTCGATCCCAACCACTTCCAACCATTCGTGCCTCCAAAGACCATGTTAATTCATCATATTGCCAGAGATGGAAGCGCTATCACTGGCGCGCTAACAGGCGCGTGCCGCTGCAATTACCCGCACGCAGCCTCGGCGAGAGCGGGCTATGGGGTATTCGAGCAAGCCGCCCTGTCCCTGGCAACCAGCATTGCCCTGTGCTCGAACCGCTCAGAAACAACATTGGCTCGTCCGTGGGGTCGCTGCAGGTATGTCACGATCTCGTAGGGGCCGTCTGAAAGCGGTCGCATAGTGATCCCCCACGCATGGGCACGCTCAATGCGCGATTGCGCGGAGAGCCCCACTCCGTAGCCAGCGGTCACCCAAAGCGCCATCATCTCGAACGAAGTCACGTGCTGAATGCTCTGCTGGCTCAACGGAAGAAAGGACAGTCGCTGATCCAGCAGTAGGCAAGCCTCCGCCGGCCAGCGAAACACCGGATAGTCCAGAAGCTCGGCAAGCGTGATCTTCGCCTGGGCAACTAAGGGGGACCCCAGCGGCACTGCAACAGCCACGTTCTCCACCCAGAGCGGTTGGCTTTTCACAGCCGGAGCACCAGCGTTCCGAAGCGTCATTCCAGCGTCGTAGCGGCCTTCCTCAAGGCCCGTCAACAGATCATCGGCTGAGGTCTCAAAGAACGTGATGGTGACTTCTGGTTCCTCCGCGCGCTGTAGGGCAAGAAGCGTTGTGAGGCAAGAGGATGGCACTCCGGGCGCGATAGCAAGCCTGAAATGGGAAAACTGGCTGGTGGCGTCATGCATGAGGGCCCCCAATAAGCGATCTGTCCAGAAAGGCAAACCAGCGTTTCAGGAAAGAGTGAAGTTTAACGTCGTTATCTTTAACGTGGTTAATTGTGGCAGATTGTTTGACGCTTCTGCTAATGCAGAAATCAACAATTCAGCCAGGCCGTCCTTCTGGCACATCGACGTATGAATCCGAGTCGGCGTTAGCCTTCGGACAGGCCGTGCGCGCTGCGCGCGTCGCTCAAGGAGTCGCGCAAGACGAGTTCGCATCTCGGGCAAGCATTTCGCGTTCTCACATGGGTAAGATCGAGCGTGGTGAGCACGTGCCCACGCTTCCGCTCATACTGAAAATTTCTACGGCACTTGGAATAAGCGCGGCTGACCTGATGACGGCGACCGAACGCAATCTGCGTGCCGACACTGATCCCTGAGTGTCTAGCCTGCCAGGCTCCGTCAACCGTCCGAAGAGTCGCGAAGGCGAACGATAAATCGCTCCACCGAAGCCGATAAATTGCCGCCGTCCGGCCGAAGCAGGTAGGTGGTGATCACGGCAGAATCCATCGCCAAGGGGCGGATCACCACATCCGGCCGTTGGGAGATGGGAATCTTGGTCGCCGTCATGAAGCCGATGCCGTAGCCGGCGCCGACCAACGTGAGCATCATGTCCAGCGAGGACACTTCCTCGACAACATTCAGCTTGTGCTCCAACGTGTTGAGCAGCCGCTTGAGTTCGCGGCAATAGCCCTCGCATACCTGCGGGTCGCACAGGACAAGTGGATGGCCTTGAAGTTCTTGAAGTGGCACCTCCTTGTAGGTGAGCAATGAGTGACGAGCTGGCACCGCAATCACCAGCGGGTCGTGCCAGATTGGTTCGGCAGCGATACCGTCGCCGACATCGCCCGTGTGCGCGAACCCGATCATGAAGTCGCCCGAACGCAAGCCACGCACTTGCTCTGCCAGAGGCACTTCTGACAAGCGTATTTCGATCTCCGGCTCCTCGGCGCGGCAACGAGCCAGAAATGCCGACAGCCGTGGATCGATAGCCCCATCTGATACAGCGATGCGCAGGCTACCGCGCAAGCCCGATGCCACAGCCTTGGCATTTTCACGAGCCTGTTCCAGCACTGTGAATAGACGGCGAACATCTTGCAAGAAGACCGCGCCCGCCGCCGTTAGAACTGTTCCTCGTCGGTTTCGGTCGAAGAGCACTACGCCCAACTCGTCCTCAAGTTCCTTGATGGCTCGTGATAGCGGTGGTTGTTCGATATGCAGGCGCTCAGCCGCCCGCGTGAAATGTAGCTCCTCAGCAAGAACTACGAAGCAGCGAAGATGGCGCAGCTCCATAGGCCACCCTCCCGTTCCGACTTATCCAACACTGTGCTATCTCCCTATAGAAGTGACTGCCATTCTGGCGGCGGCGAGTTCGGCCACATCATTGGAAACTTCTGGCTGAATGAGCCAGGGCTGGGTTGACCGTGCGATGGCCCGAGGCAGGCACAACACTAGGCGAGCCTGATCAAGTCCGTGGGGTGATAAGGATCAGACGAAGGCTATCTCCAGCCACGCACGTCAATGGATGCCGTGCATCGTCCCCGTCTGACCCTTGGCCGATTGCGAACCAAGCGCTTGAACACGCTTGCGGTTGATCATCACCTGCGGATTGCTGAGGCTCTGCTCCTGGTCCGAGCCAAGGCAAGTACCCTGGGGCAGACGGCAAATGCCGGCGAAAATATTCGCCGGCTCCAGTTGCTGCCCGGAGACTGGCGGGACCAGAATGCCTCTCACCAGAAAGTGTGAGACATCCTGATGCTTAGCCCGCGCCGGATGCTTAATGCCGCACTGAACCATGCGGGTCGATGACGTACTTGTATGCAGAACCCGCGTCGAACTCTTTGTACGCGGCGGGCGCGTCTTCGAGCTTGATGAACTTAGTGTTCATCATCGGCGAAAGGTAAGGCATGCGATCGTTCAGTATCGCCCGCATTAACGCGTGGTTGTAGTTGGCCGTCGGAGATTGACCAGCCGACATTCGCGGCGACTTGATCCAGGCGTTGGACCATTCCAGATCCATATGGCCTTTCTTGGCTTTCGGGTCTTTCGAGATCGGGTTTGCGCAGTACACACCGACCGTACTGGTCATTCCGCCGAAGCGGACATATTTGAGCATTGCGTTGGTAACAGCGCTCTCCACGATCTTGTCAGCCTCCGCGCCAAACCCGCGGCAGTCCACACCAACATAGTCGATGACGCGATCCACCTCCCTGTGCCCGGTAATGCGTTCGAGATGCTCCTCGATCGGCACGCCGTCGGAAAGGTTGATGGTTTCCACGCCGTGTGGCTTGAGAAGGTCCAGCCGCTCTTGAATGTAATCGGCAACGATGATGGCGCCTGCACCCAGAAGTCTGGCGCAGGCGGCACCCGCTCTGCCGACCGGCCCGGCACCGAAGATCAGGATGTTTTCGCCGACGACGTAGGCCGGCGCGGCTGGCCAGTCTGGGCCAGCGAACCCATGGAAAGCTGTGGGTAATACGTCAGAGAGAAGGGTCAGGTCGCGGATTTTTTCCATGGCGGCATCCTTGTCAGGGAAGCGAAGGAGATTGAAATCCGCATACGGTACGAAGAGATAATCACCTTGCCCCCCCGTCCAGCCACCGAGGTTGAACCCGTAGGCTCCGCAGTCGATTTCGGGGTTGGTGTTCTCGCATACATCGGAGCGCATATGCTTGCAGTTGTAGCAACGCCCACACCCCACATTGAAGGGAACGGAAACGATGTCGCCCTTCTTCACGACTTCGACGTCTGATCCCACTTCGATCACTTCGCCGGTCATTTCATGGCCCATGGTCATTCCCTTGGGAACAGCAAACGAACCGCGATAAATGTGAAGGTCGCTGCCACAGATATTTGTGGTAACTATTTTGAGGATAGCGCCATGGGGTGCGCTTTTCCCTTGAGGGGTTATCAGCTCTGGAAATTTGAAGGTGTTGACCTTCATTTCCAAGGGCTTCTCGAAAGTCACGATTCGGTTACCGGTCGGAGTCATTTCGTCACCTCTGTGCGTTAATGTTTCCATCTTCTAAATCGAAGTGGGAAACGAAATTTACCGCTGTCAAGAAGAACGATCGTGGTACTGCCTAGCCGTTGGCCGCGTCTCCTTCTGCGGTCTTGACAGCATCGGATCAAGCTCAGAAGTGGTCAAACTGGAATAATCTATGTACAGATAGGCACGATCTATCTACGCGGGATCGTCGAGCCGTGCTCGTCTCCTAGCCGGGAGAGGGCAACGATCATCGCTACATCGCGCCTCCTAGCTTGATCTAGGAACAGTCAGCTCGACCCAGCGAGACATGAGGAGGCCGCATGCAGCAGGTACTCCTGTCCCCCGAGTTGCCCCTGGACCTAGTGGCCTTCGATGGGTTGCTCAGCACGTGGCGCCTGTTAGCGGCGCACACGGCATGCCTGCAATCTTCGCCTGGTTGAAGCAATACAGAGTTGCTCTTCAAGACTCGCTATTTCAGGGGGCTTTGAGATGAGTCTGCTTTGGGCTGGAACCGACGATGGATCGATATAACGGATTGAAGAGTGGCGGCGAGTTCGGGGGTGTGCACCATTTCGAGCAATGCACGCGATGACGGTGCCTCGAACGCATTTTTCCCAGCAACGAATCCGACATTTGAGTGCGACATTGGTCCATTGATTGCGATTGCGTGGAGATTTGGAATGTGCGCGAGTTGGCCGGCGAGAGATTGCGGAAGAACTGCCGAATATTTTCCTGTCGCCACGTGTGCCGATAGCACGTCAATTGAATCAGTGCGAATAGTCTGCGCGGTACA
Source organism: Pseudomonas putida (assembly GCF_001941965.1). GTDB lineage: Bacteria > Pseudomonadota > Gammaproteobacteria > Pseudomonadales > Pseudomonadaceae > Aquipseudomonas > Aquipseudomonas putida_L. The sequence continues at coordinate 1,125 of NZ_MKZO01000012.1, read as the reverse complement.
TTGCATCAGCCTATCTTGAATGGGTTCAGGTACTGCCGAGTTCAGCACGCAGAGTTGTCTATTGAGAACATGGTCCCACGTTGTGCTTCGGGGTTGCTGTGTTCTCGCGGCGTGAAAAAGGAAAATGCGTTCACGGTACAGAAGGTGAGTATCGAAGTCTTCCCCTGGGATATCCTCCAAATGCATGAGTGCGATATCCAAATTGTTTTCTCGAATCGCCTGTAGCAGGGAAGAAGCGCCGGAAACCAGAACTGATTGTTGAAGTAAGGGTGTTTTTTCAGCAAGGGCGATGCTTAATGTGGGCGCTACACCGGCAGTTCCTGGGAGTATCCCTAGCCGGAATTGCCCCTCTATACCTCGCCGTAGTGCGGAGAGTTCTCGCTCCAGCCCTTTGCAGTCGTCATACATCTGCTGAGCCCAAGACAGTACGCGCATCCCTTCAGAAGTGAGGCCGTCATAGCGTCGGCCATGACGCACGATCTCGACACCCATGTCTTCCTCCAATTGCTTAATGCCCGCGGAGAGTGTCGGCTGAGAAACATTGCAGCTTTTGGCCGCGTTGCCAAAATGGCCTTCACGGTGCAAAGCAAGCAAGTATTCAAAGTTTCTTACGATCATATATTTTCTTCTGATAAAGTTGATTAGATTTTATACTTTCACGAAAAACCCTGCGCACGCTTCGATCCGCGTCCAACCTTGGGCACGTAGCTGGCACGCATGAAAGGCTGCCGCGCGCAGTGCCCATACAGTAGGTTCGACTCGTCATCGACGGTCAGCACCACAACGCACGGGACAGCCAATAGCGCGAACACAGGTGCTTTGCGCTGTGGGCGAGTCGTCCTCATGTAGCTTAGCAGTTGGCGCGTTCTGGAAGGGAGTAAGCGTGAGTGGTGAGGCACGCAACCGCAAAAGGCGGTGCTAAGCTCTTGAGCTGTTCGGGTCGTGGCCGTTGAAGCGGGGAGAGAATGGAGCCTGCCATGGCCGTTGTGGCGCAGCTGGGGAAATCCTGAAAAAGACTTCCTGATTTGGCAAAATCCCCGGACACCAATCGCCGAGCTTTTCGATGATGAAACAAATGACCTTCGCCGATGCCGAGTACGCCGGTAAGCGCAAGCAGACCCGCAA
>NZ_MKZO01000011.1 GCF_001941965.1 Pseudomonas putida | reverse complement strand
TCACCGCCAGCCCAGCTAGACCGCCTGATTGAGCGGCAGAGGCCTGGTCATCGCCCGACGGCCATGGCGGCTGGCTGCTTCGGGGGGCTTGCCTTGGGCAGGGCTGCAGCTTAGGTTGATGACATTGCTACACACTCTACCTATCCAGCATAGAAAACAACAAACTATCTTTGACCGAACAACCTGCAATATTTGGATCACCCTATATTGACGACTCCGGCCTTCTAATCAGCGTCATGCATGACGGCCCATTCTCACATATTGAAAAATACAATATTACCTCTAGCAGACCGTATCGCGTAGAATCACGAACTCCTATAAACCACGATCTCGAAAAAGTCGTAACCTACGATCAGGATGGTTTGAAGACTGGGATATCTATCAAACTACTGGGATCGAACATCGATGCAAAAGCATGCATAACTTCTAAAAGCCACTTTCATGCTTCGCCTGATGAGGGAAAGAAAAAGTCGTATTTAATAGAGGGTGACACAGTCCTTCTACGAGATGCGACCAAAAACGGCAAATGGTTTAACGTCTTTTACCCGCCGAGCAAGAGCAGCGGATGGATTCAGGAAAATCATTTAACAATAGACTGTTTGTCCACCGGAGCTATTCTAGGAGCACCTTTGGAACAAGAACACCTTCTGTCCTCATTACTAAGTGCAGACGGCAAACAATCGTACAAAACCGCCTTGCCTACGGACATCCTCGAGGAGGCGCGCAACAGTGTCCTGAAGGACCTGGACGATGATGGAATACCTGAGGTTCTGGTACCGTTAACTGCTAACGCTGTTAACGCATGCGTAGCAGCTTTCAGATATGCACCAACCACAAAGGATTTACAGCAGATCGATTTCGCTGGGGGCGCTCTATGCAGCCCATCCAGAAAAGGACGTTTTCTCATAAGTAAGTACCGTAGCGAGGGGCGCTGGATAGAAGATATTTACGCCATTGAAAATAGAGAATTCAAAATCGTGATTAGCGATAGCTGCCTCGACTGCAACTGGGTTTTCAGGAAAGAATACCGTAACGACACTCTCATTGACAGCTACTTAGTCAGCAACGCACCAAGCTTCAAAAATAGATCAAAATTACTAGGCGCTATCTCAGCAGCGAGCACCATCATCTATAAAGCCCCTGACAAAAACACTTCCTCCAATTTTTCCTTGAGACAAGGCGACACCATATCAATTAAAAACATCGAAAATCGTGATGATCAGTATTTCGTTGAAATTGAAAGTAGCGACACTCAAAAAATCATCGGCGGCTGGATTGAATGCGAAGCTTTGGTTGAGTGCGACTCCTTATAGGTTACGTTAAAACAGGCCCTTACCATAGAAAATTGAGGCACCCACACAACATAGGGAAAACCCAGTGAAGAAAACGGTAGCACTTCTCACAAGTATTTTTTTCATCAGCAGCGCCACGGGGGCTGCGCTAGACTACTCGACACTCGATAGTGCCGACTCTCAACGAGTCGGAGAAATGGTGATACGATATATGACAAGTCTTGACAGCCCATGTCTGTATATAGAAATCCTTGATCCACGATCACCATGGAAAGTAGTACAACAAAAAGAAATATGCACAATCCACCATAAAAACCTCAATACTGATTTTTCCTACGCCGGCTTCTCAAAGATAAAATTCAATAGTGACAGCATTCAAGCTCTGCTAACCCTGATTCCTCTTCGAGCCATCTTCGAGGACAATTTAAAATGCAGTATTGCGCTGACAGACCATTCCATTGGAGATCTCCAATGCGAGGCCGGTCGCGAGGATCAGTACTAACTCGAAACTTACTCTGAGGTATGAAATGGAAAAAATGTGCTACTTGGCAATCGGCTTACTGCTGTCCTGCCCACAAGTCTTAGCTGGCGAAACAAAAACCACACATATAGATAACGAAGGGCTAACCTCAAATAACGAGATCACTACGAGTCACTACCAAGACGTCATAGGCGAATGGTACGGCTTTTCTAGAGAGCTTATCTCCATCAATGGAGAAATCGGGCTCATTGCACTTGGAAGGGGCGAATACTATTTCACTCTGACCACACAAAAAAACCGGACCCTAATAGACTGCATCTACGTCAACGAGCGCAACAAGCAGAACGGAGCAGGCATATCTGTTGGTCTATGCAACTCGAACCTAAACCTTGACCAAACATACATTGAGGCAGCGCAATACCAATCAAACATCTTCGGAGAGTCAATTTACTCATTCGACACATCACCTGTAAGCAGAGGTCTGAAATCCAAATTTCTCCTAGGGAAAATTGGGAAAGTTGAAATATACGACTCCTATGAATCAGAGAACGATCTGATGAAGTCAAGCCCACGCAAATATATTAGATCAGCCGATGGCTGCCTATCCATGAAGGATACCACTGCATTCCTTGTGTTTATGGCTCCGAACAACACCACCCCCTCCTATCTTGACGTGGTCACCAGCCATTCACCCATGACAATCAAACGATTTGACGAGTCGGATTTAATAAAAATGGCGACAGAGAAATGCGGTTAAATTTTTTAGCAACGAACGGCTCGTGCGGGAGCATCATACAACCCTGTGGGGCACAAGCAAGGCCACTACTTTCACCGACAACTACGAACGGGGTCACCATTGCCGGGTCGTGGTAAGAGCAAGAGACGACGCAGCCGCCTTCGTCGCCAGTGATGGTGAAATACAGGGCGCCTCCCTGAGCAATGCACTGAGAATGCTGCCTAGCGAAGGACACCGAGGAACCGATCTGGAGCTCGCCAGCTGGATACTGTCAGGCTCGTCGTGTCGCCGATGACCGACAGAAACCGGGGAGTCATCGACTCCCCTACCCTTCACCTCATTCCACAACCCCCACCGGATACACAAACGCATTCACGTCATAAAACGGCGTGCGCTGGTAGAACCAGTTCAACCGTGCCTTCGGATCCGCCGCAAACCCGGCATCATCCTTCAGCTTCTTCTCGAACTCGGCCTTCAGCGCCCCGTCCTCCTCCAGCATCTTGCGCGCCATCGGTTCCATCACGTATTCCTCCGGCTCCTCGGCCACCACCAGGGTCGAGTTGAAGAAGCCCCAGGACCAGAACGAATCCGGGCTTTCCGGTTGCAGCAGGTTGATCGCCAACACGCCCAGCGGCTGGTCGGTATCGATCACCACCGAGCCTGCGGGGAAAGTTTGCAGCCGTTCGAATGGCTTGCCGGTGCCACTGACCAGCAGATGCCCTTCATACCCCGGAATCTCGTTGCTTTGTGCCCGGTCCGGCTCGAAGCCGCCGGCCACTTTCACGTCGTCCATACGATAGAGCTTCACCGCCACCGCCGTCGGCTTGTCGAGGGTGCGCATGGCGATGCCGTGGGCCTTGAGCCGGGCGATCACGTCGCGCCATTGCGCCGGGACGATGTACTGCTTCGGTCGCTTCACCACCAGGTCCGGCAAGGTATTGCCGGTGACCGGGACTTCGAGGTTCTTCGGCTGGTTGCTCCAGACAATCGTCTTGGCCCCGGTGATCGGCGACTCCTCGTAGCGGTAGTCACCCACGGTGAAGGGTACGGTCTGCGGCTCTCCGGCTTTCCAGGTGAGGATCACGTCCTTCTGCGCGGCGAGCCGGGCGCGGTCCTTGTCGATGGCGGTACGCAGGGACGCAGCCTGCTCGCCTATGACCTGGAACATTGCCTTGAGCATCACGTAGTTGCCGAGCACCTGGGTCTGGTACGGGTGCAAGGCGTGCTGCTCGATGAGGATCGAGGGCACATTGCGGATATCGCCGTACTGGTTGGAGAAGCGTGCCAGGTCGGTGCGGTACGGGTAGTAGCCCTGGGTCGGGTCCTGGTTGTCGTTGAAGCTGATGCATTCATTGACCACGTGCCCTTCGTTCTGCAGGGCCTGGTACACCGGGGTGCGCATGACCTGGTCCATCCACGCGCTGCTGGCCGGCGACCAGCCGTTGCCGTTGTGGCAGTAGGAGCTGTCGTAGGGGTACATGGCGCCGTCGGTGGAATGGGTGTCGGCGAAGAAGCTCAGTTCGTAGTGGTTGAAGACCCAGGCGACGTTACGGATCTCGGCGCTGTCGAGCTTGGTGAAGTCGCGGTTGAGGTTGTAGTTCAGGCCGTTGACCCGCCAGCCGGCGATATCCGGGCCGTTCTGGTTGATCCGCCCGTAGGCGCTGCGGCGTATATCGCCGTCGATATTGACCGTGGGGATGAACAGGATATTGACCCGCTCCAGCAGCGCGGCCAGGGGCTTGTCGCCGGCGGTCATGTCGCGCAGGAGCATGAACATGGCGTCCTTGCCATTGGACTCGCCGGGGTGGATCTCGGCCTCGACGAAGATCGTCGGCTTACCGGACTTCTTCAGGCCGGCCGGGGATTTGTCCTTGGACAGGGACACCACGGCCAGCACCATCGGGTGGCCTTCGGCGCTCTTTTCCGGCAGCTCGCTCAAGGCGACCTTGCCACCCGAGGCCGCAGCGAGCTTGCGCAGCCAGGCACGGGTTTCCTCGTAGGTGCTGGTGCGCTTGAAGTCGCTGGCCTCGGCCACGGTGATCAGCGGATTGCCGGGCTTGGCGATATAGCGGGTGCTGGTGATCTGCTGTTCGAACATCGCCGGCAGGATGCGCTGCCTGGCCGCCTCCGGGTACTGGCTGTCGTCGATATAGGCCGGGGCCGAGGGCAATGCGGCCAGGGCGGACTGGCCGGCGCCGAGCAGCAGAGCGGTGAAAAACAGCCTGGAATGCTTCATGGGGAGTTCCTTCTCACGCGGGAACTGGCAACCTTAGAACACATTGCCAAAGGTTACGAGGGACGAATCAGCCATGTTGCACAACCTGTTCGAGGGCATCGCCGAGGCGGCGGTGGAGGAGCGTTTCGATGATCTGCTGAAGCGGCCGGGGCTGCGGATCGAGCGGATCGTGTCCACCGGGCAGTGCAGCCCGGAAGGGTTCTGGTATGACCAGGCGGAGGGGGAATTCGTGCTGGTGCTGACCGGGTCGGCGGGGTTGCGGCTGGAGGGTGAGGACGAGGTGCGGGTGTTGGGGCCGGGGGATTTCGTGGATATTCCGGCGGGGTGCAGGCATCGGGTGGAGTGGACGGATGCGGGGCAGCCGACTGTGTGGCTGGCTGTGTTTTATGCGGTGAGCTGACGGGCCCTATCGCTGGCAAGCCAGCTCCCACAAGGAGCGCGTGCACCGCGAAACCTGTGGGAGCTGGCTTGCCAGCGATGAGGCCCGAAAGAGCGAAGCAGGACTCAGACGGCCCGCAACATCCCCCGATCCACAATAAAGTCGATCAACGTCTGCAACCCATGCCCGGTCTTCAGGTTGGTGAAGGCCCAGGGCCGTTCCGGCCGCATGCGCTTGGTGTCACTCTCCATCACTTCCAGCGAAGCCCCGACATAAGGCGCCAGGTCGATCTTGTTGATCACCAGGAAGTCCGATTTGGTAATCCCCGGCCCGCCCTTGCGCGGGATCTTCTCGCCTTCGGCGACATCGATCACGTACACGGTGAGGTCCGCCAGCTCCGGGCTGAAGGTGGCGCTTAGGTTGTCGCCACCACTCTCGACGAAGATCACTTCAAGGTTGCCGAACTTGCGCGCCAGCGCTTCCACCGCCGCCAGGTTCATCGAGGCATCCTCGCGGATCGCGGTGTGCGGGCAGCCGCCGGTTTCCACGCCGACGATACGGTCAGGCTCCAGGGCGCCGGCCTCGGTGAGGATGCGCTGATCTTCCTTGGTGTAGATGTCGTTGGTCACCACGGCGATTTCATAGTGATCGCGCATGGCCTTGCACAGGGCTTCGAGCAGCGCGGTCTTGCCGGACCCGACCGGGCCGCCGACACCAACGCGCAGGGGTTGCTTGTAGCTTTGCATAGGGAATTCCTCAGGAGCGGAACAATCGGGTGTATTGGGTTTCGTGACGGGCCGAGGCGATCGCCAGCAACGGCAGGCCGCCACCCAGTTCTTCGTCAGGCAGCGCCAGGGCACGCTCGAGCACGGCGGACAGGTCTTCGGAAAGGTCGCGCAGCAGGCTTTGCGCCGCCTGCTGGCCGAACGGCACCAGCTTGACCCCGGCCATCACCGCGCCTTCCAGCCAGCTGAAACCATGCCCCAGCAGCAGGTCACGCAGCGGGATACCCCAGTGCGCCGCCAGCCAGGCCATGCCACCCAGTTGGGTCAGCTCCAGGCTGGTGCGCCATTCCGGTGCCTGGCCCAACTGCCAGCCATCGAGCATCCGCGCCAGGGCAGCGCCACGCTGACGTTCCTCGGTGCGCAACTCGGCGGTTTCGCGGTTGGCCAGAAGGAAACGGTTCCAGTGGGCGAACGCTTCGGCATCATCGGCCTCGCAAGCCCGGTACAGGCGCACCAGCAACGGCCAGTCGAGATAGCCGAGGGTGTCGTCGATCTGCTGCCGTTGCCAGGCGCGAAAGCCTTCCGCGCCCTTGACCCAGCCCGCCTCCACTGCCCACTCCAGGCCCTGCGAGTAGGTGAAGCCACCCACCGGCAGGCCAGGACTGGCCAGTTGCAGCAAACGCAGGAGCTTCAGGTCGCTGTTCATCAGCCCGCCAGCAGCATCGCCGCGCCGGCCAGCAGGCCGCCGCCGAAGGCCTGTTGCAGGCGGGTGTGGCGGCGCAGCACGCAGCCCAGGGCAAAACCGGCCACCAGCAGCAGGCCACTGACGGTGACGAAGCCGGCGCTGAACACCCAGAACGCGCCCGGGCTGGCCTCGACGCCATGGGCCCAGCCATGGAACAGGGCGAACAGCGGCATCACCAGCGACAGCAGGACCTGGCGACGCGGCACCAGCAGCGCCGCAGCGGCCACCAGCAGCGAACCGAGGATCATCTGCTCCATGCCGATCACCCCGCCGACCAGGTGACCGAGCACCGCCCCGCCGAACATCGCGGCCAGGGTCAGGGCTGGCAGGGTCAGGCGGCTGCGGGTCAGGGCGGCGAGCACGCCGGTGCCGAGCAGCATCAGCAGATGGTCGATGCCGGTCAGCGGGTGCAGCAGGCCGTCCTGCAGCGGGTTGGCGTCATGGCCGGGGTGGGCGAACGCGGGGACGGCGACCAGCAGCAGGGCCAGGGCGAGAAACTTCTTCATGAGGAACTCCTTGTTGTAATTCACAGCGCCTGCGCAGGCAGGCGGACGAACAGGTGATCGGAATGGTTATGGCTGTGCGGGGCGCTCTGGTAGGCGCCGGCCTCGGGCTCGAACGGTGCTTGCTCGACCGTGACTTCCAGGCCGAAGCCGCGGACCATGTCGTCCAGCACGTAGTCATGCTGGTAGCGCAGGAAACCCGCCTCGACCTGCAGCGGCACATGGCGGTTGCCCAGGTGGTAGGCGGTGCGTGCCAGGGCCAGCCCGTCGGCACAGCGCACGGTGGACACCTCCTCGGCAGCGGCGATGACGCGGATCACCTCCCCGCCCGCCTCGTCCGTCAGCAGCTCGCCGCCACGGATCAACTGGCCGCGCTCGAGCATCAGCCCGGCATCGCGACCGTCGTCGAGGGTGATGCGCACGCGGCTCTTGATCCGGGTATCCAGGCTCAGGGTGGCGGTGGCCGTCACGGCGCCCTCGCTCACCTTGCGGGTCAACAGAATCATGCGGTTCTCCTTGCTCAAAACAGAAAATAACGCTGGGCCATCGGCAGAATCGTGGCCGGCTCGCACACCAGCAGCTCGCCGTCGGCGCGCACCTGGTAGGTCTGCGAATCCACTTCGATATTCGGCATCAGGCCGTTGTGCAGCATGTCGCCCTTGCGCACCGTGCGGCAGCCATGGGCCAGGCCGATCAGGCTGCGCAGGCCGAGTTGCTCGTGCACGCCACGCTCCAGCGCCTCGCGGGAGAGGAAGGTCATCCGCGTGGCATGCCGCGCCGCGCCGAGGGCGCCGAACATCGGGCGGTAATGCACCGGTTGCGGGGTCGGAATGGAGCCGTTGATATCGCCCATCGGCGCCGTGGCGATCATCCCGCCCTTGACCACCAGGGCCGGCTTGACCCCGAAGAAAGCCGGAGCCCAGAGCACCAGGTCGGCCAGCTTGCCGGCCTCCAGCGAACCGACTTCATGGGCGATGCCATGGGTCAGCGCCGGGTTGATGGTGTACTTGGCGATATAGCGCTTGACCCGGGTGTTGTCGCTGTACGACGAATCCCCGGCCAGCGGGCCGCGACGCAGCTTCATCTGGTGCGCCACCTGCCAGGTGCGCAGCACCACCTCGCCGACCCGGCCCATGGCCTGGGAGTCCGAGGAGGTCATGGCGAAGGCGCCGAGGTCGTGGAGGATGTCCTCGGCGGCGATGGTCTCGCGGCGGATGCGCGACTCGGCGAAGGCCACGTCCTCGGCGATGCTGGTGTCCAGGTGATGACAGACCATCAGCATGTCGAGGTGCTCGTCGACGGTGTTCACCGTGTACGGCAAGGTCGGGTTGGTCGAGGACGGCAGCACGTTGGCGAAGCTCGCCGCGCGGATGATGTCCGGCGCATGCCCACCGCCCGCACCCTCGGTATGGAAGGTGTGGATGGTGCGATCGCCGATGGCCGCCAGGGTGTCCTCGATGCAGCCGGACTCGTTGAGGGTGTCGGTATGGATCGCCACCTGCACGTCCATTTCCTCGGCCACGCCCAGGCAGCAGTCGATGGCCGCCGGGGTCGAGCCCCAGTCCTCGTGCAGCTTGAGGCCCACGGCACCGGCGGCGATCTGCTCGCGCAGGGCCTCGGGGCGGGACGCGTTGCCCTTGCCCAGCAAGCCGATATTGATTGGCAACTCGTCGGCGGCCTGGAGCATGCGCGCCAGGTACCAGGTGCCGGAGGTGCAGGTGGTGGCGTTGGTGCCGGTGGCCGGCCCGGTGCCGCCACCAATGAAGGTGGTGATGCCCGAGGTCAGCGCCTCCTCCACCTGCTGCGGGCAGATGAAGTGGATGTGCGAGTCGATACCGCCCGCCGTGACGATCTTGCCCTCGGCGGCGATCACCTCGGTGCCCGGGCCGACCGGCAGGGTCACGCCGGGCTGCACATCGGGGTTGCCGGCCTTGCCGATGCCGAAGATACGGCCGTTCTTCACGCCGATGTCGGCCTTGACGATGCCCCAGTGATCGATGATCAGGGCGTTGGTCAGCACCAGGTCCATGGCCTCGGCGGCGAGCATCTGGCCCTGGCCCATGCCGTCGCGGATCACCTTGCCGCCGCCGAACTTGACCTCTTCGCCGTAGATCGTGAAGTCCTTCTCCACCTCCACCCACAGCTCGGTATCGGCCAGGCGCACGCGGTCGCCGACGGTGGGGCCGAACATGTCGGCGTAGGCCCTGCGGGAAATCCGGCTCATGCGCCCGCCTCCAGCTTGCCCATGACCTTGCCCTGGAAGCCGTAGACCTCGCGTTTGCCTACGTAGGGCACCAGGGTCACGCTGCGCGACTGGCCCGGCTCGAAGCGCACGGCGGTGCCGGCGGGGATGTCGAGACGGAAGCCTCGGGTGGCTTCGCGCTCGAACACCAGGGTGTCGTTGACTTCGTAGAAGTGATAATGCGAGCCCACCTGCACCGGCCGGTCGCCATGGTTGGCAACGCTGACGCTGATCGTCTCGCGGCCGGCGTTCAGCTCGATATCGCCGCTGGCGGCGACCTGTACTTCTCCTGGAATCATCCTGCGCTCCTAGACGATCGGGTCATGGACGGTGACCAGCTTGGTCCCGTCGGGAAAGGTCGCTTCGACCTGGACGTCATGGATCATCTCCGCCACGCCTTCCATCACCTCGTCGCGACCGAGCACTTCGCGGCCAAGGTTCATCAGTTCGGCGACGGTGCGACCATCACGGGCGCCCTCCATCACCGCTGCGCTGATCAGCGCCACCGCTTCCGGGTAGTTGAGCTTCAGGCCGCGGTCGCGACGGCGCTCGGCGAGCAGCGCGGCGGTGAACAGCAGCAGTTTGTCTTTCTCTCTCGGGGTCAGCTCCATGGTCGCTCTCTTCAGGTGGCCCAGATCCGTGGCGGGCACGGCGCCAGGCCGATGATGGCCGGACGCAGCGCGCACCACAGGCGCAGCAGTGTGGATTGGAGGCGCTGGTTGTCGTGGTCAAGCAAACGGACTACCAGCAGGTGTCCCAGCAGGGTTGCCCCGGCGGGGACGGCAAGATGCTCGATAAGGGTGCGTGCCTGTTCCAGCAGCTCGGGCGTGGCCGGGGCGGCGCAGAAGGTGGCTTGCAGCGGGTAGCCGGCGAGCTTGTGCAGGCTGTCGCCGTCGATGCGCAGGCGTTCCTGCAGGCCCGGGTCGTCGGGCATGTCGATCTGCAGGCGGCTGTCTACCGCGCCGTGGCTGAAGCTCTCGTTCATCACCGGACGGCCCAGGCACAGGGTTTCCCAGGCCAGCAGGCGGGCGCCGGGGGCCAGGGAGAAGCGGTTTTCCAGGCGGGCACGGGCGCCGGGGAAGCAGATATTGCCGTGGGGCAGCCACTCCAGGGTGCTGCCTTCGGCCAGATGGAAATGCTGCTTGAGCACCGAAACGGGGCCGGCGCTGCGGTAGAACTTGGTCGCGCCGGGCATGGTCAGCAGCGCGTGGGTGTCGGGGTCCAGGTGCACATCGAGGGTCAGGCGGTCGCCGCCGACCACGCCGCCCGGGGGATGCAGCACATACACATGGCAGGGCGCGCCCTCGGGGTAGAACGGCCTCTGCACCAAAAGAGGTCCGAAATGTCGACGCGCACCAATACAGGTCCTCCCGTTGCGCTGGACAAAGCGCAATTTCAGCTCGGCGCTCCAGCCTGCGGTGTCATCCGCCGGTGCGAGCAGTTCGGGTAGGGACATTGTGACGCTTCCGATAAACGCCGCGTTTACTGGGAAAACTCTGTCATCCCGGGACTACGCGGCTGATTAAGACTGTCTGCGCAAGCCTTGTAGTTGGCGGGTTTGCGCGGACCTGATCGATCGATCAGTAATCGATGGAAGCTGTAAAAGCATATTGCGGGCCAGAATGGCGCATGTAGGGGATTTCTTGCGGGGGATGTGCACTGGGATGGGGATGGACGCAGAATTTGTTGTGTTCTTCAGGGCCCAATCGCTGGCAAGCCAGCTCCCACAGGGTCCTCCGCCGGTCATCAATTCCGGGTACGACCCGGTCACTGTGGGAGCTGGCTTGCCAGCGATTGGCCCGATCAGACACCATCACTGCCCGCGCCGGCCTCATCGCCGGCAACGCCGGCTCCCACAGGGTTGCGGGTCAGCCGCTGAAGTTGTGCCCGACGCGGACCTTGTGGGAGCTGGCGTTGCCAGCGATAGGGCCCCGAAATTCACCGCTGAAACTTGGCCTGTGCCACCAACCCTTTCACATACTCCGTCCCCGGCCGATCCAACACCTCGCCACTCCCGCCCTCCTCGATGATCCGCCCGTCCTTGACCACCACGATCCGGTCGGCGATCGCCCTGACCACCCCCAGGTCATGGGTGACGAACACCAGGGTCATCCCCTCCCCCTGCAACTCCCGCAACAACGCGAGGATCGCCGCCTGCACCGAGACATCCAGCGCCGAGGTCACCTCGTCGCAGATCAGCACCTCGGGCTCGCACACCAGCGCCCGGGCAATCGCCACGCGCTGGCGCTCGCCGCCGGACAGGTGGTGGGGATATTTCGCCGCCGTTTCCGCCGGCAACGCCACCCGCGCCAGCGCCGCCTCGATCCTTGCCCGGCAAGCTGCGCCCTTGAGACCGAAGAAATGCTCCAGCGGTGCCTGCAGGCACTCGCCCACGGTCTGCCGCGGATTCAGCGCCCGATAAGGGTTCTGGAAGATGTACTGGATGCGGTGTCGGGTCGCCGCGTCGCGTTTGCGCGCTATCAGGCTCAAAGGTTGCCCGTCGAAGCTCAACGCCCCGACACCGCCATCACCCAGGCCGGCCAGGGTCCGCGCCAGGCTGGTCTTGCCCGACCCCGACTCCCCCACCACCGCCAGGCATTCACCGCGATACACATCCAGGGACAAATCGAACAGCACCTGCCGGTCATAGCTCAGGTTCAGCCCGCGCAGCTCCAGCAACGCCTTGCGCTCCTGCTGTACGACCGGCAACGGAATCACCTCTTCCTCCGGCACCACCGTCAGTTGCGGATGCAGGCAAGCCACCTGCTGTAATCCATCCAACCCCTGCAAAGCCGGCTCGATAGCCGAACACGCCGCACTGCGTCGCGGGCAACGGGGCGCGAACGCGCAACCCGCAGGCCGCTGCCCCGGCGCCGGCGCATGCCCGGCAATCGCTCGCAGCACCCGCTGCCGACCCACCTCGGGAATCGCCGCGAGCAAACCGAGGGTGTACGGATGCCCCGGCCGCGAGAACAGCCGCTCACGACTGGCAACCTCGACGATGCGCCCGGCGTACATGACCATCACCCGGTCCACCAGGTCCTTGATCACCCCAAGGTCGTGGGACACATACACCGCCGCCACGCCCTGCTCCTTGCACAGCCGGCGCACGGTGGCGAGGATATGCGCCCGGGTGCCGACATCCAGCGCGGTGGTCGGCTCGTCCAGCACGATCAGCTTCGGCCGCAATACGAACGACAGCGCCAGCATCACCCGCTGCTGCTGACCACCGGACAGTTGATGCGGGAAGCGTCGCAGGAATTCCCGCTCTCCCGGCAGCCCGACATCCGCTAGCGTCTGCTGCAGACGCTGCTCCCGCGCACTGCGATCCAGCCCCGGTTCATGGGCCTGCAAGGTCTCCAGCAACAGCTTGCCGATACGGATCGCCGGGTTCAGGGCCAGTGCCGGGTCCTGGGCGACATAGCCGATCAGGCCGCCCCGGGCCCGGCGCAAGGCATCACCTTCAAGGGCCAGCAGATCGGTCCCCGCCACCCTCACCCGCCCGCCATTGATCCGCGCACCCCGCCGGGCATGGGCGAGCAAAGCGGTGGCCAGGGTGGTCTTGCCCGAACCGGATTCACCGACTAGGCCGAGGATCTCCCCCGGCGCCAGGCTGAAATCGATGTGCTCGATTACATCGGCGCCGCTGTCCAGTTCGACCCGCAAGCCCTCGACCTGCAGCGCCTCGGGGGTGGAAAGAACGAATGCATTCATGAGCGCGCTCCCGCGCTGTACCGGGCAATGCCTTCGGCCAGCAGATTGGTGCCATAGGCAAACACCGCGATCAGCAGCGCCGGGGCCAGCACGGCCCAGGGCTGGATCAGCAGGCCGGCCTGGTTTTCATTGATCATCAGGCCCCAGTCCGCCGCCGGAGGAGCGACACCGTAGCCAAGGAAACTCAGGCCCGAGAGCATGCCGATGCCCCAGGTGAGCATATTGCCGAAGTGCACCAGCAGCGGCGTCAGCACATTGGGCAGAATCTCCCGCAGTAGAATCCGCGTGCGCGAGAAGCCCATCATCTGCGCCGCCTCGACGAACTCCTGGCTGGCCACCGACACCGCGCTACCCCGGGCCAGACGGATCACCCCGGGGGTGAAGGCAATCGCCACGGTCAACACGATCAGCCACGGCTGACGCCCGAGCATGGAGACGATCAGCAGCACCAGGATCAGGTCCGGGAACGCCAGCCAGACATCCGCCAGCCAGGTGATTGCCTGGTCCAGGCGCTGGCGCGAAAGCCCGGCGAGCATGCCCAGCACGCTGCCGACGACCAGCGCCAGCGCGGCAGCAGCCACCGACATCCAGAGGATCGACAACCCACCCGCCAGCAGGCGCGACAGCACATCGTGGCCGAGGAAGTCATGCCCCAGCGGCGCGCCGGCCATAGGCCCGCCATAGATGCCACCGAGCATGTCGGTCGGCGCATGGGGTGCCAGCCAGGGCCCAAGCAGGGCCAGCAGGACCACCGCCAGGGTCACCAGGGCACCCCGGCGGATCGAGGGTTCACGCCAGAATCGAGCGCTGAACATGGGCACATCTCCTTATCAAGGGGCCTTGGCCGCCGGGCGCCGCCACCAGCTCTGGATACCGCGGCGGTTGCGCTGGATCAGGCCGGCCCGGCGCGCGGTACGCAGCTTCGGGGTGAGCAGTACGGTGAGCAGGTCGGCCAGCAGGTTGACCAGCACCACGCCGAGGGTGATGACCAGCACCGCGCCCTGGATCAGCGGCAGGTCGCGCATCTGGATCGCGCTGTTGAGCAAGGTGCCTATCCCTGGGTAGCTGAACACCACCTCGGCCAGCAGCGCGCCGCCGATCAGGGTGCGCAGGGTCAGGGCCACGCCCTGGATCGCTGGCACCAGGGCATTGGGCAAGGTGTGGCACCAGACCAGGCGCCAGTGCGGCACGCCGCGCAGGCGGGCGGCACCGACATAGTCCGAGTCCAGGGTCTCGATCATCGAGGCGCGTACCAGTCGTGCCAGATACGGCAGTGCCGACAGGCTCAGGGCGAAAACCGGCAAGGCCAGATAGTCCAGTTGTCGCCACAGCGGACGGTCCGGATCGATCAGCGACACCGCTGGCAGCAGGTCGAAATGCGGCATGGAGAACAGCAGCACCAGGCCGATAGCGATCAGGTAGCCGGGGGTGGCCTTCAGCACGATCAGGGTCGCCAGGCCCCAGCGGTCCAGGCGCGAATCCCGGCGCAGGGCCAGGCCGACGCCGATCACCAGGGCCAGCGGCAGCACCAGCAGCAACACCCCGAGCAACAACGCCAGGGTATTGCCGAAGCGAATGAACAGCAGCTCCGCCACCGGCTGTGCCGAATCCAGGGAAATCCCCAGGTCACCGCGCAGCACCTGGGCCAGCCAACTGAAGTACTGGACCAGGATCGGCCGGTCCAGCCCCAATTGCTGGCGCAGGGTGAGGATGCTTTCCAGCGGCGCCTCGGGTCCGAGGATCACCCGGGCCGGGTCCGACGGCAGCGCCTGGGTGGCGATGAACACCACCAGGCTGATGACCCAGGCGGTCAGCAGGCCATAGCCGAGCCGACCGACGAACCACGGCAGCCACGCCGGCAAACGGGAGGTACGGATAGGTTCAGGCATGGTTCAACCACAGGCTGTCGAAGCGCCAGGAGGCGAAGGTGGTCTGTTCGCCGTGCAGGCCACCGACCTTGTGCGAGGCGGCGTCGAGCACGTCGGTAAAGCCCCAGATCAGCAGGCCGCCGCGCTGGTGCTGGATGGCCTGGGCCTCATGCACCAGCTCGCGGCGCAGTGCCAGGTCGGGCTGGGCGAGGGCCTGGGTGAACAGCTGCGAGAAGCGCTCGTCGCGGAAGTTGCTGCGGTTGTAGATCGCCAGCGGCGCATCGTTGTGCAGGCCGGTGGCGAGGAAGCCGCGAGCGGGCGTCGAGCACGGCGACATCAGCCACTGCTCCTTCTGCGGGCCGTTGAAGACCGAAGCATCCACCGGCGTGACCTTGATCTCGACGCCAGCCTTCTTGGCCTGCTGGGCGAACACCAATGCAGCATTCACCTCGTTGGCGGTGGTGGTCAGTTCCAGGCGCAGGTCGGTGGCCCCGGCCTGGCGCAGCAGCGCACGGGCCTGCTCCAGGTCGTAGGGACGCTGGGCGATGGCGTGGTTGTAAGTCGGATCGTTGGGCGAATACAGGTCATTGGCGATCCGGCCGAAACCGTTCAGGCCACGTCCCACCAGCTCCTGACGGTCCGCCAGCAGACGAAACGCCTGGCGCACCCGCTCATCCTGGAACGGTGCCTTGGCGGTGTTCAGGTTGAAGCCGCTGAACGACGTAGTCGGCGAAGCCACCAGTTGCAGGCGCGGATCGGCCTTGATCAGCGCGCTGTGCTCGGCCTGGATGCCGCTGGCGATATCGATCTGCCCGGCACGCAGCGCGGCGACCCGGGAGACCTGGTCCTTGAATTCGATGATCTCCAGCTCGTCGGCGTAGGGCTGGTTGGGCTTGAAGTAGTTCTCGAAGCGGGTGAACAGCGCCCGCTGCCCCGGCACGAAGCGCTTGAGCCGGTACGGCCCGGCGCCCACCGGATTGTTCGGATCGTAGTCGGTGGGCACGATGCCGCCGAAGGCGATCAGGGTTTCGTCGAGGGGGAAGAAGCTGCGGCCTTCCTTGAAGCGGATCTCGATGGTCCGGTCGTCCAGCTTGCGCAGGGCCTGGCGATCGATGGCGCCGACCAGCCCGGCATAGGGCGAGGCCAGTTTCGGGTCGGTCAGGCGCATGATCGAGAACAGCATGTCGTCCGAGGTGATACTCTTGCCGTGGTGGAACTCCAGCCCCGGCTTGATGCGGATGGTCCAGGCGCTGGCATCGGCGTTGGGCTCGGCGAACTCGGCCAGGCCCAGGCGCGTGCTGACATCGTCGTTCCATTCCCAGAACTTGCTGTACAGCGCCCAGCCGCGAATGATCCCGCCGCCGGACGGCTTGTGCGCGTCGAGGTTACCGGCCTGGTCGCCGTCGATGATGCCGACCCGCAGGCGGCCGCCGCGCACCGGGGTGCCGGACGCGACCGCCGCCCCGGCCACGGCGGCGGGTTCGCCGCCACCGCAGCCCGTGAGGAGGCTGGAGCCGAGGATCAGGCCACCACCGACGACCAGGCCATTGCCGAGAAACGCCCGGCGGGAAAATTCGTTGCGCATGGGTACTTCCTTAGGCCGGTTCGGCGGCCGTGCGGGCCTTGAGGCGCGGAACCTCGAAGCCATGGTCCAGGTCGAGCAGCGGGAACAGCAGGTCGGCGACCCGGTGCGCCTCATCGATCAGCGGGAAGCCGGAAAGGATGAAGGCGCTGGTGCCCTGGCCCTCGTATTCGCGAATGCGCTCGGCGACCTGTTCGGCGCTGCCCACCAGGTAGGTGCCGGCGGCCGGGCCGAGCAGGTTGAAGCCGAACAGGCTGGGGCCGGTCCACACGTTCGGGTAGATCTCCAGGTCGCGGGCTTTCGGCAAGCGGCCTTCGCGGATCGCCTGGACATTGGCCTGGATACGCGGGTCGTCGCTGTGGAAGCTGTCGAGAGTCTGGCCCGGCGGCAACTGGCGCTCGATG
Organism: Pseudomonas putida; assembly: GCF_001941965.1. GTDB lineage: Bacteria > Pseudomonadota > Gammaproteobacteria > Pseudomonadales > Pseudomonadaceae > Aquipseudomonas > Aquipseudomonas putida_L. Next base: position 113,245 of record NZ_MKZO01000011.1, on the reverse strand, counting down.
GCGGCGCGGGCGGTCACCAGGGACGTGTTGTCCAGCAGCTTCTGGGCGTGGGCCCAGGCTTCTTCCTCGGTCTCGCGGACGATGATCTGCAGACGCGTGCCGTAGGTCAGCTCGCGACCGATCTTCGCCGCCTCGGCGCCGACCTTGCGGAACTTGGCGCCGAGCTTCGGTGGCGTATCGGCGAAGCTCAGGTACACGTCGAGCAACTGCACCGAATGGGCCACGCCCGGGTCGGAAGTGCCCGCACCCCACAGCGGCACGGACAGACGCTGCGGCGGGTGCCAGCCACCCAGCGGATGCCGCGCAGCCGCCGCCGGACGTGGCGCCAGCTTGACGAACTGGCCGTCATAGCCCTCGGTGGCGCCGGCATAGATCGCCTGGAACGCGCGCCAGTATTCGAGGCTGAACTGGTAGCGCTCGTCATGCGGGTAATGCACGCCGAGGGTTGCCAGCCCGGCATCGCTGCCATTGACCACATTGAACAGCAGGCGGCCGCCGGAGAACTCGTCGAAGGTCAGTGCCCACTTGGCCAGCACTGCCGGGGACACTTCGCCAGGATGCTGGGCCACCAGGAAGCGCAGGCGCTCGGTAGCGTCGATCAGCGAGGCGGCCACGGCCAGGCTTTCGTTGGGGCTGGTGCCCAGCAGCGAGCCGTAGTAGCCGAGACGGTCGGCGCTCACCGCCAGTTGCTTGAGGTGGTTGAAATCGGTCAGCCAGCGGCCCTGCGCTTCCCATGGATAGGGACCGTCGGGGCTGGTGAGGTACCAGAGAATCTTCACTGCCATGGTTCGATGTCCTTATGCGCGGGGGCTGTCATTGGCGGGCACCAGGCCCAGCTCACGGGCCTGGCCGAGCAGCTTGCTCATGGTCCATTGCTGGGTCAGCACGCCCGGGCCATAAGGCCGCGAACCGCCGATGGCCTCGGCCAGCAGTTGCAGTTGCGCGCCCTCCTCCAGCAGCAGGATGAATTCCGCGGTGGCCTGCAGGCCGTGGGTGCCCCAGACGGTGGCGCCGCCATTGGCTTCGAGGATGGCCGGGGTGAAGGGGTTTTCCGCGAGGCTGTCGAGGATGAAATCCACCTCGTCCTGGCGCCGGTCGATATACACCGGCAGCTCGCGGGCCAGCTGGAAGCGCTGTACCGGCACATAGTTGAACGGCAGCGACCGCTGGGTCTGGGCCCAGGCACCGAGGTACGGCGAATGCACGTGGGACACCGTGGTGATCTGCGGCTGCTGGACGAACAGCCGGGTATAGCGGTTCAGCCCGCCCTTGCCCTGGCCATGCACCAGGTTGCCGGCGAAGTCGGTGACCGAGGCCTTCAGTGGCTGGTCCTTCTTCCACGGGCCCGGGTAGTTGACCGAGACCAGCAGCTCGCGCCCCGGGACCCGCTCGATAAAGCCGACGGTGCCATTGGCGGTGATGCTGTTGGTTTCCCGGTAGACCCGGAAGGCCTCGCCGGCCAGGTGGGTGACGTTGTCGACGAAGTCCTTGAGTTCGGCGTCGATCAGGTGTTCGGCGGTCAGTACGGTCATGGTCAGATGTCCTTGTCTTGATTGCGTTGGGCCAACAGTTCGCGAGCGGCTTGCAGCGGGCGGTGGTCAACCCACTCGGCCAGGTCGAAGTCGGCTTCGAGGAAGCCATGCAGGTTGAGGAAGGTCTTCTGGATATCGAGGAAGGCCAGGCGTTGCTCGGAAAGGTCCGGGGCCAGGGTGGTGTGGAAGTCGCCGCGATAGGCTTCGCCCACGCCTTCGGCACCGGCACGGGTCTCGTCCTGGAGGATGCGCAGCAGGCCCTCGCGGTTGTCCCGGGCCCAGTCGGCGGCGCGCAAGGTCTGGGCGAGGAAACGCACCACCAGGTCGAAATGCTCGTCGAGCAGGCTCTGGTGCACGGTGATCGGCCGCGGCGTGCCGTTGTTGATGCGGTAGCGCGGGTCATCGATCTGGTCGAGGTCGATACCCACTTCCAGGCCCAGGCGGCGGGCGGCATCGGCGGCGGAAGCGCCCTTGACGTAGACCGCATCCACCTCGCCACGGACCAGGACGTCCAGGCCGGACCACAGGCGCTGCAAGCCTTCCTGCGGGTTTGGCGCCTGTTCCTGGTCGTGCAGCGGCACCTCGACCAGGGTGACGTCATCGAAGCTCAATCCGGCCGAGCTCAAGGCGCCCTTGTAGCCATGCAGGCTCATGGCCCGGGCGATGCTGCCGGGACGATTGGCACCCCAGGCCGGCAGGGCCAGGCGCTTGCCCTTGAGGTCGGCGGCGCTGCGGATGCCGGAGCCGGGACGGACGAGGATGGTCTGCCATTCCTCGATCCAGGTCAGGCCGATCAGGCGGCTCGGCGAACCGGCGGCGCGGGCGGCCAGGGCCGGGACATTGCCGCCCTCGCGAAACAGCCCGGGCAACTGGTGATCGTAGTGGTGGTGACCGAGCTGGCGGGCTTCCTGAAGGGTCAGGACCGGCAGGCCGTCGGCGGCGAATTCCTCGCCAAGCCAGCCGAGGGTGTAGGCGATGCCGGAGGCGGTCGGGACCGGGCAACGGGTGAACCAGAGTTGCTCCAGGGGCGCTGCGGCAGGCAGCGGCAAGGTAGCGGCAAGTGACATGAGTAGGCTCCATCAGGGGATCGAACGGGCCGGGCGGCCTTTGCCAAGGGCTATTGCAGCGCTCGTGCCAACTCATCAGGTCATTGATTTTATTGGTTTTTATGCCATTCGACAGTGAGCGACTGCTGATCTGCCAACACTCCCCCAGCGGGACTGCTGCTGCCTGAGCAACAACCGGCCTTGCGTTGCTGCTGGAGCAGCAACAGCGCCTGTGAAAATTGCTGCAAGCCACGGCCCGCAAGGCCTCCAGACCGATGGCACAGAACCTGCTCTTGAGCTGGCACCTGTTCATCCAAGGAAGTCTTATCGTGTCCAACCTGCCCCGCCGCCTGGAAAGCGAAGCCCAGGCCATCACCGCCGCCCATGAGATTGCCGGCGAGATCGCCGCCCTCGCCGCCGACCCGCAGTACAACCGCAGCCTGCCCCGGCGCCAGGCCGAATTGCTGTCCGCCAGCGGCATCACCGCCATCGGCGTGCCCAAGGCCGATGGCGGCCTCGGTGCCTCGGTGGAAACCATCGTCGAGACGGTGCGGATCATTTCCCGCGCCGATGGCGGCGTCGGCCAGTTGCTGCAGATCCACAACGTGATGCTGCGCGGCGTGCTCAATGGCTATCCCGAGGAGGTGCGCCAGCGCCTGATCGACGATGTGCTGGCCGGCAAGCGCCTGGGCAATGCCCTGGCCGAGGTCGGCGGCAAGAACAAGTTCGCCTTGAAGACCCGGGTCGAGCGCCGCGAGGACGGCGTACTGGTGCTCAACGGCAGCAAGTTCTACTCCACCGGTTCGTACCTCGCCGAATGGATCTCCCTCACCGCAGCCAGCGACGACGGCGGCGCCGGGGTGCTGCTGCACCGCGATACCCCCGGCCTGACCCTGGTCGACGACTGGGACGCCTTCGGCCAGAACAACTCGGTCAGCGGCACCGTGCAATTCGACAATATCGAGCTGGACGAGCGCTACGTGCTGCGCCGCCAGGGCCCGATGAAGCGCACCGGCCTGACCTTCCCGCAGATCCTCCACGCCGCCATCGACACCGGCATCGCCGCCGGCGCCCTGCAGGCCGGGATCGACTACCTCAACCAGCACGCCCGGCCCTGGGTCGAGAGCGAGGTGGAACGGGCCAGCGACGAGCCGCATATCATCCGCCAGATCGGCGAATACGCCGTGGCGCTGCGTGCCGCTGAATCGCTGCTGCGCGATGCCGCGCGGGTCTTCGATGCCCACGAGCGCGACCCGGAGAACAAGGAACTGCAGGACGAACTGATCCTGTCCGTGGCCACCGCCCGCGCCCACTCCGATGGCGCCTCGCTGAAGATCTCCAGCGATATCTTCTCCCTGCTCGGCGCCAGTTCGTCCCTGAGCAAATGGAACCTCGACCGCTTCTGGCGCAATGCCCGGGTGCACACCACCCACGACCCGATCCGCTGGCGCCTGCACCACGTCGGCAACTACTACCTCAATGGCGTCGACCCGGGCGAGTACACCGCGATCCTGGCGGCCAAGCAGAAGATCGGTGCCAGTCGCTGAATCCCATCGCGCGGGCCGACCCGCGCGTTTCCACGTCCTGTTTCGAGTTCTTCATGAGCCATCGACATCCGCTGCTGCGCAGCCTGGCGATCTACCGCGAGATGCCCTGGCGTTTCGCCCTGGTCGCCGGGTTGTTCGTTCTTATCAACCTGGGCCTGGTCTGGCAGCAATGGCTGATCGGCCATGCCCTCAACGACGTGACCGCCGGGGTTGCGGTGCGCCGCCTCGATGACGGAGGCCTTGACGGCAGCGTGGCCTGGCACTGGTTCTGGGCCATCCTGGCCGTCGCCTTCGGTCGCGCCGTGTTGCAGTACGCCGCCTCCCTCGGTTCGCTGATCCTCGGCCAGGAACTGCTGACCCGCCTGCGCGAGCGCATTCTCGAACAGGTGCTGCGCCTGCACCTGGGCTACCACTGGCAACACGGCATCGGCGAGATCGTTACCCGCACCACCCGCGATGCCGACAAGGTCCGTGATGCGCTGGTGAGCTTCTGGCGCCAGTTGGTGGAAACCCCGCTGGTGGTGCTGGCCACGGTCGGTCTGCTGGGCTGGTATCACCCGCTGCTGGCCCTCGGGCCGCTGCTGCTGACCCTGCTCGGGCTGTATCTGTTCGTGCTGCAGACCGACCGCCTGGTCGAACTGGACCGCGCCGTGGGTGCGGCCTATGACCGGGTCAACCAGGATCTCGCCGAAGGCATCGGCGCAGTGCGAGTGATCAAGTCGTTCGGCCTGCAACAGCAGCGTATCGATGGTTTCAGTGAACAGGTCCGGCAGTTCACCGGGCTGGCGCGGCAGGCCCTGGCCTGGGCCAGTTCGCGGATTCCCCTGCCCCAGGCCCTGGTGGCGCTGGGGCATGTGTGGATCCTGATCATCGGCGCGCAACTGGTGGCCGCCGGGAAAATCGGGATTGGCGAGCTGGTCACCTCGCTGCTGATCGCCACCACCCTGGTGTTCCGCATCGAAGGCATTGGCCGGGTGATGCAGACCTTCGCCGATGCCCGCGCCAGCGCCGGGCGGATCTGGCAGTTGCTGGACGCGCCGACCCGGATCGAAAGCGGCCCGCGCCTGCTGCCACCGGGTCCGCTGGGCCTGCAACTGGAAGAAGTGAATGTCAGCGCCCCCGGCAGCGAGCGCGACATCCTGCGCCAGTGCTCGCTGCTGCTGGCGCCCGGCGAGGTGGTCGCACTGGTCGGCGCCACCGGCACCGGCAAGAGCCTGCTGGCCAGCCTGCTGCCACGCCTGACCGATGCCGACAGCGGCCGGGTGCTGGTGGGTAATCATGAAGGCGGCTGGCAGGACGTGCGCGCCGTTGATTTGAAAGACCTGCGCCAGCGCGTGCATGTACTGCCCCAGGAAAGCTTCCTGTTCGCCGACAGCCTCGCCGCCAACCTGCGCCTCGGCGCGCCAAATGCCAGTGACGCCGAACTGCTCGACGCCCTGCACCGCGCCGCCGCCGACGATATTCTCGAGCGCCTGCCCCATGGCCTCGACAGCCCGCTGGGCGATCGCGGCGTGACCCTTTCCGGCGGCCAGCGCCAGCGCCTGTGCCTGGCCCGCGCCCTGCTCGCCGCGCCGGACCTGCTGTGCCTGGACGACGCCACCAGCGCCCTCGACGCCATCAGCGAACGGCATGTGCTCGACCACCTGCGCAGCCCCGGCGGCCCGACCTTGCTGCTGATCGCCAGCAAGGCCAGCACCGTGGAGCGCGCCGACCGCGTGTTGCTGCTGGACCAGGGCCGCATCGTCGACAGCGGCCCCCACGCCGAGTTGCTCGAACGCAATGCCGCCTACCGCGACCTGCTGGGGATCGACCAATGAGCAAGAACGCCGGTAATACCGCCATGAGCGATATCGAGATCGAGGAACGCCTGGCGAAAAAGGCCCTCGACCGCAGCATGCTGCAACGCCTGCTGCCGCTGCTGAAACCGGTACGTGGGCAAGTGGCCTGGGTGATCGTGCTGGAACTGGTGCTGGTGTTCACCGTCTTCCTGCGCCCGTGGTTCGTCCGCGAGTTGCTGGATCACGGGCTGGTCCACGATGGCAATGCCTGGCTGCTGGATCTGCCGCTGGTGCTGTGGCTTGGCGCCGGGCTAGCGGCGAGCTGGCTGGGACGGATCCTGCTCGGTGGGCTATCGCAGTACATCGCCGGCAGCGCTGCCATCGCCGTGCTCAACCAACTGCGCGTGCGGGTCTTCGCCCATGTCCAGGCGCTGAGCATCGGCTACTTCGACCGGACCCGCGCCGGGCGCATCCTGTCCCGCGCCGACCGCGACGTCGACGCCCTCGAACCGCTGCTGATCCAGGGCCCGCCTGAACTGCTCGGTGCCCTGCTGCGCTGCACCCTGGCGGCGCTGATGCTGTGGCTGATCACCCCGCTGTTCTTCTTTGCCCTGATCGGCAGCGTGCCGCTGCTGTTCCTCGCTACCTGGGCGTTCAAGCGCGTGGCCCAGCGCAACTGGGCGAAAGTCGCCGAGCAGCGCAGCCGCTTTACCGCGCACCTGGTGGAAAGCGTCGGCGGCGTGCGCCTGTTGCAGCAGAGCGGGCGGCAAGCGGACAACCAGCGGCGCTATCGCCGGCTGCTGGACGAGTTCAATGGCGCGCTGATCACCGGCAGCCTGCGTTCCGGCTGGTTCGCGCCATTTACTGCTCTGCTTGCGGCTGGAGGCATGGCGGTGCTGGTGCTGGTCGGTGGCTACGCGCTGGCGCAGGGTACGGTGACCGTGGGCCAGGTCGGTGAAAGCCTGTTCTACGTGATGCTGTTCCTCGGGCCCTTGCAGGAGCTGACCGATCTGTTCGAACGCTATGCCACGGGCTCGGCCTCGGCGCAGCGGATCTTCCTGCTGCTGGATACCGCGCCGGAAATCCGCGACCCGGAGCGGCCCTTGCCGTTGCCACGGGTCCGGGGCGAGGTGCATTTCGACAAAGTGCGCTTTGCCTATCAGCCTGATGCCGGGCGGCCGGTGATCGATGACCTGGACCTGCGCATTCGTGCCGGTGAAGTGCTGGCCATCGTCGGTCCGTCCGGGCATGGCAAGAGCACCCTGGTGCAATTGCTGACCCGTTTCTATGAAGTCAACGACGGTGCCGTGCGGCTGGATGGCGTGGATATCCGCCAGGTCAGCCAGGCCCAGTTGCGCCGGCATATCGGCGTGGTGCTGCAGGACAACGTGCTGTTCGCCGGGAGCATCCTCGACAACCTGCGCCTGGCGGCCCCCGGGGCCGACGACGCCAGCCTGATCGCCGCGGCGCGGGAGCTGGGGGCGGACGAGGTGCTGGAGCGCTTGCCGCACCAGTACGCGACCCAGGTCGGCAGCCTTGGCAGCCATCTCAGCCATGGCCAGCGGCAGCTGGTGTGCCTGGTGCGTGCCTACCTCGCCAACCCGGCGGTGCTGGTGCTGGACGAGGCCACCTCGGCGGTGGACGTACATACCGAACGGCGCATCCAGCGGGCCTTGCGCCGGCTGTGCGAAGGCCGCACCGCGATCATCATCGCCCACCGCCTGGCGACCATCCGCGATGCCGACCGCATCGTGGTGATCCGCCAGGGCCGGGTGCAGGAACAAGGCAGCCACGGGCAACTGCTGGCGGCGGACGGGGCCTATGCGGCGCTGTATCGCAGCCATGACCAGCTGGCCGTGCATGAACAGTGATTGCTTGCGGGGTGCTGCCCAGGCAGCACCCTGCGGCGCTCTTCCGGGCCTCATCGCTGGCAAGCCAGCTTCCACAGGTCCGGCGAACACAGTACCTGTGGGAGCTGGCTTGCCAGCGATGGGGCCCCTGAGAACACCGTGGCACACAGGTTGCACCACCCCTCTTCAATTCACCAAAGGACCCGCCATGACCACCGAATTCTTCTGGCGCCTGCCCCTCGGCACCGACGGCCCGCAACTCACCACCGACCAACACAACCGCGGCAGCTTCGCCGCCCGGCACGGCCATATCGCCCCCGGCCTGCTCGCCGACGGCAGCCCTGACGGCTTCACCTACATCGACTACATCGCCCAGGTGGCCAAGGCCGCCGAACTGGCCGGCTTCGAAGGCGCCCTGCTGCCCACCGGCCCGGAGCCGTGGATCGTCGCCGCCGCCCTGGCCCGGGAAACCCGGCGTCTGCGCTTCCTCGTGGCCTTCCAGGCCACCTGGACCCTGCCCGCCTATGCCGCGCAGCAAGCGGCGATCCTCCAGCACCTGAGCCACGGCCGCCTCGACTGGAACATCATCACCGGCGGCAACCCGGCCAGCCAGCGCGCCCAGGGCGACTTCCTCGACCATGACCAGCGCTACCAGCGTACCGGCGAGTTCCTCGACATCATCGACGGCCTGTGGAACAACGAGCGCTTCAGCTACGAGGGCGAGATCTACCGCCTGGAGAACGGCGCCCTGCCACCGGGCCTGGGCAACGAGCGCAAGCCGGCGGTGTACTTCTCCGGCTTCTCCGACCCGGCCCTGGACGTGGCCGCCCGGCATGCCGACGTCTACCTGAACTGGGCCGAGCCGGTGGACAAGCTCAGGCCGCATATCGAGCGGGTCCGCGAACTGGCCGACAAGCAAGGGCGCAGCGTGCGCTTCGGCCTGCGCGTCGACCTCTTCGCCCGGGAAACCGAGGACGCTGCCTGGCGTGACCTGCGCCGCCAGTTCGAACGCCTGGAAGGCAAGCCCAGCACAGTCTCCAGCGCCTTCACCCGGGCCAGCGACTCGGTCGGCGGCGCGCGGCAGACGGCCTATCACCAGAACATCCAGGACTTCGACGACCTGATACTGGGCCCCAACCTCTGGGCCGGTTTCGCCAAGGCCAAGCCGGGCCCGACCGTGGGCCTGGTGGGCAGCCACCAGAATATCGCCGAGCGCCTCGCCGAATACCGCGACGCTGGCTTCTCCACCTTCATCCTCGCCGGCAACCCGCACCTGGAAGAAGCCCTGCGCATCGGCCAGGAAGTCCTGCCGTTGCTGCGCCAACCTGCCCTTCCGGCCATCAAGGATTCGATCGCCTCATGAGTACGCCCCTCGACACCCTCTGGTACACCCACAGCCCGGTGCCCACCGGCCTCGGCATCGCCGTGCAGACCGGGCGCCTTGCCGAAGCCTTCGCCCCGCTGGGCACCTCGATCCAGTCCCTGCGCGAATCCAGCGAACGGGAAGTGCGCGAGGCGCACTACGACCACCACCTGCCCAACTCGGTCCGTCATGGCGGCAATATCCCGGCGATCTGGGCCTACTCCGCCGGGGTTGAAACCCGGGTGCTGGGCTTGAGCTGGGCGGATGAAGTGCAGTTGATCCTGACCACCGCCGAAAGCGGGGTGAAAACCGTCCGCGACTTGAAGAACCGACGTTTCGGCCTGCCCAAGTGGGCCAATGTGCAAATCGACTTCACCCGCGCCCAGGCCTTGCGCGGGCTGGAAAATGCGCTGCGCCTGGAAGGCCTGAACGTGGGAGATGTGGAGCTGGTGGATTATCCCTATGGCGGGACCCACAGCGACGAGCAGGTCACCCATGTGCATGGTGCCGCCGTCTACCTCAGCGGCGCCCGGATCAGCCGGCGCAACAACGAACTGATCGGCCTGCTGCGCGGGGATATCGACGCGATCTTCCTCAAGGGCGCCACCGCGTTGCAGCTAGCCTACGAGCTGGGCCTGCATGTGGTGATCGACACCGGCTCGCACCCCGACCCGCTGATTCGCGCCAACAACGGCACGCCGCGGACGCTGACCGTGGACACCCATCTGCTGGACAACCACTTCGGCGCCTGCAAGCGCATCGTCGATGTGCTGTTGCGGACCGAGCAATGGGCCTGGGCCAATCCGGATGAGACCCGGCGCTATCTCGCGCGGGAGCTGAATACCAGCGAGTACTGGGTGGCGGCGGCCTATGGCGAGGATGCTCATCGGCGCTTGCGGACTACCCTCGACAGTCGGTCGATCAGTGCCCTGCAGGACTTCACCGATTTCCTGTATCGGTGGGAATTCATTCCGCGGCACTTCGATGTGCGGGAGTGGATTGATTTCAGGGTGCTGGAGGCGGTGATCGGTTCGACTTCGCGGGTTGCGACCTGAGGGGGTGAAGTTGCCACCCTTTGCTTGATTCGCCGCGGCCCCTGTGGGAGCTGGCTTGCCAGCGATGACGTCGGTGAATTCACCACCGCTATCGCTGGCAAGCCAGCTCCCACAGGGTCCGCGTCGTCAGGCCGGTTTCCCGCCATATCAGGCAACGAAACTTCACCGATTTCCGACTTTCTTGTAGGCAATTTCCCAAGCATACTCCCGCGGCTTATTAGCTGTTGCGTGCTGGGGAAACGCTGCCTAGTCTTGCTGCCGTCGTTGATGTCTGGCGACCGGCTTTGACAGGCCGATCAATAGTTGGATCCTCAGCACCACACCCTTTGCCGGAGCTTTCCGTGCATTGGCTATGGCGGCTGTGCGTGGGGCGCACTCGTTGCGCGCCGGGTTCCTCTATTCTCGGTCTGTCAACCCACGTACAGCTGCCACCCATTTGTTTGACAGCAAATCAGTGCCAGCCCGGATAACCAATAGAGGGTTGCAATGAAAAAGATCGTCCCCGATCCACCCCGTGCCGTCACCGTCCATACCCGCTTTTCCGCCTGCGACGGCCACCATCCCCCGCTGTTCGCCGTGTGCGCCGGTGCCGATGTCGACGAAGCACTGATCCATCTCATCGTGCTGTTGCGCTCTGCCTATGAAACCAATCTCCAGGCCTGCGACGTGGTCAAGCAGGAGCATCTGGCCGGAATTCTCTGGGCGACCCAGCACACACTCGAAGCGTCCCGGGCGTTGGCGGAGTCGATGATGAGAGGGATCGCGGAGCAAGCGTCTGGCTGAGCCAGCTAATTCGACACGGACCCTGTGGGAGCTGGCTTGCCAGCGATTACGTCAGTGAATTCACCGTCGCTATCGCTGGCAAGCCAGCTCCCACAGGGTCCGTGTCGTCAGGCTAGATAGTGCAAGGCCATCGCGCCCAGGCGGTTCCATAACTGCTCTACCCGTTGCACGCCGAAGGCGCGCAATCCGGAGTGAACCAAGCCCGCTACCACCTCGACCTTGGCTTCGCCTCCCGCCCCCACAAGCGCCGCCGCATAAGCCACCCCGTGATCCCGCAACGGATCCACCCCGGCCACCGCGATAAAGGCCGGCGCCAGCCCGCTAAAATCCCCGGCCTCCAACGGCATCGCACAAGGATCCCGCCAATCACCCTGCTTCGGCAGAAACCCCGCCAGCGACCGCCGCAACCCCGTCACCGTCATCAACGGCGCCTCGGCATGTTCGCTCATCGACGGCAAATCCTCCCGCGTCGTCAGCACCGGATAGACCAGCAATTGCCCCAACGGCTGCGGCAAACCCTCCCGACGCAAGGCCATGCACAACCCGGCAGCCAATGTCCCGCCAGCACTGTCACCCCCGACGATCAGCCGCTCGCGACTCAGCTGCGCATCGACCCGCCCTTCGCGCAAGCCATTCCATGCCCCCAGGCAATCCTCCAGCGGCGCCGGATAGCTGTGCTCCGGCGCCAGCCGGTATTCCACCGCCACGATCGCTACCGATACCCGCCGCCCAAGGGCATGGGCAAACCAGTCATGGGTATCCAGATTGCCCTGATTCCACCCACCGCCATGCAGATACAACAGCGTTGGCCAGCCGCCCTCCGGCACCGCTCCCGCCGGTTTGTAGACCCGCAGATTCACGCCATCCAACACCCGGTCAGCGATAGACCAACCTTCCGGCGCCTCCGGCGTACACGCCCGACAAGCCCGCAGGAAAGCATCCCGCCGCGCCTCGATACTCTCATCGACAGGCACGAACCGCTGGCAAGCCTCGACATAGGCCTGGATTTCCGGATCAAGGCGATAACTCATGACAACACTCCAAAAACGCAAAAGCCGCCGCCCGTTCCAGGGCAGCGGCAGGGTTCAAGACAAGGATCAGAACAACGGCAAGGTGTACGCCAGGATCACCCGGTTCTCATCCCGGCGCCCGGTGGCATCGCCTTGCAACTGGACGTTGCGCAGGCGCAGGGCGAGGTTCTTCAGCGGCCCGTCCTGCACGGTGTAGGTGATGTCGATATTGCGCTCCCACTCGCTGCCGTCCTCACCCGCCACCTTGAAGTTGTCGCCCTTGACGTAACGGGCGAAGGCCACCAGCCCCGGCACACCCAGCGAGGCGAAGTCGAGGTCGTAGCGCGCCTGCCACGAACGCTCCTGGGCGCGGTCGAAACGCAGCACCTGCACGGCATTGGCCGCCGCTGGCAGATCGGTGTCGTGAATGAACGGCAGCGCGCTGTCACCGGCGTTGTACTGGTAGCCGACGCGGAAGGTCTGCGGCCCGAGATTGGCGCTGAGCATCCCCGAGGTCATGCGGCTGTCCAGCTTGCCGGCCTTCTCGGCGCCGGATTCCCCGGTATCGAGGTAGTTGAGCGTGCCGGAGAGGTTCCAGTCGCCGAGCTTCTGCGTGTGGGTGACGGTCGCGAGGTTCTGTTGGTAGACATCCTCCAGCCGCCCGCCCCACAGCCCCGCCGACCATTGCGGGGTGATGCGCCAGGTGCCGCCGAGGTAGTTGAAGCGGTCGCTGAACACGCTGTAGTAGTTGCCCACCTGGATATCCCGGGCCCCGGCGAATTCACGCTGGTTGACCTGGCGCATCTGGCCGACGCTGAGGTCGAGGTTGTCGATCTCCTTCACATCGAGCATCGCGCCTTCGAAGAACTGCGGCAGCAGGCGTGCATCACCGGAGCTGACCAAGGGGATCTTCGGGAACAGCCCGCCCACCTTCAGCTCGCTTTTCGAGTACTTGAACTTGAGCGCAGCCGTGGCTTCGGAGAACTGATCCACCGAGCGCGGATCGGCATTGCGTGGGCCGCCGGCACGGTCGTAGGCACCCGGCAGCAAGGCCGTGCCACTGCGCGATGGCGACGAATCCAGCTTCAGGCCCAGGCCGGCATAGAAGTCCACGCCCACGCCGATGGTGCCTTCGGTGTAACCCGACTCACCCTTGAGAATGAAGCCCTGGGCCCACTCCTCCAGCTTGGATTGCGCCGGCTTGGTGGAGTCGCGCAGGTCGTGGTTGTAGTAGAAGTTGCGCAGGGTCAGGTTGGCCTTGGCGTCTTCGAAAAACGCCGCATGGGCGCCCAGCGGCGCCAGGCCCAGCAGCAGTGCCAGGGGTTTTGCCGAGCGAGCGAAGCCCGCCCCATACGAGGATGATTTCATTGTTGTTGTTCTCTTTTTTAGGGATGGTGGATCAGTAACGCGCGACGCGGCTCAGCGGCCCCGCCAGATGAACTCCAAGGTGGTTTCCAGGGCCTCTTCCGGGGCCAGTTCATGAGTACCGACCTCGGCCCACTCCGCTCTGGGGCGGTTGAAGGCGTCGGCCAGATGGGAAACGGGTTCCAGGCACAGGTAGCCCAGGCCCGCGGGAGCGAAGGCGACCATGTGGGTCAGGTCGCTGTGCAACTCCAGCGAACCCTGCGGATAGTCCACCCGCACCTTGCCGTCCCAGCGGGACTGGTAATGGGCGACCGACTCGCCGTTGTCGGCAGCGATGCGCAGGGTGTTCGGCGCGTCCTGGTAGTCGCCGGTGGCGAGGTAGTCGGCATCGATCTGCCATTCGCGCCCGACCCGGTACTCGACGCGCATCCCCGGATGACGCTGGAAGTACGGATGCAGGCCGAGCCCGGCCGGCATCGGCGTATCACCCTGGTTGACCAGGCGCAGGGTGACCCGCAGACGATTGCCCTCCAGCACGAATTCCTGCTCGGCACGAAACGCCCAGGGCCAGTGCTCGCCCTGGTAATCGCAGCGGATCAGCGCCCTTTCGGCTCCGACGCTGACCACCTGCCACGGCTGGGTATGACTGACCCCATGCAGGGTATGCGGCAAGGCCGCGTGATGCGCCGGCAGACGATGCTCGACACCATTGAATGCCAGGCGCGCATCACGAATCCGGTTCGAATACGGAAACAGCGGATACCCCCCGGCCCGCGGCCAGTCCAGCGGGTCGAAGGACTCGCTGGTGATCGGCAGCAGCACTTCCAGCCCTTCGGCGCTGAGCGCGGCGATACGCCCGCCCCAGGCCGGCAGCAGGGCCAGCTTCCAGGTTGCATTGTTCAGTTCGAGACGTTGCATAAGACCCTCCGTTACCCGAAAGCGGGCACGACAAGCCCCTGCCGCCACGCCAGAGCGTGGCGGAGGTTGAAAGCCAAAGGACGAAGAAACCTCAGTGGCGGCGGAAGCGCTCGATCACCTGCTGATCGATGTCCAGGCCCAGGCCCGCGCCTTGCGGGATCTGCAACTGGTTGCCGCTGCGCAGCGACTCCACCGGATACAGCCAGTCCGCCGGCTCGACGAACAGGTACTCCACCTGCGGCACCCACGGCTGGACCGCCGCCAGGTGCAGGGTGGCGATCAGGCCGGGGCCGAAGTACGGACAGTGCGGCAACACCACGGCATCACGCTGGCGCGCCAGTTCGCCGATGCGCAGGCATTCGGAAATACCGCCGACCTTGGTCACGCTGGGCTGGATCGAATCCACCGCGCCCGTCACCAGGGCCTGCTCGAACTGCACCGCGGTGCACCAGTTCTCCCCCGCCGACAGCGGCACACCCTGCCCGCGCAGGCTGGCCAGGGTGGCGAAGTCTTCCGGCGGGAAGATCGGCTCTTCCAGCCAGGCCAGCTTCAGATCGCGCAGCGCTGGCAGCCAGTCGCGGGTATCGCTGACCTTCCAGCCGCAGTTGACGTCGGTGGCCAGCGGCACGTCGTCGCCGATGGCGCGGCGGCAGGCGGCGATCTCGTCGACCGTGACTTCATGCAGTTTGATATCGCGGAAGCCCATTTCCAGGGCCTTTTCGCAGATGGCCGGGGCCACCTCGTTGTCCGCGTAACGGACCAGGCTGGCATAGGCCGGCACGCTCTCGCGCACCGCCTCGCCCAGCAGCCGGTGCAGCGGCAGGTTGCGCCGGCGTGCCGCCAGGTCCCACATGGCGATATCGATGCCGGAGATGGCGAACATCGTTACGCCATAGCGCCCGAACAGGTGCAGGCGCAATTGCAGCTCCTGGTTGAACGCGGCGATATCGATGATCTCGCGGTTCAGCAGCAGCGGCGTGATCAAACGGTCGATCAGGGCCTTGGTGGCATTGGCGACGAAGTAGCCGAAGGCCTCGCCCCAGCCGACATTGCCCTGCTCGTCCTCGATGCGGATCAGCACGTTTTCCAGGGTGTTCCAGGTGGTCGGGGTGATGCCCTGGCCCTTGCCGCCATCATGGAACGGGATTTCCACGATCTGCGTGTCGATGCGGACGATCTTCATTGCAGGTTCTCCAGCAGCGAAGCCAGGGGCACGCCGGCGTAGGCGCCGCCGACATGGTCGCGGCCCGAGCCTTCCGCGGCCATGGCTTCATAAGGCAGGTAATTGTCGGCCAGATGCTCGCCGGCATTGTCCTGCGGCTTGTAGCCGAGGGCGCGGGCGCGGTTGTTGTGGAACAGCGGGTTGGGGCTTTCCGAGACGCCATAGACGATCTCGTTGCGCACCTCGGGATGCTCCAGGCCGATCAGCATCAGTTGGGCCAGGTCGCGGGCGCTGGTCCACATGCGCAGGCGGCGGGCGTCGGAGACCTTGGGGTCGGCATTGCCGATCCGCACGATAAAGGTCGCCACGTCGCTGCGCAGGGAGAAGGTGGTGCAGGCCGCTTCGCCGAACACCTTGCTCAGGGCGTAGTAGCTGTCCGGGGCCACCGGCATGTCATCGAAAAACTCGGCCAGGTCGCTGCGGTACTGGCCCAGCACATGGTGGCTGCTGGCGAAGACGAAGCGCTTCACGCCATGGCGCTGCGCCGCTTCCAGCAGGTACAGGGTGCCGTGGTAGTTGGGCTCGACGGTGCTGTTGAAGTGGATGTCGGTGCCATGGGCACAGGCCAGGTGGAGGATGCCATCGACCCCGTCCACCGCGCGCTGCACGCAGGCCGGGTCGGTGAGGTCGCCGACCAGTGCGGTCTCGCCTTCGTGCAGGTCCGCGACCGCCTTGCGATCGAGCAGGCGCAGGTTGTAGCGCTGGCGCAGGAAGGGCCGCAGGGCGGTCCCGACGATACCGGCGGCGCCGGTGACAAGAAGCGTAGGCATAGCGAATTCCTGAAATCCTGGTAATTGCACAAGCGGGTTGCGGCCCGCAGGCCGCGTTTACTGTCAGGCCGCCGCGACCACGGCGTCGCGCCTGGACGGCGCCTTGCCGACGAAGAACGCCACGATCAGCGCACCCAGCACACCCAGGCCTCCGGCCAGGGCGAAGCCGCTGCCGTAGGTGCCGGTGGCCTGGATGATAAAGCCGGTCACGGTCGGCGCGACGATGCCGGACAGGTTGGCCAGGCCGTGCATGAAGCCGCCGGCAGTGCCCACCTGGTGATCCGGCACCGCGTCCTGGATCAGCGACCAATAGGCCGGTGCGGTCAACATCAGGAAGCCGATAGCCACGGTCATCACCGCGACGGTAGCGGTCACGCTTTCGACCCGGCCGGTCAGGACGATGCACACCGCCGCCACCAGCAGGCAGGTGACCAGCACCACCTTGCGCGAGAACAGCTGCTTGCCGGTGCGCTTGAACACCCAGTCGATCAGCAGGCCGCCGCAGACGAAGCCGACCGTACCCACCAGCCACGGCAGCGCGGTGACGATGCTCATGGCCTTGAGGTCGATGCCCTTGGCGTCGATCAGGTAGCTGGGGAACCAGGTCATGAAGAAGTACAGGATGTAGTTGTAACAGAACAGCGAGACACCAGTGACCAGCACCGAGCGTTGCAGGATGATCTGCAGCACCGGGGTGCGCGGGGCCTGTTCGGCGGTCATCACCGGGGCGACCCGGCCTTCGTTGATCTCGGCCAGTTCTTCCGGCGAGACCTTAGCGTGCTCCTGCGGGGTCGAGGTCGCCAGGCGGTACCAGGCGATGGCCCAGAGCACGCCGACCACGGCGATCACCACAAAGGCCACGCGCCAGCCCAGCCACAGGGCGAGGAAACCGACGATCGGGCCGGCCAGGGCACCGCCCAGCGGGCCGCCGGCCTGGTTGATGCCGATGGCGCGGGCGCGTTCCTTGATCGGGAACCAGCTGTTGACGGTCTTGTTCGCGGTGGTCGAGACCGGACCCTCACCCACGCCGAACAGGGCACGGACGATCAGCAGCGACCAGAAGTTGAAGGCCAGCGCGGTGGAACCGCAGAGCACCGACCAGAAACTCATGGACCAGGTTAGCACCTTCTTCGGCCCGAAGCGGTCGGCCAGGTAGCCGCCGACAAAGCAGAACAGTGCGTAGCCGAAGAAGAAACTACTGAAGATCATGCCTTTTTCGGCAGGGGTCAGATGGTATTCCTGGGTGATGAAGGGCATGGCGATGGACAGTGCGGCCCGATCGACATAGTTGATGATCATGGCGATGAACAGCATCGTCAGGATCGTCCAGCGGTAATTCTTTTTCTTGTTCATGTACGTCTCCGTCCGGCGCCAGTAGCAAACCGGATCTTGTTGTTATAGCGCCGGACCCCAGGCAGGGTCCGGCAGCCTGTCGGGTCTAGACGCTGTAATCCACTGCCACCCACTCGAAATACTGCTTGAGGTCCGCGACCAGGGCCTGGTGCGCGGGGTGTGGCAGGTACCGCTCTACCGCGGCGGCATCGTCGAAGCCCGAGTCGAGGATGTAGTCCCAGCAGATGGGGCGATCCAGCTCGTTGGCGGCGACGGTCCAGTCACGGATGAAATCGATCTCCTGATCGAGGTCACGCATGCGCGCGACCAGGCGTTGCTCCAGTTCCGGCTGCCGCTCGACATGGGCGAGGCGGCGGAACATCACGACATGACGCATCATTGTGCCGCCCTCCCCTTAGCCCAGGGTCCACGCCGGCGCGTCCTGCAGCGCGACCGGGCGCAGGAAGCGCTCCAGCGCGGCATAGCCGACCGAGGTGGTTTGCGGGGTGGTGGACGACGGCCATGGACCGCCATGCTGCTGGGCGTGGCAGACCGCGACGCCAGTCGGCACACCGCCGAACAGCACGCGACCGGAGACCTTCTGCGCAGCGCGAACCAGTTGGCGATTGTCCTCGCTGGCCTGCTCGGCACCCCACAGGGTGGTGGTCAGGGTGCCGCCGACCGCTTCCAGCACGGCCACGACTTCGACAACCGAAGCGGCACGCACCAGCAGCGCCGCCGGGCCGAACATCTCCTCGCGCAGATGGGCATTGGCGATGAACGCCGCCGCATCGGTGCTGAACAGGCGCGGCGCCGGACCGGCACCATCGGCCGCCGGGGTGAACACGGCAGCGGCATTCGCGGCCACGGTGGCCGCAGCACTGTCGAAGCCCTGGCGCATGCCGGCGGTGAGCATACGGTGCGTGGCGATCGGCGCAATGGCCTCGGCCAGCTGGGCGACGAAACGCTCGCTGTGGGCCGAGTCCAGCAGCACGATCAGGCCGGGGCTGGTGCAGAACTGACCGCAGCCGAGGGTGATCGAGCCCGCCAGGGTCTTCGCCAGGCCTTCGCTGTCTTTTTCCAGGGCGGCAGGCAGGGCCACCAGCGGGTTGATCGACCCCAGCTCGCCGAAGAACGGCACCGGGCGCGGACGGTCATTGGCCGCCTGCCACAGCGCCTTGCCGCCCTGGTAGGAGCCGGTGAAGGCTACCGCGGCAATACCCGGATGCTGCACCAGGTAGGTACCGCCAGCGCGGGACGTGGCCTCGACCAGGGTCAGCACGCCTTCCGGCAGGCCCTGCTGGCGAACCACGCCGGCCGCCAGCTCGTACACGGCGCGGGACAGCTCCGGGTGACCGGAATGCGCCTTGACCACCACCGGGCAACCGGCGGCCAGGGCCGAGGCGGTATCGCCCCCCAGCACCGAGAAGGCGAACGGGAAGTTGCTCGCCGAGAACATGGCGACCGGACCGAGTGCGCGCTGCACCCGCACCAGCGCCGGACGCCCGGCAGGCGGCGCGCCGGCCACGGCATCGCTGACCACCTGGCGATACGGCACGCCGGCTTCCACTTCACTGGCGAAACCGCGCAGCTGGAAGGCGGTACGGGCCACTTCGCCGTTCAGGCGGCCTTCGCCCAGGCCGCTTTCACGGTCGGCAATGGCAACCAGTTCGGCCTGCTGCTCTTCCAGTGCGGTAGCCAGGCCATTGAGCAGCGCGGCGCGCACGGCGGCCGGGGACTCGGCCCAGAAATCAGCGGCGGCAACGGCCTTGGCGACGACCTGGTCGATCAGCGCCAGGGACGGATCTTGTTGAATGCTCATTGAACGCTTCCTTCAGCGGGCTTTGGGTTCGAGGTGGTAGCCGCGGCCGGTGTAGTCGAAGGCCACCAGCTCGTTGATCGCCACCTCCTTGTCCGCCGGCGAGGCGTAGTAGGCGCGGATCTCGCGGATCAGGCCGCTTTCCTCGTCGAAGATGTACCACTCGTCACCGCGCAGGGCGGTGCCCAGCTTGCTTTTCCAGTGGGTCCACTCGATCACCGCTTCATGGCTGTCGTGGCTGACCAGGATCTTCTCGATGGTCCACTGCGAGCCCAGGTTTTCCACGCACCACACCCACTTGCGGGCGATGGTGTCGGCCGTGCGCCAGGGCACTTCCGGCAGGCCGGCGGGAAAGTAATGCACGGCGTCCGGGGTGAAGCAGGACACCAGCTTGTCGTAGTCGCCCTCGTTGCAGGCGTCGAAGTAACGGCGGATCAGTTGCGCGTGCTTGTGCTCGGCCACGGTTCAGTCCTCCTTCTTGTCGATGATCGAGGGGATCGCCGGGCGGCCGCTGGCGACCCAGGCGTGGTAGTCGGAGACCGAAGTCGGGCTCGGCGGGTAGACGCCCCACAGCGGCTCGCCCGAGGCGATGCGCATGGCCAGGTAGTTCTCGATGTCGTCCTGCACGCCACACACTTCGGCCAGTTCCTCGGCCAGGTGCGCGGGGACCACGGTCAGGCCGTCGGCATCGCCGACGATGATGTCGCCCGGGTACACGGCGACGCCGGCACAGCCGATCGGCACCTGCAGGTCGGCGACGTGGTGGTAGGAGATGCGCGTGGTGGCGGTGATCTCGCGGGCATAGGCCGGCAGGTTCATCGCAGCGATCTCGCTGCCGTCGCGCAGGGCGCCGTCGGTAACGATGGCCTTGGCGCCACGGGCCAGCAGGCGGGTTACCAGGATATTGCCGGCGGACGCTGCGGCCGGGTCGTTGCGGCTGTCGATCACCAGCACGTCGCCGGCCTGCACCTGCTCCACGCCGACCCATTGCAGGTTGTCGTCGTTGGGCTTGGTGGTCATGGTCTGGTAGGTGTCGATGTCTTCACGGGCAGGAATGAAGCGCATGGTGAAGGCGCGCCCGGCGAACGGCTTGGTATCGCGGGTCATGGCGCGCAGGCCGACCAGGGCTGGCTGGCGGAAGCCACGCTTGAACAGCTGGGTGGTCAGCGAACCGCTGCTGCAGGCAGCCAGCTTGGCGAGGGTGGCGTCGCTGACTTCGACGCGCTTGCCCGAGGTGCTTTCGTGGGCATCGGCATAGGTATGGATGACGGACATTCTTATAGGTTCTCCAGGCGGGATTCATCCGATGGGTGGTCGACGCCAATTCCCACCATGTGGAACAAGCGCCGGCTTCAACCCCCGTTGAGGCCGATTCTATGGGGGAAAGTCCCGGCGAAAAGGGGCAGAATCGGTGCCACAGCCGTTCCGTTCCAACTGATGGGAATAACCGATGAAACCAGGTGAAGGTACCGCCGCCCTCGAAAAGGCCCTTGACGTGCTCCAGGCCGTGGGCGCCATGCCCAGCGGCATCAGCCAGGCACAGCTGGCCGACCAGGTGCCGCTGCCGCGCACCACCCTGTACCGCATCCTCGCCACCCTGGTGGAGCGCGGGATGATCCGCCGCGACCCGACGCGCAAGGTCTACCGCCTGGGCTTCAACTACTTGGAGATGGTCCGCAACGCCTACCTGGAGCCGGACCTGGTGGCGGCGGCCAGCGAGGAGCTGCGCGCCCTGCGCGACCTGACCGGGGAGACCTCGTACCTGGCGGTGCTCGACGGCAACCAGGTGCTGTCCCTGGAGCGCTGTGATGGCGCCCATACCCAGCGTTCGGCGGCCAGTCTTGGCCAGGGCAAGCCGGTGTACTGCACCGGCCAGGGCAAGGCGATCCTTTCGGCGCTGTCGGCAGCGGCGCGGGACGAGATCCTCAAGGGCGTGGTGCTGGAACCGCTGACCCCGCTGACCATCACCGACCGCCGCCGCTTGCTGGCCGAACTGCAGATCACCCGCACCCGCGGCTATGCCCTCGACGACGAGGAAATCCGCCTCGGCGTGTGCTGCGTGGCGGCGCCGATCATCGACAAGCAGGGCGTGGTGCGCGGCGCCTTGAGCGTGGCCGGACCGGCCTATCGCCTGACCCTGGAGCGCCTGACCCTGCTCGGCCCGGAGCTGGCGGATGCGGCACGGCGGGTGGGCGAGCAGTTGCGACCGGAGACCACGCAGCGGCCGTCGGGAGCCTTGCATGTGCTGCCGGCGCCCTGGTCGTTCCATGGGGCGTTCCCGCGCTGGCATGCGGCGAGCGGCCTCTTGTACTGGGCCGACACCCTGGCCCCGGCGATCCATTGCTGGGACGGGCACACCAGCCGCCTGCTCACCCGCCTGGACATGCCGGTGCGGGCCATGGAGCTGCACCGCGACGGCTTGCTGGTGGCCCAGGCCGGGGGCTGGTCATTGGTGGACTGGGAAGGCAACGAGCATCCGATGCAGGATGTGCTGGGCAGTCGCTTGCTGGCGTTGGCCGGGCATCCGTCGGGCACCCTGTGGGCCTGTGCGCGTACGGCGAGCGGTTGCCTGATCGGCGAGATGAGCAGCGAGGGCGAGTTGCGTCATGGCTGGGCGCTGAGCGAGCAGATCAGCGGGTTTCGCTGGGATGCCAGCGGCAGCGCGGTATATGCGATCGCGCCGGAGACCGGGGATATCCTGCGCTTGCAGCCGGGGAGCACGGCGGTGCGGCGGCTGGCGTCGCTACCTCGGGGCGGCGGCAGTCTCAGCGGCCTGGCGCTGGATGCGCAGGGCGGGGTCTGGACGACCCAGCGTGATGGCTGGAGCCTGGCGCGCTTCGATGCCGAGGGGAACCTGGAGCGGATGATCGGGTTGCCGGTGCCCTGCCCTACGGACCTGTGTTTTGGCGGGGATGGGATGCGCACCTTGTTCATCACCAGTGCGCGGCAGGAGTTGAAGCTGGAGGTGCTGGGCAGTGCGCCGGATTCGGGGGGTGTGCTGCAGGTGGAGACTGAGGTGGGTGGGCAGGTAGTGGGTGAGATCAACAGATTTCCTTGACCTTTCGGGCCTCATCGCTGGCAAGCCAGCTCCCACAGGTTCAGCGGTGCACGCGATCCCTGTGGGAGCTGACTTGCCAGCGATGAGGCCTTCAGAACCAATATCAAAATGGAATTAACCAATGCAAATTCAGTATTTCTGGTTCTAAAAACAAACCAGTAGTCTCCCCTCATGGCCCCCTGCTCCAGACAAGGAATCCCCCCATGAGCCAAGCCGCCACCGTCATCGACTTCACCCTGCACCGCAAACGCAAGCTGGCCCAGCAACGTGGCCGCCTGCTCTGGGCGATGTACGTGCAGCAGGCCGGGCTGGCCGTACCGCAGGCATGAACACACCGAACCGCTTCCTGGTCACCGCCGACGAACCGCCCTTCACCCTGCCCGAAGCCGTCACCCAGGAAGACGACGGTATCGGCCAGCGGGTCGCCAGCAACCTCCAGCGCCTGCGCGCCAAGCGCCAGTTGTCCCTCGATGCCCTGGCCCGTGCCAGCGGGGTCAGCCGGGCCATGCTGGCGCAGGTCGAATCCGCGCGCAGCGTTCCTTCGATCCGCGTGCTGTGCAAGATCGCCAAGGGCTTGAAGGTATCGGTAGCGGCTTTTCTCGATCAGCACGAATGTGCCGGGGTGACGCTATTGCCCAAGCGCGACAGCAAGCGTCTGGTCAGTGCGGCGGGGACCTTCGTCAGCCGTGCGCTGTATCCGGTGGATGCGCCGCAGCAGACGGAGTTCTACGAATTGCGGATCAGCCCGCTGGGTGAGGAGCACTCCGCCGGACATGGTCCGGGGGTACGGGAGAACCTGGTGGTGGCCCAGGGGGCGCTGGAGATCAGCGTCAACGACGAGCGCTTCCTGCTGTCGACCGGCGACTCAATCGTCTTCTACGCCGACCAGCCCCACCGCTATCGCAATCCGGTGGACAGCGAAGCGGTGGCGTACCTGGTGGTGACCCATCCCGAAAGCCGGGACTGAGTCACCCAAGCGTCAGCAGGTGCAGCACATCATCGGCATGCCGTTGCAGCTCATCATCATCGGCATGCTGCAGTCGTTCATCATCTTCATCATGAGCATGCAGCAGCTGTTCATCATCTCCATGCTCATGCCGGCCATCGGCATCATCTTGCAGGTCATGCCGTCGGCCATAACGGTGCATTCCATCATGCATTTCATCATCGGCATCATCATGCCGTTCATGGGCATGCCCATGGTCATCTGATTGCAGCCCATCAGCATCAGGTTGCCGCACTGCATCATCATCGGCATGCCGCAGTTCATCATCATCTGCATCATTTCCGCGCTGTTGCGGAACATCGCCATCTCCATGCCGGCGGCAGGCTTCATAGTGCACAGCATGCCGTCGTCGAGCATCTTGCAGGTCATGGTCGCCATCATCATCGGCATGCCGGTCATGGGCATCATCGGCATGGCGCTGTTCATCATCGGCATCTGCATTGCGTTCATCATGGTGAAGTCCTTGTTCAAGGTGACGAGAGGAGATGGGGGCGGATTCTAGGGATCGCCGGCGCAGCGGCAAGATGGCGGGAAAGCAGCGCTCGTGGTCGTGATCACAGGCCAGTGAACGGCCTTGGCAATGGCGGTTCATGCAATAGCAACGGTTTTAACGCTATCCCGAAATCCTCGTTCTCTATGGCCTCGAAAACGACGCAACGGATATCGCCGAAAGATCCATGCTCATAACCGGCATGCGTATTCGATCTAAGCCGTCGCGAAATAATCGCCGGCACCGGCTCTTCACCCGGTGGCGGATCACGGCTAACCTTGGCGACCGGTCTTTTGGAATCCCCTGTCACGATGGAAATCTCTGCCCCTCAACCTGCGACCAACGGCAAGGACAACGCCGGCGGACGCGTCCAGGTCATCGACCGCTCGATCGTTCTGCTGCGTGCCCTGGCCAACCTCAAGCACGGCGCCAGCGCCCTCGACCTGGCGCGGCAGACCGGTATCGAGCGTTCCACCATCCACCGCCTGCTCAAGACCCTCACGTACTGGGGCCTGATCGAGTCCCGCGGGGCGACCTACCATATCGGCCCGGAAAGCCTGATCTACTCCGCCGCCTACCTGAACCGCCTGAACCTGCGCCGCCTGGCCCTGCCCTATGCCATCGAACTGCAGCGGGTGATCGGCGAGCGGCCGGCGATCGTCTCGCTGTCGGTACCGGTGGGGGACCAGGTGGTACTGATCGAACGGATGTGGACGCCGGCCACACCATTGAATGTGATCGTGGACCTGGCGGATCAGTTTCCCATCGAGGGCAGCCCCAGCGGGCGCGCGGTGCTGGCGACGTACAGCGAGGCGCTGGCGCTGGGGGTGCTGGGGGAAGAGCGCTATGCCAAGGCACTGCCGGGGTTGCAACTGATCCGCAGCGAGCGGGATTTCGCCTTTGGGCATGGGGAGTTCAAGCCTGGGTTGTCGTCGGTGGCGTTTCCGATCCGGGTCGCAGGTGGGCAGGCGTTGGGTGCGGTGGTGGTGGCCGGGCTGGATATGGAGGAAGAGACCCATCCGGGGTCGGCACTGGCAGCGCATGTGCGGCGGGCTTGTGAGGGGATTGCGGCGCAGTTGGGGAATCTCTAGCCCCGCCTTACTGATCAGGAGTACATCGAATGAATAGCGATGATAAAACCCGTGAGGCTTTGGCAGATGTAGATACTGGCCAGGTTGTTGACCAACGCCTCGTGCAGGACTGGGCAAATAGTCTCAGCACTGGCTGCCCCAAACCTGTTCCCCATTCCGAAACCAGAGAAAACGCAGCAAGCCGGGGTAGTCAACCCGTTTAGTTTCCCGTCGATTCTGATGGCCTCATCGCTGCATGGGTATCTACAACCTCGGGTTGATGGCCGACGCGGTTCAGGTAGGAGCGTGGCTTGTCGGACCGCCGAACCGCCGCGAAGGGCCGCAAAGCGGCCCCAAAACCATCCAGCACGAGCTAGCAGGGGAACGCCTTTCTGGATTCAGCGCCTGCGCGACTGCTGTACTCCAGATGCTCGGCGTGGCAGGTTTTGGGGCCGCTTTGCGGCCCTTCGCGGGCAAGCCACGCTCCTACGGATCCAGCGCAAGTCCAGAATCCGAGCCCGAGCGAGAGATATGTAGATACCCATGCTCATCGCTGGCAAGCCCCACAGGTTCACCACCGTCCTTGAGAGCGGCGCTGTACCTGTGGGAGCTGGCTTGCCAGCGATGAGGCCCGGAAGATCACTGCATGACCCGGATCAGCAAATGCCAGCCTCCAGCACCGCCAACAACCGGTTCCGCTGCACCTTCCCATAATGCGAACGCGGCAACTCCTCGATGAAATGCACCTGCCTCGGCACCTTGTACCGCGACAGCAACCCGCGACAGTGCTCCAGCAACTCCTCCACCGTCACGACAGCCCCAGGTGTTGGGGACTGAGATAAACCCTAGGGAGTGGGCGAGATAAATCCGGGATAGTCCGGTAAGGGATGGGCCAAGGTGGGACGGTGGCTGCAATAGTGTTGCAAAGGATGCAAGGGTTGGGGCATCGCTGCCCCGGTCCTCATTCCTCCAGGTTGGCGTGGAATAGATCACCCTGGTTGCGAGCGATCACGGCCAGCCGCATGCGCTTTACGACCTTGTAGACAAACGCCAGCGAGATGCCGTGCTTCATTGCGATCTCGCGATGGTTGCGTCCGGTCCATTCGTCGAAGATCTGCTGATGCAGCTTGGACGCTTGCAGATGGATGCCCTTCGGGATGTACAGTTGCTGCCCGCCCCAGACTGCCGCCATCTGCATCGCGACCTCTACGCCGTGAGCCTCGGCAACCTCATCGCTGACGTGCAGTGTCTCCTTCGCTGATTTCGTGACGTGGTCGGCGAGCGCCTGGAGCAAGTCGCCGGCAGTGCTCGACTCTTTCATACCGCCTCCTGTTGAGCCCGTTGCAGCCACTGTTTGAGTTGCTCGATGACCAGGCTGGCCTGGGCAGCGGTCAGCCATTGCAGCGCAGCCACACCCGTAACGCCTTTGACGAACTTCACCAGGGATTCCTCTGACGGATCGCGAAGCGCACCGGCATCCCGTAGTGACAGCCACAGCGAGCGGATCTTCCTAGACTGGCCGTCCTTCGCCCTTGGTCGCTTGCTGCCAGCGGTTGGACGAACCTTGAAGCCCTTCAGTTTGAGCTGTTCCAAAACCTGCATCAGCTTTGGAACGCTCAGGTCTGCTGTGGATGTGCAGCCTTCCAGCGCAGGCATTCCCGACAGCATGAGCCGATAAGTGTCGTCATCCATCTGGAGTTCGCGGCGAGCAACATGGATCGTCTTGATCAGACGCAGACGGTTGGCATTGGACTGAACTGTACTCACAGGCTGCCCTCCTGTTCGCTCACGATAATCCAGGCATCTGGATCAAGAGGCGTACGACCGTAGGCGCTCAGTAATGCACCATTGTCGCCACGGTGAGCCCACCCGATGCATTCATCATCGCTGTGATACTTCAATTTCACCGTGATGCCGCAGGGATACTCTGTAGCTGAAAGCTTCTCCAACTGACGAATGCGGCTGAGCAGTTTCTTCTCGACCGCCTTTTGCAGATGCGGAACAGCAAGCGCGGCGCGGCACTGCACCAGATCGAAACCTTCCAAGGCGCGCAAGCGGTTTTCAGTATCAACCGCACCATACTCCCGGCCTGGTGGAATAAAGGGGTTGGCTTGCGACATATCACACCCCCTGGGTCAATCGCGCGACGGGTTGGTGGCCAACCGCGTGATGCAGTTGAGCCGAACGGCCAGCCTTGTACCCGGCGTCACCCGCCACCTCGTCGCGCGCCTTGAGCTTGCGGCGCTTCATCTTGGCCGGGGCGAGATCCGGGTACTTCTTGTCCATGTAGGCCTGTATCGCTTCGGCAATGTTGTCTTCGACGCCCGCAAACTGCTCGACCTTGGCCTGCACCGCGTCGATCCAGCCGTGAGCGAATGCGTCCCCCCGCGCAACCTTGGTGGAGCGTTTGCAACGTTTCTGCGTTGCAAGGTAGTCCCGCCGCGCTTTCTGCAACTGGCGCTCCAGCACCTGGTACGCATAGCAAGCCAGCTCTGGCGATGCGCCGCACCCGATGTAGATAAATGAGGCTTCTTCGAACCAGGGCGCGTTGATGATGAAGGTCGAACCGAAGGCTTCAGCGCAGACTCGGGCCAGTCGCACACGCCACGCCGGGGGCTCACCCTCTGACCCTGCTGCAACCTTTGCCTCTCCAGCCATGCTTGCCAGCACGTCACCCATCTCTAGGTTGTAAGCCTCCATCAGCTTGTGGGCCTGGCGCAGGGCGATCTCTGCTTCGTTCGGGTTAGAACCCTTGCCCTTGGCCATTTCCAGACACTTCTTGATCTTGTCGAGGATGCGGTCCTGGTCCATCTCACACCCCCGCCAACGTCAGGTTGATCGGCAGGTACTGGTCGGTATTGCCATGGCGCTTGTAAACCCGAATGTAAACAGCGGTACCGTTCACTTGGATGGAGTCCTTCAGGGCCTGCATTGCGGTCTTCCAGACGACATCGTTGATTTCGACCCGCAGCAGGCTGAGCACGTCCTTGACCATGAGTTGTCCCTGTTTGTTGGCTCGGAACGCTCGGTCAACCAACACCCGCAGGTGACTGTTGGCGCCCTCCGACCAGGCGCTGATGCACTTGTTGATCAGTTCGCGCGCCGCCAGGATCTCTTCGGTGAAGACAATACGGTCAGCGAAGGCGCGCTCGATCTTGTACTGCCCGTCATAGGTGGTGATCGAAACATTGCCTTTCTGGCCACCAAGCGTCACGCCATAGCGCTCCGAGGACACCGTGATCAGGTCAGCGATATCCGCCAGCGCTTGCTTCTTGAAGTTGGCCAACGCCGCACTGAGCTGCTCAGCGGCATTGCCAAGATCGCGGGCAACGCTATCACGCAGTTTGTCGTGGTCACGCACCTGGGTCTCAGGCACCAGGTGGCCCGCCGCATTCATTACAAAGCCAGCTGGAATTTCCACAGCACTCACTGATTGGGTAGTGGTACTCATTGGTCTTGCTCCTTCACGGGGGTGAACCACACGACGCGCACGCCATGAATGGTGACGGTGTTCCTGGTCTGTTTACCGACCGTCCTCCAGCAGACGCCTTGCCACTGCTGCCGAAAGGCAGCAGCAAGCGAGTCGGCGCTTTCTGCCTTGATGAAAATGGTCAGGTCCAGGACAACGGTGGCCTCAATGCGCACGCCTGCGGTGCGCAGCCCACGGGACACTGAGTTGACCGCTGCGAGCTTCTCGGCGAGTTCCGGCGTCAGTGTGTTGCAGGCCGGTAAGGCCGGTTCGATGGCAGTGCTGGGAACAAGCCGTAACCGCCGCGCAGAATTGGTTGGGTTAATGCTGGTCATCTCACACCCCCGTCACTACATCAGCGGTCACGACCGGTACGCCCAGTTGGGCCGCAAGGTTCAACGCTGCGGTCATCAGGTTGCCGATCGCCAGCGGGTACAGCAGCGAAACTTTCTGCTCACGCCCACCCGTTCGGACGGGCTGAGAAAGACGTGAAGCGATGGCGCTGATACCGGATTCGTCGATCACTTCGGCCAATGCCTTACCCGCGCTCTTGAGGCGAAACGCGAGGAACTCTTCCACGCGGTTGCCTTCCACCGGCCCCAAGGTGACCCGCTCGCACCGTTGCACAACTTCCCGCACATCAGCATTGCGCTCACTCAACTTCACCCCCAGCTCGGGCTGGCCGATCATGATGATGCTGACCAGCTTGGTGAACCCGACCTCCAGCTCCAGGATGCGTTTGAGATGCTTGAGCGTAGGGATCGGCAGGCTGTGTGCCTCTTCGATCACCAAGCAGTGCCGATAACCGGCAGCATGGGACTCCTTCAACGCGCGGTGCAGTTGTGCGAAGCGCGCCTCCGGACTGCTCTTTGGCTTCTCCAGGGGAGCGACCGCCGCCATCATCGCTTCGGCAATGTGCGTGCTTTTCAGCGTCTTGCCCCTGGTGTCGTTGTCTTCCGAGGCCAGGACATAGGGCTCGATGATGATCACCGGGTCGTTGTTCTCGTTGATGCGGTTCACCAGGTCCCGTCGCAGCGTGCTTTTGCCGGCCCCGGACTCGCCCTCAATGGCCAGGAAGCCGCCGTGCCGCGCGGTCTGATACATCACCTCCCGCACATAACGGATATCAGGGCTAACCCACATATCCGCTGCACTCTGCAACTCGTCGAACGGATCGCGGAACAGCCCGAAGGCCTTGCGGGTGGTTGGCAGCAGGGTTTGCTTTGGCAGTAACATAGGTTCGTCCTCCCCGGACGGCTCTTGCGAAAGGGCCGGATCTGCTGTGTTGGCGCACGGCAGATCCACTTTTTCAACTTCTTCAAAGGCGTTGGCGATATCGGCGTCGTTGACACCGGCAGCACCCAGGAATACCGCGATCCGAGCTTTCAACTCGGCCTGATCCAGGCTGCGAGGCCATTGGTTGTGGTTCACCAACTGGGCGACCGTCGCCGAACTCAGCCTGAGCGACTCGGCCAAGGCCGACTGGCGCTTGCCCACGTCGATCAGCACTTGCTTCAACTTCAACATCACTCACCTCCTGCCGCCGCCCGGACAAGGGTCAGCGGTGCGCGGGCGACCTCTACAGGTCGTTTCAGCTCGGACTCGATAGCGTCCAGCTGGTCTTGAGGTACTCCTTGTGGGTACCGCTGTTGCAGCCACCCGAAGGTTTCGGATGACCAGAGAGCGCCGAGCCGAGGCCGCAGGATCTTGGCGGCCTCAACGTGGCTGTATGGCTTGAGTTCGATATCAGGCGCATTGACGTCAAGGCTGGTCCCGCGACGCGGCAGATAGGCCGGCAGCACGGTGTCGGTGACATGCTTGTGCGGATCGATCCTGCCACCAAACGGGATGGCCTTCGCCTTGCGTGCAGCTTGAGCCTCTTCCTCGCTGGTGGTCCCGGTCGCTAGCTGCTCAAGGACTTTGCGCGACAGCTGGGCTGGCGTCTCAGCATGGCGCTTGTACTGCTCACCGATGATTGCCGAGGTCTGCGCGAAGCCGAACTGGTCAGCTCCAATCCGGTCAATGACGTGGTACTGCTCCCGACCGTCTTCGCCGACCAGGACAGCAATCGCAGAGTCCTGGTCGCGCCAGCAGTTGCGGGTGATCAGCAGCTTCTCGCCGACCATCACACCCGGCACCGAGCGGACATCGAACTGAGCACCACGGAACGACACCCGCAGCATGTTGCTGACCTTGCGCTCTTCCGGCGTGCTGACGGCCAGGTCGCGGCAGACCTCAACAGACGGCGCGAGGCGCAACTGGTCAGCGGTGATCAACTGCCAGACTCCGTACCGCGTGCGACGAGTCCTGGTGTGGATCGAGGTCGCGTTGTAGTAGCGCATCCACTTTCCGGCCCACTCGTTGATCTGCTCTAGGCTTCCAGCGGACTGGAATCTCAAAGCACTCTCGAACTCGCGTTCGACAATGTTGTGAGCCTGTTCGACCTGGCCTTTCGCTCGCGCATTGCCTGCCTGGTTGATGATCAACTCGATGCTCATCGCCCGGCATAGATTGCGGAACAACCCGCTTGTCATAGCGGCACCGGGGTCGGTCATCAGCATCCACGGTACGCCGTGGAACGGGTCCGCTTCGTGGCGCTTCTGCATCGCGTTGATCAGCACGCTGCACAGGTTCTCGGCTGACTCGGCACCCAGCACGTACTCCAGGTACAGCGTGCCGCTGGTATGGTCTGTGACCACGTACCGCCACAAGCGCTGGCGTTCGATCTTCTTCAGGTTGCCCGGCTTGCCGTCGTAGAACTCGGCCTTGTCCATAGCCTTGGCACCGTCATCCGCTAGGTAAAACTGGGTCGAGATCGAGGCGTCGATCTGCCAGACGTGGTTCGGGTGCTTGCTCGCCAGCGATACCGCCGGGGCGTCGTGCAGCAGTTGCTCCGGGTGCAGCTTGTAGGCTCGCAAAGCGCGGGCGATGGCACCGTTGCTAAGGGATTTGAACTCGCCGGTCGTTTCGTCAGCCCGTCCGGCCAGGATCATGTTGTTGCTGCGCAGGCGTTCAACGGCACGTTCGATGGTCGAGAGCTGCTTGTTGTTGGCCCGGATAGACTCCAGGAGCACGGCGGAAATCAAGCGGGCTTCCTCCAGGGGAAGCGCGCTATTCCCTGCATCGCTCCGGCGCTTGCGCTGATTCCTCACGGACACCTCCTTGAGCTTGCGCTGAAGGGTCTGAACCGATACGCCCAGCTCTGCTGCACCGGCTTTGTACACGGCGGTACGCTGACCATGCGGTGCCTTCGCAGCACGCTCCGCAATCTGGCTCAGAAGCTGGATCTCGATGGGCGTCATGGCTCAGTCCTGCCCCATCCAAGCGGGAGTACCGTCCAGCTCGGCGGGCAAGTGAAACTCGCTGCGCACCTCAGCCAAAGTGATCTCCAGCTGGCGGATCAGCCCGGCAGCGAACACACGCTGGTCATCGCCCCCAGCGCTGCCCAGTTCTGCGAGTTTCGAGAACCCCTCGCGCAGTGCACCACGGATCTTGGCCTCGGCCTCGAAAGCAACTGCAGTGGTTTCCAGGCGCAACTCCGATACCGCCTCACTGGCTGGCAGTGCCTGGATGCGCTTGCGCAGCTTCTCCAGTTCCTGCCTGGTCTTGTCCAGGTCGTCGGTCTTCTTGGCCATGACCTCGGATTGAGCCTCATAATCGGCGTTCACGTCGTCGAGGCGCTGGGTCAACTCCTGCTTTTCCTTGGCGTGCTTGGCGATGATCTCTTCGGCCAGATCAACGAAGGCTTCTTTGTCGCCGGTCTGAGCAACTTCGATCAGGGCGGCTTTCTGATCGTCGGGGAGCCGGCGGTACTGGCGCATTTCGCGGTAGCCGATGCCCATGCGGGACATAGACTCAAGGGCCTCCTCACCGAAGGCTCGCAAGTTAGTAATGTCCATGTCGGCTTTGTCCACCGAGATACCAAGCATTGAGCAGAACTCTTCCCAGGTGCCGGAAAGTTCCGAACCGTTCGGAGTTTTCTTACCTGCAATGGCCTTGTAGAGCTTGTTTTCCTTGACGTAGGCAAGCTTGGAAGTCCGAACGGTTCGGGAAAACTCTTCAAAGGCACCTGCCATCTGAGCTTGGCCAAGGAGCTGATTCAGCAGGTCGCGTTCGTCGCTATGCGAGGCCAGTGTGGCCGCCATCGCATTCTGCGTAGCAGTGAGAACCTCACCGTTCAGTGCGGGCAGTTGTTCCTGCTCTGCGGGTTTAGCTTTGCTGCGTGCCATGATGTTCCCCTCAATTCATCGAGCCAGCGGCAATGCGCTGATTGATTTCCTGCATCCGGCTTTGCAGCCGAGCCATGTGTTCCGCGTGTGCCTGGGCTATCTGAAGTACGCCTACCGAATGGGCGAAGCGCCCGTTGTCCAGCTTCACGGCCAAGCCCTCTTCGATAAGGGTCTGCATCGCACGGGTGATATTGCTGGGGCTGTCACCCGTCAGTTGAGCCAGCTCGGTGTTGCTCAGGCCCGTTACGGTGTGCCCCTTGAGAGCCTTCAGTACGCGCAGCACGCGCGCAGCAGCAGAGACGGTGCGGCTCATGGCTGCCCCTCCAGTTCAAGTTGTGGTTGTTCGCTTTGCTTGACGTTGCCTTTGTGCCAAGCCAGTCCTTCCATAGCGGACTGGATAGCCGCGAGTGTGTCGTCTGCATCGACGCGCTTGGTGTAGAAGGACAGCAACTTGCCTGCGGCAGTGGTGAGTAGTTCCTGCAGCGCCTGCATATCCTGAGCGGTGCAAGTGCGACCGGTCGGCATATCGATGGTCAGCCGGCCTGCGCTGGCGGCGATCCAGCGGGTGACGAAGTCACAACCGCAAGCCTGCTCATAAGGCCGGATCAAGTTCGCAGGCATGCGACCGCTTTGCAGCCACTTGTACAGCGCCCAGTGATCTGCCAGGCCCATCTCGTCAGCGATCCTTTCGACCCCTTTGTTGAGGTTCTCCCGTGCGTGATCTTTGCATAGCTCAAGGGCGTGGCGCAGAGAGGTCGGACGCAGGGATTTCCAACGACGGCGGCTCATTGGAAGCCTCCCCGAGGAAACCTTTCCAAACAAACCCGGGCTTTGCAGGTAGGCAAAATGATTTCGGTGCGTGCAATCTTTTGCTGTAAATTGACAGCCGAGGTCACCGATGGACGTGCGAGATTTCGAAGAATTGGCAGGCCGTATTGAGGGGCTTGCTCGCTGTGTGATGGTCCTGGCTGGGTCACTCCAACGTGCGGGATGCTTGAGTGAGCTGAAGCTACAAGCCGATCTGCGGATCGCAGGCCTAGGGTTGGAAGGCACTGTGGCCTGTACGTTGGATGAAATGGCCGAGCAGCTTTTGGCTGATTATCGGTATTGTTCGAGACGGGATGTATGAGCGTCATGATGGACCTCATGCGGCCAACGCCGGCTTGGCTTTCAGGCCCAGCTTGACGGCGATGTCATGAGCCTTCCCGTAGTGGGCCTTGGCTTGACCATTCAGCACGCGGTACACCTCGTTGCGGGTGTACCCGTTCTCGGTGGCCCATTCAGTGATCGTTTTACCGGCGCGACGAAAGTTTTCTTTCACTTGCTCGGCGCTTAGGGCTTTGGCATGGGTGGCCATGGCAGTGGCTCCTGTGATGCAAAGATGATTTAGGTTTGTGTAGATGATTATGAGAACCAAAGTTCTCTTAAGCAAGGGGTTTATGTGACCTTTTCTTCTCTTTCTGCTGATCGGATGAAGGAAGAGCGCGTGCGGCTGGGCTTGAAACAGGCATCAGCTGCTGAGCTATGCGGGGTATCGCGTGAGATTTGGGGGCGCTACGAACGTGGCGCTGCCGTTCCCGGCGGAGAAGTTTTGTTCTCCTTTGCCCAGGCTGGCGCTGATATTCAGTTCGTACTGACCGGACATCGCTCTAGCCAACAGAGCAACGGGGAGCCCGAGCAGATTGATGTACGGCGTTTGGAGCGCATCACTGAGATGTTGGAGAGCGCAGCCCGTCTAGCCGGTAAGCGTTGGCCTGCCACGAAACTCGCAGCGGTGGCAGCCGAGGTTTACAACGTGCTGGGCGGGGATCGAACACTGGACGAGCCTCAGGTCGAGAGGGTCTTGAAGCTGGTGGTGAATCGCTGAAGTAGCAAGGAGCGTTATGCGTAGCGATGATGAACTGGTGGCAAAGTTGTCGGTCAGGCTCACGGAGGAGATCAAGAATCTCCCTGCCGATGGTCGCGATCACGAGTTGATCGTCAAGATCAAAGGTGACTACGGGAACATCAACCTGGGAACTCAAAATTTTGAGATTCACTCAGGGAAGCAACCCCCACCTCGTGGCAGCGATCGAGAACGCGAGTGCCCGCAATGCGGCCAGCCAGCTTGGCGGTATACAAAACACTGCATGCATTGCGACTACGATATGCACCGTCATGATGAACTCGTCGCCGAAGAGGAAGCGAAGATCCGCAAATCCGAAACCGACCGGTATCTGCTGAAGGCATTTGGAGTCTTTGCCGCCATCGCGGCGACCAGTTTTTTAATCAAGGATTATTTGCCGGAGTCGTGGCGCAGTTGGGCTATTGGAGTGACCGTAGCCGCAGGGGGACTAGCTTTCCTGATACTCCAGGCACATCGGTAAGCCAGCAGACACGATAAGAAAGGAAGCCAACGTGACAAAAAAACAAGCAAAACCCTGGAAAGACATGACGTCAGGAGAGCGAAAAGCCGTCTTGGTAGGCTGGGTCGCCATCGTTGCAGTGGTGGCCTATGTCTTTTGGCCCAGCAAGCACGATGCCCCCACGACAAGCATTGAGCCGGCTGAAGCTTCATCAGCCGTTACCGCTCCAGCAGCTACGTATACACAGCCAAACAGTCAATCATTGGCCAGTGCCCAGCAGTACCTGTCAGAGGTGGATCAAGCTTTGGCTGATGGCGAACCATTGCTAGCAACAACGGATCCGACAGTACTGGGCCAGCATAGTAGGCGGCTTAGTGAATTGACGGAGCAAGGAAAAGCTCTATTTGGTGAAACAGTGTTTGCGCCCCTGGGGAGATGTGGCGTGACAGGGACGTTTGCTCGCACTTTGTGGCAAGCCAAGGTTAGTGCAACTCTCCGAGGGAGCGAAGCAACTCCAGGACAGATACAAAGTGCTGAAGACCAGTATCTTTCGCAGAAAAGAGAGTGTCTCGGTATGTTCAGCCAAGGTACCGAAACGAACGGCTGATCTCTTTAAACCCGATTAAAAGCGCTTCCTGCCCACGCCGCCGATCATGGCGGCGTGTTCGTTTCGGCGCCGCCCTGGCGCCTTACCTGCAGGAGGCGTCATGCGACCCGTCAACACCCCGCGCGGTATCCGCAATCACAACCCCGGAAACATCCGACACGTCAAAGGCACTCGCTGGCAAGGTATGTCGGCGAACCAGAGCGACGCCGACTTCGTCCAGTTCACTGGCGCCCAGTGGGGCATCCGCGCTATCGCGCGCACCCTTATCACGTATCAAGACAAACATGGTCTGCGTACCCCTCGTCTGATCATCGGGCGGTGGGCCCCACCCACCGAGAACAATACCGAAAGCTACATCCGCAGTGTGGCTAACCGCATGGGCGTTTCGCCTGACGGGCGTATCGATGTGTATGAATTCAAGACCATGTTGGTTCTGGTGTTGGGGATCATCGGGCATGAAAACGGCGCCGGGCCACTCCCTGGCGGCGTTTGGTACGGCGAAGCGCTGATCAACGAAGGCTTGCAACTCGCCGGTATCGTTCCCGGTGCCTACCACGGGGAACCGGTATGAAGCTGATCGCGAATTGGCGCCGCTGCTATCGCTTGTACAGCATCCAGCTCGGGCTGCTGATCGCGCTGTTCGGGTTCCTCCAGGTCAGCATCCTGCCTATGTGGGAAGCGCAGCTCTCGGACCGAGCCTACGCGGTGCTCAACAGCGCACTGGCCCTTCTGCTGTTCCTCGCCCGCCTCGTGAAACAGGGCCCCGACCAGGACACGCCATCGTGAAGCTGCGGCTGTTGTTGCCGTTGCCTCTCACCTGGCTTTGTCTTCCACCCACCGCCGCTGGTACCTGGTTGACCTGCGCCACCCGGCGACCTCGAAAGATGCGCAATCGCTGGAGATACAAACATGGCCGCGCTTGATTTCTTGTCCCTGCCGAGCAGCTTGGCTTGGGCGGTCGCCGCCTGCGCCCTGAGTGCAACTGCAGCGGGCTCTGTCGGGTATGGACTCGGAGATCGCCAGGCCACTGCTGCAGGAGCGGCAGACCTGGCCGACCTGAAGCGAGAGCACGCAGAGCGGGCGTTGGCCAGCGGGCAGCGGAACCTAGACGACCTCTTGAGCGAGATGCGCCGCGCCAACGACGCGGAAGCCCAGCTCTTGGCGGCTAAGACCCAACACCAAACCGAGCTGGAGCAGCTCCAGGAGCGAATCCCCAATGTCACGACCGTCTACCTGCCAGCGCCTGCGGCAAAGCCTGTGGCCATTCCTCGTTGCGTGTTCACTGCTGGCTGGCTGCGCGACTACAACGCCGCCCTCGGTGTGCCAGCCAACACCAAAGGCACCGCTGCCGGCAACGCTGAAGCAGCGGCCAAGCCCGCCCCCGGCACTGACGCCGAGCTACTGGAAAGCGGCGTCACTCCCGCAGACATCCTGGCCCACGCCCAGGACTACGGGATGTGGGCTCGCAACAACCTGGCGCAGCTCAACGCCTTGCTCGACCTTCAAGAACAAAAGGACTGACCGTGTATGGATGTAGCTGATCAAGCGCAGGACAACGACTTCACTGAGGCCGCGCTGCTGGCTCATCGCAGCGGTCTGCAACGCCGCTCGGGACCGTCCGCCTATCGCTGCGAGGAGTGCGGTGATGCGATCCCTGAAGAGCGCCGCCAGGCCGAACCTGGTACCGAGCACTGCATCGAGTGCAAGAGCTCCCTGGAACACTTGGCCAAGCGAGGGCTGCGATGAACCTGAACGAACTCAACTTCGGTTTCCAAACCGTGCAGTGGCTGATCCTGACCGTGCTTGGGATCTACACCTGGCTGACAAAACGCCAGGCCGCCAGCGGTCAAGAGCTGCTGGAGCTGCGTACACGCATCGTCGCCCTGGAAGAGCGCGTGCGCCATTTGCCCGACCAGGCTGCCATTGCCGAGCTGCTCGGCGACATGAAAGCCGTGCGGGCTGAGCTGGCAGGAATGCAGTCCATCTCCCGTGCCGTGGACCGGATCAATGACTACCTGCTACGAGAAAAACCATGACCCAATACGCCGAATTCCTGCGCCAAGACATGCGCCTTGTGATCCTGCGTTTGCTTGCTGAAATGCCTGCGTACCGGGCTAACAGTTCTGTGCTCAACGCCGCCCTGGACAACTACGGCCACAGCGTCAGCCGTGACCAGGTGAAGACCGAACTCCACTGGCTTTCCGAGCAAGGGGCTGTGGCCCTGGAGGACATCGGCCCTGTTCTGGTTGCCTGCCTCACAGAACGCGGGCAGGACATCGCAGCTGGCCGGGCCCGAGTGCCTGGCATCAAGCGTCCGGGGGCCTGAATGGCGGGTAAATCGTCAGTCAGCCGCCTGCCGCCGGTGGTCAAGGCGTACTTGCAGAAGCTGTTGCGTGAAGACCGGATGACGCTCGACGAGATGATCGAGGATCTGCGCCGCCGCTTCCCCAACGAGAGGGTGCCCAGCCGATCAGCCCTGGGGCGTTTCAAGGTTGGTTTTGAACAGCTCACCGAGAAAGCCCGCCAGCATCGCGAGCAGGCTGAAGCGTTCGTTGGTGCGCTGGGTGAAGACTCCAGCGACAAGACCGGCGCACTGCTGGTTGAGGCCATTTCAACGCTCACCTACCAGGCTGCGATGGGCGCGCATGAAAAAGACGAGGTAACCATCAAGGAGGTGGCCACCCTGGCCCGTGCGGCGAAGGCGACCATGGAAGCCCGAACCCTCAGCGTGAAAGAGCGCCAGTTTATCGAACGCGCTGCCCGCGAACGTCTCCTGCAGGAGCAGGCCGCTGAGCTGGACAAAGAGGTCCGTAGCGGTGGAATGGACGAAGAACAGGCCTTGTTCTGGCGCCAGAAATTCCTGGGCGTGAAGGTATGAGCGCCCCAGCGGTAAAACCAAGCACCAGCACCCTGCGTGTCGTTGAATGGGACGAGCTGCCGGACTCCGTTCGGTCGATCCCTCAAGGCTACAACCCCATCACCGAAGGCCTGCTGATGACCCACCAGGCCGACTGGCTGGCTATCGACGCCCAGATCAAGCTGTGCGAGAAAGGCCGTCGTACCGGCATCACCTTTGCTGAGGCTCTGGACTCGGTGATCACCGCAGCCTCGCGCAAAAGCGCGCACGGCATGGACGTGTTCTACGTCGGCGACACCAAGGAAAAGGGGTTGGAGTTCATCGGCTACTGCGCGAAGTTCTCCCGCGTCATTGCCGAAGCCCAGGCGTCGGGTGTCAGCGAGATCGAAGAATTCTTGTTCGAAGACCAGGACGAATCAGGCAACACCCGCCAGATCAATGCCTACCGCATCCGCTATGCCTCGGGCTTCAAGATCGTTGCGCTGTCGAGCAACCCGGCCAACCTGCGTGGCCTGCAGGGCAAGGTGATCATCGACGAGGCCGCCTATCACCGGAATGTGTCTGCGGTGCTCGATGCCGCGACCGCATTGCTGATCTGGGGCGGTCGTATCGTCATCATCAGCACTCACAACGGCAAGGCCAATGCCTTCAACGGCATGATCAAGGACATCCAGGAAGGCCGCTACGGTGATGCCGCGGTAGTCTACAAAGCGACCTTTGATGACGCTGTCGCCAATGGTCTGTTTGAGCGCCGCTGCATGATGCGTGGCGAGGAGCCGACCGCCGAAGGCAAGGAAGCCTGGTACAAGAGCATCCGTAACGCATACGGCCCGCGTAAGGCGCAGATGCGGGAAGAGCTGGATGCAATCCCCCGCGACGGTAACGGCGTGTGCGTACCTGGTGTGTGGATCGAGGACGCCATGCGTCCAGATCGGCAGGTACTTCGGCTTGCCCTGGACGAGAGCTTCACCCAGCAGGCGGTCTATCGTCGTGAGGCCTACATCGATACCTGGATGGAGCCGAACCTACTGCCGTTGTTTAAGCAGCTCGACCCTGAGCTGCGCTGGTATCTCGGCATGGACTACGCCCGACACCGCGACTTCTCGGTCATCTGCCCGATGTCTGTCGATCAGCAACGCCATCGTGACGTGCCGTTCGTGATCGAGATGCATAAGGTGCCGACCCGGCAGCAGCAGCAAATCCTGTTCACCATCCTGCGCGGGCTTCCCAATTTCATCAGCGCCGCCCTGGATGCCTCGGGCAACGGCGAGACACTGGCCGAGGACACTGCAGACGAGTTCGGTCATGAGCGTATTCACCAGGTGAAGCTATCGCGTGCCTGGTACGGCGCCTGGATGCCACGCTTCGTCGGCCTGTTCGAAGACGGCACGATCACGCTGCCCAAGGATGACTCGCTGCAACAGGACATCCGTGCAATCGAAACCGTGGATGGCATCCCGATGATCGTCAAAGCCCGCCAGCAAGACCTAAAAGACCCGGAGCTGTACCGCCACGGCGACTTCGCCGGGGCTGGTGTGCTGGCCAACTTCGCCACCCTGGACAGCGCGTCTGCTCCAGTCCAAGTTAAATCCCGCCGCAGTCGTGCGGCATCTCAGATCTTCCAGGGGTACGCATGAGCAGCCAGGGCGTGTGGGTCAGCCCCACCGAGTTCGTCACCTTCGCCGAAGCACGGCGCGACAAAAGCCTCACCGATCATGTCGCCAGCCGTGGCCGCAGCTTCGACGCCCAGGCGCTGGGCATGTACCTGCCCAACCCGGACCCGATCCTCAAGGCACAGGGCAAGGACATCAAGGTCTACCGGGACCTGCGCAGCGCGGCCTTGGTCGGCGGCAACATCCGTCGCCGCAAGTCGTCTGTGCTCGCGCTGGAGCGTGATCTGAAGCGCCGCCAGGCTCCGGTTCGCGTAGAGCGGTTCGTCCGCGACTGGCTGGCTGATCTTGACCTGGACCGCATTATCCGCGAGCTGATCGATGCTGCGCTGTTCGGCTATCAACCGGTAGAACTGATGTGGAAATCGGTAGGCTTGCACCTGATACCCGACGACCTGCTGGGCAAGCCCGCCGAGTGGTTCCTGTTCGACCAGGACAACCAGCTGCGCTTCCGTGCCCGCGATGCCGGCATCCAGGGCGAACTGTGCGACCCGCAGCGATTCATCGTCGCCCGGCAGGATGCGACCTATAACAACCCCTACGGGTTTGCCGACCTGTCCATGTGTTTCTGGCCGGTGGTATTCATGAAGGGCGGGCTGAAGTTCTGGGTGCAGTTCACAGAGAAGTACGGCAGCCCGTGGCTGATCGGCAAGCACCCGCGTGGTGCGGCGACCAAGGAAACCGACGATCTGTTGGACAGCCTGGAGCAGATGGTCCAGGACGCCGTCGCGGTCATCCCCAATGATTCCAGCGTCGAGATCAAGGAAGCCGCAGGCAAGGCCGGTAGTGCTGATGTGTACCGAGAACTGCTGATGTACTGCCGCAGCGAGATCAACGTCGCGTTGCTTGGCCAGAACCAGACCACAGAAGCGACCTCGAACCGCGCCAGTGCGATGGCCGGGCTGGACGTAACCGAGGACATCCGTGACGGTGATGCCAGTATCGTCGCGGCAACGCTCAATGCAGCGATCCGTCTCGTGGTCGATCTCAACTTCGGCGAGCACGTCGATGCCCCCGTGTACGAGCTGTGGGAACAGGAGCAGATCGA
Organism: Pseudomonas putida; assembly: GCF_001941965.1. GTDB lineage: Bacteria > Pseudomonadota > Gammaproteobacteria > Pseudomonadales > Pseudomonadaceae > Aquipseudomonas > Aquipseudomonas putida_L. Next base: position 72,006 of record NZ_MKZO01000011.1, on the reverse strand, counting down.
CAAGACCCTGGCCGAGCGCGACCGATCCCTGACCGAGTCGGGTGTGAAATTCACTGCCGCCTACTGGCAGAGAACCTACAACCTCCAGCCCGGCGATATCGAAGAGGTCTCTTCGACCGCTCAGCCCGAATTTGCCGAGGCGCCTGCTGTACGCCCAGTCCTGGATCAATACGCGCTCGACCAGGCGATTGAGGGCCTGGCCGCCACCGAACTGCAGCAGCAGGCCGAGCAAGCGTTGCTCCCCGTGATCGAGGCGCTGCAGCAAGAGAACGATGAGTCCAAGGCACTGGGAATGCTTGCAGAGATCTCGGTAGACCTGGACGCCATCGCCCTGCAGGAGAACCTCGCGCGTCTGATGTTCATCGCAGATACCTGGGGCCGCCTCAGCGCCTCGGCAGACCTGGAGGACTGAGCATGGCCAAGTCCGTTAACCCGGTTGACCTCAAGGCGATCTTCGGGCTAGAGCCTGCTGCCGCGATCACTTACCTCAAGAGCAAGGGGTATGCGATCACCTGGGACTGGCAGGACATGCTCGATGCCGCCCATGACCAGGCATTCACCGTGGCCAAGGCCATGCGCCTGGACCTGCTGTCGGACATCCGCGAATCGCTGGAGAGTGCGCTGCAGGAAGGTCGAACCCTGAAGCAGTTCACCGCCGAGCTTCAGCCGATCCTGGAGAAACAGGGTTGGTGGGGCAAGCAGGTGATAGTCGATAGTCAGGGCGAAGCCGAGCTGGTACAGCTCGGTAGCCCGTACCGGCTCAAGACCATCTACCAGACCAACCTGCAGAGCGCTTACATGGCCGGTCGCAAGGCGGCCATGGAAGACGCGACGGAAACCCACCCGTACTGGCGATACGTTGCGATCATGGATGGCAAGACCCGGCCAAGCCATGCTGCGCTCAATGGTGTGGTGTACCGCCACGACGATCCGGTGTGGTCTGCGATCTATCCACCGAACGGCTTCAACTGCCGCTGCCGCGTGACCGCGCTGTCCGAAGCCGCCATGAAACGTCGCAAGCTGACGCTCGTATACAGCGCCGAGACTGTGCGCCAGGAAACTGTCGAAGTCGGAGTGAACAAGCGTACCGGAGAAGTCAGGACCGCCGAGGTTACAGTGGTTAGGGTTACTGGCTCGGACGGCAAAGTCCGCCAGTTCCGCACTGATCCTGGATTCAATCACAGTCCAGGTGAAGGCCTGGCCGACGTACTGAAAGCGAAGGGGGCTGCATGATCACGCTTGACCTGGATCACCAGGAGATTCAGAAAGCACTCTCCAAGGTCGAATGGGCGGTCGGTGAACTGGCGCCACTGATGCGCGGCATCGCCGCCGAGTTCGCCAGCATCACCGAGGAGAACCTGGAGGACGAAGGCCAGTCGGGCAATGCCTGGCCAACATTGTCCGAGGTCACCACCGCTATCCGGGAAGCCTCCGGCACCTGGCCAGGTCAGATGCTCCAGATCTCTGCGGGCGGGCTGGCAGCATCGATCACCACGCACGCCGATAGTAGCAGCGCCCTGGTGGGCAGCAACAAGGTGTATGCGGCGATGATGCATTTCGGAGGAGAGAAACAGGAGTTTCCGAACCTGTGGGGCGACATTCCTGCGCGCCCCTACTTGCCGATGGACGAAGACAGCAAGCTGCAACCCGAGGCAGCAGAGTCGATCCTGGATCTCGCCCTTGCACATCTGGAAAAGGCCGCTCGCCGGTAGCGGCCTCTGGAGCGCCGAAGCTGTTCAGGCGCTCCGGTTCATCCGGCAATCGCGTTGCAACGCTGTTTCCTGCTTTACAGCGCTTTATAAAACCTAGTCCGCATGCTGTCCGGCGCTTCGTTTCTCACTTCTCGCCAATCCCCAGCATCGGCACTCTTTAAACCCGATTAAAAGTCAGGTCGGCATCGGCAGGTCAGGCTGTGCGCATCGTCATCAAACGCAGCGCACAGCTCATGAAACCACTGCACATTTTCAAGCCCGGCAAGCACGTCGCCATGAGCGGTGACAGCTTCAGCTTCAGCGAATCGGACCTGACGGCCACAGTCCTGGCCTACGATCCTGCCAGACATGAAGCGCCCCTGGTGATCGGTCACCCCAAGCACGACGCACCAGCGGCGGGCTGGGTTCAATCGCTCAGTGCCAGCAACGAAGGGTTGATCGCCACCCCCACGCAGGTTGACCCGGCGTTCGCTGACCTGGTGGGCAAAGGTAGCTTCAAGAAAATCTCCGCTTCCTTCTATCACCCGGACTCCCCGAACAACCCCGTCCCCGGCGTGTACTACCTGCGCCACGTCGGTTTCCTGGGCGCACAGCCGCCTGCAGTAAAAGGCCTGCGGCCCATCGAGCTGGCCGATGGCGAAGAAGGTGTCATCGAGTTCGGCGACTTCGGTCACGAAACCAGCGCGTCCCTGTGGCGCCGGCTGCGTGACTTCCTGATCGGTGATCGCGGCCTGGAGGTCGCCGACCAGGTGATCCCTGACTGGCAGATCAACAGCCTCGCCGAGGCTGCGCGTGAACAAGACCCGCGCCCGTGCTTTTCTGAATCCGCCCCACCCATCACCGAGGAATCCACTGTGACGCCCGAAGAGATCGCCGCCATGCAGGCGGAAAACGACCGCCTCAAAGGCCAGGTCAAGCAGCACCAGGAACAGAGCCGTAAAGCCCGCCTGGACGGCATCCATCAAAGCCACGTCGCATTCGCCGAAGGCCTGGTCAGCGAAGGTCGCCTGCTGCCCAAGCATGCCCCCGCGTTGATCGCAGCCCTGGACTTCGCCGAGTCCAACGACAAGCCCTTGGAGTTTGGCGAAGGCGAAGAACGTCAGCCGGTTACCACTGGCCTCAAGGCAATCTTCAGCGACCTGCCCAAGCAGATCGACTTCGCCGAGAAGGCCAGCAAGGAGCGCCACGGCGGTGGCTCGGTGAAGGCCGACCTGGAGTTCGCCGAGAAGAACACCGACCCCGACCGCCTGGACTTGCACCAGCGTGCAACCGCCCTGGCCGCCGAGAAAAACATTTCCTACGAGCAGGCTGTCCGCCAGCTCATCTGATCCAGGAGCCACCATGGCAGATCGTTTGAAGCAAGTCCGGGTTGTAGATCCGGTACTGACCAACCTTGCACGGGGGTACCGCAACGCCCAATTCATCGGCGAAGCGCTGTTCCCGATTGCGCTGATGGACAAGGAGGCCGGCACTATCCCGCTGTTCGGCAAAGAAGCGTTCGAGCTTTACGACACGGAACGTGCGATCCGGGCGCAGTCCAACATCATGAACCCTGACGATGTTGATGGACTGGACGTAGTGCTGCGTGAGCATGACATCGCTTACCCGGTCGATTACCGGGAACAGAACGAGGCCATGTTCGATGCCCAGGCACGCGCTTCGCGTCGTGTCGTCGATGTCATTGACCTGCGCCGCGAGGTCGCCTGCGCGAAGCTTGCACAGAACCCCGGCACCTACTTGGCGGGCGCGAAGGTCACCCTGGCTGGCAACAGCCAATGGAGCAATGGCGGCGGTGATCCCATTCAGGATGTTGAGCGTGGCAAGGAAGTGATCCGCAGCCGCATCGGTGTCCGGCCCAATACCATCACGATGGGTGCTTCGGCCTACGCATCGCTCAAGTTCCATCCGAAGTTGCAGGAAGCCCTGGGCAGCAATGAGCGCAAACTCATCACCCTCGAGCACCTCAAGGTGCTGTTCGGTATCAATGAGATCTACATCGGTGAAGCGCTCGCCAATACCAACTCGGTAGGCGACATCTGGACCGACACCCTGCAGCTGGCCTATGTCGCCAAGCCACAGGCTGGCTCCCAGACCAACTACGAAGACCCCAGCTTTGGCTACACCCTGCGCCGCAAAGGCATGCCCGAAATCGACACCTACGACGGCGCGGGCGGCAAGCTCCACTTCGTGCGCAACACCGACATCTACAAGCCCGTCGTCGTCGGCGCCGATGCCGGCTACCTGATTTCCGACATCAACGGCTGAGGTGGACCATGGCTGAGAAATCTACGCCACAAGACAAAGAGCAGAAGCCCGAGGTTGCCAAGGATCAGGCAGCTCAAGCAGGCAAGGGCCCCGATACGCCGATCACCGACCCGCAAGCCTCGGTCATTGTCGATGCCAGCCGAGCGCCAGAGCCAGAACCCGAAACACGCCGCTACCGCGTTACTTCCCGCAGTGATGTGCTGCACAACGGCCAGCTGTACACCGAAGGTGACGAGCTTCTGCTGACCGATACCGTCGCACGGCCCCTGCTGAGAAGCTGCTGTATCGAACCCGAGGACGACTCCGAATGAAGACCAAACAGACTGTACTCACTACCTCGTTGCTGGCCCTGGTCGATCTACCACGTCACCGCTTCGCCGGCCTGGACGGCGGCCTGTGCGCTGCAGGCGCCAAGTCCTTGGGCCCGGTTGCGGCGGATACCGAAGCGGATAACACCGCTCCCGTCGATGTCCTCGGTATTTGCCTGGTTTCTGCGGGCGGGGCTATCGCTGCAGGCGCCGAAGTCGAATCGGACGCCAATGGCCGTGCCGTTGTTCGCGCGGAAGGTGTCAGCAATGGGACTGCGCTGGACGCTGCGACGGCAGCGGGCGACATCATCCGTATCGTGCGCGGGATCTGACCATGCGCTACTGCAACCGCGACGACGTAGGTCGGGCGATCCCTGAGCTGACGCTTGTTCAGCTCTCCAACGATGATCCTGCTGCTGATCTGCCGGACGAGCGCGTGATCGAGGATGGTGTCCGCCAGGCCGAGGAGCTTGTAGACGGCTATCTGCGCGGACGCTACGAGTTGCCGATTGATCCAGTACCGACTGTGTTGCGGGATGCAGTCGTACTGCTGGCCCGGCACTGGCTCTACCAGCGCCGGCCAGAAGGCGCGATGCCGGATGCGGTCAAGGACAGTCGCAAGGACACCATCAAGCTGCTGGAAAGCATCCGTGATGGTGTCGTCACCCTGGGCATGCCCACCGGTCAAGCAGCCCCCGAGCCTGGCGAAATCCGTGTCCGCTCTCGTCGTCAGCAGTTTGGCGATGATGTCTGGAGGGGCTACTGATGGCGCCGAAGACTCAAACCACGGTACTGCAGGACGCTCTACTGGCTCGCCTGCAGGAGCACTTCACTCGGGAGCTATCGGTGGAGTTGTTCCCGGAAGCACCAGGACAGTACCGCCTGAACCACTCCTGTGGCGCCATCCTGGTGGCATACGGGCGTAGCAAGTTCAACAACACCGAGGCAACCGATGCGGCCTTCCAGGAGCGCCAATTGATCTTCCGTCTGACCCTGGTGTTCCGCCAGCTCAATGGCAAGGACGGCGTCACCAGTTACCTGGACCGCATCCGCGAGGTGCTGACCGGCTGGTACCCACCACACTGCGACCGTGCATGCCAGCCACTGATGGAGCAGTTCCTGGGACACGCCCAGGGCGTCTGGCAGTACGCCCTGGACATTACCACTGGCGCAACGCAGATCCAGGTCGTAGCCCCACGCAGCGATCCGCTCCTTACCCGCGCCGACTTCGAACATGAGGGTTTCCAATGAATCTCACTCGCTACCGCTACAGCGGTCCACAGAGCGCAGCCTGCCTGCGCGTTGGCAGTGGGCTGCTCGACGTCCAGCTGCTACCAGGTCAGCCGGTCGAGCTGCCTGCCGACCATGACTACACGAAAGTCCTGCTGGAGTTGAAACACCTGGAACCAGAACCAGCCACCAGAAAGCCCGCGACGCCAAGGGCAGCCGCGAAGGATGAAGGAGGTCAAGCCAATGGCAGCTAACTACCTACACGGCATCGAAACGACCGAAGTCGAACGCGGCCCGCGCGCGATCCGTGTGGTCAAATCGGCGGTAATCGCGCTGATCGGCACCGCGCCGACCGGACCGGTGAAGAAGCTGACGCTGTCGCTCAACGACATCGACGGCGCCCAATTCGGCGGCCACCTGCCAGGCTTCAGCATTCCCGAAGCGCTGGATGGCATCTACGACTTCGGCGCAGGCACGGTCCTGGTTTACAACGTGCTCGATCCCGCCGTACACCGGAGCAACGTGGCTGGCGCAACGGGCGAGTTCGCCGACAACGACCGGCTGCAACTCGACCACGGTGCCTTGCAAGTCTTGGCCGTGAAGAGCGAGGACGGCTCTACCACCTATGACCTGGACATCGACTACAGCGCTGACATGCTGAGCGGCCTGGTCACGCGGCTCAGTTCCGGCTCGATCCCGGTCAATGGTCAGGTGAAGATCGATTACACCCACGCCGACCCCACCAAGGTCACGCCAGCGGACATCATCGGTGCGGTTTCAGTCGCAGGTCAGCGCACCGGGTTGCTGGCGTTCCAAGACAGCTATAGCGAGTTCGGTTTTTTCCCGAAGATCTTCATCGCACCGGGTTTCAGTACGCTCAACTCCGTCAGCGTCGAGCTGATCGCCTCGGCGACCAAGATCGGTGGCGTTGCCTACATCGATGCGCCCATCGGGACCACCGTTCAACAAGTGATCGCCGGGCGCGGGCCGGCCGGCGCGATCAACTTCAACACCAGCAGTGACCGGGTTCGTCTGTGCTACCCGCATGTGAAGGTCTACGACGCGGCGAACGGTGAACGGCTGCAGCCTCTGTCGATTCGGGCCGCTGGCTTGCGGGCGAAGGTGGACAACGACAACGGCTACTGGTGGAGCAGCTCCAACAAGGAGCTGCTCGGGGTAATCGGCCTGGAGCGTCCGCTGACGGCACGCATCGACGATGCCGGCAGCGAAGTTAACCTGCTCAACGAGAACGGCATCACCACCGTGTTCAACTCGTTCGGTACGGGCCTGCGCCTATGGGGCAACCGCACGGCTGCCTGGCCGACCGTGACCCACATGCGTAACTTCGAAAACGTCCGGCGCACGAAAGACATCATCGACGAGTCGATCCGCTACAGCTCGCTCCAGTTCGTTGACCAGCCGATCACTGACTCGCTGATCGAGAGCATCACCGAGAGCGTCAACCAGTTCATGCGCAAGCTGATCGGTGACCAGGCGCTGATCGGTGGCGAGTGCTGGTATGACCCGGCCCGTAACCCGCAGACCGAACTGGAACTGGGCCATATGCTGTTCAACTACAAACTCACCGTGCCGCTGCCGTTCGAACGGGGCACCTTCGAAACCGAAATCACCGGGGAGTACCTGGTCAACCTGGGAGCTGAGTAATGGCAGGGTTCAGCGCACACCGCATCACCAACGCTTCCCTCTACCTGGACGGCAATAGCTTCTTCGGAAGGGTGGAGGAAGTTGACCTCGGCACGGTGAAATCCGTCATGAGCGACTTCCAGGGGCTGGGTATGGTCGGCCTAATCGAGCTACCGGATGGCATCGACAAGCTGGAGGGCAAGATTGTCTGGAACAGTCTCTACCACGACGCGGCCAAGCGGTTCGCCACGCCGTTCAAGACGGTGCAGTTGCAGCTTCGGTCGAACGTTCAGGTCTTCAACAGCGCCGGTCTGGTGGACGAGCAGCCGCTTGTCACGCTGATGACCGTGATGTTCAAGGAGTATCAGCTGGGGACGTACAAGCCGCGTGATCCGACCAAGTTCGAGTCGCCGTTCTCGTCGATCTACGTTCGGCAGGTGCTCAACGGGAGCGAGGTGGTGTTGCTCGACTACCTGGCCAACATCTTCAAGGTCAATGGTGAGGATCAGTTGGCCAAGTATCGGAAGAACATTGGGCAGGCTTGATTAGCTCGGCAGACCGAGTTGGGCCGATCCGAGTCGAGCGCCAAGGGATAAAACTTCGCTGACCACACCGCGAAGAATTTCCTTGGCCCCGCCCTTAGAGGCGTCCGCCAGTTTTTCGCCGAAGGATGGGCCTGTCTGCAGGCTGGCTGGTGTTGCTTTGAGTACCTCAAGGCCTTTAGCGGTGAGCACAACATCTAGGAACCCGGCGTTGTAGGCAACGTCTCCCACGTTGAGGTAACCCGCGCCGGCCAGCCACTCAACGCTGGCAAGAAAGAACTTGCCAACTTCATTGGGTACTTCAGCGCACAAGAAGTCATCCATCGCGAGGCCGTTAGGAGCTATCTCTCGGATCATTAGGCTGTGAGGGACTGGAAACTTTTCGTATAGCAAGCCAAGTACCTGGCCCGTGATCTCATCAAACTGTTGAATATTGGAGGCGGTCATGTCCTTGACTCCTGAGCAAGAAAACGCAAACACACAGAGCAGTGAATGCATCATGCGGTTCATTGATATGCAGGTTCGCCGGGATTGCGACCTGGTGAGAGCGCGACATTACTGGCAGAAGACCTTGGAGGAAACCCCCAGAGAGGTTTTGGTGGAAGCGTTAAGCCTGTCACTGGCGACGGGGCGTTATCAGATGAAGCCCCGCTGTAATTGCTGCCGTACCTGCTAAACCAACAAGGCCCCCACTAGCGGGGCTTTGTCTTTAAACCAGATCAAAAGTCAGCATCACGTCTAGATGCGATGCTCAAGGCTCTTTCAGAGCAACTGATCAGATCGATCAACCTTGGAGCATCTCGTGGCCGACCAATTCAGCATCCCCCTCAAGTTCCCCTTCAACACTGCCGCCGGCACCCGTGTCGAGTCGCTGCCGATCAAGCGCCTGAAGCGCAAGGACCTGGCTGCAGCGCACAACTTCTCGCCAAAAGACGAAGCCGCCCAGGAAGACTTCCTGTTCGCCAAGATGACCGGCCTTACCGTGGAGGACTTGGGCGAACTGGACATCGCCGATTCGCGGGTCGTCACTGACGTGTTTCGGGAAATGGCTGGCGGCGGAGACATCGCTGTTGTCTTGGGACGAGGCGCTGCTCCTGGTGCTCAGGATGCAGCCATCGGAAATCCGCAAGCTGACAATGGATGACTATTGGCGCTGGTGCGAGGTGTGCGAGCGGGAGATCAACCGCCGCGTTGAGGCCGCCGAGCAACTGAGGCAATGAGCGCGATCGCCCCAGCGACCAGCCCGCCAATCAGGGCGCCACCTGCCGCAATGGGGGTGGCCGCCAGGGCCAGCACCGGCAGGCCAAGGCAGAACATCAGCACCGCCAGCCAAAACGGCAGATGCGCAATGCACAGCCAGGCAAGCCAGATCACACCGGCGCCGATGGCGAGTGCATAGAGGGTCTTGGCAGTGATCACGGCAACTTTTTCGAACATTCCAGCAGCGTAGCAAACTATGGCCAATGAAGTCCTGGTTGGATTGAAGATCGGCGCAGCCGTCTCGGGCAGCCTGCATGCAGCGTTCGGTACAGCCAAGTCCACGGTACAGCAGCTTGGCCGGGCCACCGATGGCCTGACTGCCAAACACAAGACCCTGGGTGCAGAGTTGTCTGCCGCTTTGGCAAGTGGTGGTACCGGCTTGGGTCGAATGCGTCGCCAGTACGATCAGATCGGGAGAAGCATCGACCAGCTCAAGCTTAAGCAGGAGCGGCTCAACACCAGCATCGCGCGCGGCGAAACCCTGAAGAACGCCCGTGCGGACCTTCGTGGGCAGGCAATGGAGACGGTCGGAACCGCTGCTGTCTTAGGAGCCCCAATAATCCAGTCGATGCGTACAGCCATGGACTTCAAGGACCAGACCAACGACATCGCAATTACGGGTGGCTTTGACGGAGCGGAAGAGGAGCGTCTGAGCAATGTCATGCGCGGCGCCGCCTTGAGGTGGAACCAGACTCAAACTGAAGTCGCAAAAGGTGCAGCCGTGCTTATCGCAGGCGGTATATCGGACGCGAAAGAGCTAGCGGCCTATTCACCCCTGATGGCCAAGTTCGCGACTGCAACGCGAGCCAGTATGGATGACCTTGGTTCGGTGGCGATTGCCCTGAATGACAACCTTGGTATCAGTGCTGCCGGATTTGAGCGGTCTATGAACATGTTGGCCTCGGCGGGCAAAAGCGGGCAATTCGAACTGGCGGATATGGCCAGATGGTTACCGCAGTTGACCCCGCAGTTCGCGGCACTAGGCATTACAGGCGAAAGAGCGGTCGCCGAAATCGGGGCCTCTCTGCAAATCGCCCGACGCGGTGCGGGTACCAACGACGAAGCGGCGAACAACTTCAAGAACTTCCTATCGAAGCTAACGGCCAAGGACACGCTCAAGTCGTTTGAAGGCGCGGGTATAGACCTTCAGAAGTCCATGGGAAGCCTAGTCGGCAAAGGTCTTACGCCCGTCCAGGCGATGCTGGAAATCATTACTCAGTACGTCGGGAGTAAGGGACCAAAGGCAGCTGGCGAGTTTCAGAAGGCGATGGAGATTAAAGACGACGCCGAGCGGGAAACGGCTCTTAAGCGCCTGAATGAGGCATACAAGCTGGGCGAGTTGTTTGCTGATATGCAGGTGCTGTCCTTTGTACGACCGGCGCTGGCAAACCGAAAGGATCTAGCTGGAATTCAGCAGAGCAGCATTGATGACGCCGACAAGGGCGTTGGTGATGCGGATTGGAAAAAGCGAATGGAGAGCCCCAAAGAGCAACTTAAGCAGCTTGGGGTCAATTTGGCAGACATAGGTATTTCCATTGGTAGTGCATTAATTCCTGCCTTGGTAGATGTCACCCAGGCGGTGGTCCCGGTGATGCAATCATTCTCCGCCTGGGCAAGCGAGAATCCAGGGATCATCAAGGGGGTTGTCGGCCTGGTCGCCGGTTTGCTGGCCGGCAAGCTGGCATTCATCGGCTTGGCCTACGGCGCGAACCTGGTGCTGTCGCCTTTCGTTGCCATGCGCACCACCATCACCGGCCTATCCGCAAAATGGACGCTCCTGCGGGCCATGTGGCAAATGGGCAAGTTCGCCCCAGTGATCAGCGGACTCAGGCGCGTGGGCTCAGGCATCGGCACGGTGTTGCGCTTCAGTGGGCTGTTCCTGCGCGGTATAGCTACGGCTTTCGGCGCGCCGTTGATGATGGCCACCCGGGGCGTCCTCGCCTTGGGCAAGGTCCTGGGGGGCACCTTGCTTTTCGGCCTCAAGCTGGCCGGACAGGCGGTGCTCTGGCTTGGACGAGCCCTGTTGATGAACCCAATTGGCCTGGCGATCACCGGGATCGCGGTTGGCGCGTATCTGATCTACCGCTACTGGGAGCCGATCAAGGGGTTCTTCAGCGGGCTGTGGACGGAGATCAAAGCCGGGTTCAACGGCGGCCTGGCAGGCATCGCCGGCTTGATCGTCAACTTCTCCCCCATGGGGCTGTTCTACCGGGCATTCAGCGGGGTCATGGGTTACTTCGGAATTGAGCTGCCGGCGAAGTTCAGCGAATTCGGCGGCATGATTATCACGGGCCTGGTGAACGGCATCGGCAACGCGCTGAGCGCGGCGAAGGATTCGATTGTCGGTGTTGGCACTTCGATCAAAGGCTGGTTCACCGAGACGCTTGGCATTCAGTCGCCGAGTCGTGTGTTCATTGGTTACGGAGCGAACATCAGCGAAGGCGCGGCAATCGGTATCACTGGCCAGGCCGGGCTTGTCCACCAGGCGGCTCTAGGCCTTTCGGGCATGACGGCAGTTGATCTGGCCGCGCCACGGATCGGACAACCTGATGCTCCGTCCCTGACAAGGACACCGCCTTCTCCTGATCAGGTGTCAATGGCTAGCCGCATTGGTGCTCCTGGTGCGATGTCACCGGCACAGGGCGAGAGCGCCATGGTCGTTCACTACTCCCCGAAGATCGAGCTGCCTCCTGGTGCGAACGCCCAGGAAATCAACCAGGCGCTGAAGGGTGGCTACGACGAGTTCGTGCGCTTTATGGAGCGCTTCCAGCATGACCGGCGCCGTCGCAGCTACGGCCCTGATAACGGAGGGTTAGCCTGATGTTCGCCATCTTGGGAGACATTGAGTTCACGGTGGCAGGTGGCATTGTTGGGATGGAGCTGCGCAGCGCCGCGGAATGGGCCGAGCACGCCCGAATCAAGGGCAAGCCACTGCTCGAATGGATCGGCGAGGGACTGGATGAGACGAGCCTGAGCATCGAGCTTCGCCCGCAGCTTGGCGACCCCGCAGCCCGCTGGAAAGCGCTGCGCGATGCCAAGGCAAAACACGAGCCGCTCGCCCTGGTGCTGGGCAACGGTGATTACCTTGGCCCGCAAGTGATCTCTGAACTGAACCTGGTTCATCACCGCATGTCCCCGACAGGACAGCTTGCATCTGCGACCGTGCAATTGAGCTTGCGCGAATACACCGGTGCCTTTACCCGCAAAGTGCGACCCACACCCGGATTGATCAGTCCTGCAGTCAGCGGCACTCCCGCCGCTGCAGCTGGCACGCCTGGTCTGCTGTCGAAGTTCATGCCATCGCCCAGCACGATCCAGGCGGTGATCGGTCACGCGAAGACTGCGGCGAACGTGCTGCAGGCAGGCAAGAACCTCTACGACCAGGTGAAAGCTGGTAACGCCTCAATGATTCTGGGACAGGTACCACAGTTGCTCGGGGTCACTGCACGAGCGATTGAGCCACTAAAAGGGCTCGCCGGTGCTGCGGGACTTCTCACTGACGGTGCAGACCTGGTGAAGCTGGGGGACGACGTATTGGGCAGTGTGATGGGCGCCCGGGCCAGCTTGAACCCCGTGGATCTCGGGAACATCGTCGAGCGCTTCTCGGCATCGCGGGACTCGCTCGATCAGGCGCTGACGACCATGGACAGCGCACGCACTCGGCTGGCAGGTCTGGCCGCTCAAGTCATCACTAGGAAGGTCTGACCATGTTTATCGAGCATGTCACTACCGAGGGCGAGCGCTGGGATGCTCTGGCCTGGCGTTATTACGGCGATGCCCACCGCTACCACCCCATTGTCCAGGCGAACCCGCATGTACCGCTCGATGCCGCCTTGCCCGCCGGACTGGTACTTGCCATCCCGATGCTTGAACAACAAACCGCTACCGAGGATCTGCCACCGTGGATGCGTTGACGCCAAATCAGGTGCCTGACGCTCGCTTCGTGCTGAGCTACATGCACCGCAACATTACTCACGACATCAGCGTTCATCTCATATCGCTGGCCTATTCCGACTTCCTGACAGGCCAGGCCGATAGCCTGGACATCGAGCTGGAGGACGCCGGGGGCAAGTGGACCGATGCCTGGTATCCAGGACATGGCGACATGCTGACCTTGTCCATCGGATGGCAAGGAAAGCCGCTGCGGATCCTGGGCAACTTTGAGATCGATGAGGTCGAGCTGAATGCACCACCTTCGACGGTGAACATCCGGGCCCTCGGCGCCGGCATCCAGTCCGCCTTGCGCACCACTGAACACCGTGCTTATGAAAACACCACGCTCGATGCTGTTGCCAAGCAGATCGCATCGCGGCAGGGGCTTGAGCTGGTCGGGCGTATCGAACCAATAAAGCTCGACCGGCTGACTCAGCAAGAGTCTGACTTGACCTTCCTGCGTAACCTCGCGGGTGAGTACGACTACGCCTTCAAGGTCACCGGCAAGCGAATGGTCTTCCACGCAATCAGCGACCTGGCCAGGGGCAAACCAGTAGCGAGCTTTGCGCTCGGTGACCTGGCAAGCGTCCGGGTGCGGGATCAGATCACCGTCGTGCCGCAGAAGGTTGCGGTCAAGCACAAGGAACCGGCGCAGAAGAAGCTGATCGCCTATGACATCGTCAACGGAGAAACCGTGGCCGTGCCAAGCAGTTCGAGCAAGGCGACCACCAGTGCGGACACCAAGAAGCAACGCAGCCGTGCTGCGTCTGAAGAGTTGGCCAAGGCGAAGGCCAAAGCAGACCTGGCCAAGTCCAACCGTGAACGCACAACCGGTACCTGGACGACCATGGGGCGGCCTGATCTGGTGAGCGGCAACGTGGTGACGCTGATCGCTGCCGGCAAGCTCGGCGGCGACTACCTGATCACGGCTGCTCATCATAGGATCACCCGTAGTGGCGGTTACACGGTCGATCAGGAGACGTGCCGAGTGGGCGCCGCGTCGATCTCTTTGAACAAGGACAGCATCAAGCCGGACCTGACGCTTTCCAGTTATGGTCCGCAGCGCGAGGTAGTGGCCTGATGAGTGTGGAGCTTGAATACGGCGAGGTCAGTGCTGTGGACTACATGACGTGTCGTATCCGTGTGCGTCTGGATGACCGGGACGGGGTCGAGAGCTACTGGCTCAATGTGCCGCAGCGGAATTCACAGGGGACCAAAGGGCGCCCATTGATGCCAGAGATCGGGGAACAGGTGGCGGTGCTGCTCGACGCTGATGGGGTGGGTGGTGTTTGCCTGGGCGGCATCTACTCGACCGCCGAGCCGCCGCCCGTAGTTGATCAAGATACCGACTACGTACGATACAGCGATGGGACGGTTGTCAGCTATAACCGGGCTCTAAGCGTCATGACCGTAGATTGCGTAGGGGACACCTTACTCAAATGCGTCCGAGGTCTTGTAGTCGAGTCCACTCAGTCCGTTGTAATCAAGGCCCCAGTAGCAACGATCGAAATTCCATTGGTCACTGTCAAAGGAAATCTGCGAGTTACAGGAGATATTCATGCAGGCGGCGCAATCATGGACACTACGGGTAATTCCAGTAATCACAAGCATTAGGAGTGCTACTGGATCAGCTTTGCCATTTTTTCCAGATCGTTGGCGACATATCTCAAGCCGAAATCATTGACCGCGTTCTCGTAGGAGCGCTGTAGACCATTCGTCTCGGGTTGATAGTCTTTCAGCCTGCTCCGTAGCTCGTCTCGAAGAATAATCGCATCCGTTTTGAACTCTCTGTCATACGCAGCCATTTTCTCTGAGTGCGACTGCTGCGACTTTTGGGCATGGTGGTCAAATCTTCTTATCATCTCGTCCTTATCACTACCAGCCAGGCGCATGTCTTGTTGCCTATACGCCATCTCGGTCTGCTGCATGCGCTCATGCCGATCTAGGAAGTCCTTCAAGCGTTTCACGAAATCCAAGGTCTTTTGCCGCAGCTCAGGAGGCTTGGCGGTTGCAAACTCGCGAGCTTTCTCAGCGTTTCGTAGGGCTTCCTCTTTGTAAGTTTCAGCTTGGTCTTGCTTGAGCTCGATTCTTCCATTGAGTGATGCAATGACCGAGGCATAGAACCACTTTGCCGCCGCATAGCCCAACGCAAAGCACATTACACCGAAGACGAAAAACACGTACGGAGCCTGTGAGATCACGCTCCATTCATCCTTCAAAAGCTTGAGCAATTCCATAGTAACCTCGCTGGGCGGCAGACATCTCTGATATTGACGTTCCGCCGGAATGGAAACAAGCCGTCAGCCTGTTTGAACTCGATTAAAAGCTACTTCATGAGCTGTACTGCAGCATGAGGTCATGACCACGACCTCCTATCTACCCATCACCGCTAGCCATTGGCAACCCGCCCTAGGTAGTTCCGGCGAGGTGGTCCAGGGGCTGCGTGACATTGATCAAGCTATCCGCATTATCTTGGCAACCCCCAAGGGCAGTGACCCCCACCGCCCGGAGTTCGGCAGCGACCTGCACCTTTATATCGACTGGCCAAGCCATCAGGTCACCCCGTATCTGGTGCGCGAAACCATCGAAGCCATCCGCCGCTGGGAAACCCGCGTGTCCGTAGTGCGTGTAGACGTCCAGTTGGACGCCGAGCGTATTACTCTGCGTGCGGTCTGGCGCGTTGCAGATGGTGTCACCCAGATCACCGAGGTGCCCTATGCGCGAGCTACCTAAGCCCGAATTCGTCAAGATCGATCCGGCAGGTGTAGAGGCCGATCTGATCGCCCGCTATGAAGCGAAGTCTGGCAAGACCCTATACCCCGCACAGATCGAGCGCCTGTTCATCGATCTGATCGCGTACACACGCTCGCGGCTGGACATGGCAATTCAGAATGCCGGCGAACAGCTCCTGGTACGGTTTTCCACTGGTCCGATTCTGGACTACCTCGGCGAACTGGTGGCCACGCCCAGGCTGCTGGCAAAACCGGCCACGTGCCTACTGCGCTTCAGCATGCCGTCCGCCCGCTCTCTCGCGCTGCTGATCCCGGCAGGCACGCGAGTCAGCACCCAAGACGGAAAGCTGACATTCGTCACGGACTATGACGTCCAGATCATCCCAGGACAGACCCAGATCACAGTGAGCGCTACCTGCGTTACGGCGGGCACTCTGGGTAACGGCTGGGCGCCAGGTCAGATCATCGTTATCAGCAACAGCCCGTTGCCGACGCTCGTTGCGACGAATGTAAATGAGACTGCCGAGGGTGCCGAGGATGAAGGCGACGACCGCTATCGAGAACGGATCATTCTAGCGCCTGAGGCCTTCAGCAACGCAGGCAGCCGGGGGGCCTACCGTTATCACGCCTTGGCGGTACATCAGTCGATCATCGACGTTGCGGTACATGGCCCTGACGAGGGGCAACTGGACGGCCATGTTGCACTTTTTATTCTGACCAGCACCGGTCTGCCGTCCGAGTCGATCCTAAATGAGGTCAAGGTCCGGTTAAGCGCGGAAAAGGTCCGCCCTTTGTGTGACACCGTACATGCCCTTGCTTGCACTGAAGTCACCTACACCATCAAAGCCCGGTTGACCTTCTATGCCACCGCCGAGCAGTCCGACACGCTGTCCGCTGCCCAGCAGGCTGCCGAGGCCTATGCCGCCGAGCGGCGAGGCAAACTCGGCCTCGACCTGGTGCGCGAACAGCTGACCGCCGCCCTGCAGGTGACTGGCGTATACCGCGCCGATCTGGAGTTACCTGCCGCGATGCGCGAGCTGAAGGGTAATGAGTGGGCCAATTGCACCGCCATCGAGCTGATACCCGAAGGAGTCGCGTATGGCTAAGCAGCAGCTACCGCCTGCGCTGACCGGTGACGAGCGTTTCGCATGGTTGCATGAGCTTCTCGACGAGAGCCTGTCTGAGGCTGATCTCGGCGTCATGCTTGTTTACCTGATTGACCTGGTTAAACCGAAGTTGCTGCCGTTTCTCGCTGACCAGTTCTCGATGCTTGATGAGGCTGCCTGGTTACTTGCGGAGTCTTCTGGTGCCAGGCGCGACCTCATCAAAAATGCAGCGGCGCTACACCGTTTCAAAGGTACGCCGTGGGCTATTCGAGAAGTGATCCGGCTCTTGGGGTTCGGTGAAGTCGGCCTGCAGGAAGGCTTGAGCAATAAGACTCACGATGGGGCGATCTATCGCGACGGTGAGTATGTGCATGGTGACCCGACAGCGTGGGCTCGCTATCGCGTATTCCTTGAGCGTCCCATCACGAATGACCAGGCGGCGTTGGTACGCAGACTACTCCTTTCAGTCGCCCCCGCTCGCTGCCGCCTTGTTTCCCTCGATTACACGACAGTCGCCATCCGTCACAACGGGGTCGCTCGCCGTGACGGCCAATATAACCATGGGAGCAGCTAATGGCAGCGTTACCTGAAAAAGATGAGTGGTCCCCCGAAATTTATCAGATCGAGACCTCTGACCCTGTGTTGGGCGGGTCAGACGGTATCGATAACTTGCAGGCTAAACAGCTTTCGAACCGCACCCGGTGGCTGCGTGATCAACTTCAGAAGATCGCAGCCGGCGTCATCAGTGTCGGAAAAGCAACGCAACTGACCACGGCCAGAACCCTTAGGATCAAAGGCGCAGCAACGGGCAGTGCCACCTTTGATGGCAGCGCAGATGCGGAAATCAATCTGGCGCTGGCTGTTGACCCTCTGCCGATTACCGGGGGGACGTTGCGTGGCAACCTGTATCTTGATCCGGGCTGGAGTGTTGCTGTTACTCCAGGTAATTCCGAAAGCTGGGCCGCAGGAGTTCACGTAGCCGATCCCGATGGGACCGTGTTTGCGAGTCTGGGCTTTTGGGGGAACCACAAGACCATGCGGTCTGCTTACCTCGGGCTCGGGCCCACCGCGTGGGCGACGGGGAACGGAGTGCGAGTCACTCCCGAAGCCGTACGTGTAACGGGACCGATGATAGCCACACTCGATGCCGCATCCTCGGTACCGTTCTCAACACTCTCAGGCCTACCTAGGACACTGCCGGAGTACGGGGTTAACTTCGTGCCGTTCGCGCTGCTGCGAGATCTACCTGCCACGCTATCTGAGCACGGAATATCGGCGGCAACCCAAGCTGATGCTGAAACGGGTACCGATAATGTGAAGCCAATGACTGCACTTCGCGTTTCCCAAGCCATCAACAAGCTTGTACGGCAGGCCAGTGAAAGCGTTTCCGGTTTGATGAAGCTTGCTAATCAGGACCAGACGAATGCTGGCGCAGACGATTCTGTAGCCATCACGCCGAAGAAACTACGGTTCGGCTTCCAGGCTTTGTTTGGCCGCAACGGATTCATCGTCTTTCCGCGTTGGCTTGGAGGGTTAACGCTGCAGTGGGGGGTTACCCCTACCTATCTAATCAACACAATAGGCACGCTGACTACACGGATTACCTTTCCCATCCAGTTTCCAACAGGTGCCTTCAACGTATTTGTAGTGCATGAAGGGACGACGAGCGCCCTCAGTAGCGCCGCGTTGGCGAACGGATTTGATGAGTCAGGCTTTGTCGTGTCGCTTGAAAACACGCGTAATGACCAGAGCGTGGCGGGCCGTTGGATCGCAATTGGGAGCTGAGATGAAGAAATACATCGTGTTTGACGAGTCGGGCGCTTTGGAGGCCCGGCTGCTTGAAGGCATTCACACCATCCCGGTTGGGGCAGTACCTGTTACTGACGAACTCTGGAATCGTACAATTCAAGAGCTGGATGGCGTCTGGAAGATCGACGACAACGGCCTGGTAATAAAGGACATTCCTCTGGTCGTTATCGATCAGGCCGCGTTGGAGCGAGCATGGCGTGACAGAAGGATTGAGGACATCAAATGGTTGCGCGAGCGCCATCGTGACGAGCAGGACCTGCAAATGACGACGACCCTGACGTCAAGCAAGTTCCTGGAGTTGTTGGCCTACATGCAAGCGCTACGCGACTGGCCGCAATCAACTGAGTTCCCAGATCAGACCGAAAGGCCGGTGGCTCCAGCATGGCTGACCGACGATTCCTGATATTCCATTGCAGCTGGTGCAAAAACTTGGGAGGTCATTTATCTCGCCTCCCAGCTAGGATTTTTCGCGCGCGGCATCACCCAGGCTCCAGAACCAGCGCCGCACACACCTGCTCTCCCCACTCCAGATCCGCCCTGCCGAACACATGGACCTCCCGCACCGCCGCATGTCCGAGCAACGCCTGCTCCACTTCCCCCGGCTGCACCGACTTGCCGCCGCTGCGGATGATGTCCTTGCAGCGCCCGAGCACTTCCAGCAGCCCGTCAGACCGAATCCGCCCGAGATCGCCACTGCGCAACCAACCGTCCACCAGCACCTCACCGGTCAGCTCCGGCTGCTGCCAATAACCGGCCATCAACTGCGGCCCGGCCAGCAAGATCTCGCCAATTCCCCGTTCATCCACCCGGTCGATCTTCACCGCCGCCGAAAACAGCGAGCGCCCGACCACACCTTCAGCGCTCTCTCCGGTCCCGCGTAATGCAGCCATCTGCCCGGCGGACAGATAGCAACTCCACGGCGCCTCGGTCATGCCATAGAGCACCGCAATCCGCCCGCCGAACAGGCTGAACGAGCCTTCCAGCACCTCACCCGTCAAGGCAGCAGCCCCGATATCAAGACTCTTGAACCAGGGCAGATCCGCCGGTGCACTTGCGCTCTCGCGCAACAACCGCAGCAACTGGGTCGGCACCAGCGAACTGAACGCCACCCGGTACTCACGCAACGAATCCAGGAACAGCTTGCTGTCGAACCGTCCTCCCAGCACCACCTCACCACCGGCCAGCAGATGCGCCAGCACTGCCACCGCCGCGATCGGCCATAGCGGCCGCACGTTCAGCAGGACATCCCCCGGCAGCGCACCACGGCCCATGACCACGTTCTGCAATACCGCACAGAGACTGGCATGCCGATGCATCACAGCCTTGGGCACGCCGGTTGTGCCGCCGGTATAGTTGAGCGAAGCCAGAGACTGCGCCGGCTGCGCGGTCCGAACAGGCAACGGGTGTACGGAGCCAACCGTCAGCGAAGCCAGGTGCCGACACTCGATACCCTCCCCCCGCAGCACCTCGGCCATTTCCGCATACGCCGAGGAAAACAGCAGCAACGCAGCCCCGGCATCGCGCAATTGGGCCAGCAACTCACCCTGGGACAGCGCCGGATCCAGCGGCACCCGTACCCGCCCGTTGGCCATGCAGCCATAATCGGCGATCAGGTAATCGACACTGGCATCGGCCAACAGCGCCACCCGCGCGCCTGGCTCGACACCCAGCTCATCCAGCGCCAGGCCGAAGGCCGTCAGCGCCTGATCCAGTTGCGCAAAGGACAAGCGCCGCCCGGTCGCCGGCTCGTGCAGCGCCGACGCCTGCGGCCATTTGCGCGCCGCCTGGCCCAGCAGGGTACTGATATCCATGCTCACCACCCGCTCAGGACGATACGTCCGCTGACCTGCCGCGACTCCAGCAAGGCATGGGCCTCGCCCGCCTGCGGGAACGCCATCACCCGATCGATCAACGGCCGCACCTGCCCGCCATGGATCAGCGCCAGCGCCGTGCGCAACTGCTCCAGGGTCGCACTGCCCGAGCCTTGCAGCTTCAGCCTGCGCCCGATCAGCAGCCCCGGATTGACCGGCACGCTGCCCGGCTCGACATTGCCCAGCACCACCACGCGACCGCCCAGGGTCATGCTGCGCAAGGTGTCTTCAAGCGTATGCCCGAGGTTTTCCATGGCCACATCGACGCCACGCTTGCCCGTGAGCTTCCACACCTCGGCGCTATAGCTGCCGGCAGCGACCACCACCTCATGGGCCCCGAGCTCATGCAGGAACCCGCGCTTGGCGTCACTGCCGGTCACCGCGATCACCCGCGCGCCCAGGGCCCGGGCCAGCTGGATCTGATGCGCCCCCAGCCCGCCACTGGCGCCATTGATCAGCACCGTTTCCCCCGGCTGCAATCCGGCCTCGCCATACAGGGCGCGAACGCTGGTAGCGATCGGGCAGGACGCCAGCGCCGCCAGGCTGTAATCCAGCCCCTCGGGCAGTTCGACGGCGGAAATCGCCGGAATCCGCAGGTACTCGGCATAAGCCCCCTCGGTATCCACCGACGGCAACCCCAGCGCCCGGCACAGATCCTGGCGCCCGCGCAGGCAATCCCGGCACTGCCCGCAGAAGCGCCGCTGATAGACCACCACCCGCGACCCGACCTTGAGCTGCAACACGCCAGCACCCACCTCGACCACATCCCCGGCTACCTCATGCCCCAGCACGACGCCGGTATGGGCCCCCGGCAACTGCCCGGCCCGGTGCAGCAGATCGTGATGACAGACCCCGGCGGCACGCACCCGCACCAGCACTTCACCCGGCCCGGCCTGCGGCGTGGGCACCTCCTCCAGTTGCAGTTGCTCCGGTCCGCCGAAGGCTTTCAGTACTATCGCTTTCATTTTTTATAACCAATAGTGAGGAACACAAAACATGTTCGTATAACAAACATGTTGTTTGCATTATGAACATCCATTAAGTTTTCCCCACTTCGACGCGATGCCGCAAGAGGCAAAACGTCTTTCTTTCACCCGCAGCGAAAACCCGTGATGACAGTCGACTATCAATCCCTTGGCGATGGCGTGGTGCAGATCACCCTGAACCGCCCCGAGCGTCTCAATGCCCTGGACGGCCAGGCCAAGCGCGAGCTGGCCGAGGCCTGGGCACGTGCCGCCGCAGACCGCGAAGCCCGCGCCATCGTCCTGCGCGGCGCTGGCGACAAGGCGTTCTGCGCCGGCTCCGACCTCAAGGAAATCCAGGCCACCGGCGAGGCCGTGGCCAGCGCCCTGCTCGCCCGCGCCCTGCCGGATGTCGGCCTCGACCTGAACAAGCCGGTGGTCGCCGCCTTGCACGGTCATACCCTGGGCCTGGGCATCAGCCTGGCGATCCATTGCGATTTCCGCATCGCCCGCCCGGACACCCGCTTCAGCTTCCCGGAGGTGCGCCACGGCATGCTCTCCGGCTTCAGCGCGATCACCCTGCCCAGCCTGATCGGCGAAGCGGCGGCCCTGGACATCATGCTCAGTGCCCGCAGCTTCGATGCCGAAGAGGCCCTGGCCCTGGGCCTGATCAACTGTATTGCGGAGGACTCGCACAGCGCCGCCATCGAGCTGGCGACGCAACTGGCCGGCCATTCGGCCAAGGCCATGGAATGGAGCAAGACCCTGCTGCTGGCCGACCGCAAACGGCGCCTGCAACAACACATGGCGCTGGTCGACCAGGCCCGACAGGACGTCATGCTGTACCGATAACTACAAGCCCAACACTTAAACGCCTCGCCAGTACTGTCAGGAACACCCACCACCAGGAATGGATAGCGGCCCCCGATCCCGGAGCCTCACCATGTCTCGCCCCACCCTTTTCCAGCCCAGGCTCAACCTGCTGACCGCAGGCATCCTCGGCCTGTGCGTCGCGCCCCTGGCCAGCGCCGCCGATACCAGCAGCACCGACACCGCCCTGCAGACCGTCGTGGTCACCGGCGCCCGTGACAGCGGCCGCACCGTGGCCAAGAGCCTGGCGCCGATCGATGTGATCAGCGCCGACGACCTGGCCCGCTCCGGCAAGCAGAACCTGCGCGACGCGCTCGCCGCCAGCGTGCCCTCCTACACCAACGCCGCTGGCTTTACCGGCGGCACCGGGCTGTCAGTGAAGTCCGCGACCCTGCGCGGCCTGGGCGGCAACCATGTGCTGGTGCTGGTCAACGGCAAGCGCCGGCACAACACCTCGCTGATCTTCGTGCAGACCGCCGCCAGTTCCAGTGGCCAGTCCCCGGCTGACCTCGACCTGATTCCGATCAGCGCCGTGGACCATGTGGAAGTCCTGCGCGACGGCGCTGCGGCCCAGTACGGCTCGGACGCCATCGCCGGGGTGATCAACATCATCCTCAAGCAGAACGATTCCGGTGGCAGCGCCAGCGCCCTGTACGGCCAGTACGAGAACCGCATCGGCGGCAAGGGCAACTTCGGTGCCCGGGGCCAGGGCCAGATAAACCAGGGCTTCGAGCTGCCCAACGACGGCTTCTTCAGCCTCAGCGCCGACAT
The DNA here is from genome assembly GCF_001941965.1 of Pseudomonas putida. Classification (GTDB taxonomy): domain Bacteria; phylum Pseudomonadota; class Gammaproteobacteria; order Pseudomonadales; family Pseudomonadaceae; genus Aquipseudomonas; species Aquipseudomonas putida_L. Next base: position 48,991 of record NZ_MKZO01000011.1, on the reverse strand, counting down.
CGGCATCCAGGAAAGCTCCAACGTCGCCGGCGCCGTGCCGGACCGCACGCGCATCTATTTCCCGGTCAATGGCGCCGCCGACCCACGCGAGAACGGCGAAAGCCGCTACCGCCAGCAACTCGGCCAGCCCCGCTCGCAAACCTACAACTTCGGCTACAACGCCGAGCTGCCGCTGAACGACCAGCTCAGCCTGTATTCCTTCTCCACCCTCAGCCACCGCAACTCCACCAGCTGGGGCACCTACCGCACCGCCAACTCGCCGCAGAACATCGTCTCGGTGTACCCGGACGGTTTCTCGCCGCGCTTCGTGGTGGAAGAGGATGACTTCCAGACCGTGGTCGGCCTGCGCCACGAGGATGTGCTGGGCTGGAAGCTGGACCTGAGCACCAGCTACGGCTACAACGACGCCAACACCCGCAACGAGAAGTCGCTGAACCCGTCCCTCGGCCCGGACAGCCCGCGCAACATGGACGGCGGGCACCTGATCGCCAGCCAGTGGACCAACAACCTCGACCTGACCCGCGCCTTCGACACCGGGCTGTTCGCCAAGCCACTGAACGTCTCCACTGGCCTGGAATTCCGCCGCGACGGCTTCGAGATCGAGGATGGTGAATACGCCTCCTATGCCGACGGTGGCTATGTGTTCCCGGCCGGCCACCCGCTCGCGGGCCAGCGCCCGAACCCGGGTGCCCCGGGCCTGGTAGGCTTCACCCCGGCCGATGCGCACAACTATTCGCGGACCAATACCGCCGGCTATATCGACCTGAGCCAGAGCCTTACCGAGCAATGGGACGTGAGCCTGGCCGGACGCTTCGAGCACTACAGCGACTTCGGCGACACCGCCAGTGGCAAGTTGTCCACCCGCTACGCCTTCACCCCGCAGTTTGCCGTGCGCGGCACTATCAGCAACGGCTTCCGCGCACCGTCGCTGCAACAGCAGTACTACTCGTCGTCGCTGACTGCCTGGCGCACCAGCCCGCTGACCGGGGTGCTGGAACAGGCCACCACGCGCTATGTCACCGTGGATGACGCTGCCGGCCGGGCCTTGGGTGCCAAGGACCTGAAGCCGGAAAAATCCATGAACTACAGCCTCGGCTTCGTCGCCACGCCGACCGAGAACCTCAACGTCACCGTCGACCTGTACCAGATCGATATCAAGGACCGCATCCTGCAGACCAGCAACCTGCAAGGCACCGCCGTCTCCAACATCCTCGCCGCCAACGGCCTGGACCCGAACCAGATCGTCTCCTACTTCGGCAACCTGGCCGACACCCGCACCCGCGGCATCGACCTGGTCGCCGACTACCGCTACGACCTCGGCGAATACGGCAAGACCAAATGGACCCTGCTGAGCAACCAGAGCCTGCAGACCATCGAGAAGATCAAGGAGCCCGATGCCCTCGCCGGCACCGGCGTGACCGCCGTCGGCCGCGACCGCCAGGGCAACCTGACCACGGCCTATCCGAAGAACGTCACCTCGCTGACCGCAGCGTGGCAACTGGGCGACTTCGACGTCACCCTCAAGGGCACCCGCTACTCCAAGGTCACCGGGCGCAACCAGATCTCCGCCAGCCGCGACGAGGAAATCCGCCCGGCCTTCATCACCGACCTGAGCCTGGGCTACTGGCTGAGCGACGCGGTGAAGGTCACCGTCGGCGGGGAAAACATCTTCGACCGCCGGCCGCAACAGCTCAACGCCGAAGCCAAGCGCTACTACTTCTTCCCCACCGACGACCCGACCTACAGCTGGTACTCGCCGTACGGGCTGGAAGGCGCGTACTTCTTCGGCAAAGTCGACGTGAGCTGGTAACCCACCATGAGCAGCCTGTCCGCCGCCTCCGTCGTCGTCTTCGACCAGCGCCTGTACCGCAAGCTGGCCTGGCGCATCATGCCGTTCCTGTTTTTGTGCTTCGTGCTCAACTGGCTGGACCGGGTCAACATCAGCTTCGCCCACCTGCAGTTCAAGGCCGACCTGAACATCAGCGACGCCACCTTCGGCATCATCGTCGGGGTGTTCTCCATCGGCTATCTGCTGTTCGAGATCCCCAGCAACCTGCTGCTGGAGAAGTTCGGGGCGAAGAAGACCATGACCCGGATCATGATCCTCTGGGGCCTGGTCACCATCGCCACCGCCTTCGCCCAGACCCCGGCACAGTTCTATGTGCTGCGGGTGCTGCTCGGGGCGGCCGAGGCCGGGTTCTTCCCGGGGGTGATCCTGTACCTGACCTACTGGTTCCCGGCGGCCTACCGGGCGCGCATCACCTCGCGCTTCATCATGGCCATCGCCGTCTGCGGCATCGTCGGCGGGCCGTTGTCGACCTGGATCATGGGGCACTTCGGCGGCATCGGCGGGTTCAGCGGCTGGCAGTGGCTGTTCGTGGTCACCGGCATCCCGCCGGTGCTGGCCGGGCTGTTCGCCTGGTACTGGCTGGACGACAAGCCGGCCAAGGCGAAATGGCTGAGCGACGCCGAGAAGCAGGCCATCGAACAGGCCCTGGCGGACGAGAAGACCAAGCGCAAACCCGGCGGCCACCAGCGCTTCGTCGAAGCACTGAAGGACCGCAAAGTCTGGTTCATCACCCTGGCCTACTGCCTGACCATCATGTGCACCGGCAACGTCACCAATATCTGGGCGCCGTCGATCATCCGCGATTCGGGGGTGAGCAACCTCGGCCAGCTCGGCCTGTTCTCGGCCCTGCCCTATGTGGTCGGGGTCGGCGTGATGCTCTGGGCCTGCCGGCATTCCGACCTGCGCCAGGAACGCCGTTGGCACTTCGCCCTGGGCGGCCTGACGGCGGCGCTGGCCATGACCCTGCTGCCGAACCTGATCGCCGGGCCCTGGTCGGCCATCGCCCTGCTGACCCTGATGACCAGCGGCTACCTGGTGGCCACCGCGGTGTTCTGGACCATCCCCACCTATTACCTCTCCGACCGCGCCCGGGCCGCCGGCCTGGCGCTGGTCAACTGCTGCGGGCAGGTCAGCAGCCTGCTGACGCCGATCATGATCGGCAGCATCAAGACCAACACGGGCGATATCAGCCTGGCACTGTACATCGTCGCGGGGCTTGTCACCTGCGGCACCCTGATCCTTTTGCTCGGCGTTCCGCGCCAGGCCTTGCGCGATGCACCCTGATCCCTTTTTCGAGACATGCCCATGACCGATTACCTGGCACTGGCCAATGAACTGGCCACCCAACTCCAACCCGGCGCTGCCGAGCGCGACGCCCGGCGCATCCTGCCCCATGAGCAGCTTGACCTGATCCGCGAGTCGGGCCTCGGTGCCGCCCGCGTCCCTGTCGACCTGGGTGGTGGCGATGTCAGCCAGCTCGACGTCGCGCGGATCTTCATCACCCTGGCCAAGGCCGACCCGAGCGTGGCCCAGGCGCTGTTTCCGCACTTCGCCACGGTGGAGCACCTGCGCCTGATCGCCAATGACGACCAACAGCGCCGCTACCTGGGCGCCTTCGCCGAGCGTCAGTTGTCCTCGGGCGCGATTGCCGAGCGCAGCGGCAAGTTTCGCGGCGAGATCCATACCCGCCTGGAGCGCGATGGTGATCGCCTGGTGCTCAACGGCAGCAAGTTCTACAGCACCGGCTGCCTGTTCGCCGACCTGCTGAAGATCCAGGCGGTGGACGAGGCCGGCAACGCGGTGTACGTCATGCTCCCGGCCGAGACCCCCGGCATCACCCTGCTGGACGACTGGGACGGCATGGGCCAGCGCATCACCGCCAGCGGCACCACCCTGCTCAAGGACGTGCCAGTGCTGCCCGAGCAGGTCATTCCCCTCGCCCAGTGGTACCAGCGCCGCAACTACATCGGTGCCAGCGCCCAGCTGATCCACTGCGCCATCGATATCGGCATCGGCCTGGCGGCGCTTGACGATGCCGTGGAGTGGTCGCGAACCGGGGCGCGGCCGGTGCGGGAAAGCGGTGTCGATCAGGCGCGCAACGATCCGTACATCCTGCATACCGTAGGGGATCTTGCCGCTGCGATCCATGGTGCCGAGGCGCTGGTGGAGAAAGCCGCATTCACCGTCGATCTCGCTGCCCGTACCCAGTTGCAGGGCTTGCTGGAAGGTGAGGAACTGGACGCCCTGCTCGCCCGCTCCTCCATCGCCGTGGCCGAAGCCAAGATCGCCTCGACCCGCGCCGCCCTGCATGTCTGCGAGCGGCTCTACGAAGTCGGCGGCGCGGCCACCACCCAGTCGCGCTACAACTTCGACCGCCACTGGCGCAACGCCCGTACCCACACCACCCACGATGCCGTGGCCTACAAGTACAAGGCCATCGGCGACTACCTGGTGAACGGCAACTATCCGCCGATCGCCTTTACCTACTGAGGAGCCGGGATGCTGCCGTTTCGTCTTGCGGGGATTGCACTCTTGTTGGTGTCCGGGAGCGTTGCCGCCGAGGACTGGGCTGATCTGGATGCACGGATCGCCAGGGCCTTGCCCGGGGTAATCGAGATCCGCCACCAGATCCACCAGCACCCGGAACTGGGCAATCGCGAAGTGCAGACCGCCGAACGTATTGCCCGGCGCCTGCGCGAGCTGGGGCTGGAGGTGCAGACCGGGGTCGCCCATACCGGCGTGGTCGGCATCCTGCGCGGCGGCAAGCCGGGGCCGGTGGTGGCGATCCGTGCCGAACTGGACGCCCTGCCGCTGACCGAACAGACCGGCCTGCCCTATGCCTCCAGCGTCCGTACCAAGGACGAAGGGGGTGATTTCCGTACCCGTGGCAAGGAAGTCGGGGTGATGCATGCCTGCGGGCATGACGCGCACATGGCCATGGCCCTGGGTGTGGCCGAAGTGCTGGCGGCGCGGCGCGACGAGTTGCCGGGGACGTTGAAGCTGATCTTCCAGCCGGCCGAGGAAGGCCCGCCCCTGGGCGAGTCGGGCGGGGCGAAGCTGATGATCGAGGAAGGCGTGCTGCAGAACCCGGCACCGGCGGTGATCTTCGGGATTCACGTCACTGCCGGGACCTCCGGTGGCTTCACCCTGAGTCGCACCCGCACCACGGCGGCGGCGGACACCTTCGTCGCCCGGATCAAGGGCCGGCAGACCCATGCCGCATTTCCCTGGACCGGGATCGATCCGGTGCCGGTGGCGGCGCAGACGATCCTCGCCTGGCAGACCATCCCCAGCCGCCAGTCGAACCTCAGCGTATTGCCGGCTCCGGTGATTTCCGTGGGGCGGATCGAGGCGGGTGACCGACACAACATCATCCCCGCCGAAGTGCGCCTGGAAGGCTCGATCAGGACGGTCAGCGACGAGCAGCGCGAGGATGTGCTGGAACGGATGCGCCGCACGGCAGAGAAGATCGCCGAGGCGTCCGGGGCCAGTGCCGAAGTGGCGTACCTGCCGGGCAACTATCGCGCCGGGTATAACGACACGGCGTTGGTGGACCGTTTGTTGCCTGTGCTGGAGCAGGTATCGACGGTGCCGGTGAAGGTGGACAGCGGGACCTATGGTGCGGATGACTTCGCCGAGTATGCGCGGCAGATTCCCGGGATCTTCATGCGCATGGGGGTGACGCCGAAGGAACTGGCGGACACGCCGGTGTGGCCGACCCATTCGCCGGGGTTCCAGGTAGATGACGGGGCGCTGGAGGTCGGGATCCGGGCTTTGAGCCGGATGACTCTGAGTTATATGCAGGAGCACTGATAGTGTTCTTGAGGGCCCTATCGCTGGCAAGCCAGCTCCCACAGGTCCAGCGGTGCACGCGAGACCTGTGGGAGCTGGCTTGCCAGCGATGAGGCCCTCAGGGTCTAGACTCAACCAGCCACCCCACCCCGGAGCTGCCGTCATGACCCCGAAAAACACCCTCTGCCTGTGGTTCAACGGCGACGCCCTCGACGCCGCCACCTTCTACGCCGCGACCTTCCCCGACAGCCAGGTGATCGCCGCCCACCCCGCCCCCGGCGACTACCCCTCCGGCAAGCAGGGCGACATCATCACCGTGCAGTTCACCGTCCTGGGCCTGCCGTGCCTGGGCCTCAACGGCGGCCCGATGTTCAAGCACAGCGAAGCCTTTTCCTTCCAGGTCGCCACCGACGACCAGGCCGAGACCGACCGCTACTGGAACGCCATTGTCGACAACGGCGGCGAAGCCAATGTCTGCGGCTGGTGCAAGGACAAATGGGGCATTTCCTGGCAGATCACCCCGCGGGTGCTCACCGAGGCCATCACCCACCACGACCCGGCCAAGGCCAGGCGTGCGTTCGAAGCCATGATGCAGATGGGCAAGATCGATATCGCCGGGATCGAAGCGGCGCTGAAGGATTAGGCAAGAACCCGGTCGAATCGGGTTACCGGCCGGCCCCGTGCGACGCGGAAGATGCAACGGTCACCTATCCCTACCAAGGAGCAGCGCATGCAAGTCATCGCCTATGGCGCCCACGCCGGCCACCAGCCGCTGGAGCCGCTGACCATCACCCGCCGCGACGTCGGCGCCCACGATGTGCGCATCGAAATCGCCTACTGCGGCATCTGCCACTCCGACCTGCACCAGGTGCGCTCGGAATGGGAAGGCACCCAGTACCCCTGCGTGCCGGGCCACGAGATCGTCGGCCGGGTCGCCAGCGTCGGCGGCCATGTCAGCGGTTTCAAGGTCGGCGACCTGGTGGGCGTCGGCTGTATCGTCGACAGTTGCAAGCACTGCGCCGACTGCGACGAAGGCCTGGAGAACTACTGCGACGGGATGATCGGCACCTACAACTTCCCGACCCCGGATGCCCCGGGCTGGACCTTGGGTGGGTACTCCGAGCAGATCGTCGTGCATGAGCGCTATGTCCTGCGCATTCGCCACCCTGAAGCGCAACTGGCCGCAGTCGCCCCGCTGCTGTGTGCCGGGATCACCACCTACTCGCCGCTGCGCACCTGGGGTGCCGGGCCGGGCAAGAAGGTCGGCGTGGTCGGCATCGGTGGCCTCGGGCATATGGGCATCAAGCTGGCCCATGCCATGGGCGCCCATGTGGTGGCCTTCACCACCTCGGAATCCAAGCGCGAGGCGGCATTGGAGCTGGGCGCGGATGAAGTGGTGGTCTCGCGCAATCCGGCGGAGATGGCGGCGCATGCCAAATCCTTCGACCTGATCCTCAATACCGTGGCCGCGCCCCATGACCTGGATGCCTTCCTGGTCCTGCTCAAGCGCGACGGCACCCTGACCCTGGTCGGTGCCCCGGCGAGCAACCACCCGTCGCCGAACGTGTTCAACCTGATCTTCAAGCGCCGCTCTATCGCCGGCTCGATGATCGGCGGGATTCCGGAGACCCAGGAAATGCTGGATTTCTGCGCCGAGCACGGGATCGTCTCGGATATCGAGCTGATCCGCGCGGAGCAGATCAACGAGAGCTACGAGCGGATGTTGAAGGGGGATGTGAAGTATCGGTTCGTGATCGATAACGGTACGCTGGCGGGCTGACCTCTGCCGTGTTCTTTCGGGCCTCATCGCTGGCAAGCCAGCTCCCACAGTGTCCGCGTCGATCATGAGTCCTGTGGTCAACACAAAATCCTGTGGGAGCTGGCTTGCCAGCGATGAGGCCCGACTGAACAACACAAACCTGCAAGAGTCCCAACACCATTACCCTCACAACAAAGGTGCTGGTCATGCCCCCCATCACAGGCGGCTGCCTCTGCGGCCAGGTCCGCTTCCAGGCCAGCGGCGAGCCCTACCGCGTCGGCCTCTGCCACTGCCTCGACTGCCGCAAGCACCATGGCTCGCTGCTCAACGCCTCGGCGATCTACCCCGACACCGCCGTCAAGGTCACCGGCCAGACCGGCAGCTACCAGAACCGCCACTTCTGCCCGAAATGCGGCTCCCCGGTGTTCTCCCGCAGCGGCGATGAAGTCGAGCTGAACCTCGGCGCTCTGGATGCGCCGGACCAGTTCAAGCCGACCTATGAGCTTTGGGTGATCCGCCGGGAATCCTGGTTGCCGGCGTTTCCCGGGATCAAGCATTTCGAACGGGACCGACCCCGCAACACCCGCACCGAGGACTAGCGGCGCAACCGCTCCAGCACCTGCTGTGCGTTCTCCACGCAATCGCGCCCCTCCGGCCGGCTTTCGATCCCGTCGATCGCCACCAGCAACTGCGCCTTGTTCCGCGCCAGGCGCTCCTGCAGCACCTCGATCTCCGCCACCTTGCGCCTCAACCCCGCCAGCAGTTCATCATGCTGCCAGCCGCCGCTGGACATCGGCAGCAGGCTGCGGATCTCCTCCAGGGAAAACCCGGCACGCTGCGCGCCAGTGATCAGCTCCAGTATCCACACCGCGTCCGCCCCGTAGCTGCGATAGCCATTGCCCGTCCGCTCCACGGCATTCAACAACCCGCTGGCCTCATAGAAACGGATGCGCGACGCCGACAGCCCGCTGCGCTTCGCCAGTTCACCGATTTTCATCCACCACCTCGCAGCAAAGTGCTTGACCTTAAAGTTCACTTTAAACCTAAGGTGATACCACGACCAACCGAGGTGTCCCTTCATGAACCTGTTCACGCCCCTGACCCTGCCCAACGGCGCCGTGATTCCCAACCGCCTGGCCAAGGCCGCCATGGAAGAAAACATGGCCGACGCCGATCACGCCCCGTCCGCCGAACTGCTGCGCCTGTACCAGGCCTGGGCCGAAGGCGGTGCCGGACTGCTGATCAGCGGCAATGTGATGATCGATGGCCGCGCCATGACCGGGCCCGGCGGCGTAGTGCTGGAAGACGACCGCCAGCTCGACCGCTTCCGCCACTGGGCCCGGACCGGCCAGGCACAGGGCGCGCAGTTCTGGCTGCAGCTCAACCATCCCGGGCGGCAGATGCCGGCCAATCTCGGCCAGCCGACCTGGGCGCCCTCCGCCGTGCCCTTGGCCCTGGGCAACATGTCCCGCCACTTCACCGAACCGCAAGCCATGGACGAAGCGAAGATCGCCGAGGTGATCTGGCGCTTCGCCAACAGCGCGCGCCTTGCCGAGCAGGCCGGTTTCAACGGCGTGCAGATCCATGCCGCCCACGGCTATCTGCTCAGCCAGTTTCTTTCGCCCCTGAGCAACCAGCGCAACGACCAATGGGGCGGCTCGCTGGACAACCGCGCCCGCCTGCTTATCGAAGTGGTGAAGGCGGTGCGCGCCGTGGTGTCGAGAGACTTCACCGTGGCAGTCAAACTCAACTCCGCGGACTTCCAGCGCGGCGGCTTCAGTGCCGAGGACGCCCGTGAGGTGGTCCTGCGCCTGAATGACCTGCCCGTGGACCTGGTGGAGCTGTCCGGCGGCAGCTACGAGGCGCCAGCCATGCAGGGCGACGCCCGCGACGGCCGGACCCTGGCCCGGGAGGCCTACTTCATCGAGTTCGCCAAGGCGCTGCAAAACGTGGCGAAGATGCCGCTGATGGTCACCGGCGGCATCCGTCGCCGCCCGGTGGCGGAACAGGTGGTCGCCTCCGGCGTGGCCATGGCCGGGATCGGCACGGCCCTGGCCATCGCCCCGGACCTGCCCCGCCAATGGCAGCAGGGCCAGGACAGCGCCCCGGCCCTGCGTCCGATCACCTGGAAGAACAAGGTCCTGGCGTCGATGGCGAACATGGCGGCGGTGAAGTTTCAATTGCGGCGCCTGAGCCGGAGCCGGCAGCCCCGGCCGCAGGTCGCGCCAGCTTGGGCGTTGCTTGTCCAACAGATTGGCAACCTGTGGCAGGCACGGCGCTATCGGCGCTGGGTCCGCAACCTTTGCCATAAACCCGGCCGGCCTACCGCCTGACCTACAGTAAATCCTCCGTGCCAACCGGCAAACTTCGGATGGATATGGGCAAGTCCTTGGCTCATGGCGATGAACAGCGAAAGCGGAACCGGGGTCGGCTCAATCGCCGAGACCGGCTCTCCCAAGGCTGTTTGGATTTCATCCATGATTTCACGCGTGGTTGCCATGATTCGCGGGGTGGGGACCCGCCTGATCCGCCACCAGGCAAGCGGGCTCGCTAGGGGTATGTAAATCAGGCTCAGCAGCAGGCGCCCCCCCCAGCGCAGGGGATTGAGCAAGCGGTTAGCCCAACTGCCGTTGCCTGGCTTGACCGGGCGGAGCTGGCGGGCTAACCACGGCAGGCGCCCAGCCGGTCACAAGGTAATATCCGACATGCGCCGAAAAATGCACCTGACCCCGATGACACTGGCATCGGCAGACTGGGGACGGGTGACACACAGCCAGCTATGCACCGTGATGCTCCGCTGAATACCCATGGCCCTCAGTCTGCTGATCAACGGGATTAGCTTGTCGCCCTCCTTGGCAATGTCCGGTCTGGGGTCGTCGATGTGGATCGAGATCGTCGACTTGCGATCGAAGCTGAGGGACTGTTTGTCGCCAACCGGCAGGCAAAAACCCTTGAAGCCCAATCCCAGATACATCAACGAGCCTAAAACGGCAGCGGCCACCAACAGCAGGACAGGAAAGAAGTCCTTGGCGGGAATCGCGTCCAGCGTGTCGTATTCGTACATCCCGACTGCGAGCAATTGGAATGCCAACTGGAAGAACACCACCACCGAGGGCACCACGCTCATCAGCAACAGCAGCCGGACCAGCCGGATATTGAACACCTGCAACACCCGAACGTGCCAAGGGCAATCCAGACACTTGATCAGGTCCCGGCCGTTGCGCTTGGCCCACACCAGCCACAACGCATAACCGCAAAAGGCCAAGCCGATCGGCATGATAAACAGCGATGCAACGAATTCGTAACTCACCAACAGCTCTAACGACTCGACAACGAACATCCGGCACTCTCGATACCAAAGCAAAAAGCCATCATACCGGAACGGCTTTTGCCCCCTTTCACCATTCTGTCAGTGCTGAAACACCTCGCTACGGTGATAGGCCAAGTAGACCGCCAGGGCATCCGTCATCCAACGCAAGGACCTCGGCAACCCCAACGCCACCCGATGCACGTCGCTCATCCAGTGCGACACCAGCATCTGCCCCTGCTCATCGAACGAGATCAACCCGCGGTAGAACAGCACATCCAGGTTCGCCGACAACAACAGGCCATTGTTCGGATCCAGCCGCTCGGCCGCCGTCGCCACCGCCCACGGCTTGATATGTGAAGCCCGCAGCACCTCGCTGCACGCCAGCCCGGTCACCGCACAGGCCCCGCCCCAGTTTGCCAGCAGGTCCTGGCGAAATTTCCCGCGCCCACGGCGGGCTTGAAGGTTGGTCAGTTGCTCGGTCACCGGCTCGCTGCCTTCAAGCAACGCATCCCGGTCCGACGCCACCACCGGCTCGGTCGGCGCGCAGTGGATGGCATCGATCAAGCGCGCCCAACGCTCGCCCCTTTGCGCCTGCGGAACGGCATCCATGATCCGCCCGACCAGGGCCAGATCCAGCTCGCTAGTGCCAGCGGACGCCAGTTTGTCCGCTCCATTGAGGACACGCGGATCCAGGGTCACCGGCTCGTCGAACCACCAGAAGTACTCTTCAGGGCAGATCCAGCTCGGAATGCGGTGCAGGTTCTGCTTCCAGTTCCTGATGAAGTGGTGACGGTCATCCTCGTGGATGCGCCGCACCTTGGTCACCGACCAGGCTTCTTCCCAGAGGTCCTGCAGGGCCAGCTTCTCGACGATCTGCTGGCGCTGCGGCAACAGGCGCTCGTCGAACAGGCCAACGGCATTACCGGCGATGCCCACCAATTGCAGGATGCCGTTGTGCGCGGCGGTCATGAAGACGAAGGTCTGGCCGGCATTTTCCACCAGCGGCGCGTTGCCGGCGCCGTCGGTGTGGAAGACCCGGTAACGCTGATTGCCCTGGCGCAGGAGCAGGCGCGGCGAGTTGTTCCACTCTTCGTGGCCGTAGCCGTTTTCCCTGGCGTAGCCACTGGTGGCGAAACCACCGGACGGGGCGATGTAGTGGTTGGTGTTCCAGAACACCGGTTTCTGCAGGAATAACGCCATGGGACTCGGGATCCTTAGTACAACTCGCTCGCAGGGAGCGCTGGATTTGATTTGTGGGCAAATGATAGCAAAAAGACACCAGCCATAGGAGGGACCGTGGCGTCACTCAATAAATACCTATTCCTGATTTTGAGAAGCCAATAAATACATAACTCGCATAATTAGCTTAGAACCAAAAAGCCTTTCCCACCAACCCGCTCCCGCGCCTATCGTTCTACCCCAAGACCCGACCCCACTCCCGGCGGAGGCCGTCCCCAACGACCTCAACCGGAGTAACCGCACCCATGATCCCCCTGTTTCACAACGCCCCCGCCCCGCTCCAGCTCGATGCCGATGTGTTGGTGATCGGCGGTGGCCTCGCGGGCACCTGGGCTGCCGTCGCCGCTGCCCGTGAAGGCGCAAAGGTGGTACTGGCCGAGAAAGGCTGGTGCGGCAGCAGCGGCGTGACTGCCACCGCCGGACCGGGCCATTGGTGGGTGCCACCGGAACAACGTCAATCCGCGATCGCCAAACGCATCGACAGCGCCGCCGGACTCGGCGACCCACGCTGGATGGCGCGGATCCTCGACAGCACCTGGCACTCCCTGCCGCAACTGGAGCGCCTCTACCACTTCCCCACCGACGACCAGGGCCGCAAGCAATACCGCGCCCTGCGCGGCCCAGAATATATGCGCGCCATGCGCCAACTGGCCCTGGAACACCGCGTCACCCTGCTGGACCAGAGCCCGGCCCTTGAACTGCTGCGCAACGAGACCGGCGAACTGGCCGGCGCCCGCGGCTGGCAGCGCCAGGTCAAGCGCGAATGGCAGGTCAAGGCCCCGGCCACGGTGCTGGCCACCGGCGGCTGCGGGTTCATGTCGCGCCTGCTGGGCAGCCATACCAACACCGGCGACGGCTACCTGCTGGGCGTGGAAGCCGGCGCCGAGCTGTCGGGGATGGAGTTTTCCGCCTATTACTGCATCGCCCCGGCCGGCAGCACCATGACCCGCTCGATGGTCTACACCTTCGGCCGCTATTTCGATGCCGCCGGGCGCGAACTGGAGATCCCCCAGGGCCCGGACTTCAACAACGCCCTCGCCCGCCATCTGCTGCAAGGTCCGGTGTTCTGCCGCCTGGACCGGATCCCGGCCGATGTCCGTGCACGCCTGCCCTATGTGCAACCCAACCTGATGCTGCCCTTCGACCGCCTCGGCATCGACCCCTACCGCGACAAGTTCCCGGTGACCCTGCACGGCGAAGGCACCATTCGCGGCGTCGGCGGCCTGCGGGTGACCGATGACCACTGCCAGACCACCGTCCCCGGCCTGTTCACCGCCGGCGACGCCGCCAGCCGAGAGGCGGTAACCGGGGCAATCTCCGGCGGCGGCGCAGTGAACTCGTCATGGGCGCTGTCCAGCGGACAATGGGCCGGAACCGGCGCCGCACAGTACGCAAGACGCAATCGTACCGTGATACGTAACGTGGCACGATACGCAGAAATTCCATTTTCCCCTTCCAATGCCGATTACCGCGAGACGATCCAGGCCGTGCAGAACGAGCTGCACCCTTACGACAAGAACCTGTTCCGCACGGGCGCCCAATTGCAGCGCTCCCTGCACGTACTGGACAACCACCGCGACCGCCTGCACACCCGCTCAACCCATGGCGACCCCACCATCCTGCTGCGCTGGCGCGAAACCGAAGCCCTGCTGGCCAGCGCCCGCTGGTGCTACGCGAGCGCCCTGGCGCGCAAGGAAAGCCGCGGCATCCACCAGCGCGAGGATGCTCCTGGCCAGCACCGCCGCTTCGACGCCCACCTGCGCAGCGGCGGACTGGACACGCCCTGGGTCCGTCATGACCCGGTCCCGCAAGCCGAGGAGGTCCCGGCATGATCGAACTGATCTTCAACGACCGCTGCAGCGGCTGCACCCACTGCATCAGCGTCTGTCCCACCGACGTCCTCGCCCTCGGCGACGACGGCAAGCCGCGCATCGCCGACCAGGCTGCCTGCCAGACCTGCTTCATGTGCGAGCTCTATTGCGCCAGCGATGCGCTCTACGTGCACCCCGACTGCGAGCGGCCGGTCAGCCTCGACCCGGCGCAGATCCTCGCCAGCAACCTCCCCGGCCAGTACCGCCGCGACTCCGGCTGGGACGAGTTCGCCACGGACCCGCGCTATGAAAACCAGCACTGGCGCATGGAACACATCTTCGCCCTGGCCCGCGAACTGACCACCTCTTCTCCTTCCCCTGACACAGGATCCCGTCATGAGTGAATCCCTCAATCAACTGCTTGCCGAACTGCACGCCGAGCGCGTGCGCACCTGGGCGCCGGAAGCCCTCAAGGTCAATATCGACCAGCGCCAGCGCCTGGTGGACGAGGCCGACCCGCAGCGCTTCATCAAGGCCGGGGACCTCGTCGAGCCGTTCGAACTGCTCAAGGTCGAAGGCGGTACCCTGGACCTCGACCAGTTGCTCGACAACGGCCCCGCCGTGCTGGTGTTCTTCCGCTTCGCCGGCTGCCCGGCCTGCAATATCGCCATCCCCTATTACCAGCGGAACCTGCAACCGGCCTTGCAGCGCCGCGGCGTACCGCTGGTAGCGATCAGCCCGCAGGTGCCGGAACGCCTGATCGAGATCCGCGACAAGCACCAACTGACCCTGCAGGTCGCCAGCGACACGGACAACCAGCTCGGCCGTCGCTTCGGCGTGCTCTACAGCTTCGACGAAGCCTCGCGCCAGGCCGCATTGGCCAAAGGCAACGGCATTGGTGAAGTGACCGGCACCGGGACCTGGGAACTGCCGCAGCCCACGGTGGTGGTGATCGGTCGCGATCGCCGGGTGCACTTCGCCCAGGTCAGCCCGGACTGGCTGGTGCGCAGCGAGGCCCAGCCGATCATCGATGCGGTGGACGCCGCCCTCGATGCCGACAGCCTGCAAGTCCGCCACGCCTGGGCCTGAGCCCATCCCTTTTCCGCACGACAGGAGTTGCAGCATGAGCACACGGCACTTGCACCTTGGCGCCATCCTTACCGGCGTCGGCACCGACCAGCAGGAATGGCTGGACCCGGGCATCCCCGGCAACGCGAGCATCGATATCGACTGGTACAAGCAGCAGGCCCAGGCGGCGGAAGCGGCGAAGTTCGACTTCGTCTTCATCGTCGACAGCCCCTACATCACCCCGGATTCGGCGCCGCACTTCCTCAACCGCCTGGAGCCGCTGACCCTGCTGTCCGCGCTGGCCGGTGCCACGGACAGGATCGGCCTGGTGGCGACCCTGACCACCTCCTACACCGAACCCTTCAACGTCGCCCGCCAGTTCGCCTCGCTGGACCAGATCAGCCATGGTCGCGCCGGGTGGAACGTGGATACTACCGGCCTGGAAGGCGCCGCTGGCAACTTCGGTCGCGAGCAGCATATCGACCATGGCGAGCGCTATCGCCGGGCCCACGAGCATGTGGCGGTGGTCCAGGGGCTGTGGGATTCCTACGAGGACGACGCCTTCCCCCGTGACCGGGCAAGCAAGCGTTTCCTCGATCCGGCAAAGCAGCATCGGCTGGATCATCGCGGCGAGTTCTTCTCGGTCACCGGCCCGCTGAACATCTCCCGCTCGGAACAGGGCCAGCCGGTGATTTTCCAGGCCGGCGTTTCAGAGTCCGGACGCGGGCTGGCAGCGCGGATCGCCGAAGGGATCTTCGCCGGGGTCGACAATTTCGATGATGCCCGCGAGTACTACGCCGATATCAAGCGCCGGGCGGCGGAGGCCGGGCGCGATCCGGCGCAGGTGCTGGTGTTCCCGGGGATCACGCCGATCATTGCCGACACCGATGAAGAGGCGCAGGCGATCCTCAAGGCGCGGCATGGCGAGCTGGATCTGGGCAAGGCGCTGGTGCAACTGGGGCGGCCGTTCAACTACCACGATTTCAGCCAGTACCCGCTGGATGAGCCGTTCCCGGAGCTGGGTGACCTGGGCAGCAATGGCTATCGCGGACATGCCGAGAAGATCAAGCGGGTGGCGCAGGAACAGGGGCTGACCTTGCGCGAGACCGCGCTCAGGTTCGCCAGGCCGTTTACCGGGTTTGCCGGGTCGGCACGGACGGTGGCTGACGAGATTGAGCGTTGGTTCAGGGATGGCGCGGTGGACGGATTCAATGTGCATGTCGGTGCACCGGCGGCGTTTGCCCGGTTTACCGAGGAAGTGCTGCCGATCCTGCGGGCGCGGGGTCTGTTCAGGAAGGACTATGCCGACACGACCCTGAGGGGCCATCTGGGGCTGGAGGTGCCGGTCAACCGGTATCAAGTGGAACCGGCAGAAGCCATAGCCTAGAAAAAGTGCGCCAACTGCCACCACAGGCGTGGCTGGCGTTCGCTGGCAGCCGCACCCAGTTGCTCACCCAGCTTCCAGCCTGCCAGCGCACTGAAGCTCCACACCCGGGTCGACCGGCCCGCTCCCAGGCCGGCGGCAGACAGCCGACGGGGCGCGGTATCGATGCTCAGGGCCGGTGCATTCAGGCGCTTCGCCATGGTCGGCGAAGGTAACCAGGCGCCAGCTATCGGTCAGGGCGTAACGCAGCTCGGCACTGGCCAGCCAACGACCATGTGCCACTTCAGCACAAGCCCTTTAGCGAAGGCCCGGCGAGGCAAAAACAGGCGGGGAAGTGGGGTTTATTGATGTAAATGAGCATTCCGAGCCCGTTTTTAACGCAGCATGGACGAGCTCGGATGCTTTTCGTACAGAGCCTAGAAGAACCTCACTACTTGCGCCCACACCCGCGGGCTGCGGTCGACATCGCTCTGCGGGTCATCATTGCCCAGCTTCCAGGCGGCCACCGCATTGACTTGCCAGCCATACGCAGCCCAGCTTGCGCCAACACCCGCCGCCGACAGGCGGCGGTGGTTTTCGCCATTGCTCCAGGTGTCCTTGTTCAGGCGCACTTCGCCGTGGTCGACGAAGGTACTCAACTGCCAGGCGTCGGTCAGGGCGTAGCGCAATTCGAGGTTGGCCAGCCAGCCCTGGTCGCCAGACGCCTCGCCCTGCGGATAGGCACGCACGCCGTAGGCGCCGCCGAGGCTGATCTTTTCCGAGCTATCGAGGTTGCCATCGGCCCACTGGCCTTGCAGTTGGCCATACAGGCTGAAGCGCTCGGTCAAGCGTTGCAGGCGCACCAGACTGGGGTTGAGCTTGTGGAAGCGGCCTTGCGTGCCAGCGGTCAGGTCGTCGATGGTCTGGTTCAACTGGCCGTCGATATTCAGGCTGCCCTGGCTCCAGGCCAGGGCGAAACTGTTTACGCCACCGCCGAGCAGGGTGTCGCGGCTGTTGCCGTTGAGGGTGGCGATGACCACGCGGGAGCGCTTGTCGCTCTTGCTGCCGAACAGGTCGATATCGTCCTTCAGGCGCTTGTCGTCGAACTGCACTTGCGCGTAGAGGGAAAAGTCACGGCTGCGCACCAGCGGCTGGATCGCGTAAAGGCTGCCGATCCGGGCATTGCCGTGGGCCTTGAGGTCGTCGAAGTCCTTGGCCAGCTGGTAGTCCATGTCCGAATAGGCCACACCGACCTGGGTGGCCCAG
Source organism: Pseudomonas putida (assembly GCF_001941965.1). GTDB lineage: Bacteria > Pseudomonadota > Gammaproteobacteria > Pseudomonadales > Pseudomonadaceae > Aquipseudomonas > Aquipseudomonas putida_L. Next base: position 31,534 of record NZ_MKZO01000011.1, on the reverse strand, counting down.
GGGCCGATCGGCAACTGGTAGGCGATGCGCCCGTACTGCTGGTCTTCGTCCGAGCCCATGGCCCGCAGGGTCAAGCGGTCGCCCAAACCCAGCGGGCTGTTGACGTTGAGCGTGCCGCCCAGGCGGTATTCGCCGGTGAAACGGTTGCCGTAGTTGTCGGCATCCACCGAACCGGACAGCAGCGGGCCCGGCGTGACATCCACCAACAGATCGGTAGCACCTACCGAAGCACCCGGCTTGAGCGTGGATTTCACCTCCACCCCTGGCGTATCGGACAGCAACAGCAGGCTGCGTTCCAGCTCGGCCGAGCGCACGGCGTCGCCGCTTTTCAGCGCCGTGAGCGGCGTCAGCGCCTTATCCGAGACCCGCGAGGTGTTGTTCACGCCGACCTCGCCGAAGCGGCCTTCCATCACGGCAATGCGCACCACGCCGCCGTCGATCTCCTGCGCCGGAACGTAGGCTCGGGCCAGCGGGTAACCGCGCTCGCGGTACAGCCGGGTGATGCGGTTGGCGCCAGCCTGCAGTTCGCCCAGGGATACCGTGCGGCCTTGCAGGTCGCCAAGCAGGGGCAGCAGCTCGTTACTGCCGATGGCGCCGTTGCCCTCCAGGGTGAAGCCGTTGACCTGCAGGCTGGGACCCTTGGCCGTCACTGCGGCCGACGGCGTATCGGGCAGGTTCAGCTCCAGTCGCTGCTTGCCAGGCAGTTGCAGCGGGAGCTGGTCGATGTTCTGTTGCGACTGGCCGGCGTCCGGCAAGGTGGCCGCCATCACGGACAGCGACAGCAGGGACAGGCCACCGCCGATCAAAGAACGAACGAAACGCATGAATCAGATTCCTTCTGGCAGGCGGATGCCTTGGTTGACGACGTGCAGGTTGAGGCGCTCGTCGGACGGGTTGGTGATCAGCAGGTCGTGGCTCAGGCCCTGAGGTTCGCTAGCCTCTTGTGTGGCCTGGCTCGATACGATCTGGCCGTTGGAGGCCTGTACGCCGAGGTAATCCTGACCCATCACCGGCAGGCTCGGCTCGCTCAGTGCAGGGAGCACGAACAAGATGCCGTTCTCGTACCGAATGGTGTAGTTGCTTAAGTCAGCACCGGTGGCAGCGCTGGCCACGATGGCGTGGGAGCCGGCGGCGGCACTGGCCGCTTCGCCGCTGCTGGCGAGGCTGACCGACGCCACGCTGTCGCCGGCGACCAGGCCGCGGCTGCTGTAGCCGTTCAGGACGATGCTCTGCCCGGCAATCTTGGCAGCGTCATCGGCGGCAATGGTCAGTGCCGCCCTGGCGATAGCGGCCTGGGTGCTGCTGGTATCGCTGGCCAGGACGTAGTTGCCGGCATCGGCACCGCCGAGGGTGATCCCGATAATGGCGACCGATTTGGCGGCGCCGGCATTCTTGTCGGCGAAGGCGCCGCTAGCCGAGGCCACGCTCAGCTCGTCGTTGCCGAAACGACCGGTGAACGCGGCGGCGCCGGTGTTCACAGTGGCATCGGTGGTGCCGTCATAAGTGCGGTTCTGCGCGGTGATTCCGGTCACGCCACTGATGCTGGCCTTGGCGATATCGGCGCTGCTGGTGGCGGTGTTGTCGGCCAGGGTGTAGTTACCGGCATCGGCACCGCCCAGGACGATTCCGGTGATATCGACCGTCTTGCCGTTGCCGGCGTTCTTGTCGGCGAAAGTGCCACTGGCCGAGCTCACGCTCAACTCGTCATTGCCGAAACGACCAGTGAACGCGGCAGCGCCGGTGTTCAGTCCAGCAGCGGTGGTGCCGTCGTAGGTGCGGTTCTGCGCGGTGATGCCGGTCACACCACTGATGCTGGCCTTGGCGATATCGGCGCTGCTGGTGGCGGTGTTGTCGGCCAGGGTGTAGTTACCGGCATCGGCACCACCGAGGACGATATTGTCGATGTTGACGGTCTTGCCGTCGCCAGCGTTCTTGTCGGTAAAGGCACCGCTGGCCGAGGCCACGCTCAACTCGTCATTGCCGAAACGACCAGTGAACGCGGCGGCGCCGGTGTTCAGTCCAGCAGCAGTGGTGCCGTCGTAGGTGCGGTTCTGCGCGGTGATGCCGGTCACACCACTGATGCTGGCCTTGGCGATATCGGCGGTCGTGCTGGCGGTGTTGTCGGCCAGGGTGTAGTTACCGGCATCGGCACCACCGAGGACGATATTGTCGATGTTGACGGTCTTGCCGTCGCCAGCGTTCTTGTCGGTAAAGGCACCGCTGGCCGAGGCCACGCTCAGCTCGTCGTTGCCGAAACGACCAGTGAACGCGGCAGCGCCGGTGTTCAGTCCAGCAGCAGTGGTGCCGTCGTAGGTGCGGTTCTGCGCGGTGATGCCGGTCACGCCACTGATGCTGGCCTTGGCGATATCGGCGGTCGTGCTGGCGGTGCTGTCAGCCAGGGAGTAGTTGCCGGCATCGGCACCACCGAGGACGATATTGTCGATGTTGACGGTCTTGCCGTCGCCAGCGTTCTTGTCGATAAAGGCACCGCCGGCCGAGGTCACGCTCAGCTCGTCGTTGCCGAAACGACCGGTGAACGCGGCGGTTCCGGTGTTCAGTCCTGCAGCGGTGGTGCCGTCGTAGGTGCGGTTCTGCGCGGTGATTCCAGTCACGCCACTGATGCTGGCCTTGGCGATATCGGCGGTCGTGCTGGCGGTGCTGTCAGCCAGGGTGTAGTTACCGGCATCGGCACCGCCGAGGACGACATTGTCGATGTTGACGGTCTTGCCGTCGCCGGCGTTCTTGTCGGTAAAGGCACCGCTGGCCGAGGCCACGCTCAGCTCGTCGTTGCCGAAACGACCGGTGAACGCGGCGGCGCCGGTGTTCAACGTGGTATCGGCGGTGCCGTCATAAGTACGGTTCTGTGCGGTGATGCCAGTTACGCCACTGATGCTGGCCTTCGCGATATCGGCGCTGCTGGTGGCGGTGTTGTCAGCCAGCGTGTAGTTGCCGGCGTCGGCGCCGCCCAGGACGATTCCGGTGATATCGACCGCCTTGCCGTTGCCGGCGTTCTTGTCGGCGAAGGTGCCACTGGCCGAGCTCACGCTCAACTCGTCATTGCCGAAACGACCGGTGAACGCGGCAGCGCCGGTGTTCAGTCCTGCAGCGGTGGTGCCGTCGTAGGTGCGGTTCTGCGCGGTGATGCCGGTCACGCCACTGATGCTGGCCTTGGCGATATCGGCGGTCGTGCTGGCGGTGCTGTCAGCCAGGGTGTAGTTACCGGCATCGGCACCGCCGAGGACGATATTGTCGATGTTGACGGTCTTGCCGTCGCCGGCGTTCTTGTCGGTAAAGGCGCCGCTGGCCGAGGCCACGCTCAGTTCGTCATTGCCGAAACGACCAGTGAACGCGGCGGCGCCGGTGTTCACAGTGGCATCGGTGGTGCCGTCATAAGTGCGGTTCTGCGCGGTGATTCCGGTCACGCCACTGATGCTGGCCTTGGCGATATCGGCGGTTGTGCTGGCGGTGTTGTCAGCCAGGGTGTAGTTACCGGCATCGGCACCGCCGAGGACGATTCCGGTGATGTCGACCGTCTTGCCGTCACCAGCGCTCTTGTCGGCAAAGGCAGCGCTGGCCGAGGTCACGCTCAACGTGTCATTGCCGAAACGACCGGTGAAGCCGGCGCTACCCGTGTTGAGGCTGACATCGGTAGTGCCGTCATAAGTGCGGTTTTGCGCGGTAATACCGGTCACGGCACTGATGCTGGCCTTGCCGATGACATAGCTGCCCTCGACAACCTCGATGTCATAGCCCTGCTGATCGGAATACAAACCGGTCAGCCCCAGGCCATAAGTGCCTGCATTGCGCGTGGAAACACTGGAGTAGCTGGCGCTGCCCTGCAGGTTGGCACTGCTGTCGGAGAGGCTGTGGCTTACCCCTGCGACCGTGCCGCTCGTGCCGTCATAAGTCTTGCCGGTAACATCGTCGACCGTGACAGTCACTGACTTGAGAAGACTGCGCAGCAGCGGGCCAGAATAGCCGTCATAGATTCGCCAGGCAGCGTTCGAACCGCCGGTAGTGGCGATGCTCCAGCCAGTGAAGGTGGAAGCCTGGGTCAGCTGATTCCGGTTTTTTCCAGTGCCGAGCGAGTTGCCGCTGAATAATCCCGTATTGGCGCCGCCGTTGTTGATTTCCGCGCCATTGGCGTCGGTGGTGGCGTAGAAGCTGCGCGCCACGACGCCGCCGCCATTGTTCAGTCCAGCCAGACCACCGAGTGCACCAGTGCCACTCACGCTACCGGTTGCGAATGAGTCATCGATCCGGGCGCCATTGAAGCCGATCAGACCGCCAACATAGGCGCCTCCTGTCACGTTGCCGGAGGCATAGGTGTTGATTACGTTTTGCTCGCTGTAGCCAGCCAGGCCGCCAACACTAGAGTTGCCGTTCACCGCGACAGCGGCATAAGCACTATTGATCAGCCCGCCACTGCTACCCACCAAACCGCCGACGTTGCTATTGCCCGTCACGCTGCCCGTGACATAGACATTACTGAGGGCGCTGTAACTTCTGCCAACCAGGCCGCCGACGTCGTTATTGCCCACGACAGTGGCGCCCACCAGACCGATATTGCGAATCACACTCCCGACGTTGGTGTAGCCAAACAGGCCGACGGAGTCGGTGCCCGTGCGGTTGATGGTGAGCCCTGTCACGGCATGGCTGCCGCCGTCCAATTGCCCGGTGAAACGGTTGCCGGTGTCGCCCACCGAAACGAAGCCTGCCGTGCTCCACATGCCGCTGGCATTGCTGCCCGCGGTAGCGCTGGCATCGATATCGCGTGCCAGGGTGTAGCTGGCACCGAGGCTGTAGGCCATCAATTGCAACTGGTGGTCGTTGCCGACGCTGGTGCTGTATTCGCTGGCGAGGAAGGGGCGCGTCTGGCCCTCGATCATGATCCAGCCATTCGCACCTGTGGTGTAGACGTTGCCAGTGCCGGCGACGAGGCTCCAGGTGCCAAGGTTGCCATAGCTGCTGTGGTTGTAGCGGTTGCTGGAGGTGACGGCGCTCACGTTTACGCCATTGAAGAAGTCGGAAAAGTTGGGTTTGGCGCTGCCAGTGCTGTCGCTGTCCCAGTTGGACTCGCCTACAAAGCCGAAGACGGTGTTGCTTCCGACCAGACCACCGAAGAAAACATCTCCCGACTGGACTAGACCGGTGGCATAGGCGAACCTGACGGTCATTTCGTTGCTTCCGACCAGCCCGCCGACCTCTACCTGGCCCGTGACGTTGCCAGTGGCATAGGCGTTGTTGATGATGCCCCTGTTGACCCCGACCAGCCCTCCGACGGAATTTTGACCCGTGACGCTGCCAGCGGCATAGGCGTTGGTGATGGGGCCGTCGTTGATCCCGACCAGCCCTCCGACGCCCGCCTGGCCATTGACTGTGGCAGTGCTAAAGACGTTGCTGACTGTTGCCTGGTTGACTCCGATCAGCCCACCAACTGTGTTCCCGCCTGTGACGCTACCACCGACCAGGCCAATATCGCGGATCACGCTGCCGCTGTCGGCGTAACCGACCAGACCGACATTGTCGGTCCCGCTACGGTCGATAGTGAGGTTGGAGAGGGTATGACCCAACCCGACCAGTCGGCCAACGAACGCTTCATTCCAGGTCCCCACCGGCACCCAGTTACTGATGCTGCCCAGGTCGATATAGCTACCCACGGCGTAGTTGCCGTGTCGGTTGTCGTTTATGGCTTGCAGCGCCTGGGCATCGTTGACCACGTTGTAGGTGAACGTGTTGCCGGCCAGGCCTTTCTGCGTGCTGAAGTTCAGCCCGCTTTGCAGATTGATCGGCGCCTTGAGGTTGTAGTCCGCCGTGCCACCACTGATGCTGGCCTGGCCGTACTTCAGCGCGACCTTGCCATTGGCGTGCCGGGCAGTAATGGCGGCGTTGATATTGATGTTGTTATGGGCGCTGAGAGTGAGCGGGGTGCCCGCATTCCAAGTCACGGCGGCGTTGACGTGGATATCGCCCGGTTCGGCGCCGGTATTGGTGGCGACGGTTTGCAGGGTGACGTCGGTGCTCGCCAGGTTGATGGAGAGCGTGTCGGCGCCCATGCCACTGTCAGTCTTGGCTGTACCGCCCGCGCTGACGGTGAAGTCGGTAGGGTCGATCAGCCAGGTACCGGTCTTGCCATTCTGGGCCAGGGTGGTGACCTTGGCGCTGTCCGCCACCTTGACGTGAGCACCCGAGGTTTCGACAAAACCGCCGTTGCCGCCGCTCGCCGCACTGGCGTCGAGGGTGCCGGCCACCTGTACGCTGCCGCCATCGAAGCTGCCAAGCAGGACGATCTTGCCGTTCTTCTCGCCAACCGTCTGCGCTTCGATGGTGCCGGTGTTGTTGACCACGGTGTTGATCAGCACGTCACCGGCATTGGCAGTGAGCAATACCTGGCCGCCATCGGCCTTGATCAGCTGGTGGTTTTCCACCAGCGCATCGACCACCGCCTCGTCCACCTGCACGTTGAGCAGACCGTCGCCGGCAAAGTCCAGGGTCACCGCATTGCCCGCCGCCAGGGCCACGCTGCCCTGGTTGGCGACGATCACCCCGTTGTTGCTGACCGTGCCGCCGAGCAGGGCGACGCTGCCGCCATCGGTGGCGCTGATCTTGCCGTTGTTGACCACCGCAGCGTTCTTGCCGTTGCCCTTGAACGCGTAGTTGCCGGCCTCGAAGTCGCGGTTGCTGATGTCCAGGGTCGAGGCCACCAGGCCGCCGACATTGACCTGGGCGTCCTTGCCGAACAGTACGCCGTTGGGGTTGACGATGAACACCCGGCCATTGGCATCGAGCTGGCCCATGATCTTCGAGCCATCGGCGCCCAGAACCCGGTTCAGCGCAACCGAATCGCGGCCGGGCTGGTTGAAGGTCACCTTGTTGCCGGCGGCGATATCGAAGCTCTGCCAGTCGATGGCGAGCTTGTTGCTGGCCTGGTCGATAACCATCTGGTTATTCGCCGGCAAGCCGATCTGCCCCTGCCCCGCCGTCACCTGGCCGCCAGTCGGTAGATCGGCAGCATTGGCCAGTGCCGGCAGCAGCAGGATCGCCGCCAGCACTGCGCCAGCGCCCTTGCCCCGTCGCCGGGCATGTTCATCGGCAACGCTCCAGTCGCCGAGGTTTGGGTTCCAGACGAGGGCATAAGTGCGGTTCATGGGGGCTCCCTTTAGCGATCAAGGCGCAGGCGCGTGCTGACCAGCAGGCCTGGCAAAACGCTATTGGACGTGAAGGTATTGGCCACTGGCTATCACTGAAACTAGGTAATTTCACACCGGGGCGTGGCAGCGCTATACCTGATTCTGGCGATGGTCGAAGGCCACTATCGCGTGTCGAATTCGCGCATCTTCCACTTACTGCCACGGATTGCCTGCCGCCCATGCGGCTTGTTGTCCTGAGCCTGCTGCTGGTCCTGCTGCCGTGGCTTGCGAGCCTGGCGCAGGCGAGCTGCCAGACCAGCATCAGCCGCGTCCTTGTCGCCCTGAGCAGCACATTGAGTGTGCGGTTATCCACCCTGCCCGCCCGCGCCTGGCCGGTGTCATCACTGATGAAATAGCGCGCATCCAGGGCCAGCTTGCCCGGCCCGACCTTGCGGCTGCCAAGCAGGCCGAGGTAATGCTGGCCGTAGACCTGGTCCAGCTCGCCATACTGGTAGCTGAGCACCAGGTCCGGACTGAGCGCGTAATCCACGCCGCCCATGCGGAAGTCGTCAGCCTCCGGGGTGCCGCTGAAGCGCCGGTTCTTGTTGACCAGGCCTCGCTGTGGGAGTAGTCGCGTTTGGTGGTGCGGTTGATCTGGGCGTAGGTGAAGGTCAGGTTGTCCAGTTCCTTCGAGGTCAGCACGCCGCCCTGGAAGGTCTGCGGCAGGATGCGCCCGGTGCTGGAAGCGATGGTCGGGTACTTGAGCAACTGGGTGCCGATCTTCAGCTCGGTCTTCGACAGGCGAACCTTGCCGGCGACGCCGAATTTGCTGTACTCGTCGGACACCCGGCCGTCGTCGCCTACCGGCAGCAGACCGGTACCGCTGCGACCGGCCGAGGAGTCGAGCTTGAGGCGGAGCATGCCGATGGCATCGCCGCCGAAGCCCAGGGTGCCCAGGGTGTAGCCGGAGCGGAAATCGAGGATGAAACCCTGGGCCCATTCCTCGCGCTTGGAGATCCCGGCATCTTCGCGGAAGTCGCGGTTGAGGTAGAAATTCTGGGCCTTCAGGGTGGCCTGGCTGTCGTCCAGGAAGCCGGCGGCATGGACCTGGAGGGACAGGGGCAGCAGGGTAAGAGCAGGCAGGATCTTGTTTTTGTTGTGCATGGCTGGTCCGTTGGGCCGGATCGGAGTCCGACCTTTTCTGTTTATGTTGTTTATCAGGGCCCTATCGCTGCATGGGTATCTACACATCTTTTGAGGCGAGAAAGCCCGTCAGTAGATCGCATCAGGGCTGACAGGTGCTTGGCACGACTTCTCTAGCGCCCTTTAGATCGAGCGCCGCCCGCGCGGCGCATCGCCGGCAACGCCGGCTCCCACAAGGTCAGCGGTGTACACGATACCTGTGGGAGCCGGCGTTGCCGGCGATGAGGCCCTCGAGCAAAATGCAATACTTAAATATTCAATCAATTTTTAATTCCTAAAAATAATAATAAAAATAGATCAAAACAGTATTTCTGCCCCTCCCTCCCCCCTTGTTACAGTCCCTCCAGACCCGACCCCTCGCACGGTGGAGGCGCCCGATTCATCCACCTGCGAGTACGCCCCGATGAGCCACAGCATTACCCGCCTGCCGAACCACAACCATCGCCTGCAACTGAGCGCCCCGACCACCCACGCCAATCTCCACGCCGAACGCCTGCACCGCAAGCAACGTCTCGCCGCGTCCTACCGCCTGTTCGCCGAACTGGGCTTCGAGGTCGGCCTGGCCGGGCATTTCACCGCCCGCGACCCGATCGAGACCGAGCATTACTGGATCAACCCACTGGGCGTGCCGTTCTCGCAGATCCGCACCAGCCATCTGCTGCGGGTTAACGGCCAGGGGGAAGTAGTGGAAGGCGATGGCCTGCTCAATACCAGCGCCCTGGAACTGCACTACGAGTTGCAGAAAGCCCGTCCGGAGGTGGTCGGCATTGCCCATCTGCACGGGTTTCATGGCCGGGTCTGGTCGTCCCTGGGCCAGCTGTTCCAGCCAATCACCGCCGAGTCCTCGGCCTTTGTCGGTGAGCAGGTGCTGTTCGACCGTCACGCCCTGCACACCAACGATCGCGACCTGGTGGCCCACGCCTTCGTCGAGACCTTCGCCGACAACAACCTGCTGGTCTGGCAGAACCACGGCCTGTGGACCACCGGGCAGACGGTGGAGAGTGCGGCGTGGCGCTTTATCCTCGCCGATGACACCGCCCGCGCCCATCTGCTGGCGTACTCCGCCGGCCAGCCACGGGTTCCGGAACTGGGCGAGGACAGCTTCAACCCGGCCCAGCGCGAGCTGTTCGGCTGGCTGAACTTCCTGCCGCTGTGGGACCGCATCGTCCAGCAACAACCCGACCTGCTGGACTGAGCCATGAACATCGACCTCCACCGCCGCCGCTTCCTCAGCCACAGCGCCCTGCTCGGCCTGGCGGCGGGCATGGCACCGGCACTGGCGAGCACTGCGCAAGCGCTGCGGGTGTGGCGCTACAAGGGCCAGGCCGCCAGCTTTCTCGGCGATGCCGGCCAGGCCGCCACGCCCTACCCCGTGGAATGGGTGGATATTCCGGGCGGAGCCATGGTCCTCGAAGCCTTCGCCAGTGCCAGCCTGGACTACGCCTTCATGAGCCCGGTGCTGCCCCTGTTCGCCAGCGCCGCCGGCAATCCGCTGGTGCTGATCGCCAGTTACCAGGGCGAGCAGAACCGCAGTGGCCTGATCGTCAAGCGCGGCAGCGGCATCCGCTCGATCGCCGACCTGAAGGGCAAGCGCATCAGCTTCGTGCGCGCCACCGACACCCACTACCTGGTGCTCAACCTGCTGCGCGACACCGGCCTGACCCTTGCCGATATCCAGGCCCGGCCAATGCCGGCGCGGGATGCGCTGATCGCCTTCCAGAACGGTCATCTCGACGCCATCGTCGCGGGCGGGATCGGGGCCCTGCAGGCGCTGACGCAAATGGACGGTGAGTGGCTGGCCGACGCAAGCCGCTACCAGTGCGGCAACTACCTGATCGCCACCAGCGCCAAGGTGCTCGCACAACCGGGCAAGCAGGCACAGATCGCCGACTTCCTGGAGCGCGAGCGCGCCACCTGGGACTGGGTGGAACGCCACCCCGAGGCCTGGGCCGCGCGCAACGAAGCCCTGACCGGGATCTCCCGCGAGCTTTACCTGCAACAGTTCAACCAGCGCCAGCACCCGTGCCGCCTGCTACCGGTGAGCGATGAGGACATCGCCGCGCAGCAGCGCATCGCCGACCTGTTCCACGACAGCGGTCTGCTGCGCCAGCCGCTGACGGTCCGCGAGTTCTGGGACCGGCGCTTCACTTCCTTGCTCAGCGGCCAGGGATCCGCCGCGGCATAAGCGTACCGGCGCGCGCCGGACGAGACACAGGCACGCCACACCACGGGAGCAATGGACCTCCCGCGGGCCCGGCCATGCCTGGAAAACCTGAAACAACCTATGAGAGCCCGTTCGATCGCACATCCAGGGCCTGACTGCCAATCGAACCCTTAGGAACCGTCATGAAGTCCGTACTCACCCCTTTGTCCATGGCCCCGGCGCTGTTCGCCGGCTACCTGCTCAGCCCCCTGGCGCTGGCCGCCGACAGCGATACCGCGCTCGGCACGGTGATCGTCACCGGCTCGCGCGGCAGCGAAGTGCGCACCGTCACCAGCAGCCCGGCACCGATCGATGTGATCGACAGCAAGCAGCTCGAACAGACCGGCTCCAGCAGCCTGCGCGAAGCCCTGCAGAAGACCCTGCCGTCCTTCTCCCAGCGCCCCTCCGGCACCTCCAACGACAGCGTCGCCCGCCCCTACAGCCTGCGCGGCCTGAACGGCTCCAACGTGCTGGTGCTGGTCAACGGCAAGCGCCGCCACAACAGCTCGGTGATCAACCTCGACTCCACCGCCGCCTACGGCACCAACCCGGTGGACCTGGACATGATCCCGGTCAGCGCCATCGACCATATCGAGGTCCTGCGCGACGGCGCCTCGGCGCAGTACGGCTCCGATGCCATCGCCGGGGTGATCAATATCATCCTCAAGCAGCACGACAACGGTGGCTCGGCCAGCACCCAATATGGCCAGTACTACGAGGACGGCGACGGCGGCAACCTGCGCCAGACCCTCAACCAGGGCCTGGTCCTCGGTGATAACGGCGGCTTCTTCAACTATGCCCTGGACGCCAAGTCGGTACAGACCGCGACCCGCTCCCGCGAGGCCACCGGCAACCTGTATTTCGCCGGCGACCCGCGCAACGCCACCGCCGATCGCGAAGTGCAGAAGAACGGCCTGCCGAAGATCAAGGCGATCAACCTGTCGTACAACGCCGAGCTGCCGGTCAGCGACGACCTGACCCTGTATTCCTTCTCCACCATTAGCCAGCGCGACGCCAAGGGCGGACAGAACTACCGGCGGCCCAACTCCACCAACATCATTCCGGAGATCTACCCGGACGGCACCGCGCCCTTCTATACCCTCAAGGAAACCGACTACCAGGCTGCTGCCGGCGGCAAGGGCCAGATCGCCGACTGGCACTGGGACCTCAGCTCCACCTTCGGCCGCGCCAAGAGCCAGGCCGGGGCCGACGAAACCCTCAACGCCTCCCTGGGCCCAAGTAGCCCGACCCACTTCGATACCTACAGCAACACCTTCGACCAGTGGACCAACAACCTCGACCTGACCCGCGCCTTCGAGGTCGGCCTGAGCAAGCCGCTGCAAGTCTCCTGGGGCCTGGAACACCGTCATGAGCGCTACAAGACCGAGTCGGACGACCCGCTCTCGTGGATCAACGGCGGCTATATCTACCCCAGCGGTCCGCTGGCCGGGCAGCCCGGCTCGGTGGGGGCCCAGGGCGCGATCACCCTGACCCCGGAAGACGAAGGCCAGGCCAGCCGCAACAGCTACGCCAGCTATGTCGACCTGGGCATCAACCCTACCGAGAAGCTCTACCTGGGCGCCGCCGCACGCTTCGAAAAATACGACGACAGCAGTGGCAACACCCGCAGCGGCAAGCTCACCGCGCGCTATGACTTCACCCCGACCTTCGCCGTGCGCGGCACGCTGAGCAATGGTTTCCGCGCGCCGTCGCTGTCCCAGTCGATCTACGCCCAGACCGCCAACCAGTACACCACGGTCAATGGCGTCTCGCAGTTCGTCGAGGCCAAGACCGCCCGGGTCGATTCGGCCCTGGCCAGGGCCCTCGGCGCCGAGGACCTGAGCCCGGAGAAGTCGCGCAATATCAGCCTCGGCCTGACCTGGCAGCCACTGGCCCAGGCCAGCGTGACCCTGGATGCCTACCAGATCGAGATCCGCGACCGCATCGCCCTGACCGGCTTCCTCTACGGCAATGGCGTCGACCAGATCCTCGCCGACAACGGCTACAAGCCCGGCTACCGCATCAAGTACTTCACCAACGCCGCCGACACCACCACCCGCGGCGTCGACCTGGTGGCCGACTACCGGGTCGACTATGGCCAGTTCGGCCGGGTGAAATACGGTATCGGCGCCAACTACAACAAGACCGAGATCGACGACATCAAGCAAACCCCGGCCTCGCTCAAGGCCGCCGGCAACAACCTGGAACTGTTCGACCGGGTCGCCCAGGGCTACCTGACCGTGGCCAACCCCAAGACCAAGCTGATCCTCAGCGCCAACTGGCAGATCGAGCGCTTCACCGTGAATGCTGCAGTGACCCGCTACGACAAGGTCGTGGCCCGCGACGCCAACCCCAACTATGACGTGACCTACGGCGCCAAATGGCTGACCGACCTGGAAGTGGCCTATGCGGTCACCGACAACTTCGACGTCGCCGTGGGCGCCAACAACCTGTTCGACGTGCGCGCCGATAACAACGCCTTCCCGGCCGGCGACGTCAACGGCTTCCCGAAATTCGGCTCGATCTCGCCCTTCGACCCGTACGGCGGCTTCTGGTACACCCGCATCGCCTACAACTTCTGACCCCACCGAACAAGCGCCCGCGCTGTTCGGCGGGCGCCAGGAGAACCTTCATGAGCCAAGGCCAGTTCGTACTCGGCGCCTTTATTCCCGGGACCCTCAGCGGCAGCGCCTGGCGCCTGCCGGAGGCACCGCTGGACACCTTCCGCAGCCTCGAGCACTACCAGTACATCGCCCGCAAGCTGGAGGCCGGGCGCTTCCACTCGCTGTTCTTCAACGACACCCTCGACGTCAAGCTCGACCTGGCCCTGCAACGCGGGCCCAACAGCGTGCGCTGGGACCCGCTGATCCTGGCCCCGGCGCTGGCCGCCAGCACCCGCCATATCGGCCTGATCGCCACCGCCAGCAGCACCTACAACGAGCCCTACAACGTGGCGCGCAAGTACGCGGCCCTGGACCACCTGAGCGGCGGCCGCGCCGGCTGGAACCTGGTCACCTCCCTCGGCGGCGGCGAGAACTTCAACCGCCAGGAGCATGTCGAGCATGACGACCGCTATGCCCGCGCCGAGGAGTTCTACGACGTGGTCAGCGGCCTGTGGGACAGCTGGGCCGACGACGCCTTCGTCCAGGACAAGGCCAGCGGCACCTGGCTGGATATCGACAAGCTGCATGTGCTGGATCACCAGGGCGAGCACTTCCAGGTGCGTGGCCCGCTCAACGTCTCGCGCTCGCCGCAGGGTCATCCGGTGGTGGCCCAGGCCGGTGCTTCGGTAGCCGGGAAACGTCTCGCGGCGCGGGTTGGCGAGCTGATCTTCACCGCCCAGCACACCATCGAGCAGGGCCGGGCGTTCTATGCGGAGACCAAGACGGCGGCGGCCGGCTTCGGGCGTGGCGCGAACGCGTTGAAAATACTGCCTGGCGTCTCTCCCGTAGTCGGCAAGACCCTCGCCGAAGCCCAGGCCAAGTACGACCGGCAGCAGGAATTGCTGGAGCCCAAGGCCTTCCTCAGTTCCATCTCGAAGTTCGTCAGCCTCGGCTACGACCTCTCCGAGCTGCCCTTCGACGAGGTGGTGCCGCTGCCACCCGAGACGTTCACCACCAACACCCACCAGAGCCGGCAGAAGCTGATCTTCGACCTGATCCGCCGCGAGCGCCCGACGGTGCGCCAGTTGTTCAACCAGCTCACCTCCGGTGGTCATCGCATCCTCATCGGCACCCCCGAAAGCATCGCCGACGACTTGCAGGCCTGGCATGAAGCCGGTGCCGCCGACGGTTTCAACATCATGTTCAGCGGCCTGCACTCGGCCATCGATGACTTCGTCGACGGCGTGGTCCCCGAGCTGCAACGCCGTGGCCTGTTCCAGCGCGAATACGCCGGCACCACGCTGCGGGAAAACCTCGGCCTGCCCTATCGCAAAAACCGGTTCTTCTAAGGAGCGTCCATGTTTCGACCCCTGGCAATCCTGGCCATCGCCGTGGCCCTGGCCGGCTGCGACGGCAAGCCCGAGCAGCAGGCCGCCACCGGCGCCCCGGCACAACCGCAGACGGGCGGCGTGTTGCGCGTAGCCTTCGACGGCGACCCCAACTGCATCGATCCGCAGCAGGCCGGCAACAACACCGCGCTCAACGTTGGCCGGCAACTGGTGGACTCGCTCACCGACCAGGACCCGCAAAGCGCCGAGATCCTGCCCTGGCTGGCCGAACGCTGGGAAGTCAGCGAGGATTCGCGGCAGTTCAGCTTCCATTTGCGCGAAGGCGTGACCTTCGCCGATGGCAGCCCGCTGGATGCGGCGGCGGTGAAGGCCAACTTCGAGGCGATCGTCGCCCTCGGGGCCCGGGCGCAACTGGCCGGGACCTATCTCGCCGGGCTGGAATCGGTGGAGGTCACCGGCCCCTTGAGCGTGCGCATCACCTTCAGGCAGGCCAACGCCCAGTTCCTCCAGGCCAGTTCCACCATGAGCCTCGGGCTGTTTTCCCTCGACACCCTCAAGCGCAGCGCCGAGGAGCGCTGCCAGGGCGCGCTGGTAGGCTCCGGGCCGTTTACCGTAAAACGCTTCGAGCACAACAAGCTGGTAAGGATCGAGGCCCGCCCGGACTACAACTGGCCTTCGTCCATCGCCGGGCACCAGGGTCGCGCCTGGCTCGATGCAATCGAATTCCACATCCTCCCCGAATCCGGCGTGCGCCTGGGCAGCCTGCTGTCCGGGCAGATCGACGTGAACACCAGCGTGCCGGTGCAGGACGAAGCCGTACTGGAAGCCCAGGGCGTGCCATCGATCAACCGGCCCAACCCGGGCATCGTCTTCAGCCTGACGCCGAATGTCTCGCGGGCGCCGCTGGATGAACTGGCCGTGCGCCAGGCGCTGAACAAGGCCATCGACCGCAGCCAGTTCCAGGGGGTGATTTCCCGTTACCAGAAGCCGGCCTCCTCGGTGCTGGCGACCAGCACGCCGTATTACCAGGACCTCAGCAGCCACCTCGCCTACGACCCGCAGGGCGCGGAAAAGCTGCTGGACGATGCCGGCTGGCACAAGGGCGCCGATGGCTGGCGCCAGCGCCACGGCAAGCGCCTGGGCTTCGCTCTTGACTACTGGCAGGCCACCACCCCGGTGCTGGAACTGGTGCAGCAGCAACTGCGCAAGGTCGGCGTCGAGCTGCGCCTGAACAAATCCACCATCGGCCAGGTCAGCCTGCAACAGACGTCCCTCGACTACAGCCTGTGGTTCTTCAACCTGACCCGCGCCGACCCGGATGTGCTGCGCACGGTGTTCCTGTCTTCCGGGCGCAACGTCAATGTCCGCGGGCCGCTGCCGCTGGACCGGTTACTGCTGGACTCCGCCGCCAGCCTCGATGCGCAGAAGCGTGGCACGCTGATCCAGCAAGCCAGCGCCGAGTTGCTGGACCAGGGCCATGTGATCCCGCTGGTGGAGGCGGCAACGGTGACCGCCTTCCGCGACGCAGTGCGCGGCCTGCATTACGAGGCCTCGACCCGCCTGCAGTTCTATGACACCTGGCTGGTGCAACCATGAACAGCTCTCCATTCTGGCGCCTGGGTCAGGCCCTGCTGGTGCTGTGGGCGGCCTTCAGCCTGTCGTTCGCCATTCTCTACGCGCTGCCGGGCGATCCGGTGGCGATCCTCCTGGCCCAGAGCGGCGAGCCGGGTGCGGTGGACCCGGCGCAGGTAGCCGAGCTACGCGCCCGCTATCACCTCGACGGCAGCCTCTGGCAGCAGTACGGCGGTGCGCTGTGGCGGTTGTTGCAGCTGGACCTCGGCGTATCGTTGCAGACCGGCAAGCCGGTCGCGGCGGCCCTGGCCGCGGCGCTCCCGGCGACCCTGGCCCTGGCCTTTTCCGCCCTGCTGATCGCTGTGCCGCTGGGGATCGGCGTGGCACTGGCGGCCCATCAAGTGCGTCGTCGCCCAGTACAGGCAGCGCTGCACAATGCCCCGGCGCTGGTGGTGTCGCTGCCGACCTTCTGGGTCGGCCTGCTGTTGCTGCAACTGTTCTCCTTCCACCTGCACTGGCTGCCGGCCATGGGCGAGCACGGTATCGCCAGCCTGGTGCTGCCGGCCGTCACCCTGGCCCTGCCCTGCGCGGCGATGATCGCCCAGGTGCTCGGGCGCTCGATTGCCAGCGTCAGCCAGCAGCCCTTCGTCCAGGCCTTGCGCAGCAAGGGCGTGGGCCGCTGGCAACTGTTGTGGCGGCATATTCTGCACAACGCTTCGATTCCCCTGCTGAGCCTGACCGGCACCCTGCTGGGCAACCTGCTGGCCGGGGCGGTGGTCACCGAGACGGTGTTCTCCCGCGATGGCGTGGGCCGCCTGGCCCAGGCGGCGGTGGCCAGCCAGGACATCGCCGTGGTCCAGGGCGTGGTGCTGCTGGCGGCGACCCTCTATGTGCTGACCAACCTGCTCACCGACCTGCTCTATCCGCTGCTCGACCCACGCATTCGCCAAGGGAGCCGACCATGATCCTGCAACCTGCCCTTTCGCCGTCGGTTTCACTGCGCTACTGGCCCGGCTTTCCAGTGGCGCTGAGCCTGCTGCTGTTCCTTGTCCTGCTGGGCTGGGCGTTCTTCCCGGCGCTGTTAAGCAGCGCCGACCCGCTGCTCGCCGACCCGACCCAGACCCTGCGCGCGCCCTCGGCACAGCACTGGTTCGGGACCGATCACCTGGGCCGCGACCTGTATGCGCGCTGCGTGCATGGGGCTGCGCTGTCGTTGCAGGCAACCGCCATCGCGGTGCTGATCGCCCTGGTGGCCGGCACCCTGCTCGGCGGTATCGCCGGCTGGTTTGGCGGTGTCGCTGATCGGGTCCTGGCGGTGCTGGTGGAAGTCTTGATGGCGATTCCGGCGCTGCTGTTGGCGATGGCGATCGTCACGGCCCTGGGTTTCGGCACGCTGGAGATTGCCATCGCCGTCGGCCTGTCCTCCGTCGCGGTGTTCGCCCGGCTGGCCCGCGGCGAAGTCCTGCGCTGGCGCAGCCGGGTGTTCGTCGAGGCGGCGCAGGTGGTGGGCGTCGGGCCCTGGACCAACCTCTGCCGGCATGTCCTGCCCCATGCGGTCGGCCCCCTGCTGGCGCTGGCGGCGCTGGAGTTCGCCAGTGCGGTTCTGGCGGTATCGGCCCTGAGCTTCCTCGGCTTCGGTGCACCGCCGCCGCAACCGGAATGGGGCCTGCTGATCGCCGAGGGGCGCAACTACATGGTCGCCGCCTGGTGGTACACCACCCTGCCGGGCCTGGTGGTGGCGGGCGTGGTGCTGGCGACCCAGCAGCTTGGCCGCGGTCTGCAACGTCTTCAGGGAGAACGCTCATGAGTGCGCCGCTGGTTCGTATCCGTCAGTTTGGCGTCGAGTATCCGGGGGCGACACAACCCGCTGTGGCAGAGCTGGACCTGGAGATCGCGGCGGGCGAGATCGTCTGCCTGGTCGGTGAGTCCGGTTCCGGCAAGTCGACCACGGCGGCGGCGCTGGCCGGGTTGCTGCCGGAGTCGGCACGTCAGCAAGGACAGCTGTGGTTGCAGGGCCAGGCCCTGGACAGCCTCGACGAACGCGCCTGGCGCCAGCGCCGGGGTCGGCTGGTGGGCTTCGTGCCGCAGGACCCGGGAACATCGCTGGACCCGGTGAAGACCATCGGCGCGCAAGTGGTCGAGGCCATGACCGTGCATGGTGTGCCCTTGGCCGAAGCCCGTCCGCGGGCGTTGAAACTGCTGCGGGAAGTCGGCCTGAAGGCAGCGCAAACCCTGCTCAGCCGCTACCCTCATCAACTGTCTGGCGGCATGTGCCAGCGGGTGTTGATCGCCATCGCCCTGGCCAACGACCCGCCGCTGCTGATCGCCGACGAACCGACCAGCGCGCTGGACGTCAGCGTGCAGCGGCAGATCCTCGATCGCTTGCAGCAACTGGTGCGCGAGCGTGGCAGCAGCCTGTTGCTGATCACCCATGATCTGGCGGTGGCGCTGGACCGTGCCGACCGGATCCTGGTGATGCGCCATGGTCGCCTACTGGAAAGCGGCACCGCGGCGCAGCTGTGGCATACGCCGGAGCATCCCTACACCCGCCAGTTGCTCCAGGCGTCGCCGCTGGCCCGTTTGCAGCAGCGTCGGGTGGCGCCAGCGGTGAGCCGGGAGCTGCCGCTGTTGCAGGTCACCAGCCTGCACCGGCGCTTCGACAGGCAAGGGCCGGCGGCGGTGGATGACGTCAGTTTCAGCCTGCAACGAGGCACGACCACCAGCCTAGTGGGTGAATCGGGCTCGGGTAAATCCACTACGGCGCGGATCATTCTCGCGCTGGAGCAGGCCAGTGCCGGCAGCGTGCGTTTCGACGGACTGGAGGTGCTGGGGGCCAGCCGGCGCGATCTGCGCGGCTATCGGCGGCGGGTGCAGCTGGTTTACCAGAATCCCTATGCGGCGCTGGATCCCCGGCTGGATCTGCTGGCGATCGTCAGCGAGCCGTTGCAAGCGTTCGGCATAGGTCAGCGGCAGGATGACCGGGCGCGGGTGCTGGCGTTGCTGGAGCGGGTCGGCTTGCCGGCGGAGTTGCTGCACCGGCGCCCTGCCCAGCTCTCTGGCGGGCAACGACAGCGGGTGGCAATCGCCCGGGCGCTGGCGGTGGAGCCGGAGTTGCTGGTGCTGGATGAACCGCTGTCGGCACTGGATGCGCCGGTGCAGGCCCAGGTGCTGGACTTGTTGCAGCGCTTGCAGCGGGAGCTGGGGCTGACCTACCTGTTCATCTCCCATGACCTGGCGACGGTGCGCGGGATCAGTGACCAGGTGCTGGTGATGAGCCAGGGTCGGCTGGTGGATCAGGGGGCCACCGAAGAGGTGTTCGGGCGGCCGGGGAGCGAGTATACGCGGCGGTTGCTGGAGGATATGCCGGGGCGGGCGGTGCCACTGGCTGAAGTGCAAACGAGGGCGGTCAGTCTATGAGCATCTGCGGCTTGCACAAACCCCTGTGGGAGCTGGCTTGCCAGCGATTTGGCCCTACCTGGCAACATCATTGCCCAAGCCGGCCTCATCGCTGGCAAGCCAGCTCCCACAGGGTCTGTGCAAGTCTGGATGCCCTCATTCGGTCTTCATCATCCCCACCAATACCCCATTCTCCACCGGCCGGCTCAGCAGATACCCCTGCACCTCATGACACTGGTCGGCACTCAGCAGATCCAGTTGCCGCTCGGTTTCCACCCCTTCCGCCGTGACCGTCATGCCCATGGCGTTGCCCAGGTTGATGATCGCCTGCACCACGCTGCGGTCGCTGTCGCTCTTGCCCAGGGCCTGGACGAAGCGCTTGTCGATCTTGATGCTGTCGAACGGGTAGGTGCGCAGATACCCCAGCGATGAATAACCCGTGCCGAAGTCATCCATGTTCAGGCGCACGCCCAGTTCCTTGAGCGCCGTCATCGTCGCCAGGGCATTCTCGATATCGTTGAGCATCACGTTCTCGGTGATCTCCAGCTCCAGCCGATGGGCCGGCAGGCCGCTGTCGAGCAAGGCCTCGCGCACATCGCGGACCACGTTGCTGCGGGTGAACTGGACCGGCGACATGTTCACCGAGACCATCACCGGCTGCGGCCAGCGCTTGGCCGTGCTGCAAGCCTCGCGCAGGACCCAGTTGCCCAGTTGCACGATCAGCCCCGACTCCTCCGCCAGCGGGATGAATTCGTCCGGCGCCAGCAGCCCACGCTGCGGATGCTGCCAGCGCACCAACGCTTCCACCGAGGCCACGGTGACCCCGTCGATCAGGAAGCGCGGCTGGAAATGCAGGACCAGTTGCCCCCGTTCGATACCCACGGCCAGCTCCCGCTCCAGGGTGCGCTTGCCCTGCAAGGCATCATTCATCTGCGCCGAGAAATACAGCCAGGTGCCCTTGCCGGCGGCCTTGGCGTTGTACAGGGCGATGTCGGCGTACTTGATCAGGTCCGTGGGCTGTCCGCCGTGCTCGCGGGACAGCACCACGCCCAGGCTGGCGTCGATATGCAGGTGCTGACCATCATGCTCGATGGGGCGGCGCAGGGCCTCGACGATCCGCTCGCACAGGGCATCCACCTCCTCCCGCGCGCCCGGCCGCGCGACCACCAGGACGAACTCGTCACCCCCGAGCCGGGCCACCAGGTCGCTGTCCCGGGTGATGCGCCCCAGGCGCCGGCCGACTTCGATCAGTACCGCGTCACCGGCCGGATGGCCAAGGTGGTCGTTGATCGGCTTGAAATTGTCGAGGTCGAGGAGCAGCACCGCCAGTTCCGTCGCACCGTCCAGCAATGTCTGTTCGAGAAAGGCGAACAGCTTGTTGCGGTTGGGCAGGCCGGTCAGGGCGTCGTGCTGGGACAGGTGCTGGATGCGCGCGTGGGCCGCGACCTCGTCGGTGATATCGAAACTGGTGCCGCGATAGCCCTGGAGCTGGTCGTGATGAAACACCGGCCGCGCGGAAAGCCGGCAGATGCGCTGCTGGCCGAGATGATCACGGTACTGGCAGCGCAGGCTACCGGTGCCGTTGGTGTTCGCCAGTTGCGCCAGCCAGTGCTCCAGATGCCCGGTGTCACAGCTCATCAGATGGGTGAAGGGCCGGCCCAGCCAGTCTTCCACCGGATAACCGGTCAACTCGGCAAAACGCCCGGACAGGTAGGTGAGCTTCAGCCGCGAATCGGTTTCCCAGATCCAGTCCGAGGCAGCTTCAGCCACGGCCTTGAAGCGCTCCTTGCTGATCTGCAGGGCTTCGCGGGACTCCACCAGCTCGTGGTAATTGCGGTCGTTGCGCGCGCTGACGTTGAGGGCCTGACGAGCGAAGGCGACCATGGCCAGGAGAATCAACAGGGTCGCCAGGGCCAGCGGGGGCATCACGGTCAGCGCCAGCTCGCTGCCGGGACGCTCCACCGGCCAGGCCAGCCAATAGCCGCTGTCGTCCATGCGCATGCGGCCTTGCCCGGGCAGGTCGTCACCCCGCGAAGTGACCGCGAACGAGGCCAGGCCGACGCTGGCGGCCATGGGTTCCAGCACTGCCGGCGTCAGCGGGCGGATGAACACCAGTACCCGCTGCGGGCCGGGCACGTGATGGGGCAACTGTGGGGGACGAATGACGGCGGCGCTGAACAACGCGGGGGCATCGCGAAAACGGATATAGCCTGAAGCGGCCTTATCATCGCGCAGCGCCTTGCGCGCTTCGCCGAGGATCCGTTGCCTGGCCGGGCTGAGGGCCTCCAGCGGCTGATCACTGAGCTGGCCGTCGAGCATGGCGTAGCTGGTGGTGTTCTCGTCGATGACGAAGACCCCGGCGAAGCCATCGTTGCTGTACAGCGTCGGGCCGACATTGTCCTCGGCGTAGGCCCACTGGTGGTTGTTGCCGACGCCCAGCTCGTCGTAGGCCGCCTGCCAGAAGGCGTTGGAGAGCAGGTAGCTGTTCTGCGATTTTTCCAGGCTCTGCTGGACCGAGCTGGCGAGAAAGGCACTGCGCAACGCCTCGCGCTCGTCGAGGGAGACCACGATGCGGTACAGAGACGCCAGGCCGACGGCGAGGATCAGCAGGATGGCTCCGGAAAAACCGAAGATCAGTTGCCGGGTCAAGCGGCTGCGGCTTGCGGGGGTGGATGTCTTCCCTGATTGCATGCGTGTCCTCGTTGGCCGGAGGTTGCGCGTTACTCCAAAGGTCTACCTGAACACTGATGAGCGAAAGGTCCCCGCTGTTCAATCCGGGCGACAGGCGGACACCCGAAGCGGTCATTAGCTTAGGCCCCGAAAGTCTTTCACAGCCGCATTCCAGAGCCCTATCGGTGTATGGGTATCTACACATCTTTTGATGCGAGAAGGCCCTTCAGTAGACTGCATCAGGGCTGACAGGTGCTTGTCATGACTTTTCCAGCGCCCTTGAGATCGAGCGCCGCCCGCGCGGCGCATCGCCGGCAACGCCGGCTCCCACATTTGTTGCAACGTACCTATGCCTGACAGGCCATAGTGATCGCCTTGTTTGTACGACGCGATACCGCGTCGTACCCAACAGCCTCCCCGCGATACATCGCCGAACATCCAAAGGCTGGCAAAGGAGATCTCACAGGCCATGGCGCGTTGCAACAAATGTGGGAGCCGGCGTTGCCGGCGATGCGCCGCGCGGGCGGCGCTCGATCTGGAGAACGCTGGAGATCTGTCGGCTTGCGCCTTGTGGCCATCATGCGGTCTCTCGACAAACGACCCGGGGTCAGCACTGATCGTCGGAAAAGATATGTAGATACCCATGCCAGTCGGTGACAAGCAATATCTGATCCCCAAAAAGCCCGAAGGCCGCATCAGCGGCCTTCGGTTGTCCCTCTACTCCTCCCCGTCCGGGTTGATATCCGGATCGGCATTGCCGCTCTTCTGCCCGAGCGGGTCGATGTTCTGCGGATTGCCCGGGTCCTGGCGCTGGTCGATACCCGGCGCCGGGGCCAGTTGCAGCACTTCGCTGGTATAGGCCCATTCCCGCTCCACCGCCGCCGGATCGTCGTTCAGGTGCGTGCCGTAGCTGGGAATGATCTGCTTGAGCTTTTCCTGCCAGGCCGACGACGCCAGCCGGTCCTTGAAGACCTTCTGCATCAGGTCGAGCATGATCGGCGGCGCGGTCGAGGCACCTGGCGAGGCGCCGAGCAGGCCAGCAATAGTGCCGTCCTTGGAAGTCACCACCTCGGTACCGAGCTTGAGGACGCCACCCAGTTGCTCATCCTTCTTGATGATCTGCACCCGCTGCCCGGCCTGCCACAGGCGCCAGTCTTCCTTCTTCGCATGAGGGAAGTAGGTCTGCAAGGCGGCGAAGCGGTCGTCGTCGCTCTGCATCAGCTGGCCGATCAGGTACTTGACCAGGTCGAACTCGCGCACCCCGACCCGCACCATCGGCCAGGTGTTATGCAGCGACATGCTGGCGAACAGGTCGAGCAGCGAGCCCTCCTTGAGGAACTTGGTAGAGAAGGTGGCGAACGGCCCGAACAGGATCACCCGCTTGCCATCCAGCACCCGGGTGTCCAGGTGCGGCACCGACATGGGCGGCGCACCGGTGGAGGCGATGCCGTAGGCCTTGGCCATGTGCTTGAGGGCGATGTCCTGGTTGTCGGTGACCAGGAACGAGCCGCCCACCGGGAAGCCGGCATAGTCCTTGGCCTCGGGAATGCCGGATTTCTGCAGCAGCGGCAAGGCCGCACCACCGGCGCCGATGAACAGGAACTTGGCGTCGGTGCTGGTCTTGCTGCCGTCCTTGAGGTTCTTGTACTCGACCCGCCAGGAGCCGTCGGCGTTGCGGGTGATGTCCTCGACCTCGCTGTTGAGCTTGAGGCTGAAGTTCTGCTGTTTCTGCAGGTAGCCCACGTATTGCCGGGTGATCTCGCCGAAGTTGACGTCGGTGCCGATCGGCGTCCAGGTCACCGCCAGCTTCTGCTGCGGATCGCGGCCTTCCATCATCAGCGGTACCCATTTGGCGATCTGCGCCGGGTCTTCCGAATACTGCATGGGGCGGAACAGCGGGCTCTTCTGCAGGGCTTCGTAGCGGCGCTTGAGGAAGCTGATGTTGTCATCGCCCCAGACGAAGCTCATGTGCGGCGTGGTGTTGATGAACGAGCGCGGGTTGTTGAGCACGCCGTTCTTCACCTGCCAGGCGAGGAACTGGCGGGTGATCTGGAACGACTCGTTGATCTCCACCGCCTTGGTGATGTCGATCTTGCCGTCCTTCTCCGGGGTGTAGTTCAGTTCGGCCAGGGCCGAGTGCCCGGTACCGGCGTTGTTCCAGCCGTTGGAGCTTTCCTCGGCGACCTTGTCCAGGCGCTCGACCATTTCCATCGACCAGCCCGGCTCCAGCTCGTTGAGCCAGATGGCCAGGGTCGAGCTCATGATCCCGCCGCCCACCAGCAATACATCGACTTTCTTTGGCTCGGCGGCCTGGACGCTGGTGAAGCTGCATGCCAGCGCGAAGCCGACCAGCGCACCTCGCCATTTGATCCCGTTATTCATCTCTTCTCCCACGAGGCGAGCCTCGGTGTGATTGGCTTGAGTTCCCTGCCCGTTGGACCGACTGCCCGCCCTTGTGCACGCAAGGCGCATGGCTCGACGGCGGGACGAAGGTTTCGAGGCCCGCCATCGACGAACAGTTCAAAGGTTAGCTGAGACTCCCGGTATTGCCGGGCTGCAGCGTCCCTCCCAGTAGCACGAACGACAGCCGCCAGCCTTTAGTCGTCATCTGCAGAACATCAAGAAACCTTGATGCTGGCCGCAGCAATCATGAATTTTTCCTGACCCAAGCCCGGCATACCCTGTGCCGGAACCTCGAGTGCCCCCAGAGGCACCGGATCTCGATAACAATTCCAATACCTGCCGAGGATCCCCCATGTCCGTTCCGTCCAATCCCGACGAGCACCTGCTCGCCAGCCATGGCTACCGCCAGGAGCTGGATCGCGGCCTGAGCCTGTGGTCGTCGTTTTCCGTGGGCTTCGCCACCATCTCCCCCGTTGTCGGCATCTATTCGGTGATGTCCCTCGGCGCCATCAGCGTCGGGCCGTCCTGGGTGTGGATCGTGCCGCTGTGCCTGCTGCTGCAACTGAGCGTGGCCCTGGTGTATGCCGAGCTGTCCTCGCAGTTTCCCCTGGCCGGCGGCTGCTACCAGTGGGTGCGCCGCCTGGTGGGTGACCGCCTGGCCTGGTTCACCGGTTTCCTCTACCTGGCAGCGGCGCTGGCCTCGCTGACCACCGTGGCCTACCTCGGCGGCTTCTGGCTCGGCCTGCTGCTGTTCGACGAACCGCCCTCGGCCAATGCCCAGGTGGCCTGCGGGGCGGCGTTGCTGGCGCTGGGCCTGGGGGTGAACCTGCTGGGCATCAACCCGCTGAAGTACTTCGTCAACGCCGGGATCTTCGCCGAGGCCATCGCCTCCATCGGCATCGGCGTGCTGTTGCTGCTGTTCTTCCGCAATCACTCGTTCGAGCTGCTGTTCACCAGCATGGGCGCGGAAAGTGCCTCCGGGGGCTCGTATTTCAGCGGGTTGCTGACCGCCATGGCCGTGTGCGGCTGGGCCTTCCTCGGCTTCGATGCCTGCTCGCAACTGTCCGAAGAAACCACCGATGCCCGGGTGTCCACACCACGGGCGATCCTGCGCTCGATGCTGGTGGTGGGCCTGACCGTGATGCTCACCGCGTTTGCCGTGACCCTGTCGTTCAAGGACCCGGCCGCCGTGGTCAGCGGGCAGATCATCGACCCGGTCACTCCGGCAGTGACCGATGCCTTCGGCGCCTGGGCCGAGCGGCCTTTCGTCGCCATCGTGCTGATCGCCTTCGTCGCCTGCGTGGTCTCGGTACAGACCTATATCGGCCGGGCGATCTTCGGCATGGCCCGGGACGGCATCCTGCCGGCGTCGGGGCTGCTGCGCCGGGTCGACAAGCGCAAGGTACCGATGGCCGCGATGATCGGCAGCACCCTGCTGGCCAGTCTCGGCCTGGCCCTTGGCCTGAACGCCACCGCAGTGGGCACCCTGATCGCCTTTGGCAGCGGCGGCTTCTTCTTCGTCTTCCTGATCGTTACCGTCAGCGCCCTGTATGCCCGTCTCAGCGGGCGCTGGGATCCGGCCAAGGGCGCCTTGCAGTTGGGGCGCAAGGGCCTGGCGATCAACTGTTTCGCTGTGGTCTGGCTGCTCTTCGAAGCGATCAACGTGGCCTGGCCGCGGGAATTGCTGGCGCCGCCCGGCGCGCCGTGGTTCCAGGTCTGGGCGGTGGTGCTGGTGTTCTCGGCGCTGGCCCTGTTCGGCCTGGGCTACCTGGCAATCGCCAAGCCTCATCGGCGGATCGCCACCAGCCTCAGCTTTGCCGGTCGCGCCGTCGACTGATCCCCTTCCCTTCCTTGTCCCGTCACCGGTGTGCTGGCCGGCGGGACGAGGCATGCCTGAAAACAGGAATTGAGCATGATTCACTACTGGAACTACCCCACCGAAATCTTCTGCGGCGTCGATGCGCTGAGCGTGCTGGCCGAGCGTTGCGCCCTGGCCGGGATGCGCCGGCCGTTGCTGGTGACCGATCCCGGCATGCTGGAGCTGCCACCGCTGCGGGCGGTGCGTGAGCATCTGCAGGCAGCGGGCGTCGATTACGCGCTGTTCCATGGGTTGTCGGGCAACCCGAGCCTGGAGCAAGTCCGCGCCGGGGCCGAGGTTTTCGCGGCGGGCAAGCATGACTCGCTGATTGCCCTGGGGGGCGGCAGCGCCCTCGACGCGGCCAAGGGTATCGACCTGCTCAGCCGCGATCCGCAGGGGCTCGAGCGTTTCGAATGGGCGCAGATGCTGGAGCATTATCCGACCCTGGCCGATTACCCGGCCCTGGACCTGCCGCCGCTGATCGCCATTCCCACCACTGCCGGTACCGGCTCGGAGCTGGGCCGCGAGGCGGTCCTGACCGATACCGCGCAAGGCGTGAAGAAGGTGATCGGGCACCGCGAATTGCTGGCCCGTAGCGTGATCCTCGACCCGCGCCTGACCGCTGGCCTGCCGGCGAAACTTACCGCGGCCACCGGCATGGACGCCCTCACCCACCACCTTGAAGCGCTGTTCTCGCCGCTGTGCCATCCGATGTCGGCGGGGATTGCGGTGGAAGGTGTGCGGCTGGTTCGCTTGCATCTGGAGAATGCCGTGCGTGATGGCAATGACCTGGTTGCCCGGGAAGGCATGCTAATTGCCTCGGCCAGTGCGGCCGTGGCTTTCCAGAAAGGCCTGGGAGGCGTGCATGCCCTCGCCCATCCGCTGGGGGCGCGGCATCACCTGCATCACGGGCTTCTGAATGCGGTGTT
This sequence comes from Pseudomonas putida, assembly GCF_001941965.1. Taxonomy (GTDB): domain Bacteria; phylum Pseudomonadota; class Gammaproteobacteria; order Pseudomonadales; family Pseudomonadaceae; genus Aquipseudomonas; species Aquipseudomonas putida_L. The sequence goes on along the minus strand of NZ_MKZO01000011.1, from coordinate 4,218 downwards.
GCTCCCGTATGTGCTGGTGGCCAATCGCAGTGCCATCGAAGCGGATGCAGCGCGGCTGGCGCGGTATCTGGAGCTTGAGGACAGCAGCTTCGATGGATTGCTGGCCTGGGTGCTGGAGTTGCGGGCGCGGGTGGGGATTCCGGCGACTTTGGCCGAGCTGGGGTTGAGTGGCGAGGATGCAGCGTTGATAGGTGAGCTGGCGGTGGCGGATATCTCGTCGTCGGAGACCAATGCGCTGGCGCTGGGGGCTTCGGACTATGCGCGGATCTATCGGAATGCGGTGGGTGGGTTTCTAAAATAGATTTGCAGTGCTGCTACCGGCCTCATCGCTGGCAAGCCAGCTCCCACAGGTTCACCAGTGTTCTTGAGAGCACCGCTGTACCTGTGGGAGCTGGCTTGCCAGCGATGAGGCCCGGGAAAACGCTGAAGAACTTCCCTCCTTATCCTTCTACTCCATGCACCGCCAGCAGATCCTCGACAAACGCCCGCGCCGCCTCGCTCCTGGGCCGGCCGTTGTAGGTGATCATGCTGTGCACCACCTCATACTTCAGCCGCTGCGGCTGCAACGCGCGCATCCGCCCGCGTTCGATCCAGATCTGCGCATAGTGGGTCGGCAGATAGCCCAGGTGCGTCCCCGCCAGCACCGCATGGGCCACCGCCTCCATATGGAAGGCCGTGGCCCGGCTGCGTTCGGGGCGCAGCGGCAGTTCCTGGCTTTCCGGCAGGAAGCCGTGGCTGATCCAGTTGCACGCGGCGATCCGTTGCAGGTCCGGCTCGGCCTCGTTGAACAGTGGATGCCGGTCACCACAGAACACCCCGATCTCCTCGGTATACAGCGGCAGGTACTCCAGGCTCGGCCGCGAGCGACTGAAATAGGACACCGCCAGGTCCAGTTGCCCGTCGATCACCGCCAGCTCCAGCTCGGTCGGCGAGTTGACGTACAGGTTCAACTGCACGTCCTGCTCACGCCCGTGAAAGCGCGCCAATGCTTCGCCGAAGCGTGCCTCGGGCAAGGTCGCGACGTTGTCCGCCATGCCCACGTACAGATCCCCCACCAGGTTGCCCGACAGCCCCTGGGCCTCGTCGCGAAACAGCCCGATGGCCTCGAACATGGTCTGCGACGCCTCGAGGATGCGCTTGCCCTTGGCCGTCAGGCGAAAGCCGCCCTTGCCGCGTTCGCACAGGCGATAACCCAGGCGCTGCTCCAGGCTGCCGATCTGCATGCTGATATTCGACTGGCTCATGTTCAGCTCGGCCTGTGCTGCGGTGAAACCGCCGCAGCGCACCACGGTGGTGAAGATGCGCAGCAGGCGCAGATCAAGGTCGGTGACGGTACGGAGCATGGCGGGCAACAACCAGGAAAAAGGACCCTCAGTGTACCTGCCGCGTCGCCTGCCAGCACAGCAGCGAGCCGATCACCACCAGCACCGCGCCCTGCCAGAACTGCCCGCTCAGTTGCGCCCCCAGCCACACGGCGGCAAAAGCCGAGGACAGCACCGGGGAGAAGTACGACGCGGTGGCCAGCAAGGTCAGGTTGCCGCGCAGGATGCCCAGGTTCCACAACGCATAGCCACCGGCCATGGCCACGCCGGCAGCGAACAGCTCGACGCTGTTGCCGAGCGTGAACGCCGGCAGATGCTCGCTGCTGAAGGCGTACTTGATCCACAGCAGGCAGGCCGTCAGGAAGAAGAACAGCACCACCAGGTTCTGCCCGTTGGCATAGCGGCGGGTGATGTTGCAGTACAGGGCGAAGGTGATCGCGCAGCTCAGGGCCAGGCCATAACTCAACGGGTTGCTGCCGACATTGGCGAGGATTCGCGCCACGGAGAGACCATTGCCGCTGACCACCCAGACCACCCCGGTCAAGGCCAGCACGCTGCCCGGCACGATCAGCCAGCGTGCGCGCTGGCCGTTCATGAAGATCGCCAGAACAACGGTCAGGCAGGGCCACAGGTAGTTGAGCATGCCCACTTCAATGGCCTGGTTGGCGTCGCTGGCAAACCCCAGGGCCAGGGACAGGCAGATTTCGTAGGCGACGAACAGCGCAGTGCCGAGCCACAGGTACAGCCGCGGCACTGAACGCAGGCGCGGACGCCCCAGCAACAGGACCAGTAACACGGTGCCCAAGGAATAGATCAGGGCCGCGCCACCCAGCGGGCCGAACATCTGGCTGATGCTGCGGATCAGGCCGGAGGCGGTGCTCCACAGCAGGATGGCAAGCAGGCCACAGGCGGTGGCGGCCCGGGGGCCGATGACAGTCATGGAGGTTTCCTTGGCAAAAAGAGCGCGATTCTAGCGTAGAAGCCGCGAGACAGACCGGTTGGGACGGACCTGGGGATGGCTGGAAATGGCCATTGCGCACCTGTGCACAACAAGTCCGACACCAGCAAGCAACCAAAGCGCCATCGCCGCTGTCTGCATTCAAGAGCAGGCTTACACAAGGACCACCCCGTGCCCAACACCCCCACCCGCGTCGACGATTCCTCGACCGCAGACATCTCCGGCCATCCCAAGGACATCTTCTTCGCAGCGGTGGAAACCACGCGCATGCCGATGATCGTCACCGACCCCAATGCTCCGGACAATCCGATCATCTTCGCCAACCAGGCCTTCCTCGACATGACCGGCTATGTCTCGGCAGAGATCGTCGGGCGCAATTGCCGCTTTCTCCAGGGGCCGGACACCGATCCGGAAGTGGTCGATGCCATCCGCGACGCCGTCGAGGGACGCTACGATTTTTCCACCGAGATCCTCAATTACCGCAAGGACGGCAGCTCGTTCTGGAACGCGCTGTTCATCTCGCCGATCTTCAACGAGAAAGGCGAACTGATCTATTTCTTCGCCTCGCAACTGGATGTCAGCCGCCGCCGGGATGCCGAGGACGCGCTGCACCAGTCGCAGAAGATGGAAGCCCTGGGCCAGTTGACCGGCGGCATCGCCCATGATTTCAACAATCTGCTGCAGGTCATGGGCGGCTATATCGACCTGATCCGCACCGCCGCGGAAAAGCCCGCGCCGGACATGGAGCGCATCCGCCGCAGCACCTTCCACGCCCGCTCGGCAGTTGACAAGGCCAGCACCCTGACCAAGCAATTGCTGGCGTTCTCGCGCAAGCAGAAGCTGCAAGGCCGGGTGCTCAACCTCAACCAGCTGGTGGACACCGTGCGCCCGCTGGTCACCCGCACCTTCGGCGCTGGCGTGCAGGTGGAATACGACCTCGAACACAGCCTGAAGAACTGCCGCATCGACCCGACCCAGGCGGAAGTCGCCCTGCTGAACATCTTCATCAACTCGCGGGATGCCTTGATCGGCCGGGAAAAGCCGCGAATCTTCATCGAAACCCGCAACGTCACCGTGCGCGACCTCGCCACTACCTCCTACGACGGGCTGCTGCCGGGGCATTACGTCAGCCTGGCGATCACCGACAACGGTATCGGCATGCCGGCGAGCATCCGCGACCGGGTCATGGACCCCTTTTTCACCACCAAGGAAGAAGGCAAGGGGTCCGGGCTCGGGCTATCGATGGTCTATGGCTTTGCCAAGCAATCCGGGGGCACGGCGCGGATCTATACCGAGGAAGGTATCGGCACCACCCTGCGCCTGTACTTCCCGATGGACAGCGGCGCCGTGCTGCCGCTGGAGCGGCGCCAGACCGCCGAGGCGAAGAACGGGCACGAGCGCGTACTCATCGTCGAAGACCGCCCGGATGTCGCCGAACTGGCGAAGATGGTGCTGGAGGACTACGGCTACCAGGCCGACCTGGTACTCAACGCCCGCGAGGCGCTGAAGCGTTTCGAAGGTGGCGAGCGCTATGACCTGCTGTTCACCGACCTGATCATGCCCGGGGGCATGAACGGCGTGATGCTGGCCCGGGAGGTGCGGCGCAGTCACCCGGCGATCAAGGTGCTGCTGACCACCGGCTATGCCGAGAACTCCATCGAGCGCACGGATATCGGCGGGTCGGAATTCGAGGTGATTTCCAAGCCGTACCTGCCCCATGACCTGGCGCGCAAGATTCGCCAGGTGCTGGATTCGCCCGGCGGGATCTGAAAAGGTCCTGTCGACACGGTCCCTGGACTGCCCCCAAGAAATTGGAGACTAATCCAACCCTTGGGGGAGTTATGAAGTACACCGAACAGTTCAAGCTGGCAGCCATCACTGCCTATCTAGAGGGCAGTGATGGTTTTCGAAAGGTAGCCCAGCATTTCAACATCGATT
>NZ_MKZO01000010.1 GCF_001941965.1 Pseudomonas putida | reverse complement strand
ACGGAGAACCGGTCGAAAAAGCTCTCCGTACATGATTTTTCGGTCACTTTTCGTCCAATGACGCTGTAGGTGCCTGGAAAATTGCAACTTGCCGCGGCTGCACGACAAGTTGATCGGAGCATCCCTAAAGGCCAAAGCGGTCGCGCAGTTGAACGACCTCAAGGATTTCGACTTGTCCCTCCAACACCGCGCTTTCCGAGGCGAGCTCTAATCCATGCGCGGCTCCCTACTTCCTGTCTGGTCCCGCACCTGGCGTGAAGTCTGGAGCCCGTTGGCGCGGCGTGCGGCGGCGCCGGAAGACTTGTTCTGCGAGTTGTACCGGGCGTTGGTGCCGGCACTGAAGCAAATCCCCGAAAACGCCGCTCTGGCCGATATCGTCGACGATATCCAGGCCAGTCGCCGGGCCTTCCAGCGCGTGTCGGCCGCAGACTTTCGCAACGAGGCGTCCCTGCTGGGGTTCCTGCAGAATGCCCATGCCGTACTCGACGACCTGGCCGGTGATGCTCTGGCCAACACGTACTACAACCGACTCGCCGCCTTCGTCGAGTTGTTCAACCTGCGCTACGAACTGCGCCGCCCTTGCCGGCTTTACCCGACCCTGCCCGGCGTGTTTGCCCATCTGCTCCACGACCTGCGCGATCACACCCGCGACCATCCGCACCTGCACACCCTGCAGCGCGATTTCGACGAGGCCTTTCGTGATCTGCACGACCGTGGTGGCGAAGGAAGGATCAAAACCTGCCTGCAGAAACAGGTGAACTTCCTGGAAGCACTGGGCCGCTCCAACCCACAGGTGAAGGAGTACAGCTTGTCGGCAATCTGCGACGAGCTGAACTGGCCACACCGCAAAGTGCGTGACGCCCTGAAGAACCTGTACAGCTTCACCTGTGATTACCCGGGCATTCGCCACGCCGGCAAACCGGGCAGTGTGGAGGGCAATCTGGGGATGCGCGAGATGCTGGCACTTTGTATCCTATTTGCCGGTTTCACTCCGTACCTGACCAACCGTCTGGATGCCGACGCGATACTTCAAGGATGGTGACATGACTGTCGTACCCCGCATGACCTGCCTGGCCCTGTTGAAACAGCATACGGAGGACGGTCAATGAGCAACTTCCTCTTCCTGCGGGCCGAGTGGCCCGAGCTGCACGACGAGGCGGTGAATGCCGAGGCCAACGTGCATGCCGATCCGCGCTCCAGCTGCTTCTACGCGCGGCGCGCCCTGGAACTGCTGGTGAACTGGCTGTACCGCGCGGATGAAAGCCTGCGCACACCGTACAAGAACGACCTCTCGGCGCACCTGTTCGAGCCGACGTTCAAGGTACTGGTGGGGCCGATGCTGCACGTCAAGATGGAGATCATCCGCAAGCGTGGCAACGATGCCGTACACAGTGCCCGGCCTGTTCGTGAGCAGGATGCGCGGGCGGTGGTCAGCGAGCTGTTTCACGTTGCCTACTGGCTGGCGCGTCACTATGCCCGTACGGCTGCCGGCAAGCCGGAAGGTACCCTGGCCTTCCGTTCGTCGCTGTTGCCGGCGTCGCCACGGGACGCTGTTCAGAAGAGCCAGGAGCAGCTGAAAAAGCTCGAGTCCGATCTCGCGCGGCGGGATACCGAGCTGGCCGACTATCAGAAGCGCAACGCCGAACTGGATGCCGAACTGGCCCGGTTGCGCAATGAAATCGCATTGGCCAAGGTGCTCAACGCCCAGGTCGCCGATACCCACGATTACAACGAAGCCCAGACCCGCGATCTGTTCATCGACCAGTTGCTGCACGAAGCGGGTTGGGCGCTGGATCAGCCGCGTGACCGCGAGTACAAGGTCGTCGGCATGCCCAATGACGCGGGTGAAGGCTTCGTCGACTACGTGCTGTGGGGCGATGACGGCAAGCCGCTGGCGCTTATCGAAGCCAAGCGCACCCAGCGCGATCCACTGCAGGGGCAGCAGCAGGCCAAGCTTTACGCCGATTGTCTGGAACAGGCCTACGGACAGCGTCCGCTGATCTATTACACCAACGGCTACGAGCATTGGCTGTGGGACAGCGAGCTGTATCCACCGCGGCTGGTGCAGGGCTTCCACAAGAAATCCGAACTGGAGCTGCTGGTCCAGCGACGCAGCAGTCGCAAGCCCTTGGGCGAGGCGAGCATCAACCCGGCAATCGTCGAGCGCCACTACCAGTTGCGGGCGATCCGCCGCATCGGCGAAACCTTAGAGCAGGACCATCAGCGCAAGGCGCTGGTGGTGATGGCGACCGGCGCGGGGAAAACCCGTACGGTGATTGCCCTGTGCGACCTGCTGATGCGCTGCAATTGGGCCAAGCGCATCCTGTTCCTGGCCGACCGGGTGGCGCTGGTCAACCAGGCCGCCAATGCCTTCAAGACCTTCCTGCCGTCGGCATCGCCGGTCAATCTGGTTACGGAGAAGAACACCGAGGGGCGGATCTACGTCTCGACCTATCCGACCATGATGGGGCTGATCGACGAAAAGCAGGGCGGCGAACGCCGCTTTGGCGTCGGTCATTTCGACCTGATCGTGATCGACGAGGCGCACCGCTCGGTGTACCAGAAGTACCGTGCAATCTTCTCCTACTTCGATGCCTTGCTGGTGGGCCTGACGGCCACGCCCAAGGACGAGATCGATCGCAATACCTATGGGCTGTTCAACCTGGAAAGCGGCGTCCCTACCGATGCCTACACCCTCGACGACGCCATCGCCGAAGGCTATCTGGTGAAGCCGCGCGGCGTATCGGTGCCGTTGAAGTTCCAGCGCGAGGGCATTCGCTACGATGACCTCAGCGAAGACGAGAAGGATGAGTGGGACGAAGCTGATTGGGGCGAGGAGGATGAGCGCCCCGATGAGGTCAACGCCGACGCGGTCAACCGCTGGCTGTTCAACACCGATACGGTGGACAAGGTCCTGCAGACCTTGATGGAGCGCGGTCACAAGGTGGCCGGTGGCGACCGTCTGGGCAAGACCATCATCTTCGCCAAGAACAATGCCCACGCGGCGTTCATCGCCAAGCGCTTCGACGAGAACTACCCGGACAAGAAAGGCGCCTTCGCGCGGATCATTACCTACAAGACCGAATACGCCCAGAGCCTGATCGATGACTTCTCGCTCAAGGACAAGGCGCCCCACATCGCCATTTCCGTGGACATGCTCGATACCGGTATCGACGTACCGGAGGTGGTCAACCTGGTGTTCTTCAAGATCGTACGTTCAAAGGCCAAGTTCTGGCAGATGGTGGGGCGCGGTACCCGGCTGAGCCCGAATCTCTACGGGCCAGGGCAGCACAAGGAAGATTTCTTCATATTCGACTTCTGCCAGAACCTGGAATTCTTTAACCAGAATCCCGAGCCCAGCGAGGGGACCCTGAGCGAGCCGTTGGGCCAGCGACTGTTCAAGACCCGACTTGAGCTTCTGGCGGCGCTCGACCGGCGTCGCGCCACCGCTCCGGCGAGCGCCTCACCGGACGGCGAGGCGCCGCTGTACAGCGACGAACAACTGCGAGGGGACATTGCGCACCTGCTGCACGAGCGGGTGGCGGGCATGACTCTGGACAACTTCGTGGTCAGGCCGCAGCGTCGCTATGTGGAGATGTATGCCGAACCGGCGGTCTGGGAGCAATTGAGCGATGCCCAGTTGCACGAACTGGCGGAGCATCTTTCCGGCCTGCCAAGCACCGTGGCCGAGGAGGAGGAAGAGGCGAAGCGTTTCGACTTGCTGCTGATGCGCCTGCAGCTCTGTGTGCTCAACGCTGAACCGGGGTTCGCCCGCTTGAGCGAGAAGGTCCGCGACCTGGCAGAGGCGTTGCTGGGGCAGTCCAACGTTCCCGCGATCGCCCAGCATATCCTGCTGATCGAAGCCGTCACGGGCGAGGACTGGTGGCAGGACGTGACGGTATCGATGCTGGAGCAGGTGCGGCGCAAGCTTCGGCACCTGATCAAGTTGCTGGAAAAGGGCCGTGGCGTGACGCTCTACACCCACTTCGAGGATGAACTGGGAGAGATCGAGGAAGTGCTGATGCCATCGATGACCAACCCGGCGAGTTTCGAGCGTTTCCGGGATAAGGCTCGGGCCTTCCTGCGTGCCCATCAGGATCATCTGTCGCTGCAGAAGCTGCGGCGCAATCAGCAACTGACGGCCCTGGACCTGCAAGCCCTGGAGCAGATGCTTCAGGAGAGCGGTGCAGGGGCCGGGGACATCAGCCGGGCGAAGGCGCAGGCCAAGGGCCTGGGGCTGTTCGTTCGCTCGCTGGTGGGGCTGGAGCGTGAGGCTGCCACGGCGGCCCTTGCCGACTTCATCGCCGGCAAGGCCATGAGTGCCGACCAATTGGAGTTCACCAACCTGATCATCCAGCACCTGACCGAGCACGGCGTGATGAACGCAGAGTTGCTCTATGCCTCGCCGTTCACCGACCTGACGCCCATGGGACCGGACCAGTTGTTCGAGTCCGGACGGGTCGAGGCGCTCATCGTGGCACTGGAGCGCATCGAGGAAGGGGCACTGGTGGCCTGACCATGTTCTGCCGGGGAGGTTTGTGCCTTTCCCGGCAGGCATGTGCAAAAGGTTGACGCAAGTGGCGGGTGGAAGTGCCAGGATGCCTTGGCCATACGCTGTCTGCGCGGACAATCCCGCCGAAAACTTTACCTGTGGATTCAGCCACCTATGGCAGCGCCAGCGGCGTGCCCTTAGTGTTCCCCAGACCCAGAGGGTTTACGCCTGTTACCTGAATCACAAGGAGTCCCCATGCCCGTTCGCCCACAACCCTGGACCTGGTACTGCAAGCAGTGCACCTGGAAGAAAACCGTTGCCCCCGCTAGTGACGCCCTGGGCCCAGGCGACTGTTTCACCGCTTGTCCTGCCTGTGCCGGCACTTCTCTGGGCACGCGCAAGCCGACCCTGTTGGAACTGATGCTGATCGGCATCCTGCCGTTCATGGGCCGGCGCTGAGTCGGGCAATGGGACATTGGCGGGATGGGGTAATACGCTCCGCCTTGGCATAATGACATCACTTCCCCGCGACAGTCGCTCTGCTGTCATCGGGTTCGTTTGACGCAAAGGAATGACCCACCATGAATCGCATGTTCGTAAGCCCCTGGCTGTCGGTATCGCCCAACGGTCCGGTAACCATCGCCCATGACCACAACCACGACCTGGTGCATCTGCGCCAGGGCGAGATGGACGGTGCCTGCGGCCCGTATTGCGTGGTCATGACCCTGATCGCCCTGGGCGTGATGTCCCGCGAGCAGGCACAGTCGCTCGACCGCTTCGACGGGCGGACCCGCCTGGGACGGTTTCGTGAGTCGCTGATGTGCTTTGGCGCCTTGGTATCGGAAGGCACCGACGACTTCGACGTGAGTTGGCTGGTGGATATTTTCCGTCGGGTCGGGGTGACCGCTGAGCCCGTGGAGATCGCCGCACGGCGCAAGAAGACCATTCGCAATATCGCCGACGCCATCGACGAGTTGAAGATCCCTATCGTCGGGGTCGATTGGGAAGACGGTTCCGGTCACTGGCTGCTGGTGATCGGCTACCAGGGTTATCAGGCCAACGACGAGGAAGAACTGCAGATCACTCACCTGCTGTGTCTCGACCCTACCAGCGACGCACCGCGGGTATCGCTGTGGAATGCAGTGATCGAGGTGTTCGAGGAAGATGGCGAGGCGGTCAACGAAGGGCGTTACTACTGCCGTCACTGGGGCCCGAATGAGTCGCCGACAGCCTGCCGGATCGGTGGCAGCGTGGTGGTTGGGCTGAATAGCAAGGCTGAGTCCAACTACTTTTACTGAGCCGGATGGAGCGTCACCGTTGGACAAGCATTTCAAATTCCTGACCTTGCCCCATGACGAGCGGACGGTCGCCAATGTCTTCGTGCATGGCTACTCCGCGGGGCACGACCTGCGTGACCGGCGCGAGCTGGCGAGCCATATCCCGGCTACCCTGCACAACGGCATCAATATCTTCGCCTTCTGGCGCTCGGGCCACATTTGCGACCTGGGCGGCAACAGCATTGCCTCCATCGTCGGCGCCTTGCGTACCTCGCCTTATGCCGCGGTTGGCGCGCTGGCGGTGGATCGGGCCAGGCACTTCGCGGGCAGGCGCAGCGACGCCGAGGCGATCGGCGCGGCGCTGTTCGATGAGTTGCGCGACTACCTGGCCGTCCACCACCCACAGGTGACGACCATCAACCTGGTGGGCCACTCCCTTGGCAGCCGTGTGCTGGTCAGCACCCTGCGCACACTGGCGCGCGAGCCGACGGCACCTCTGCCAAGAATCGGCGACGTGCTGCTGATGGCGGCGGCCGTCGAGGTCAGTGCGCAAGAAGCGGCGCGCCTGAAAGCGTGCATCGACGGTGAGCTGATCAACGCCTGGTCGAAATCCGACGCCACCCTGTTGCTCTGCGTCGATGAAAAATGCCTTGGGCGTCGCGAGGTAGAGCATTTCAAAAACATCGCGATGCACGGCTTCGGCCACAAGGACTACTGGCGCAAGTTGCACCAGGTGCTGACCGTCAGCGGTTTTGCCGGCTTCCGCGGGCAGCACTATCCGGCGGTGGCAGTTGGCACCGCTGAGCAGCCAAACGATCCTGTGCGCAGCGACTACCTGCTGCACGATCTGCTGGAGCTGTCGCCGCCGAGCATGCTCGACGAGGCGAGCAAGCACCTCGCGACCAGCAGTTGGACGAGCCTGGATCATGACGACCGCCTGTATGGTTTCACCCGCGAGTTCCAGCTCGTTGCCGGCCACTGCCTGGTGAATCTGGCGCGTAGACGCGGCTTGCCCTATGCCGATGCCCTGGAGATGCTGGTCAAGCATTTTGATCTGGGCAAGGCGCTGCACCATTGCGGCACCATCCTCGAAGTCGAGGCCGAGCTGGTGCGGACCTTCTTTGGCCAGCACCTGCCAGACAACCCGGTACTGCAGGGCGATGTGCTGGGCGTGGTCAAAGGCATGAGCGCGCAGGAGTACTTCCGTCATGTGGATGCCCTGGCCGAGCGTCTGACCCTGCCCGCGTTGCTCAAGTCCCCGGCATCTGCGGGCGGTGGGCAGGCGCTGGTGCCGTCGGGAACTGCCGCGGTGGCCAACCTCGCGCTCGGCAACTGGACCGGCCTGATCGCCAGCCGCGTGAGCACGTCGGTCGGTCGGACGGTTACTCACCTCATGACCGCGGTGAAGCCTGGCTATTCGGCACTGATTCCGACGGTGGCAATCATTTTCTACGCCAGGGCGAAACTGGGTAACCGCGCCTTGACGATCTGATACTCGACTTCGCCGCATGAAGTCCGGGAAGGGAAAAGCAGATTCAGGTTGATGTTTTTTTCACATCCGGGCCACTATATTGGCCGCCCTTGTTGGGGAGTAGCCTGCTCCTGACCCTCGGTCAGGCGCGTTCGCGTCAACATTCTCGGCAGCAGCCGTGGCGTGAACACCTTCTGGTTGGCGAGACCAACGATGCATCCATGCCTGAAGTCGGGCGTGTGGTTGCGTCGTTGACTCATAGCCCGACTGGATAGAAACCGTGAACCCGATTTCCCTTTTCTTCCTCGCCATGGCGATGTCCACCGATGCCTTCGCAGCCGCTATCGGCAAAGGTTCGAGCCTGCATAAACCGCGTTTCAGCGAAGCCCTGCGCACCGGCCTGATCTTCGGCGTGATCGAAGCCATGACCCCCATCGTCGGCTGGGGCATCGGCCAGGTCGCGGTGCAGTACGTGGAAAACTGGGACCACTGGATCGCCTTCGGTCTATTGCTGGCACTTGGCCTGCATATGATTTACAACGGTCTGAAGCACGAAGACGAAACCGAAGAAAAAGCCACCCAGCACTCCTTCTTCATCCTCGCCGTGACCGCGTTCGCCACCAGCATCGATGCCATGGCGGTGGGCGTGGGCCTGGCCTTCGTCAACGTGAATATCCTGGTTGCGGCAGCGGCCATCGGCATGGCCACCTGCGTGATGGTCACCCTTGGCGTGATGCTCGGTCGTGTGCTTGGCGCCGTGGTCGGCAAGCGTGCCGAGATCGTCGGTGGCGTGGTGCTGATGCTGGTGGGCGCGACCATTCTCTATGAACACCTGACGGCGGTTTGATCCATGACTCGAAGCTTCTCGTTAGTGCGTCAGCTCCTGCTGGCCTTGGCCGCATTGATCCTCGCTGCGCTGGGCTTCTTTGCTTGGCAGAGCTTTTATCCGGTGCAGGCGGCCGGCGACTGGAGCTACCAGGTGGCCTACCGCGCCGTGCCCAAGGCGGCGTCCCTGGCGCCCTTGCCCGATGGCTCGCTGATGGTCAGCCAGGAGCTGCGCGGCAGCAGCGGCAGCATCGTGCGGATCCAGCCTGACGGCCAGCGGGAAACCCTGGTCGGCCACCTGTCCAAGCCTGATGGCATGACCGCCGCGCAAGGCGGCTGGGTGTTCAGCCAGGAGGAGGGCGAGGCCCCGGTCAGCCTGCTCAAGGATGGCCAGGTCACGCCGTTGTTCACCGGCATCAACGTCCAGGGCCTGTGGAACGATGGCGAGGATCTGTATGCCATCGAGGACCGCAAGGGCGATGGCCGGCTGATGCGCTACCGCTGGAGCGACGCTTCGCTGACCGTGCTGCGTGATGGGCTGACGGAAACCGAGTCGATCACCCGCTGCAGCGACGGTCGTCTGCTCTACAGCGAAAAGGAAGCCGGCGTGGTCCGCCAGTTGACCGAAGACCACAGCGATCCGGTGATTCTCAGCGGCCTCAACCAGCCGACCTACCTGATGTGCGACCACCGCGGCCTGTGGATAAGTGAAGACTCGACCCACCGTGCCCGCCTGTTGCTGGTGGATCCACAGGGCCGGCAGAGTACCGTGCTGTCGTTCCTCAAGGCACCGCAGTCCATCGTGCCGACCGACCGTGGCACCTACCTGGTGGCCGAAGGCGGTCGCGACCGCGTGCTGGAACTGCTGCCATCATCCGCACGGGACTGAGGGCATCAGGCCGCGCAGCATCAGGTGCGCGGCATTGTTCTCCTTGGACTTGAAGTAGTAGTGCACGTTGGATCTGGGCAGTCCGGCCATCCCGGCGATGGTGGCGATCTTGATTGCGGCGTAGCCCTTTTCGGCGAAGGCCTGGCTGGCGGCGTCGAGGATGGTCCGGCGCACGGCGTACGCGGCGAAACCTGAAGTCGAAATATATAAAACTATATAGCGATGACGTAAGTGGTCATGACGCAGAAATTGTCCGACCAGCGGCCAGCCATTTGCGTCTAGTCTTGATCGTTCTGGCCACGCCAACCGTAGCGTTCAGGACTTCTCATGACTAACGACAACTTCGACTGCTTCCTGCGGTCCGCAGTGGATGAACTGAAGGAAAAACAAAGTCTGCTTCAAGCCGAACATCGATTCGGCAGTTACACCCGATGGTCGTTCGACCAGACGATCGGGCTTCTGGAAATGTACGACGCCGACGACCGCAAGGTGTGCGAAGCGGACGTGATCTTCATCGGCAGCCATGCCGGCAATGCCAATACCTGGCGCTGGGCCTGGAGCAACGAAACGCTGCTGCCGGGGCACCGGGAAAAATCCGCACCGCTCAAGGCCCTGGGGGATCTCACCGGGCTGGACCTGTTCGTCTCGGAACAGGCCTTCGTCATCGATGACGAGCCAATGGCCTGGGAATTGGCGGCGATCAGCGTGAAATACCTGAATGCGCTGGGGGTGTACCGGGCGCCGCATGGCCAGTTGAATTCGTTCCTGGCGCTGACGGGGGTGAGGCGGGTGGTGGCATGAGAGGTCTGGACTCCAGAGGCCTTGGACGCATGGTCCGCTTGCATTGGATTACCAGATATGTCATTTATTGTTGCGTGTTGCGCAACATGCTACGTTTGCGCAATGATCAAATCATTTCAGCACAAAGGGCTGCGCAAGCTCTACGAGACGGGAAGCACCGCTGGCGTCCAGCCTGCTCATGCCAGGCGCTTGAGGTTGCAATTGGCTGCCCTTGATACTGCGAGGGCGATAGACGATATGGATATTCCAGGCTTTCGCCTGCATTCCCAAAGGGGAATGCGAGGGCGCTGGTCGATCATGGTGAACGGCAACTGGCGGCTGACGTTCGAGTTTCGTGACGGAAACGCTTATGTTCTGGACTATGAGGACTACTACTGATGAACATGCATAACCCTCCCCATCCAGGTGAATTCATCACCGATATCTATCTGGAGCCGAACGGTATCAGCGGTCGTGAGCTGGCGGAGAAGCTGGGCGTCGCGCCCTCGACCCTGAGCCGCGTCTTGAAGGGCACCAGCCGTGTTACCCCTGAAATGGCGCTGAGGCTGTCGGTAGCGCTCGGTCGTTCGCCGGAAAGCTGGTTGGCCCTGCAGGACGCGTATGACCTGTGGGTTGCGCGCCAGCATGTGGATTTGCAGAGAGTAGGCAAGCTCGCGATCGCATGACCGGCGGCTGAAGGACAGGGGGCTGACAAAGCTGGAGGGCATTAAAAAGCCGGCTTGTGGCCGGCTTATAGGTTGTCCAGAGAACTCCACTGATTTTATAAGAGGTCCCGGTAACCATTGGGTTTTACTGGGTTTTCCGTGTATGTTCGTCCACTAAAGGCCAGATGCCACCAAGGAAAGCCAGCCTCCAAAGTATGGGCTGGGGTGTGGGCTGGGAGGATGGGTGTAGTGGAGGGCTCATGGGGAAGCTGACGGTCAAAAGGGTGGAGCAACTTGCCAAGGCTGGCGTGAAGGATATGGCGAATGATGGGAACGGCCTGTACTTCAAGGTTGGAGAAACTGGAGGTACGAGCTGGATCTACAAATACAAGCTCAACAAGAAAACGACCGAAATGGGGCTGGGAGGTTATCCAGAAGTCTCGTTGTCGGATGCCCGAATCAAGCATGCTGATGCGCGTAAGCTCCGGGCCAATGGTATCTGTCCCAGGACTGCCCGAGATGATGAGCAGGATCGCCTAATTACCCAGCGCCGCGCCGATGATGCGAAGCGCGTGCTCTTCGAGCAGATGGCAAAGGAGTATGCCGAGACTCATGGCCCTGGATGGTCTGAGAAATGGCGAAAGGGCTGGCTGAGGAAGCTGGAGCTGTATGCCTTCGAAGTGATTGGTGCGGTGCCTGTCGGAGAGATCGATACCGACCTGGTGCTCAAGGTTCTCCAGCCTATCTGGGCCACCAAAACGCGAACGGCAGATGAGGTGCGTGGGCAGATCCAGCTGGTTCTGGATGCTGCCAAGGCACGCAATCTGCGCGATGGCGAAAACCCGGCTCGCTGGCGGGGCCATCTGGATAAGCTGCTGAACAATGCCGATAAAAAGAAGGCACGGATACGAGAGCACTTCGCCGCGATGAGCTGGAAGGAAGTGCCTGCGCTCATGCAGCAACTGGCTGAAAGTGAATTCCGTGCCGCTGTTGCAGCTCGCTTGCTTATCTTCACCGCTGCTCGGGCTCAGATGGTGCAAGGTGCCAGGTGGTCGGAGTTCGACCTGGAGGCTGGCGTATGGGCGCTGCCGGCCGAGCGAATGAAGATGAGAAAAGCCTTCACCATTCCATTGGCGCCTCAAGTCGTTGAGATGTTGCGGGCGTTGCCGCGTGTCGAGGAAAGTAACTTTCTCTTCCCAGGGCGAGGGAAGAGCGGGGTGATGCATACCAATGCCATTCGAAATCTGCTGCACGACATGGGGCATGGCGACATCACCCGTCATGGCTTCCGCAGTTCCTTCCGCGATTGGGCTGGCGAGGAAACGCATCATCCGCGCGAGGTTTGTGAGCTGGCGCTGGCGCATGACGAGCGGGACCAGACCGAGGGGGCGTATTCGCGCTCGGATTTGCTCATCAAGCGTAGGCGGCTGATGAACTCGTGGGCAGCGTTCGTCACTACCCCCTATTTCGGGAATATCATCCCTTTTGAAACCAAGCACGCGCTGTAAAGGCGGTAGATATGGATGGAAAGGTAGTCGCAGAACTGCTCCTGCTATTTGCAAGTGAGGCAACGCTAGAGGGCGCTGAACTCACTAGAGAGAACCTCGACCAGTGGGCTCAAGAACTCGATGAATGTGGTGGTGAGGAAAAGATTGTTTTCGAAGCACTTGCGCTTGACCAGAGTGCGATGAGCACATCTGAGAAAAGAAGGCAGTTCACGAGGGAGGTGAGCGTCAGCCTGGAAACTATCCATTTCTTGGTCCATGACATCCGAAATGAGTTCAGCACCAAGACAGTTAACATCGCTCTCCGTGCCAAGGAGTACACGGTGGATAAAAAACGAAAGGTAATGGAGAAAAATCGAGAGAAAAAATTGATCCCGGACTGGCACCAGAATGCGATCCGGCTGGCAGCGCAAGGCCTTCCTAGCGCGGTCATAGCTAAGCGAGTCAAACACTCTGTGTCCCAGGTCAGGCGTGTTTTGAACAAGCAAGAAAAAATGCGCGCACCTTAAGTTAACGTGCGCGTTGTCGTGCGTAGATTCCCTTTCCACGAATCCATTGAGCGCCACCGAGGTGCAAGGTTTGAGGGAATGAAACACGGACAACCAGATGGTCAAGGTACGATGGTGCAACGGGGCCCACGTCGGATTATTCGACTGAAAGAGACGGAGCAGCTATGCGGATTTCGTCGCAGCCACATCTATGCCTTGATGAGGGTGGGAGATTTTCCTCGGTGTCGGCGCATCGGTGCTAGGGCGGTGGGGTGGGATTCAGTTGAGGTTGAACAATGGGTGGAGGACCGTCTCCAAGTGCCTCGTTAATTTTGACGGTATTTCAGTACTTATCGAGCGATCCTACCTAATTTATGGTGCAAAGGTGGCGTACCGAAGGATTTAGTTGGTTTAACTGAGGTGGCATAACACTGGAAATGTGTGGCCAGAAATGCTGGTCATCTTACCGGTTAACTGTGTGAACCTCGGGGCCCAGATAACTGAACACCTCTGCCAGCAGCATAGGATCGGAACGACGGTGCAACTGATCGAACTGAACGTAGACGCGGCGAAGCGCTCCAACCGTGGGTAAAGGAGGTGCACCATGCAGCCAAAAACAGAAGGTTCTGAAGAGCAAGGGCCGAGCAAGGTCCCTTTCATCAATGACCTGGAGAAGCCTACGTCTCCGCCGTTGAACGATGCCGACGCCACGGATGCAGCTGAAGCTGAGGAAGACATCCAGGACGATGGCGAATCAATCTAATAGGAGGATACGCCGTGGAAAATTATCACGTGAGCCCGACCGCCGATGGTTGGGAGCTGAAGAAAGCCGGTGCTGAACGTGCTTCCAAGCGCGCTGCTACGAAGGCTGAATTGGTCGGCCACCTTTCCGAGTTCTTCGACGGGAAAACCGCCTCGGTCAAGATCCACAAGGCCGACGGAGCAATCGAGGAAGAACGGACTTATCCACGTACCGCTGACCCGAAGCGCACCAAGGGGTGATCACGGTTACAGCTGCCACTTTGGGCATTGACATTTCAGAGGCTTATGAAGTCGGTGTTTACAAGTGGCTGCTTGCCAGCTTTCTGATTGGAAAGAGGATTCGGTCCAGCACTGCAGTGGAGGCCTATCGTACTCTGGTCAACAGACATGGTTTGGATTCACCGAGCAAGCTGGCCGGATGCTCGCACCAGATCCTTGTAAAGTTGCTGGGCCAGGCGGGCTATGCACGTTATGACGAATCAACAGCCCGCCGGCTCCACGCTTTAGGGCTACGCCTTGAGGCAGAGCTCCACGCCAAGCTTGCCACTGTCGTCACAGCATCCGACACCGGTCAATTTGAAACTTGGCTTCTCAGCCTGAACGGGATCGGGCCGAAAACCGTCGAAATTTTTCTGCGAGAGTTCCGCCCCTACCTCGAGCGTACCCATAGCGCCGAGTAGGGAATTTTATCAAGCCGCTTCGCTCAGAATATCTCTGGACGTGGAGACTCGCATCCACACGCCGAAGACGACCTTCTTCACAACCATCTTCCTTTGGTGTTCTGTTCAAAATATGACGGCGCGAGCAGACAGCGCGATGGCTATACGCTACCGTCGATTATCACCCGGGATCATGAAAAACTCTCTTTTTTGCAGGCGAGAGGCCTTATGAAATTCGAGACAAAAGGACTGTCTTTGACCGGAATGAAGGTACTTGTTCTGGAAGACGATCAGACGTTGAGGACATTGATGTCCGATATCATTCGGGAGTTGGGAGGTGACTGCACCACATTCGATAACGCCGATGACGCGCTCATCGAGTTATTGGAGCAGCACGGTAGCTTCTCTCTGGCCATCGCCGACCATGGGCTACCTGGTAGCATCAAAGGTATGGAGTTCCTTTCCATGATCCAACAGAAGTGGCCCGATTTGCCCTGTATCTTCACGTCCGGCTTCAACCTGGACACAGGTGGGCTCGATCCTCGAACCATCTTCCTTTTCAAACCTTGGGCTCTTGAACAACTCATTGACGCCATCGGACAAGCCCTGAGCCGGTAACCCCCTACTCTGGGTTCATCCGCTTGCTGAACTGTTCGAGAACGGGCATTACCAGTTGGTCAAAAGACTCTGAAGGCCACGGTTTGGGCAGAAAAGACACTCCCATCGGCAGTGGTCTTCCCATCTCTTCATAGAACCCGCTCATTACTATGACCCCAGCCGCAGGAAGTCTTGCCCGGGCTGTGGTTGCAAGAGCAAGCCCATCGAAAGGCCCTGGTGTTCTAACGTCCGTGAGGACCAACGCCCATTCCTGAGTACTTAGAGCGGCGAGTCCTTCAGCAGCGGTTGCAAAGCTGGTCACCACAGCTCCGAGATCCTCGAGCATAAAGGTGAGGATTTCTCTTAACGCAGGTTCGTCTTCTACAAGCATCACGGGGGGAAGCGGTGGAGGGAAAATCGTGTGTTTCATCATCTGGCTCGTGTAACGCGCACTAGGTCGAAGCTGACATCCTGTCGCCGTCTTCAAGGCGGCTTGGTGCGCGATGTCATTACGACATCGCTTGTACCAGAAAAATTCATTCTGACTCACTTAATCAATCAAACGCCCCAGGCTAGCGTTGCTGATCGATATTTACGCGCTGCTCTCCATCCTCAGGAGTGCTTGGCTCCTGCAAATCCGCTTGACCGCAATTTTCAGCCATCGCGCGGTATTCCCTGCGCAGCGCTCGAAGCTCTTTGCTGTCCATATCTTCCAAATCCAAGACAGAACGTTGAGCCGACTTGGTGGCGCGAATCAGCTCGTCCAGCTTCACGTGGATGATGTCGTTATCCCTGTTCTGCGTGTTCTGGATCAGAAACACCATCAGGAAAGTGACGATCGTCGTAGAGGTGTTGATGATGAGCTGCCAGGTGTCATTGTAGTGGAACCAGGGCCCTGAGATAGCCCATAACCCAATGAGCACCACGGCGATCAAAAATGTACTTGGCTTCCCCGACCGGTTGGCGAGCCATTGGCAGAACTGCGCGAATTTCATGACTTTCTCCTAGGTGTACTAGAACGTAGGACCGTCGTCAGAGCCTGAAATCTTTTTTTACATTTGGTCGGCTAGACAAGTGACATCTGGAGACAGGCTGAACGAGCCGCTTCGGTACCCACTCGAACGCTCACCATCTGAGTTTCAAGGCGTTTGGGTAATGACCTTCATCGTTTGGTTCGCAATGCTGGGCGCAGGGCTCTTGGTCTTAGCCCTGTCATCGTCCTATCTTCGCTGGGCGCCGGTTACCACCTCGGTGGTTTGTCTTGGCCTTGGCATCGCGCTCGGCTCATGCTGGGTGACATGTTGGCGTTTGGCAGCCTGGTTGAGCGAGCAATGGAAGTCTTTCTGGTCACACTCTTGGGAGTGGTGCTGCTGGAGCACTGGGATTGGCAGGGGCTCATCGTTGCGGGCGCACTGTTCTGTATCTTCCGACCACTCAGTGTTTTTCTCACCCCTTTGCGCCAAGGTTTGGATGCTCCTCAGCGAGGACTTCTGGGCTGGCTCGGCATCAAGGGAATCGGCAGCCTGTACTATCTCTTCTACGCGATAAATCACGGGCTTCCCCCGAGTGCTACAGCGCAGAGTAGCAACCTGGTTCTGTCAGTCGTTGCGCTGAGCATCTTGGTTCATGGTCTCTCTGTTCAATCTCTCCTGGCACGCTATCAGGCCCGGCGAAAGCGGACGCCTTGATCCTCGCCAAAGCCTTCTCCTAAAAGTCGAGGAACAGGACATTCGCTCTGCTGCTGAACTATGCTGGAGTGCTGCCCAAGTGCCGCTGAAGCTCCATCATCGATGCGATTGTTTCTGTAGTGCGCCGGTGCGACGATAACGACCCCCACTCCCGTTGTGGAACACCGTTTATGGAACACTCGACTCCTGATGAGACGATCCGGGCTGCGCTACGAAAGACTCATGCCCGACTCAAAAAACAGCATGAACTGGTTGTCGAGTTTGGAGTTCACTCGCTGAAATCGAACAGCCTTGATCCGTTGATTAATCAGGCATGTACGGTGGTAGCAGAGGGGATGCAAACGCGCTTTGTCAAGGTCCTTACTCCGATTGAGGACACCAATGATTTCCTCCTTGCCTACGGGGTTGGCTGGGATGAGGAGGACATCGGTAGCGCGGTTGTAGGCGGCGATGTTGCAAGCCCGGCCGGCTATGCGATATCGACCTACCGTCCAGTGCTTTCCAACCATCTCGGCCAGGAAGAACGTTTTCGGACCCCAGAGCTGCTGAAAAAATACGGCATAGAGCGCGCGATCAACGTGCCTATCCGGGGCATCTCGGTCCCTTTTGGGGTATTGGAAGCTGACAGTAGTGACGGTGATGACTTCATCGAAAGCGACCTGGTCTTCCTGGAAGGTATATCCAACGTTATCTCGATGACCTTGGAAAGACTGGCCGCCGGCGCTGACGTTCCCGCTTCAAACCCTTATTCGGAAAGCATGCTCAACGCCAGTCCCGATTGCGTGAAGGTCCTTTCGACCCAGGGGGAAATTGAATTCATGAACGACGCCGGCCTGTGTTTGATGCAGATCGGCGACCTAGCTGAGGTCAAAGGCAAATCCTGGTGGCATCTATGGCCTCAAGAGTCCGAATCACTGGTACTTGATGCATTGGAAAAGGTCGTGAGCGGCGAGTCCACACGTTTCGAGGCACCCTGTCCCACAGCACTGGCTGAGCCTAAGTGGTGGGATGTAACAGTCGCCCCTATCTTGGGTCCTGAAGGCACTGTAGAAAAAGTGATTGCAGTCTCCCGGGACATCACTGAGCGTCGGCATCACGAAGCCCAATTGCTTTCGCTGATAGAAGCGCAAAATACCCAACTCAGCAGAAGTAACATGGACGTCGAGGAGGTCCATCACCGGGTCAAGAACAGCCTCCATCTGGTCAATACCTTGCTGCTCCTACAAGCCAACCTGACTCCCGATGAGGCTGTCAGGATTCAGCTTCAAACAGCGGCTGGCCGGGTCGTCACCATCGCCACCGTGCATGAGCGCCTATACAACGCCTCGCATGAGCACGCCATTTTGGCATCTGACTACCTCAAGGCGTTGCTGGGCGACTTGGGCCGAGCACTGGCTGACCGAAAAATCGAGCTGGATGCCGACCCATTAGTGCTTCCTCCAGAACGAATGGCGCCGTTAGGCCTGGTGGTTTCGGAGTTGATCACCAATGCACTGAAATACGGGAAAGGGACCATTGAAGTCGAGGTGAAGGATGCCGGTGATCACGCGCTGATCAGCGTTTCAGATGAGGGGGATGGTTTCCCGGACACCTATCCCAAGCCAACCGGTACCGGCCTTGGTATGCGTCTGGTCAAGAATTACTGCGGATACGGGGCTGCGGCCATCTCGATCGACAGACAGTCCGGAAAAAGCACCATCCGCGTGCGATTCAAGGTGTAAGGGCTCGACCGCTAACTCTGTGCTTCAGTGGCCTAGGAGCTCATTGATCGCGTGGCTTAACGCGTCCAGAGTGCACGGTTTGGTGATGAACCGAGCGTTTGTCGGAAGAAAACCAGGCTCGAGCACCGTATTGCCTGAAACGATAATGACCGGAAGCTCCGAATGCAACGCCCAGACCGCCTTGGCCAGATCCAGACCGTCATAGTGTCCGGGCATGCGCACATCGGTAATCAACAACGCCAGCGGTTGACCCTCTTGCAGTTTTTGCATGGCGTCATCGGCGCTTGCGCACTCGACGACGTCATGCCCCAAGTGCGTTACGGCTTCAGTCATCAACCATCGGAGGATGTCGTCATCCTCAACCACCAACACCGGCCCACGCATAAATTCCTCCCCCATTTCCCTATTGGTGTCAGTACATTCACCATTGTTTCCAGGACCTGACAGAAGGAAGGACAGACGGCGAAAGCGCGCAAACATGCAATCTGGAGGGCATAATGAATGTTCGGCCGGATGTTACGGTTAAGCACCGCGCTGAAGCCGGCAGTTGGTCAGTATTTTTCATTGATGCTGACCAGCCGTTTGCATTGAGGTGCCCTGTCATTTGTTGGATACGCCCCGTTGTACACATACTGAACGGCGAAAACAGCTCATCACTATTGGTAGTTCACGACCCATAGCGGACGTTCAGGCCGAATCTGCTTGCAGCATACATATGGAAATTCGTATATTCCGATTTCCATATGTATTGATGCAGCCATGATTACCCCGCCCGATGTTTTCAAGAGCTTATCCGACGAGACCCGTGTTCGCGCCACCCTGCTGATAGCTAGCCTCGGTGAGCTATGTGTCTGCGAACTGATGTGCGCGCTGAACGACAGCCAACCCAAGATAAGCCGCCACCTCGCGCAGCTGCGCAGCTATGGCATGCTGTTGGATCGCCGCCAAGGCCAATGGGTGTATTACCGCCTGAACCCGGATCTGCCCGCTTGGGTGCATGCAATGTTGCAGGTGACCTTGCAGGCTAACTCACAGTGGTTGGCAGACAACTCTCTTCGGCTGAAGAACATGGACGGCCGCCCCGTTCGTGACGCTGCCTGCTGCTGATCATCACCAAGCGAGATCTTCATGCTGGTCGCAATTGCCGTTTTTGTTTTCACCCTCATATTGGTCATCTGGCAACCGAAGGGGCTTGGCGTTGGCTGGAGTGCCGCGCTCGGTGCCCTCATCGTCCTGGCGGCGGGTGCCGTTTCGCTACACGACATCCCGACCGTGTGGGCCGTTGTCTGGAATGCCACCGCTACCTTCATCGCCGTCATCATCATCAGCCTGCTGCTGGACGAGGCCGGGTTCTTTGAGTGGGCCGCGCTGCACGTGGCGCGCTGCGCGAAAGGCAGCGGTTACCGCCTGTTCGCCTTCAGCGTACTGCTCGGTGCTGCCGTGTCGGCGCTGTTCGCCAACGATGGGGCAGCGCTGATCCTCACGCCCATCGTCATGTCGATGCTGCTTGCGCTACGCTTCTCGCCCGCCGCGACGCTGGCCTTCGTCATGGCCGCCGGCTTCATCGCTGACACGGCGAGCCTGCCGTTAGTAGTCTCCAACCTGGTGAACATCGTCTCAGCCGACTACTTCAGGCTGGGCTTCAGCGAATATGCCTCGGTGATGGTGCCGGTGAATTTCGCCAGCGTGGCCGCGACCCTGCTGGTGCTGTTCCTGTTCTTCCGCCGTGATATCCCGAGGCAGTACACGGTCGCGGCCTTGAAGACGCCAAGCGAGGCGATTCATGACCGCGCGACCTTCAACGTCGGCGGCTGGGTGCTTCTGGTGCTTTTGATTGGCCTGTTCGCCCTGGAACCACTGGGTATCCCGATCAGTGCGGTAGCCGCAGCCTGTGCGGCGATCCTCTTTGCCGTCGCCGCTCGCGGGCATCGCATCTCGACCCGCCGGGTACTGCGCGAAGCGCCCTGGCAGGTGGTGATCTTCTCTCTTGGCATGTACTTGGTGGTCTACGGGCTGAAAAATGCCGGCCTCACCGAGATGCTCACCCACCTGCTGGATCGTCTTGCTCAGCAAGGGCTGTGGAGTGCCACCATCGGCACCGGGTTGATTGCTGCATTGCTGTCCTCGGTCATGAACAACATGCCAAGCGTGCTGGTCGGTGCCTTGTCCATCGAGGCCAGCGAGGCGCAAGGGCTGGTGCGTGAGGCGATGATCTACGCCAACGTCATCGGCTGCGACCTCGGCCCGAAAATCACTCCCATCGGCAGCCTCGCCACGCTGCTCTGGCTGCACGTGCTGGAGCGCAAAGGCGTGCGCATCACCTGGGGTTACTACTTCAAGGTCGGCATCCTGCTGACGCTGCCGGTTTTGTTGATCACCCTTTCGGCCCTGGCATTGCGCCTGAGCCTCTGATATCCGCCACGATGCGGAGGAGCCCCCATGCGAGTCCTGTTCATGTGCACGGCCAACAGCTGCCGCAGCATCCTTTCCGAGGCCATGTTCAATCACCTGGCGCCTCAGGGATTTGAGGCAGTCAGTTCCGGCAGTTTTCCTAAGGGCCAAGTGTTGCCTCGCAGCCTGACCACCTTGCAGCATGCCGGCATCTCGACCGATGGGCTGAGCAGCAAGGGCAATGACGCGTTCGAGGGCTGCCCTCCTGATATCGTCATCACCGTGTGCGACAAGGCTGCCGGCGAAGCTTGCCCGGTGCATTTCGGCCCTGCACTGAAGTCGCACTGGGGGCTGGAGGATCCGTCCGATGTCTTGGCTGACGAGGCGTCGGTAGACGCAGCATTCTGCGCCACGCTGGCCCGCATCGAGGCTCGCTGCCAGGCCTTCTTCGCACTGCCTTTCGATCACTTCGACCGTGATCAGCTCAAGCATGAGCTGGATCGCATCGGTACGCTTTGAGCAGGAGGAAACATGTCCGAGCAATTGCCTAATCTCGACCTCGCGCTGTTCGATGTGCCACCAGCAGCAACCCGTTCCAGCGAGCACAAACCACACATTCTTTTGCTATACGGATCGACCCGCGAGCGCTCCTACAGCCGCCTGCTGATCGAAGAAGCAGCGCGCCTGCTGGAGCACTTCGGTGCCGAGACTCGCATCTTCAATCCCTCTGGCCTGCCGCTACCTGACGACGTGCCGGTGGAGCATCCCAAAGTGCAGGAGCTGCGTGAGCTGGTGCAGTGGTCGGAAGGCCAGGTCTGGTGCTCGCCTGAGCGTCATGGCGCAATGTCTGCCGTGTTCAAGGCGCAGATCGACTGGGTTCCCCTGGCGCTGGGTGCGCTTCGCCCCACCCAAGGCAAGACCTTGGCAGTCATGCAGGTATGTGGCGGCTCGCAGTCGTTCAATGTCGTCAACCAGTTGCGTGTGCTTGGCCGCTGGATGCGGATGTTTACCATCCCGAACCAGTCCTCGGTACCCAAGGCCTACCTAGAGTTCGACGACTCTGGGCGGATGAAGCCTTCGCCGTATTATGACCGCGTGGTGGATGTTATGGAGGAGCTGGTGAAGTTCACCATGCTGCTGCGTGACCGCCAGGAATTCCTTGTGGATCGCTATTCGGAGCGGAAGGAAAACGCCGAGCAGCTATCTGCTCGTGTGAATCAGCGCTCGATCTAAGCGCTATGCCCGGAATGGGTCGGTTAGCGACCGTCTGACTTAGACCGCCGCTATGCATGATCAAACCTCGGTCTGCTCTGCCATCTCCAGAGCGTCATCGACCTCAATCCCCAAATATCGAACGGTGCTCTCCAGCTTCGTATGGCCGAGCAGCAGTTGAAAGGCCCGCAGGTTCTTCATCCTGCGATAGATCAGTGATGCCTTTGTACGTCTCATCGTATGAGTGCCATACATGGCTGGATCAAGGCCAACGGCCTTCACCCAGCCTTTGACGATGCGAGCGTACTGCCGAGTGGATAGATAGTCTGATGTATGCACTCGGCTAGAGAAAAGGCAGTCTTCGCTGCGTAGCTAGGCCTGATGTATCCAAGCCGCGATAGCGGACCGTGTTTGTTCAGTAATCTCGAACTGGACTGGCCGGTGCGTTTTCTGCTGCATCACCATGGCTCGTGAGGATACCTGTTCGCCATGAGCAACGTCGCGTACCCGGAGCTTTGTTAAGTCGCAGGCTCTGAGCTTACTGTCTATGGCCAGATCGAAGAGAGCTAGGTCACGGGTTCTCTCTCCAACTTGAAGCCTTAATCGGGTAGCCCAGATATCTCTCAGTCGGAGCGGGGCTTTCTGGCCAACCAATTTTCCTTCGTTCCAGGGCTGACGACCGCCGGTTGCGATGATGTTCATGGCAATCCTCCACGTGTGGGAGGACAGGGATGGTTAGCCAGAGCAGCGGTCGTTAATGACCCATTGCTGCCCTTGGCGGCGAGCAGCTAACGGCCTGACCTGCTAGGCGTCCTATACTGCGTAGGTCACAAAAGGAGAGCAGCATGGACGACTTACGAGACAAGATAGAGGCGAGTGAGCCGCTGATGCAGCAAGCCATTGAGGCACTGCGACGGTACCACGAAGCCAAAGCCGCAGAGAGCTCGCCCGATGAAATCGAGCGCCTTAGAATGTTAGCAGACTCGTTGTTCCAAGCAGTCTCGGAGTATCAACTTCGGGCGCTTGGAGGGCCATTTAGACCCCTTCAGTAAGTGTTGATGCCAACGGCTGCTTTCGACCCGAAGCAGACCTTCGGTAAGGGCTGCAAACGGCCAAAAGAAGCCAGTCGAAGGCGCCCTGGAAATCAGGGGGCGATTCCACAAGAGCGCTGACGTCGTCAGGCGGTAGCTTTGAACTGCAGGCATAAAAATACGAAAATCAGTTCGCTATTGACTTAAGGCTATGCATCGCATACCTTTTTTTTATCGGACTGGTCTCGTTCGGTGCTGCTGGCCTTGCGCAAATTCTTAGGATACGAGACTTATACATTTCAGTCGTTAATCGACTGCATCGTTGATGCCACATACTGACCTAATCGCAGGTGCATCACGGACAGCCAGCTACTGTGACTTTGTTTAGCACCTATAATTAGGAGCCACCATGGCTATTTCACGTATGCCGGTCACTCTCTCAGACTTTAACAGTCCACGCTACAAAAGCTCTGTATCAAAGCTCAAAAAACTTTGCCCACATAGCGACACTGCCCCGAAGTTATCAGCTATGCGCCAAGCATTTGCCCGAGCACTTGGTTATGGAAGCGAAAATGAGTTGATTTTTTTTGCTGAGGAACTGGGACAGTACTATAGCGGTAGCCCCCTGAAAATATCCGAAGTTGTAACTTCGGTTTCTCAGCGGATAGCTCGGCAGTGGAATATTACTATAGATTCTGCAGAGTCCATTGCCTTGGAGTTAGGGCTTCAGCATTTCGATGCATGTCGTCCCACTGCCCATTCTAACAATCAAAAAAACGAGATGATTAACTCGCCTGCAACCAATGATTCATCCTCCGAAGAGGATCCAGTGGTTCTTCCGAATTCATCCCTGGAAGAAGACAAGACTGCTATCACTATCGCCCAACTCGATCGCCTGTCACACTCGAGCGCGACGTTTCAGGCTCAACTCAATCGCCTGACGAATGGTAATCCGATTCAGGCTGAGCTTGATCGTTCGGGGGTATTGGGCCTGGGTGCAGCAGACTTAGGTTTTAGCCTATTTAAAAACTTGAATGAAAGCCCTGCGATGAAGGCAATCGCGGAGATACATGACAGTCCCGCGATCAGAGCCATGCAGGAGATGAATCAAACCCCCGCAATGAAGGCAATCGCGGAGATGCATGACAGTCCCGCGTTCAGAGCCATGCAGGAGATGAATCAAACCCCCGCGATGAAGGCAATCGCGGAGATGCATGACAGCCCCGCGTTCAGAGCCATGCAGGAGATGAATCAAACCCCCGCAATGAAGGCAATCGCGGAGATGCATGACAGTCCCGCGTTCAGAGCCATGCAAGAGATGAATCAAACCCCCGCGATGAAGGCAATCGCGGAGATGCATGACAGCCCCGCGTTCAGAGCCATGCAGGAGATGAATCAAACCCCCGCGATGAAGGCAATCGCGGAGATGCATGACAGTCCCGCGTTCAGAGCCATGCAGGAGATGAATCACGCCCCCGCGATGAAGGCAATCGCGGAGATGCATAACAGTCCCGCGTTCAGAGCCATGCAGGAGATGAATCACGCCCCCGCGATGAAGGCAATCGCGGAGATGCATAACAGTCCCGCGTTCAGAGCCATGCAGGAGATGAATCAAGCCCCCGCGATGAAGGCAATCGCGGAGATGCATGACAGTCCCGCGTTCAGGGCCATTCGAAAGATGAATGAGAGTCCTGCGATGACTATTCTGGATCGTTTGAATGCCAATCCGGCACTGGTTGCGCTTGATCGTTTGTACGCGATACCCGCAGTAGCCGAGCGCCTATCTGCTACTGAAGCGGATATGGAAGATTAATCATCTTCGCAAGCCGGCATAAGGGTTATTGGGACGATAAGGCTCTCACTTCGGTGTGAGCCTTATTTTGGTTTGCGTTTTTGCCAGGTTAATACTTCAAATCGCCCGGTTTTGTAGGTACTTCTGACTATCTGCTCCTGGACGATTTCTACCGTGTGCGATGGGCAGCTTTGGGTCGAAAACTGCCATTCACGATAGACCGCTTCCGACCCGAAGCTGCTTCTCGCGAATGGCAGCAACCGACCCATAGCAGCCTCTCGAGGGCATCTAGAAAACGGCCCCATTGCCACATTCATACAGTACACTATTGCGTGGGTGCTGACTGCTTGGTGCAGTGAGGCAGGTTAAAAAGACTACGCTGGTCGGGCCGCCATGCGGGAGTTCTTGCGCCTATGCAAAAAACAACCTTGCCCCGTGCCCAACAGCTTGCGGAGCGTGCCTTCGCCAATCTCGAGCGCTTTCTGCACATTGAAGCCATCAGTGGTGTAGTCCTTTTGATCGCCGCTATCGCAGCTCTTATCTGGGCCAATTCCTCGGCCGCCGCGACCTATGAAGCTTTGTGGCACACGCCCATTACGATTGGCGTCGGTTCGCTGGTATTCACTCAGTCGCTGCACTTCTGGATCAACGATGGGCTGATGACGATCTTCTTCCTCGTGGTCGGTATGGAAATCCGCCGTGAAATCCATGAAGGCGCCCTTGCCAGCTTTCGCCAGGCCACCCTCCCGATGGCAGCGGCAATCGGTGGAGTGGCGGTACCTGCAATGGTTTACCTCGGTTTCGGCCATGCACCGTCTGAGCAACAAGGCTGGGCGGTGCCGACGGCCACCGATATCGCATTCGCCGTAGGGGTACTGGCGCTGCTCGGTAAATCCATTCCGTCGAACGTACGTGTGTTCCTGCTCGCCTTGGCAATCATTGACGATATTATCGCCGTCCTCATCATCGCCATTTTCTATTCAGGAGGCCTGGACTACAGCGGTTTCGGCATCGCTGCGATTGGTTTGATGATGGTATTGGGTCTACAGCGGATAGGGGTGGGTTCGGCCTATGTTTATGTAGTCCCTGGTGCGATTACATGGGTCGGCATATTGATGACTGGTGCACATCCGACTCTGGCCGGAGTGGTATTGGGACTGATGACGCCGGTCACTGCCATGCCTATGCGAGAACGACCACTTGATGCGGTCACACGCTTCACCCAGGAGTTGCTCGGGCGCGCGCGGTCTCCCGAGCAGAATGCCAGTGAGCTGATCAGCCCTCTAAAGAACTTGCGAGTGGCCCAGCGAGAGCTGGTGCCGCCAGTAGTTCGTGTGCAGAGTGGCCTGCATCCTTGGGTGGCCTATGGAATCATGCCAGTGTTTGCTCTGGCCAATGCCGGCGTCAGCCTGGCGGGTGTAGACCTAAGTACACAGGCGCCACAGTGGGTAATGACCGCTGTCGTAATCGCATTGGTGCTTGGTAAGCCGCTGGGAATCGTCAGTGTCAGCTGGCTGATGGTGCGCATCGGTCTTTGCACGCTGCCGACTGGAGTCAACTGGAACAGCATTACATTGATAGGTCTGCTCGCGGGCATCGGCTTCACCATGTCCATCTTCATTGCCAACTTGGCATTCTCCGATCCGGCCTCCTTAGGCGCAGCCAAGCTCGGCGTGTTGTCTGCCTCGATAATCGCTGCTGCGTTGGGCCTAGCTTGGGGCGCTTGGCGGGTTCGCAGGGGCTGACAACAAATCGATGCGAGCACGCCAAGGCTTACGTGCCCCTCATCTAGTCTCGCAATGATTTGGTGCGCATATAGCGCGGGTGAGTGCTCTCAATCGGGGTCAGTGTCGAGTCGAGGCGCTCGCGCTAAGCGCACATGCCTGATACTCAAAGTGCGCTTGGAAATAGCTTGCCAACAACAAGGAAAAAGATGGCCATGAGACCGTCATTGAGCCAGAAGTAAAGCGATAGCGACTCAACGCCGATAGATGTCGGGGCGTGTCACAGGGCTGATGGAACATCTTGAGACCGATTTGGGCGTGGCCATACGCAGTGGCTGCCCTAACAAAACCGATGACACGCCTTACCTATGACATTCAGTACAGCTGAACGCTGCTTTCAATTGCTGCCCCGAGCGAAGGGCAGCTACGGGTCGTTAGCGGTCAGTCGCGAACGTCCCCTAGCTGCCGATACCTGCCGGTCAAGGAGTACTCGTGCGCTGGTCAAATCCGATGCAAACGGCTGGTCAAGTCGAATGCAAACAGGTGGTCAAGTGGGATGCAAGCGCTTGGTCAAGTCAGGTGCAATTTCCCACTTTGCGTTAGCCTGGTGTCATGAGCGCTGCGGGTAGTAAATGTTCGTTATCTTTTGCAGAGGCAAGACTCGTCGGGACGGAAGCGGTCTCTCGATCAGCGGTGTTTGTACCCTGTAATCCTAGGTTCGGTTGGTTTCAGCACAGGCAGAAATTGCAATGTTTCCATAGCCGTATGTGTCGCTCACTGCTGGTCTCTCCAACCCACGCGTCTAGCTATGCGTTGTTACTCTCCATGAGCGTTTGGATAGCCCGCCGTTGATCCTCGGTAATTTTCCCGCCGTTTTGACCGATACGTCTAAGCCATTCGGAGCCGGAGAGCCTCTCTCCGCGTAAGACTAGGCTTCCGTATCGGTTTACCATTTCTTTGAGTGTGGCAACCATCTTCGGATAGGACGGGCCACCCTCGAACCGTACTCTCAGCCATCCCAGGCGCGAACGATTAATTCCAAAATCGCAGTTGTTTTGCCGGCCAGGTGCTGCTTTCTGATCATTTCCACTCTGAGCGCCCATTCGCTTTCCGTCCTTGGGGTCATCCTGCTTAACGAAATTGCTCTCTGAGCAACTCATTGCCGAACGAATATTCTCACATGGAAAATTAGTTTGTGAGAATTTTTCCTTGTTAACTTTGCTCTGGTGGAAACCTGTCCACAGAATCGCCGGATGAATATCGGCTCAGCTATACGCAAGGTTCGACTGGAAAAGGGGCTCACTCTGGAGGCTGTCGCTCTGGAGGCGGGGACTTACGCGGGCAACCTGTCCAAGATTGAAAGATCGCAGCAACTGCCGTCTCTGGAGCTGCTGCACAAGCTCAGCCATGCACTGGGCACGAAGACCTCCGAGCTGTACGCTGTAGCGGAATCCGAGTCGGAAGGCGGCGAAGAGGTTGCATCTGATCAGAGCAACGAGGTGATCCTGGTGCGCCGGAACTTCCAGGCACTCACTACCAAGAATCGCAGGCTCGCCATCGAGTTCCTGAAGCTGCTGGGGCAGTCACAGGACGAAGCCTGACGAATCCTCAAATATCCCCATGCTCCCCATCCTGCGCCCACAGAGCGGCTACAAAGGCCTCGTGGTGGCGAACCGGCTCAACTGGTTGCTGCTGGTAGCGAAGGAATGCAGACTGCCGCCAACGTATGGGCCAAAGTATGGGCTGGCGGTGGTGGTGAAGGCGGGAGCCTCGTAAATCAAGGGCTGTAGAAATTAAAAAGCCGGCTTGTGGCCGGCTTCTCGGGGACAGTCTTGGCTGGCTTTTGGCAAGCCGCAACCGCCTTCAAATCGTTGGACGACACAGCGGGTGTGTCGTATGGGCGGGGACTGTGTGAGGCTCCGCCCGGTCCGTGACGTGCAAACGGCACTCAGGACCAAGGTGGCGCACAGCATACTGGGAACGACTCGCAATGCCCAGCAAAAAATGCACCAGATCGCTTCAGTCCGGCCGTTCGCTGCGGTACTGGGCCCACCAGAACACCCAGCCCAGCACTTCCAGCTGATGACCGCGGGATTGCCCGAGCCGGTAGTTCTCGCAGGGAAACGCCTCGCTGTCGTGGCTGTGCAGGCGCAGCGCGCCGTTGCTGCGTTTGCTCAGGCTGTTGATGCGCAATTGACCATCGTGGAGCACGGCGTACAGCTCGCCGTCGACCACCCGGGTCAGGCCGCGGTCGACGGCCAGCGGGGCACCATAGGGGATCAGCGGCGTCATGTTGTAGTCGGGCATGCTCAGGGCGATGGCCTGGGACGGGTCGACGCCGAGGCGGTCAAGGGCGTGGCGCGGTAGATGCAGGCAGCGTTGCGGGATGGCTTCGAGCTGGCGCGCACGCAGGGTATGGAAGGGCAGCCGCACGTCGTGTTCATCGTGGCAACTGAGGGCACTGTGATCGGGCGGCTCGCTGCGCACCTGGCCGCCACGGCTGCGGTTGACCCGCGGCAGTGGCGAGATGTGCTTGGGGCCTTCACCCGTGCGCAGCCATTTGACCCGCACACACAGGAGCTCGGCAATTTCCTCGAGACGGGCCTGGGGCACGCCACGGTGAAACCAGTTGTTTATATGCTGGGGCGTTATCTTGCGTTGCGCGGCAAAATCCGAAGCACTCAGGTTGCACTCGCTCAGCAGGACCTTCAGTCGATCACCGGATGTATTCATGGGCGTGAATACTAGAGGTCCGGGACCGTCCTTCCTATAAACATTAAGTTGAGAGATGTCGGTAGGTCGTTGGCAAGGTGATTACAGCATTTGCCGACATTTTTGTAGGAAGTTTCTGTATTTTCTCTGAACTGCATGCGTTTGGATGGATTCGAACCGTGCGCCCATAAAAAAGCCCCGCGAATGCGGGGCTTTTTCACAGCGGTCGGGCTCAGCCTTTGTAGGCAGCGACCGACTTGCTGATTTCGGCGCGGGCTGCGTCAGCGTTGCCCCAGCCATCGATCTTGACCCATTTGCCTTTCTCGAGATCCTTGTAGTTCTCGAAGAAGTGCTTGATCTGCTCCAGCAGCAGGGCTGGCAGGTCGGTGTATTCCTTCACGTCGACGTACAGCTGCGACAGCTTGTCGTGCGGTACGGCGATGATCTTGGCGTCGCCGCCGCCGTCGTCGGTCATGTTCAGCACGCCGACCGGACGGGCGCGGATCACCGAGCCTGGAGCGACCGGGTACGGGGTGACGACCAGCACGTCCAGGGGATCGCCGTCGTCAGCCAGGGTGTTCGGGATGAAGCCGTAGTTGGCCGGGTAGAACATCGGGGTGGCCATGAAACGGTCGACGAACAGGCAGTCGCTGTCCTTGTCGATCTCGTATTTGATCGGCGCGTGGTTGGCCGGGATCTCGATGGCGACGTAGATGTCGTTCGGCAGGTCTTTGCCCGCCGGGATCTTGCTGTAGCTCATTGGGCGTTGCCCCCGTGTTTGACCAAAAATTGGCCGCGATTATAGGCACATTCGAAAGCCCTTGCCACGCCCGCCCCGATGCTTGACCGATTCACTCCGTGGCTTCTTTGTATCCGGGATGCGTGGCCTGCAGCTGTTCCAGGCGGGCCAGGGGATCCTGGCGGTAGAAGCTGCGCAACTGCGCGTAGACCTCGGGGTAGGCCTGGACCAGGAGGTCGGGGGCGCTGAAGAA
Source organism: Pseudomonas putida (assembly GCF_001941965.1). Taxonomy (GTDB): domain Bacteria; phylum Pseudomonadota; class Gammaproteobacteria; order Pseudomonadales; family Pseudomonadaceae; genus Aquipseudomonas; species Aquipseudomonas putida_L. Next base: position 103,501 of record NZ_MKZO01000010.1, on the reverse strand, counting down.
GTATTCGCTGGTGACGGCGAAGAACTCCGCCGGGTTTTCCGCCGCGTAGGGGTCGATGGCGGTCTCGGCGTCGGGGTTGCGGTCGAGCTGGGCGTTGAGGTCGTCGTAGGCCTGCTGCATGGCCGTGGCCCAGTCGCTGACGCGCATGTCGTTGTGCAGCGGCGGCAGGCCGTTGGCGTCGCCGTTGAGCATGTCGAGCTTGTGCGCCAGTTCGTGGATCACCAGGTTGTAGCCTTCCCAGCCGCCACTGCCCTGCACACCGGGCCAGGCGAGGATCACCGGGCCCTGTTGCCAGGCTTCGCCGCTATGCTCGGCGTCCCACTCGTGCTCGATGCCGCTGCTGTCGCGGTGGCGCTGCGGGCTGACGAAGTCGTCGGGGTAGAGGATCAGTTCGTGGAAGCCCTGGTACCAGTTCAGCGCGCCCAGGTGCAGCAAGGGCAGTTGCGCCTGGGCGGCGAGGAACAGGCGCTCGCCGTCATCCAGCTCGACCCCGGGCAGGCAGGTCAGGTGCTTGTCGCTGAGAAACAGGATGCAGGCGTCGCGCAGCCAGCGGTCTTCGGCGTCGCTGATGCCGTCGAGGATCGGCAGGCGCTCGCGCACCTGCTGCCACAACTGTGGATCGACCGGATGGCGTTCGAGGGTGCGACGCCGGCGCCAGGCGCTGAAGCTCCACATGATCGCCGGTCAGTGCGCCTTGGCCTCGCCGCGGCCCATGCGGCCACGGACCACGCCGATGATCACCGGGACCAGCGACAGGAAGATGATCGCCACGATCATCAGCGACAGGTTTTGCTTGATGAACGGCACGTTGCCGAAGAAGTAGCCGAGGGTCACCAGGCCACCGACCCAGAGGATGGTGCCGGCCACGCTGAAGCCGAAGAAGCGCGGGTAGGACATTTTGGCGATACCGGCGACGAACGGCGCGAAGGTCCGCAGGATCGGCAGGAAGCGCGCCAGGGTCACGGTCTTGCCGCCATGGCGCTCGTAGAAGGTGTGGGTCTGTTCCAGGTAGTCGCGGCGGAAGATCTTCGAGTTGGGATTGCGGAACAGGCGTTCGCCGGCCGTTCGTCCGATCACGTAGTTGGTACTGTCGCCGAGGATCGCCGCGAGCATCAGCAGGCCGCCGAGCAGCAGCGGGTCCATGCCGCCGCCCGCCGCCACGGCGCCGGCGATGAACAGCAGGGAATCGCCCGGCAGGAAGGGCATCACCACCAGGCCGGTTTCACAGAAGATCACCATGAACAGGATCGCGTAGATCCAGGGACCGTAGTTGTTGACCAGCATGTCGAGGTACATGTCGAGATGCAGAATGAGGTCCAGCGGGTTGAAATCCATGTACAGCACCTTGTTCAGAACCCGGATTCACGGGCGTGCGATGGCTGGCAGTGTGGGGCGTGAGGGTTTACCCACAGTCTTGGGTAAAGATTCACACAGGCTGAGGGAAGGCATTATACGGCCATGGAGGGATTCTGCTTACGCAGTTTGTAGCTGAATGTGCGGAGATGGCCGGCTTGCACAGATCCCTGTGGGAGCTGGCTTGCCAGCGATGAGGCCCGATCTGACAACCTCATTGCCCTTGCCGGCCCTATCGCTGGCAAGCCAGCTCCCACAGGGTTTTGTGTTGTTCTCTAGCCAGCGTTCAGTTGATCGGCAACACGTAGTTCTTGAACTCGGTGTCCTCGCGGAAGCCGATGGACTCGTAGGTGCGCATCGCCACCTCGTTGTCGCTGCTGGTCGACACCCGCATGCGCACCGCGTTGGTGTCCTTGGCCATGCGCTTGGCTTCGCGCATCAGGTGGTCGGCCACCAGCATGCGCCGGGAATCCTCGGCGACGTAGATGTCGTTGAGGATCCACACCCGCTTCAACGACAGCGAGGAAAAGCTCGGGTACAACTGGCAGAACCCCATCAGCTTGCTGTCGTCATCGTCCGGCATGGCCAGGTAGATGATCGATTCGCCACGCTCCAGGCGCTTTTGCAGGAAGGCGCGGGAGGTATCCGGGTAAGGCAGTTCGCCGTAGAACTCGCGGTATTTGACGAACAGCGGGGCGAGCAGGTCCAGGTGCTCAAGGGTTGCTTTGATGATTCGCATAAGCAGGCCTCGTGTTTCGTAGGGAATGGCGGCGAATCTCGGGCAGCCGTCGCCCCAGATGCTGCCTAAAGCGGAAAAAAAGCGCAATCGACGACAAAGTAGCCGTCATTCAGGACTTTCCAAGTAGGAAGTTTCCGTTTTGTTGCGTATTCGTTTCCGTTTCCAGTGTCTGGACCTGGGCTTCGTCCTTCAGGTTCACCCCGGACAACTGCCGCCGGCAGGCTTCGCGCATCAGGTACACCAGGCGGTGCGCGGCCATGCCGTAGCTCAGGCCTTCGAGGCGGACGTTGGAGATGCAGTTGCGGTAGGCGTCGGTCAGGCCGACTTTCGGGTTCCAGGTGAAATACAGGCCGAGGCTGTCCGGTGAACTGAGGCCGGGGCGTTCGCCGATCAGGATCACGGTCATCCGTGCGCCGAGCAGTTCGCCGATCTCGTCCGCGACCGCGACCCGGCCTTGCTCCACCAGCATGACCGGCGCGGTGGACCAGCCGTCGGCGGCGATCTGTTCTTCCAGTCGGGTGAGAAACGGCAGGGTGTGGCGATGCACGGCCAGCGCCGACAGGCCGTCGGCGACCACGATGGCCAGGTCGACACCGCCCGGGTTGCTCCGCGCATGTTCACGCAACTGTTCGGCGGAGTCCTCGTGCAGGCGTCGGCCGAGGTCGGGGCGTTGCAGATAGTGATGGCGATCCTGCGCCGCGCTGCGCAACAGCAGGCTGTCGCGCCCGCGCTCTTGCAGTTGCTGGCGCAAACCCGCGTGGTCGAACGGCAGGTGCACCGCGTCGCGGGCTTGGGCGTGGGCGAACTGGAAATCCAGCTGGGCCTGGGTCGGCAGGCTGGTGCCGGTGCGCCCCAGGGCGATCCGCGCCGGGGTCAGGCGGCGCAGTTCCAGCCAGGGGTTATCGGTGGGCGTCGCTTGCTTGTCCATGAATCCCTCGCTTATCCCAGTTGTGCCAACGCCTGGCGGAAGGCTGGCGGCAGGTTGTCGCCGAAGCGCACGCGGCCGTCGGCCTGGGTGAAGATGCCGGTACGCGCCAGCCACGCCTCGAACTCCGGCCCCGGCTTCAGGCCCAGGGTCTGGCGGGCATAGAGGGCGTCGTGGAAGGAGGTGGTCTGGTAGTTGAGCATGATGTCGTCGGAGCCGGGGATGCCCATGATGAAGTTGATCCCGGCCACCCCGAGCAGGGTTAGCAGGGTGTCCATGTCGTCCTGGTCGGCTTCGGCGTGGTTGGTGTAGCAGATGTCGCAACCCATGGGCACGCCGAGCAGCTTGCCGCAGAAGTGGTCCTCAAGGCCGGCGCGGATGATCTGCTTGCCGTTGTACAGGTACTCCGGGCCGATGAAGCCGACCACGGTGTTCACCAGGAACGGCTTGAAATGCCGGGCCACGGCGTAGGCGCGGGTTTCGCAGGTCTGCTGGTCGACGCCGAAGTTGGCGTTGGCCGACAGCGCGCTGCCCTGGCCGGTCTCGAAATACATCAGGTTCTGGCCGAGGGTGCCGCGGTTGAGGCTGAGCCCGGCGTCATACCCTTCCTTCAGCACATTCAGATTGATCCCGAAACTGGCGTTGGCCGCCTCGGTCCCGGCGATGGACTGGAACACCAGGTCCAGCGGCACGCCGCGGTTGATCGCCTCGATGGAGGTGGTGACGTGGGTCAGCACGCAGGCCTGGGTGGGGATGTCGTAGCGCTGGATGATGGCATCGAGCATTTCCAGGAGCGCGCAGATCGAGGCGATGCTGTCGGTGGCCGGGTTGATGCCGATCATGGCGTCGCCGTTGCCGTAGAGCAGGCCGTCGAGGATGCTCGCGGCGATCCCGGCGGGTTCGTCGGTGGGGTGGTTGGGCTGCAGGCGGGTCGACAGGCGCCCGCGCAGGCCCATGGTCCCGCGAAAACGCGTGACCACGCGGATCTTCTGCGCCACCAGGACCAGGTCCTGCACGCGCATGATCTTCGACACCGCCGCGGCCATTTCCGGGGTCAGGCCCGGCGCGAGGGCGCGCAGGCTGGTTTCGTCGGCATGATCGCTGAGCAGCCAGTCGCGCAGGCCGCCGACGGTCAGGTGGCTGACCGGGGCGAAGGCCTGCTTGTCGTGGGTGTCGATGATCAGCCGGGTGACTTCGTCGTCTTCGTAGGGAATCAGCGCTTCGTTGAGGAAATGGCTGAGGGGGATATCGGCCAGGGCCATCTGTGCCGCGACCCGTTCACCGTCGTTGCTCGCGGCGACCCCGGCGAGAAAGTCGCCGGAGCGGGCCGGGCTGGCCTTGGCCATCACTTCCTTGAGGCTGTCGAAACGGAAGGTCTGCTGGCCGACCGTGTGTACGAAACTTGCCATGTGCAATCTCCAGAGCGCCGCCGTGCGACCGGCGGCGCGGTATTTCGGTCAGTGCAAGGCTTCTTCGGCCTTCTGGATCGCGGCGAACTCTTCTTCCGGCGTGCCGGCCACCAGGTGGTGGCGGCTGTACAGGGCGAAGTAAGCAATCAGGACGCCATAAATGATCGCGGCGCCGATCACCACCCGCGGATCCACCAGGAAGCCCGCCACCACGGCGATGCACGCCAGCACCAGGGCCACGCCCGAAGTCAGGATGCCGCCCGGGGTGCGATACGGACGCTCCATTTTGGGGCGTTTGATGCGCAGGGTGATGTGCGCGGCCATCATCAGCACATAGGACAGCGTAGCGCCGAACACTGCCACCAGGATCAGCAGGTCACCCTGGCCGGTCAGCGACAGGGCGAAACCGATGATCCCGGGGATGATCAGGGCCAGCACCGGCGCCTTGCTCTTGTTGGTCTGCGACAGGGCGCGGGGCAGGTAGCCAGCGCGGGACAAGGCGAAGATCTGCCGGGAATAGGCGTAGATGATCGAGAAGAAGCTGGCGATCAGGCCGGCCAGGCCGACCAGGTTGACGAAGCCGCCCATCCAGGTGGAACCGCCGTAGGCTTTGGACAGGGCTTCCACCAGCGGGTTGCCGGAGCTTTTCAGGGCTTCGGCGCCGCCACCGCCGGGGCCGATCACCAGGATCAGCAGGGCGAAGCTGAGCAGCACCAGCATGGCGCCGATCAGGCCGCGGGGCAGGTCGCGCTTGGGGTTCTTGGTTTCCTCGGCGGCCAGCGGCACGCCTTCGACGGCGAGGAAGAACCAGATCGCATAGGGAATCGCCGCCCACACGCCGACATAGCCGAACGGCAGGAAGCTGCTGGCGCCGGTCGCCTGGGTAGGGGCGATATCAAAGAGGTTCTTGGCATCGAAGTGCGGCACCATCGCCAGCAGGAACACGGCCAGGGCGATGGCGGCGACGGCGGTGATGATGAACATCAGCTTCAGCGCCTCACCGACCCCGAAGATATGGATGCCGATGAAGATGATGTAGAAGGCCAGGTAGATCATCCAGCCGCCGATGCCGAACAGCGACTCGCAATAGGCGCCGATGAACACCGCGATGGCGGCCGGGGCGATGGCGTATTCGATAAGGATCGCCGTGCCGGTGAGGAAGCCGCCCCAGGGCCCGAAGGCGCTGCGGGCGAAGCCGTAGCCGCCGCCGGCAGTGGGGATCATCGAGGACAGTTCGGCCAGGGAGAAGCACATGCACAGGTACATGGTGGCCATCAGCAGGGTGGCGAGGAACATCCCGCCCCAGCCGCCCTGGGCCAGGCCGAAGTTCCAGCCGGCGTAGTCGCCGGAAATCACGTAGGCGACGCCGAGGCCGACCAGCAGGACCCAGCCGGCGGCGCCTTTTTTCAATTCACGTTGCTGGAAATAGTCGGAACCGACCTTTTCGAAATCTACGGAAGAACCTGCCGGGGATCCGGCGGAATGATCGCTTGGCATGGGGAGTCACCTGTTGTCTTTTTTTGAGTGGTGAGCGTGCTGCAGGAAGCGGGCCAGAGCGGTTGGCCCTGGATTTTGTCTGTGGGAGCGCGTTGTATTCATCGCTGGCAAGCCAGCTCCCACAGGGTTCGCGGTGTACGCGGTCCTTGTGGGAGCAGGCTTGCCAGCGATTGGGGTTTAGAAGAACCCGAGCGGATTGATGTCGTAGCTCACCAGCAGGTTCTTGGTCTGCTGGTAGTGGTCGAGCATCATCTTGTGCGTCTCCCGCCCGACACCGGACTTCTTGTAGCCGCCGAACGCGGCATGGGCCGGGTACAGGTGGTAGCAGTTGGTCCACACGCGACCGGCCTTGATCCCGCGGCCCATGCGGTAGGCGCGGTTGATGTCGCGGGTCCACACGCCGGCACCCAGGCCGAACTCGGTGTCGTTGGCAATCGCCAGGGCTTCGGCTTCGTCCTTGAAGGTGGTGACGCTGACCACCGGGCCGAAGATTTCTTCCTGGAACACGCGCATGCGGTTGTTGCCCTTGAGCAGGGTCGGCTGGATGTAATAGCCGGTGGCCAGGCTGCCTTCGAGTTTCTCCACCTTGCCGCCGGTGAGCAACTGGGCGCCTTCCTTCTCGGCAATCTCCAGGTAGGACAGGATTTTGTCGAACTGCTGCTGCGAAGCCTGGGCGCCGACCATGGTGTCGGTGTCCAGCGGGTCGCCGCGCTTGATCTTCTTGACCTTCTCCATCACCACTTCCATGAACTGCGGATAGATGGACTCCTGCACCAGCGCGCGGGACGGGCAGGTGCACACCTCGCCCTGGTTGAAGAAGGCCAGGACCAGGCCCTCGGCAGCTTTCTCGATGAACGACGGTTCAGCCTGCATCACGTCTTCGAAGTAGATGTTCGGCGACTTGCCGCCCAGCTCCACGGTGGACGGGATGATGTTCTCGGCCGCGCATTTCATGATGTGCGAGCCCACCGGGGTCGAGCCGGTGAAGGCGATCTTGGCGATGCGCTTGCTGGTGGCCAGGGCTTCACCGGCTTCGCGGCCATAGCCCTGGACGATGTTGAGCACGCCCGGCGGCAGCAGGTCGCCGATCAGTTCCACCAGCACGGTGATGCCCAGCGGGGTCTGCTCGGCGGGCTTGAGGACCACGCAGTTGCCGGCGGCCAGGGCCGGGGCGAGTTTCCACGCGGCCATCAGGATCGGGAAGTTCCACGGGATGATTTGCCCGACCACGCCCAGCGGCTCATGGATGTGATAGGCCACGGTGCCTTCGTTGATCTCGGCGGCGCCGCCTTCCTGGGCGCGGATACAGCCGGCGAAGTAGCGGAAGTGATCCACCGCCAGCGGGATGTCGGCGTTGAGGGTTTCGCGGATGGCCTTGCCGTTGTCCCAGGTTTCGGTGATCGCCAGGATCTCGAGGTTCTGCTCGATGCGGTCGGCGATCTTCAGCAGCACGTTGGAGCGGTCCTGGACGGAAGTCCGGCCCCAAGCGTCGGCAGCGGCATGGGCGGCATCCAGGGCTTTGTCGATGTCTTCGGCAGTGGAACGGGGGAATTCGGCGATCGGCTGGCCGTTCACCGGCGAGGTGTTGGTGAAGTACTCGCCTTTGACCGGAGCCACGAACTCGCCATTGATGAAGTTACCGTAGCGACTCTTGAACGAAATCTTTGCGCCTTCGGTACCCGGATGTGCGTAACGCATGGTGTCTCTCCTGGCTTATGTGTTTTGTTGGGGAGGATATGGAGCGTAGAGCAAAGGTCGGGCCAGCGCCTCGGGAGGCCCCTGGATCAATGATTTGGCGCAGTTTTACCGGTGCTTGGGCGACGCTTTGTGAGGGAAGCGGTACAGGCTGGGTGACACTTTGTACCGTTGGCGGTACAGCCCGTGACCCGACGGTCAAGCCGGCATTGCAATGCGTCGGCGCCTGGAGGATGCTGGTTTTCTCTCACCCGCGGAGAACAATAAAAAGTGCAGGGTAATCATCTCAGCCGGCATGCCCGGCAAGTGCTGACGGTGACGCAGGGCAAGGGTGGTTTGCAGGGCCCTGGCAGCGACCCGTCGATCGCCCGCTCCTGGCTGCGCTGCCTGGAGGACTACCACCTCGACCCGGCCCTGGCGGTGGCGCCGACGGTGCTCGAGCACGAGCGCGTCCTGGAAAGCCGCGACCGCCTGCACCAGGTGCTGCAGATCGCCGATGGCGAGATGAACAGCCTGCACCAGCAACTCTCCGGCGCCGGTCATGCGGTGCTGCTGACCGATGCCCGCGGGGTCATCCTCAATTGCGTCACCGCGCCCAGCGAGCGGCGTATCTTCGAGCGCGCCGGGCTGTGGCTGGGTGCTGACTGGAGCGAGGCGCGGGAAGGCACCAACGGCATCGGCACCTGCCTGGTCGAGCGCCAGGCCCTGACCATCCACCAGGACGAGCACTTCCGTGGTCGCCATACCGGGCTGACCTGCTCGGCGAGCCCGGTGTTCGATCCCCATGGCGACCTGCTGGCGGTGCTCGATGTGTCGTCGGCGCGGGCCGATGCTTCGCGGCAGAGCCAGTTCCATACCATGGCGCTGGTCAACCTCTCGGCGAAGATGATCGAGAGCTGCTATTTCCTGCGTTGTTTCGAGAACCACTGGTTACTGCGTTTCCACCTGCAGGCCGAATCGGTCGGGCTGTTCAGCGAAGGGTTGCTGGCGTTCGACGGGGAAGGGCGGATCTGCGCGGTAAACCAGAGCGCCCTGAACCTGCTGGGCAATCTGCGTGGCGGGTTGCTGGGGCAGCCGGTGGACATGTTCTTCGATTGTCGCCTGGATGACCTGCTCGGTCGCGCCACGGCGCTGGCCAGTACCAGCTGGCCGCTGCGTACCCGCGACGGTCGCCAGCTGTTCGCCAGCGTGCGCGGGCAGCAGGCGCGGGCGTTGCCCCAGCCGGTGGTCGCCCCGGCGAAGCCGGCGCAGATCTGCCTGCTCGATCCGGCCTTGCAAAACGATTTCCGCCGTGCCCTGCGGGTGTTCGAGCGGGATGTGCCGTTGCTGCTCAATGGCGAGACCGGCTCCGGCAAGGAAGCTTTCGCCAAGGCCGTGCACCAGGCCAGTCAGCGGGCGAGCAAGCCGTTTGTCGCGCTCAACTGCGCGTCGATTCCGGAAAGCCTGATCGAAAGCGAGCTGTTCGGTTATCGCGGCGGCAGTTTTACCGGCGCGCGCAAGGAAGGCATGCGCGGCAAGCTGCAACAGGCCGATGGCGGCACCTTGTTGCTGGACGAGATCGGCGATATGCCGCTGGCGTTGCAGACCCGTTTGCTGCGGGTGCTGGAAGAGCGCCAGGTGGTGCCGATCGGTGGCGAAGCGCAGGACGTCGACGTGCGGGTCATCAGTGCCACGCACCGCAACCTCCTGGAGCGGGTGGCGGACGGCAGCTTCCGCGAAGATCTCTATTACCGGCTCAATGGCCTGGAAGTCGCCCTGCCGGCGTTGCGCGAGCGCAGTGACAAGGCGCAGTTGCTCGACTTCATCCTGGCCGAGGAGGCGGGGCGGCAGGTGGTGCAGCTCGACCCGGCTGCTCGTCGCCTGTTGTTGGACTTCGCCTGGCCGGGCAACGTGCGCCAGTTGCGCAATGTGCTGCGGACCTTGGTAGCGCTGTGCGAGGACGGCTGGATCGGCGTGCAGGATCTGCCAGCGCTGGTGCGCAATGCGCCTGTGGCTACGGTTCAGCCAGCAGCCGAGCACCCCTTGGACGACGCGGAGCGTCAGACACTTCTGGCGGTCCTGGAGGAGAAACGCTGGCACATGACCCAGGTCGCGGCGCAGCTCGGCATAAGTCGTAACACCCTGTATCGGAAACTGCGCAAGCATGGCTTGTCCAAGGGAGCCTGATGCAAACACCGGGTGAGATTTTTCCCCCTCTGGGCTACCCTGCCTGCACGTTTTCCGAGGTTGACCATGCACATTCATATTCTTGGTATCTGTGGCACTTTCATGGGCTCGCTGGCGGTACTGGCCAAGGAGCTCGGCCACCATGTCACCGGCTCCGATGCCAACGTCTATCCACCGATGAGCACCCAGCTCGAAGCCCAGGGCATCGCCCTGACCCAAGGCTATGACCCGGCGCAACTGGACCCGGCTCCCGACCTGGTGGTGATCGGCAACGCCCTGTCGCGGGGCAACCCGGCGGTGGAGCATGTGCTGAACAAGGGCCTGCCCTACGTCTCCGGCCCACAGTGGCTGGCCGACCATGTGCTGCAGGGGCGCTGGGTCCTGGCGGTCGCCGGCACCCATGGCAAGACCACCACCAGCAGCATGCTGGCCTGGGTCCTGGAGCACGCCGGGATGAGCCCGGGCTTCCTGATCGGCGGCGTACCGCAGAACTTCTCGGTCTCGGCACGTATTGGAGGAACGCCGTTCTTCGTGGTCGAGGCCGACGAATACGACAGCGCCTTCTTCGACAAGCGCTCGAAATTCGTCCACTACCGCCCGCGTACCGCGATCCTGAATAACCTCGAGTTCGATCACGCGGATATCTTCCCGGACCTGGCGGCGATCGAGCGGCAGTTCCACCATCTGGTGCGGACCATCCCGAGCGAAGGCCTGGTCATTCACCCGACCACCGAACCGGCGATCAAGCGCGTGATCGACATGGGCTGCTGGACCCCGGTGCAGACCACCGGTGCCGGCGGACAATGGCAGGTGCGCCTGCTCAGCGATGATGGCTCGCGCTTCGAAGTCAGTTTCGACGGCGAAGTGCAGGGCGTGGTCGAGTGGGAACTGACCGGCCAGCACAACGTCGCCAATGCCCTGGCCACCCTGGCGGCGGCACGGCATGTCGGTGTCGTCCCGGCCATGGGTATCGATGCGCTGAGCGCGTTCAAGAGCGTCAAGCGGCGCATGGAGAAGGTCGCCGAAGTCAACGGCATCACCATCTATGACGACTTCGCCCACCACCCGACCGCCATCGCCACCACCCTCGACGGCCTGCGCAAGCGGGTTGGCGATGCCCCGGTGATTGCGGTGATCGAACCCCGCTCCAACTCCATGAAGCTCGGCGCCCACCGCGACGGCCTGCCGGAAAGCGTCAAGGATGCCGACCAGGTGATCTGGTACGCTCCGCCGAACCTCGGCTGGGACCTGGCGGGCACTGCCGCGCAGTGCGCGGTGCCAGCCGTGGTGGCGGACAGCCTTGAGGCCATTATCGAGCGGGTCAAGGGCCAGGCCCGGGCCGGCACCCAGGTGGTGATCATGAGCAACGGTGGCTTCGGCGGCCTGCATGGCAAGCTGGCCGAGGCGCTGCGCGGATGAGCGGGCCGGAACGCATCACCCTGGCCATGACCGGCGCCTCCGGGGCGCAGTACGGCCTGCGCCTGCTGGATTGCCTGGTGCGCGAGGACCGTGAGGTGCACTTCCTGATCTCCAAGGCGGCGCAACTGGTGATGTCCACCGAAACCGACGTGATCCTGCCGGCCAAGCCCCAGGCCATGCAGGCCTTCCTCACCGAGTACACCGGCGCGGCTGCCGGGCAGATTCGCGTGTATGGCAAGGAAGACTGGATGTCGCCGGTGGCCTCGGGCTCCGGCGCCCCGGCGGCGATGGTGGTGGTGCCTTGTTCCACTGGCACGCTGTCGGCGATTGCCACCGGCGCTTGCAACAACCTGATCGAGCGGGCGGCAGACGTTACCCTCAAGGAGCGTCGCCAGTTGATCCTGGTGCCGCGTGAGGCGCCGTTCTCCACCATTCACCTGGAGAACATGCTCAAGCTGTCGCAGATGGGCGCGGTGATCCTGCCGGCGGCGCCGGGCTTCTATCACCAGCCGCAGACCATCGATGACCTGGTGGACTTCGTCGTGGCGCGGATTCTCAACCTGCTGAACATCCCCCAGGACATGCTGCCGCGCTGGGGTGAGCATCACTTTGGTGGCGAGGAGTGAAGTCCCTGGTGTTCGCGCTGCTGGTGGTGCTCTGCGCTAGCGGCTGCGCCACGGTGCGCACACTGGATGCCGCCATGCCCGGCGCGCCGGTGGTGTATTCCGGGACACGGCTGGACCTGTATGCGATGCAGGGCGGGTGTTGTGCGGCGGATCGCTTTGGGGCAGAAGCGCCGAAGTATCCGGGGCTGGACCTGCCGGGGAGCATGGTGCTGGATACGGTGTTGTTGCCGTTGTCGGTGTTGACGGTGCTAGGGGTAGGGTTCCAGGCTTCTGGTGGGCTTTAGGGCCTCATCGCCGGCAACGCCGGCTCCCACAGGTTTCGCATGCACCGCTGAACCCTGTGGGAGCCGGCGTTGCCGGCGATAGGGCCTGAAGGTCACTTACCTAGTTTGCGGAGTTCATCGGACTCCACCACCCGAATCCCATCCTGCTCTTCCAGCGCCAGCCGCCACAGCGCCCTGGCCAGTTGGCAAGCCTCGATCCCGTGGTACTTGCCCGGAATCAAGCGTGACAACCCGCCGGCCACCTTCTCCGCCAACCGCGGCTCGCTACGTTCCCCCAGCAGCAACGACGGCCGGGCGATGGTCAGTTGCGGCCAGTCCTGGGCCTTCAAGGCTTCTTCCATCTCGCCCTTGACCCGGTTGTAGAAGATCGACGATTTCGCGTCGGCGCCAATCGCACTCACCACCAGCAAATGCCGCGCGCCCATCTCCCGGGCACGTTTGCTGAAGGCCACCACCATGTCCAGGTCCACCGCCCGGAAGGCATTTTCCGAGCCGGCCTGCTTGATCGTGGTGCCCAGGCAGCAGAAGGCGATATCTACCCGGCCGCTCAGTTGCGGCAGGAACACCGCCGGATCCCCCACCGGGTTCTCCAGATGCGGATGCTCGGCCAGCGGCCGGCGAGTGGGCGCGAGCACACGGCTGATGGTCGGCTCGCTGAGCAGGCGATCCAGCAGGTGTTCACCGGTAAGGCCGGTAGCTCCGGCAAGCAGGATATGCTGCGGCGTCAGGTACATGATGTTTCTCCCTTGGTACAACTCCAGCTTAGTGGCTGGCGGGGCTTTTTTCCTCAGCCGTCGCAGTACTTTGCAGGGCCTTGCGGGCTTGTTGCTGGCGCAATTTTTGCCAATGTGCCAGTACGCCTTTCGGGGCCCAGATCTGCGGTTCGGATGCCTCGAAATCCTCGGCCTGTTCCCGTTGGGCCACATGGGCCTTGGCAAGTTCGAAGGCTTGCAGCAGATCGTCGGTCTGGTTCAGCGCCTGGGCGAACAGGGCGTCGCCGAAATAGGTGAAGTCCGCCTCTTCCGAGCAGCCGAACGAGACCCGGTCGGCCCGCGAGGCGGTCATGATCAGGGTGCGCTCGTCCTTGAGCGGTTCGATGTAGCCACCGGAATAGCACGCGGAGATGACGATCACCTTGTCGCGCTCCTTGAGCGGGGCGAGGGCGGCAGCCAGTTCGTCGGCCGGCAGGTCGGCCAGTTGCAGGCGCGGCTGGTCCAGCACCAGTTCGTGTTCGTGGCTGCCGTGGGTAGTCAGGTAGATGAACACCAGGTCGTCCGGGCCGCTGCGCTCGGCCAGGCGCCGGGCCGAGCGGGCGAGGTTCTCGCGGGTGGCCATGACGCGGTCGGCCAGGTGGTCGCGGTGGTTGACCAGGGTGATCTGGCCGACCGCCCCGAACCGGGTCTTGAGCATGTCGCTGACATAGTCGGCTTCGCGCATGAACACGCTCTGGTTGCCGTCGCCGGCCAGGGTCAGGCTGTACAGGTCGATGGATCCGCTGGAGGCAGGAACCTTGGCCAGTTCCCGCTCCAGCAGCGCGCCCTGGTTCAGCAGCGCCTGCTCCAGCGGGTCGGGCAGCAGGTGTCCCTTCTCGTCGCGGACCCGCAGGCCGTTGATCCAGTACCCACCCTCGACCTTGCCGTCCGGCAGGACCAGGCGCCCGGTGCCCTGGTACGCATCGTTCTCGAACCCGCCGGTATAGACGCTGCCATCTGCCAGTTGCAGGCGACCCTTGCCGGCGAAGCGCCAGTCACGGAAGCCACCCTTGTAATGGCTGCCATCCACGCCGAACAGCTCGCCAGGCCCGCTCAGCGAGCCATCCTTGAATTCGCCGATCCACACATCGCCGTCGACGTTCTCGTAACGGCCGCGACCTTCCAGGTGATTGGCCTTGAACTCGCCGATGTACTGATCGCCCTCGGCGCTGCTGAAGGTTCCGGTGCCGTTCAGCTCGCCCTCGACGAAGCGCCCGCTGAACTGGTTGCCGCTGGTGTCGCTGCGTACGCCTTCGCCATGGGGCTTGCCCTTGGCGAACTGGCCCTGGTACTGGCTGCCATCGGCGAGTACCAGCTTGCCGGCGCCGTTGTACTGGTCGTCCTTGAACTGCCCGCTGTAGCGTTGGGCGCCGTCATGCAAGGTGCCTTCGCCATCGCGCCGACCCAGCTTGAAGCCGCCGGTGTAGCTGCTGGTGGCGGTGGTCAGCTTGCCCTGGCCCTGGAACAGCCCCTGCTGGAACTGCCCGATATAGACCTCGCCATTGCTGCCGTGCCATTCACCCTGGCCGTCCCACTGGCCATTGCTGAAATGCCCGGCGTACCAACTGCCATTGGGGTAGTCGATGCGCCCTTCGCCCTGCAGCAGGCCGTCCACCACCTCGCCCCGGTAGCGGCCGCCGTCGGGCAGGCGGGCATCGGGTGGCGACAGCGATTCCCCGTCACCGCAGGCAGCGAGCAGGAGCATCAAGGCAAATGGAACGATAGGGCGCATGGCGGGGTCCGGACGGTTCAGGCCCCGAGTATGCCGCAGAAGCCGAGTGAGGGTGAAACGGCCCGTGGGCCGTTTCGGCAGGCGGGGTTCAGACGAAGGCGAGGGAGAGCGGTTCGGCGATGTACGCCGGTTTTTCTTCGCCTTCGATTTCCAGGGCGACGGTCGCCTTGAGCAGCCACTGGCCGGGTTTCTTCTCGGTGACCTCGGTCAGGCTGACCGCCAGGCGCACCCGCGAATCCACTTTCACCGGCTGGATGAAACGCACGCTGTCCAGGCCATAGTTCACCACCATCTTCAGCCCTTCAGGCAGGACCAGGATGTCTTCCATCAGCTTGGGAATCAGCGACAGGCTGAGAAAACCATGGGCGATGGTGCTGCCAAATGGCGTTTTTGCCGCCTTGGCCGGGTCCACATGGATGAACTGGAAGTCCCCGGTGGCCTCGGCGAACAGGTTGATCCGCTCTTGATCGATCTTCAGCCATTCGGAACGTCCCAGTTCCTTACCAACGTACTGCGACAGCTCTGCAACGGGTACATAGGGCATCGCGACTCTCCTGACTGTCCTTGAATGATTTGTGACCGACAACGATTCGAACGCCTAAGATCAGCACGCGATGATGGCCGGGTCAAGTGCCCATGCCCCGGGCGAATGTCGAGTTATAGGCGGGTCGATAGCGTGCTTATAATGGCCGCCAGGTTCGAGGGAGGTATGCGATGTTGTTGCGCGGTTTGACGTGGCTCGTGCTGTTCCAGTTGCTGGGGACGGCGATCAATCACCTGCTGGTGCCCATTTTGCCGGGGCCGATCATTGGCCTGGTGCTGTTGCTGATATTCCTCATGGTGCGCGGTGAGGTCGGCGCGCCGTTGAGCGAGGCGTCGTCCAGCCTGCTGCGCTACCTGCCGTTGCTGTTGGTGCCGCCGGCGGTGGGGGTGATGGTCTATGCCGCGGATATTGTCGCCGATTTCTGGGCCATCGCCGGAGCGCTGGTGCTGTCGCTGGTCCTGGCCATGGCCTTCTGCGGCGTGCTGATGCAGAAGATGATCAACCGCAGCAAGCATTCCGGGGGACGTTCGTGATGCTCGACTGGCATGGCGCGACCCAGGCGGTGATCCATCATCCGCTGTTCGGCATCGGCATTACCCTGGCGGCGTACCAGATCGTCATCGCCGCCTACGAGAAAACCCGCTGGATCTTCCTCCAGCCGGTGCTGGTTTCCATGCTGGTGGTGGTCGGCGTGCTGCTGAGTTGCGGCCTGACCTACGCCGAGTACCGCAAGAGCACGGAGATCATGAACATTCTCCTCGGCCCGGCCACGGTGGCCCTGGCGGTCCCGCTCTACCTCAACCTGCGGCGTATTCGCCAACTGTTCTGGCCGACCTTTACTACGCTGGTAGTCGGAGGCGTGTTCGCCACCGGCATCTGCCTGCTGCTGGGCTGGTGGTTCGGTGCCGAGCACATGATCCTGATGACCCTGGCGCCGAAATCGGTGACCTCGCCCATCGCCATGCTGGTGGCCGAGCAGATCGGCGGCGTGGCGGCCCTGGCGGCGGTGTTCGTGCTGATCACCGGGGTGATCGGGGCGATCTTCGGCCCGGCGCTGCTGACCCGCCTTGGCGTGCGCAGCCCCGAGGCCCGGGGCATGGCCCTGGGCCTGACCGCCCACGCGGTGGGGACGTCGGTGGCCTTGCAGGAAAGTGAAGAGTGCGGGGCTTTCGCAGCCCTGGCCATGAGCCTGATGGGCGTGGCCACCGCGGTGTTCCTGCCGCTGGCGGTCAGCCTGGTTGCCTGAGGAGCTGCAATGAGTTTGCCCCTGTTTACCCTGAATACCGTGCTGTTCCCCGGCTGTAACCTGGATTTGCAGATTTTCGAGGCGCGTTACCTGGACATGATCGGTCGCTGCATGAAGCAGGGCGGCGGCTTTGGCGTGGTGTGCATCCTTGAAGGCGAGCAGGTCGGCCGGGCGCCGGAGTCCTTCGCCGGAATCGGCTGCCAGGCGCTGATCGAGGATTTCCAGCAGCAGGACAACGGCCTGCTGGGGATTCGGGTGAAGGGCGAGCGGCGCTTCATGGTCGACGACTTCGAAGTGCGCAAGGACAACCTGCTGGTGGCCGACGTGCGCTGGCTCGACGAGCAGACCGACCAGCCGCTCGATGAAGAAGACGATGACCTGCTGGCGCTGCTGCTGGCCCTGGCCGAACACCCGATGGTCTCGGGCCTGGACATGGCCAGCCAGGTCACCGGCAAGCAGGCCCTGGCCAATCAGTTGGCCTATCTGCTGCCCTTCGATGACCAGGACAAGCTCAAGCTGCTGGCCATCGACTCCCCCACCCAGAAACTGGTAGCGATCCAGTCGCTGCTGGACCGCATTCAGGGCGAGCTCTTTGCCTGATCCTCAGTACGAGTAGCGCTGCAAGGCATTCGGCAAGGCGTGCAGGGCAAAGAATGCCAGCACGCCGACGCAGGCCGGCAGGATCAGCCACCACACCCGCAGCGACAGGGCATTCAGCGGCTCGCGATACTGGATCACGGTCAGGCTCAAGGCGCATACGCAGCAGGCCAGCAGGCCA
Source organism: Pseudomonas putida (assembly GCF_001941965.1). Taxonomy (GTDB): domain Bacteria; phylum Pseudomonadota; class Gammaproteobacteria; order Pseudomonadales; family Pseudomonadaceae; genus Aquipseudomonas; species Aquipseudomonas putida_L. The sequence goes on along the minus strand of NZ_MKZO01000010.1, from coordinate 86,336 downwards.
CCGGCGAGGATATCGGTCGGCCAGTGCACGCCGAGATAGACCCGCGACATCGCGATCGACAGCGCCGGCAGGCAGCCCAGCAGGATCCAGGTCAGGCGCATGCGCGGCGGTTGGCTGCGCCCGGCCAGTACCGCGAGGGTCAGGAAGAAGGCGAAGGAGGCCGAGCTGTGGCCACTGGGCATGCTGTAGCTGGTCAGCGGGTCGCTAAGCACTTCCGGGCGGGCGCGGGCGAAGAACCATTTCAGGCCGGCGTTGCAGATTGCCGTGCCGCCCAGGGTCGCGGCGGCGAAGAACGCCGGGCGCCATTGCCGGGTCAGCAGGAGCAGGGCAACCAGCACGGCGGCGACGGTGAACTGGGTGTGGAAATCGCCGAGGCGGGTGATCAGCACCATGATGCTGTTCAGGTAATCGCTGCGATGTTCCTGGACCAGCGTCATCAGGCCCTGATCGAGGTGGGTCAGGTAGGGCCAGCCGAAGAAGATCGTCGCCAGCATCACCAGGCTGACCGCCGCGATCAGGCGGGTGCCGCGGGGCTGGGCGCGCAGTGAACTGTTGATGCTTACCCCGACCAGGATGGCCAGGCCAGCAGCAACCACCCCGGCCTGCGGCCAGAAACCTTCCGGCAGCGGCAGGCGCATGGCCGCGCCGGTGGCCCAGCCGGGCAGCAGGTAGGCCAGCGACCAACCGGCAGCGGCAATCAGGCTGACCGCGATAAAGCGCGGCAGCGGCATATCGAACATCCCCGCGACCATTGGCAGCATCGGCCGCAGCGGCCCGATAAAGCGGCCGACCAGCAGGCTGGCGATGCCATAGCGCTGGAAATAGGTTTCCGCGCTGCCGATCCACTCCGGATGATGGCGCAACAGGGGCAGGCGCCGGATGTTCTGGTGGAAGCGTCGGCCCAGGGTGTAGGACACCGCATCCCCCAGCAGTCCGCCGAAATAACCCAGCAGCAGGGTTTCATGCAGCGACAGGGCGCCGCTGCCGGCCAGCACGGCTACGGCGAACAGCAAGACGGTGCCGGGCACGATGATCCCGGCGATCGCCAGGCACTCCACGAAGGCCACCAGGAATATTGCCAGACCCAGCCATTGCGGGTTCATCGTCAGCCAGCCGGTGAGGCTGTCGAGCCATGGGCCCATCGTTTCAGTTTCCTTGTGTCAGAAAGAAGAAGTCGCGGCCTTCGACTTGGCCGCGACGCAGCGGGTTCCGTGTGCAGTACCGAGCGTATTCGGCATCGACGAAACGCAGCGGCAGATGTTCGTCGCGGCCTTGGGGAATGCCCAGCCGGCTGGTCTGGATTATTTGTTGCGGGATGATTCCGCAGTCTTCGACGAACAGTTGCTCCGGATCGAAGCGCTTGGCGTCCCAGTTCGGAACTTTCAGCCCCATGGCCTTGCACAGCAGGGTCTGGCCGGCGCACAGGCGCTCGGGCGGGCGGAGGCCACCGCTGGCGTCAGGGTTGTTCAGCTGCATTTGTGCCAAGGCATTGCTGTCGGAGACCGCATCCACCCAGGGGAAGCCGGACTTGATCAGCACTGCGTTACCCGCGCCCTGGGCGCTGAAGTTCAGCGAATCGCCGCCGCGGGCGTAGTACATGTAGATATGCCCGCCATCCAGGAACAGCGCCTTGCGTTTCTCGGTGTAGCCGAGGGAGGCGTGGCTGCCTTTCTCGTCGAGGTAATAGGCCTCGGTCTCGATGATCCGCGCGGAAAGCCAGTACGGGCCCTGGCGATGGCGGATGATCTTGCCCAGCAGGGCCTTGGCCAGGACCTGGGCGTCGCGGTCGAAGAAGCTGTCGGGCAGGGGGGCGGGGTGCGGCATCGTGGCTCTGGAATGGGGAACGGAAGCCGGGATGATAGCAATTTCTTCCTTTACTCAAGCTGAACGAAGAACGCGTTATCCCAGGCGACGGAGAACCCTGTGGGAGCTGGCTTGCCAGCGATTTGGCCAGATCGGGCAACATCATTGCTCATGCCGGCCTCATCGCTGGCAAGCCAGCTCCCACAGGGGGCAATGTTGGCGCGGAAATCTGTGACTCGCCCCCTACCATCCGACTGTCACCGCTGGGCGTACAACCCCATGACAGTTATACTCGTCCGATTTTCCCCTCCGCCAAGACACTGAGCCCCATGACTGAGTCCGTTCTTGACTACATGACCCGCCTGGGTCGCGCCGCCCGCGAGGCGTCCCGCGTCATCGGCCGTGCCAGCACCGCGCAGAAGAACCGCGCGCTGCACGCTGCCGCCAACGCCCTGGACGCCGCTCGCGCCGAACTGTCCGCAGCCAACGAGCTGGACCTGGCCGCCGGCCGGGCCAACGGCCTCGAGCCGGCCATGCTCGATCGCCTGGCCCTGACCCCGGCACGCATCGACGGCATGATCGTCGGTCTGCGCCAGGTCGCCAGCCTGCCGGACCCGGTGGGTGCGATCCGCGACATGAGTTATCGGCCGTCGGGCATCCAGGTCGGCAAGATGCGCGTGCCGCTTGGCGTGATCGGGATCATCTACGAGTCGCGGCCGAACGTGACCATCGACGCCGCGAGCCTGTGCCTGAAGTCGGGCAACGCCACCATCCTGCGTGGCGGCTCCGAGGCCATCCATTCCAATCGCGCCATCGCCGCCTGCATCCAGCGCGGCCTGGCCGAGGCCGGCCTGCCGGCGGCAGTGGTCCAGGTGGTGGAAGTCACCGACCGCGAAGCCGTGGGCGCGCTGATCACCATGCCCGAGTTCGTCGACGTCATCGTTCCGCGCGGCGGCAAGGGCCTGATCGAGCGTATCAGCCGTGATGCCCGCGTCCCGGTGATCAAGCACCTGGACGGTATCTGCCACGTCTACGTCGGCGAGCACGCCGAGCTGGACAAGGCCCGGCGCATCGCCTTCAACGCCAAGACCTACCGCTACGGTATCTGCGGCGCCATGGAAACCCTGCTGGTGGATTCGAGCGTCGCTGCCGAGTTCCTGCCGGAAATGGCCCGTGAATTCCGGGAAAAAGGCGTCGAACTGCGCGGCTGCGAACGCACCCGCATGGTCATCGAAGCCAACCCCGCCACCGAGGAAGACTGGCACACCGAGTACCTGGCGGCGATCCTGTCGATCCGCATCGTCGACGGCGTCGACGCGGCAATCGAGCACATCAACCACTACGGTTCGCACCACACCGACTCCATCGTCACCGAACACCAGGGCCTGGCCCGGCGTTTCGTTGCCGAAGTGGACTCTGCCTCGGTGATGATCAACACCCCGACCTGCTTCGCCGATGGCTTCGAGTACGGTCTGGGCGCGGAAATCGGCATTTCCACCGACAAGCTGCATGCCCGCGGCCCGGTCGGCCTGGAAGGCCTGACCTGCGAGAAATACGTGGTCGTCGGCGACGGCCAGCTGCGCGGCCAGGAGTCCTGATCCGTTGAGCAAGGCCCCGGCGATCCGGCGGATCGGCATCCTTGGCGGCACGTTCGACCCGGTGCACATCGGCCACTTGCGCAGCGCGCTGGAAGTAGCCGAGTTCATGGAGCTGGACGAGCTGCGTCTGCTGCCCAACGCCCGCCCGCCACACCGCGATACCCCGCAGGTGGCGGCGCAGGATCGCCTGGCGATGGTGCGTTGTGCGGTAGCGGGCGTCGAGCGGCTGAGCGTGGATGACCGCGAGCTGTCGCGAAACAAGCCGTCGTACACCATCGACACCCTGGAGTCGCTGCGCGCCGAACTGGGCGCCAGCGACCAGCTTTTCCTGCTGATGGGCTGGGATGCCTTTTGCGGCCTGCCTGGCTGGCACCGCTGGGAAGAGCTGTTGAAACACTGTCACATCCTGGTCCTGCAACGCCCGGATGCCGACGTAGAACCCCCAGACGAGCTGCGCAACCTGCTGGCTGCGCGCTCCGAGAGCGATCCCACCGCCATGTCCGGCCCGGCGGGGAACATTTCGTTCGTCTGGCAGACACCGCTTTCGGTGTCCGCCACGCAGATCCGACAGCAGCTGGCCAGCGGCAAGTCGGTGAGGTTCCTGGTGCCGGACGCAGTACTGGCCTATATCGAGACGCACGGGCTTTACCGTGCGTAGAACGGCAGGCGCCCATGGGCGCCGCTTTCAATGAGTTGAAACGAGTTTTATATGACCAAGCAGAAAATCACCGGCGAAGAGCTGGTCCAGCTGGCCAAACTGGCCCTGGAAGAAGTCAAGGCCCAGGACATCCAGGTTATCGACGTGCGCGCCAAGCACAGCCTGACCGACTACATGATCATCGCCACCGGGACCTCCAACCGGCAGATCAACGCGATGGCCGAGAAGGTCCGCGAGATCGTCAAGCAGAAGGGCGTGATGCCCCTGGGCGAAGAAGGCAAGGGCGACAGCGACTGGGTCCTGCTCGACCTGAACGACGTCATCGTGCACATGATGACCGCCGCTGCCCGCCAGTTCTACGACCTGGAGCGCCTGTGGCTGGGTGCCGAGCAGAGCCGTGCCGCCGATGGCAAGCACCACAGCCCGGAAAACACCCATGAGCACTTCACCAAGCTCAACAAAGACCAGGACTGAGGTAGCGTCGTGCGTCTGCGATTGATCGCGGTCGGCTCGCGCATGCCCAAGTGGGTCGAGGAAGGCTGGCATGAATATGCCAAGCGCCTGCCGTCGGAGCTGTCCCTGGAACTGGTGGAAATCCCGCTCAACACCCGGGGCAAGAACGCCGACGTCGCCCGCCTGATCCGTCAGGAGGGCGAGGCCATGCTGGCCAAGGTCCAGCCCGGGGAACGGATCGTTACCCTCGAGGTCCATGGCAAGCCGTGGAGTACCGAGCAACTGGCGGTCGAACTGGACCGCTGGCGCCTCGACTCGCGCACCGTCAACCTCATGGTCGGCGGCCCGGAAGGGCTGGCGCCGGAGGTCTGTGCGCGCAGCGAGCAGCGCTGGTCGCTGTCGCCGCTGACCCTGCCGCACCCCCTGGTACGGATTCTGATCGGCGAACAGATTTATCGCGCCTGGACGGTTCTGTCCGGGCACCCTTATCACAAATAAGCCGTAAGCCTCTTCAATGTCGCAGCCGATCCGCCTCAAGGACCACGAGAAAGACGCCCGTCTGGTGCGTAGCCGCGTCGTGGTCGGTGCGGTGGCGATCCTGCTGCTGGTTTGTGTGCTGATCGCCCGCCTGTACTACCTGCAGGTAATCCAGTACGACTATCACTCCACGCTGTCGGAGAACAATCGGGTGCACGTGCAGCCGATCCCGCCGACCCGCGGGCTGATCTTCGACCGCAATGGCGTGATCATCGCCGACAACCGGCCGAGCTTCAGCCTGAGCATGACCCGCGAGCGCTCCGGCGACTGGCAGCAGGTGCTCGATGTGATCGTCGAGGTGCTGGAGCTGACCCCGGATGATCGCGCGCTGTTCGAAAAACGCATGAAGCAGGGGCGCCGGCCGTTCGAGCCGGTGCCGATCCTGTTCGAGCTGAACGAAGAGCAGATCGCCCGGATCGCCGTTAACCAGTTCCGCCTGCCCGGCGTGGAAGTGGTGGCGCAACTGGTTCGGCATTATCCACAGGGCGCGCATTTCGCGCACTCGGTCGGCTATGTCGGACGGATCAACGAGAAAGAGCTGAAGACCCTCGACCCGGTCAACTACAGCGGCACCCACCATATCGGCAAGACCGGCATCGAGCGTTTCTACGAGCCCGAGCTGCACGGCCAGGTGGGTTACGAGGAAGTCGAGACCAACGCCCGCGGCCGCGTGCTGCGGGTACTCAAGCGCACCGACCCGATCCCCGGCAAGGACATCGTCCTGAGCCTGGACATCAAGCTGCAGGAAGCGGCCGAGCAGGCCCTGGGCGGTCGTCGTGGCGCTATCGTCGCGCTCGACCCGCGGACCGGCGAGGTCCTGGCGATGGTCAGCCAGCCGAGCTTCGACCCGAACCTGTTCGTCACCGGCATCAGCTTCAAGGCCTATGCCGAACTGCGCGATTCCATCGACCGGCCGCTGTTCAACCGCGTGCTGCGCGGCCTGTACCCGCCGGGTTCGACCATCAAGCCGGCGGTGGCCATCGCCGGTCTGGACTCCGGGGCCGTGACCCCGTCCACCCGGGTATTCGACCCGGGCTACTACCAACTGCCCAACTACGATCACAAATACCGCAACTGGAACCGCACTGGTGACGGCTGGGTCGATCTCGACACGGCGATCATGCGTTCCAACGACACCTATTTCTACGATCTTGCGCACAAGATGGGCATCGACAAGCTGTCCAGCTACATGAACCGCTTCGGTATCGGGCAGAAGGTCGCCCTCGACATGTTCGAGGAGTCGCCGGGCCTGATGCCATCCCGCGAGTGGAAGCGCGCGACCCGGCGCCAGGCCTGGTTCCCCGGCGAGACCCTGATCCTCGGCATCGGCCAGGGCTACATGCAGGCCACCCCGCTGCAACTGGCCCAGGCCACGGCGCTGATCGCCAGCAAGGGCAAATGGAACCGCCCGCACCTGGCCAAGAGCATCGAGGGCCAGCCGCCGGTCGACCCGAACCCGATGGAAGATATCGTCCTGCGCGACAAGGCCGACTGGAACCGCGTCACCCACGGCATGGAGCAGGTGATGCACGGCGCCCGGGGTACCGCGCGCAAGGCCGCCATCGGCGCGCAATACCGCATCGCCGGCAAGAGTGGTACGGCCCAGGTCGTGGCCATCAAGCAGGGCGAGAAGTACGACCGCAGCAAGGTCCAGGAGCGCCACCGCGACCACGCCCTGTTCGTCGGCTTCGCCCCGGCCGAGGATCCGAAGATCGTGATTTCGGTAATGGTCGAGAACGGCGAGTCCGGCTCCGGCGTCGCCGCCCCGGTCCTGCGCCAGGTGATGGACGCCTGGCTGCTGAATGAAAGCGGCCAGCTCAAACCCGAATACGCCCCTAGCGGCTCCGTTGCCCAGGAATCGGCCCTGTGAAGAGTAATTTCGACCGCATGCTCTCCAGCGAGGACGTGATGCGCCGCCGCGCCAGCTTCCTGCAGCGCATCCACATCGACGGGCCGTTGCTGGTCCTGCTGCTGACCCTCGCGGCCGGCAGCCTGTTCGTCCTGTACTCGGCCAGTGGCAAGAACTGGGACCTGCTGCTCAAGCAGGCCTCGTCGTTCGGCATCGGCCTGGTCTCGATGTTCATCATTGCCCAACTGGAGCCGCGCTTCATGGCGCGCTGGGTACCGCTGGCCTACGTGGTCGGGGTGCTGCTGCTGGTGGTGGTGGACGTCATGGGCCACAACGCCATGGGCGCCACGCGCTGGATCAACATTCCCGGGGTAATCCGCTTCCAGCCCTCGGAATTCCTCAAGATCATCATGCCGGCGACCATCGCCTGGTACCTGTCCAAGCGCACCCTGCCGCCGCACCTGAAGCATGTGTTGATCAGCCTGATCCTGATCGGCATCCCCTTCATCCTCATCGTCCGCCAGCCGGACCTGGGTACCGCCTTGCTGATCCTCGCTTCCGGCGCCTTCGTGCTGTTCATGGGCGGCCTGCGCTGGCGCTGGATCATCAGCGTGGTCACGGCGGCGGTACCGGTGGCCGTGGCCATGTGGTTCTTCGTCATGCACGACTACCAGAAGCAGCGCGTGCTGACCTTCCTCGACCCGGAAAGCGATCCGCTGGGCACCGGCTGGAACATCATCCAGTCCAAGGCCGCGATCGGTTCCGGCGGGGTGTTCGGCAAGGGCTGGCTACTGGGCACCCAGTCGCACCTGGACTTCCTCCCGGAAAGCCACACCGACTTCATCATCGCGGTCATGGGCGAGGAGTTCGGCCTGGTGGGCATCTGCGCGCTGTTGCTGATCTACCTGCTGTTGATCGGTCGCGGGCTGGTGATTACCGCCCAGGCCCAGACCCTGTTCGGCAAGCTGCTGGCTGGCAGCCTGACCATGACCTTCTTCGTCTACGTCTTCGTCAATATCGGTATGGTCAGCGGTTTGCTGCCCGTGGTGGGGGTTCCGCTGCCCTTCATTAGCTATGGCGGAACTTCGCTGGTGACGCTGCTGTCAGCGTTTGGCGTTCTTATGTCGATCCACACCCACCGCAAATGGATCGCGCAGGTTTGAACAAGGTGAATTTCTCGATGCAAGCAGTACGGGGCTGGATGGCCCGTTACGTTCCCCTGGCGGGATTCCTGGGTCTGTTCGGCGGGGCCCAGCAGGCCAGTGCCGGCGACTACGACGGCTCGCCGCAGGTGGCCGAATTCGTCGGGGAGATGACCCGCGACTACGGCTTTGCCGGCGAACAGTTGATGGGCGTATTCCGCGAGGCGCAGCGCAAGCAGGCGATCCTCGACGCCATCTCGCGCCCGGCGGAGCGGGTCAAGCCGTGGAAGGAATATCGCCCGATGTTCCTCACCGATGCCCGGGTCGCCCGTGGCGTGGACTTCTGGCGCCAGCACGAGGCCGTCCTGGCCCGTGCCGAGCAGGAATACGGGGTGCCGGCCCAGGTGATCGTGTCGATCATCGGCGTCGAGACCTTCTTTGGCCGCAATACCGGTAACTACCGGGTGATCGACGCGCTGTCGACCCTGGCCTTCGATTACCCGCCGCGGGCGCCGTTCTTCCGCAAGGAGCTGCGCGAATACCTGCTGCTGTCCCGCGAGGAGCAGGTCGATCCGCTGACCCTGAAAGGCTCCTACGCCGGCGCCATGGGCCTGCCGCAGTTCATGCCGAGCAGCTTCCGCGCCTATGCCGTGGACTTTGACGGCGACGGCCATATCAATATCTGGAACAACCCGGACGATGCCATCGGCAGCGTCGCCAGCTACTTCAAGCGCCACGGCTGGGTCGCCGGCGAGCCGGTGGTAAGCCGCGCCATGGTGCGTGGCGAGCGGGTCGACGAGGGCCTCAGCCCGGGCATCGAACCGGTCAAGACCGTGGGGGAGTTGCGGGCACTGGGCTGGTCGAGTCATGATGCGCTGCGCGATGATCTGCCGGTCACCGCTTTCCGGCTCGAAGGCGATAATGGCCCCGAATACTGGCTCGGCCTGAAGAACTTCTACGCGATCACTCGCTACAACCGCAGCGTGATGTACGCCATGGCGGTACATCAACTTTCAGACCTGCTGGTTCAGGCAAGGGGCGCCCGGTAATGCGCGAACTGTTCTCCGCAACATCCCTCAAGCTGCTGGGTTGCATCGCCGTTGGTGCCCTGCTGGTCAGCTGTACTTCCAGCCGCCCGACGCAAAGCAGCAGCGGCAACACCATCCGCTCCCAGCCCGGCCTGGACATCAACCGGGCGCACAAGGATGGCGCGCCGTGGTGGGACGTCGACGTGTCGAAGATCCCCGACGCCACCCCGACCGTGCACACCGGCAACTACAAGGCCAACCCGTACACGGTGCTGGGCAAGACCTACTACCCGATCCCGGACTCGCGCAACTACGTGGCCGAGGGCACCGCGTCCTGGTACGGCACCAAGTTCCACGGGCAGAACACCGCCAACGGCGAGGTCTATGACCTCTACGGCATGAGCGCGGCGCACAAGACCCTGCCGCTGCCGGCCTACGTCAAGGTGACCAACCTGGACAACCGGCGCAGCGTGATCCTGCGGGTCAACGACCGTGGTCCGTTCTATTCCGACCGCATCATCGACCTGTCCTACGCCGCGGCGAAGAAGCTCGGTTATGCCGAAACCGGCACCGCCCGGGTCCGCGTCGAGGGTATCGACCCGCAGCAGTGGTGGGCCCAGCGTGGTCGCCAGGCGCCGATGGTGCTGGCTGAACCGCAGGTCGCCCAGACCACCTCGATCCCGGCCAACACCGGCGCTGTCGAGCAATGGACGCCACCGCCGCAGCAGCACGCTGCCGCCGTGGTTCCGGTGCAGGTGGCCAGCAACAGCCTCCCGGCCAATGGTGGTACCTACCTGCAGGTCGGTGCATTCGCCAACCCGGACGCCGCCGAGTTGCTACGCTCCAAGTTGAGCGGCATGGTCAGCGCGCCGGTGTTCATCAGTTCCATCGTGCGCAACCAGCAGACCCTGCACCGCGTGCGTCTGGGCCCGATCCGCAGCCAGGGCGAGGTCCAGCAGACCCAGGACAGCGTAAGACTGGCCAATCTTGGACAGGCCAAGGTAGTGACGGCGGACTGACCGGGGGGACTGGTCGGTTTGTCATGTAGCGGGGGCGAACAGCCATGTACAATGGCGGTTTTGCTCCAGGGCGCGACCCTTTGCCGCAGCCCTTTTTAACGTTTTGCCCCTTTGGGGCATGAGCCCATTAGCGATTTCGAGAGACGGATGAACATCACCACCTTTGCCAAACGCCTTTGCCTGCTTGTTCCGCTGCTGATCGCCCCGGCCGCCTTCGCCGCCGAGCAGATGATGCCGTCGCCGCCGCAACTGGCAGCCAAGTCCTACGTGCTCATGGAAGCCTCCAGCGGCAACATCCTGGTCGAGAACAATGGCGACCAGCGCCTGCCTCCGGCGAGCCTGACCAAGCTGATGACCGCCTACATCGCCACCCTGGAGATCCGTCGCGGCCAGATCGGCGAGAACGACCCGGTGACCGTCAGTGAAAACGCCTGGCGTACCGGCGGTTCGCGGATGTTCATCAAGGTCGGCACCCAGGTCAGCGTCAGCGACCTGCTGCACGGCATCATCATCCAGTCCGGCAACGACGCCAGCGTGGCGATCTCCGAGCACATCGCCGGCAGCGAAGACGCCTTCGCCGACATGATGAACAAGACTGCCACCGACCTGGGCATGAGCAACAGCCACTTCATGAACCCGACCGGCCTGCCGAACCCCGAGCACTACTCCTCGGCGCACGACATGGCCCTGCTGGCCCGCGCGATCATCCACGAAGACCCGGCGCACTACGCGATCTACTCGCAGAAGGAGTTCTTCTGGAACAACATCAAGCAGCCGAACCGCAACCTGCTGCTGTGGCGCGACAAGACCGTCGACGGTCTGAAAACCGGCCACACCGAGGAAGCCGGCTACTGCATGGTGTCCTCCGCCGTACGTGACGGCATGCGCCTGATCGCCGTGGTCTTCGGTACCAACAGCGAGCAGTCCCGCGCTGCCGAGACCCAGAAGCTGCTGACCTACGGCTTCCGCTTCTTCGAAACCCAGACCTTCTACCAGAAGGGCACCGAACTGGCCCAGGCGCCGGTCTGGAAAGGCACCACCAGCCAGGTCAAGGCCGGTCTGGCCGAAGACCTGACCATGACTTTGCCTAAAGGCCAATTGAAGAAACTGGCTGCCAGCATGACCATGAACCCGCAACTGATGGCGCCGATCGCCAAAGGTGACGTGATCGGTAAAGTGGAAGTCAAACTGGATGACAGCGTGGTTCACAGCGCCGATCTGATCGCGCTGGACGCGGTCGAGGAAGGTGGTTTCTTCCGTCGGGTGTGGGATAGCATCCGCCTGTTCTTCTACGGTTTGTTCAACTGATATCGTGACCTGCCACGCCCCTGCCATCCCGCAGGGGCGTTGTTGCTGCCACGGCTTACGAGGCCGTTACTGCCATGAGCGAAGCTGACGTCAAGTCGCCAAAAATCGAGTTTCCCTGCCCGGACTACGCCATCAAGGTGATCGGCGATACCGTGGTCAATTTCAAGGACACCGTGATCGAGATCCTGAGCAAGCATGCCAAGGTCGATCTGAAGACCCTGGCCGAGCGCCAGAGCAGCACCGGCAAGTACACCACGGTGCAACTGCATATCGAAGCCACCAGCGAAGACCAATTGCGCGATATCAACAGCGCCCTGCGCGCGACCGGTTTCGTGCACATGGTGCTGTGATGTCCTCGAGCATCGGCTTTCGCGAGCTCGGGCTGCTGCCGTACGAACCGGTCCTGGAAGCCATGCGTCGCTTCACTGCCGAGCGCAAGCCCGGCCATGGCGACGAGATCTGGCTGGTGGAGCACCCTCCGGTATTCACCCAGGGCCAGGCCGGCAAGGCCGAGCACCTGCTGGTGCCGGGGGACATCCCGGTGGTGCAGACCGACCGCGGCGGCCAGGTGACCTATCATGGCCCCGGCCAGTTGGTCGCCTACCTGCTGCTGGATGTGCGCCGTCTCGGTTTCGGCGTGCGCGACCTGGTCACGCGCATGGAGCATTGCCTGATCGAGCTGCTCGCCAGTTATGGTGTGCAAGCGGCAGCCAAGCCCGATGCGCCGGGCGTTTACGTCGACGGGGCGAAGATCGCCTCCCTCGGCCTGCGAATTCGCAACGGCTGTTCCTTTCATGGCCTGGCCCTGAACGTGGACATGGACCTTGCGCCTTTTCGCCGAATCAACCCCTGCGGGTATGCGGGGCTGGCCATGACCCAGCTGCGCGACCAGGCCGGGCCTATCGAACTCCCCGAGGTAAGGGCAAGGCTGCGCGGACAGCTGGTCAAGCACCTCGATTATGCTGAGCAGACGACCCTTGCGGGCGGAATCGACTGAATATGACTATTGTGCAAGAGCCGGTGCAAAGCACCGCCACCCCGGCCCCCCGGCCGAAGGTTGAAGCCGGTGTGAAGCTGCGTGGCGCCGAAAAGGTTGCGCGCATCCCGGTGAAGATCATTCCTACCGAAGAACTGCCGAAGAAGCCTGACTGGATCCGCGTGCGCATCCCGGTTTCCCCGGAAGTCGACCGGATCAAGCAACTGCTGCGCAAGCACAAGCTGCACAGCGTCTGCGAAGAAGCCTCCTGCCCGAACCTGGGCGAGTGCTTCTCCGGCGGTACCGCGACCTTCATGATCATGGGCGACATCTGCACCCGTCGCTGCCCGTTCTGCGACGTCGGCCACGGCCGTCCGAAGCCCCTGGACGTCGACGAGCCGAAGAACCTGGCGGTGGCCATCGCCGACCTGCGCCTGAAGTACGTGGTGATCACCTCGGTGGACCGCGACGACCTGCGTGACGGCGGTGCCCAGCACTTTGCCGACTGCATCCGCGAGATCCGCGCGCTGTCCCCGGGCGTCCAGCTGGAAACCCTGGTGCCTGACTACCGTGGCCGCATGGACGTGGCCCTGGCCATCACTGCCCAGGAGCCGCCGGATGTGTTCAACCACAACCTGGAAACCGTACCGCGCCTGTACAAGGCCGCGCGTCCGGGTTCGGACTACCAGTGGTCGCTGACCCTGCTGGAGAAGTTCAAGGAGCTGGTACCGCACGTACCGACCAAGTCCGGCCTGATGCTGGGCCTGGGCGAGACCGACGAGGAAGTGATCGAGGTGATGCAGCGCATGCGCGAGCACAACATCGACATGCTGACCCTCGGCCAGTACCTGCAACCATCGCGCAGCCACCTGCCGGTGCAGCGTTTCGTGCACCCGGACACCTTCGCCTGGTTCGCCGAGGAAGGCTACAAGATGGGCTTCAAGAACGTCGCTTCCGGCCCGCTGGTACGTTCCTCGTACCATGCTGACCAGCAGGCGCACGAGGCCAAGATCAAGCTCTGATCGCGCGGCCATGAAAAAGCCCCCGTACCTGTGAAGGTCCGGGGGCTTTTTGTTGTCTGTTCGGGCCTCATCGCTGGCAAGCCAGCTCCCACAGGGACCGCGGTGCACGCAATCCTTGTGGGAGCTGGCTTGCCAGCGATAGGGCCCGGGAGAGCTCAGCGAGTCTTGAGGCTATCCAGCAGCTTATGGGTCGGATATCCATCCGCCGGCCAGCCCCGCTGTTGCTGGGCATTGCGAATCGCCTTGCGGGTATTGGCGCCAATGATCCCGTCTGCATTCCCCGCCTCGTGCCCGCTGGCATTGAGCAGCTCCTGCAGCTCGATCCGCTCGCTGCGGCTCAGCGGCAGGTCATCCTTGGGCCAGGCACCACGAATGAAGCCCGAGCCCTCGAAGCGCTCGCTCAGCAGGCTGACCGCCAGGGCGTAGGCTGACGAGTTGTTGTACTTGAGAATGGCGCGGAAGTTGTCCAGCACCAGGAACGCCGGGCCACGGTAGCCCGCGGGCAACAGCAGGGCAGCGGAAAGTTGTTCGCTGCCGGCCGGGACACGGGCACCCGCCGGCAGTTGCACGCCCAGGCGCAGCCATTCGGCAACGGTCTTGCGCTGCGCGCCATCGGCGATCCAGTAGTCGAAGCCGCTCGGCACGGTGACCTCGAAGCCCCACGGCTCGCCACGCTTCCACCCCGAACTCTGCAGGTAATGGGCAGTGGAGGCGAGGGCGTCGGCTGAGCTGTTCCAGATATCGCGGCGGCCATCGCCATCGAAGTCCACCGCATGCGTGTCGTAGGTGGTGGGAATGAACTGGGTCTGGCCCATCGCGCCGGCCCAGGAGCCACGCATGGCCTCGGGAGCGATGTCGCCGTTCTGCAGGATCTTCAGCGCGGCCAGCAACTGCTCCTGGGCAAACACGGGGCGGCGGCCTTCATAGGCCAGGGTCGCCAGGGAGCGGATCACCGACTTGTTGCCCTGGAACTGGCCGAAGTTGCTTTCCATGCCCCACACCGACACCAGTACGTCCCGTTCAACGCCATAGCGCTGTTCGATACGCCCCAGCAATTCGCTGTTTTGAGCCAGCAGGGCTTTGCCATTGCGCACACGCACCGGCGACAGGGCGCCCTCGAGGTATTCCCAGACTGGCCGGGTAAATTCAGGCTGGCTGCGGTCGGCCTTGATCACATCCATGTCCGGAGTGATGCCGGCGAACACGCGGTCGAACAGGCTGGCCGAGACACCGGCCTGCAGGGCTTGCTGACGGAAGTTGGCCTGCCATTGGGCGAAGGTCTGCTGCGGCAGGATTTCGATATCGGCGGCCGGGGTGGCCTGGGTGAGGACTGGCGCTGGCTGCACCGGCGCGATGGGCAGGGCATCGGCGGCGGTAGGGTGTTCGGCGCAGGCAACGAGCAGGACGAGGCTGGAAGCGGCGCTCAACTGGCGGAATTGCCGACGGCGGGGAAGGCGGAAAGGCATGCACTAATCCAGGTAATACGGGTCAGGTGACGACCATATCATGCCTGCGGTTTTCCTGCCTTTTCATGCAGCCATAAAGGAAGAAGCCTCCCAATCTCTCGATTGGAAGGCTTCGCGGCGGTAGCTGCCTTTGCCCTTTTCCGCTCGTTCCTGACGGCAACGGAACAGGGGCTGGGCGACGATGGATTTGGCCTTGTTGGGCCGGGACTTTGCCGGTTTCTTGCTCATGGCGGGGATCCTGCCTGGGTGGATTCGCGCGCACTATAGGACTGCTGTGCGTCCACTGCAAGACCGTCGGTCCCTCACTCCGCCGGCAACGCCAGGCGCTGGCCGGCCATCAGCAGCGACAGGCGGGTCAGGCTGGTCCATGGCGACCCCTGGGCCTGGCCCTTGATCTGCGCATCGATGCGCTGGGCGTCGAACAGCAACTGGCCCCAGCGTTGTGCCGAATGGCGCTGCAGGGCCTTGCTCATCAGCGGGCGGCGTTTGTCCCACACCGGTGGCTTGGCCTGGCTGAAGGCCTTGTCCAGTGGCACGCCCTGGCTGAATTGCTGGGCCAGGCCGGTCAGCACCCGCAGCTCCCGGGCCAGGGCCCAGAGGATCACCGGTGGCTCGACGCCTTCGCCGCGCAGGCCTTCGAGCATGCGCAGGGCATGGGCCGCTTCGCCATTGAGCACGGCGTCTACCAGGCCGAAGACATCGAAGCGCGCGCTGTCCGCCACGGCACCCTGCACGGTTTCGACGGTGATGGTGTTGCCGTCGGCCAGCAGCTTGAGCTTTTCGATTTCCTGGGCGGCCGCCAGCAGGTTGCCCTCGACCCGCGCCGCGATCAGCTCTACAGCGTCGCGTTGCGCAGAGAGCCCGGCCTGGGCCAGGCGCTGGTTGATCCATTGCGGCAGTTGCTGGGTATCCACGGGCCAGATCTGGATGAACTGGACCTGCTGGCCATCGATCAGCGCCTTGCCCCACTTGGTTTTCTGCGCGCTGCCATCAAGCTTGGGCAGGCTGACCAGCAGCAGGGTGTCGTCAGCGGGGCGCGAGCAATATTCGATCAGCGCTGCGGCGCCTTTATCGCCGGGCTTGCCGGAGGGCAGGCGCAGCTCCAGCACGCGTTTCTGGGCGAACAAGGAAAGGCTGGCACCGGCCTGGAGCAGGGTGCCCCAGTCGAAGTTGGCGTCGGCGCTGAATACCTGGCGCTCGTCGAAGCCCTGCTGGCGTGCGGCCAGGCGAATGGAATCGGCGGCTTCCTGGCACAGCAGCGGATCGTCGCCGCTGACCACGTAGACCGGGGCAAGGGCGCCTTGCAGGTGTTTGTTGAGTTGGGCGGGGGCAAGTTTCATAAAGAAGTCGGGGCGCCGAAGCGCCCCGTCCGCTCTCAGTTGGCCGGAATTTCCAGCGGCGATTGCTGTGGCTGGGCATCCTGGGCACGTTGGGCGGCTTCCAGTGCCGCCGCTTCGGCTTTGGCGCGGTCGTCAGCCTTGGCTTGCAGTTCATCCAGTTGGGCAGGCGTCAGTTGCTGCAGGCGCAGGATCATCCGTTGTACCAGTTCGCGGCGCATTTCCTTGCGAATCTGTCCGGACTCCTGGCCGGAGCCTGTGATGTTGTTGCCGTCATACAGGTAGACCTTCTGCACTTCGAGCTTGTCGCTCAGCAGGACGGTGTTGTTGCGGCCCTGGATGTCGTAGCTCAATTGGGTTTGCAGTTCGTACTCCACCGAGCGGCCGCTGCCGGCATAACTGGCTGCACGCTGGGTTTCGGCCTCGTTGGTCAGAACCAACCTGTACGGTGCGCCGCTATGGACGTTGACGCCGCTGTTCTTCAGAACGTCGCGCAGTTGGGTGACCGTCTCGCCATAAGCGTTGCGCGCGCTGACTTCGAGCTCCTTGATCGCCAGCTCGTTGCTACCGGTACCGCGCAGGTGGAAACCGCAGGCGCTGAGCATTACGGCCAGGCCCATCACCAGCAGATTGCGTTTGATCATCTTGTTGCTCCCTGGAAACCTTTGGGGATATCTGTACGGGCGCCCCGCAAGGCGCCCGATCCTGTCAGTTGGCGACGATGTTGACCAGCTTGCCGGGAACCACGATGACCTTGCGGATGCTCAGGCCTTCGGTGAAGCGCAGCACGTTCTCGTTGCTGCGCGCGGCGGCTTCCACTTCCTCGCGGCTGGCACCGGCCGGCATGTCGATCTGGCCACGGAGCTTGCCGTTGACCTGGATGACCAGCTGGATGCTGTCCTGTACCAGCGCGCTGTCGTCGACGCTCGGCCAGCCGGCATCGATCGCCGCACCCTGGTGACCCAGGCTCTGCCACAGGCCGTGGCTGATGTGCGGGGTGATCGGGGCGAGGATCAGGGTCACGGCTTCCAGGCCTTCCTGGATCAGGGCGCGATCCAGTTCGCTGGCTTGCGAGGCTTTTTCCAGCACGTTCATCAGGGTCATCACCTGGGCGATGGCGGTGTTGAACTTGTGGTGCTGACCGACATCGATGCTGGCCTGACGGATCGCCAGGTGCGTGGCGCGACGTACGGCTTTCTGTGCGTCGTCCAGCGCCGAGAAATCAGCCTTGGCCGGCAAGCCCTGGGCCACATGGGCCTGGGCCAGGCGCCAGACACGGCGCAGGAAGCGGCTCGCACCCTCGACACCGGAGTCGGACCATTCCAGGCTCATGTCGGGCGGCGAGGCGAACATCATGAACAGGCGGCAGGTGTCGGCGCCGTAGGCATCGATCATGGCCTGCGGGTCGACGCCGTTGTTCTTCGACTTGGACATCTTCTCGGTGCCACCGATTTCCACCGGCAGGCCGTCGGTCTTCAGGCGGGCGCCGATGATCTTGGCCTTGGCATCACGCTCGATCTCGACGTCGGCCGGGTTGAACCAGTCCTTGCCGCCGTTGGCCGCGACGCGGTAGTAGGTCTCGGCGACCACCATGCCCTGGGTCAGCAGGTTCTTGAACGGCTCGTTCGAGCTGACCAGGCCTTCGTCACGCATCAGCTTGTGGAAGAAGCGCGCGTAGAGCAGGTGCAGGATGGCGTGTTCGATACCGCCGATGTACTGGTCGACCGGCAGCCAGTGGTTGGCGGCTTTCGGATCCACCAGGCCACCCTCGTAGTTCGGCGAGGCGTAGCGGGCGAAGTACCAGGACGACTCGACGAAGGTGTCCATGGTGTCGGTTTCGCGCTTGGCCGCAGTACCGCATTTCGGGCAGGTGCACTCGTAGAACTCGGGCATCCGCGCCAGTGGCGAACCGGCGCCGTCCGGCACCACGTTCTCCGGCAGGGTGACCGGCAACTGGTCTTCCGGCACCGGCACATCGCCGCAGGACGGGCAGTGGATGATCGGGATCGGGCAGCCCCAGTAGCGCTGGCGGCTGATGCCCCAGTCGCGCAGGCGGAACTGGGTACGGGATTTGCCCAGTTCCTTGCTGATCAGCGCGGCTTCGATGGCGTCGAAGGCGCCGGCGAAGTCCAGGCCGTCGAATTCGCCGGAGTTGATCAGTTGGCCATGCTCGCCGTACGCGGCCTGCCACTCAGTACCGACTTCGTCGCCGGCGCTGGTGCGGACCACGGCCTTGATCGGCAACTGGTACTTGCTGGCGAACTCGAAGTCACGCTCGTCGTGGGCCGGAACGGCCATGACCGCACCGTCGCCGTAGTGCATCAGCACGTAGTTGGCGACCCATACCGGCAGTTTCTCGCCGGTCAGCGGGTGGCGGACCATCAGGGAAGTGGCAACGCCCTTCTTCTCCTGGGTGGCGATGTCGGCTTCGGCCACGCTGCCGCTTTTGCACTCGTCGATGAAGGCTTGCAGCGCCGGGTTGCCCTGGGCGGCCAGGGTGGCCAGCGGGTGCTCGGCGGCAACGGCGACGTAGGTGGCGCCCATCAGGGTGTCCGGACGGGTGGTGAAGACTTTCAGTGCGCCGGACTGGCCGATGCTGGCCTCGTCATAAGGGAACTGCACTTCCATGCCGCGGGACTTGCCGATCCAGTTGCGCTGCATGGTCTTGACCTGCTCGGGCCAGCCCGGCAGCTCGTCGAGGCTTTCCAGCAGCTCGTCGGCGTAGTCGGTGATCTTGAAGTAGTACATCGGGATTTCGCGCTTCTCGATCAGCGCGCCCGAACGCCAGCCACGGCCGTCGATGACCTGCTCGTTGGCCAGCACGGTCTGGTCGGCCGGGTCCCAGTTCACGGTACCGTTCTTGCGGTAGATCACGCCTTTTTCGAACAGGCGGGTGAACAGCCATTGTTCCCAGCGGTAGTAGTCCGGCTTGCAGGTGGTGACCTCGCGGGACCAGTCGATCGCCAGGCCCAGGCTTTTCAGCTGGGCTTTCATGTAGGCGATGTTCTCGTAGGTCCACTTGGCCGGCGCGACGTTGTTCTTCATCGCGGCGTTTTCTGCCGGCATGCCGAAGGCGTCCCAGCCCATCGGCTGCAGGACGTTCTTGCCGAGCATGCGCTGGTAGCGCGCGATCACGTCGCCGATGGTGTAGTTGCGCACGTGGCCCATGTGTAGCTTGCCGCTCGGGTACGGGAACATCGACAGGCAGTAGTAGGTGTCCTTGCCTGGCTGTTCACTGACTTCAAAAGAATTGTGCTCGTCCCAGTAGGACTGGGCGGCGGCTTCGATTTCGCGGGGCTGATAGTGTTCGTGCATGGCTACTTTGCGCTGAGAAATGGGAGACCTTATCCAGGCTGGTCGCTGACCGTTTTCGCCCGGCAATCCGGTGTCAAGAAACGCCGTAGCATACATGACCCCCAATGGTCGTGGGAAACCCTGATTGCATCGCCAGGCGCCGCCGCGGGCCGTTGGTCGCGGCGTCCGGCCGGTTTCCCGGGTGACGCTAAGCTCATTCGTGGGGGAGATGAATTTTATCTTCAATGAGGTGAACGGATGGGAGAGTCGCAGCAACATGCACCGAAACCGGAAGTCTACGAACGCCTGATCGACCGCCTGGGACTGGCCCTGGACACGGCCCGCACCTCGCTGCGATTGCGCGATGAAATGCCCGCCGAGCTTGAGTTGCGCGGCCTCAGCCGTGCCGAGTTCGACGTCATCAAGGCCTGGCTGGAAGCCGCTCCGGCGCGGGGCCAGAAGATTTCCGTCGCTTTACCCCCGGTAGAAACGCCCACCCCGGGCCGGGTCATCTGGCTCAAGGACCGGAAACGTTCCGCCACAGCACTCAAGTCCAGAACGCTGAACTGCAAATAATCGTTCGGGATATCAACGGCGCAGGATGGAGTGCGCCACGCGGGATTCTCGTCTCTGACCGGCGCCTGGTTTTGCCAGGCGCCGTTTTTCATTAGGCTTGCGGCACTTTCAGGGAGATGCCCAATGCCGCTTCGCTTTTTCATCAAGCAATGGTTGATGCCGCCAGGTGTGCTGCTGCTTTTGCTGCTCGTGGCCTGGTGGTTGCGCACATCGTGGCCGCGCACGGCGCGCTTGTGCTTTATCGGCGGGCTGGGCGGGTTGTGGCTGATGAGCCTGCCGGTGGTGATGCAGCATCTGGCCGGACGAATCGAGACCGTGCCGCCCCTGGCGGTGAGCGAGTGGGCGGGGTTGGCCGGGCGGGCAGATGCGATCGTTGTCCTGGGGGCGGGGCGTGAGCGCGGTGATCCGGCCTGGGGCGGGCAGGACCAGCCGACCGGCGTGGTCCTGGAGCGCATGCGCTATGCGGCGCAGTTGGCCAAGGCTTCGGGGCTGCCGCTATTGACGAGCGGTGGTCTGCACTACGGCTCGCCGCCGAGCGAGGCGCGGTTGATGGCGGACTCGTTGCAGCGCGATTTCGGAGTGCCAGTGCGTTGGCTGGAAGAGGAGAGCCGCACCACCTGGGAAAACGCCGAACTGAGCGCGGCGATCCTTCTGCCACAAGGCGTCAGGCGGGTGGTGGTGGTGACCCAGGCCTGGCATATGCAGCGCTCGGTGTGGAGTTTCCAGCGGGCCGGCTTCGAAGTGGTGGGGGCGCCGGTGGGGTTCATGGGCATCGACAACGGACGGCCGTTCGGCGGCTGGGTGCCGGATAGCAAGGCGGTGTGGCAGAACGGCCAGCTGTTCAATGAGGTGGCCGGGTTGATCGGTTATCGGCTTTTCTATTGAGCTGTAGCTGAGGGCCTCATCGCTGGCAACGCCAGCTCCCACAGGTTTCTGCGGTGTACGCGATACCTGTGGGAGCCGGCGTTGCCGGCGATGAGGCCATTAGCAACACTCCAAATCAGACGGTCTTGGCGATCCGGCTGGTAACCAGCGCCCAGCCCAGCAGCAAGGTGCACAGGATGATCAGCGGCCACGAACGCCATTGCAGATACGGCGTCAACTGCTGCATCGGCACCACGTCACCATAGAGAATCCCCCGCTCGAACTGCGGGATCTGCGCCGTCACCCGGCCAAACGGGTCGATCAACCCGGTCACCCCGTTGTTGGTCGCGCGGATCATCCAGCGTCCGGCCTCCAGCGCACGCATCTGTGCCATCTGCAGGTGCTGCAGCGGGCCGATGGACTTGCCGAACCAGGTGTCGTTGCTGATGGTCAGCAGAATGTCGCTGCGCGCCGCCAGGCTGGCGGCCAGCTCCGGATAGACCACTTCGTAGCAGATGAACGGTGCCAACTGGTAGCCCTTGGCCTGCAGCAGCGCCTGGTCGGCCGGGCCGCGGGCGAAGTCGGACATCGGCAGGTCGAAGAACTCGATCACGCCGCGTAGCAGGTCCTGCAGCGGTACGTATTCGCCGAACGGCACCAGTTTCTGCTTGAGGTAGGTACCGTCGCCTTCACCCATGGCGGTGATGCCGTTGAAGTAACGGCGTTGCCCATGCTCGAACAGACGTACCGGTACCCCGGTGATCAGCGCCGAATGCCGGTCGCCGGCAAAGCCGCTCATCATGTCCAGGTAGCCCTGGACGCTGTCCTTGAACACCGGCACTGCGGTTTCCGGCCAGACGATCAGGTCCGCCGGCTTGCTGGTGAAGCTCATGTCGCGGTACAGCTCCAGTTGATGACGCAACTGGTCCGGTTCCCACTTCAGGCTTTGTTCGATATTGCCCTGGATTGCCGCGACCCGCAGCGGCTCGCCGGACGGCACGGTCCAGGCGTGGCCTTTCAGTGCGAGGCCGACGGCCCATGGACCGATCAGCAGCGCGATGCCGGCAGCCAGGAATGCCTTGCGCTGGCGCAGGCGATGCAGGTTGCACAGCAGCGCAGCGGTCAGGGCCAGGGTGAAGGAGATCAGCCACATGCCACCCAGCGGCGCAAGGCCGGCCAGGGGGCCGTCGAGCTGGCTGTAGCCAGCGTAGAGCCAGGGGAACCCGGTGAGGAACCAGCCACGGAAGGCTTCCTGGCCCAGCCACAAGGCGGCAAAGCCGAGGGCGTCAGCCAGCGGTGCTTCGTTGCGCCGCAGCCAGCGCGCCCAGACCCAGGCGGGCAGGGCGAAGAACCAGGCGATGGCGGCGAAGAAGGCCAGCATCAAGCCACCGGCCAGCAACGCCGAGGCGCCGCCGTAGTCGTGGATGCTGACGTAGATCCACCAGGTGCCGGCGGCGAACAGGCCGAAGCCGTAGTGCCAGCCGCGCCAGAGTGCCTGGCGCGGGCTCAGCTCGCGCAGGCCGAGGTAGAACAGGCCCAGGGCGACCAGGGCCAGAGGCCAGAGGTCGAACGGGGCCAGGGCCGGAGTGGTCAGGGCGCCGGCCGCCACGGCCAGCAGGTTACCGGGCCAGCCGGGGCGGGTGATCCAGCGCATGGTTGTCCTTAACGGGTGACGGGTGTCAGGCGCAGCAAGTGTATCCGGCGGCTGTCGGCGTTGAGGATACGGAAGCGGTAAGGCCCGATTTCAGTGGTTTCATTGCGCTTGGGCAGGTGCCCGAAGGCGCTCATGACCAGGCCGCCAACGGTGTCGAACTCGTCGTCGGAGAACTCGCTGTCGAAGAACTCGTTGAAGTTCTCGATCGGCGTCAGTGCCTTGACCAGGAAGTCACCGCTGGGCAGCGGCTTGATGTAGCTGTCTTCCTCGACGTCGTGCTCGTCCTCGATATCGCCGACGATCTGCTCCAGCACGTCCTCGATGGTCACCAGCCCCGCCACGCCGCCGTATTCGTCGATGACGATGGCCATGTGGTTGTGGTTGGCGCGGAATTCGCGCAGCAGCACGTTGAGGCGCTTGGACTCGGGCACGAAGGTGGCCGGGCGGAGCAGGTCCTTGATATTGAAGCTGTCGCCGTTCTCCTTGAGGATCAACGGCAACAGGTCCTTGGCCAGCAGCACGCCGAGGACATCGTCATGGCTTTCGCCGATCACCGGATAGCGCGAGTGCGCGGCGTCGATGATCGCCGGCAGGAACTCCCGCGGCGACTGCGAGGCCTTGATGCTGATCATCTGCGAGCGCGGCACCATGATGTCGCGGACCTGCAGGTCGGCGACCTGGATGGCGCCTTCGACGATGGTCAGGGCTTCGCTGTCGAGCAGCTTGTTCTGGTGGGCTTCGCGCAGCAGCTCAAGGAGCTCCTGGCGGTTTTTCGGCTCATGGGCAAAAGCCTGGGTCAGCTTGCCAAGCCATGACTTCTGCCCGTTGCTCGATCGATCTTCGCTCATGGCGGTTACTCGTGATCCTTGCTGTTTTCAGTGTGTGGGGTGTCGTCTTCGTCGTCGGCGTAAGGGTCCGGATGACCCAGTTCGGCAAGCAACGTTCGTTCCAGCGCTTCCATTTCCTCGGCCTCATCGTCGTCGATGTGGTCGTAGCCCAGCAGGTGCAGGCAGCCGTGGATGACCAGGTGCGCCCAGTGGGCCTCGAGGGATTTGCCTTGCTCGGCGGCCTCGCGCTCGACCACCGCGACGCAGATCACCAGATCGCCCAGCAGCGGGATATCGAGCATGTCGTCAGGTACGTCGGCGGGGAAGGACAGGACGTTGGTGGCGTAGTCCTTGTGCCGGTAGGTGTGATTCAGCTCGCGGCCTTCGGCTTCATCCACCAGACGGATGGTCATTTCCGAATCCGCCGTGCGCTGGCGCAGGGCCAGTTCGCACCAGCGGCGGAACAGGGCTTCGTCGGGCGCGGCCGCTTCGGTCGCGATCTGCAGGTCCAGTTCAAGCATTGCGTGGGTTGCCTTCGGCCTGCTGGTCGTCGAAACGCTCGTAGGCTTCGACGATGCGCTGTACCAGTGGATGGCGCACCACGTCCTTCGGCTGGAAGTGGGTGAAGCTGATGCCCGGCACGTCCTTGAGCACCTGGATGACATGGGCCAGGCCGGACTTGGTGCCACGCGGCAGGTCGACCTGGGTGATGTCGCCGGTGATCACGGCGGTGGAGCCGAAACCGATGCGGGTCAGGAACATCTTCATCTGCTCGACCGTGGTGTTCTGGCTTTCGTCGAGGATGATGAAGCTGTTGTTCAGGGTGCGGCCGCGCATGTAGGCCAGCGGGGCGATCTCGATTACCTGGCGCTCGATCAGCTTGGCCACGTGTTCGAAGCCGAGCATTTCATACAGTGCGTCGTACAGCGGGCGCAGGTACGGGTCGATCTTCTGCGCCAGGTCGCCGGGCAGGAAGCCGAGCTTTTCGCCCGCCTCGACCGCCGGGCGCACCAGCAGGATGCGCCGCACTTGCTCGCGCTCCAGCGCATCCACGGCGCAGGCCACGGCCAGGTAGGTCTTGCCGGTACCGGCGGGGCCGATGCCGAAGTTGATGTCGTTGTTGAGGACTTCCTTGACGTAGCGCTGCTGGTTGAGGCCGCGCGGACGAATGACGCCCTTGCGCGTGCGCAGCGATACGCTGACTTCGTTGACCGCCGGGTTTTCCAGCGCTTCGACGGAGGATTCCTGCAGGTAGAGATGGACCATTTCCGGCGACAGCTCGGTGGCCTTGGTCTCGCGATAGAGACGGCGCAGCAACTGCTCGGCGGTGGAGGTGACCCGGGGCTCGCCGATCAGTTCGAACTGGTTGCCGCGGTTGCGGATCTCGATGGCCAGGCGTTGCTCGATCAGGCGCAGGTGCTCGTCGAACTGGCCGCACAGATTGGCGAAACGGTGAGCTTCGAAAGGCTCGAGCATGAAACGATGGGGTTCGATGGGTGCGTTCAAGGTTGTTTTAAGCCGCCCTTGGGCAAGGAATATGGTTTCAAGAATAACCTCGACTGCCTGGCCGCGAAAGCGCTGAAACGATCAATGGGGTGCCAGGGCGCGAATGGCGGGGCAGGCTGTCGATCCGCCCGGGCATTGTCGCAGTGGAAGTTGACGATTCGGTTATGCCGTCAAGGCAAGCAACTGCCAGCCGGCCAAGGCCCCTGTGCTATGATTCGCGACCTTTTTGACTGCCATTCTCCCTGCCGAACATGACCAAGCGCGAAGCCCCCATCTACAAAGTGATCTTCCTCAACCAGGGCCAGGTGTTCGAGATGTACGCCAAGCAGATCTACCAGAGCGATCTGTGGGGCTTCCTGGAAATCGAGGAGTTCGTTTTCGGCGAGCGCACCCAGGTGGTGGTCGATCCAAGCGAAGAAAAGCTCAAGGCGCAGTTCGAAGGGGTGACCCGCAGCTTCGTGCCGATGCATTCCATCGTGCGCATCGACGAGGTGGAGCGCCTGGGCACGCCGAAGATCAGCGAGGCCAAGGGCACGGGCAATGTCATGCCATTCCCGATGCCGATACCGGAAAGATAAGCAGGCTCAGGGAAGCGGCGAGAAGGGCGTGCGTCCGTCGGCGGACTGCAGCTCCAGCAGGTATTTGCGGAAGATCTGGCCCAGCACCTGGGTGGCGTTTTCCAGCTCGTCGCGCTGCATCCGCGCCGACACTTCGTCGGCCTCGTCCAGCGCATCCTCGGCGCCGTTGACCGCCGCCATCTTCAGCAGGATATAGGCCTGCACGTTGTTGGCCGCCACGCCTTCGCCGCGGGCGAACATCATCCCCAGCTTGTATTGCGCATCGGCATGGCCCTGCAGCGAGGCCTGTTCGAAGTAGCTCAGCGCCTGGTTCAGATCGCGGGGAGTGTTCTTGCCATCGAAATAGAACGCGCCCAGCTCGTATTGCGCCTGCGCATCACCGGACTGCGCGACCTGCTTGCAGCGGTTCACGGCGTCGGCGAGTTCTTCGGGGGACGTGTTGAGGGTGCAGCGGCCCGTGGTGGGGATCAGCAACGAGTTACCGCCTGCCGCAATGGCCAGCAGGGGCTGAAGTAGCAACAGGCAGCCCAGGGCGAGGGCGCGGCCGGCGCGGTTCATGGTGATCGACTTACCTCTGCAAAGCTGCGGCCAAAGTGTGTCTGGTGGCACATTATGGGTTAAGCAGCGCCCACCTTACAAAGTCTTTACCAGAATTTCTGCCAATGAGGCGCAATTCCGTCATAAGGCTGTGGGGCTTTCTTACAAAACAGGGGCGAAAGGCTTACCTGCCTGACGCCCCTGCCTTTTTCCCGAACGCCTTATTTCAGGGCGGCAAATGCCCGCTCGGCGGCATCCAGGGTGATCTTCAGCTCGGTCTCGCCGTGGGCGATCGAGGTGAAGCCGGCTTCGAAGGCACTTGGCGCCAGGTACACGCCGCCTTCCAGCATCAGGTGGAAGAAGCGCTTGAAGCGCTCGACTTCGCTGCCCATCACGTCATCGAAGGTCACGATATCGTCGGCACCGGTGAAGTACAGGCCGAACATGCCACCGGCTTGCGTGGTGACGAACGGTACGCCCGCCGCATCGGCGCGCTGTTGCAGGCCATCCAGCAGGCGGCTGGTGAAGGCGCTCAGTTCGTCGTGGAAGCCCGGGCGGCTGATCAGCTTCAGGGTGGTCAGGCCGGCGGCCATGGCCAGCGGGTTGCCGGACAGGGTGCCGGCCTGGTAGACCGGGCCCAGCGGGGCGATCTGCTCCATGATGTGGCGCTTGCCGCCGAAGCAGCCGACCGGCATGCCGCCGCCGACGATCTTGCCGAAGGTCGACAGGTCCGGGGTCACGCCGTAGTGCGCCTGGGCGCCGCCGAGGGCGACGCGGAAACCGGTCATCACTTCGTCGAAGATCAGCACCACGCCGTGCTGGTCGCACAGGCTGCGCAGGCCTTCGAGGAAGCCCGGCGCCGGCGGGACGCAGTTCATGTTGCCGGCCACCGGCTCGACGATGATGCAGGCCACGTCCTTGCCGACATTGCCGAGCATCTCGGCGACCGCGTCGATGTCGTTGAACGGCAGGGTCAGGGTGTGCTTGGCGAAGTCCGCCGGCACGCCGGCAGAGCTCGGTACGCCCTGGGTCAGCAGGCCGGAGCCGGCTTTCACCAGCAGGCTGTCGGAGTGGCCGTGGTAGCAGCCTTCGAACTTGATGATGCTGTCGCGACCGGTGAAGCCACGGGCCAGGCGGATGGCGCTCATGGTCGCCTCGGTGCCGGAGCTGACCATGCGCACCATTTCCATCGACGGCACCAGCGAGCAGACCAGGTCGGCCATCTCGGTTTCCATGGCGGTCGGAGCGCCGTAGGACAGGCCGTGGGCCAGTTGCTTGCGCACCGATTCCAGCACGTCCGGGTGGCTGTGGCCGAGGATCATCGGGCCCCAGGAGCCGACGTAGTCGACATAGCGCTTGTCATCTTCGTCGGTGACGTAGGCACCTTCGGCATGCTTGAAGAACAGCGGGGTGCCGCCGACGCTGCGGAAGGCGCGGACCGGCGAGTTCACACCGCCGGGAATGTGTTTCTGGGCGCTGGCGAACAGGCTTTCGGAACGGGACATGGGAGTTCCTCGTAAATCAGAGACTGGAGAAAAGGGCGTTGAAGGCACGGGCGCGGCGTGTCACTTCTTGCGTGCTGTCGGCACCGAACAACCCGTGGATCACCGCCAGCAGGTCGGCACCGTGCTCGACCAGCGGCGTGGCGTTGTCCAGGGTGATGCCGCCGATCACCGCCACCGGCAGCTTGACCCGCGCCTTGGCCTGGCCGATCAGGGCGAGGTCGCAGGCGGGGGCACCGGGTTTGGTCAGCGAATTGAAGAAGCGTCCGAAGGCGACATAGCTGGCGCCTTCCTGGCTGGCCTGCTCGGCCAGCTCTAGTTGTGCGTGACAGGTGGAGCCGATGATCGCGTCCTTGCCCAGCAAGGTGCGCGCCGGGGTCAGCGGACCGTCGGTCTGCCCCAGGTGCAGGCCGACGCCCAGGCGTGCGGCCAGTTCGGCGTCGTCGTTGATGATCAGGCGGGTCTTGTAGCGCTCGCACAGATCGCGCAGGGCCTCGGCCTCGCGCAGGCGCTGGGCCTGGTTGTCGCTCTTGTCGCGGTACTGCAGCAGGGTCACCCCGCCTTCCAGCGCGGCTTCGATATAAGGAAGAAAACGTCCGGCCAGCAGTTGGCTGTCGGTGATCGCATACAGACCGCGTAGCTTCATTACAGGCGCCTCACAGCGAAAAACCTGCTTCAGGAGCAGAAATCCAGGGGCAGGCGACGGGGCACGTATTGGCCCTTGCCCAGTTGTTCGGCGTCGCGCAGGGTCCGCCAGGTGTAGTCGAGAGCGCTGCGCACGGCGCTGTGCAATTGCTCGCCGAGGGCCAGGCGACCGGCCAGGGCGCTGGCCAGGGTGCAGCCGGAACCATGGTAGCTGCCCGGCAGGCGCTGACAGGTCCAGGTATGACGCTGGCCGTCGCGGCTGTACAGGCGGTTGTGGATCTCGGTCTCGTCGCCGTGGCCGCCGGTGATCAGCAGGTGCTCGACATACGGCAGCAGCTTCTCTGCGCATTCATCGGCGCTGCCTTCCGGCAGTTCGGCGAGGATACGCGCTTCCGGCAGGTTCGGCGTGGCGATGGTAGCCAGCGGCAGCAGGCGTTCGCGCATGGCGTAGCCGACCTCGTCCTTGCCCAGGCGACCGCCACCACCGGCGCGCAGCACCGGGTCGCAGACCATCGGCAGGTGCGGGTGGGCCGACAGCAGTTCAACCACGGTATCGACCATTTCCAGCGAACCGAGCATGCCCAGCTTGACCGCCGCGACGTCGGAGTCGGCGAGGACGATATTGGCCTGGGCCAGTACCCATTCGCGGTCGAGCACGCGGAAGTCCTGGACATTGACGGTATCCTGCACGGTCAGGGCGGTCACGGCGGGAGCGGCGTGACAGCCTTGCGCGATCAGGGCTTCGATATCTGCCTGCAGGCCGGCGCCGCCACTGGGGTCGTGGCCGGAGAGACAGAGGACAACGGGGCGGGAGCTGTAGATAGTCATAGGTGCGCGAGCTTACCACCAAACGCTTTTGCCGGGATGGCCGTCGCTTGGGAGTTTTCTGATCGATTGGTCAAGAATTGTTCTTGTATGTGCTGAAAGTGCCGTTCCAGAGCCGTCAAAGGCATATTAGCCTCGCCGGCGGTGGTGCGAAGCCGCTATGCTAGAGTGCTTTGAAAATGACATCAGGCTCTGCCGGATCTCGTCGTCT
Source organism: Pseudomonas putida (assembly GCF_001941965.1). Taxonomy (GTDB): domain Bacteria; phylum Pseudomonadota; class Gammaproteobacteria; order Pseudomonadales; family Pseudomonadaceae; genus Aquipseudomonas; species Aquipseudomonas putida_L. The sequence goes on along the minus strand of NZ_MKZO01000010.1, from coordinate 57,121 downwards.
CACAAGGACTGGGGCATCACGACGCGACCGTACAGGCCACGCTGGGGCTGTATGCGCTATCTGCTGATCGTTCTGCTGGGCTGGCTGCCCTTGCTGGCCGGGGCCGTCGACTTCGACGACTCGACCCGAAACCTGCCACTGGGCCGCTTCATGCAGGTCTTCGAGGACGCTGACGGCAGCGCCTCCATCGAACAGGTCAGTTCGCCGGCCTTCGCCGCTTCCTTCAAACCCCATCATGCCGATGTGCTCAACGCCGGGTATTCGACCTCCGCGTTCTGGCTCAAGGTCGACCTGCGCTACATCGCCATGCCCAAGGCCGCGCCACGTACCTGGCTGCTGGAACTGGCCTATCCGCCGCTGGATCATCTCGAACTCTATCTGCCCGATGCGGCGGGCCACTACCGCCTGGTCCAGCGCACTGGCGATGCCTTGCCCTACGCCAGTCGACAGATCGAGCAGGCCAGTTATGTTTTCGAACTGCCGATGGCGCCGGACCAGGAGCTGACCGCCTACCTGCGCCTGCAGAGCGAAGGCTCGGTGCAGGCGCCGCTGAGCCTGTGGTCGACCCAGGCCTATATCGAAGCGTTGCCGGCGAAGATCTATGTGCTCGGGCTGATCTACGGCGTGCTGCTGGGGATGCTGGTCTACAACCTGTTCATTTATGTCAGCGTCCGCGATATCAGTTACCTGTGGTACATCCTCTATATCGCTTCGTTCGGTCTCTACCAGCTCTCGGTCAACGGCGCTGCAGTGGCCTATTTCTGGCCCGATAGCCCGTGGTGGGCGAATGCCTCGACACCGCTGTTCATCGGTGCGGCGGGACTGTTCGGTTGCCAGTTCGCCCGCAGCTTCCTGCGCCTGGCCAGCCATGGCCGGGCCTTCGACCGGCTTCTGCAAGGGCTGGTGCTGTGTTCGGCGCTGGTGATGCTGATGTCGCTGGCCTCCAGCTACGGCCTGGCCCTGCGCCTCGCGACCCTGCTGGCCCTGGCTTTCACCCTGTGCATCTTCGCCGCCGGGCTGTTCGCCTGGTGGCGCGGGCTGCGGGTGGCGCGCTACTTCATCATCGCCTGGTCGGCGTTTTTGCTCGGTGGCCTGGTCAACACGCTGATGGTCCTCGGCCATCTGCCCAATGTGTTCCTGACCATGTACGCCAGCCAGATCGGCGCGGCGCTGGAGGTCTGCCTGCTGTCCCTGGCCCTGGCCGACCGGATCAACGCCATGCGCGAGGACAAGGCTGCGGTCCTGCGCGAAACGGGGCAGAAGCTGGAATTGCTCAACCGCCAACTGGCCCACAGCAACCAGCTCAAGGACCAGTTCCTTGCTACCGTCACCCACGAGCTGCGCACGCCGATGAACGGCGTGATCGGTTCGCTGGAGCTGATGCAGACCCAACCGATGGGCGCCGAGCTGGGTCAATACCAGCACACCGCCAGTATCGCGGCGCAGAACATGCTGCGCATGATCGATGACATCCTCATCCTCAGCGAGCTCCAGGCCGGTCATCTGCAGGCCCGGGTCGAGTCGTTCAGCCTGCGCGGACTGGTCCAGGAACTGCGCACGCGTTTTATCTCGCCAGCCATGGACAAGGACCTGCTGCTGCACCTGGACGTCGCCGACGACCTGGCCGACCGCCTGCTTGGCGACCGCCACAAGCTGGCCCTGTGCCTGAGCTACCTGCTGGACAACGCCATCAAGTTCACCCACCGCGGCGGGGTCAACCTGCAGGTGCGCGGCACGCTCAGCCAGCACTTGCTGGCCCTGACCTTCACCGTGCGCGACAGCGGGATCGGCTTCGTCGCCCTCGACGATTCCTTGCTGTACCAGCGTTTCTTCCAGGTCGATGGCTCGATGAGCCGGGAGTACGGCGGTCTCGGCATCGGCCTGTCGATCTGCCGCAAGCTCGCCGAACTGATGGGCGCGCGCCTGAGCCACAACTCGGTGCCGGGCCAGGGCAGCAGCTTCGAGCTGAGCATCGCCCTGACCGTGGCGGTGCCGCTGGCGCATGGGTAGGTACACATCGTTTCTGAATAGTGGTGGCTGCGAGGTGCTTGTCAGAGAACCGCGTTATGGCCACTAGGCGCATGCCGGTAGATCTTCAGCGCCCTCAAGATCGAGCGCCGCCCGCGCGGCGCATCGCTGGCAAGCCAGCTCCCACATTTGTTGCAACGCGCCATGGCCTGTGAGATCTCCGCTGCCAGCCTTTGGCGGCTCGGCGATACATAGTGGGGAGGCTGTTGAGCTCGACGCGACATAGCGTCGTACAAACAAGGCGGTCAACTATGGCCTCACAGGCATAGGTACGTTGCAACAAATGTGGGAGCTGGCTTGCCAGCGATGCGCCGCGCGGGCGGCGCTCGATCTCAAGAGCGCTAGAGAAGTCGTGGCAAGCACCTGTCAGCCCTGACGCGATCTACTGCCGGGGCTTCTCAGTTCAAAAGGTGTGTAGATACCCATACCGCTGGACGGCGGATATATCGCGCCGCGTTAGGCGTTTTTGTCACTTTGTGCCGGGTTCGAGGCGTGATTCACTGGGTTTTTCAGATACGTCCTATCAGGAGCCCCGGATGAACCTGCATCAGTACGCTGAAACCCATGACGTCACCAACCAGCCGCCGTCCCTCGATGGCGCCAACCTCTACCGTCTCGACTTGCCGCTGCAGGAATGGGGTCGCAGGTACGGGGCCGGTTGGGCCGAGCCGCGGATCGATGCCTACGGGGCCCTGGCCGGTGGACCGCTGATGGAGGCGGGCTTCCTTGCCAACCAGAACAAGCCGCAGTTCGCCAGCCATGACCGCTTCGGTCACCGTATCGACCTGGTGGAATTCCACCCGGCCTATCACCAACTGATGCGCACGGCCATCGAGCACGGCCTGCCGTCGCTGCCCTGGACCGACCCCCGTGACGGCGCCCATGTCGCCCGGGCCTGCATGACCTACCTGCACAGCCAGGCCGAAGCCGGCAGCGGCTGCCCGTTGACCATGACCTTCGCCGCCGTACCTGCGCTGAAGCTGCAACCCGAACTGGCGGAATACTGGCTGCCCAAGGTCCTCGCCACCGAATACGACCCGCGCAATGTCGGCGACCGGCACAAGGCCGGGGTGACCATCGGCATGGCCATGACCGAGAAGCAGGGCGGCACCGATGTCCGTGCCAACACAACCCGGGCTTATCCCGTGGGCGCGCCTGGTCCGGGCCAGGCCTATGAACTGGTCGGCCACAAGTGGTTCTGCTCGGCGCCGATGTGCGACGCCTTCCTCACCCTGGCCCAGACCGACAAGGGCCTGAGTTGTTTCCTCCTGCCGCGCCACCGCCCGAACGATGAGCGCAACCAGTTCTATATCCAGCGCCTGAAGAACAAGCTCGGCAACTGGTCCAACGCCTCCAGCGAAGTGGAGTTCCGGGGCGCCCTGGCCTGGATGATCGGCGAGGAGGGGCGCGGGGTGCCGACCATCATCGAGATGGTCGCCATGACCCGTTTCGACTGCATGGTCGGCTCCAGTGCCCTGATGCGCCAGGCCCTGACCCAGGCCGCGCACCACTGCGCTCACCGCCAGGTTGGCGGCCGGGTGCTGGCAGACCAGCCGCTGATGCAGAACGTCATCGCCGACCTGGCCCTGGAAAGCGAGGCGGCGCTGGCCCTGAGCCTGCGCATGGGCCAGGCCCTGGACCATCTCGACGACCCGCAGCAGGCGCATTTCTCGCGACTGGTGACGGCGGTGGGCAAGTACTGGATCTGCAAGCGCGCTCCGGCCATGATCAACGAGTCCGCCGAATGCATGGGCGGCGCAGGTTATGTCGAGGACAGCATCCTGCCGCGGCTCTACCGCGAAGCGCCGGTCAACTCCACCTGGGAAGGCTCTGGCAACGTGCAGTGCCTCGACGTGCTGCGTGCCCTGTCCAAGGAACCGGGCGTGCTCGACAGCCTGTTCATCGAACTGGGCGATGGCCATGGCGACCGCCGGCTGGCGGCCCATATCGCCAATCTCAAGACTGCATTCACCGATACCAGTGATATCCAGTACCGCGCCCGCCAGCTCACCGAGGACATCGCCGTCGGCCTGCAGGCCAAGCTGTTGCTGGAGGCGGGCAATGCCACGGTCAGCGACGCCTTTATCGCCAGCCGCCTGGGCCAGGGCGGGAGGGTCTACGGCACCTTGCCGCGGGGCATCGACGTCGCCGCCCTGGTCCAGCGCTCGACGCCGAACTGGCCGCAATGAACGTGCGTGCCTTTGCAACAGGATGTAGGCAAGATGGAAACCTGCATGTCAGACAGGAAGTAACCCGTGAGCCGTTTTGATGAAGCCTTCGTTGTCGTAGAAACCGCCGAGCAAGCCGTCGATCGTCTGGCGTCCCTGCACCAGACTGCCACCGAGGCCCTGAGCCAGGCGCTCAAGCGCTACCTGAAGGACCGCACCGAGCCGGACGCCGACGAGCGTTCGCTGTTCCGCTACCCCGAGCTGCGCCTGACCTACCACTGCCATGGTGAAGTGCCCGCGACCACCCGGGCCTACGCCAAGGTCCAGCTGCCGGGCACCTACAGCGTCACCGTGACCCACCCGGCGGCCTTCCGAGGCTACCTGCTGGAGCAGTTGCGGCCGTTGATGAAGGACTTCACCGTCAAGGTCGAAGTCGGTGTCAGCGAGCAGAACATTCCTTACCCCTACGTGGTCGAGCAGGGCGATGAACTGGCCGGCACCGGCATCACCGCTGCCGCGCTGGCGCGGGTTTTCCCCAGCACCGACCTGTCCGCCGCCACCGACGGCATCGCCGACGGCCTGTACGACTGGGGCCGCGCCGAAACCCTGCCGCTGGCGCTGTTCGACGCTGCGCGGGTGGATTTCTCCCTGCGTCGCATCGTCCATTACACCGGCAGCGACTGGCGCCATGTGCAGCCGTGGATCCTGCTGACCAACTACCACCGCTATGTCGACCAGTTCATCAGCCATGGCCTGGAGCGCCTGCGTGACGACCCGCGTTTCGTGCGCATGGTCCTGCCGGGCAACGTGATCATCGAAAAGGCCATGGACAACGGCGAGGCCCAGGCCCTGGTCGCCGGGGTGGTCTGGCACCGCTACCAGATGCCGGCCTACCACCTGATCGCCGCCGATGGCGACGGCATCACCCTGGTCAATATCGGCGTCGGTCCGTCCAACGCCAAGAACATCACCGACCACCTGGCGGTGCTGCGTCCGCACTGCTGGCTGATGATCGGCCACTGCGGCGGCCTGCGGCAGTCGCAGACCATCGGCGACTACGTGCTGGCCCACGCCTATATGCGCCGTGACGGCATTCTGGACCGCGTGGTGCCGCCGAACATCCCGATCCCGGCCCTGGCCGAAGTCCAGCTGGCGCTGCAGGAAGCGGCGGCGCAGGTCACCGGCGAGCGTGGCGACGAGCTGAAAAAGCGCCTGCGCACCGGCACCGTGCTGACCTACGACGACCGCAACTGGGAACTGCGCTGGGCCGAGGAACGACCGCTGATCAACCTGTCCCGCGCCGTGGCGGTGGACATGGAAAGCGGCACCATCGCCGCCCAGGGTTATCGCCTGCGGGTGCCGTACGGCACGCTGCTGTGCGTCTCGGACAAACCGCTGCACAGCGAGATCAAGTTGCCGGGGGCGGCCAACGCCTTCTACAACCGTGCGGTCAGCCAGCATTTGAAGATCGGCATCGCCGCCCTCGACCTGCTGCGCACCGAACTCAACTCGCTGCACTCGCGTAAACTGCGCAGTTTCGACGAGCCGCCGTTCCGCTGAGGTTTCATGCCGCTACCCCCACGCCACACGCCGCGCCGCCCCGCGGCCAAACCCGCCGGTCCGCGACGCCCGCCCAAGGCGCCGCCGGCCGAGCCGCGGTTGATCCTGTTCAACAAGCCCTTCGACGTGCTGACCCAGTTCAGCGACGGCGAGGGGCGGGCGACCCTCAAGGATTTCATCGCGGTGCCCGGTGTCTATCCCGCCGGACGCCTCGACCGCGACAGCGAGGGCCTGCTGCTGCTGACCAACGATGGCCAGTTGCAGGCGCGCATCGCCGACCCGAAGCACAAGCTGCCGAAGACCTATTGGGTGCAGGTGGAAGGTGAGCCGACGGCAGAGCAGATCCAGCGCCTGCGTGATGGCGTCGAGCTGAACGACGGCCCGACCCTCCCGGCCCAGGCCCGTCAGTTGGATGAGCCGCAACTCTGGCCGCGCAATCCGCCGGTGCGCTTTCGCAAGAGCGTGCCGACCAGCTGGCTGGAGCTGATCATCAAGGAGGGCCGCAACCGCCAGGTGCGTCGGATGACGGCGGCGGTGGGTCTGCCGACCCTGCGCCTGGTGCGGGTCAGGATCGGCGACTGGACGCTGGACGGGCTCGAGCCTGGCCAGTGGAAGGAAGTGCCCGCGAAGCGTTGAGGCTTACTGGTTGAGCTCGATCCAGGTGATCACCACGCTCTTGATGATGAAGGCAAGGATGCCCAGCCCGAGCACGAAGAACAGGATGAAGGTGCCGAACTTGCCGGCCTTGGACTTCTTCGCCAGGTCATAGACGATGAAGCCCATGAAACCAATCAGGACGGTGACGAGGATGGTCATCATCCACTCTTCGAACAACACAGGATCCATCGATTCTCTCCGGCAGCGTGAAGCGCCGGATTATACGCCTATCGCAGGTGGGTCAATGGCAGCTCGGTGGAGGCCAAAACCTGATTCAGGACAAAACTCGAGCGAACACTGGTGACACCCTCGATGCGGGTCAGGTGGCCGAGCAGCAGTTTCTGGTAGTGATCCATGTCCGGCACCACCACCTTGAGCTGGTAGTCGGCGTCCATCCCGGTCACCAGGCTGCATTCCAGCACCTGGGGCAGGTTGCGGATCGCCGCCTCGAAGGTCTCGAAGCGCTCGGGGGTGTGCCGGTCCATGCCGATCAGCACGTAGGCGGTCAGGCTCAGGCCAAGCTTCTTGCGGTCGAGCAGGGCGACCTGGCGGGAGATGAAGCCGTCGTCTTCCAGTTGCTTGACCCGCCGCGAGCAGGGCGATGGCGACAACCCGATGCGCTCGGCCAGTTCCTGGTTGGAGATGCGCGCATCGCGCTGCAATTCGGCGAGGATGCTCAGGTCGTAGCGGTCCAGCTTGCTCATAGATCAGGCCTTTTATGGATGGATTGCTGGTAATTATTAATATTTAGCCAAAAATTGCGCAAGTGATGTTTATATCCGCAATCTTCGCAATCCTGTGCCTGCACGCTTTCCCTATCATTGTTTCCAGAATCACTGCTCGGACACATGTCCACGGCGACCTCCCCAATCAGGAGGGTCGCGGCCAGCAATCCCACAGGGTTGTGCTCGGCCCCCGAGCTACACACGGTCCACAAGACAGGTGTGAGGTGAGCCGGCGTCACAAGCGTCGAGCCAGGACAAGTTTCTCGAAGGGCGGCCCATGGGTCGCCCTTTTTTATTGGAGCTGCAAGCTATAAGCCGCAAGCGATAAGAAAAGGCTGCGGCGGCGCGGACTGCTTTTTCTTGCAGCTTGAAGCTTGTGGCTTACAGCTCCCATATTTCACCTGCCGAGCCAGAGCGCCCCTGCTAGAGTGGCTGGGAGATCATTCCCGCGTGGGTAGAGGAACAGCATGACATCGCGTATCTGGCCACTGGCAGCCATCGGCCTGCTGTGCGTGAGCCTGAATGTATTCGCCGAGGGCGACTATGACCATCGCGGCGATGACCGTGGTCGTGGCGAACAGCGAGATCAGCGTGAGCAGCGTCCGGGCGGCTCGCCCCTGCAGTCCAAGCCCGGAGAAGTCTGGCAGACCCAGGAGCCGCGTCAGGGCTATTACCAGGACATCCCCCGGCGCAACGACGGCAACCAGCATTGGCAGACCGGCCCGCGTGGCCAACAGCCGAACTGGGCAGGGCGGCCGAGCGGGCATGGCAATGGCTGGGGCCCTGGGCCGCAGTACCGTCCGGGGCATGCCATCGACCGCTTCCCGGATCGTTATTGGAAAGTGCCGTATCGCGGGCAGGACTACTTCTACTCGGGCGGCTACTGGTATCGCCCGCATGGCTCGGGCTACGTGGTGGTGACGCCGCCGTATGGCGTGCGGGTGAGCTACCTGCCGGACTATGCGCGGGAGATGTGGATTGGCGGGGCGCTGTTCTTCCTGGTGGCGGATACCTATTACCAGTACCAGCAGGCCAGCCAGGAATATGTAGTGGTGAACCCGCCGCAGGTGCAGCAGCCGGCGCCGGTGCAACAGGGTAGCGGGTATGACGTGATCGCCTACCCGATGCAGGGGCAGTCGCCACAGCAGCAGGAGCAGGATCGCTACCAGTGCCATCGCTGGGCGGTGGACCAGAGTGGTTTCGATCCATCCTATGCCAACCAGGCGCCGCCGGCGCAGGTGGCGGATACCTATCGCCGGGCGATGGGCGCTTGCCTGGCTGGGCGCGGGTATAGCGTCAACTGAAGACTTGCTGTGTGTTCGAGGGCCCTATCGCTGGCAAGCCAGCTCCCACAGGTTTCGCGGCGCACGCTGTACCCTGTGGGAGCTGGCTTGCCAGCGATGAGGCCCTAAAGAACACCCACTAAACCGGATCTGCATGCACCAGCACTTCAGCCCTCGGATACTCCCGACTGATCGCCGCCGAAGCCTCCACGCACAACGCATGCGCCCTGGTCAGCGGCAGCTCACCTGGCAACTCCAGATGCACCTGCACGAACCACCGGTTCCCCGAAACCCGCGTGCGCAGGTCATGCGCCCCGACCACCCCGGGCACCGCACAGACCAGCGCCAGCATCCGCTCGCTGACCTCCGCCGGCAACTCTTCATCCATCAGGGTGGCAAAGCTCTCCCGGGCGATGGTCAGCGCGCTCCAGAAGATATACAGCGCGATCCCCAGCCCGAAGAACGCATCCAGTTGCGGCCAGCCATAGGCCGCCAGCAGCAGCGCCACCAGGATGCTGGCGTTCAGCAACAGGTCCGAGCGGTAGTGCAGCGAGTCGGCCCGTACCGCCGTCGACCCGGTCTCACGGATCACCCGACCCTGCACCATCAGCAGCGCCACGGTCAGTACCAGCGATAGCACCATCACCGCCACGCCAAGCCCGGTATTGCCCAAGGGCTGCGGATCCTGCAAACGCTCATAGGCCTGGAACGCGATCAACACCGCGCTCACCCCGATGAACAACGCCTGCGCCATCCCCGCCAGCGACTCGGCCTTTCCATGTCCGTAACGGTGATCCTCATCCGCCGGCCGCAGCGCATAGCGCACCGCCAGCAGATTGAGCAGCGACGCCGCGCCATCCAGCAGCGAGTCGGTCAGCCCGGCCAGCAAACTGACCGAGCCGCTCAACCACCAGGCGATCGCCTTGCTGACGATCAGGATGCACGCCACCGCGAGCGAGGCCCGGGTGGCGAGGCGCAGCAGGCGCGCGTGTTCGCTGGAAGTGGCCGTCATGTCAGGCAGCAGGCACCAGGTCGTACATCGCCAGTTGCTGCAGGCTGCCCTTGTGCTGGACCAGGCGCGGGTCGTTCAGCGGCAGGTTCTGGCCCAGTTCGCTTTCGAGGATGGCCTGCAGGCGGCTGTTGTCCACCTTGCCGTCGGCGCCGATGGCTTCGTTGAGTTTTTCCGGCGACACCTGCGCAGTGCTGCCGCCCGGCAGGTAGATCGCGCCGGTGGCGAAGTCGATACCGAAGGCAATCAGCCCGGGAATGACATAGAAGAGGATGCCGACGGCATCGAGAGCGACGATCACCGGGTCGACCTTGCCTTCGATCTGGCCACGACGATCCGGGTAGAACAGGGTGCCGCAGGCCGTGAGCTGGGTCAGCAGGGTTGCGACCAGGATGCCGCCAGTGACACGGGAAGGAATACGCATTGAAAATCTCCGCAAGGATAGCCGCAACGATACCGGCAAAAGGCCGGCTTCAGAGGATAAGACCATGATAGGGCAGGCCGGGTTCGCCGTTATACTCGCCCCTCTGTTAGAGGGCTACCATGATTTCCTTACCGATTGATGCCGTACTGCCATCGTTGCGCGAAGCCCTGGCGGCGCGTCACGAAGCCGTGCTCGAAGCACCGCCCGGCGCGGGCAAGACCACCCGTGTGCCGCTGGCGCTGTTGCACGAGCCGTGGCTGGCCGGGCAGACCATCCTCATGCTCGAACCGCGCCGCCTGGCCGCCCGTGCGGCCGCCGAGCGACTGGCCAGCGAGCTGGGCGAGAAGGTCGGGGAAACCGTGGGTTACCGCATCCGCCTGGACAGCAAGGTTGGCCCGCGGACGCGGATCGAGGTGGTCACTGAAGGTATTCTCACCCGGCGCTTGCAGGATGACCCAGCGCTGGAGGGCGTTGGTCTGTTGATCTTCGATGAATTCCACGAACGCAGCCTCGACGCCGACCTGGCCCTCGCCCTGAGCCTGAACGGTCGTGAACTGCTGCGCGACGAGCCGCCGCTGAAGATCCTGCTGATGTCCGCGACCCTCGAAGGCGAGCGCCTGTCCGCGCTGCTCGATGACGCTCCGGTGATCAGCAGCGAAGGGCGCATGTTCCCGGTGCAGATGCGCTGGGGCCGGCCGTTCCAGCCGGGTGAATATATCGAGCCACGGGTTACCGACACCGTGTTGCAGGCGCTGGATGAGGAAGGCGGCAGCCTGCTGGTGTTCCTGCCGGGTCAGGCGGAGATTCGCCGGGTCCATCAATCCTTGCAGGAGTCCTTGGGCGAGCGCCCGGACATCCTCCTGTGTCCGCTGCATGGCGAACTCGACCTGTCCGCCCAGCGTGCCGCCATCGAGCCGGCTCCGGCGGGCAAGCGCAAGGTGGTGCTGGCGACCAATATCGCCGAGACCAGCCTGACCATCGACGGCGTGCGCGTGGTGATCGATGCCGGGCTGGCGAGGGTACCGCGCTTCGATCCGGGCAGCGGCATGACCCGTCTCGACACCCAGCGCATTTCCCGCGCCAGTGCCACGCAGCGGGCCGGGCGGGCAGGGCGTCTGGAGCCGGGCGTGTGCTACCGGTTGTGGTCCGAGGCGCAGCATGAGCAGCTCGCCGCTTATGGCACCGCTGAAATCATCCAGGCCGATCTGTCCGGGTTGGCCCTGCAGTTGAATCGCTGGGGTGTGACGCCGGAGCAGTTGAGCTGGCTGGATGTGCCGCCGGCTGCGGCCTATGCCCAGGCGCAGGATCTGCTGCGCCGCCTGGGTGCGCTGAGCGATGACCGTCTCACCAGCCACGGCCAGGCGATGGCCGAACTACCGGCCCATCCACGTATCGCCCACCTGCTGCTGCGCGGTCAGGATCTTGGCCTGACCGCCATGGCCTGCGATGTCGCCGCCTTGCTTGGCGAGCGCGACATCCTGCGCGGTGCCGGCGCCGATCTGCATAGCCGCCTCAGCCTGATCAGCGGCGAGACCCGTGCCAATCGCGGCAGCCAGGGTGGCGTGCAGCGGGCTCGGCAACTGGCGCGACAGTACCGGGGTTTCCTGCGCGGCAAACCCGGCGCGGCGGTGGCCGATCCGGAACATCCACGCTGGCTCGGCGCCTTGCTGGCGCTGGCCTATCCCGACCGTGTCGCCCAGCAGCGGCGGGCCGGTGGTGCTGAATATCGTCTGGCCAACGGCCGTGCCGCGCAGTTCGGCGAGGTCGATGCGCTGATGAAGGAACCGTGGCTGGTGGTGGCTGACCTTGGCAGCCGGCAGGGGCAGCGCGAGGAGCGAATCTACCTCGCCGCCGAACTCGATCCCGGGTTGTTCGAAGAGGTGTTGGCCGAGCAGGTCAGCGTGGTCGAGCAGCTTGAGTGGGATGAAAAGGAAAATGTCCTGCGTGCCGAGCGCCAGCGCAAGGTGGGTGAGCTGGTGCTCAGCCGCGAACCGCTGACCGGCCTGGACGACGATGCCCGGGCCCGTGCCTTGCTCGATCTGGTCCGGCGCAAGGGGCTGGCGCTGTTGCCGTGGACCCCGGAGCTGCGCCAGTGGCAGGCGCGTGTCGCCTTGCTGCGGCAGTTGGATCTGGCCAACGGCAGCGAAAGCGAATGGCCTGATCTTGGCGACGACGCATTGCTGGCAACCCTGCCGGACTGGCTGCAACCTTATCTGGGCAAGGTCACCCGCCTTAGCCATTTCGCCAACCTCGATCTCTCCTCGATCCTGCGCAACCTGCTGCCCTGGCCGCTGCCGCAGCGCTTGGACGAATGGGCGCCGGTGCATATCGGCGTGCCGTCGGGGTCGAATATCCGCGTGGATTACAGCGAGCACCCGCCGGTGCTGGCGGTGCGCATGCAGGAGCTGTTCGGGCTGGCGGATACGCCGCGTATCGCCCAGGGGCGGCAGAAGGTCCTGTTGCATCTGTTGTCTCCGGCGCGGCGGCCGGTGCAGGTGACGCAGGATTTGGCGAACTTCTGGCGTAGTACCTACGCCGAGGTGAGGAAGGATTTGAAGGGGCGGTATCCGAAGCATTACTGGCCGGATGATCCGCTGGTAGCGGAAGCCACCGCGCGGGCCAAGCCGCGCGGGACCTGAGGTTCAGCCGGCTTCGGAGAAGTCGGCAACTTTCACGTTACGCCGGAAACCACCCGTCAGCACCAGCAGATAGGCGATACCGATAGCGAACCAGATCAGCCCGATGGTCAGGGTCAGGCTCGACAGGCTGGTCCACAGCCACAGGGTCAATGCCAGGCCCACCAGCGGCACTACGCCGTGGAGCAGCAGGTTCTTCGGTTGCCCCTTGGCCAGCAGGTGGGTGCGCAGCACCGCCATGTTCACCGCCGAGAAGGCCACCAGCGCGCCGAAGCTGATCAGCGAGGCCAGGGTTTCCAGGCTGATCACCAGGGCGATCAGCGAAACCGCCGAGACCAGCAGGGTGGCATTCACCGGCGTGCCGAAGCGCGCCGACAGGGTGCCGAAAAAGCGCTCCGGCAGCAGCCGGTCGCGGCCCATGCTGTAGATGATCCGCGATACCGCAGCCTGTGACGCCAGCGCCGAACCCAGGCTGCCGGCGACATAGGCGGCGGTGAAGAAGTTGGCGAGGAACTGGCCGCCGATCTGCAGCATCACTTCATTGGCGGCTGCGTCGGCATTGTCGAAATGGCTGCCCGGGATCGCCAGCTGGCTGAGGTAGGCGAGCAGGGTGAACAGGGCACCGGCGACCAGGGTGGTCAGCATGATCGCCCGCGGTACGTCACGGCGAGCGTCGCGGGTTTCCTCGGCCAGGGTGGAGACCGCATCGAAACCGAGGAACGACAGGCACAGCACGGCGGCGCCGGCCATCAGCGGATCGAAGCCCGGCTTGCTGCCATCGCCGGCCAGCGGCGCCAGCCAGTCCACCGGGCCGTTGCCCAGCGAATGGCACGACAGCGCGATGAACACCACGATAAAGATCACCTGCGCCCCGACGATCAGGTTGCTGGCCTTGGCCACCGAGCGGATGCCCATCACGTTGAGCACGGTCACCAGGGCGATGCACACCAGCACGAAGACCCAGGCGGGCACGGCGGGGAAGGCGATGTTCAGGAACAGCCCGATCAGCAGGTAGTTGATCATCGGGATGAACAGGTAATCCAGCAGCAGCGACCAGCCGGCGAGGAAGCCGACATTCGGGCCGAACGCGATATTGGTGTAGGAGTAGGCCGAGCCGGCCACCGGGAAGCGCTTGACCATGATCCCGTAGGACGCGGCGGTGAACAGCATGGCTGCCAGGGTCACCAGGTAGGCCCCGGCGGTGCGGCCACCGGTGGTTTCGGTGACGATGCCGTAGGTGGTGAAGATGGTCAGCGGGACCATGTAGACGAGCCCGAAGAATACGAGCGCCGGAAGGCCGAGCACGCGGCGGAGTTGATCGTCGCCAGCGGCCGCTGTCGTGGAGTGCTGCTTGGTCATGGATGTCCCTTTGTATTTTTTATAGGGCTGCACGCGTGAATCGCGAACGGGTGAGGTGGCGATACCTGCCGGTGGGTCCGTGTGTGCGGCCTAGGCTAGCGGGGTGAGGGGGGAAAGAACATTGCAGTGGTGCAAGGGGTGATTGCCGGGGTGCCATATGGCTGGTTTCGATGTTGTTCTCTCGGCCCCTATCGCTGGCAAGCCAGCTCCCAAAGGTACTGCACATGACTCAAGGCATGCAGTGACCCTGTGGGAGCTGGCTTGCCAGCGATAGGGACATCAGCATCACCCCGAAACCGCCTGCCGCTCGATGCTCTTCAACAGCGACGCAACGATAGCTTTCGAAGCCTCCAGACCATGCTGTGTCGCCAGCACCATCTTCGCCAGACGCCCCTCAGCGATCTCGCTGGCCTGGAAGTTGTTTTCATGAGCCAGGCGCAGGAGGGACATGAGCTGTTCGAGGGCATGCTTCATCTCCACACCATCACGCACGGCGAACAGCGCGGTTTCGCCTTCATCGCAAAAGCAGAATTCGGTGTAGGTGGTGGTGAGGTCGGGGAGGGCGAGGTCTTTTTTCTTCATGATGTCCGACTGGCAAGTGTGGGAACCCGCTAGTGGCTGTCTGCCGCTATGTACGGGTAGGAAATCAACTTGCACGGTCTGTCAAAACCGGTCACTGGAAATCAATGACCCGCCAAGACTAGGCAACCCTTCCCCCACAGTGCAACGGCTGAAAAGCCGGAAAAGTGTGCTTGGGAAATTGCCTACGACATAGTCGGAGGTTGAGACAGATTGTTGCGCCAGCCTCCGCCTCAATCCCGATAACCCAAGGCCGCCGATATCTCTCGACTCGCCCCCAGCAACGCCTGCAGAAACGCCTCCTGCGTCACCGCCGTATCCATCACCGCATCCGGCCCCGACAGGTTGATCGCCGCCGTGATCGCCCCACTGTGATCACGAATCCCGGCAGCGATCGCGGTCGAGTAATCCGACCGATGCAGCACCCAGCCCCGTGCCCGGTCCTCGGCAATCAATTGCTGCAACTCCGGCAAGGTGCGCGGTGTCGGGGGCGGGTAATCATCCAGCCGCACATGCTGGTACAGCTGGCTCAACGCACCCTCGGTCAAACCCGTCAGCAACACCCGGCCCAAGGCCGTGCCATGGCAGGGCAGGCGCGTGCCGATGGGAATGTTGACGGTCAGCCGCTGCGGCGCGAAGGCGCGGTAGACGTAAAGACTGTCGGTCTGCTCGCGAATGCTCAGGTGACACGACAGCGAAGTCCGGTCCCGCAGGTCATTGAGATAGGGCATCGCCACCTCGACGATGTCGCGGCTGGCGAGGTAGGCGAAGCCGTCGGAGATGACCCGGCTGCCCAGCTCGAAATCGCTGCGCCCGGCCTTGCGCAGGTAGCCCATGTCCACCAGCGTCTGGACGATGCGGTAGACGGCAGAAGGGCTGATCTCCAGGCGCTCGGCCATGTCCTGCATGCTCAGGCTGCGCTGGCGGGCGTTGAACATGCCGAGGATGGTGAGGCCGCGCTGGAGGGCGGGGACTCGGTAGTCTATGGGTTCTATAGCAGTCATGGTTGAAGTCCTGTGGTGACTGGGCGGGCCTCATCGCTGGCAACGCCAGCTCCCACAGGGTCCGCGTGTACCGCCGAACCTGTGGGGCTCAACGACACATCAGCCGAGCAAGTTCTCCAGAGCTACCGGCACCCCACCAAACTCCCCCATGGCATCCAGCACCGCACCCTGGAAATACTCCACCGAAGCCCGATCACACAGCAGATAGAACTTCGCCAATTCCGCACTCCCGGCATTGATCACGATCACGTTCAACCGCGCCACCGAAGTCTGCGCCACGCTCCCCACCGGGAACGCCTCGGCCCGCAGGTCCACGCCGCAGATCTTCGCCATCACCTCGGCCACATGTTTCCCGGACAGTTGCAACCAGGCATGGCTGTCCTGCCTCGGCAGCAGGTAGTTGCGCTCCTCGCCCAACACCCAGCCTGCTTCTTCCGTGGCAATCCGCTGCCCCCGGTCCGCCAGGCTGCCCAGCAGGAAATACTCGGTCTGCGACAACCGCGCCACCAGGGTTCCATCGTCACAGGCCACCGCTTGATTGGGCGCCGATGGCAGCGAGTAGCCTCGCGCCGTCAGCCACCCTGCGGCATCCACGCCACGGAAACCCACCCGTGGCAGATCGGTCAGGTCGATGAGCGCGCAGCGCTCGATAGGATTGAGACTGGTCATGGCTCAGAGCTCCTGGCGCTGGTTGTCGGGATCGAAGAACGGCAGTTTGACTACGGTCGCCTGGACGATTTCGCCACCCTCCACGCGGATCGGAATGCGCATCCCGGGCTCAGCCTGATCGGCACCGGCATAGGCCAGGCCAATGATCTGCCCGAGGGTCGCGGAGTATTCGCAGGAGGTGACGTTACCGCTGATATCCGCACCGCTCAGCACCAGGTGGCCTTCCAGCGGCTGCAAACTGCCCTTGGGCAGGCTGAACCCCACCAGCTTGCGCTTGAGCGGCTGGCGCTCGAGGATCTCGATGGAGCGTTTGCCGACGAAGAACGGCTTCTTCCGGCCGATCGCCCACTGCATGTCGATCTCCCCCGGATGGGTCATGCCATCGGTGTCCTGGCTGATGATCACGTGGCCCTTTTCCAGGCGCAGCAAGCGCTGGCTTTCCACGCCGAACGGACGAATCCCGAACTCGGCCCCGGCCTCCATCAGTACATCCCAGAGCTTGCCGCCATGTCGCGCCGGCACGTGGATCTCATAGCCCAGCTCGCCGACGAAACCGACCCGCATCAAGCGCGCCGGAACCCCCGATACGCTGCCAGTGCGCACGCCGAGATAAGGGAAGCCTTCCGCCGACAGGTCCACATCGCTGCAGATCTTTTCCATCACCTTACGCGACAACGGCCCGGCCACGTTCACCGCCGCCAGCGCTGCGGTCACGTTGGCGATATCCACATCCAGGCGCCATTGCGCGTTCCACTTGAGCATCTGCTGATAGATGCGATCGACGCCGCTGGTGGTGGCGGTCACGTAGAAATGCCGCTCGGACAGACGGGCGATCACGCCGTCGTCGATCACCACGCCATGTTCGTTGGTCATGAGGCCATAGCGGGTCCGGCCCACCGGCTGCTTCTTGAACGGCATGGTGTACATGCGCTCCAGCAGTTCGGCGGCATCCGGGCCGCGTACGTCGAGGCCGCCCAGGGTCGAGACGTCGATCAGGCCGACCCTCTCCCGCACATGCCGCACTTCTTCCTGCATGCAGCGCTCGCGCTCACCCGGCTTGCCGTAGTAGGCCGGACGCTGCCAGATGCCGGCAGGCATCAGCTTGGCACCCGCCGCGACATGGCGGCTGTGCATGGCGGTCTGGCGATACGGATCGAAGGCTCGCCCGGCGACGTGCGCCAGCTTCTCCGCCTCGAACGGCGGACGCGCCGTGGTCACCCCGGTTTCGCTGATGCTGCGCTTGGTCGCCTGGGCCACCAGGCGCGCCGTCGGCAGCGCCGAATGACGACCTTGCGACGGGCCCATGCCCACGGTGGAGAAGCGCTTGACCAGTTGCACATCGCGATAGCCATGGCGGGTGGCGTTGACGATATCGCGCACCTGCAGGTCCTCGTCGAAGTCGACGAAATCCTTGCCTTTCGGGTGGGCGAAGATCGGCCATTCGAAGTTGACCCGCGCCTCACCGGTAAACTCGGCAGCGCCCACGCCGGGCTCCAGCCCCAACGCCTGCACGGCGGCAGCGGCAACCCGGCTGCCATCCAGCAGCACGTTGTCCAGTTGATGACGACCATTCACCGAGCCGGCGACTGTCAGTCCGTCCGGCAGACCGCTGATGGCGAACTCCGCACGCTGTTCGTCATACGCCAGCTTGCCGCCGGCCTGGCACAGCAACTGATAGACCGGCATATATCCCGCCGACATGCACAGCAGGTCGCACGCCAGGCTCAGCCCCTGCTCGGCCACCTGGCCTTGGGCGGTGATGCGGCGAATTTCCACGCCGCTGACATGACGCATGCCTTTCTCGTGCTGCGCCTCGTACACCGTGCTGCCCAGGTGCACCGGAATCCCGCGTTTCTCCAGCGCCACTTTCAGCGCCACATCGGCGGGCTGCACACGCATGTCCACCAGCGCGGCGACCTGCACGCCCTGATCCGCCAGATCGAGTGCAGCGAGATAGCCGTCATCGTTGCCGGTCAGCACCACGCCACATTTGCCCGGCTTCACCGCATACAGCTTCATCAGGCGCTGCGCCGCGCTGGCGAGCATCACGCCCGGCAGGTCGTTGTTGCGGAACACCACCGGCTGGTCGAAGGACCCGGCGGCGACGATGCATTGTTTGGCCCGCACCTTGTACAGGCGCTTGCCCTGGATCACCGGCAGGTAGTTGTCGGTAAACCAGGCGTTGCAGGTGGCCTGGGTCAGCACCTGGATATTGGCGTGGCCTTGCACGGCACTGAGCAACTCGCGGCGCAGGGCATCGGCGCGCTGGCCTTCGGCGTCGAAGCGGGCGTAGGTCAGCGAGCCGCCGAGCACCGCCTGCTGTTCGATCAGCAGCACCCGCGCGCCGGCATTGGCGGCGGTGAGCGCAGCGCTCAAACCTGCCGGCCCCGCACCGATCACAGCCACATCAACAAAAAGATAAGCCTTGTCGTAGTACTGCGGCTTGAAGTTCAGATCCAGCACCCCGAGACCCGCCTTCTTGCGAATCAGCGGCTCCCAGATCTTCCACATGCCCTTGGGCTTGAAGAACGAGCGGTAGTAGAAACCCACCGGCATGAAGCGCGAGAACTTGCCGAGGTAGGCGTCGCGGTCGCTGTCCAGCGAGCCGTTGAAGTTCTGCCCGGTGACGGTCATCCCGGCCGCCAGCCCCTGGGCGTCGGCCAGCACATTGGGCTCGTCCGGCAGTTGCACCAGGGTGTTGGCATCCTGCCCGGCCATGGTCAGCGGGCCACGGGGGCGGTGGTACTTGAACGAGCGCGACAGCAGCCAGCGGCCATTGGCGAGCAGAGCGCTGGCGATGCTGTCGCCGGCGAAGCCCTGGTAGTCGGTGCCGTCGAAACTGAAACGCAGGGGCTGATCGCGGTCGATCAGCAGGCCCATCGGGGCGGCCAGGCGGCTCATGCGACACCCTCCTCATGGGCCGTGAACTCGACCCGCTGGTTGAACACTTCCTTCGCGTCGAAGGTGCGGATGATCTGGTCGGTGACCGTGTGCCGTTCGGCGAGGAACCAGTAGCTGGAGGCGTTGTGCATCCACCAATCGCGCACCACCCCGGCCTCGTTGTCGCTGTTGAACACGTAGTCGGCCCACTCGGCGTCGCTGCAGGTGGCCGGGTCGGGCATCACCTTGAACTCGCCGCCGTAGGTGAACTCGCTGATGTTTCTCGGCCCGTTGAGCGGGCAATTCATGATCTTCATGGCATTCCCCTTAGTGGCTGGCCGCAGTGGCGCCCATTTCGTTGACCTGCTGGAAGGTGCTGAAGCGCTCCAGGGCGAACGGCTTGATCAGCTCCGGCACGCGGCCGCCGCTGGCGACCAGCTCGGCCATGGTCTTGCCGCAGATCGGCGTGGCCTTGAAGCCCCAGGTGCCCCAGCCGGCGTCGAGGTAGTAATTTTTCACCGGCGACAGGCCCATGATCGGGCTGTAGTCCGGGGTCATGTCGGTGATCCCGGCCCACTGGCGCATCAGCTTGGCGTTGGCCATGAACGGGAACATCTCGATGGCGTGGGCCAGCAGGCTTTCCTTGAGGTCCAGGGTCGAGCGGGTGTTGTACAGCGGGTACGGGTCGGAGCCGCCGCCGAAGACGATCTCGCCGCGGCTGGTCTGCTGCACGTAGCAGTGCAGGGCGGAGGAACTGACCAGCGGATCGAGGAACGGCTTGAACGGCTGGGTGACCATGGCCTGCAACGGGTAGGTGTGGATCGGTGCGCGGATCCCGGCTTTCTTCAGCATCAGCGAGCTGGCGCCGGCGATGGCCTGCACCGCGCAACCGCATTTCACCGTGCCGCGATTGGTCTTCACCGCGGTGATGCGGCCGTTCTCGATGACCAGGTCCTGGACTTCGGTGAGCTGGTGGATTTCCACCCCGCGCTTGGCCGCCTGCTTGGCGTAGCCCCAGGCCACGGCGTCGTGGCGGGCGGTGGCGCCGTCGATATGCCAGAGGCCGGCGAGCACCGGGATATGGCCCGGGTCGAGGTTCAGGCTCGGCACCAGTTCGCGGATCTGCTGGCGGTCGATCATCTCGGTGCGTCCGCCGAAATGCTTGTTCACTTCCGCACGCTGGCGGAAGGCGCGCACCGTGGCGTCGGTGTGGGCCAGGGTCAGTTGGCCGCGTTCGGAATACATGATGTTGAAGTCGAACTCGTTGGACAGCTCCTGGAACATCCGCACCGACTCGATATAGAAGCGCACGCCTTCGCTGGTCAGGTAGTTGGAGCGGATCACCGCGGTGTTGCGCGCGGTGTTGCCGCCACCCAGGTAGGACTTCTCCAGCACCGCGACATTGGTGATGCCGTGGTACTTCGACAGGTAGTAGGCGATGGCCAGGCCATGGCCGCCGGCGCCGATGATCACCACGTCGTAGGAAGACTTCAGCTCGGTCGGCGGCGGCAGGTCGACCTCCGCCGGGTACTCGGAACTCAGGCCGTATTTCAGGAGATTGAAGGGCATGGGGCCTCCTGCTGCAGGCGTGCGGCGGTCAGGGTGTTTTTCATCAGGAAGGCGATGGTCATCGGGCCGACGCCACCGGGTACCGGGGTGATGGCCGCCACCTTGGGCAGGGCGCTGTCGAAGTCGACGTCACCCACCAGTCGCGAGCGCTCGCCCTCGGTGATGCGGTTGATGCCGACATCGATCACCACGGCGCCGGGCTTGAGCCAGTCGGCGTCCACCAGGCGCGGGCGGCCGACGGCGGCGACGACGATGTCCGCCTGGCGGCACAGTTCCTTCAGGTTGGCGCTGCGCGAGTGGACCACGGTCACCGTGCAATGGGCCTTGAGCAGCAGGGCGGCCATGGGCTTGCCGACGATGTTCGAGCGGCCGATCACCACCGCGTGCTTGCCGCTGAGGTCGCCGATGCTGTCTTCCAGCAGGCGCATGCAGCCGGCGGGGGTGCAGGGGGTGAGCACGTCGCGGCCCTGGCTGAGGCCGCCGACGTTCTCGGCGTGGAAGCCGTCGACGTCCTTGCGCGGGTCGATGGCCTGGAGCACGCGGGTTTCATCGATATGGGCCGGCAGCGGCAGTTGCACGAGGATGCCGTGGACGCTGTCGTCGGCGTTCAGTTCGCCGATCAGGGCGAGCAGAGTGGCTTCGCTGGTGTCCGCCGGCAGCTTGTGCTCTTCGGAGCGAATGCCGCATTCCTCGGCGCGCAGTACCTTGTTGCGCACGTAGACCTGGCTGGCCGGGTCCTGGCCGACGAGGATCACCGTCAGTGCCGGGGCGATGCCCTTGGCCTTCATGTCTTCGACCTGGGTCTTCACTTCCGCGATCACGCGGGCGGCGGCGGCCTTGCCGTCGATCAACTTGATGGGGGCTGGAGTATTCACCGGAAGATCACCGTACGGTCGCCATTGAGGAATACCCGGTGCTCGAGGTGGTATTTCACCGCCTTGGACAGGGCCACGGTTTCGGTATCGCGGCCGACCGACACCAGGTCGTCGGCGAGGTAGGCGTGGTCCACGCGCTGCACTTCCTGCTCGATGATCGGGCCTTCGTCGAGGTCGGAAGTGACGTAGTGGGCGGTGGCGCCGATCAGCTTGACGCCGCGGGCGTAGGCCTGGTGGTACGGCTTGGCGCCCTTGAAGCCGGGCAGGAACGAGTGGTGGATATTGATGGCGCGCCCGGCAAGCTGTTTGCAGAGGTCATCGGAAAGGATCTGCATGTAGCGGGCGAGGACCACCAGTTCGGTGCCGGTTTCCTCGACGATCTGCAGCAGGGCGGCTTCCTGTTGCGACTTGGTGTCCTTGGTCACGGGCAGGTAGATGAAACGGATGCCCTCGCGCTCGGCCATGGGCCGCAGGTCGAGGTGGTTGGAGACGATGGCGGTGATCTGCATGTCCATCTCGCCCTTGTGGTGGCGGTAGAGCAGGTTGGCCAGGCAGTGGTCGTACTTGCTGACCATCAGCAGCACGCGCATCGGCTGGGTGCTGCCGTGCAGGCTCCAGTCCATGTCGAGGCGCTGGGCCACGCTGTCGAAGCCTTGCTCGACTTCGTCGATGTCGCCTTGGTAGTTGTCGTTGAAACGGAACACCGCACGCATGAAGAAGCGCCCGCTGGTGTCGTCGTCGAACTGCGACATCTCGCTGATGTAGCAACCTTTTTCCGCCAGGTAGGTGGTGACCGCCGCGACGATGCCGGAGGTGGCCGGACAGCTGATCTTGAGGATGTAGTGGCTGGTGGCGTGATGCATTTCGGGTCCTCGGATGAAGTGGCGGCAGCGGTCGCAAGGCGGAAATTTCAGCGGTGAAGCGAGGTTTTGTCGGTGAAGATTATTTATTGGTGGGAATAAAATATTCCTTTTGCGCTTTTATAGGCGAAAGGAAGGTGCAGGTCTAGCCTGTGGGGAAAATTTTTATCTTGGGAGGAAACTGAAAGGCAGGGGATTTTTGTGGTGGGGTTTAGGGCCTCATCGTTGGCAAGCCAGCTCCCACAGGGATTGCATGCACCGCTGAACCTGTGGGAGCTGGCTTGCCAGCGATGAGGCCCTGAAGGGCACTAGAGAAGTTCAGTCATTCCCATAGTTCATGATCGACAACAACTTGATCGGCACCTGCACCAGCTTCTCCGGCCCATGGGGCACATCACCATCGAAGGTCAGGCTGTCACCGGCCTGCATGTGATAGAGCTGGTTGCCATGCCGGTACACCAACTCGCCCTCCAGCAGATGCAAAAACTCGGTACCCGGATGAGCGAAGGTCGGAAACTCCTCGCTCGCGTCATCCATGCTCACCATGTACGCCTCGAAGTTCTTCTTCGGCCCGCGGGTGTGGTTGAGCAGTTGATAGGTATGTCCCTTCTCGGTCCCGCGCCGCACCACCTCCATCCCCTCGCCAGCCTTGACCAGGATCGCGCTGCCATCGGGCTGGTCGTACTGGCTGAACAGCTTGGACATGGGCATGCCCAGCACGTCGCACAGGCGGCTGAGGATATCCAGGCTGGTGGAGACCTGGGCGTTCTCGATCTTGCTCAACATGCCCTGGCTGATCCCGGCGATGCGCGCCACATCCGCCAGTTTCAGTTCCTGGGCCTGGCGCTCGCGGCGAATCTGCATGCCCAGGTATTGCTCCAGGCGCAGGCGGGGTGGGTTCTCGGTGGTCACGGTCGGTCAATCCTGCTTGTTTTCGGTTCAGGAAAATTAATTTCGCACTGAGAAAGTGCAAAACATCCCGGCCGCGATCAGGCGAAGGCCGGGACTTTCCTCGGATGAAAGAGAGTTTCCCATATAAACAGCAGGCCGGTGCAACGCCGGGGCCATTTCCTGTTGTGTCTTCAAAACTGGCAAGCGCCTTGCATTCCTCTCAGGAAACTAAATTTCCTTGATGGAATCAGCCGTACCTGACCTGCTTAGAAACCTTGTTCTCCTGCCTTATCGACCGCCTTGCCCTTTTCCAGGAGTGAAGACCCATGTTGCCAGTTGAAACGCAGCGCATCATCGAACAGCACGGCATCAAGTACGTGCTGGCCCAGTTCGTCGATATCCATGGCGCCGCGAAGACCAAATCCGTCCCGGTCACCGGCCTCAAGGCGGTCGCCGAGGATGGCGCCGGCTTTGCCGGTTTCGCCATCTGCGGCATGGGCATGGAACCCCACGGCCCGGACTTCATGGCCCGTGGCGATCTCTCCACCCTGATTCCGGTGCCCTGGCAGCCAGGCTACGGGCGCATCGTGTGCATCGGTCACGTCAACGGCG
Source organism: Pseudomonas putida (assembly GCF_001941965.1). Classification (GTDB taxonomy): domain Bacteria; phylum Pseudomonadota; class Gammaproteobacteria; order Pseudomonadales; family Pseudomonadaceae; genus Aquipseudomonas; species Aquipseudomonas putida_L. The sequence goes on along the minus strand of NZ_MKZO01000010.1, from coordinate 33,333 downwards.
AGCCATGGCCGTATGACACCCGCTACGTCCTGCAACAGCAGGTCGAGCGCCTGAAAGACAAGGGCTGGACCCTCAACACCGGCCTGGAACCCGAATTCAGCCTGTTCCGTCGCGATGCCGGGGGCAAGCTGCAACTGGTCGACGCCTCCGACAACCTCGACAAGCCCTGCTACGACTACAAGGGCCTGTCCCGCTCCCGCGAATTCCTCGAGCGCCTGACCGAAGCCCTGCAACCGGTGGGCTTCGACATCTACCAGATCGACCACGAGGACGCCAACGGCCAGTTCGAGATCAACTACACCTACAGCGACGCCCTGGAGTCGGCCGACCGCTTCACCTTCTTCCGCATGGCCGCCGGCGAGATCGCCAACGACATGGGCATGATCTGCTCGTTCATGCCCAAGCCCGATCCGAAGCGCGCCGGCAACGGCATGCACTTCCACCTGTCGATCGCCAGCGCCAGCAACAAGAACCTCTTCCACGATGCCAGCGACCCGAGTGGCATGGGCCTGTCGAAGCTGGCCTACCACTTCGCCGCCGGCCTGCTGGCCCACGGCCCGGCCCTGTGCGCCTTCGCCGCGCCGACCGTGAACTCCTACAAGCGCCTGGTCGTCGGCCGTTCGCTGTCCGGCTCGACCTGGGCCCCGGCCTTCGTCGCCTTCGGTTCCAACAACCGCTCGGCCATGGTCCGCGTGCCGTATGGTCGCCTCGAATTCCGCCTGCCGGATGCCGGCTGCAACCCGTACCTGGTCACCGCCGCGATCATCGCTGCCGGCCTCGACGGCATCGAGCGCCAGCTGGAACCGGACTTCGTCTGCAACGAGAACCTCTACAACCTCAGCCTCGAAGAGATCGCCGCCCGCGGCATCAAGACCCTGCCGCAGTCGCTCAAGGAAGCCACCGACGCCCTGGCCGCCAACCCGCTGTTCCGCGAGGTGCTGGGGGCCGAGATCGTCGACGAGTTCATCCGCCAGAAACGCATGGAATGGGTGGAGTACAGCCGGCATGTCTCCGACTGGGAGATCCAGCGCTACACCGAATTTTTCTGATCCGAATTCCCGATTCAACTGCCCCAAGGAGACAACGCCATGTGCGGAATCGTAGGTCTGTACCTGAAGAAGCCTGAGCTCGAAAGCCAGCTCGGCAAACTGTTCGAACCCATGCTCGAAGCCATGACCGATCGCGGCCCGGACAGCGCCGGCTTCGCCATCTACGGCGATGAAGTGGCCGATGGCTGGGTCAAGCTGACCCTGCAGGCCGGCGACGTCGGCTACGACTGGAAAAAACTGATGGGCGAGCTGGAAGGCCGCCTCGGCTGCTCCCTGGACTGGTTCCAGAACGCCAGCGCCGCCGTGCTCAAGGCCCACAGCGCCGAAGAGCCGGTGCGCGCGGCCCTCGCCGAGCTGGCCCCGGACGTGCGCATCATGAGCGCCGGGCAGAGCATCGAGATCCTCAAGGGCATGGGCCTGCCGCGGGAGATCTCCGAGCGCTTCGGCCTGGCCGGCATGAAGGGCAGCCACATCATCGGCCACACCCGCATGGCCACCGAAAGCGCCGTGACCATGGAAGGCAGCCACCCGTTCTCCACCGGCGCCGACCTGTGCCTGGTGCACAACGGCTCGCTGTCCAACCACTTCCGCCTGCGCCAGGAACTCAAGCGCGAAGGCATCACCTTCGAGACCGACAACGACACCGAAGTTGCCGCCGGCTACCTGACCTGGCGCCTGCGCCAGGGCGACTCGCTGAAAGAGGCCCTGGACAAGTCCCTGGAAGACCTCGACGGCTTCTTCACCTTCGCCATCGGCACCCGCAACGGCTTTGCCGTGATCCGCGACCCGATCGCCTGCAAGCCGGCGATCCTCGCCGAAACCGACGACTACGTCGCCATGGCCTCCGAATACCAGGCCCTGGCCAGCCTGCCAGGCATCGACAAAGCCAAAGTGTGGGAACCCGAACCCGCCACCATGTACATCTGGGAACGTGCCTGAGGAGCATTCATATGAAAACCATCGACCTGTCCAGCGCCTCGGTGCGTGAACTGAACCAGACCCTGCACGGTGACGTGCAGGACCGCGAGTGGGTGGTCACCCACCCGGACGGCAAGCACAACCTGGCGGTGGGCCTGAACCAGGCCGTCAGCATCGATATCGAGGGGCATGCCGGCTACTACTGCGCGGGGATGAACCAGAAGGCCAGCATCACCGTGCACGGCAACGTCGGCGTGGGCGTGGCGGAAAACATGATGTCCGGCTCGGTGCGGGTCAAAGGCAGCGCCTCCCAGGCGGCCGGCGCCACCGCTCATGGCGGTCTGCTGGTGATCGAAGGCGATGCCGGTGCCCGTTGCGGGATTTCCATGAAGGGTGTCGACATCGTGGTCGGCGGCAGCATCGGCCATATGAGCTGCTTCATGGCCCAGGCCGGTCGCCTGGTGGTGTGCGGCGATGCGGGCGACGCCCTCGGCGACTCGCTGTACGAGACCCGCATCTACGTGAAGGGCGAGGTCAAGTCGCTGGGTTCGGACTGCATCGAGAAGGAAATGCGCGCCGAGCACCTGGCCGAACTGGCCGAGCTGCTCAATCGCGCCGGCTTCCCGGAAGACCCGGCGAGCTTCAAGCGCTACGGCTCGGCACGCCAGCTGTACAACTTCAAAGTCGATAACGCATCCGCGTACTGATCCGCGTCGAGGACATTCCCATGAGCGAAAAAAACACTCCCGTGCTGCGCGAATCGGCCACCTTCGATCGCCTGACCATCCAGGAAATCCAGCGCGCAGCCGAGACCGGCATCTATGACATTCGTGGCGGCGGCACCAAGCGCAAGCTGCCGCACTTCGACGACCTGCTGCTGCTCGGCGCCTCGGTGTCGCGCTATCCGCTGGAAGGCTACCGCGAGAAATGCGGTACCGACGTGGTCCTCGGCACCCGCTTCGCCAAGAAGCCGATCCACCTGAAGATCCCGGTGACCATCGCCGGCATGAGCTTCGGCGCGCTGTCGGCCAACGCCAAGGAAGCGCTCGGTCGTGGCGCCAGCATCGCCGGCACCAGCACCACCACCGGCGACGGCGGCATGACCCCGGAAGAGCGTGGGCAGTCGCAGCACCTGGTCTACCAATACCTGCCGTCGCGCTACGGCATGAACCCGGATGACCTGCGCAAGGCCGACGCCATCGAGATCGTCCTCGGCCAGGGCGCCAAGCCGGGCGGCGGCGGCATGCTGCTGGGCATGAAGGTCACCGAGCGCGTGGCTGGCATGCGCACCCTGCCGATCGGTGTCGACCAGCGCAGCGCCTGCCGTCACCCGGACTGGACCGGCCCGGACGACCTGGCGATCAAGATCGCCGAACTGCGTGAGATCACTGACTGGGAAAAGCCAATCTACGTGAAGATCGGTGCCAGCCGCCCGTACTACGACGTCAAGCTGGCGGTGAAGGCCGGGGCCGATGTGATTGTGCTCGATGGCATGCAAGGTGGTACCGCGGCGACCCAGGAAGTGTTTATCGAACACGTGGGGATCCCGATCCTGCCGGCCATTCCGCAGGCCGTGCAGGCGCTGCAGGAGATGGGCATGCACCGCAAGGTCCAGCTGATCGTGTCCGGTGGTATCCGCAACGGTGCGGACGTGGCCAAGGCCATGGCGCTGGGCGCAGATGCGGTGGCGATCGGTACGGCGGCACTGGTGGCGTTGGGCGACAACCATCCGCGCCTGGATGACGAACTGAAGAAGATCGGTTCGGCGGCGGGCTTCTACGATGACTGGCAGAACGGTCGTGACCCGGCGGGCATTACCACCCAGGATCCGGAGCTGTCCAAGCGTCTTGATCCGGTGGAGGCGGGGCGTCGCCTGGCCAATTACCTGCGGGTGCTGGTGCTGGAAGCGCAGACCATGGCCCGGGCGTGTGGCAAGTCGCACCTGCACAACCTCGATCCGGAAGACCTGGTGGCGCTGACCGTGGAAGCGGCGGCGATGGCCCGGGTACCGCTGGCGGGGACCAGTTGGGTTCCGGGGCAGCAGTACTGATCCGACAGTGAGGTTGCTCTTTCGGGCCTCATCGCTGGCAAGCCAGCTCCCACAGGGACCGCGTGCACCGCCGGACCTGTGGGAGCTGGCTTGCCAGCGATAGGGCCCGAAAGAACCCTGAAAAGCATGGATCAGGATTGAGGAGGAACAGGCAACAAAAGCCGGGCACTCACCGGCAAATGATCCGAGATCTCCAGGGTATCCTGCTGCAACACCTCAGCCTCCACCCGCCGCAGCTTGGGACTGTGGAACAGATAATCCAGCGTCCGGTCCGGCCCCTCCAACCTCGGATCATTCGGGAAGTGGGTCAACCACTTCTCCCGATCCGCCCCCGTCGCCTCGGCATTCGCCGGAATCATCGGGTACTTGTCCCACAACAGATGCAGCTCGCTATCAGCCGAATACAACGGCTGCTGCTCCGGCTTCAACCTTCGGTACTGCCCCAGCGGCAACAGGTTGAAATCCCCGCCCAACAGCCATGGCGTGCCCTGGCGTTCGAACTGATCGACCATCTTCTCCAGCGCCTGCACCTGCCGCAGTTGCACATCGCTGCCCGCTTCATGCTTGCCCAGCCGGGTATTCATCACCGCCAGTTGCCCTTCACCCATCTGCAGATAACTGACCAGTACCGCCGGCTGTGGCTTGAGCAGGCGGTTCAGGACATTGTCCGATGCCAGCGGCAACTGCATCCGCTGCGCCCGCTGGATCGGATAACGACTGAGGGTTGCCAGCGTCCGCCCGACACTCCCGGCGATATGCGTATCCGGCACGAACTCGGCCTTCCAGTCATAGGCCTGGACGGCGCAGGGATAGAGGTCGGCGAGGCGTTCGCGGAGGAGGGCGAGCTGGTCCTGGTAGTCGCTGGCCTTGGCGTTGTTGTCCAGCTCCTGGAGCAGGACCAGGTCCGGCTGCTCGGCACGGATCACCCGGGCGACTTCATCGAGGTTGAAGGCGAGGTCTTCATCGGTGGGGCGGGTGTCGTCGCCACGGGCTTCGTCGTACCAGAACACATAGCGCTTGCCCGCCAGGTACTGCACGTTCCAGGTCATCACCTTCAACGGCTGGCCCGGCACCAGCGGGGTGCCGGGGCCGGTGCAGGCGACCGGCAGGTCTTCCAGTAGCTCCGGCCGCCAACCGGCCTGGGAGGCCAGCAGCCAGAGCAGGATGGCGATCAGCAGCAAGGACAGCAAAACATTGCGCAGTAGTCGGGTCATCGGGCTCGCACGGGTCAGGGTAGACGGTTGAGCATAGCCGCCGTGTTCAGGAACGTGCCGCTGGCGCCTCGCTGACCAGCATGTACAGGCGGAACAGGACCACGGTGCTGAACAGTTGCAGGAAGCTGTTGAACACACTGACCAGCAGTTCCAGGACCGGGTTCACTTCCTCGGGCAGCAGCCCCAGGGTGATGCCGCTGATCAGCCACAGCGGCGCCATCACCCCGAGCATGCAGATGAGGATGTGCCAGAAGTTGCCGCGGACCATCTGGAAGCTCTCGCGCATGGCCGCGATCGGCGCCATGCCGCGCAGCACCAGCAGGTATTCGGCGAACACCAGGTTGGTCATCACCCAGATGCCCGGGAGGATGAACAGCGAGATGCCGAACATGATCAGCAGCGAACTGAGCGCCACCAGCAGGGCGAACGACGGCCAGAGCTGCAGGGCGCGGGCCAGCAGGTTGCGCTTGAGCGGCTCGTGGCCGTCGCTGCGGGCGTCGAGGTAGAGGATCAGCGCGGCGCTGTACAGCGGATAGAACAGCAGGCCGACCAGCAGGCCGTAGCCCATCGAGGCATCCTTGCCCAGTTGGCCGTAGAGCAACTGGACGGCCAGCGCCTCGAGGATCACCAGCGGCAGGCACAGCCCGGCGATGCTGACCAGGTGGCGGCGGAAGAAGTACAGGGAGTCGCGCAGAACGGTGAGCGGATTCATGGGTCGATTTCGAAGTCCAAAGCAGGCGTCACTTTAGCTCAGGGGCAGAACCTGAACAAAGTTTCATGGGCTGGGATGCTTGAAAGCGCCATGCTTGTCCCAATCTTCACTGCAACCGGTAATCCAGAGAGGTCGCGTCATGAACCACGAAGAGCAAACCCTGATCGAAGGCCTGTTCACCAGGCTGCGCCAGGCCGAGGCCGAAGGCGCCCCGCGCGACGCCCAGGCCCAGGCGCATATCGCCGGGCTTGTTCAGCAGCATGCGGCGGCTCCTTACTACATGGCCCAGGCGATCCTGGTCCAGGAAGCGGCGCTCAAGCGCATGGACGAACAGAATCGCCAGTTGCAGGCGGAGTTGGCGCAGGCCAAGGCCGCCGCACCGGCGCCGCAGCAACAAGGCAGCGGCGGGTTCCTGTCGAGCATCTTCGGGTCGTCCAGTCCACGGCCGGCGGCGGCACCTGCTCCTGCGCCTGCGCCTTCGAGCAGTGGCGGCTGGCGCGATGGTCCGGGTGTGGCGCCGCAGTCCAACTGGGGAGCTCCACCTGCGCAGCAAGCCGCACCCGCGCGCAGTGGCGCCAGCAGCTTCCTTGGGGGGGCATTGCAGACCGCAGCCGGTGTCGCCGGTGGCGTGATGCTGGCGCAGGGGATCAGCAGCCTGTTCCATCACAACTCGCAGCCGGAGGAGATCGTCGAGGTCATCAAGGAAGAGCCGGCCCAGGTCAATGACCAGGGTGGCGGCTGGAATGATGACAGCCAGCGGTATGTAGCGGATGACAGCAGCAGTTATGGCGATGAGGGTGGCGGGTTCTTCTCGGACGATGATTACGTCTGAGGATCTTCGTTGCTCTTGAGGGCCTCATCGCTGGCAAGCCAGCTCCCACAGGTCCGGCGGTGCATGCGGTCACTGTGGGAGCTGGCTTGCCAGCGATGAGGCCCTCGAATCCACTGCAAGCCTCCCGGCATGTCATACTCCCCCCCTTTGCCACCCAAGGCCCGGTCTCGAAGGAGGGGTTTAGTGAAGAAAATCGCGCTGTTCGTCGATGTCCAGAACCTCTACTACACCGTGCGCCAGGCCTATGGCTGCCATTTCAACTACGCCGCGTTCTGGGCCGATGTGAGCCGTGACGGCGAGATCGTCGAAGCCTTCGCCTACGCCATCGACCGTGGCGACGCCAAGCAGCAGCAGTTCCAGCAGATCCTGCGCAACCTCGGGTTCACCGTGAAGCTCAAGCCCTATATCCAGCGTGCCGACGGCTCCGCCAAGGGCGACTGGGACGTGGGCATCACCCTCGACGTGGTCGACGCCGCCCCCCGGGTCGACCAGGTGGTCCTGGCTTCCGGCGACGGTGATTTCGACCTGCTCCTGGAACGGGTGATCCAGCGCCATGGCGTCGAGGCCGTGGCCTATGGCGTTCCCGGCCTGACCGCGCATTCGCTGATCCGCGCCGCTTCCCGCTATGTGCCCATCGAAGGCGCGCTGCTGCTCAAACACTGAGGTTTTTTCGTGGAACGTATCGCTGTCATCGACTTTGAAACCACCGGCATCACGCCCGGCGCCGGTTGCCGCGCCACCGAGGTGGCGGTGGTGATGCTGGAGCAGGGCCGCATCGTCGAGCGCTACCAGAGCCTGATGAACGCCGGGGTGCCGGTGCCGGCCTTCGTCGCCGGGCTGACCGGCATCACCACCGCCATGCTGCGCAGCGCACCACCGGTGGAGCGGGTGATGAACGAAGTCGCCGAGTTCGTCGGCAGCACGCCGCTGCTGGCGCACAACGCCGCCTTCGACCAGAAGTTCTGGGACTACGAACTGAGCCGTATCGGCCGCAACCGCAGCCAGTCCTTCGCCTGTTCCCTGCTGCTGTCGCGGCGCCTGCTGCCGGCGGCGCCGAACCACAAGCTCGGCACCCTGACCCGCTGGGCCGGCCTGCCGGACACCGGCACTGCGCACCGGGCGATGGCCGATGCCGAGATGGCCGCCAACCTCCTGCAACACCTGGTCGGCGAGCTGCGTCAGACCCACGGCATCCAGGAACTGTCGCATTCCTTCCTCTGCCGCCTGCAGAAAGTCCCCGCCGCGAAAATCCGCGAAACCCTGATCAAGTACCGTTAAGTCTTCTTCTCCAGCTGCGCCAGGGGCACCCGCCGCTCCACGGCGCTGGAGAGGATGATCGAGGTCTTGCTGAAGCCGAACTGCGCCACCCGGTTGATCAGCTCTTCCAGCTCCGGCATCGAGCCCACCGCCGCCTGCATGATCACGCACGGATCACCGGTGACCCGATGGCATTCGGTGAGCTGGGGAATCTGCGTCAGGGCTTCGTAGGCCTGCTGGTTGCCGTGACTGGCCAGGCGCAACTCGATCACGCACTGGATCGGCAGGCCGATCTTGCTCATGTCGACCTTGGCCTGGTAGCCGGTGATCACCCCGCTGGATTCCAGCTTCGCCACCCGTTCCGCCACCGCCGGCGCGGACAGGTTGACCGTGCGCGCGAGCTGGGCGAAGGAGGCGCGGCCGTTGTCGAGAAGGGCGGCGAGAAGCATGCGGTCGTACTTGTCCATGGTCGTCTTGTGAAAAAGAAGGAAAAGGCCTGGTAGATCCGTTTTTTCGAAAGTCCAGGTGCTCGATAAGCGTTTTTTGAAACTTAATTTTACCGGTGAAGCTTTTTAAAATAGCGCCACAACTACTCAAATTCGAGCCCCCCATGCCTGCCTCCCGTCGTTCTACCTGGATGTTGATCGGTGCCTTTCTCGCGTTGTATCTGGTCTGGGGGTCTACCTACCTGGCCATCCGTATCGGCGTGGAGTCCTGGCCGCCGATGCTGATGGCCGGATTCCGCTTCATCATCGCCGGCGGCCTGATGTACGGCTTCCTGCGCTGGCGCGGGGTGCCGGCGCCGACCTGGCAGCAATGGAAGGCGGCGGGGGCGATCGGCTTTCTCCTGCTCAGTTGCGGTAACGGTGGCGTGACCGTGGCCGAGCATGCCGGGGTCGCCTCGGGCGTCGCGACGCTGGCGGTGGCGACCGTGCCGCTGTTCACCTTGCTGTTCGGCCTGTTCTGGGGCCATCGCAATACCCGTCTGGAATGGGCCGGGATCTTCATGGGCCTGGCCGGTATCGGCCTGCTCAACCTCGGCTCCAACCTGCAGGCCAGCCCCATGGGTGCGGCGCTGATCCTGTTCGCTGCGGCTTCCTGGGCCTTCGGCTCGGTGTGGAGCAAGAGCCTGCCGCTGCCCCAGGGGCCGATGGCCAGTGCCGCGGAAATGCTGGTGGGCGGCTTGGTCCTGCTGGCCGGTAGCTTCTTCAGCGGCGAACGCCTGACCCAGATGCCCACCGCCGCTGGCTGGGGCGCGCTGGCCTACCTGGTGGTGTTCGGCTCGATCATCGCCTTCAGCGCCTACATGTACCTGCTCAAGCATGTGCGCCCTGCGGCAGCCACCAGCTATGCCTACGTCAACCCGGCGGTAGCCGTGATGCTGGGGATCCTGTTCGCCGGTGAAGAGATCGGCGCCGAGGAGTGCCTGGCCATGGCGGTGATCATCGGCGCCGTGGTGCTGATCGGCATTCCGCAGTGGCGCAAGGCGCCGCAGGTGCCGGTGGTCGAAGGCGAGATGACCGGGACTCGGTGAAGCGGGGCCGAACAGGGTAGACTTCGCGCCATTGCACGAAGCCCCTGACGGTATTTCCATGACATTCGCCAAACTCGGCCTGATCGAACCGCTGCTGCGCGCCCTCGACGGCCTCAACTACAACAACCCGACGCCGGTCCAGGCCCAGGCGATCCCCGCCGTGCTGGCCGGCCGCGACCTGATGGCCGCGGCCCAGACCGGCACCGGCAAGACCGCCGGTTTCGCCCTGCCGCTGCTGCAGCGCCTGACCCTCGAAGGCGCCCAGGTTGCCAGCAACTCGGTGCGCGCCCTGGTGCTGGTGCCGACCCGCGAGCTGGCCGAGCAGGTCCACGAGAACATCCGCGAATACGCCGAGCACCTGCCGCTGCGCACCTACGCGGTGTACGGCGGGGTCAGCATCAACCCGCAGATGATGAAGCTGCGCAAAGGCATCGACCTGTTGGTGGCGACCCCCGGCCGCCTGCTCGACCTGTTCCGCCAGAACGCGGTCAAGTTCAACCAGCTCCAGGCCCTAGTGCTGGACGAGGCCGACCGCATGCTCGACCTCGGTTTCGCCGAGGAACTGCGCTCGATCTACGCCGCCTTGCCGGTGAAGCGCCAGACCCTGCTGTTCTCCGCCACCTTCTCCGACGAGATCCGCCTGATGGCCGGGCAGATGCTCGCCAATCCGCTGAGCGTCGAAGTCAGCCCGCGCAACGTCACCGCGAGCACGGTGAAGCAGTGGATCGTCACTGTGGATAAAAAGCGCAAGGCCGAGCTGTTCTGCCATCTGCTGCGCAAGCAGCGCTGGAGCCAGGTGCTGGTGTTCGCCAAGACCCGTAATGGTGTGGACCAGTTGGTCGAGCGCCTGGTGGGCCTGGGCATCAATGCCGACGGCATCCATGGCGACCGCCCGCAGGCGACCCGCCAGCGCGCGCTGGACAGCTTCAAGGCGCGGGAAGTGCAGATTCTGGTGGCCACCGATGTGGCGGCGCGGGGGCTGGATATCGATGATCTGCCGCTGGTGGTGAACTTCGATTTGCCGATCGTGGCTGAGGACTATATCCACCGGATCGGCCGGACGGGCCGGGCGGGGAATACCGGGGAAGCGATCTCGCTGGTGTGTGCCGACGAGGTGCAACTGTTGTCGGCGATCGAGACCCTGACCCGCAAGACTCTGCCGCGTCACGACGAGCCAGGCTTCGAGCCGGATCACCGGGTGCCGGTGACGGATGCCAGCGGGCAGATCCTGAAGAAGCCGAAGAAACCGAAGAAGCCCAAGGTGACCGGGGCCAAGGGCAGCCTGGGGCGCTGGACCGACAGTGGTGATGCGCCAGTGCCGGCGAAGGCGGTGCGCAAGGTGCCGTCGTTCAATACCGGGCCGAAAAAGCGTAAGCCCTGAGGTCTTCTGTTGCCTGTACTGGCCTCATCGCTGGCAAGCCAGCTCCCACAGGTACCGCGGCGCTCTTGAAGCCAGTGGTGAACCTGTGGGAGCTGGCTTGCCAGCGATAGGGCTAGTGAAGGCAACCCATCAGTCTCGGCCAAGCCACTCCAGCACCGCCAACCCGGCCCTCTTGCCACTGGCAAAGCAAGCCGTCAGCAAATACCCCCCGGTAGGCGCCTCCCAGTCCAGCATCTCCCCGGCACAGAACATCCCCGGCACCTGCTTCAGCATCAACCCCTCATCCAGCGCCTCGAAGCGCACCCCGCCCGCGGTACTGATCGCCTCATCCAGCGGCCGCGCCCGCACCAGCACGATGGGCAGGGCCTTGATCGCCGCTGCCAGCTTCTGCGGATCGGCGAACATCTGCGCCCCGGTCAGCTCGCGCAACAGCGAAGCCTTAACCCCGTCGAGCCCCAGTTGCCCCTGAAGATGCTTGGCCATCGACCGCGACCCACGCGGCTTGCTCAACGCCGCCGCAATCTTGTCCACAGCCTTGTTCGGCAGCAGGTCCAGCAGCAGCGTGGCCTGGCCTTCGCGGTTGATGGTTTCGCGAATCTGCGCCGACCAGGCGTACACCAGGCTGCCTTCCACGCCGCCTTCGGTCAGGACGAACTCGCCCAAGCGCGGCGCCTGACCCGGCAGGCTCAAGGCGATGTTCTTCAACGGCGCCCCGGCGAACTTCTGCTTGAGCAGATCACTCCAGGCCTCCACCTCGAACCCACTGTTGGCCGCCTGCAACGGCGCGATATCCACAGCCCGCTCGGCCAGCCACGGCAGCCAGGCACCATCCGAGCCCAGGCGCGCCCAGCTTCCACCGCCAAGAGCGAGGATCGTGGCATCGGGCTTGATCGCCAGTTCTCCCTGTGGATAACCAATCCGCAGCGCACCTTCGTCATTCCAGCCAAGCCAGCGATGCCGGGTGTGGATAACTACCCCGGCATCGCGCAACCGCTTGAGCCAGGCACGCAACAACGGCGCCGCCTTCATATCCGTGGGGAACACCCGCCCCGAAGTGCCGACGAAGGTCGTTATCCCCAGGCCATGAATCCATTCGCGCAAGGCATCGGCATCGAAACCCTGCAACAGCGCGCCGATCTCCCCGCTGCGCTCGGCATAACGCGAGACAAACGCCGGGTACGGTTCGGAGTGGGTGATGTTCATCCCGCCGACCCCGGCCAGCAGGAACTTGCGCCCCACCGAGGGCATGGCGTCGTACAGATCGACCCGGACCCCGGCCAGGGCAAGGACTTCGGCCGCCATCAGGCCGGCGGGGCCGCCTCCGATAATGGCGACGTGGGCAGGGGCGGTGGTGCGGGAATCGGTCATGGCGGCGGCAGGCTGGGGATAAGTGAGCCGCGCATTCTACCCGAGGCAGGGCGGGCAGGGCACTGTACAAAAAACGATCAAGCGCCGCGCAGCCCCGGTTTCACGGGGTCGGAAGGGCTTTCCCGCAGGTTATCCACAAGCGGTTCCACAGTCATTGTGGGTAATCCAGCACCCGCTGCGCGCTGTGATGGAGGATGCCGTGGCGCCGGGCCAGGGCTTCGCGGTCCTTGCTGTAGCCGCCGCCGATCACCCCGACCACCGGGATATCCCGGCCCAGGCAATGGCGCAGCACGCAGGTATCACGGGCGGCGACGCCTTCGTCGGTGAGTTGCAGGTAACCGAGGGCATCGTCCTTGTGCACATCGACGCCGGCGTCGTAGAGCACCAGGTCCGGCTGGTACAGCGGCAGCAGGTAGTTCAGGGCGTCGTCGACGATCTTCAGGTATTCGGCGTCGCCCATGCCTCGGTGCAGGGGGATGTCCCAGTCGCTGCGGGCCTTGCGCACGGGGAAGTTCTGTTCGCAGTGCAGGGACACGGTGATCGCATCCGCGGTGTGTTCGAGAATCCGCGCCGTGCCGTCGCCCTGGTGCACGTCGCAATCGAAGATCAGCACTCGGTGCACCCGCCCGGCTTCCAGCAGGTAATGGCTGATCACCGCCAGGTCGTTGAAGATGCAGAAGCCCGCCGGGTGGTCGTAATGGGCGTGGTGGGTGCCGCCGGCCAGATGGCAGGCGATGCCGTGTTGCAACGCCAGTTCGGCGGCCAGCAGCGAACCGCCCACCGCGCGCACGGTACGCCGGGCCAGGGCCTCGCTCCAGGGCAGGCCGAGGCGGCGCTGGTCCTCGCGGGACAGCTCGCCGTTCATGTAGCGCTCGATATAGGCGCGGTCGTGGGCCAGGGCAAGGATGTCGTTGGGGCAGATTTCCGGACGATGCAGCTCGGCGTCGGTGGTCAGGCCGCTGGCGATCAGGTGATCGTGCAGCAGGCGGAACTTGTCCATGGGAAAGCGGTGGCCTTCGGGGAATTCCGGGCTGTAGTCATCGTGGTAAACAAGGGGCAGGCGCATGGCGGGTCCGGCGGTGGGCACCGGGTGATCTTGCCCGATGATGGCCGGGCGTAGCCAGCATTGCCTGCCTACGCTGTAGACTGCGAGGCCACGGACCCTGGAGCCATCGATGACGCAGATTCTCGAGCTGGAAAGCGCGCGCCTGGTGCTGCGCCAATGGCAGGACGACGACCTCAAGGAGTTCGCCGCGCTGTGTGCCGATCCGCAGGTGATGCGTTACTTCCCCGCGCCCCTGAGCCGGCTGGAGAGCGCGGCGCTGATCGGCCGCATCCGCGGGCATTTCGCCGAATACGGCTATGGCCTGTGGGCGCTGGAGCGCAAGGACACCGGGGCCTTTATCGGCATGACCGGCCTGCTCAACGTCGGCTTCGACGCCGACTTCACCCCGGCGGTGGAAATCGGCTGGCGCCTGGCCCGTCGCCACTGGGGCCTTGGCTTTGCCAGCGAGGCGGCCTGGACCAGCCTGCGCTGCGCCTTCGCCCGGTTGGGGCTGCCGGAAGTGGTGTCCTTCACCACCCGCGATAACCTTGCCTCGCAGAAGGTCATGCAGGCCATCGGCATGCAGGCCGACCCTGCCGGCGATTTCGAGCATCCGAAACTGGAACCCGGTCACCCGCTGCGTCCCCATGTGCTGTACCGCATCGACCGCGCCCATTGGCAGGCCACCCTGCGCGGCTGAATCAGCGAACATACGGGCCAGTAATGACAAACCCTGTATCATTTGCCGCCTGGGCCTTGCTTTGGAGAATTTCGAATGAGCCATGTGTTGGACGATCTGGTCGATCTGTTGAGTCTGGAAGCGATCGAGGAAAACCTCTTCCGCGGCCGTAGCCAGGACCTGGGCTTCCGCCAGCTCTACGGTGGCCAGGTGCTCGGCCAGTCGCTCTCGGCGGCGAGCCAGACGGTCGAGGAGGCGCGCCACGTGCACTCCCTGCATGGCTACTTCCTGCGTCCGGGCGACGCGACCATGCCGGTGGTCTACTCGGTGGACCGCGTGCGTGACGGCGGCAGCTTCAGCACCCGGCGGGTGACGGCGATCCAGAAAGGCAACCCGATCTTCACCTGCAGCGCCTCGTTCCAGTACGACGAGGAAGGCTTCGAGCACCAGGGGCAGATGCCCGATGTGGTCGGCCCGGAGAACCTGCCGTCGGAAGTCGAGCTGGCGCAGTCCATGGCCGACAAGCTGCCGGAGCATATCCGCGACAAGCTGCTGTGCGCCAAGCCCATCGAAGTGCGTCCGGTCACCGAGAAGGACCCGTTCAATCCCAAGCCCGGCGACCCGGTGAAATACGCCTGGTTCCGCGCCGATGGCACCCTGCCGGACTCCCAGGCGCTGCATAAATACATGCTCGCCTATGCCTCCGATTTCGGCCTGCTGACCACCTCGCTGATGCCCCACGGCAAGTCGGTCTGGCACAAGGACATGCAGATCGCCAGCCTCGACCACGCCCTGTGGTTCCACGGCAACCTGCGGGCGGACGAATGGCTGCTGTATGCGATGGACAGCCCGTGGGCGGGCAATGCCCGTGGTTTCTCCCGTGGCAGCATCTTCAACCGCGCCGGGCAGCTTGTAGCCTCGTCCTGCCAGGAAGGCCTGATCCGTCACCGCAAGGACTGGGCATGAGCCTCAAGGACATTCGCCACTGGGTGTTCGACATGGACGGCACCCTGACCGTGGCCGTGCATGACTTCGCCGCGATCCGCGAAGCGCTGGGCATTCCGCCGGAGGACGACATCCTCACGCACCTTGCCGCCTTGCCGGCTGAGGAAGCGCAGGCCAAGCATGCCTGGCTGCTGGAGCACGAGCGCGATCTGGCGATTGCTTCGAAACCTGCCGAGGGCGCGGTGGAGCTGGTGCGGGAACTGGCCGGGCGTGGCTATCAGTTGGGCATTCTGACCCGCAATGCGCGGGAGCTGGCCCATGTGACGCTGGAGGCCATCGGCGTGGCGGACTGCTTCCCGGTGGACAGCGTGCTGGGGCGCGATGAAGCGCCGCCCAAGCCGCATCCGGGAGGATTGCTGAAGCTGGCAGAGGCTTGGGGTGTGCAGCCGGCTGACATGGTGATGGTTGGCGACTATCGTTTCGATCTGGATTGTGGCCGGGCGGCGGGGACGCGGACGGTGCTGGTGAACCTGCCGGACAACCCATGGCCGGAGCTGACGGACTGGCACGCGGCGGACTGCCGGGCGTTGCAGGTCCTGCTCGGACACTGAGATTTTCCGAGGTCTTTCGGGCCTCATCGCTGGCAAGCCAGCTCCCACAGGGACCGCGTGCACCGCCCTTGTGGGAGCTGGCTTGTCGGACCGCCGCACCGCAGCGATAGGGCCCGAGAGACCATCACTCACTCCCAGGAGAACCCATGAGCAAAGCCATTTACGTTCAACCCGGCGGCGGCTACGACAAGGTCGGCCTGGGCACTGCCGAGGCCGCGGCCCCCGTAGCGGGCGAAATCACCGTGCGCCTGCACGCCAACTCCCTCAACTACCACGACTTCGCCGTGGTCAGCGGCATGTGGGGGCCGAGCGCACCGCGTATCCCCATGGCCGACGGTGCCGGCGAGGTGATCGCGGTGGGCGAGGGCGTCAACGAGTTTGCCGTGGGCGATTCGGTGGTCAGCACCTTCTTCCCCGACTGGCTCGATGGCGAGCCGCTGGTGGAAGGCTTCGCGACCGTGCCGGGCGACGGTATCGACGGCTATGCCCGGGAACTGGTGACCGCCCGCGCCACCTCCTTCACCCGCGCGCCAAAAGGCTACAGTCATGCCGAAGCGTCGACCCTGACCACTGCCGGCCTCACCGCCTGGCGTGCGTTGATGGCCGATGACTCGCTCAAACCGGGCGATACCGTGCTGGTGCAAGGCACCGGTGGCGTCTCGATTTTTGCCCTGCAATTCGCCAAGGCCGCGGGCGCCACGGTGATCGCCACCTCGTCCAGCGACGAGAAGCTGGAGCGCTTGAAGACCCTCGGTGCCGACGAGGTGATCAACTACCGCAGCACGCCGGACTGGGGCGAGAAGGTGCGCGCCCTCACCGACAATCGCGGTGTGGATCATGTGATCGAGGTGGGTGGTCCGGCGACGCTTGAGCAGTCGATGATTGCCGCGCGGATTGGCGGGCATGTGTCGCTGATCGGCATCCTGACCGGTGTCGCGGGGCAGTTGCCGCTGGTCCAGGCGCTGGTCCGGCAGATCCGTCTGCAGGGTGTGCTGGTGGGCAGCCGGGCGCAGCAGCAGGCGATGATCCGGGCCATCGATGCCAATGGCCTGCGGCCGGTGATCGACAAGGCGTTCGAGCTGGAGCAGATCGTCGAGGCGTTCCGCTACCAGGAAAGCAACCAGCACTTCGGCAAGATCTGCCTGAGCTTCTAAGCCCTCATCGCCGGCAATGCCGGCGATGAGGCCCCCGATCAGAACGCGTAGGTCGCCGACAGGATCGCCGAGCGCGCATCCCCGTACTCGATCGCCGACGACCGCGCCGCCGTACCGTTCTGCTGGCGCACGCGCTCGACGTAGTCCTTGTCGAACAGGTTGTTCACGTTCAGTTGCAGGTCCAGGTTCTCGTTGACCCGGTACGCCACCATCGCGTTGTGCACCCAGTAGTCCGGCAGCTTGGCGGTGGTGCTGGAACTGACATTGCGTTCGCTGACATAGCGCGCGCCATAGCCCAGGGTCCAGCCGGCCGGCAGCTCGTAGGTGGTCCACAGGTTCAGCGAGCGCGGCGGCGTGTTGCCCAGGGCCTGGCCTTCGCGAGCGATGCCGGCGGCGGTGTCGGCGGCCTTGAGGGTTTCGCTGTCGAGGAAGGTGTAGTTGGCGAACACATCCCATTGCTCGGAGATATGCCCGGTCACGCCGACTTCCACACCTTGCACGCGCTGCTTGCCGGCCAGTTGGGTGGAGCCGTCGGCCATGGTCTCCCGGGCGTTGTCCTTGGTCACCCGGAAGATCGCCGCGTCCAGTTCCAGGCGCTTGTCCAGCAGTTCCCACTTGGTGCCCAGTTCCCAGGTTTCGTTCTTCTCCGGCTCCAGGCTCTCGGTGGTCGCGCTCAAGCCGCCGCCGCTGGAGGCCAGGCTCTCCGCCGACGGGTTGAAGGAGTTGCCCCAGGCCAGGTAGATGCGCCCGTTTTCCGCCGGCTTGTAGACCAGGCCGGCGCGGCCGCTGAGCTTGTCGTCGTTGGACTCGAAGGTCGAGGTACGTACCTTGGTCGCCGAGTAGCCGTGGGCTTCGCCTTCGAAGCGGTCGTAGCGCAGGCCGAGGTTGAGGTCCCACTGTTCATGCAGGGCGATGGTGTCGAAGACGTACAGCGCCTTGTTGGTCAGCTCGGTCTCGGTGTAGCCGCTGACGGTCTTGGGGGCCGGGCCGTTCCAGTGGCCGGGCGGGTTGCCCAGGTCGTAGCCGGTGCTTGGGTAGAGCGCGGTGCCGAGGCCGTGGTTGTAGGTCTTCAGGTCGAGGGTTTCGCGGGAAATCTCGGCCCCGGTGACCAGGTCGTGGCGCATGCCCAGCAGGTCGAAGTTGCCGATCAGGTTGGTCTGGTTGATCCACATTTCCGTGGTCGCGTCGCGGCCATAGGCCTGCGGGCCGGCCGGCAGATAGCGGCCGCGTGGCACGCCGACGGTGTTGACGTGGGACGCCGAGACCACGGTATCCCTGGCCACCTGGCTGTAGCGGGTGAGGTTCTGCAGGCGCAGGTTGTCGTTGAAATCGTGTTCGAGGTTGGCGGTGAACGCGCTTTGCTCGATCTCTTCCTTGTCCAGGTTCTTCCAGCCG
This sequence comes from Pseudomonas putida, assembly GCF_001941965.1. GTDB lineage: Bacteria > Pseudomonadota > Gammaproteobacteria > Pseudomonadales > Pseudomonadaceae > Aquipseudomonas > Aquipseudomonas putida_L. Next base: position 15,189 of record NZ_MKZO01000010.1, on the reverse strand, counting down.
AAATAGCTCTCGCGGTCGACACCGGCCAGCTTCTTGCCGTCCAGGGCCGGGACGCCGTAGTCCGGCAGGTTGTCGTCTTCCTGGTGGAAGAGGCTGAGGGTCAGGCGCGTGTCTTCGCTCAGGCCCAGGCGCAGGGACGGGGCGATGCCCCAGCGTTCGCGGTCGATCTCGTCGCGGCCGGCGACGTCGTTCTGATGGCCCATCAGGTTGATGCGGAACGCGCTGTCATGGCCGACGCCTTCCAGCGGCTGGTTGCTGTCCAGGGTCATGCGGTAGTAGCTGTCGGTGCCGACGCTGCCGCCGAGGCGAGTAAAGGCCTGGTCCCGTGGCTGCTTGCTGATCACGTTGATGCTGCCACCGGTGGTGCCGGCGCCGCCGAACACCGAGTTGGGGCCCTTGATGACCTCGACCTGCTCGATATTGAAGGTGTCGCTGCGGGTGGTCTGGGCGCTGTCGCGCAGGCCGTCGATCTGGATGTTGCTGTTGGCCGAGAAGCCGCGGATGTTGATGCTGTCGCCCGAACCGCCACCGCCTTCGCCGGCATTGAAGGTGATCCCGGAAACGTTCGACAGCACTTGGCGCAGGCTCAGGGCCTGCTGCTCGGCGATCAGCTTGGGCGGGACCACGGTGATGGTCTGCGGGACGTCCACCAGCGGCTTGGCGTATTTCGCCGAAGCGGATTGTTCGGTACGCGAACCCTGGTCCTGGGTGGCCTGGACGTTCAGGCTGTCCAGTTCGAGCGGCGGTTTCTGCTCGGCCAGCGCGACCGTGCCGGAAGAGGCAACGGCCATGCCGATGGCAGAGACGAGGAAGCGACGGTGAGGCAAGGCAGACAGCTTGTTTTTGTACATGAGAATCGTTCCCTTTTGAAATCTGGGCGCGATTTAATTACGAAATTTTCACAATTACAAATAATTTACATTTCTATTTGTTGACAAATTTGGATCCAATGTTTCGAGGCCTTTTCCCGGGTAATCCGAATGAACCCCAACGCCTCTGGCTCGCCTAATGGAAACATCCAAACGGGAGACAGCCTATGGAACACGGACATTTGTGGATCGCCCTGGCGGTGCTGCTGGCAGTGCTGGAGGTCTGGGCCATCAAGCGCATCATCGGCAGCCCGGCGCGGGCTGAAGGCAAGATGATGTGGATCATTTTCGTGGTGTTCGTGCCGGTGGTCGGGCTGCTGGTATGGGGTATCAACGGACCGAAATCCCGTCCCGGTGTGCCCCTGTCCAAAGAGGGCTGAATCAGGCGAGCAGGCGCTCGCCCAGCAGCACGGCGGCGATGGCAATCATCGCCACCCCGGACAGGCGGCTGACGTTGCGCGCCGCCGCTGGCCGGGTCTGCAGCACGCTGCGGGCGCTGTAGCCGACCAGCAGGTAGATGATCCCGCAGCTCACCAGGTGGAGCAGGCCGAGGGCGATGATCTGGGTCGCCACCGGCCAGTTCGACAGCGGGTCGGTGAACTGTGGCAGCAGGGCCAGGAACAGCAGGAACACCTTCGGATTCAACCCGCTCACGCAGAACCCGCGCAGCACCCAGCGCGACCACGACTCGGCCTTTTCCTCGCCGGCCGAGGGCGTGGACGGCTTCCACAGCATGTTCACGCCCATCCACAGCAGGTACGCCGCGCCGACCATGGTCATCACCGACAGTGCTGCCGGATTGCTGGCCAGCAGCGCCCCGGCACCGGCGGCGACGATCAGCGTTGCCAGCAGATGTCCCGACAACAGTCCCGCCACCGCCGGCACCACCCAGCGACCGCGGATGCCTGCGGAAATCACATAGGCCCAGTCCACGCCGGGGGTAATCACGAACAGAAACGACACCGCCCAGAAGGCGGCCAGGACACTGACAGTCATATGGAACTCCCCGGAACTGCGCTGAAGATGTCCTCAGAAGACTACGCAAGCGTCGTGGGGATTATCTTTCGTATATCCTGCGGGTTCGCCTCTAGAGTGGAAGATCCTTCCAGATGGACCGTATTGATCGAAAGATTCTTGCCGAGCTTCAGCGCGATGGCCGGCAATCGCTGACTGAACTGGCCGAGCGGGTCGGCCTTAGTCTCTCGCCCTGTCATCGCCGGGTGCGGGCGATGGAAGAGTCGGGAGTGATCCAGGGATATCGGGCGTACCTGTCGCCTACGGAGCTGGGGCTGAATTTCGCCGCGATCGTCTTCGTGACCTTGCGGGAAGGGCATCAGCAGGCGGTGCAGGCGTTCGAGGCGGCGTTGCCGGAGATTCCGCAGATACTGGAAGCGCAGCGGCTGTTTGGGGATCCGGACTACATGCTGCGTATCGTCACCCGTGATCTGCCGGCGTTCCAGCAGCTGTATGACGAGCATCTGGCCAGGCTGCCGAATGTGCAGCGGTTGAGTTCGACATTGGTGATGAAGCAGGTGATTCAGGGGCGGGCGTTGCCGCTTTGAGAAAATGTCAGCAGTGCTGACACTATTGCGAAGCTGACGGCGAACCCTGTGGGAGCTGGCTTGCCAGCGATTTGGCCGGGCCTGACGACATCATTGCTCCTGCTGGCCTCATCGCTGGCAAGCCAGCTCCCACAGGGTTCGCAGTGAGGCTTCAATTCTTGATCTGATCCCACACCAAATCAAACCGCGCCAGATACTTGCGCAAGCGATCCGCATCATTCGGCGTCTGCTTCGCCTGCCGCGATACCGCGAACAACTGCCGCCCGGCCTCGGACAGACTGCGCGCCTGCCGGCACGCCTCAATCACCGCCTGCAATTGCACCCGGTCAAACAGGTCCAGCTCCTCGAACCCATCCCCCAGCAGTTCGCGCAGCGGTTCAGCTTGCGGCGCCGCCCCCCAGGCCCGGCGTAACCTGGCAATCTCTTCCTCCACCAGATCCTCATCGATCCGCCCACTGTCCGCCAACGTCGCCATCCGCGTGATCGAAGCCGACAGCTCCCGGAAATTCCCCGCCCAGCGGGCTTCAACCGAGTGCGCGAACGCCAGGTACTTGCGTCGTGCCTCCAGATTGAAGCGCACCAACCGCCCCTGCTCCTGGGCATGCCGCTGCAACTCGAAATCCAGGTTCGGCTCGATATCCTCGCGCCGCCCCGCCAGCCCGGGCAGCTCGAAGGTCCACAGGTTGATCCGGGCATACAGGTCTTCGCGGAACGACCCCTCGGCCACCCGCTCGCGCAGGTCGCGGTGGGTGCCGGCAATCAACTGGAAGTCACTGCTGACCTCACGGTCCGAGCCCAGCGGGAAGAAGCGCTTCTCCTCGATGGCCTTGAGCAACATCGCTTGCTCATCCGCCCCCAGCTCGCCGATCTCGTCGAGAAACAGCATCCCGCCGTCCGCCGCCCGCAGCAGACCCTCACGGGCATTCTGCGCACCAGTGAAGGCACCTTTGACATGCCCGAACAGCGCCGACATGGCGCCGTCGCCGCGCAGGGTGGCGCAGTTCACTTCGACGAAACGCCCCTGGAACTGATGCCGCGCGCGCTTGAGTTCGTAGATGCGCCGGGCCAGGAACGACTTGCCGGCCCCGGTCGGACCGATCAGCAGCATCGGCGCCCTGGAGCGCCCGGCAACCCGTTCGATCTGCTCGATGGAACGGTTGAACGCGGCATTGCGCGTGGCGATGCCGGACTTGAGAAAGGCCAGGCTCTCCTCGTGCTCACGGCGAAAGCGCGAGGCGATGCGGTCGTAGCGCGACAGGTCGAGGTCGATCAGGTTGGCCTTGCCCTCGGGGTGCTTCGACTCCTCGCGCTTGCGCAGCGGCTGGGTCTGCACCAGCCGCGCCGGCAGGTAGCGCGCCTCGGTCAGGAGAAACCAGCAGATCTGGGCGACGTGGGTCCCGGTGGTGATATGCACCAGGTAGTCCTCGTGCTCGGTATCCAGCGGGTAGCCGCTGACGAAATCGTGCAGGGCGCCGTAGACCTCCTCGAAATCCCAGGGGTTGCGCAATGCCATCGGCTGCAGGCGCACTTCGGTGTGGGGCGAGATGGACTGCACATCCTCGGCGATACGCTTGGCCAGGCCCAGGTCCCGGGCATCCAGGCCATGGATCAGCTCCAGGCGGTCGATGCGCAGGTCCGGCTGCTGGCACAGGCCAACGCTGGGCCGCCAGTGCTGCCAGCGCGCCGCGCCCTTGCCTACCCGGTCGAGGGTGCTGCCGAGAAATCCGAAGGCGACTGTTTTCCTTGCTTGCATGGCTTATCCATAAAGATAAATAGCGATAGGTAAATATACGTTCTATCGAGTGCGCAAGCAGCCTGGAAATGCCTCGACTGCGCGGCTTTAAATTTAAATCTCATATAAATCAATGGGTTGAAAGTTTATTCAGATTGATTGGGCAAACCTGGCACGTCCCTCGCTATATCCCTCTCGACCATCGCTCCACGGCCCACGGGCTGGGGTTGTTACCCCGCCGGTGCCCGAGCCCGCCTTACAAGGTGTCGGTGTCGTGCATGCCGCCGCGGATCAACGAGGTCACGTTTGCGATAGCTCAGTCCGGTAGAGCAGTCACCCCGTGGTGATCCGTCGCAGGTTCGAATCCTGCTCGCGAAACGTTCGATAGCTCAGTCAGGTAGAGCGGTCATCCCGGATGACTTGGCGCGGGTTCGAATCCCGCTCGAACACTGCCCTGTTAAGGCAGTTCCACATTGATAGCAGTACCCGCCGGTGGGGCGTGATGGATGTGCAACCTGCATCCCGATCGCCACCGCCGGCCCGCCCGGTACGCGGATCGGGCAGGGGACAAGACGAACGTCGGCCGCAGGGTGCGGCCACGGGGCCAGGAGGTCCGGACGCGTCGTCTCTCCCCGGCTTCATCCGCGCTACCCGGCGGGTCGGCGACCACCGGCACCAAGGACAAACGAAAAAGGAAGACAGAATATGAAAATGCTCAAGCGCTTTACCGTGAAGAAGAACGAACGTGGCCTGCTCTATTCGGAAGGGGACTTCGTCGCCATTCTGGAACCGGGCACCCATCGCCATTTCGACCTGCACAATCGCCTGAGCGTGGAAACCTTCAGCCTCGACCGGCCCCTGTTCGAGCACCGCCTGGCGGGTTATCTGCGTCAGTCCGAGCCGGCGCTGGTGGAGCAATACTTCACCAGCATGGACGTCGGCAGCGATGAAGTCGGGCTGCGTTACGAGGACGGCCAACTGGTGGAGATTCTGGCACCGGGCACCCGCCGCCTGTACTGGAAGGGCCAGACCGAGCAGCGCCTTGAGCGCCTCGATTTCAGCGAGCGCTATCGCCTCGACCCGGCACTGGTGGCACGGCTCAACCAGCCGGCCCAGCGCGGTCGTGGTATCGCCGGGCTCGACGCGGTGCTGATGGTGCAGGTACCGGCCTACCAGGTCGGCCTGCTGAAAGTGGACGGCGTGGTGGTGGAATTGCTGCCGGCCGGGCAATACGGCTTCCTGCGCTTCAACCGCCAGGTGACGGTGGAAACCGTCGATATGCGGATCCAGGCCCTGGAAGTCGGCGGCCAGGAAATCCTCACCCGCGACAAGGTGAGTCTGCGCTTGAACCTGGTCGCCAGCTGGCGCTACAGCGATGTATTGACTGCCTTCGCGCAGTTGAACAAGCCGCAAGAGCATCTGTACCGCGAGCTGCAGTTCGGTTTGCGCGCAGCGGTCGGCACCCGCACCCTCGATGAACTGCTGGAGAACAAGCAGTTGATCGATGAAGCGGTGACGGCATACCTCGACGAGCGTCTGCCGGGTAGTGGCATCCAGGTCAGCAGCCTGGGCGTGCGGGACATCATCCTGCCCGGCGAGATGAAGACCCTGCTGGCCCAGGTGGTGGAAGCGGAGAAGTCGGCCCAGGCCAACGTGATCCGTCGTCGCGAGGAAACCTCGGCGACCCGCTCGCTGCTCAACACGGCCAAGGTGATGGAAGAAAACCCCGTCGCCCTGCGCCTGAAGGAACTGGAAACCCTGGAGCGGGTGGCCGAGCGGATCGACCGGATCTCGGTGTTCGGCGGCCTCGACCAGGTATTGAATGGATTGGTATCGCTGAAGCCGGCCTGAGCCGGCTTCGCAATCACGGAACACGATCATGAAAGACACAAGCTACACAGTGCTGGAAGTGGCCGGCGGCAAGCCGGTCAAGGCCTGGATCGACGGCGTACCGCTGGACCCGGGCGCCCGCGAGCAACTGCTGAACACGGCACGCATGCCGTTCATCTTCAAGCACCTGGCGGTGATGCCGGATGTGCACCTGGGCATGGGCTCGACCATCGGCAGCGTGATACCGACCCAGGGCGCGATCATCCCGGCGGCGGTCGGCGTGGATATCGGCTGCGGCATGCTCGCGGCGCGCACCTCGCTGGTGGCGGCGGACCTGCCGGACAACCTGTTCGGCCTGCGCAGCGCCATCGAAAAGGCCGTGCCCCATGGCAAGACCCATGGCCGTAACGACCGCGGTGCCTGGCAGGACGTACCAGGCCAGGCAGACCAGGTCTGGGCAACGCTGGCGGAGCGCTTCAAGGCGATCACCGACAAGTACCCGAAGCTGGAGAAGACCAACAACCGCGTGCACCTGGGGACCCTCGGCACCGGCAACCATTTCGTCGAGGTCTGCCTGGATGAAGCGGACCGGGTCTGGTTCATGCTGCACAGCGGCTCGCGTGGCGTCGGCAATGCCATCGGCAGCCTGTTCATCGAACTGGCCCAGGCCGATATGCGTCAGCACATTGCCAACCTGCCGGACCGCAAGCTGGCCTATTTCGAGGAAGGCAGCCGGCACTATGACGACTACGTGGAAGCGGTGGGCTGGGCCCAGGACTTCGCCCGGCAAAACCGCGAACTGATGATGAGCGCGGTGATCGCGGCGACCCGCACGGTGATCCGCAAGCCGTTCGAGGCCAGCCTTGAAGCGGTCAACTGCCATCACAACTATGTGCAGAAGGAGCGGCATTTCGGCGAGGACATCCTGGTCACCCGCAAGGGCGCGGTGTCGGCGCAGAAGGGCCAGTTGGGGATCATTCCCGGGTCGATGGGGGCGAAGAGTTTCATCGTCCGCGGGTTGGGCAACGAGGAGTCGTTCTGCTCCTGCAGTCACGGTGCCGGTCGGCTCATGAGCCGCACCGAGGCGAAGAAGCAGTTCAGCGTCGCCGACCAGCAGCGCGCCACCGCCCATGTGGAATGCCGCAAGGACAAGGACGTGATCGACGAGATCCCGATGGCCTACAAGGACATCGACGCGGTGATGCGGGCGCAGCGCGAGCTGGTGGAAGTGGTGCACACGCTGCGCCAGGTGGTGTGTGTGAAGGGTTAGAGAAGGGAGAATCGTGATGAGCATGGATGAACGCCATCCACTGCCTGCCGCCATGCGCGAGCGGGTGCTGGAGGAACTGGAACGGGTCGAGCGCGAGCATCAGGTCAAGGTGTTGTTCGCCTGTGAATCGGGCAGTCGCGCCTGGGGTTTTGCTTCGCCGGACAGCGACTTCGATGTGCGCTTCGTCTACGTTCACCGGCCGGAATGGTACCTGCGGGTGGAAGAGCCGCGGGACGTGCTGGAGCGGCCGCTGACCGACGAACTGGACCTGTGTGGCTGGGAGCTGCGCAAGGCCTTGCGGCTGGTGCGCAAGTCCAACCCGACGCTGCTGGAGTGGCTCGATTCGCCGTTGGTGTATCGGCAGGACGCTGAGGCTGTGGCGGGATTGCGTGAGCTGGCGGAGGCGTTCTATTCGCCGGCGGCGGTGCGGGCGCATTACCTGGCGGTGATGAAGAAGAACTACCGCACGTACCTGTTGGGCGATGAGGTCCGTTACAAGAAGTACTTCTACGCGCTGCGGCCTCTTTGCGCGGTGCGCTGGATAGACCAGGGGCTGGGACGGCCGCCGATGGTGTTCGAGGCGTTGCTCGACGCGACGCTGGATGATCCGGTGCAGCGGGCAGCGATCGAGGAATTGCTTAGGCTCAAGCGGCGCTCTGGCGAAGCCGAAAGCGGGCCGCCGCGGGCGGTGTTGCAGGCGCTGGTGGAGGCTGAGCTGGAGCGGGCGGAGGCGGGGAGTGCGCCGAGGTCTCCGGCGGGTGATGTGGCGCGTCTGGATGAGTTCCTGCGCAAGTGGGTAGGGATGCCACTCACTTAGGCTTGCCACTAAACCCTGTGGGAGCTGGCTTGCCAGCGATTTGGCCGGGCCTGACAACATCATTGCCCTTGCCGGCCTCATCGCTGGCAAGCCAGCTCCCACAGGTTCAGCGGTGACCGTCAGAAGTGCGCTTTCACCAACAGGCTGATCGCACTCTGGTTGGTCCCACCAAGGATTTCCTCACCCAGGTAGCTCTTGTCGCTGATCCCGTACTTGTCGCTCCAGTAGTCATATTCCACCCCCACATAGAACTTCTCGCCCCAGCCCATGGCCTTGGCCAGGTCGTACTTGATCTGCGGGTTGAAGTGGAAGTTGGCGTGGTAGCTCTTGTCGTTGTCCACCACCCAGTCGATGAAGCCGTCGATCACCACGTTGGAGTTGCCCACCGGCACGGTGTAGCTCCACACCGGGGTGATCTGCCAGACGTTCTTGCCGTCACGCTTGCCATCCGGGGTGCGCAGGTAGGTGTTGAGCTGGAAGTAGTCGAAGCCGGGAATGTTCAGGTCCACCGCCGGGCCGATCAGGTAGGCCTCGACATCGTCCTCGCCGAACTCGTAGGTGGCCGCCAGCAGCACATCCTTGATCGGACCGAACGACAGGTCGGTGCCGCTGATCTTGCCGAACGACAGGCGCGGGCTGATCTCGCCGTAGAAGCTGTGGCCGTCGCCCGCGCCATTGGTGGCCTCGGTGTTGTACTTGATGCCGTCGACGAAGATGAACAGGTCGCCAAAACTCCAGCCGCTGGCATGCTCGAAGGTCACGGTCTGCTGCTTCGGCGGGTCGATCTTGAAGTCGACGCCGTTGAGGTAGGTGAGGCTGTTGTCCTGCCACAGCAGCAGGTCGCCGGCCAGCGCCTGGCCAGACGCGAGCAAGCCGCCCGCCAGCAATAGGGAAGGGGTGGTGAGTTTCATCCGGAGCTCCTGGTTTTCTATTTTTTAGAAGTGTGTTGTTTGGCAGTCGGGGAATTCAGGCCTTGGCTTCTTCACGGCGATAGGCGTAGGTGTCGGCGAAGCGCGATAGCATGTAGGCGCTGCACGAAACGGCCGGGTACTTCGCCGGGTTGTCCGCTGTGGAGCAGTTCGGCAGGCAACTGATCTCGGTGTCCGGGTGCGGCTCGGCGAAGAACGGCATGGAGTAGCGATCGACCCCCAGCGGGCTGATCACCCGGTGCGGCGTGGACTTGTAACGATCGTTGCTCCAGCGCGCCATCATGTCGCCGATGTTGACCACATAGGTGCCCTCGATGGGCGGTGCGTCGATCCACGCGCCATCGAGGCTCTGCACCTGCAGGCCGCCGGCATTGTCCTGGTACAGCAAGGTCACGCAGCCATAGTCGGTATGCGCGCCGGCGCCTTGCTGGTCGGCGCTGCTGGCGGTCTGGCGCGGCGGGTAGTGGATCATGCGGAACACGCTGATCGGCTCGGCGAAACGCTGGTCGAAGAAATCCTCCTCGATACCCAGGGCGTCGGCCATGGCCCGCAACAGGGTCAGGGACAGTTGGTGCATATCCTCGTAATGCTGTTGCAGCAGCGCCTCCCAGCCGGGCATGTCCGGGTGGCGGTTGGGCCCGCGCAACGGCTTTTCCGCGAGCACGTCGGGGTGCTCCGCGTCCATGTGGAAACCCATGTCGAAGGTCTCCTTCAGGTCGCTCGGCCGGCTCGGGTCGAGCTGCTCGGTGGCGATGGCGCCATAGCCGCGGTGGTGTGCGCTTTGGGTGATATCGATGCGCAGCTTTTCCTCGGCCGGGCGGGCGAAGAAGTCCTCGGCGATGGCCTTGAGCGCGGCGATGCGCGACGCCGGGATCGGGTGGCCCTTGATGTAGTAGAAGCCCCAGTGGCGGCAGGCGGCGTCGATCTGTTTGGCCACGGCCTGGCGGGCGGCGGGATCGTTCTGGTACAGCGGCGCGATGTCGATGATCGGCAGGGTGTTCATGAATGGCTCCAGGAAGACGGCGGGAGCGCCTGGCGCTCCCGCCCGGCGGTCACTTCGGCAGTTGCGCGGTGATGCCCTTGACGTAGTAGTTCATGCCGGCGAGCTCGGCGTTGGTCGCCACCTTGCCTTCAGGAATCTTGACCGCACCGGCCTGGTCGAGGATCGGCCCGGTGAAGGGGTGGAACGAACCGTCCTTGATGCTCGCGATGATCTGCTCGGCGCCGCTTTTCACGTCGGCCGGGACCAGGTCGCTGATCGGCAGTTCGACGGTGCCTTCGGCCAGGCCGCCCCAGTAGTCCTGGGACTTCCAGGTCCCGTCCATGACCGCCTGGGTGCTCTTGATGTAGTGCGGGCCCCAGTTGTTGACGATGGAGGTCAGTACGGCTTTCGGGCCGAAGTGGGCCATGTCCGAGGCGTAGCCCACGGCGTAGACGCCGCGGCGCTCGGCGGTCTGGATCGGGGCCGGGCTGTCGGTGTGCTGGAACAGCACGTCGACGCCCTGGTCGATCAGGGCGTTGGCGGCGTCGGCTTCCTTGCCCGGGTCGAACCAGGAGTTGACCCACACCACCTTGATCTCGGTGCCGGGGTTGTACTTGTCCAGGGCCAGCTGGATGGCGTTGATGTCGCGCAGCACTTCCGGGATCGGGAAGGAGGCGACGTAGCCGATCTTCCTGGTCTTGGTCATCTTCGCCGCGAGGTAGCCGCCGACGTAGCGGCCTTCGTAGGAAGTGGCCAGGTAGGTGCCGAGGTTCTTGTCCTGCTTGTAGCCGGTGGCGTGTTCGAAGGTGACTTTCGGGAACTGCTTGGCCACCTTGGCGGTGGGGTTCATGTAGCCGAAGGAGGTGGCGAAGACCAGGTCGTAGCCGCCCTTGGCCATGTTGCGGATGACCCGCTCGGCGTCGGCGCCTTCCGGCACGTTCTCGACGAAGCTGGTGTCGACCTTGTCGCCGAACTGCTTGATCAGCGCCTGGCGGCCCTGCTCGTGCTGGTAGGTCCAGCCGTGGTCGCCGATCGGGCCGATGTAGACGAAGCCGACCTTCAGCGGGTCGGCGGCGGAGGCGGACAGGGCGGTGCTGAGGCCGATGGCAGCGGCCAGGGTGCGCAGCAGGTTCTTGGTTTTTTTCTGTTGCATCGTGGGTGGGCTCCTGTGGGTCTTTTCTAATGGCCGTGTCGGGCTTTTCTGGGTAGTGCAAAAAGCTGACCAGGTGGGCAAAAAATGCTGTTTCGGGGGTTGCAGGGACTTTGGGGTGACTGGGGTGGTGCATCAGAGGGGGTGGGGTGCCCTTGAGTAGTGCAGTGCTGCTGATGGCCTCATCGCTGGCAAGCCAGCTCCCACAGGGATCGCGCAACCTGTGGGAGCTGGCTTGCCAGCGATAGGGCCATCAGCATCACCGCCCAACCTTCCAGGGTTGCCCCAACGAAACCGGCGCATACAACCGGGTCTTGATCGCATCCCGCGACAGCACCACCAGCACCAGGATCGTCGCGACATACGGCAGCATCGCCAGCAGGTTGGCCGGGAAGCTCACGCCGATACCCTGGGCCACCAGGTGCAGGATGCTGGCAAGGCCAAACAGGTACGCGCCGAGCAGCACACGGAACACCCGCCAACTGGCGAACACCACCAGCGCGAGAGCGATCCAGCCACGCCCGGCGGTCATGTTTTCCGCCCACATCGGGGTGTAGGCCAGCGACAGGTAACCCCCCGCCAACCCGGCCATGGCGCCGCCGAACAGCACCGCCAGGGTCCGTACCCGCAGCACCGGCAACCCCATGGCACTGGCCGCATCCGGGTTTTCCCCGACCGCCTGGAGAATCAGCCCGGTCCGGCTTTTCAGCAGCACCCAGGCGATCACCGCGAAGAGCACGAAGGACAGGTAGACCAGCACATCCTGGTTGAACAGCATGTGGCCCACGATCGGCAGCTCGGACAGCAGCGGAATCGCCACCGGCTCGAAACCGGTCAGCGGCTTGCCGACCCACGCCGAACCGACGAAGGACGACAGCCCCACGCCGAAGATGGTCAGGGCCAGCCCGGTCGCCACCTGGTTGGCCTGGCAACCCAGGGCCACCAGGGCGAACAGCGAGGACAGGAGCATGCCGGCCAGGCAGGCCATCAGCACCCCGAGCCAGAGGTTGCCGGTGGCGAAGGCGGCGATGAAGCCCACCACCGCGCCGAACAGCATCATGCCCTCCTGGCCGAGGTTGAGTACGCCGCTCTTTTCGCAGACCAGCTCGCCCAGGGCGACCAGCAGCAGCGGGGTGCCGCAGCGCACCATGGCGTAGAGGATGTTGCCAAGCAGATCGAGATCCATAGTCGAAGCCTCAGCCCGCGCGCCACCGGCGGCGGGTAAACGAAAGGGTCAGTCGGGGTCAGGCATTCGCCGGTTCGGCCAGCGCCGCAGGTTGGCGCCGCTTCAGCTTCAGCCGCGGCCGGTAGAGGATCAGCACGTCGCAGGCGAGCAGGTAGAACAGCATCATTCCCTGGAACAGCCCGGTCAGGGATTGCGGCAGGTTGAGGCTCATCTGCGCGTTCTCGCCGCCGAGGTAGAGCAGGGCCATCAGCAGGCCGGCTACGAGGATGCCGAGGGGGTTGAGGCGACCGAGGAAGGCCACGGTGATCGCCGCGTAGCCGTAGCCCGGCGACACCTGCGGCACCAGTTGGCCGATCGGCCCGCTGACCTCGCTGACCCCGGCCAGCCCCGCCAGCCCGCCACTGATCAGCAGCGCCAGCCAAACCAGGCGTTTTTCGCGGAAGCCGACGAAGCCGGCGGCGCGCTGGTCGAGACCGAGCACCTTGATCTGGAAGCCGAGGAAGCTCTTGTGCAGCAGCACCCACACCGCCACCAGGGCGAGCAGGACGAAGTACAGGCCGATATGCACCCGGCCATCCTCGAACAGCGCCGGCAGGCGGCTGGCATCGCCGAACATCGCCGACTGCGGGAAGCTGAAGCCGTCCGGGTCCTTGAGCGGGCCGTGGACGAAGAACAGCAGCAGGTTCAGGGCGATGTAGTTGAACATGATGGTGGTGAGGATTTCATTGGCGTTGAAGTGCGTGCGCAGCCATGCCGCGAGCGCGCCCCACAAGGCACCGGCGAGGGTCCCGGCGAGCAGCACCCAGAGCAGCGCCCAGCGGCTGTCCCAGTCGATGATCTGGATCGCCAGGGCACTGCCGGCCAGGGCGCCCATCAGCAACTGGCCCTCGGCGCCGATGTTCCAGATCCGCGCCTGGTAGGCCACGGCCAGGCCTAGGGCGCAGAGCAGGATCGGCAGGGCCTTGAGCAGCAGTTCGGAGACGCCGTAGAGGTCGCTGACCGGTTCGATCAGCAGGGTGTGGAAGGTCTGCAGCGGGTCATGTCCGAGGACGCTGAACAGGATCGCCCCGCTGACCAGGGTCAGCAGGCCGGCGAGCACGGGCGACAGCAGGAGCATGGCGCGGGATTGCCGGGTACGGGGTTCGAGGGATAACAACATGGCGGGCTCTCGTCAGGCGGCGTCTTGCGCGGTATCGAACTGGCCGGCCATCCAGCCGCCGACCTCCACGGTATGGGTTTCGGCGGTGGCCTTGAGCGGCGACAGGCGCCCGCTGCACAGGGCGCCGATGCGGTCGCTGATCTGGAACAGTTCGTCGAGGTCCTCGGAGATCACCAGGATCGCCGCGCCGGCATCGCGCAGGGCGATCAGCGCGCGGTGGATCGCCGCGGCCGCCCCGACGTCGACGCCCCAGGTCGGGTGGGCGGCGACCAGCAGCTTCGGGTTCTGCAGGATCTCGCGGCCGAGGATGAACTTCTGCAGGTTGCCGCCGGACAGGCTGCGGGCGCTGGTCTGAGCATCCGGGGTCTTGACCGAGAAACGCTGGATGATCTGTTCGGCCAGCTCCAGGACCTTGCCCGAGCGGATCAGGCCGCGGCTGACCAGGCCTTGCTGGAAGGCGGTGAGCAGGGCGTTGTCGGCCAGGCTCATGTCCGGCACGGCGCCGTGGCCGAGGCGTTCGGCGGGCACGAAGGCCAGGCCCAGGGCGCGGCGGGCATCCGGGTAGAGGTTGGCCATGGGCTGGTTGTCGAGGGTGATGCGTTCGCGCTCGCCGGACGACAGGCGGGTTTCGCCGCTGAGCAGGGCCAGCAGTTCGTCCTGGCCGTTGCCGGCGACCCCCGCGATGCCGACGATCTCGCCGCTGCGCACTTCGAGGCGCAGGTGTTCGAAGGAGGTGCCGAAGGGGTCCTTGTTGCGCCAGGTCAGGTCGTCCACCCGCAGGCGCGGCAGGCCGCCGGCGCTTTTCGGGTAGCTGGCCTCCAGGCCCTCGGCGTCGCCGACCATCAGCCGGGCCAGTTGCAGGTCACTGCACTCGGCCGGCACGCAATCGCCGGACACCCGCCCGCTGCGCAGCACCGTGGCGCTGTGGCAGAGGGCGCGGACTTCGTTGAGCTTGTGGCTGATGAACAGGATCGAGCAGCCCTCGGCGGCCAGGGCGCGCAGGGTGACGAACAGCTCGTCGACTTCATGCGGGGTCAGCACCGAGGTGGGTTCGTCGAGGATCAGCAACTTGATGTCCTGCATCAGGCAGCGAACGATCTCGACCCGCTGGCGCTCGCCGATGGACAGGCTGTGTACCAGGCGTTCCGGTTCCAGGCCCATGCCGTAGCGCTGGGAGACTTCGCGGATGCGCGGGGCGAGCTGCTTCGGTGTGCCTGCATCGCGGCCCAGGGCCAGGGCGATGTTTTCCGCCACGGTCAGGGTTTCGAACAGGGAGAAATGCTGGAACACCATGCCCACTCCCAGCCCGCGGGCCTGGGCTGGATCGCGTATCTGCACGGGTTGGCCTTCCCACAGCACCTGGCCGGAATCGGGCGCGGTGACGCCGTAGATGATCTTCATCAGGGTGCTCTTGCCCGCGCCGTTCTCGCCGAGCAGGGCATGGATTTCACCGGCGGCGATACGCAGGTCGATGCGGTCGTTGGCCAGGGTGCCGGGGTAGCGCTTGGTAATGGCGCGTAGCTCCAGACGCAGGGGGGATTCGGACATGGGACTGCTCGGGGATCAGTGTGTTGAGCAGCTTGCAAAGCAAAAACATGGCCAAGTGGTCAGATTATTACGGGAAGGGCCGGGGTAAAGGGGTTGGGGGCTGTCGGAAGGTGGTTGTGAGGTGGGCAGGAAAGGGGGAGTGGTTGGTTTTGGGG
>NZ_MKZO01000009.1 GCF_001941965.1 Pseudomonas putida | reverse complement strand
AAAAAGGGCTCTATGGGTATCGGCGCGTGACGCTGGCGATCAAGAATCAAGGCGTCCTGGTGAACAAGAAGGTTGTGGAGCGACTGATGGCAGACCAAGGTTTGCAGGCGGTAGTGCGGCCTAAAAAATATCGGTCCTATCGAGGAGAGGTAGGCAGGATTGCCGAGAATCTGCTGGAGCGGAACTTCATCGCCCAGCGGCCCAATCAGAAGTGGGTAACTGACGTAACCGAGTTTAAAGTGGCTCAGCAAAAGCTCTACCTCTCACCAGTGATGGACCTGTACAACAGTGAGATCGTGGCCTACGAGATCGCTCGCCGGCCCAGCTATGAGCTGGTGGGGAACATGCTGGAAAAAGCCCTGAGTAGCTTGGGAAAGGAGCCGAAGCTGGTCATTCACTCTGATCAGGGGTGGCATTATCAGCAGCGCCAATACCGAGAAAAGCTTGAGCAGCGCGGCGTAAAGCAGAGCATGTCGCGCAAAGGGAATTGCCTGGATAACGCCGCTATGGAAAGCTTCTTCGGCACGCTCAAGTCGGAGTTTTTCTACTTGAAACGGTTTGAGAGCGTCGAAGAGCTGATCACCGGCCTAGATGAGTACATCCGCTACTACAACCATGACCGCATCAAGCTGAGGCTAAATGGCCTAAGCCCCGTCGATTACAGGGCTCAGGCCGCTGGCTAAAGCTGTCCAACTTTTCGGGGGCAGTCCACCCTGTGGGAGCTGGCTTGCCAGCGATGAGGCCCTCAACTATTACCCCCGCCGATCGGCCACTACACCGATCAACACCAGCACCACCAGCAACACCGGAGCCAGCGCATAGTTGTTGAACTGGCTCAATCCCTTCACCACCCACGGGGTGGCATAGATCAGCGCAGCGCCGCTGCCGATCAGCACCAGCAGTGCCATGAACGGCACGCGCAATGCGCCAGCCAAGTTGCCCAGGCGGCCTTCGACCCAGGCCTTGATGTCGGTGCCGAACAGCACCAGCAGGCAGCCCACCAATGCCAGGGAAATCTCCGACAGGTTGCTGCGGCTCCAGCGGGAGACGGTCGAGAGCAGGTCGAGTACCAGGTCCATGCGCTTTCCTTAGGTCAAGAAGTACTGCAACAGGTCATTGAGGAACAGCTGGCCACGTGGCGTGGCGACCAGCCGCGTCGGTTCGACTTGCAAAAGACCCTTTTGTTCGGCCTCGCGACGGGCTTCCTTCAACTGCTCCATCGGCAGTCCGGTACGTTCGCTGAAGAGCGTAGCTTCCACGCCCTCGGTCAGGCGCAACGCATTC
Organism: Pseudomonas putida; assembly: GCF_001941965.1. GTDB lineage: Bacteria > Pseudomonadota > Gammaproteobacteria > Pseudomonadales > Pseudomonadaceae > Aquipseudomonas > Aquipseudomonas putida_L. The sequence continues at coordinate 134,737 of NZ_MKZO01000009.1, read as the reverse complement.
ATCAGGAATTCGAACGGCAACTCGTCCAGCGACAGCAGCTTTTCCCCCGCCTTGAAGGCCTTCGCCGGGTTCAGGTAGTCCTTCGGCAGGCGAGTCTTCCAGGTGCGCAGGATGCGTCCGTCCGGGTGGCTGAGCTTGCCGTGGGCACCGGCGCCGATACCGATGAAATCGCCGAAACTCCAGTAATTCAAATTATGTCGCGCAGCCTTGCCCGGCTGAGCGTAGGCGGAAATCTCGTACTGGCGATAGCCGTGGCGGGCCATCAGTGCCTGGCCGGCTTCCTGGATATCCCAGAGGATGTCGTCCTCCGGCAGTTCCGGCGGCTGGTTCCAGAACACCGTGTTCGGTTCCAGGGTCAGCTGGTACCAGGACAGGTGCGTCGGCTTCAGGTCGATGGCCTGTTGCAGGTCGGCCAGAGCCTCTTCCAGGCTCTGGTCCGGCAGGCCATGCATCAGGTCTAGGTTGAAGTTGTCGAACCCGGCATTGCGCGCCATGTCCGCCGCGCGAATCGCTTCGTCACCGTTGTGGATACGACCGAGGGCCTCCAGCTTGCTCTGCTGGAAGCTCTGGATGCCGATGGACAGGCGATTGATCCCCAGCTGGCGGTAGGCCTTGAACTTCTCCTGTTCGAAGGTCCCGGGGTTGGCTTCCAGGGTGATCTCGATATCGCTGGCGAACGGAATCCGCTGCTCGACCCCGGCCAGCAGCCGGCCCAGGGCCTTGGCGCTGAACAGGCTCGGCGTACCGCCACCGAAGAAGATGCTGCTGATCGGCCGGCCGTAGACGGCTGGCAGCTCCTGGTCCAGATCGGCCAGCAGCGCGTCGACGTAGTCCTCTTCAGGCAGGTTGGCGCTGGCGGTGTGGGAGTTGAAGTCGCAGTACGGGCATTTGCGCACGCACCACGGGATATGGATGTACAGCGCCAGGGGCGGTAGCTGCGGCAGCGCCGCCCGTGGTGCTTGAGTGGTGAAACCTGCCTCGTCCGCGTGCAGTGGCTGGGCTGGCGATTTTTCGGTCATGCCAGGCCCAGACGTTGACGCAGCAGGCTCATTGCACGGGCGCGGTGACTCAATTGGTTCTTGTCGGCAGGCGCCAGCTCGGCGCTGGAGCAGTTGGTTTCCGGCACCCAGAACAGCGGGTCGTAGCCAAAGCCGTGCTCGCCGCTGGCGGCGGTGAGGATGCGCCCGTGCCACAGGCCTTCGCAGAGGATCGGCAGCGGGTCATCGGCGTGCCGCACCAGGGCCAGGACGCAGACGAACTGCGCACCGCGCTCGGCTTCCGGCACGTCCTTCAGCGCGTCGAGCAGCTTGGCGTTGTTCGCCGCGTCGCCCTTGCCGTCGGCATAGCGCGCGGAATAGATGCCCGGCGCACCGCCGAGGAAATCCACGGCCAGGCCCGAGTCGTCGGCCAGTGCCGGCAGGCCGGAAATGCGCGCGGCATTGCGCGCCTTGAGGATGGCGTTCTCGACGAACGACAGGCCGGTCTCTTCCGGCTCGACGCTGCTGAATTCACCGATGGAACGCAGTTGCACGGTGTCACCGAGCATGGCCTGCAGTTCTTTGAGTTTGCCGACGTTGTGGCTGGCCAATACGAGTTGCTGGATTTTCATCATTCGCCCGGGAATACGGTTTGAGTGAAGCTGAAGTCGTTGCTGGTGTCACCGGAGCCGACCTTGATCGCGAAGGTGCGGCTTTCTTCCTGTTCGATCGGGAACTGCGCCAGGTAGTAGATGGCGCCCTGGTCGGTGACCTGCTTGAAGGTCAGGGCGCTCTTGCGGCTGGTCAGGTCGCTGACGCTGCCGCTGACGTTGGCCACCGCAGGCTTGCCGCCCTTGAGCACGGTGACGTTGATCACGCCCTGGTTCTTGCTGCGGATCAGCCCGGCGGCCTGGGCCGTGGCGGGTTGCACAAAGGTGGAGTTGAACACGCTGTAATGCACGGTCACGTCACCGAAGACTTCCTTGCGCTCCGGTTTCGCGGCATCGGCCGCCAGTGCCGGCACGGCCAGGCACAGGCTGATCAACAACAGGGCTAGACGACGCATGATCCTATCCTCCGATTTCAACGACGGTTATACCGCGACCTTGTGCTCCTGCAGGCCGGGGCTGCTGACACGATAGATACCGATCTCACCTAGAAGATTAGGCCACAGGCGACCACCCCAGCCGTTGCGGTGACGATTGTCCACCGCCAGGCGGTTCAGCACCTGGGCGCGGCGTTCGCTGCACAGGGCCTCGAAGTCCTCGAAGGTGCAGAAGTGGATGTTCGGCGTGTTGTACCAGGTATACGGCATGAAGTCCGACACCGGCATGCGACCCTTGGTCGCCAGGTACCAGCGGCAGCGCCAGTGACCGAAGTTGGGGAAGGTGATGATGCACTGGCGACCGACCCGCAGCATCTCGTCGAGAATGCGGTCCGGGTACTCCACGGCCTGCAGGGCCTGGGTCATGACCACCACGTCGAAGCTGTTGCTGGCGAAGTTGCCCAGGCCCTTGTCGAGGTCCTGCTCGATGACGTTGACGCCCTTGGCCACGCACTCGGCGATGTTGTCGGCGTCGATCTCCAGGCCATAGCCGGTGACCTGCTTGGTATCGCGCAGCGACGCCAGCAGCTCGCCGTTACCGCACCCCAGGTCGAGGACGCGGCTGCCGGCGGGGATCCAGTCCTGGATGATTTCCAAATCGGCTCTCATGGGGTCCTCAGCAGGCAATGCGTTTCATGTAGTTGGTGAAGCCCTGGATGTAGCGCTGGGTCGGGATCAGGAAGGCGTCGTGGCCGTACGGCGAGTCGATCTCCAGGTAGCAGACGTTCTTGCGCGCGGCGATCAGCGCATCGACGATTTCCCGCGAGCGGGCCGGGGAGAAGCGCCAGTCGGTGGTGAAGGACATCACGCAGTAGTCCGCGGTCACGTGGGCCAGGCTCGCCGCCAGGTCGCCGCCGTGGCGGGCAGCCGGGTCGAAGTAGTCCAGCGCCTTGGTCATCAGCAGGTAGGTGTTGGCGTCGAAACGCCCGGAGAACTCCTCGCCCTGGTAGCGCAGGTAGCTTTCCACCTGGAACTCGACGCTGTGGAAGTCGTAGTTGAGCTTGTCGCTCTTCAGCTCGCGGCCGAATTTCTCGCCCATGGAGTCGTCGGACAGGTAGGTGATGTGCCCGACCATGCGCGCCAGCATCAGCCCGCGCTTGGGGATCACGCCCTGGTCCTGGAACGAGCCGCCATGGAACTCCGGGTCGGTGAGGATGGCCTGGCGGGCGACTTCGTTGAAGGCGATGTTCTGCGCCGACAGGCGGGGTGCCGAGGCGATGTCCACGCAGTGGCGCACGCGATCCGGGTAGGTGATGGTCCATTGCAGGGCCTGCATGCCGCCGAGGCTGCCGCCGACGATGGCGGCCCATTGCTGGATGCCCAGGCGATCGGCCAGGCGCGCCTGGCTGTGCACCCAGTCTTCCACGGTCAGTACCGGGAAATCCGCGCCGTAGGGCTTGCCGGTGGCTGGGTTGACGCTGCTCGGGCCGGTGCTGCCGTTGCAGCCGCCGAGGTTGTTCAGGCTGACCACGAAGAAGCGGTTGGTATCGATCGGCTTGCCCGGGCCGATGCAGCTGTCCCACCAGCCCGGCTTGCGGTCTTCGGCCTTGTGGTAGCCGGCGGCGTGATGATGGCCGGAGAGCGCGTGGCAAATGAGCACGGCGTTGCTGGCAGTGCTGTTGAGCGTGCCGTAGGTTTCGTAGATCAGCTCGTAGGTGGCCAGCGAACGGCCACAGGCGAGGGCCAGCGGTTCATCGAACCGGGCAATTTGCGGTGTAACCAGACCGACGGAATCTTCGGGAAGGACAGTGGACATCGACCCTGCTCACGCGTGAATGACGCGTCAGTCTAAAGACCACCGGGGGGAGCGGCAAGCAATGTGCCAAGGTGAATCGTGGTGAGCCCATCGCTGGCAAGCCAGCTCCCACAGGGACCGCGTGCAGTGCTGCAGAAATTGTCCTGTCACTGAGGGCCTCATCGCCGGCAAGCCGGCTCCCACAGGGTTTTGGGTCAGTCACAAGATTTGTGCTCGACGCGGACCTTGTGGGAGCTGGCTTGCCAGCGATGAGGCCATCAGCAACAACGGTGAAATCAGATCAAGCGACGCAGCACTTCCGGCATCCCGGTCATCAGCGCCAGGTTGTTGATCACCAGCATGTCGATCAGCTTCAGCGCCATGAACGCCAGGATCGGCGAGATATCCAGGCCGCCCAGGTTCGGCAGGATACGGCGGAACGGCGCGAGGAACGGGTCGCAGATCTGGTTGATCAGCTGGGCACCCGGGTTATGACTGCCCGGCGCGACCCAGGAGAGGATCACGCTGATGATCAGCGCATAGAAGAAGATGTTGAGGAACAGCGCAGCCAGGCCGATCAGCGACCAGATCAGCAGGCTCAGCGGGTTGCCGGCGGTGCCGTAGAGCAGCACCAGGATCACGCCCATCAGCAGCATCTGCACGATGATCGCCAGCACCAGCGAAGACATGTCCAGGCCGAACACGCTCGGGATGATCCGGCGCATCGGCTTGAGCAGCGGCTGGGTGGCGCGCACGGCGAACTGGCTCAGCGGGTTGTAGAAGTCGGCACGGACCAGCTGCAGGATGAAGCGCAGCATGATCACCAGCAGGTACAGGCTGCCCAGGGTCTGCAGGATGAAGACGGCGGCAGAACTCAATCCGATCATGTAAGGCTCCTTATTTGCCCAGTTGTTCGGCCATTTCGGCCGAGCGGTGCGCGGCGGCGCCCAGTGCTTTTTGAACCAGGGCCTCGAAACCGTCAGCCTGGAAGGATTGGATCGCCGCCTCGGTGGTACCGTTCGGCGAGGTCACGCGGCGCCGCAGCTCGGCAGCGTCGACATCGCTGGATACGGCCATATGGGCGGCGCCGAGGGCGGTTTGCAGGGTCAGCTTGGAGGCGACCTCGCGGGACAGGCCCAGCTTCTCGCCGGCCGCAGTCATGGCCTCGATCAGCAGGAAGAAGTAGGCCGGACCGCTGCCGGAGACGGCGGTGACCGCGTCCAGCTGGGCTTCGCTGTCGAGCCACAGGGCGATGCCCACGGCCGACAGCAGTTGCTCGGCCTGCTGGCGCTGTTCGGCGCTGACTTCGGCGGTGGCGTACAGGCCGCTGACGCCCTGGCGCAACAGGGCCGGGGTGTTGGGCATGCAGCGCACGATCGGCTGGGCGCCGAGCCAGGCGTTCATGCTGGCGCAGGTGATGCCGGCGGCGATGGACACCACCAGTTGCCCGGGCTTGAGGTTCGGCTTGAGGGCTTCGCATACGGCTTTCATCGCCTGCGGCTTGACCGACAGCACCACCACGTCGGCGCCTTCGATGGCCTCGGCGTTGCTTTCGAACAGGTCGATGCCGTGTTCGGCATGGATCTTCGCCCGTTGCTCGGCGCCCGGGTCGCTGGCGCGGATCTGCGCGGCTTCCAGGCCCTGGGCGCGCAGGCCGCCGATCAGGCTGGCGGCCATGTTGCCGGCGCCGATAAAGGCAATACGAGTCTTGCTCATGTCAGGTCCTTGAGAGGGTGTAAGGGAAAAAGCATGGGTCAGGCCTGGCCGTAGTCGCGGGCGCCGAACAGCGCGGTGCCGATGCGGACCCAGGTCGCGCCCTGGGCGATGGCGCTTTCCAGGTCGTGGCTCATGCCCATGGAGAGGGTGTCGAGGCCGAGGCCCAGGCTGTCCTGCAGCTCGCGAACGCGAGCGAAGGCGGCATCCTGGGCGGCGCGATCGTCGGTGGGCTCGGGGATCGCCATCAGGCCGCGCAGGCGCACCTTCGGCAGGGCGGCGATGGCCTGGGCCAGGGCTGGCAGCTCTTCCGGGGTGCAGCCGGACTTGCTGGCCTCGCCGCTGACGTTGACCTGCAGGCACAGGTTCAGCGGCGCCAGATGGTCCGGGCGCTGTTCGGAAAGGCGTTGTGCGATTTTCAGTCGATCCACCGAATGTACCCAGTCGAAGTGCTTGGCAATGGCGCGAGTCTTGTTCGACTGAATGGGGCCGATGAAGTGCCAGGTCAAGGGCAGGTCGGTCAATTCCGTCTGTTTGCCCAGGGCTTCCTGGAGATAGTTCTCGCCGACATCGCGCACGCCGGCGGCGAAGGCTTCGCGTACGGCGCTGGCGGGCTTGGTCTTGCTCACGGCCAGCAGCTGGATGTCCGCCGGATTGCGCCCGGCAGCCGTGGCGGCGGCCTGGATGCGGGCGGCGAGGGTGGAGAGGTTGTCTGCGAGGGTGGACATGGGTTCGATGCCGGCGGCTTCTGGGTCCGGGGCATTCTACCCGCTTGTCGGGGCTTTATGGCACTAGGCCGGGTGGCGGGGTGCTGCTGATGGCCCTATCGCTGGCAAGCCAGCTCTCACAGGTACTGCATGCACCGAACCTGTGGGAGCTGGCTTGCCAGCGATAGGGCCATCAGCCTCAATAAAAATTCTGGATCAGCGCTTGGCCAGGCGAAGCTGCTGTTGCTGTTGCGGCAGCACGCGCTTGGCGACCACGTAATGCTTCTGCCAGTAAGGCTTGTTCAGCGTATCGATGGTCACATTCTTGCCGGTACGCGGGGCATGAATGAAGCGGTCGTTACCGAGGTAGATCGCCACATGGTTGACCCGGCGGCTACGGATATTGAAGAACAGCAGGTCCCCGGGCTTGAGGTCCTTGCGATCCACTTTCACCCCGTGGTCGCCACTGGCCATGGCGCTGGAGGTGCGCGGCAGGTCGACTTCATCGATATCGTTGAACGCGTATTTCACCAGCCCGCTGCAGTCAAAACCCTTGCCCGGCGTGCTGCCGCCCCAGCGATAGGGTGTGCCCAGCTGGTTGACGGCGCGGCTGAGCACATCGCTGCTCTGGCTGGCGGGCATCTGTGCGACCACCTGCTTGGCGGCGGCGTTGCTGATGCGATGGTTGGAACGGGACTTGTTGATACTGCTCTTGTTCGAGCGAACCGCCGTGGAACTGGCGGTGTAACCGACAAAGCCGTTGGGAAGACGTTGCTCACGGTTGGTGGCGTGGGCGGCCAGGGGCAATAATAGGCAAATAGTCAGCCATGTCTTGAAAAATAGACGCATTAGGCAAGGCTCTTGTGTGTGTTGGCGGGCAACTTTATAACAGCTTTTTGGTCAATTTCTGATCCGCTGGTCGTCTCGGAACTGTCACACGTCGGTAAGTTCCAAAAAAGTCACACGATTTTTAGATATTTTTTTCCTAACCCGCAGAGGCTATGAATGAACGGTTATCAAAACGCAGGACGCCCCGATACCCACAGCAAGGTCATCGGTTACCTGTTATGGATCTTCGGATTTCTGGGGGCGCATCGCTTTTATTACGGCAAGCCGGTCACCGGCACCATCTGGTTCTTCACCCTGGGCCTGCTGGGCATCGGCTGGATCATCGACCTGTTCCTGATCCCGGCGATGGACCGCGAAGCCGACCTGCGCTTCCACGCCGGCCCGGTCAACTACAGCGTCACCTGGCTGCTGCTGACCTTCCTCGGCGTGTTCGGTGTGCACCGGATGTTCATGGGCAAGTGGATCACCGGGGTGATCTACCTGTTCACCGGCGGCCTGTTCCTGATCGGCGTGCTGTACGACTTCTGGACGCTGAACACGCAGATCTCGATGAAGAACGCGCAAGAGCGCTACTAAGCAAAAAGGCCCTGATTCGCATCAGGGCCTTCTTTTTGAGCTGCAAGCCGCGAGCTTTAAGCGGCAAGAAACAGCAGGTGCGGCGCGCGCCGATTGCTTGCAGCTTGCGGCTTGAAGCTTATGGCTGCTTCATTGCCGGGTCTGGCGTTGCTGCAACAGCAGGTTGTTGAAGCCGCTGCCGGCCAGTTGCTTTTGCGCCACGGTCAGCTGTTCGCGGTTGCTGAACGGGCCGACCAGCACGCGGTACCAGGTTTCTTCCTTCACCGTGCCGGATTCCACCTGCACCGACTGCCCGAGCAGGATGATCTGTGCCCGGACCTTGTCCGCGTCCGCCTGTTTGCGGAACGAACCGGCCTGCAGATAGAACTGCGTGGTGGCTGCCGGCTTGATCACCGGTGGCGCGGGCGGCGGCACCTCGCCGTTGAGCGCGGCCTGGGCGCGGGCCGTGTCGATCTTCGCCGCTTCCGCCGGGGTCACCGGAGGCTGCGCCGGGACCGGCGGGGTTTTCTCCGGCACGGCTTCCGGCGGCACGATGACTTCCGATTCCGGCAGCAGGGTGTAGAAGTCGTACTTCGGCTTCACGGGGGCCTGCGGGCTGGGCGGGGTCTTGTTGGCTTCGGCGATCTTCTCGGCCTTCTGCTGCTCCGGCTTCTCGCGCTTCACATCATCCCGACCCGGTTCCAGCTTCATCAGGAAGACGATGAAGGCGCCGATGGTCAGGCCGGCGGCCAGCCACATCCAGCCCGGGATCGGCGCCTTGGCCGCAGGCTGGTTGCGGCTGGCGCCGCGCTTGGGAGCAGGTTTTTTCTTGGCAGCCAACTTACATGCGCTCCAGGGTTTCCAGGCCCAGCAGTTCCAGGCCCTGTTTCAGGGTGCGGCCGGTCAGGGCAGCCAGGCGCAGGCGGCTTTGCTGCTGTTCCGGGGTCTCCGCGGCGAGGATCGGGCAGTTCTCGTAGAAGCTGGAGAACAGGCCGGCAACGTCGTACAGGTAGCTGCACAGGATGTGCGGGGTGCCTTTCTCGGCGACGTTGTTGAGGATCTCGGCGAACTGCGCCAGGCGCGCGGCCAGGTCCTGCTCCTGCTGGGCCTGCAGCACGATGTGGCCGTCGACTTCGCTGAAGTCCTTGCCCAGCTTGCGGAACACGCCGGCGACGCGGGTGTAGGCGTAGAGCAGGTAAGGCGCGGTGTTGCCTTCGAAGTTCAGCATCAGGTCGAAATTGAAGCTGTAGTCGCTGGTGCGGTGCTTGGACAGGTCGGCGTATTTCACCGCGTCTATGCCGACCACTTTGGCGATGGCGCGCAGTTCATCTTCCGGCAGTTCTGGGTTCTTTTCCTTGACCAGGGTGTAGGCGCGTTCCTTGGCTTCGTTGAGCAGGTCGATCAGCTTCACGGTGCCGCCGTCACGGGTCTTGAACGGACGGCCGTCGGCGCCGTTCATGGTGCCGAAGCCCATGTGCTCGGTCTGCATCGGGTGGCTGATGAAGCCGGCGCGGCGGGCCACCTCGAACACCTGCTGGAAGTGCAGGGCCTGGCGCTGGTCGACGAAGTACAGGGCGCGGTCGGCGTGCAGCACGTTGCTGCGGTAGCGCACGGCGGCCAGGTCGGTGGTGGCGTAGAGGTAGCCGCCGTCGGCCTTCTGCACGATCACCGGCAGCGGCTCGCCCTCGGCGTTCTTGAATTCCTCGAGGAACACGCACTGGGCGCCGTTGCTCTCGACCAGCAGGCCCTTGGCCTTGAGGTCGCTGACCACGTTGGCCAGGTCGTCGTTGTAGGCGCTCTCGCCCATGACGTCGGCCATGGTCAGCTTGACGTTGAGCAGTTCGTAGGTCTTCTGGCAGTGGGACAGGGAGATGTCCTTGAAGCGGGTCCACAGCGCCAGGCACTCGGCGTCGCCGGCCTGCAGCTTGACCACCAGGCCACGGGCGCGGTCGGCGAATTCCTCGGACTCGTCGAAGCGCTTCTTCGCGGCACGGTAGAAGTTTTCCAGGTCCGACAGCTCGTCGCTGGTGATCGGGTTTTCCTGGAGGTAGGCCATCAGCATGCCGAACTGGGTGCCCCAGTCGCCGACGTGGTTCTGGCGGATCACGTCGTCGCCGAGGAATTCCAGGACTCGCGCCACGGCGTCACCGATGATGGTCGAGCGCAGGTGGCCGACGTGCATTTCCTTGGCCAGGTTCGGCGCGGACAGGTCGACCACTACCTTCTGCGCGGCGCCAGCCTTGTGCACGCCGAGCTTGGCGTCGGCGAGGGCGGCGTCCAGGCGCGAGGCCAGGGCCTGGGTGTTCTGGAAGAAGTTGAGGAAGCCGGGGCCGGCGATCTCCACCTTGCTCACCTGCGGGTCGGCCGGCAGCGCGGCAATGATCTTCTCGGCCAGGTCACGGGGCTTCAGGCCGGCCGGCTTGGCCAGCATCATGGCGATGTTGCTGGCGAAATCACCGTGGGTCTTGTCCCGGGCGTTCTCCACCTGGATCGCCGGCGCCAGCCCTTCAGGCAGCACGCCTTCGGCGGCGAGTTGGGTCAGGGCTTGCTGGATGAGCTGGCGAATGGTGTCTTTCATGGGATTCTCTTTCGACCGCAAGCGCGGTGGCGCTTCGAGGCGCAGGTGGAAAAACTGGGCATTATCCGTTGCCGGGCACGGGTTGCCAACCTTTTGGGGCCGGGGTCAGTACAGGTCCACGGGGTCCACGTCGATCGACCAGCGCACCTGGCGACCGCTCGGCAGGCTCTCCAACACTAGCAGCCAGGCGGCGATCAGCCGGTGCAACGGCGCCCGGGCGTTGGCCTGCAAGAGTAGCTGGGCACGGAAGCGCCCGGCGCGGCGTTCCATCGGCGCCGGCACCGGGCCGAGCAATTCGATGCCATGCAGACCCTGTTCGGCGAGCAAACGTTCGGCGGCGGAACAGGCTTCGTCGAGAAAACTTTCCGCCTGCCCCGGCTTGTGCGCTTCGGCGCGCAGCAGGGCGAGGTGGGCGAAGGGCGGCAGGCCGGCGGCGCGGCGCTCGCTCAAGGCCTGTTCGGCGAAGGCGAAATAGCCCTGCTCGGTGAGCTGGACCAATAAAGGATGGTCGGCCAGGTGGGTCTGGATGATCACCTTGCCCGGCTCCTCGGCCCGTCCGGCGCGGCCGGCGACCTGGACGATCAACTGCGCCATGCGCTCGCTGGCGCGGAAGTCGCCGGAGAACAGCCCGCCATCGGCGTCGAGGATGGACACCAGGGTCACCCGCGGGAAGTGATGCCCCTTGGCGAGCATCTGCGTGCCCACCAGGATGCACGGCTGGCCGCGCTGGATGGTGGCGAACAGCTGGTTCATCGCGTCCTTGCGCGAGGTGCTGTCGCGATCGACCCGCAGCACCGGATAGTCCGGGAAGAGGATGCTCAGGCGTTCCTCGGCGCGCTCGGTACCGGCGCCGACCGGGCGCAGGTCGACATGGTTGCACTGCGGGCACTGGCGCGGCACGCGCTCGTCATAACCGCAATGGTGGCAGCGCAGCTCGCCGGAGCGCTGGTGCACGGTCATCCGCGCATCGCAGCGCGGGCACTCGGACAGCCAGCCGCAATCGTGGCACAGCAGGGTCGGGGCGAAGCCGCGGCGGTTGAGGAACACCAGCACCTGCTGGCCGGCGGCGAGGGTCTGGCCGATGGCCTGCTGCATCGGGCCGCTGATGCCGCTGTCCAGAGGCCGGCTCTTCACGTCCAGGCGCAGGAAGCGCGGGGCCTGGGCGCCGCCGGCGCGGTGGTTCAGGCGCAGCAGGCCGTAGCGGCCGGAATGGGCGTTGTGCAGGCTTTCCAGGGACGGCGTGGCCGAGCCCAGCAGGATCGGGATGTTCTCTTGCCGTGCCCGCACCAGGGCCAGGTCGCGGGCGTGGTAACGCAGGCCTTCCTGCTGTTTATAGGAGCCGTCGTGCTCCTCGTCGATGATGATCAGGCCCGGGTTTTTCATCGGCGTGAACAGCGCCGAGCGGGTGCCGATGATGATATCGGCCTCGCCATCACGGGCGGCGAGCCAGGCGTCGAGGCGTTCGCGATCATTGACGGCGGAGTGCAGCAGGGCGATGCGCGCGTTGAAGCGCTGTTCGAAGCGCGCCAGGGTCTGCGGGCCGAGGTTGATCTCGGGGATCAGGATCAGCGCCTGCTTGCCGGCTTCGAGGGTCTCGCGGATCAGTTGCAGGTAGACCTCGGTCTTGCCGCTGCCGGTCACGCCGGCCAGCAGGAAGGCGTGGAAGGCCCCGAAACCGGCGCGCACGGCATGGAAGGCGGCGCGCTGTTCGTCGTTCAGCGGCAGTTCCGGCTGGGCCAGCCAGTGTTCGTGGCGTGCCTGCGGGGCATGGCGGCGGACTTCCACCTGGACCAGCTCCTTGGCCAGCAGCAGGTCGAGGCTGTCCTTGCTCAGGCCGAGCTTGCTCAGCAGGCCATGGGCGACACCGTGGGGATGTTGCGCCAGGGTGTGCAGGGCTTCGCGCTGGCGTGGCGCGCGGGCGATGCGCGGATCGTCGGCGCGGGCATTCGGCGCCACCTGCCAGAAACGCTCTTGCCGCGCCTCGGCCGGCTCGCCCTGGCGCAGCAGCACCGGCAGCGCCCAGCTCAGGGTGTCGCCGAGGCTGTGCTGGTAATACTGGGCAGTCCACAGGCACAGCTTGAACAGCGCCGGGGGCAGCGGCGACACCGGGTCGAGCAGGGCGATCGCCGGTTTCAGCTTGTCGGCGGGCACCTCGCTGTGTTCGGCGACTTCCACGAGGATGCCGATCATCTCCCGGCGCCCGAACGGCACGCGCACGCGCATGCCCGGGGTCAGCGCCTGGCGGGCCATGCTCGCCGTGGCCCTGTAGTCGAACAGCCTGCGCAGGGGCGAAGGCAGGGCAAGGCGAAGGATGACGTCGGACACGCGCAGTTTTCTCTGTAGGGAAGGTTCCAGGTGCCGGCGAGCCTAGCAGACGACAGTCGGTGCGAGCGACATCTTGCACTGACGGCAGCCTCTGGTATTATTCGCCGCCTAATTACGTGCGGTATTCAACAATGGTGTTGGGTGGCGGCACGCAGTCGAGGAAAGCACCATGAAAGCAGATATTCATCCGACTTACGAAGTGGTTGCAGTGACTTGCAGCTGCGGCAACAAATTCGAAACCCGTTCGACTCTGGCCAAGCCACTGCCGATCGACGTTTGCTCTGAGTGCCACCCGTTCTACACCGGCAAGCAGAAAGTCCTGGACACCGGCGGCCGCGTACAGAAGTTCGCAGACCGCTTCGGCATGTTCGGCGCCAAGAAGTAAGACTGCGCGTGGGGTCACCCACGTTGCTGAAGAAAGCGCCCCTTCGCGGGCGCTTTTTTTATGGGCGCGATTTGCCGGCTACCGCTCGTCGGCGTCCGCCGGCCGTGGCCCGGTGCTGGATCGTTCCCGCAGATCCGCCCCAAAACCAGGCGACCAACGCTGGTTGCCGGTCCTGATCGACGCGAGCATGCTGGAGAAGGTCAATCGCTGAGAAATTGTGAACATTTTTTCATGCCGATTGTACACACTGAAAGCCTTGAACTACGCGGGTCTTGGCTGAAAGTCGTAGGTTAAAGGCCTTGACACAAGTGACCGGCCAGTCTTGTCGGCCCATTGCTCTTTGCGTATCCTCGGCGGTCCGTCAGAACAGTAAACAAGCGGAATGCCCACCATGTCAGATCTGAAAACTGCCGCTCTCGAATATCATGCTCAGCCTCGTCCGGGGAAACTGAGCGTCGAGCTCACCAAACCGACCGCAACCGCACGCGACCTGGCGCTGGCCTACAGCCCTGGCGTCGCCGAACCCGTGCGTGAAATCGGCCGCGATCCTGAGCTGGCATACCAATACACCGGCAAGGGCAACCTGGTCGCGGTGATCTCCGACGGTACCGCCATTCTTGGTCTGGGTAACCTCGGCCCACTGGCTTCGAAGCCGGTCATGGAAGGCAAGGGTGTTCTGTTCAAGCGTTTCGCCGGCATCGACGTGTTCGACATCGAAGTCGACTCGGAAAGCCCGCAAGCCTTCATCGACACCGTCAAGCGCATCTCCATCACCTTCGGTGGCATCAACCTGGAAGACATCAAGGCACCTGAGTGCTTCGAGATCGAGCGCGCCCTGATCGAACAGTGCGACATCCCGGTATTCCACGATGACCAGCACGGCACCGCGATCGTGACCGCTGCCGGCATGATCAACGCCCTGGAAATCGCTGGCAAAACCCTCGGCGACGCCAAGATCGTCTGCCTGGGCGCCGGCGCCGCCGCCATCTCCTGCATGAAACTGCTGGTGAGCATGGGTGCCAAGGTTGAAAACATCTTCATGATCGACCGTACCGGCGTGATCCACGCTGGCCGTGACGACCTGAACCAGTACAAGGCGGTCTTCGCCCACGCGACCGACAAGCGCACCCTGGCCGATGCCCTGGAAGGCGCTGACGTGTTCGTCGGTCTGTCCGGCCCGAACCTGCTGAGCGCTGAAGGCCTGAAGTCGATGGCGGCCAACCCGATCGTCTTCGCCTGCTCCAACCCGGATCCGGAAATCTCCCCGGAACTGGCGCACGCTACCCGCGACGACGTGATCATGGCTACCGGTCGTTCCGACTACCCGAACCAGGTCAACAACGTTCTTGGCTTCCCGTTCATCTTCCGTGGTGCCCTGGACGTTCGCGCCAAGCGCATCAACGAAGAGATGAAGATCGCTGCCGCCAACGCCCTGAAGGACCTGGCCAAGCTGCCAGTGCCGAAGGAAGTCTGCGACGCGTACAACGTCCAGGCCCTGGAATTCGGCCGTGGCTACATCATTCCGAAGCCACTGGACCCACGCCTGCTGAACGTCGTTTCCGATGCCGTGGCCAAGGCCGCCATCGAATCCGGCGTAGCGACCCTGCCGTATCCGAAGCACTACCCGCTGAACAGCGTGGACGAAGTGTTCAACGGTTGATCCGCTGAAGTAACAACAAAAAGCCCCGGCTCGTGAGAGCCGGGGCTTTTTTATTGGGCTGGGGATTTGTGTCGTTCTTCAGGGCCCTATCGCTGGCAAGCCAGCTCCCACAGGGGCCGCATGCACCGCTAACCCTGTGGGAGCCGGCGTTGCCGGCGATGAGGCCGGCAACACCGGTGCAAGGCTCAGGATCAGAACAGATCCATCGGCGCCGCCTCATCCGCCGGCAGCGGACTGCCAGGCGCGGCACCATTGCCCATCTCGTTCACCGACGGCGGCGTGTCCTCGGCCTTGAACAGCTCGAAGTAAGCATTCGGCGTGCTTGGCGTCGCCGCACGGCCACTGACCGGGTCGACGCGCAGGCTGAGGATGCCTTCCGGCTCCGGCAGGCGGTGCTCCGGCTTGTCCTTCAGGGCCTGGCCCATGAAGTTCATCCAGGTCGGCAGCGACACGGTACCGCCGTACTCACGGCGGCCCAGGGTCTCCGGCTGGTCGAAGCCGGTCCAGACGGTGGTCACGTAGTCGGCGTTGTAGCCGGAGAACCAGGCGTCCTTGGACTCGTTGGTGGTGCCGGTCTTGCCTGCCAGGTCGTTGCGGCCCAGGGCCATGGCCCGGCGCCCGGTACCGCGCTTGATCACGTCCTCCAGCATGCTGGTGAGGATGTAGCTGGTGCGGCCGTCGATGATCTGCTCGGCAATCACCGGCGCCTGTGGCATGGCCGGGGCCGTCTGCTGGGTATCGGTAGTGATCGGCTGCACCTGCGGCGCGGCGATCCCGCCCTGGTCCTCGTGACCCGACGGCGTACGCGCCGGGTTGGCGGTGAACAGGGTCTCGCCGTTACGGCTCTCGATACGCTCGATCAGGTACGGGCTGATCTTGTAGCCGCCGTTGGCAAAGGCGCTCCAGCCGGTGGCGATCTCCATCGGCGTCAGGGTCGCGGTGCCCAGGGCCAGGGACAGGTTGCGTGGCAGGTCCTGCTTGTTGAAGCCAAACCTGGCGATGTAGTCGATGGTGCTGTCCACGCCCATGCTCTGCAGCAGGCGGATCGACACCAGGTTGCGCGACTTGTACAGCGCCTCGCGCATGCGGATCGGGCCGAGGAAGGTGTTGGTGTCGTTCTTCGGCCGCCAGACCTTGTCCAGGTACTCGTCGACGAACACGATCGGTGCATCGTTGACCAGGCTGGCGGCGGTGTAGCCGTTATCCAGCGCCGCGCTGTAGACGAACGGCTTGAAGCTCGAGCCCGGCTGGCGCTTGGCCTGGGTGGCGCGGTTGTAGTTGCTCTGCTCGAAGGAGAAGCCACCGACCAGGGCGCGGATCGCGCCGTTGTTCGGGTCCAGGGTGACCAGTGCGCTTTGGGCGCCCGGTACCTGGCTGAAGGCCAGGCTGCCGTCATCCTTGCGACGAACGCGGATCAGGTCGCCGACCTGGGCCACATCACCGGCCTGTTGCGGCGCGCGGCCCTGGCTGTTGGTGTTGAGGAACGGACGCGCCCACTTCATGGTGTCCCAGGCCACGGTGGCCTCTTCACCGTTGCGGGTCAGCACGCGCAGGCCGGTTTTCTCGACCTGGGTGACGATCGCCGGCTCGAGGCCGCCGAGGGTGCGCTGCTTGGCCAGTTCCTGCGCCCAGGCGGCGCGGGTCTTGCCCGGCAGGCGCGATTCAGGGCCGCGGTAGCCGTGGCGCTGGTCGTATTCGGTAAGGCCGTCGAGGACGGCCTTGTTGGCCATTTCCTGCAGGTTGCTCGGCACCGTCGTGGTCACGCGGAAGCCTTCGGTGTAGGCATCGCTGCCATAGCGGCCGACCATCTCGGCGCGGGCCATCTCGGCGATGTACGGCGCATTCACTTCCGGCGTCGGCACGTGGTAGCTGGCGTTCAGCGGCTCGGCGAGGGCGGCCTGGTAGCTGGCCTCGTCGATCTTGCCCAGCTTGTACATGCGCCCGAGGATCCAGTCGCGACGCTCCTTGGCCCGGGCCGGGTTGGCCAGCGGGTTGAAGCGCGACGGCGCCTTGGGCAGGCCGGCGATCATGGCCATCTGCGCCAGGCTGATGTCGCGGATCGACTTGCCGTAGTACACCTGCGCCGCCGCTTCGATGCCGTAGGCGCGGTTACCCAGGTAGATCTTGTTGACGTACAGCTCGAGGATCTCGTCCTTGGTCAGTTCGCGCTCGATCTGCAAGGCGAGGAGGATCTCGTTGGTCTTGCGCGAGAAGCTGCGCTCGCTGGTCAGGAAGAAGTTCTTCGCCACCTGCATGGTGATGGTGCTGCCGCCGGTCTGGATATGCCCGGACTTGAGCAGTTGAGTGGCCGCGCGCATCAGGCTGCTCGGGTCGACGCCGTAGTGATTGAGGAAATTGTCGTCCTCGGCTGACAGCAATGCCTGAATGAAGTGTGGGGGAATATCCGCAAAACGGATTGGAGACCGCCGCATTTCGCCGAACTCGGCGATCAGCTTGCCGTCACTGCTGTAGACCCTCAGGGGTATCTGCAACTGGATGCTTCGCAGCGCCTCGACCGACGGGAGGCTGGGACTAAGATACAGAAACGCGCCGCTCAGCCCGAGGACGGCTGCGCAAATGACTGCGACGAAAGACCACCAGAAGAACTTCAGCAGGCGTATCAAGGCTTTGGGGTGTCCAGTTGGAGTTTTGGATTGAGCGCAGGGCCCGGCGGGCCGGAAAACGCTGCGCATTATAAGCAATTTTCACTTCCACGCGTGATTTGCACCGGGTGTCAAGGTGGCGCTGTTGCCACCCTCGCCAGGACGGCGGCTTGCTGCCTTTTTTCAGGGATCGAACGAGGAAAACAGGATGTTTGGACGCACAGTTCGGGATAGCGGTTCACTGCTGGGGGTAGAAATTGCCTCTGGCGCCGTCAGATTGCTGCAACTGGAGCGCCGCCCGCGCGGGCTGGCCTTGCGCGGCTGGGGGATCGAGCCGCTGCCGCCGGGTGCCCTGGCGGACGGCCGGGTGGTGGCCCACGAGGTGGTGGCCGAGGCGATCGGCCGGGCCCGGCAACGCAGCGGCACCAGCGTCCGCGAGGCGGTGCTGGCAGTGCCTTCTGCGGCGGTCATCCAGCATGCGGTGGCCATGCCATCGGGGCTGGACGACGAGGAAATCGACGAGCGGTTGCGCGACGAGGCCGAGCAGTTCATTCCCTTCTCGGTGGAGGAGGCGGCGCTGGATTACCGGGTGGTGCCCGGCACGCCAGGGATGCTCAACGTGGCCTTCACCGCCTGTCGCCAGGAGTGGCTGGACAGCCTGGAGCGGGTCATGGACCTGGCGGGGCTGCGGGCACGGATCGTCGATATCGACAGCCATGCCTGGCAGCGGGTGCTGGCTCGCCAGGCGCCGGGGGTGTCGGCGGTGCTGCTGCTGGAAGCGGATGCCTGGGTGTTTCATGGTTTCCGCGTGGATGGCGGGCTGCTCTTCAGTGAGCGTCGTGTGCCGATGGAGCCGCGCCTGGAAAGCCTGGTGGAGTTCGTCGACCTGTGCCTGTTGCGCGAGCCCGGCGCGATGCCGGACCGGCTCTGGCTGGCGGGTGCGCAAGCGGGTTGGGAAGGGCTTGCCGAACAGTTGCAGTGGCATCTGGGGATTACCACCCGGACCTTCGATCCATTGGCGGGGCTGCTGTTGCCGCAGCGTGATGACGATGTGCTGGAGCAGGCCGCACCGTTGCTGGGGGTCGCCTATGGCCTGGCCCTGCGGGGCTACAACTGATGGCCGGGATCAACCTGCTGCCGTGGCGGGAATGGCGTCGGCAGCGGGCGATCCGCCGCTGGCAGGGGCTGCTGCTCGCCAGTCTGCTGGCGGGGACACTGCTGTCGCTGCTGGGGGTTGCATTGGTCAGTCAGCGCCTGGAGCGCCAGCTGGAGGCTAATGCCCGGCTGAGTGAGCGCATTGCCGGGCTGAGCGAGGGGCTTGCGCAGGTTGCTCTGCTTCGTGAGCGGGGCGAGGTCCTGCAGGCGCAATGGACGGAGCTGCAGGGGATGGTGCGGCAGCAAGGCGTTGGTGGTGACCTGCTTTTTCGCTTGATGGACATCGTCCCGCCGGGCGCTCGCCTGAGCGAGCTGCAACTGAGCGAAGGCGAGTTGCGCTTGTCCGGTCTGGCTCGCAGCGGCAGTGATGTCGCACAGTTGCTGCGCAACCTCGGGCAGTCACCTGGCCTGGGGGCGGCGGATCTGCAGGAACTGGTTTCTTCTCCGACGGGCGAGCGCTTTCGGCTTCTGGTCAGCCTGGAGTCGTCATGAGCCTTGCGCTGCTCGATGCGGCCCTGGACTGGCGTGCGCTGCTGCGCTGGCCCTGGTGGGCGAAGGTCATGCTGCTGGGCGCGTGCTTTTTGCTGGTGCCGGGGCTGGTCTTCGGCTTGCACTGTCGCGAGGTGCTTGGTTCGATCGCCGTGGAGGAGGGCCGGCATGACGAACTGCAACGGCAATGGCAGGAGCGTTCGGCCCAGGTGGATTCGCAGGCGGTTCACCAGGCGCATCTCGCACGGCTGGAGGCCGATCTGCTGCGCCGGCAGGGCGAGCTGTTCGACGAGGATGGACTGGCGAGCCTGTTGCAGAGTCTTGGTCAGTTGGGGGCGGGATTGTCGTTCGAGCAGGTCTCGGTGCTGGAGCCTGAATCGCGGCAGCATCATGTGGAGCTGCCGATCAAGGTGCAGGTGGCGGGTGAGTACCGGGCCTTGAAGCGCTTTCTCGCGGGGCTGGGTGGCTTGGAAAAGCTGGTGACCTTGCATGAGTTGCACCTGGTCGCGACGGACGAGGCCTCGCCCGGGGTACTGCGCTTGGGGTTGCGGCTGCAGGCTTACCGGGCGCTTCAGTCGGGTGCGGTTGCGGTAACGGCCGTGGCGCCCTCTTCGCAGGTGCACAACCCGTTCGAGCCGTTTGCCTCGAACGTGGCTGAAGTGTCCCTGGATCAGGCGCGGATGGTGGGTTATCTGCGGGACCCGAAGGGGCAGGCGGCGCTGGTTCGTCTTGGGGCGGAGGTTTATCTGCTGCGCGAAGGCGACCGCATCGGCAGCGGGCAGGTGGTGGCAATAGAGGAGGGGCAGGTGGAGCTGCAGGGCGTCGCGACGGGGATAGCGCGGGTGCTGATGCTTTCCAAAAGCTGATGGCGCTTGGCTCTGTAGGAGCGTCATGGTGTTTGATTGGAGGAAGAATATGAACAGGACGTTCAGATCATGGCTGTTGTACCTGATGCTGTT
Source organism: Pseudomonas putida (assembly GCF_001941965.1). Taxonomy (GTDB): domain Bacteria; phylum Pseudomonadota; class Gammaproteobacteria; order Pseudomonadales; family Pseudomonadaceae; genus Aquipseudomonas; species Aquipseudomonas putida_L. The sequence continues at coordinate 114,942 of NZ_MKZO01000009.1, read as the reverse complement.
ATCACCCGTGGCCATGGCCGACCCCGGCAAGCCACTGTCGCTGAACTTCCAGGATGTCGAGGTCCGCGCCGTGTTGCAGGTGCTGGCGGACTTCGTCGGGGTCAACCTGGTGGTCAGCGACGAGGTGAGCGGCAATATCACCCTGCGCTTGCACGAGGTGCCCTGGGATCAGGCGCTGGATACGGTGTTGCGCAGCAAGGGGCTGGGCAAGCGCCTGGAGGGTAATGTCCTGCTGGTGGCGCCGCTCGGGGAGCTGGAGAACACCGGGCGCCCGGCCTACGGGCCCAGGGAGCAGGCACTGCTGCAGGTCAGCCATGCCCGGGCCGCGGACCTTGCCAGCTTGCTCGTGCCACTGCTCGACGCTGGTCCGGAGGAGGACCCCTGGGGCCCGATCAGCGTCGACGAGCGCACCAATACCCTGATCACCAGCCAGCAACCGCAGCGTCTCGACACCTTGCGCCGCTTGCTCGGGCAACTGGACGTGCCGGTACGCCAAGTGCTGATCGAGGCTCGTATCGTCGAGGCCAATGTCGATTACGAGCATGGCCTGGGCGTGCGTTGGGGCGGTTCTGCGGGTGGCCGCGTCATTCCGGGGATTGGCGAGGCGGGCTCATTGACCTTCGTCGACCTGGGGATCGAGCGTGCAACGTCAGGAATCGGTTTCGGCCTGATCGGCGACAGCGGCCTGCTCGACCTGGAACTGAGTGCCATGGAGAAGTCCGGCAACGGCGAGATCATCTCCCAGCCCAAGGTGCTCACCGCCGACAAGGAAACCGCGCGGACCCTCAAGGGCTCCGAGGTGCCGTACCAGGAGTCGGGGGCCAACGGCACCACATCCATCACCTTCCGCGAGGCCTCGCTGTCGCTGGAGGTCACTCCGCAGATCATGCCCGGTGGCGAGGTGAGCATGCAGGTCAAGGTGACCAAGGACGAGCCGGACTACCTCAACCTCCAGGGCACCGTACCGCCGATCCGCAAGAACGAGGTCAACGCCCGGGTTCGCGTGGGCGACGGTCAGACCATCGTGATTGGCGGCGTTTACTCCACCAGCAAAAACAATGTGGTGGATAAGGTGCCATTTTTCGGCGATGTGCCGTATGTTGGGCGGCTGTTTCGTCGCTCCACCGTCCAAGAAAGAAAATCCGAGCTGTTGGTCTTCCTGACTCCGCGTATCATGAATGACCAGGCGATTGCTGTGAGTCATTGATTCTGTGCGAAATTTGATACTTGTTGGGCCGATGGGTGCTGGCAAAAGCACCATCGGCCGCCTGCTTGCCAAAGAACTGCGCCTGCCTTTCAAGGATTCCGACAAGGAAATTGAATTGCGCACGGGTGCCAATATCCCGTGGATCTTCGACAAGGAAGGCGAGCCGGGCTTTCGCGATCGCGAGCAGGCCATGATCGCCGAGCTGTGCGCGGCCGACGGCGTGGTCCTGGCCACCGGTGGTGGCGCGGTGATGCGCGATGCCAACCGCAAGGCGCTGCATGATGGCGGCCGCGTCATCTACCTGCATGCTTCGGTGGAACAGCAGGTCGGGCGTACCGCCCGTGACCGCAATCGCCCCTTGCTGCGCACTGCCAATCCCGAGGAAACCCTGCGCAACCTGCTGGCGCTGCGTGATCCGCTGTACCGGGAGATCGCCGACCTGGTGGTGGAAACCGACGAACGGCCACCACGCATGGTGGTGCTGGATATTCTCGAACGCTTGCAGAAGTTGCCGCCCCGCTGACGCATGATTATCCTCGGCGACCAGTCATGCTCTGACAGGGCACTTTGTTATCACGCGGACCGGGACTTCCAGTCCGCGTCTTCGTTCTTTGTGGGGATACATGCAGACACTTAAGGTCGACCTGGGCGAACGCAGCTACCCGATCTACATCGGTGAAGGGCTGCTGGACCAACCTGAACTGCTGGCGCCGCATATTGCCGGCCGGCAGGTCGCCATCGTTTCCAACGAGACCGTCGCGCCGCTGTATCTGGAGCGCCTCAGCCAGACCCTGGGGGCCTACAAGGTGCTGCCGGTGGTCCTGCCGGACGGCGAGTCCCACAAGAACTGGGAAACCCTGCAACTGATCTTCGATGCCCTGCTCACTGCACGGCATGATCGCCGTACCACGGTCGTCGCCCTCGGCGGCGGGGTAATCGGCGATATGGCCGGCTTTGCCGCCGCTTGCTACCAGCGCGGTGTCGACTTCATCCAGGTGCCGACCACCCTGCTGTCCCAGGTCGATTCCTCGGTGGGCGGCAAGACCGGCATCAACCACCCGCTGGGCAAGAACATGGTCGGCGCCTTCTATCAGCCCAACGCGGTGCTGATCGATACCGCCAGCCTGCGCACCCTGCCGCCGCGCGAGCTGTCCGCGGGCCTGGCTGAAGTGATCAAGTACGGCCTGATCTGCGACGAGCCGTTCCTCGGCTGGCTGGAAGACAACGTCGATGCCCTGCGCAACCTCGATGGCGCAGCGCTGACCGAAGCCATCCGTCGCTCCTGCGCGGCCAAGGCTGCCGTGGTCGGCGCTGACGAACGCGAGTCCGGGGTGCGCGCTACGCTGAACCTTGGCCACACCTTCGGCCACGCGATCGAAACCCAGATGGGCTATGGTGTGTGGCTTCACGGCGAAGCGGTGGCGGCCGGTACGGTCATGGCCCTGGAAATGTCCATGCGCCTGGGCTGGATCAGCCAGCAGGACCGCGACCGCGGCATTCGCCTGATGCAGCGTGCCGGCCTGCCGGTGGTGCCACCACAGGACATGACCCCGGCGCAGTTCATGCAGCACATGTCGGTGGACAAGAAAGTACTCGATGGTCGTCTGCGCCTGGTCCTGCTGAGCAAGCTGGGCGAGGCCGTGGTCACGGATGACTACCCGCAAGAGATTCTTCAGGCCACGCTGGCAGCGGACTACCCTGCCATCGTGGCCCAGCTTTGAGGTCGATGAGAGCCCGATGACTAGTTTGCATGCCGACGAGGCCTTTCTCGGCCACTACCAGCTGAACCACGACCCCTTCGCCGCGCGCGTTCCGGGGTTCAAGTTCTTCCCCGCCCAGCGCAAGCCGGTACTGGGGCAACTGCACCACCTCGCCCGCTACAGCCAGCTGTTGCTGGTGGTGACCGGCCCGCAGGGCAGCGGCAAGACCCTGCTGCGCCAGGCCCTGGTCGCCAGCACCAACAAGCAGTCGGTGCAGAGCGTGGTGATTTCCGCTCGTGGCGCCAGCGATGCGGCGAGCGTGCTGGCCCAGGTGGCGCAGTCGTTGAACGTGGCCACGGCCGAGGTCCAGCCGATCCTGTCCCAGGTCGTGCAGCTTGGCCTGACCGGCCAGGAAGTCTACTTGCTGGTGGACGATGCGGAACAACTTGGCGAATCGGCGCTCCAAGCGTTGCTGGAACTGGCGGCGGGCACCGCTGAGGGTCGTCCCCACGTGTTCCTGTTCGGCGAGCCTTCGCTGATCACCAGCCTGGATGCGCTGGAGATCGAAGAGGAGCGCTTCCATGTCATCGAGTTGCAGCCCTACAGCGAAGACGAGACCCGGGAATACCTGGAGCAGCGTCTGGAAGGCGCAGGTCGCGGCATCGAGGTGTTCACGGCCGAGCAGATCGCCGATATCCAGCAAAACTCCGAAGGCTGGCCCGGGAACATCAACCAGGTCGCCCGCGATACCTTGATCGAAGCCATGATCGCCAGCCGCTCGACGGCGAAGCGACCATCAGTGGGGTTCACTATGCCGAAGAAACATGTGCTGGCACTGTCTGCCGTGGTACTCGTCGCCGTCGGCGCTGCCGTGCTGATGCCGAAGAAAGGCGACCAGCCCAAGACCAGCGCACCTGCCGAGCAGGCGCAACTGCCGCTGGGCCAGGGCCAGCCAAGCAACGCCCAACCGAACAACAATGGCGGCCCGGCGATCGAATTCGCCGGCTCGTCGCAGCCGATGCCGCTGCCACTGGTGGGTCAGTCCCAGCCGGTGATGCGCGGTCCGCTGGCGGAATCCACCGGCATGAACGAGGGTGAAGAAGGTGGTCCGGCCGGCAATACCGCGCTGCAGCCGCCAACCGTGACCACCATCGCGCCGCCCGAGGGCGCTGTCGCAGGTCCTGCACCGACGCCGGCCCAGCCAGTCCAGTCGCAGACCCTCGCTTCCGCCCAGCCGGTTGCACCGAGTCATCAAACCGCTGTGCCGTCTTCGACCAAGCCGGTTGCACCTGCCGCGAAGCCTGCCGAGGTCGCTGTCGCCAAACCTGCCGCTCCGGCAGTCAAGCCAGCGGAAAAACCGGCAGCCAAACCGGCAGCCGGCGGCGCTGGCAGTGGCTGGTACGGTTCCCAGGCCCCGGGCAACTACGTAGTGCAGATCCTCGGCACCAGTTCGGAAGCCACCGCCCAGGCCTACGTGAAAGCCCAGGGTGGCGACTATCGCTACTTCAAGAAAAACCTGCAGGGCAAGCCGCTGTATGTCATCACCTATGGCAGCTTCTCCAGCCGTGATGCAGCACTGAATGCCATCAAAGCCTTGCCAGCCAAGGTCCAGGCTGGTAAACCTTGGCCTCGCACTGTCGCAAGCGTCCAACAAGAGCTCGCTGCGACGCGCTAATTAATAGCCTGATCCGGGCGGCACCTACCCCCGCCGCCTGATCAACCTCTGATTCCACAGGCAGCCTGCTGTGCATATGCACGGCAGGCTTTTCTGTCCCAGACTGCCGGCCACAAGCCCTTCTTGCAGTCCAGGCTGAAACGCTTCAGACTCAAGCCAAGCCGTTACCACGGCGCTCGCTTAAAAACATTCAAAAATGCGACATGGATTTTCGATGATTCGTCATCAAATTTGTGGGATTCACTGTCGCCGTGCAACAATGGCACCCGTATTGCCCCCCGCAAAGCTGACGTCCGTTCGGCGTGGATGGTAAGTGGTTGAATTAAAAAGATTTGCCTTTGTGAGAGGCGAACCTGGTGAGAAAGTGTCTATGAAAACAGGTCTGTACCATCCCGAAGAATTCAAGGACAACTGTGGATTCGGTCTGATCGCCCACATGACGGGCGAACCCAGCCACCACCTTTTGCAAACGGCTATCGAAGCCCTGACCTGCATGACCCACCGCGGTGGGATCAACGCCGACGGCAAGACCGGTGACGGTTGCGGCCTGCTGATGCAGAAGCCCGACCAGTTCCTGCGCGCCATCGCCCAGGAGACCTTCGGCACTGAATTGCCCAAGCAGTACGCCGTGGGCATGGTGTTCTTCAACCAGAACGCCGCCAAGGCCGAAGCCGCTCGCGAAAACATGAATCGCGAAATCCTCGCCGCCGGCCTGCAACTGGTCGGCTGGCGCCAGGTGCCGATCGACACCAGCGTCCTCGGCCGCCTGGCCCTGGAGCGCCTGCCGCAGATCGAGCAGGTGTTCATCGGCGGTGAAGGCCTGAGCGATCAGGAATTCGCCATCAAGCTGTTCAGCGCCCGTCGTCGCTCCTCGGTGGCCAACGCCGAAGACAGCGACCACTACATCTGCAGCTTCTCGCACAAGACCATCATCTATAAGGGCCTGATGATGCCGGCGGACCTCGCCGCCTTCTATCCGGACCTGGGTGACGAGCGCCTGCAGACCGCGATCTGCGTGTTCCACCAGCGCTTCTCCACCAACACCCTGCCGAAATGGCCGCTGGCGCAGCCGTTCCGCTTCCTCGCCCACAACGGCGAGATCAACACCATCACCGGTAACCGCAACTGGGCCCAGGCCCGTCGCACCAAGTTCGCCAACGAACTGATCCCGGACCTGGAAGAGCTCGGCCCGCTGGTCAACCGCGTGGGTTCCGACTCGTCCTCGATGGACAACATGCTCGAACTCATGGTCACCGGCGGCATCGACCTGTTCCGCGGCGTGCGGATGATCATCCCGCCAGCGTGGCAGAACGTCGAAACCATGGACGCCGACCTGCGCGCCTTCTACGAATACAACTCCATGCACATGGAGCCGTGGGACGGCCCGGCCGGCGTGGTGATGACCGAAGGTCGCCACGCGGTCTGCCTGCTCGACCGCAACGGCCTGCGCCCGGCGCGCTGGGTCACCACCAAGAATGGCTACATCACCCTGGCCTCGGAAATCGGCGTGTGGAACTACAAGCCGGAAGACGTGATCGCCAAGGGCCGTGTCGGCCCGGGGCAGATCTTCGCGGTGGACACCGAGACCGGGCAGATCCTCGATACCAATGCCATCGACGATCGCCTGAAGTCGCGCCACCCGTACAAGCGCTGGCTGCGCCAGAATGCCCTGCGCATCCAGGCCGACCTCAGCGACGACCAGGGCGTGGCCAGCTACGACGCCGACCAGCTCAAGCAATACATGAAGATGTTCCAGGTCACCTTCGAAGAGCGTGACCAGGTCCTGCGTCCGCTCGGCGAGCAGGGCCAGGAAGCGGTCGGCTCGATGGGCGACGACACGCCGATGGCGATCCTGTCGCAGCGCGTGCGTTCGACCTACGACTACTTCCGCCAGCAGTTCGCCCAGGTGACCAACCCGCCGATCGACCCGCTGCGCGAAGCCATCGTCATGTCGCTGGAGATCTGCCTCGGTGCCGAGCGCAACATCTTCCAGGAATCCCCGGAGCACGCTTCCCGGGTGATCCTCAGCTCGCCGGTGATCTCGCCAGCCAAGTGGCGTTCGCTGATGAACCTCGAGCGCGAAGGCTTCGAGCGTCACGTGATCGACCTCAACTACGACGAAAGCCTGGGTCTGGAAGCCGCGGTGCTGAGCATCGCCGACCAGGCCGAGGAAGCCGTGCGCGCGGGCAAGACCCAGCTGGTGCTGAGCGACCGTCATATCGCTCCGGGCAAGCTGCCGGCCCACGCCTCCCTGGCCGTCGGCGCGGTACACCACCGCCTGACCGAAAAGGGCCTGCGCTGCGACAGCAACATCCTCGTGGAAACCGCGACCGCCCGTGACCCGCATCACTTCGCCGTGCTGCTCGGTTTCGGTGCGTCCGCCGTCTACCCGTACCTGGCCTATGAAGTGCTGGCCGACCTGATCCGCACCGGCGAAGTACTGGGCGACCTGGACGAAGTTTTCAAGTACTACCGCAAGGGCATCTCCAAGGGCCTGCTGAAGATCCTGTCGAAGATGGGCATCTCCACCATTGGCTCGTACCGCGGCGCGCAACTGTTCGAAGCGGTCGGCCTGTCCGAGGAAGTGGTCAACCTGAGCTTCCGTGGCGTTCCGAGCCGCCTGAAAGGCGCACGCTTCGTCGACATCGAGAACGAGCAGAAACTGCTCGCTGCCGAAGCCTGGAGCGCGCGCAAGCCGATCCAGCAGGGCGGCCTGCTGAAGTTCGTCCACGGTGGCGAATACCACGCCTACAACCCTGACGTGGTCAACACCCTGCAAGCTGCCGTGCAGCAGGGCGACTACGCCAAGTTCAAGGAATACACCGCGCTGGTGGACAACCGTCCGGTGTCGATGATCCGCGACCTGCTCAAGGTCAAGACCGCCGACCAGGCCCTGGACCTCAGCGAGATCGAACCGCTGGAAGCCATCCTGCAGCGCTTCGACTCCGCCGGTATCTCCCTCGGCGCACTCTCGCCGGAAGCCCACGAAGCCCTGGCCGAGGCGATGAACCGCCTGGGCGCGCGCTCCAACTCCGGTGAGGGCGGCGAAGATCCATCGCGCTACGGCACTATCCGCAGTTCGAAAATCAAGCAGGTCGCCACCGGGCGTTTCGGCGTCACCCCCGAGTACCTGGTCAACGCCGAAGTGCTGCAGATCAAGGTGGCCCAGGGTGCCAAGCCGGGCGAAGGCGGCCAGCTGCCAGGCGGCAAGGTCAACGGCCTGATCGCCAAGCTGCGCTATGCCGTGCCGGGCGTGACCCTGATCTCGCCTCCGCCGCACCACGACATCTACTCGATCGAAGACCTCTCGCAGCTGATCTTCGACCTCAAGCAGGTCAACCCGCAGGCGCTGGTTTCGGTCAAGCTGGTGGCGGAAGCCGGGGTCGGCACCATCGCCGCCGGTGTGGCCAAGGCCTATGCCGACCTCATCACCATCTCCGGTTATGACGGCGGTACCGGTGCTTCGCCGCTGACCTCGATCAAGTACGCCGGCGCCCCGTGGGAACTGGGCCTGGCCGAGACCCACCAGACCCTGCGCGGCAACGACCTGCGCGGCAAGGTCCGGGTACAGACCGACGGTGGCCTGAAAACCGGCCTCGACGTGATCAAGGCGGCCATCCTCGGCGCCGAAAGCTTCGGCTTCGGCACCGCGCCGATGATCGCCCTGGGCTGCAAATACCTGCGCATCTGCCACCTGAACAACTGCGCCACCGGCGTAGCCACCCAGAACGACAAGCTGCGCAAGGACCACTACATCGGTACCGTCGAAATGGTGGTGAACTTCTTCACCTATATCGCCGAGGAAACCCGTGAGTGGCTGGCCAGGCTGGGCGTGCGCAGCCTCGGTGAGCTGATCGGGCGTACCGACCTGCTGGAAATGCTCCCGGGTGAAACCGAGAAGCAGAAACACCTCGACCTCAGCCCGCTGCTGGGCAGCGCCCACGTGCCGGCCGACAAACCGCAGTTCTGCGAGGTCGACCGCAACCCGCCCTTCGACAAGGGCACCCTGGCCGAGAAGATGGTCGAGATGGCGCTGCCAGCCATTCGCGACCAGAGCGGCGGCGAGTTCGAGCTGGATATCTGCAACTGCGACCGTTCCATCGGCGCACGGATCTCCGGGGAAATCGCCCGCCTGCACGGCAACCAGGGCATGGCCAAGGCGCCGATCACCTTCCGCTTCAAGGGCACTGCTGGCCAGAGCTTCGGCGTGTGGAACGCCGGTGGTCTGAACATGCACCTGGAAGGCGACGCCAACGACTACGTCGGCAAGGGCATGACCGGTGGCAAGCTGACCATCGTGCCGCCAGCCGGCAGCCCGTTTGCCACCCAGGACAGCGCCATTGTCGGTAACACCTGCCTGTACGGCGCCACTGGCGGCAAGCTGTTCGCCGCCGGTACCGCGGGCGAGCGTTTCGCGGTGCGCAACTCCGGTGCCCACGCCATCGTCGAAGGCACTGGCGATCACTGCTGCGAATACATGACCGGTGGTTTTGTCTGCGTCCTGGGCAAGACCGGCTACAACTTCGGCTCTGGCATGACCGGCGGTTTCGCCTACGTGCTGGACATGGACAACAGCTTTGTCGACAAGCTGAACCATGAACTGGTGGAAATCCAGCGGATCACCGGCGAGGCGATGGAGGCTTACCGCAGCCATCTGCACCGCGTGCTGACCGAGTACGTCGAAGAAACCGGTAGTGCATGGGGCCGCGAGCTCTGGGAAAACCTGGACGACTACGTTCGTCGCTTCTGGCTGGTCAAGCCGAAGGCGGCGAACCTGAAGAACCTGCTCTCCAGCACCCGGGCCAACCCGCAATAAAGCAGCTGCAAGTGGCAAGCCTCAAGCTGCAAGTGAAGCAGTACGAGGTTTGCCGGGCATTAGTGATCGACTTGCGGCTTGCAGCTTATAGCTTGCAGCTGCTGTATAGAGGTTTTGAAAAATGGCTGAACGTCTGAGTAATGACTTCCAGTTCATCGAAGTCGGGCGCAAGGATCCGAAGAAGAAGCTGCTGCGCCAGCGCAAGAAAGAGTTCGTGGAAATCTACGAGCCCTTCAAGCCCCAGCAATCGGCCGAGCAGGCCCACCGTTGCCTGGGTTGCGGCAACCCGTACTGCGAATGGAAGTGCCCGGTCCACAACTTCATCCCCAACTGGCTGAAGCTGGTCTCCGAAGGCAACATCCTCGCGGCAGCAGAGCTGTCGCACCAGACCAACACCCTGCCGGAAGTCTGCGGCCGCGTATGCCCGCAGGACCGCCTCTGCGAAGGCGCCTGCACCCTGAACGACGGCTTCGGCGCCGTGACCATCGGTTCGGTGGAGAAGTACATCACCGACACCGCCTTCGCCATGGGCTGGCGTCCGGACATGTCCAAGGTCAAGCCGACCGGCAAGCGCGTCGCCATCATCGGCGCCGGCCCTGCCGGCCTTGGCTGTGCCGACGTCCTGGTGCGCGGTGGCGTGACCCCGGTGGTGTTCGACAAGAACCCGGAAATCGGTGGCCTGCTGACCTTCGGCATCCCCGAGTTCAAGCTGGAAAAGACCGTGCTGAGCAATCGTCGCGAAGTCTTCAGCGGCATGGGCATCGAGTTCCGCCTCAACACCGAGGTGGGCAAGGACGTGACCATGGAGCAACTGCTCGCCGAATACGATGCCGTATTCATGGGCATGGGCACCTACACCTACATGAAGGGCGGTTTCCCCGGTGAAGACCTGCCAGGCGTGCACGACGCCCTGGACTTCCTGATCGCCAACGTCAACCGCAACCTGGGCTTCGAAAAGTCGCCGGAAGACTTCGTCGACATGAAGGGCAAGAAGGTCGTGGTGCTGGGCGGTGGCGACACCGCGATGGACTGCAACCGCACCTCGATCCGCCAGGGCGCCAAGGCCGTGACCTGCGCCTACCGTCGTGACGAGGCGAACATGCCGGGCTCGCGCAAAGAGGTGAAGAACGCCAAGGAAGAGGGCGTGAAGTTCCTCTACAACCGCCAGCCGATCGCCATCATCGGTGAAGATAAGGTCGAAGGGGTGAAGGTGGTCGAGACCCGTCTCGGCGAACCGGATGCCCGTGGCCGTCGCAGCCCCGAGCCGATCCCGGGCTCCGAAGAGATCATCCCGGCCGATGCCGTGGTCATCGCCTTCGGTTTCCGTCCGAGCCCGGCGCCATGGTTCGAGCAGTTCGCTATCCAGACGGACAGCCAGGGCCGCGTCGTCGCCCCGGAGCAAGGCAAGTTCAAGCACCAGACCAGCAACCCGAAGATCTTCGCCGGTGGCGACATGGTCCGCGGTTCCGACCTGGTGGTGACCGCGATCTTCGAAGGCCGCAACGCGGCGGAAGGGATCCTGGACTACCTGGGCGTCTGATTTCTCAACAGAGAAAACTATTGACCCACGGCACCCGATAGAGAAAAGGCACGGTTAGTACCGTGCCTTTTCTTTGCCCGTCTGAGAAAATGCCCGCACTTTTTTTCCGGATGCCGACATGACTGCCTTGAAGAATGATCGTTTCCTCCGTGCGCTGCTCAAGCAACCTGTAGACGTCACCCCGGTGTGGATGATGCGCCAGGCCGGCCGTTATCTCCCGGAGTACCGCGCCAGCCGCGCCAAGGCCGGGGATTTCATGAGCCTGTGCATGAACCCGCAATTTGCCTGCGAAGTGACCCTGCAGCCGCTGGACCGCTACCCGCTGGACGCCGCGATCCTCTTCTCCGACATCCTCACCATCCCCGACGCCATGGGCCAGGGCTTGTACTTCGAGACTGGCGAAGGCCCGCGCTTCAAGAAAGTGGTCAGCACCCTGGCCGACATCGAGGCACTGCCGATCCCTGATCCGCAGAAGGACCTCGGTTACGTCATGGACGCGGTCAGCACCATCCGTCGCGAACTGAATGGCCGTGTACCGCTGATCGGCTTCTCCGGCAGCCCCTGGACCCTGGCCACCTACATGGTCGAAGGCGGCTCGTCGAAAGACTTCCGCAAGACCAAGGCCATGCTCTACGACAACCCGCAGGCCATGCACCTGTTGCTGGACAAGCTGGCGCAGTCGGTTACCAGCTACCTCAACGGGCAGATCCTCGCTGGCGCGCAAGCCGTGCAGATCTTCGACACCTGGGGCGGCAACCTCTCGGCGGCGGCGTACCAGGAGTTCTCCCTGGCCTACATGCGCAAGATCGTCAGCGGCCTGATCCGCGAGCACGAAGGGCGCAAGGTGCCGGTGATCCTCTTCACCAAGAACGGCGGCCTGTGGCTGGAAAGCATCGCCGAAGCCGGTGCCGATGCGCTGGGCCTGGACTGGACCTGCGAGATCGGTGATGCCCGTCGCCGTGTCGGTGACAAGGTCGCCCTGCAGGGCAACATGGACCCGACCGTGCTCTACGCCAAGCCTGAAGCCATCCGTGCCGAAGTCGCGCGCATCCTCGCCAGCTACGGCAAGGGCAGCGGCCATGTGTTCAACCTGGGCCACGGCATTACCCCGGAAGTCGATCCGGAACACGCAGGCGTGTTCATCAACGCGGTGCATGAGCTTTCAGCCCAGTATCACGGCTGACAGGGCAACCCGGTCCCCTGTGGGAGCTGGCTTGCCAGCGATTGTGGTAGTGAGCCCACCATCGTAATCGCTGGCAAGCCAGCTCCCACAGGTTTAGGCGTCGCCAGTTAGTTTGGCTGCACCCTTTGATCCTTCGGCTCGTAATAGAACACCGGCGTCCTGGTCAGATCGATCCTGACGATGGGAATGAATTTCCCGGTCGCGGCCATGAAGCTGTCCTGCATCTGCCTTGCCCTTTCCAGGCCTTCGCCGCTGTAATACAGCGCCTCCAAAGGCAGTTTGTCGGGGATGTTCTCCGGCCACGGTGCAATCACCACCTCATTCCACAGGGTACGATGCACTGGATGCGGGAAGTGCTGGCGCACGTCGATACTGAACTGGAACCACCGCGCCGTGGGCTCGAAGTAGCAGGCTTTGGTTCCTGTGTACTCGGCAAAGTGCGCCTGCCAGCTCGGAATATCCACTACCCCACTGAGATGGCAAGGCAGCGGAAACTGCTCCGTGCCACAACTTTCGATACGACTGTCAGTCGCCGCATTCAGCGGAAATACGCACCTCACCGTGAGCGGCTGCCCGCTCGGTTCCCCAAGCGGGGCCATGATCAACCCGGCATCGCCCGCCAGTCGTTCATTGCCCACATCCTTACGGAGATAGGAAAAGGACACGCCCTTGCGCTCGACATTCTCCGGACTGGGGTTCCAGAACGCCGGGTTGGACGAATCACGGATGGCGCGGATGATGACGCCGTTGCAGTTGATCGCCGCGCTGCCATCGGCGCACTCCGGCCGGGTATCGTCGAAGCGCTGCTGCAGGCGCAGGACCACGCTGCGCCCTGGGTCATCGGGGCTGATGGTGCAGGAGATAAGCAGGAACAGCGCGACCAGCACGCAGAAATAGCGCAGGGCGTGTGTGAGCATGTCGATGTCCTCGTGAAGGAGAAATCATCAAGCCATGCGCTTCGATTCAGGCACAACTGACAGAAATACCAGGTTTAAGCTTCAATTCAGCCTGCCCCGGTACTCTGATTCCATCAAAACCTGCCAAGGAATCAGCACCATGAAAACCCGCTATCTCGCCCTTATCCTCGCCCCTCTGTTCAGCACCGCCGCCCTGGCGGCCGGCACCGGCTACACCGGCCCGGGCGCGCAGAGCGTCACTACCGTGGCCGCAGCCAACGATGCCGCTGACGACACCCCGGTGGTACTGACCGGCTACGTGATCAAGAAGGTCAACAACGACGACAAGTACGAGTTCAAGGACAACACCGGCACCATCACCGTCGAGATCGACAACGAAGACCTGCCGCCGGTGGCGTTCAACGACAAGACCAGGGTCAAACTGACCGGTGAGGTGGAGAAGCACCTGATGTCGCGGGAAGTGGATGTGGATATCGTCGAGATCGTGAACTGATCCCCACCCTCAAGGCTTGCACACCACCTGTGGGAGCTGGCTTGCCAGCGATGAGGTCGGCAATGACAAAGAGGTTGTCAGGCCGGGCCAAATCGCTGGCAAGCCAGCTCCCACAGGGTTCTGTGTCTACGCCACTTTTGGTGGCAGTTTGCTGAGGTACAACGCAACCCCCAACGCCACCACCAGCAAACTCCCGATAAACACCCCGATCCCGTTCCACCCCGCGTAATGCCACGCCACCCCGCCCGCGGTCCCCGCCACGCTTGACCCCGCGTAGTAACTGAACAGGTACAGCGAAGAAGCCTGCCCCTTGGCCTTCAACGCCCGGCGCCCGATCCAGCTGCTGGCCACCGAGTGCGCGCCGAAGAAGCCGAAGGTGAACACCAGCATGCCGACGATGATCAGCGGTACCGCACTGAACAACGTCAGCAACATGCCGCTGAACATCAGCAGGATGGTGCCCCAGAACACCCGGCGCCGACCGAGCTTGTCGGCCAGCGCGCCGATCTGCGCCGAGCTGTAGATGCCCGACAGATAAACGATCGACAGTAGCCCGACCAGCGCCTGGCTCATGTGATACGGCTCGGCCAGCAAGCGGTAGCCGATGTAGTTGAACAGGGTGACGAACGCGCCCATCAGCAGGAAGGCTTCAAGGAACAGCCATGGCAGCCCGGCATCACGGAAGTGCAGGACAAAACCGTCCAGCAAGCTGCGCGGGTTCATCGAGCGCGCACGGAAGTTGCGCGACTCCGGCAGCACCTTCCAGAACAGCGCCGCGGCGAGCAGGGCCAGGCCACCGATCACCAGCATCGCCGTGTGCCAGCTGACGAAGTCGATCAACACCCCGGCAATCAGCCGCCCGCTCATCCCGCCAATGGCATTGCCACCGATATACAGCCCCATCGCCAGGCCGATGTGCTGTGGATGAATCTCTTCACTCAGATACGTCATGGCCACCGCGGCCAGCCCGCTAAGCGACAGGCCCACCAGCGCGCGCATCGCCAGCACGCCTTCCCAGGTCGGCATCAGGGCACTGGCGAGGGTGCTCAAGGCCGCGCAGAACAAGGCGAAAACCATCACCGGCTTGCGCCCGATGCGGTCGGAGATCGGTCCGGTGATCAGCAAGCCAAATGCCAGCAGACCAGTGGATACCGAAAGCACCAGGCTGCTCTGCGCCGCATTGATGGAAAAGTCCCGGGACAGCAGCGGCATCATCGGCTGCACGCAGTAGAGCAGGGCGAAAGTGGCGAAACCGCCGCAGAACAGGGCCAGCACCGTGCGCATGAAGGCCGGGGTGCCTTTTTCGATCCAGGTTTCTGTCAGGGCGGCGGCGACGTCGGCCACCGGTTCAGGGGGAAGGTCGTGGGCGTGGGGCGCTACAGCAGTTTTCACGGGGAGCCTCGGCGGGGTGCGGCCTGTAGGGGCGACTGAAAAAAGCATATAGCTGGCTAATGATCATTTCCAATATATTGTTCGACCTGTTTAAGAGGTTTTGCGACCTATTGGAGCGTCCATGGAATTGCGCCACCTGCGGTACTTCATCGCTGTCGCCGAAGAGCTGCATTTCGGCCGGGCCACGCAGGCCCTGGGCATCTCCCAGCCGCCGCTGAGCCAGCAGATCCAGGCCCTGGAGCAGGAGCTGGGCGCGCGCCTGTTCGAGCGGACCAACCGACGGGTGGCACTCAGCGAAGCCGGACGGCTGTTCCTCGAAGAGGCGCGCCAGGTCCTGGCCCAGGTCGACAAGGCCGCCGATGTCGCCCGCCGCGCACAACTGGGCGAACTGGGCGAGATGAAGATCGGCTTCACCTCCTCGGCGCCGTTCAACTCGAGCATTCCCAAGGCCATCTACAGTTTCCGCCAGCGCTTCCCGGCGGTGCACCTGAACCTCAAGGAAATGAGCAGCCGTGACGTGGCCGATGCATTGCTGGATGAAAGCATCGAGGTCGGCCTGATGCGGCCGCTGGCGTTACCGGAATCGCTGGTGGCCACCGAGCTGTTCCGCGAGCCGCTGGTGGCGGTGCTGAACGCCGATCACCCGCTGGTCGAGGGGTCGGAAAAGGGCCTGGAACTCAAGGCGCTGGCCAACGAGCCCTTCGTGTTCTTCCCGCGCAGCTACGGCAGCGGCCTGCATGCGCAGTTGCTGAGCCTGGCGCGGCAAGCCGGGTTCACCCCGCATTTCGCCCAGGAGGCGGCGGAGGTGATGACCATTATCGGTCTGGTGTCGGCGGGATTGGGGGTGTCGGTGCTGCCGGCGTCGTTCCAGCGCATGCGGATCGACGGAGTGGCCTATCGCACGCTGCTGGATGCCGATGCGGTGACGGCGGTGTGGCTGGTGCAGCGGCGCGAGCAGGGCTCGGCGATGGCGGGCGCCTTCGTCGAGCTGCTCACGCGCAAGGGCTGAGCGGGATCAGTCGACCTTCGACAGATCGCCTTTCAGCGCAACACCGGCAATAACGGCGCCGGCGTGGCACTCGTAGGTGCTGGCGTCCTTGCGCTCGTTCTTCTTGTAGTAGCTGGCGATATTGGTGACGGCGTTGGCTCCCACCTTCCTGGCCGCGTCTTGCATGGTCAGCAGGGCCGACTGCAGGGCCCATTCGCAAGCGGCTTCATCGCTCTTGTTGAAGGCGTTGGTTTTCTTGTTGGTGGTGGCATTCGGGCTGATGACGCTGACCTTGCCGCGTGGTTGTACACCGGCCAGATAGAACTTCACCGAACCATCGAGCTTCTTCTCGGCGGTCATCTGTTGAACCACCTTCTCGAACGGCAGGAACAGTGCGGTATCCCGGGCTTGGCTGATGCCCGGCAAGGCGCACAGCAGCAGGGCGGTGGTGGCGGTCCAGGTTTTCAAGCGCATGGTGTCTTTCCTTGATTAATAAGTGGTCGAGCGTTGTTCGTTGAGGGCGCGCTGCACCATGCGATCGGACTCGATGCGTTGCAGTTCGCGCATGATGCTTTTGTCGAGGTTGTAGACCCAGCGGTTGTAGTTGCGGTGGATCTTGCCGTCGTTGTAGCCGAGGTTGCGGCTGTCGCGGTACTCGATGCGGAAGTTGCTCAGGCTGTAGCGGATATCCACGGCAGCGAAGAAGGTGTTGCGCACGGTGATGTCGGCCTGGACCAGGCCCGGGCTGGTACTGCGTACGGTCCAGCCGCGCTCGGCCGAGGCCTTGACGATGGCCCGCTGGATTTCCTCGTCCGTATAGGAATGGCCGACCACCAGCAGTTCCTTGGGCACCATCACCGGTTTGGACGTGCAGCCAGCGACGAAAGCCAGTACCAGGCCCAGCAGGGCCGCGCGAATCATTGAAGACATTCCTTTCTCTCCAGTCGGTTTCAGGCCCAGCGGCGGAAAATCAACGACGTGTTGACCCCGCCGAAAGCGAAGTTGTTGCTCATGACGTATTGGTTGCTGATGCTGCGGAACTCGCCGCACAGGTAGTCCAGTTCGCCACAGCGCGGGTCGATGTTGTCCAGGTTGAGGGTGTGCACGTAGCGGTCGCTGTTCATCATTTCAATGCTGAACCACGCCTCCAGCGCGCCGCAAGCGCCCAGGGTATGACCGAGGAAGCTTTTCTGTGAGCTGATTGGCATCCGCGCGCCGAACAGGGCGCTGGTGGCCAGGGTCTCGGCGATGTCGCCCTGCTCGGTGGCGGTGCCGTGGCCGTTGACGTAGCCGATGGCCTCCGGCGCCAGGCTGGCGTCTTCCAGGGCCAGCTCCATCGCCCGGCGCATGGTCGCCTGCTCGGGACGGGTGGTGTGCTGGCCGTCGGCGTTGCTGCCGAAACCGACGATCTCGGCATGGATACGGGCGCCGCGGGCCAGGGCGTGTTCCAGCTCTTCGAGCACCAGCATGCCGGCGCCCTCGCCGATCACCAGGCCGTCGCGGCCGCTGTCATACGGGCTCGGGGTCTGCTGCGGGGTGTCGTTCTTCAGGCTGGTGGCGTACAGCGCGTCGAACACCATGGCCTCGGTCGGGCACAGTTCCTCGGCGCCACCGGCGAGCATCATCGGCAGGCGGCCGAACTTGATCGCCTCGTAGGCGTAGCCGATGCCCTGGCTGCCGCTGGTGCAGGCGCTGGAGGTGGGGATCAGGCGTCCGGTCAGGCCGAAGAAGATGCTGATATTGGCGGCCGTGGTGTGCGGCATCATGCGCACGTAGGAGTTGGCGTTGAGCCCTTCAGCCACCGAGTTCAGCAGCATGTTGCCGAAGGCCTTGATCTCGTCGGTGCTGCCGGTGGACGAGCCGCAGGCCACGCCCATGCGCCCGTCGCGGATCGACGGGTCGTCGAGCAGCCCGGCATCGAGCAAGGCGTTCTGCGACGCGGCCACGGCCAGCCGCGACACCCGGCCCATGCTGCGCAACTGCTTGCGGGTCCAGCTCGACGGCACGGCGAAATCATCCACGGGGCCGGCCAGGCGGGTGTTCAGCTCCTCGAAGCGGTTCCACTCGTCCATGTAGCGGATCCCGCTGCGGTTGGCGGCGAAGTTGGCGGAGATGGTTGCCCAGTCGCTGCCCAGTGACGTGATACCGGCCATGCCGGTGACGACCACACGCTTCATCAGCACAGGCCTCCGTTGACGGCCAGGACCTGGCGGGTGATGTAGGAGGCCTCGGCGGACATCAGGAAGTTCACCGCGCCGGCGACTTCTTCCGGGGTGCCCATGCGCTGGGCCGGGATCATTTTCAGCAGGTCGTCCACTGGCACATGCTCGTCGAGCATGGCGGTGTCGATCAGCCCGGGGGCGACGCAGTTGACCGTGATCTTGCGTTTGCCCAACTCGATGGCCAGGGCCTTGGCGGCGCCGATCACCCCGGCCTTGGAGGCGCTGTAGTTGACTTGGCCGCGATTGCCGATCAGCCCCGAGACCGAGGTGATGCAAACGATGCGCCCCGGCGCGCGGCGGCGGATCATCGGCATCATCACCGGGTGCAGGACGTTGTAGAAACCGTCGAGGTTGGTGCGCAGCACCTGGTCCCAGTCGTCCTCGGTCAGGGCCGGGAAGGCGCCGTCGCGGGTCAGGCCGGCGTTGCACACCACGCCGTAGTAGGCGCCGTGGGTTTCCACGTCGTCAGTCAGGATCGCCGCGCAGGCGGCGCGGTCGGCCACGTCGAACTGCAGGACCCGAACCTGCCGGCCCAGGCCACGTACTTCCTCGGCGACCGCATCGGCTTCGGCGCGGCCGCTGCGGCAATGCAGCACCAGGTTGAAACCGGCGCGGGCCAGGCGCAGGGCGATGGCCCGGCCGATGCCACGGCTGGAACCGGTGACCAGGATGGTCTCACTCATGTCGGCACTCCTCGTCGCCCGCTTCGGCCAGGTACTGGGCGGCCTGCGGCGGACGGAAAACATTCAGGCGGGCCGTGGCGTACAGCCCCGGACCGTGCAGGTGGCACTCGAACACGCCCATGCCGTTCTCGTCTTCCAGCGAGCGCAGGGCATGGATGCGCAGTTGCGCGCCTGCGGGGAAATGCTCGACATCGCATTCGAACTTGCGGGTGCCGAGCAGGAAACCCAGCTCCACCGGCTTGCCCTGCTGGCGCGCACGGCAGCCGGCATAGGCGGCCACGGTCTGGGCCATCAGCTCGATCCCGACCCAGGCCGGCAGGCTGCCGTCCTCGCGGTTGAACAGGCCGCCGGGGCGCACGGTCAGGTGGGCGTGGATCTGCTCCTCGTCGAACGACTCGATCCCGTCGATCAGGATCATGTCGCCCGCGTGGGGCAGGAGTTCGGCCAGTGGCCAGGCAATCATGGGGTGTCTCCGAGAATCAGGCTGATGTTGTTGCCACCGAAGGCGAACGAATTGCTCATCAGATGGTGCGGGCCGTCGGCGCCCAGGCGCTGGCCGGGGCCGATCAGGTTCAAGGGGGCGAGTTCGGGGTCCTGCTGGCCGTCCCACAGGTGCGGGGGCAGTTGGCCGTGGGCCAGGCTCAGCCAGCAGAACGCTGCTTCCAGGGCTCCGGCGGCACCTAGCGTGTGGCCGGTCATGGCCTTGCTCGACGAACAGGCCAGGCCGGCGCCGAACAGGGCGTTGACCGCCAGGCTCTCCATGGCGTCGTTGTGCCGGGTGGCGGTGCCATGGAGGTTCAGGTAATCGATCTGCGCGGGCTGCAGGCCGGCGCTGTCCAGGGCCTTCTGCATGGCCGCCAGGGCGCCCTTGCCACCGGGCTCCGGGGCGGAAATATGGTGGGCGTCGGAGCTGGCGCCGGCGCCGAGCAGGGCAATGCTGCGGCCCTCGGGATTGGCCTCGCGGGTCATCAGGAACACTGCCGCGCCCTCGCCGATATTGATCCCGCTGCGGTTGACCGAGAACGGATTGCAGCGCTCGCCGCTCATGGCTTCGAGGGCGGTGAAACCGTTGAGGGTCAGCTTGCACAGGCTGTCCACGCCGCCGCAGATCACCGCGTCGCACAGGCCCAGGTCGAGCAGGCGCCGGGCGCTCAACAGTGCACGGGCGCCGGAGGTGCAGGCGGTGGAAATCACATAGGCCGGGCCACTGAGCTGCAGCCAGTCGGCCAGGTAGACCGCCGGGGCGCTGAGTTCCTGCTGGGCGTAGTCGTACGCCGGCGGGAACCGGCCCTCGCGCAGGTATTCGGCGATGCCCTGGCTGGCTTCCTCGATGCCCGAGGTGCTGGTGCCGAGGACCACGCCGACCCGCTGCGGGCCAAAGCGCTCGATGGCAGCACGCAGCGGCGTCTCGATCTGCAGCGCGGCCTCATGCAGCAACTGGTTGTTGCGGCTCTCGCCCGGAAGCGGGCCCAACTCGCCGGCCACGGCACCGACTACCACGCGCTTGTCCGGCACCCAGCCGTCGGCCTCGACCATGCCGGAGCAGTCGCCGGCAAACAGGCGGCGGGCGACTTCGGCCTGATCGCGTCCAAGGGCGCAGACCAGGCCCAGGGCGTTGAGATAAGCGGTCATGGAGCGTTCTC
This sequence comes from Pseudomonas putida, assembly GCF_001941965.1. Lineage (GTDB taxonomy): Bacteria > Pseudomonadota > Gammaproteobacteria > Pseudomonadales > Pseudomonadaceae > Aquipseudomonas > Aquipseudomonas putida_L. The sequence goes on along the minus strand of NZ_MKZO01000009.1, from coordinate 94,483 downwards.
GCCGGGCAGGGGGGTGACTAGATAACGCAGGCCTTGCTGCAGATTCAAGGTGAAGTCGTCGGGCTGTCGGTAGCTGACATGCCAGCGTTCGCCCAGCCAGCGCTGATTATCCTGCTGCCGCGCCGCCGGATAAAGCGCCGCCAGGCGCTCGGCAGGGGTCAGGGCGAAGAGCAGGGCGGCGAACAGTTCACGGGCCGCCGGGTTGGGCGGCAGCAGGCCGTCGGCCTGCCATTCGCCGTTATCCAGCAACTGGCGGGCCTGGGGAATGCCCAGCAGGTCCATCATCGACCAACGCAGGCGCTGGTCCTCGCGCTGGATCACCAGCAGCCAGTCCTGGCGCTGCTCGGCCTGTTCGCGCTGCACATGCAGGGTCATCGGCAGCTTCAGCGGCGGCAGTTGCTCCGGCAGCGGCGGACGCGCCGCGCAGGCAGCGAGGATCAGGCAGGTGACCAGCAACAACAGGCGTTTCATGCGGCGTCCAGGGGCTTGCGCGCCACCACGTTGACCAGGGTTTCCTCACGCTGGCCCGGCGGTGGCGGCTTGCGCAGGCCGAAGCGTTCGAGCAGGCCGAAGTCGCTGGAGCGGCTCCACCACAGGTACGGGTAGGAGACGTTCTGTTCGCCGAATTCGAAGCCCTGCTCGCGGAGCATTTGCAGATAGCCTTCCGCACTCTTCTGCACATGCATCGGATGGCGGAACAGCCAGCGGATCACCCAGGTGTCGATATAGGCTTCGGTGGACTCGGCGAACAGCAGGTAGCCGCCGGGCTTGAGTACCCGCCAGAACTCGGCCAGGGCCTGTTCCTGTTCCACCAGGTGGTGGAAGGTCTGGTGACAGAACAGCATATCGATGCTGGCGTCGGGGAATTGCAGGTTGGCGCAGTCGCTGCCCTTGAGTTCCACCTTCAGGCCCAGGTTCACCGCCTCGGCGCCGCTCAGCTCGAGGCTGTGCGGGTCGGCGTCGGTGCCGAGCAGCCTGCCCGGCTTGAACACCTGCTGCAGGTGCTTGAACGAACGCCCCTGGCCGCAACCGACATCCAGCACCACCGGCGCCTGCGGCGGCTCGCCGTCGAACAGGCGGCGCAGGTCGTTGATCGCTACCCGCAGGACGTGGTGCTGCCAGGTATGGCTGCGCAGGAACCAGAAGCCGAACTTCGTCTCCTCGACATAGGTGTCGCTGAAGAAGCGCTGTTCACTCATGCCTCTGCCCTCGCGCAGATCTCGGTGAGCATGCGCAGGCGCCGCTTGGGCTCGCTGACGAAAGGATTGCGCTCGTCCCAGGCGTAGCCGGCGAGGATCGAACTGATCATGGCGCGGATCTCGTCGGAGGCGTCGGGGTGATAGATCACGTCCTGGAAGCTGCCGTTGTACCAGCCCTCGACATAGGCGCGGAAGGTGTCGACGCCGCGCTTGAGCGGGGTGGCGAACTCGCTTTCCCAGTCCACGCTTTCACCCTTGAGCTGGCGGTCCAGCACGGCGGCGGCCATGCTCGACGAACGCATGGCGATGGTCACGCCCGAGGAGAACACCGGGTCGAGGAATTCCGCTGCGTTGCCCAGCAGGGCGAAGCCCGGGCCGTGCAAGGTTTTAACGTTGGCCGAGTAGCCGCCGATGGTCCGCGCCGGGGTATCCCAGAGCGCATTGGCCAGCACCTTGGACAGGCTCGGGGTCTGCGCGACGAAGCTTTTCAGGCAGGCATCCAGGTCCTGTGGAGCGTCGGAATAGTGTTCGGCGGCGGCGACCACGCCCAGGGAGCAACGGCCATCGCTGAACGGGATGGTCCAGAACCAGATATCCCGGTGCTCGGGGTGGGTGGTGATAAGGATCTTGTTGCGGTCGAAGTCCGGGTGGTCGATACGGTCCTCGATATGGGTGAACACCGCCTGGCGCACCGGGAAGCTCGAGGGCGCTTCCAGGTCCAGCAGGCGCGGCAGCACGCGACCGTAGCCGCTGGCATCGAGGACGAACCGGGCTTCTACCTGGTACTCGCTGCCGTCCTTGCGCCGCACGCTCAGCTGCGGGCGCTCGCGCTCGAAGTCGGCGGCGAAGATTTCTTCTTCATAGCGGATTTCCACGCCCTGGGCGGCGGCCTCATCGGCCAGCAGCTTGTCGAAGCGCGCACGCTGGACCTGGAAGGTGCTTGGGCGACCGTTGCTGAAGGTCTTGCCGAAGTCGAAGGCGCTGTATTCCTCGCCCCAGGCGAAGGCCGCGCCGTTCTTGTACTGGAAGCCCGCCGCTTCGAGGGCGGGCAGCATGCCGGCTTCCTCGACGAAGTCGATGCAGTGCGACAGCAGGCTCTCGCCGATGGAGAAGCGCGGGAACAACTGGCGCTCGATGATCAGCACATCGTGGCCCTTGCGCTTGAGCAGGGCGGCGGCGATGGCGCCGGACGGGCCGGCACCGATGATCAGGACCTGGCGGTGTTGCACTTCGGTATCAGGCATGGGGCCTCCTTGCCGTTGAAACGTTGAGAACTGGAAGACGGTGCAGCCCGGCGATGGCGGGCATCAGGGTGGCAATCAGGCTCATCAGCATCAGGGCGAAGTACAGCGCCGGGCTGATCAGGTGCTGTTGCAGCAGCAGGTTGAGGAAGACGATTTCGCTCAGGCCGCGAATGTTCAGCAGCAGGTTTTCCCGCCAGCGGCTGGCGCCGGGGAAGGACAGCGTGGCCCAGCGCAGGCCCAGCCAGTTGCCAGCCATTTTGCTAAGGATCGGCAGCACGATCAGCGCGCCCAGTTGCAGCCCATCGAGGTTCTGCAGCAGATGGCCGAAATCGATCTGGACGATGCCGAAGGTGATGATCAGCGGGATCGCCACGCCGTGTTGCAGGCGCTTTATCCAGGCGGCCGAGAGCGGCAGGCGCAATGGCAGCTTGAGCCAGGCCAGGCAGGCCATGTAGCCGATGCCGAAGATCAGCGCATTGAGCTTGTAGTGCTCGGCGACGAACAGCAAGGCGAGGAAGGTCAGGCCGAATATCCACGGCCGGCGCAGGCCCAGCAGGTACATCGGCAGCGGCGCGCAGGCGGCCAGCAGCGGCCAGGCCAGGCTCATCGGCTCGAGGCTGCCCTTGCCCAGGCCGAACAGCAGCCAGCACAGCAGGTCGATGCCGATCGCCACCTGCATCAGCCGGCGGGTCGCGGCGGGCGGGTAGTTGATATTGCGCAGGTACAGGTAGAGCACCGGCACGGCGGTGATGGCGAACACCAGGCCCAGCGCCAGGGCCGTCAGCCATGGCTGGTCCGGCAGCAACAGGAAACCGCAGCCCAGCCCGCAGGCGAAGGGCACGAGGAAGCTGGGCAGGGCGATCTTCAGGCTCTGGCGGTCGAGCTTGAGGTCCACCACATCGGAGAGGATATGCCCCAGCAACAGGGCGAAGCTCAGGCCGTACAGGGTCTTCAGCCAGGACGGCGCGATCAGCGCGGCGCCGCTGAGTTGCCAGTGCGGCTCGACCCAGAACAGCATCAGCAGCGGCAGGCCGAGGGTCGCCAGCAGCAGGTGGCTGACGATGCTGATCAGGCCCAGGCGCCGGCCGATCTCGCCGGCAATCAGGAACAACGACAGGGCCAGGCCCCAGAACAGCACGACACTCATGCCGACTTCTCCGTGTGGCGGGGTGCGGCCCAGGGGGCCAGGGCAAAGCTGAAGGCCAGGCCGAGGCTGACGGCGAGGCCGAAGTTGCTGACGGCCGGGGTGCTCGAAGCGGCCAGCAGGCCGAACGACAGCCAGGTGGTGGTCGCCGCCAGCAAGGTGCCGAGCAGGCTCACCGCCGCGCCGCCGATCTGCTCGTGCATCAGGATCGCGTAGTCGACGCTGATCGCCGTCACCAGCAGCAGGCCGAACAGGCTGAACAGGGTCAGCGGTTGCCCCAGCCAGCCCAGGCTCGCCAGGCTGCACAGCGCTGCCAGCAGGGGCAGGGCGACGATGCGCGCGGCGGCGCCGAAACCGAAGGGGAGTACCAGCAGGACCACGATCAGCACGCAGGACAGCAGCTTCAATTCCGCCGCGCTGACCTGGGTCGCGGCGAACAGCCGGTTCAGCTCACCGAGGCGGTCCACCAGTTGTACACCGTCCAGTCCTTCACTTTGTTGACGCAGCACAGCGGGATCGCTCGCGCCCTGCAGGCTGACCACGGCGGCCACGCCGTCGCCGTCCTTGCCCAGCCATAGCGCGCGCCAGGCTTCGCCCAGAGGACCGGCCAGGACCTGATCGATATCGAGGGTCGGCAGGGCGCGCAGGCGGGTCAGTTCGGCTTGCAGGGTTTCTTCCGGTACGCCGGTCGTCAGCAGCGGCTGCCAGTGTTGCGGCAGGGCATCCAGCGCTGCGCGCAGGCGGGCCTGATCGGCACTGCTGGCGAGCAACTGGTTCAGCGCCATATAGCCCTTGAGATGGCCGTTGGCGACCTGGGCATCGAGGCGCTGCCCGAGGCTGGCGAGACGCTCCAGCAGTTGGGCTTCATCAGCCGCACGCACCAGGTAGAACTGGCTGGTGGGCTGGTAACCGGTGATCCGCGCCACCGCCTTCGCTTCATCCAGCAGCACCGGCGAGCTGCCGACCCACTGGCGGATATCGTTGCGGTTTTCCAGGTGCCACAGACCGCCGGCACAGAAGGCCAGGAGCAGCACGGTCAGCACCGGCGTCGGCACCCGGCGCAGCAAGCGCAGGCGCAGCTCGACCAGGGTTTCGGCGATGCGCAGCGGCCAGTGCGCCGGTTGCAGGTCGATGTTCTTCAGCAGCGCCGGCAGCAGGCACACCGAACTCAGGTAGGCACCGATCAGCCCGGCGGCGGAGAACGCGGCGATCTGGGTCAGGGCCGGGAATGGCGTGAAGCCCAGGGCCAGGTAGCCGATGCAACTGGTGGCCAGGCTCAGGCTCAGGCCGGGCAGGGTCTTGCGCACCGCCTGCCAGGTGTTCCACGGGCGCAGGCTCCAGCTTTTCGAGAGGAAGTGCAGCGGGTAGTCCACCGCCACGCCGATCAGGCTGGAGCCCAGCACCAGGGTCATCACATGCATCTGGCCGAACAGGGCGATACAGGCGGTGGCGCCGAACAGCATGCCCACCAGCACCGGGACGAAGGCCAGCAGCACGCGGAACTTGCGGAAGGCGAGGAACAGCAGGAGCAGGATGCCGAGGGTCGCGCCGCCACCGATCCAGGTCATTTCCCGGGACGCCTGGCGCTGGCCGTCGGCGGCGTAGAGCAGGCCGCTGGCGGCAAGCAGGTGCGCGCCTTGCGGGGCGGCTTCGTCGCGGGACTGCTGCAACAGGTCGGCGACCCGCACCGGCAGCTTCATGTCGAAGGCATTGCCCTCGGTACGGGCGCGCAGCAGCACCCAGTATTTATCGTCGGCCTTGGCGAACAGCGCGCCGCTGGCAGTATCCAGCTCCACGGCGGCCGGGCGTGGCTGGCTGTTCTGGATGCGCCCGGTCAGGCCCAGCCAGTCGTCCTGGCTGGACACCAGGCTGAAGCCGGCGAACGGATCGAACAGGCTTTGCAGGCGCTGCTGGATAAAGGCGTCGGGGTGGTCGATCAGGCTGTCGCGGTCGGCTTTCGCCAACATCGCCAGGCGGCCTTGCAGCAATTGTTCGCGCACCGCCTGGAGGTCGGTTTGCAGGCTCCACTGGACCTTTTCGAACAGCCCGCTGGCCTGCCATTCCTTGCCCAGCTGCCCGGCCAGGGCGATGGCCTTATCGCGCTCGGCATGCCCGACCAGCACCAGCATTTCCCGGTTCAACGGTTCCTGCATGCGCTGCTCGGCGCGCTTGACCAATGGGTCCTCGGTGGCGCCGGGGACCAGGGTCATCAGGTCCGCCGACAGCGCCGAGCCGCGCGTCCACTGCCAGCCGGCCAGGGCCATGACCCCGACCAGCAACAGCAGGAACAGACGCGGCAGCAGGCGCTCAGTCGACAAGATCGTGGCGCTCCGCGTCGGTCATTTTCGTGCTCACGCTCGACGGCATGCGCAGCACGGTGCTGTCGCCCTGGGTCTCCAGCAGCTCGATGCGGTCGACGAACTGGCCGCCATGGATATTGATGCCGGTGAAGATCTGCTTGAGCACCAGCGAACGCGGGGTCAGGCGCAGTTCCCAGTCCTTGGCGTCGCCTTGCAGGGCCAGCTCGAAGTCACGCTCCAGGCCGCTGCTGTCGCCTTGCAGCACGGCGAAGAACAGCTTGTTCTGCTCGGTGCCGGCGGTGCGTGTGGGGATCACCTGCCAGCCGGAGGCGTCACGGCGGGCGATGCCCGTGGCATTGAGGCGGTAGTCCTGCTTCAGCGGGGTTTGCAGCAGCCACAGCAGGCCGTGGTCGCGGGCCAAAACGAACTGGCCGTTGCTGACCAGCGGCTGGGGCAGGGCGCGCAGGTGTTTTTCCTGGATGAACGGGCCCTTGATCACCTCCGGCTCGCTCAGTTGCTTGCGCAGGTCTTCGAGGCCGAAGGCATGGGCCAGGCCGCAGCACAGCATCAGGCCGAGGGACAGCAGCAAGCGGCTCATGCCAGCACCTTCTGTACCGCGTCGAGCATCACCTGTGGCGAGGCCAGCTGCATCTCGCGGCTGGCGATATGCACCGCCACCTGCACCGAGCTGCCGCGGGTCATGCGCTCGCCGGTGACCGCGTCGCTGATCAGGTAGTTGATCTTCAGGCGGTTCTCCCACTCCACCAGGCTGGCCCGCACGATCAGGCGCTGGCCGAAGGTGGCGCCGCGCATGTAGCGCAGTTGCAGGTCGATCACCGGCCAGGCGTAGCCGGAGTCCTGCATCTGCACGTAGTTGTGGCCGAGGTGGTCGAGCAGGGCGCAGCGCGCCACTTCCAGGTACTTCACGTAGTGCCCGTGCCAGACCACCAGCATGCTGTCGACGTCGAAGAACGGCACCAGCACTTCGGTATCGACGTGGAGAACGCCCTGACTACGCATGGAGCCTCCAGTGTTGCTGGGCGATGCGGTGCAGGCAGTGGCGCAGGTCGCTTTCCAGGGCGCGGTCTTCGATCACCGGGGCGAAGTCGTCGAGCAGGGCGCGGTGCATCTCGTCCAGTGCCGGCGGCAGCGGGCGGGCATCGGCCTCGCGGCTGCGCAGCCAGACGCCCTGGTTGGCGGCCAGCAGGGTGGCGGCGGCGACCTGCTCGGTCAGTTCCAGCACGCGCAGGGCGTCGCGGGCGGCGATGGTGCCCATGCTCACCTTGTCCTGGTTGTGGCACTCGGTGGAGCGCGAGAACACGCTGGCCGGCAGGGTATTCTTCAGGGCTTCGGCGGTCCAGGCGCTGGCGCCGATCTGCACGGCCTTGAAGCCGTGGTTGATCATGGCGCGGTCGGCCGGGGCGCCGGACAGGTTGCTCGGCAGGCCGTGGTTGTAGCGCACGTCCACCAGCAGGGCGAGCTGGCGGTCGAGCAGGTCGGCGACGTTGGCCACCAGGTTCTTCAGGCTGTCCATGGCAAAGGCGATGTGCCCGCCGTAGAAGTGCCCGCCATGCAGGACGCGCTCGGCGTCGCCGTCGATGATCGGGTTGTCGTTGGCGCTGTTCAGTTCGGTCTCGATAAAGCCGCGCAGCCAGCCCAGGCTGTCGGCCAGCACGCCCAGCACATGGGGCGCGCAACGCAGCGAGTAGCGGTCCTGCAGGCGGTGCAGGGGCGCGGTCGGCGCGTCGATCGCCAGGTCCTGGCGCAGCCACGCGGCGACCTGGGTCTGGCCCGGGTGCGGCTTGGCGGCGAACAGGCGCTCGTCGAAGTGCTCCGGGTTGCCTTGCAGGGCGACCACGTTGAGCGCGGTGATGCGGGTGGCGAGCTTGAGCAGGTAGTCGGCGCGGGTCCAGGCCAGGCAGGCCAGGCCGGTCATCACCGCGGTGCCGTTCATCAGCGCCAGGGCTTCCTTCGGCCGCAGCACCAGCGGCGTCCAGCCCAGCTCGCGGTGCACGTCGGCGGACAGGCGGCGCTCGCCGCGATAGACCACTTCGCGTTCGCCGGACAGGGTTGCGGCCACGTAGGACAGCGGCGTCAGGTCACCGCTGGCGCCCACCGAACCTTCTTCCGGGACCACCGGCAGGATGTCGTGGGTGATGAAGGCGTGCAGGCGCTCCAGCAACTCGACCCGTACCCCGGACACCCCGTGGCACAGCGACTGCAAGCGCGCCGCCAGCAGGGCGCGGGTGGACGGCGCATCGAAGACCCGGCCCAGGCCGCAACCATGGAAGGTGAACAGGTGCCTGGGCAGCGCTTCCACATGCTCCAGCGGCACCGCCACCACGCAGGAATCGCCGTAGCCGGTGGTCACCCCGTAGATCACCCCTTCCTTGTCCAGCAGGGTGTCGAGGAACTGCGCGCCGCGGGCGATGCGCGCGCGGTACCCGGCATCGTCCTGCAGACGGCTTTCAGCCTGGCCGTGGGCCAGGGCGTGGATGGCTTCGATCGAAAGCGGCGACTCGCCGAAGGTTACGGACTCACGCGGTTGCATCGTCATCGGTCTTCCAGAAAGGGTAGAAGTTGAACCATTGCTGCGGGGCTTGCAGGCAGTAATGGCCGAGGCGTTCGGCATAGCGCGCGGCATGCTCGGCGATCACCTGGTCGCGCTGGCTGCGGCGCCATTCCACGGCGGCGGCGAAGGGTTCGAGGGTGATGTGGTAGCGGCCCTGTTGCTTCAGGCAGAACAGCAGGTTGACCGGGCACTTGAGCAGGCCGGCCAGCAGCCATGGGCCTTGCGGAAACTTTGCCGGGTGGCCGAGGAAATCCACGGTCACGGTGCGCCCGCCATGCAGCGGCACGCGGTCGCCGGCGATCGCCAGCCACTCGCCGCGTTCCAGGCGCTGGCTGAGCTGGAGCATGGTCGCCGGGTCCAGCTCGCTCACCTGGATCAGGCGCAGATTCGTTGCACCGGCCTCGCCCAGCAGGCGGTTGAAGCGCTCGGCGTGGCGGGTGTGGACCAGCACGTTCATGGTCACCTGCTGGCCCATCTCGGCCAGGGCCCGGCACACCTCGAGGTTGCCCAGGTGCGCGCCCACCAGCATCTGCCCACGTTCGGCGCGCAGTTGGCTATGCAACTGGCCGGGGTCGTTGATCTCGATCTGCTCCAGGCCGAGCCGGCCGTTCCACACGTCGAGCTTGTCCAGCAGGGCATCGGCGAAGGCCATGAACTGGCCGAACACCCGGCCGGTGGTGGGGCGCAGCGCGGGCTGGCCGCTCCACTCGGCGAGGTTGTGCTGGTAGGCGCGCGCGGCCTCGCGGGCACGGCGGCCGAAGAGGAAGAAGTACAGGACGATGCCGTACAGCACCGGGCTCAGCAGCCGGCGCCCGAGCAGCCTGACGCCGAAGGCGGTGAGCTTCATCAGCAGGAAGCTGCCGCGCTCCTCGTGGGCGGCCCAGTGTTGTTCCCGGTCGCTCATGCCGTCAGCCGCCGCCAGAGGATCGCCGGGGCACGCAGCAACATGCCGAAGAACAGCTTGGTGTGCATCTTCGAGATCAGCGCGTTGTCGTGGAACAGGCGGAAATGCGAAAGGCCGTCCTGCGGGTAGTGCACCCTGGTCGGCAGCCAGCGCATCGGCTGGTTGCGCCACGACAGGCGCACCAGCACCTCGGGGTCGAAGTCCATGCGCTTGCCGAGGGCCACGCTGTTGATCAGGGCCAGCACCGGCGGCAGCGGATAGACGCGGAAGCCGCACATGGAATCGGGAATCTTCAGCGACAGGCTGTTGATCCACACCCACACGTGGGTCAGGTAGCGCGCATAGAGGCGGCCCTTGGGCACGCTGGCGTCGTACTGTGGATAACCGCAGATCAGCGCCTCGGGGTGGGCGCGGGACTGCTCGAGGAAGCGGCTGACATCGGCCAGGTCATGCTGGCCGTCGGCGTCCACCTGCAGGGCGTGACTGAAGCCCAATCGCGCGGCTTCGCGCAGGCCGGCCATGACCGCGCCGCCCTTGCCCTGGTTGACCGGGAGCTGCACCAGATAGGTATCCGGCTGCTCCGCCAACTGGCGCAGCACTGCCGCGCAGGCCGGGCTGCTGGCGTCGTCCACCAGCACGCAGGGCAGGCCGGCGGCGCGCAGGTCGGCGACCACCGCAGGCACCGCCAGTTCGTGGTTGTACACCGGGATCACCGCGCAAGGCCTGTTCATTGCGCGACCTCCAGGAGGATGCGGCCGCTGGAGCAGGGCACGCCGTCGCAGCTGTAGGCGAAGTACAGCTTGCCGCGCTCGACGTCGAAACGCAGGGTCAGCAGCAACGGGTCACCGGGGCGCACCAGTTGCTGGAACTTCAGCACTTCCATGCCGGCGAAGCGCCGTGGCTGGTCGAGCAGCGGCTGGCCAAGGGCGATGGCCCAGTCCACCTGGACCACGCCGGGCAATACCGGGGTCTTGGGGAAGTGGCCATTGAAGTAGGCGAGGTCGGCGGAAATGGCGATGTTCACCTTAAGCTCGCCGTCCACCTGTTCCTCGCCGAGCACGTCCGGGCCTTGCGGGCGTGGCGCCATCAGCAGGGTATCCACCAGCGATTGCGGCAGCTTGCCTTGCGCGGTGTACGGCAGTTGCCGCAGCAGGCGCCAGCGGCGGGGCAGGGCCAGGGCTTCGCAGTGTCCGGCAAGGTGGCTGCGCAGGGCTTCGGTCACGGCACGGCGGCCCTGGTTGCGCAGGGCGTGCAGGCCCTTGCCGCTCAGTTGCAGCAGGGCGCCGATGGAGGCGCGGTTGCCGTGGATCACGCCAAGGCGGGCGTCTTCGACCCAGGGATGTTGCAACAGGGCCTGTTCCAGCATCGGAAGGGCGATGCGTTTTTCTTCCAGCTTGACGATGCGGTCGAGGCGCCCGAGCAGGCGGAAGTGCCCGTTGGCATCGAAGCTCACCGCGTCGGCGCTTTCCTCGAGATGCCCGGCAGGCAGGTACGGCGACTCGATGCACAGGGCACCGTCGTCGTTCTGGCTCAGGCGGATCCCGGCGAAGGGCTGCCACAGGTTTTCCCCTTGGCGCCAGGCGATGCCGCCGGTTTCCGAGCTGCCGAGGATCTCCGTCGGCCACTGGCCGAGGCGCTGGTGCAACTCGCGGGCAGCCTCGGCGGGCAGTTCGCCGCCGGAGGAAAACACCCGGCTGACCTGGCTCAGGGCCGGCCAGTCGAGGTTGTCGCCCATGCGCTTGAGCAGCGCCGGGCTGGCGACCCAGGCGAAGGCCGGGTGCTCGCGGCTGGCGCGCTGCAGGTCCTCGGGGAACGGCAACTGGCGGCGGACGAAGCTGCGCCCGGCGCACAGCGGCCAGAGCACGCGGAACAGCAGGCCGTAGATATGCTGGGTGGCGACGCTGCCGATGATGCAGGCTTCGCCCAGTTCTTCACCCCACAGCGCTTCGAGGTTGTTCACTTCATTGGCCAACTGGCGCAGGCACTTGTCGATGCGCTTGGGCGCGCCGGTAGAGCCGGAGGTGCACAGGCTCAGACGGCAGGCGTCGAGGTCCAGGTCAGCCGGGGCCAGGGCTGCGGCAAACAGCTCGGCGGGGCGCTGGTCCTGTTCGCTCAGCCACAGGTCGACCTCGGCGTCCCAGCGCTGGCGGGTCTGGGCTTGCAGGTCGGCGGGCAGCAATACCTCGACGCCGGCACGCCAGGCGCCGAGCAGCGCCACGGCCAGTTCGGCGGCGTCTTCGAGATAGATCGCCAGGCGCTGCACGCCCCGCGCCTGCAAGCCGGCGGCCAGTTGAAGGGCCTGCTCGCCGAGGTGCCGATGATCCAGCGCCGGGGCGTGGCTGACCCGGCGTGCGCCTTCGGTCGGCCACAGCATCTGCTCAAGGTTGATCCATTTCATGAGCGTCCTCGTACGCGTTGTCTAACCAGCCATTCGATGGCGAACAGCAGGCCCATCACGCCGTAGGCGATCAGGCCGTTGTAAAGGGTCCACCAGGCCAGTGGCGCCCACAGGGTCAGGGCGGCGGCGATCAGACCGTTGACCAGGAAGAAGCCGCACCACACCTGGGTCACCCGCCGCGTATAGCGCACGGCTTTCTCTGGCAGATCCGGATCGCTCAGCCGCGCCAGGCGCTCGGCCACCGGCATGCCGAAGGTCAGGCTGGTGCCGAACAGGGCCAGCATGAAGGCGCTGATCAACACCGGGTACCAGCGCAGCAGGGCCGGGTCGTCGACCAGGGCCAGCAGTGCGCAGAAGGCGATGGCCACCAGGGCCATCCAGCGTCCGCCGGGGTTGTGCGGCTGGGTCAGGGCACGGGCCAGCCACAGGCCGCCCAGCAGCAAGCCGAACTGCCAGGGGGCGAAGTGGGCCATGCCGAAGTGCACCGCGAACGGGTAACCCAGGCCGGCTACCACCAGCCCGAGCCCGATCAGGCGTTTCATGCCGCGGTGTTGACCAGGCGGAAGACCGCTTCGACCACATCATTGACGGTGCGCACGGCCTTGAATTCATCGGCGGCGATTTTCTTGCCGGTCTGGCGCTTGATGTGGTCGATCAGGTCGACGGCGTCGATGCTGTCGATTTCCAGGTCTTCATAGAGGTTGGCGTCGAGGGTGACGCGCTCGGCGTCCAGTTCGAACAGCTCGACCAGGGCATCGCGCAGGGTGTTGAAGATGTCTTCACGGGTTTGCATGGTACGTGTCTCAGGCGGCCTGTTTGGCAGTGACGAAGGCGGCGAGGCTCGCCACGTTGGAGAAGTGCGAGCGGGTGTCCTTGGCGTCGGCGTCGATCTTGATGCCGTAGCGTTTCTGGATCGCCAGGCCGAGTTCGAGGGCGTCCACCGAGTCGAGGCCCAGGCCTTCGCCGAACAGGGTCTGCTCGTCGCCGATATCGTCCGCGCTGATGTCTTCCAGGCCCAGGGCCTCGATGATCAGGTCCTTGATGTCATGGTTGAGTTGGGGATTGCTCATCTGCTGCGAGCTCCTTGATGAAGTACTGGTGCAAGTGATCGTTGAGTTTGCGCGAGGCCTGCGGGGCAGGGCCCTGGCTGGCGAACGCCTGGGGGTCGATGTCGTTGCCGACCCGCAAGGTGAAGTGCACGCGGCGGTCGGGGATGCGGTACCAGGGTTCGCATTTGGTCAGGGTGGTCGGGTTGACCGTGATGGTCACCGGGGTGATCACCCGTGCGCCGCGCAGGGCGATGGCCGCCGCGCCGCGGTGGAAAGAGGGCGCCTTGCCCGGGGCGGTGCGGGTGCCTTCGGGGAAGATCACCAGGGTCTGGCCGCTTCGCAGGCTGTCCACGGCGGTGTCGAGCATGTCCATGCTGCCGTCGTTGCTGATGTATTGCGCCGAGCTCACCGGACCGCGGGTGAAGGGGTTGGCGAACAGGCTTTGCTTGACCACGCAGTTGCTCTGGCGCACCAGGCCGATCAGGAACACCACGTCGATCAGCGACGGGTGGTTGGCGATGATCATCTGCCCCGGGCGGCCCAGGCGCTCGGCGCCTTCCACTTCATAGGTGAGCACGCCGCAGGCGGCCATGAAGCGGATGAAGCGCCAGAACAGCCAGCTGATGGTGTGCCGCGCCCTTTGCCGGTGGCGCAGGCTGTCGCCCGGCAGGCAGGCCAGCAGGGGGAAGAACAGCAGGCGCAGGAGCAGGCCACCGAGCCCGAACAGCAGGAAGCTCAGGGCGGTGGCCAGCAGACGCCAGGGCCAGGCGTCGCGGCGCGAGCGGCTCAGGCCTTGCGTTGCCAGTTCCATGTGCGGTCCTTCAGGGTGTGGGTACAGGTCGACCGTTCGTCGAGCAGGCTGCGCAGCCAGCTTAGGGCGTGGGGTTCGCCGGCGGGCGCTTGCCTGTCGCCATCCAGGGACAGGCTCCATTGATCGCCGGGGGTCAGCAGCAGGCCGAGGGCGTAGTCGCAGGGGACGTCGGTGATCCACGGGCTGTAGGCGGCGGGCGGGCGCTCCTCGGCAACGATGAGCAGCACCGCCGGGGCACCGTCGTGGAGCAGGCCGGCGGCTTCCACCACGGCCTGCTCGAAGCCGTCGCCTTCGCCGGCGATCGCCGTCATTTCCGCCGTTTCGCCACGCAGGATCGACCACAGGCCGATCACCGCGTTATGCACGGACAGGCTGAACTGGGTCGGGGACAGGGGCTGGGCAGCGGCGAGGTCGCTGAGAATTTCGAAGGTGCGCGGGGTTTCGCCATGCCGCGAGACGAACACCAGCGGCAGGTGCTCAAGACCTTCGGCCAGCGGCCAGCCCACGGCAAAGGCCATGCGCGCCAGGCGGCTGAGGCGGCGGCGTTGCATGGCGGGCAGGAACGAGACATCCGGCGAGTCTTCGCCTGCATCGATCGAGCGCTCGCCGAGACTCCACGCGCGCCATTGCGCAGCCGACTGGAGGCCGGGCGCCCAAGCGCGCCACTGACGGATATTGAATGTGATCAAGATGTATCTCGCCCTGAGGGACTTCCATTCCGAGGGGACTCGGAGCTACGGCCTGCGGGCGAAATCGCCGAGTAACGGGCATTATCCCGGTGCAGGGGGGGCGTCGTAAACAAAGTATTGCCATTGATTACGGAACCGAGCGCCAGTAACTGACCTCGAATGGCCCCGCGCATTTCGCCGGGCCGGGATTTCCCGACAAACGGCCTGCACCTGTTGTCGGTCGCCTTGGCCGGATCTTGAGCCTTTCAGTGCTGGTCAATCCGGCGGGCTGAACACATACTCGGTCATTCTTTGAAACACGGAGGTCTTTCCATGCGGCGCGTGGTGTTCAATCAGAAAGGGGGTGTCGGCAAGTCCAGCATCGCCTGCAATCTCGCGGCGGTGAGTGCCAGTGAAGGCTATCGGACCCTGCTGATCGACCTGGATGCCCAAGGCAACTCCACCCATTACCTCACCGGCCTGACCGGCGAGGACATCCCCATGGGGATTGCCGACTTCTTCAAGCAGAGCCTGTCGTCGGGCCCGTTTGCCAAGAAGAACAAGGTGGATATCTACGAAACCCCGTTCGACAACCTGCATGTGGTCACCGCCACGGCGGAGCTGGCCGACCTGCAGCCGAAGCTGGAGGCCAAGCACAAGATCAACAAACTGCGGAAGTTGCTCGATGAATTGAGCGAGGACTACGAGCGGATCTACCTGGATACGCCGCCTGCGCTGAACTTCTATGCGGTATCGGCGTTGATCGCGGCGGATCGCGTGTTGATCCCCTTCGACTGCGACAGCTTCTCGCGCCAGGCGCTGTATGGCCTGCTGACGGAAATCGAAGACCTCAAGGAAGACCACAACGAGGACCTGCAGGTCGAAGGCATCGTGGTCAACCAGTTCCAGCCCCGGGCCAGCCTGCCGCAGCAGATGCTCGACGAGCTGGTGGCCGAGGGCTTGCCGGTGTTGCCGGTATACCTCAACAGCTCGGTGAAGATGCGTGAATCACACCAGGCGTGCCTGCCGCTGATTCACCTGGAACCGAAGCACAAGCTGACCCAGCAGTTCGTCGATTTGCACTCGTTGCTCGAAGAGAACGCCTAGATCCCTTGGGTGCGCAGCCACTCCAGTAACTGCTGGAGTGGGAATGCGCCGCTCTGGCGTGAGACTTCCCGGCCGTTCCTGAACAGGATCAGGCTGGGAATCGAGCGGATATTCAATTGGCCAGCCAGTTCGCGGTTGGCTTCACTGTCCAGTTTCGCCAGCCGGCAGCGCCCGGCCAGTTGCCGTGCGGCCTGCTCGAAGGTCGGCGCGAAGGACTTGCACGGCCCGCACCAGTCGGCCCACACGTCGATCAGCAGGGGCAGGTCGCCCTTGATCTGGCTGGCGTAGTTGGCTTGCTTCAGCTCGAAGGGTTGGTCCAGCAGGACGGGTTGCTTGCAGCGGCCGCATTTCGGCGTGTCGCCGAGGCGCTCGGCGGGGAGGCGGTTGAGGCCGTTGCAGTGGGGGCAGGGGATCAGGAGTGGGTCGGTCATGGGGATTGGGTCCGGGGGCGGGTGTTGCTGGGTATGTGGCGGTGGGACCTGGAGTTTTCAATGGTCTTGCGGGCCTCATCGCCGGCAACGCCAGCTCCCACAGGTACTGCGCAGCCCTTGAAGATTGTGCTGACCCTGTGGGAGCTGGCTTGCCAGCGATTGGGCCCGGAACGGCACTGCATCAGTCAGGTCAGGAAAAAGTTCTCAGGCCCCGCTGAGCACCAGTGATTGTGTGGTGTTCTTTGTGGCCTCATCGCTGGCAAGCCAGCTCCCACAGGGTCCGTGTGCACCGCCAAACCCTGTGGGAGCCGGCGTTGCCGGCGATGAGGCCCGGGAGGTCTCAGGAAGAACAACTGATCTCCAGATGCTTCCCCCACTCCGGCGGCCGCTCGGCATAACCTTCCATCCCCGCCTGCTCCTCGAACGGCCGGGTCAGCACTTCATGCAGGCGCCGCACCTCGGAGAAGTCCCCGCCCTGCGCCGCTTCGATGGCCCGTTGCGCCAGGTAGTTGCGCAGCACGTACAGCGGGTTCACCCCGTGCATCCGCTCCCGCCGCCCGTCCGCATTGCCCGGCTCACGCCGGACCCGCGCCAGATAGTCTTCCGACCATGTGTCGAACCCGGCCAGGTCGACGAAATCATCCCTTACCACCCGCAACGCCTGCTCCACCGCCTGGTCGCCCAGCCTGCGGAAGAACAGGTTGTAATCCACCGCCCCCGGCTGCATCAGGCTGAGCAGGCGCTGGATCAGCACCTTGTCGCCGTCCTCCGCCGTGGTCAGGCCCAGCCGGCGGCGCATCAGGTCGAGGTAGTGCGCCTCGTACAATGGCAGGAACAACCCCAGCGCTTCCTGCAATGCCTCGACACTGATGAACGGCGTCAACGCCTGGGCCAGCGCACTCAGGTTCCAGTGCGCGATCGGCACCTGGTTGCTGTAGCTGTAGCGCCCCTGGTCATCGGAGTGGTTGCAGATGAACCCGGCATCGAAGTCATCGAGGAAGGCAAACGGCCCGAAGTCGAAGGTGATGCCGAGGATCGACATGTTGTCGGTGTTCATTACCCCATGGCAGAAGCCATAGGCCTGCCATTTGCCGATCAGCTCGGCATTGCGCTCGACGATGGTGCGGAACATCGCCAGGTACGGCTCGTCCGCCGCCTTGCATTCCGGGTAGTGCAGGTCCAGCACATGCTCGGCCAGCGCGCGCTGCTGCTCCGGCTGGCGGGTGTAGTAGAAGTACTCGAAATGCCCGAAGCGGATATGGCTCGGCGCCAGGCGCAGGACCATGGCCGCGCTTTCCTTGGTTTCGCGCCAGACCGGCGTGCTCGAGCCGATCACGCACAGCGCCCGGCTGCTGGGGATGCCCAAGGCATGCAGGGCTTCGGAAGCAAGGAACTCGCGGATCGACGAGCGTAGAACGGCACGACCATCACCCATCCGCGAGTAAGGCGTCTGGCCGGCACCCTTGAGGTGCAGGTCCCAATGCTCGCCGGCATCGTTCTGCACTTCGCCCAGCAGCAGCCCGCGACCATCGCCAAGCCGCGGGTTGTATGAACCGAACTGGTGTCCGGAATAGACCATCGCCCGTGGGTCGGCTTCCTCCCACAGCTTGTGCCCGCCAAACAGCTCGGCGAACACCGGCGATTGCGCTTCGGTCGGCTCCAGGTCGAGCAGGGCCATGGCTGCCTCGCTGACCACCACCAGCTGCGGATTATCGATCGGCTCCGGCAGCACGTGGGTGGAGAATGCATCGCCCAGGCGGGCGAAGCGGTTGTCGAAGGTCAGTTCGTCGAGGCCTTTCACGGGCGACTCCTTACGGCTTGGTCGTGTCGTCGGGTTTGGGCTGAACGGCGTCTTCCGTCGGGATCAGCTGCTTCTTGGTGCCCGAGGTATCCATCAGGAACACCTCGACCTGACGCACGGAAATCTTGATGTCGTGCTTCTTGAACTCGCGGTTGATGAAACGGTTCAACTCATCCAGCGTCGGGTTGCGGTCGCCGAGGTCGCGCACGTGCATGCGCAGCTCATGGTCCAGCGAGCTTTCGCCGAAGTTGAGGAAGTACACGATCGGCTCCGGGTCCTTGAGCACCCGTGGATTTTCCCGGGCGCCCTGGAGCAGCAGGTCGCGTACCAGGTCCAGGTCCGAGCCGTAGTCGATGCCGAGCTTCAGGGTGACCCGGGTGACCGTGTCGGTCAGCGACCAGTTGATCAACTGGCCGGTGATGAAGGTCTTGTTCGGGACGATGATGTCCTTGCGGTCGAAGTCGGTGATGGTGGTGGCACGGATGCGGATCTTGCTCACCGTGCCCGACAGGTTGCCGATGGTGATGGTGTCGCCGATCCGTACCGGGCGCTCGAACAGGATCATGATCCCGGAGATGAAGTTGGCGAAGATCTCCTGCATGCCGAAACCGAGGCCGACCGACAGCGCTGCCACCAGCCATTGCAGCTTGTCCCAGCTGACCCCAAGGGTGGACAGGGTGGAGACGAAGCCGACGCCGACGATCACATAGGACAGCAACGTGGTGGTGGCATAGGCGCTGCCCTGGGCCAGATCCAGCTTCGACAGCACCAGCACTTCCAGCAGGCCCGGCAGGTTGCGCGCCAGGGCCAGGGTGATGCCGACGATGACCAGCGCGCCGAGCAGGTCGCCAAGGCTGATCGGCACCATGCTCGCGGTGGCGCCGGTGCCGCTGGTGTACTCGTACAGGGTGAAGTTGTTCAGGTAGGAGAATACGCTGATCAGGTCCGACCAGACCCAGTAAAGAGCGACCAGGAAACCGCCGAGCAAGGCCAGGCGGATCAGGCGCAGGGACTGCTGGTTGACCTGTTCGATGTCCAGGGTCGGCTCTTCCACCGGCACTTCGCCGTCCAGGCCTTCCTTGGTCGCCTGGCGCTTGGCCAGGGCGCGCTGGTAGGCCAGGCGCCGGGCGGCCACGGACAGGCCGCGGACGAAGGTCGCCTCGATCACCAGCCAGAACATCAGCAGGTACAGGGTGTCGATCAGCCGGTCGGTGAGTTTCAGCGCCGTGTAGTAGTAGCCGAAGCACACCGCGACGAACAGGGCGATGGGCAGGGCGGTGAAGGCCACGCCGACCACCTTGCGGAACAGCGAGGTATTGCGGTGGGTCGGGCTGCTCAACAGCAGGCGACTGAGCAGCCAGGCCATCAGGGCATAGCAGGTCAGGACCACGCCGATGCCGAGCACGTCATCGGCCAGCGCCGACGGCTGCAGTTCGGCCACCGCAACCACGCCGACCAGGGCCAGGACCACCGCGCCAAGACGGCGGATCCAGCGCCGGAGGAACTCGACCTGCGGTTTCTGCCAGCGGAAATGCAACTCGGCCACACCGCCGGGCGCCAGGACCCGATAAGCGGTGTAGAACACCAGCCAGGCCTGGGCAATCTGCCAGAGCGCGGCGCCGAGGTTGGCGTTCTGTCCGCGGGCGTCGATCTGCAGGGCGTAGCTGCACAGGGCCAGAAGCAAGGCCAGGGGCAGGGCAAGGAGGATATTGATCAGGATCGCCTGGGGCGTGTGCCACTGGCTGTCGCGCTTGAAGTGGCCGACATCGCCATGCACCTTGCGCAACTGTTCATACAGGGCGTTCCGCCGCCACAGCAGGCCGCCGATCATCAGCAGCAGCGGGAGGAACAGCAGCGGTCGCTCCAGCAGGCCGTCGGCCAGTTCGGCGATGCCCGAGCCCCAGGGCAGGCTGGTGACCTGCTTCTGGAAACGTTCGGGCAGGGTACGCAGCCATTCAACGTCCAGCGGCTTGTTGCTGGGGATCCAGAACATCT
This sequence comes from Pseudomonas putida, assembly GCF_001941965.1. Lineage (GTDB taxonomy): Bacteria > Pseudomonadota > Gammaproteobacteria > Pseudomonadales > Pseudomonadaceae > Aquipseudomonas > Aquipseudomonas putida_L. The sequence continues at coordinate 74,860 of NZ_MKZO01000009.1, read as the reverse complement.
GCTCGTCGAGGGTTGCACGCAGGTTCAGGGCGGTGCTGACCAGTTGCTTCTGGTTCAGTTGCAGGGTGATGGATTCGTTGAGCACCGCGCTGAGCTCGCGGTTCAGGCGCTCCAGCAGGTCGACCCGGGTGATCGCCACTTCCAGCAGGGCCTTGCGCAGTTCCGGGGTGTTCTGGTCGGCGCTCTGGTTTTCCAGGAGCTTGTCGACGTACTGGCTCGGGCTGCTGATCTGCTCGCGCTGCTGGTTGACCTCGAACTGGTACAGGCGGATATCGGCGATCTGGTCGGCCAGGTCGCGGTCCAGCTTCAGGTGCGGCAGGGCCTGTTTCTGCTTGTAGAGGATCTTCGACAGCAGCAGGCTGCCCTTGAGCACGTTGATCTGCTCGTCCAGGGCCTGGTCGGCCTGGGTCAGGCTGTCCAGTTGCTGCTTGGCCTTGAGGTTCTGCTGGGTGACTTCGTTGAGGCGGTCGGTGCTGCGCAGCAGGTAGTCGGAGAGCTTGAGGTTGGCCGCGCTTTCGGTGGCGAGCAGGGTGCTGCCGCCGGCCTTCTGGGCTTCGAGGGACTGTTCAGTAACGGTCTTTTGCGATTGGGCCAGGCGCTTTTCGTTGATCAGGGTCTGCAGGTCCTGGATTTCCTGTTCCAGGCGTGCGGCGCGCTCCATCAGCAGGTCGTGCTGGGCGTTGCCGAGGTCCTGCAGCAGGCTGTTGCCGGCCAGTTCCTGGCGGCGCAGCAGGGTCAGGGCGTTGAGCGAGGCCAGTTCGGCGTTGAGCTGGTTGCGCTGGTCGGCGGACAGGCTCTTGCTGCCGTCCTTGCCGAGCTTGAGGGTGGTGTTGATCTGCTGGCTGCGGGTCTGGTTGAGGCTGATCTCGGACTGGGCGCGCTCGGGCCGGGTCTGCGAGTTGATGATCAGGCTATTGGCTTCGGACAGGGATTTCTGCAACTCGCCCTGCTCGGTGGTGCGTTCGGAGAGCAAGGTTTCCAGCTGCGGCACTGTCTGGCTGGCATAGCGCTGGGCCACCGGCACCGGCTTGGTGGCGGACAGGCGGGCCAGCTCACGCTGGCTCTCGGCGGTCAGCCGGGGCGCGTCGGTGAGCTGCTGCTTGAGCGCGGCCAGGCGCTTGCTGTAGTCGTCGCGGCTGGCGAGGAACCCGAGGGTCTGCTCCAGCACCTGTTGCAGGGCCTTCTGGTCGGCTTCCGGCAATTTGCGGTCGGCGATCTTGTCCAGGCTTTGCTGGACGCTCTCGGTACTGGGCGGCTCCGCGGCGAAGGCGGAGGTGAACGACAGGCACAGCCCGAGCAGGGCCGCGCCGATAACAGTGCGCAGGGACATAGGCAGAAAATTCGTACAACCAGACTGGAAATTGGAGTTTAGAGGAACAGACCCGGGCCGGGGCGGCTTCCTTCGGGGAATTTGATCCCCACTTTCTGGATCTTGTTCCCGTCCATCAGCGCAACGGTCCAGGTGGTGTTGTTCCACTCGATCTGGTCGCCGACCACCGGCGCACCGCCCACCTTCTGCTGGATGAAGCGCGCCAGCGGCATGTGCGGGTCCTGGCCGTCGAGCTGCAGGCCGTACAACGCGGCTACAGCCCCCAGTTCTGCGTCACCTTCGAGGACGAAGTCGCCGAAGAAGCGCAGGTCCAGGCCGCGTTGCGGGGCCTGGCTGAACAGCTTGCCGAGGGCCGAGAGGTTGTGTTCGTGGCCAATCACGCAGAGCAGATCGCCCACTTCCAGCACCGTACTACCCGACGGATGGAGCAGTTGCTGGCCACGGAACAGGGCGGCGATACGGGTGCCCTCGGGCATTTTCAGCTCGCGCAGGGCGGCGCCGATGCACCATTTCTCGGCGCCGAGGCGGTAGACGAACAGCTCCCACTCGCTGGTGACATGCACTTCCAGGGCGGAACGGGAGATCGGCGCCGGGTCCGGCGGTACCGTCACTTTCAGCAGCCGGGCGACCCACGGCAGGCTGGTGCCCTGCACCAGCAGCGAGACCAGCACGATAAAGAACGCCAGGTTGAAGTACAGCTGGGCCTGGGGCAGGCCGGCCATCAGCGGGAACACGGCGAGAATGATCGGTACCGCGCCGCGCAGGCCGACCCAGGAAATAAAAGCTTTCTCGCGGCCATGGAAGGCCTTGAACGGCAGCAGGCCGACCAGCACCGACAGCGGCCGGGCGAAGAGGATCATCCACAGCGCCAGGGCCAGGGCCGGCAGGGCGATCGGCAGCAGGTCGTGCGGGGTGACCAGCAGGCCGAGGACCAGGAACATGCCGATCTGCGCCAGCCAGGCCATGCCGTCGAGCATGTGCAGGATGCCGTGGCGGCTGCGGATCGGGCGGTTGCCCAGGACCAGGCCGAACAGGTACACGGCGAGGAAGCCGCTGCCGTGCAGGGCGTTGGTCAGGGCGAAGACCACCAGGCCGCCGGCGATCACCAGGATCGGGTACAGGCCGCCGGCCAGGTTCATGCGGTTGACCAGTTGCAGCATCAGCCAGCCGCCACCGAGGCCGAGCAGGCCGCCGATGCCGAACTCGCGCACCAGGTGCAGGAGCAGGCTCCAGTGCAGGCCGGTCTGGCCGCTGGCGATCATGTCGATCAGGGTCACGGTGAGGAATACGGCCATCGGGTCGTTGCTGCCGGATTCGATTTCCAGGCTGGCGGTGACCCGCTCGTTCAGGCCTTTGCCGCCAAGCAGGGAGAAGACTGCGGCGGCGTCGGTGGAGCCGACGATGGCGCCGATCAGCAGGCCTTGCATCAGGTTCAGGTCGAACAGCCAGGCGGCGGCCATGCCGGTCAGGCCGGTGGTGATCAGTACGCCCACGGTTGCCAGCGATAGCGCCGGCCACAGCGCCACGCGGAAGCTCGCGACCCGCGTGCGCAGGCCGCCGTCGAGTAGGATTACGGCGAGGGCGAGGTTGCCGACCAGGTAGGTGACGGGATAGTTGTTGAAGATGATGCCGCCCCCATCGACCCCGGCGACCATGCCGACGGCGAGGATGATGACGAGAATCGGGATGCCCAGACGCGAAGACAGCGAGCTGACCAGGATACTTGCCCCTACCAGCAATGCGCCGATGAGGAACAGGCTGTTGATGGTGCTCGCATCCAAAGGCAGTACTCCGGGGGACATCGCGGGAAAAAGAGGACCGTGCTTGCTCTTGCATAAGCAGGTCGCGTGCCAACCGATTCTAACCTGATGAATTGGCGGGCTGTAAAGCGTTTCCGCAGATGTAGAAAAGGCACCTGGGTCAGGTGCCTTTTCATGTGTTGCCTGTGCTGGCCCTATCGCTGGCAAGCCAGCTCCCACAGGGTCACCACTGCCCTTGAGAGCAGCACTGTACCTGTGGGAGCTGGCTTGCCAGCGATGAGGCCAGTGCAGGCCCCATCAATGCATCAGGCCTGCTTCACTTCACGCAGGGCCTTGCCTTTGACCGGCGCGCCGTTCGCCACGTAGTACTTGGCAGTACTGCGCGGCAACGGCTGGCGATTACGGATCTTGTCCGCGATTTTCTCGGCGATCATGATCGTCGTGGCATTCAGGTTGCCGGTGATGATGATCGGCATGATCGAGGCATCGACCACCCGCAGGCCTTCCATCCCGTGCACACGGCCCTGGCCATCGACCACCGCCATGTCGTCTTCACCCATCTTGCACGAGCAGGACGGGTGGAACGCGGTCTCGGCGTGCTCGCGGATGAACTTGTCCAGCTCCTCGTCCGTCTGCACATGCTCGCCCGGGCTGATCTCGCGGCCGCGGTAGGCGTCCAGTGCCGGCTGGGCCATGATTTCGCGGGTCAGGCGGATGCCATCGCGGAATTCCTGCCAGTCCTGCTCGGTGGCCATGTAGTTGAACAGGATGCTCGGGTGCTGGCGCGGATCGCGGGATTTCGCCTGGATACGGCCACGGCTCGGCGAACGCATCGAACCCATGTGCGCCTGGAAACCATGCTCCTTCACGCCATTCGAGCCGTTGTAGTTAATCGCTACCGGCAGGAAGTGGTACTGGATGTTCGGCCATTCGAATTCCGGACGGGTGCGGATGAAACCACCGGCCTCGAACTGGTTGCTGGCGCCGATGCCGGTGCCGTTGAACAGCCACTCGGCACCGATCGCCGGCTGGTTCCACCAGAGCAGCGACGGGTACAGCGACACTGGCTGGGTGCAGGCGTATTGCAGGTACAGCTCGAGGTGGTCCTGCAGGTTTTCACCGACGCCCGGCAGTTCGTGCACCACCGGAATGTTCAGGCTGTCCAGCAACTCGCGGGAGCCGACGCCGGAACGTTGCAGCAGCTGCGGCGAGGCGATGGCGCCGCTGCAGACGATGACTTCCTTGCGCGCACGGGCTTCCACGCGCTCTTCGCCGGAGCCGACCAGGTAGGTCACGCCGACGGCGCGCTTGCCTTCGAACAGCACGCGGTCAGTCAGGGCGTGGGTGACGATGGTCAGGGTCGGGCGCTTCTTGGCGGTGTCCAGGTAGCCGCGGGCGGTGCTGGAACGACGGCCGTTCTTGGTCACGCTGCGGTCCATCGGACCGAAGCCTTCCTGCTGGTAGCCGTTGAGGTCTTCGGTGCGCGGGTAACCGGCCTGCACGCCGGCTTCGACCATGGCGTGGAACAGCGGGTTGTTGCCGGCTTTGGGCGTGGCCACGCTGACCGGGCCTTCGCCGCCGTGGTAGTCGTTGGGGCCGATGTCACGGGTTTCCGCCTTGCGGAAATACGGCAGGCAGTCGAGGTAGGTCCAGTCTTCCAGGCCGGGCAGCTTGGCCCAGCCGTCGAAGTCCAGGGCGTTGCCGCGGATGTAGCACATGCCGTTGATCAGCGAGGAGCCACCGAGGCCCTTGCCGCGACCGCATTCCATGCGGCGGCCGTCCATGTGCGGCTCCGGATCGGTCTCGTAGGCCCAGTTGTAGCGGCGACCCTGCAGCGGGAAGGCCAGGGCGGCGGGCATCTGGGTGCGGAAGTCGGCGCGGTAGTCCGGGCCGCCGGCTTCCAGCAGCAGGACGGTGACGCCTTCGTCTTCGGTCAGGCGGGTGGCCAGGGTGTTACCGGCCGAGCCGGCACCGACGATGATGTAATCGAATTCCATGGGGGATCTCCCATTGAGCGGCAAGCTACAAGCTGCAAGAAAAGCAGTTGAGCGGCGCTTGCGTGATTGGAGGTGTCCTGCAAGGGCCGGTGACGTTACGCCGACCGGCTCTTTCTTGCAGCTTGAAGCTTGATGCTTGGAGCTGTCGGTCAGAAGACCGACGTGTAGTTGCCCAGCTCGACCTGGACCGACTTGATGCGGGTGTACTGGGCCAGCGAGCTGACGCCGTTCTCGCGGCCGACGCCGGACTGCTTGTAGCCACCGACCGGCATTTCCGCCGGCGACTCGCCCCAGGCGTTGATCCAGCAGATGCCGGCTTCCAGCTGGTGGATGATGCGGTGCGCGCGGCTGATGTCGTTGGTGCAGACACCGGCGGCCAGGCCGTACTCGGTGTCGTTGGCGCGACGGATCACTTCTTCTTCGGTTTCGTAGCTGAGGATGCTCATCACCGGGCCGAAGATCTCTTCCTTGACGATGGTCATGTCGTCGCGGCAGTCGGTGAACACGGTCGGCGCAACGAAGGCGCCCTTGGCGAATTCACCCTCGGTCAGGCGCTCGCCGCCACACAGGACGCGGGCACCTTCTTCCTTGCCCTTGGCGATGTACGACAGGACGCTTTCCATGTGCGGGAAGCTGACCAGCGGACCGAAGTTGGTGTTCTCGTCTTCCGGGTTGCCAACGCGGATGCGCGCGACACGTTCGACGATCTTGGCTTCGAAAGCCGCCTTCATCGACGCAGGAACGAACACGCGGGTGCCATTGGTGCAGACCTGGCCGGAGCTGTAGAAGTTGGCCATCATCGCGATGTCGGCGGCGCGGTCGAGGTCGGCGTCTTCGCAGATGATCAGTGGCGACTTGCCGCCCAGTTCCATGGTCACTTCCTTCAGCGAGGAGCTGGAGGCGCTGGCCATGACCTTCTTGCCGGTGGTGGTGCCCCCGGTGAAGGAGACTTTCTCGATGCGCGGGTGCTCGGTCAGCCAGGTGCCGACTTCGCGGCCGCTGCCGGTCAGGACGTTGAACACGCCGTCCGGCAGGCCGGCTTCGGTGTAGATCTCGGCCAGTTTCAGGGTGGTCAGCGAGGTGACTTCGCTCGGCTTGAAGATCATCGCGTTGCCGGCGGCCAGGGCCGGGGCGGATTTCCACAGGGCGATCTGGATCGGGTAGTTCCACGCGCCGATACCGACGGTGACGCCCAGCGGCTCGCGGCGGGTGTAGACGAAGGAGGAATCGCGCAGCGGGATCTGCTCGCCTTCGATGGCCGGGACCAGGCCAGCGTAGTATTCCAGCACGTCGGCGCCGGTGACGATGTCGACGTAGCGGGTTTCCGAGTAGGACTTGCCGGTGTCCAGGGTTTCCAGGGCGGCCAGCTCGTCGTTGCGCTCGCGCAGGATGTCGACGGCGCGACGCAGGATGCGCGAACGCTGCATGGCGGTCATCGCAGCCCAGACTTTCTGGCCGCGCTCGGCGCTTTCCACGGCGCGCTCGACGTCGGCCTGGGTAGCACGTTGCACGTGGGCGAGGACTTCGCCGTTGGCCGGGTTGATGGCTTCGAAGGTGGCATCGCTGCCAGCGTCGACATAACCACCATCAATGTAGAGTTTTTGCGTTTCGAAACGGGCCATAGTGTCCTCGCAAGTGCAATGTGATTGGCTAGCCGGCGGTTGCTCCCGAAGGTGTGCGGGAGGCTTTGCGCGGGGTTTCAGAGGCCTGGGTCTGGGTGTCCGGGCTCGTCTGTTTCGCCAGTTGTAGATCCATGTATTCGTAAGCGATCTGCTGCGCCTGTTGGGTGTCGAAGCTGTCTCCCGACAGCGCCCCGCGCAGCCACAAACCGTCGATCAACGCTGCCAGGCCACGGGCTGCGCTGCGTGCTTCAGGCAGCGGCAGCACCCGGCGGAACTGGCAGCACAGGTTGGAATACAGGCGGTGATCGTTGATCCGCTGCAACCTGTGCAAGGACGGCTGGTGCATGCTGGTGGCCCAGAAGGCCAGCCAGGTTTTCATTGCCGGGCCGTTGACCTGGCTGGCGTCGAAGTTGCCTTCGATGATCACCTGCAGGTGGGCGCGCGGGCTGTTGTCCGTGAGTGCCTGGCGACGGGCGGCGACGCCCTCGCTCAATACCGTCATCAAGTGCTGCATGGTCGCTGCGATCAGGCCGTTCTTGTCCCGAAAGTAGTGACTGATGATGCCATTCGACACACCGGCCAAACGGGCGATCAGCGCAATGCTGGCATCACCCATGCCGACCTGGTCGATAGCCGTCAACGTGGCTTCGATCAACTGCTGGCGGCGAATGGGTTGCATACCGACCTTGGGCATCTGGCAAATCTCCTCAGGCCTGCGAGCAGACGACAAGCGGCTGACTCGGCGAAGGCCAGTCTATTTTGTTTTGATTGAACGTTCAATCAACAAAGAATAAGCTCTGCGACAATTCGTACCATTGACAGGGTTTCGGGCCGGTCAGAAGTCACGAATTGGCACCCCCGAAAAGACGTGTACCCCCGCAAAACAAGGTGTTTCACGCGCACAGACGCACCGTTGGACCGCTGTGCCCCAGGCCGTGCAAGCCAGGAGGCGCAACCCTCGAGCCGGGGTTTTGCAGCAGGTTTTCAGCGCATTCGTATTGGGATCACGGTTTTTCAAGGTGCTTTTATATCACCTGAGGCGATGGGGCTATTGCACCAATTGCCCGGGTGACGGGTCGTTGTCCCTTTTTCCTACGCACCGCCTTGGAGCATCCGTGCAATGAGTTCTGCCTCCCTGATCAAGACCCCCGCCGAGAGGGTCCGGGTCAACAGCGTGGTGTTTTTCACCTCGACGCTGCTGATCCTCTGCTTGACCGCCTTGCTGATCGCTGCCCCTGAAACCGCCGGTCATGTGCTGAGCCAGGCCCAGGCCTGGTTATCGCGCAGCTTCGGCTGGTACTACATGCTGGTGATCGGCGGCTACCTGCTGTTCGTCATCGCCATCGCCTTCTCCCGCTACGGCAAGCTCAAGCTCGGCGGCAAGGACGACAAGCCGGACTTCAGCTACGGCGCCTGGGCCGGCATGCTGTTTTCCTCGGGCATCGGTATCTCGCTGCTGTACTTCGGCGCCTCCGAGCCGCTGGACCATTACTTCAACCCGCCTGAAGGCGCGCCGGCCAGCCTGCAATCGGCCCGCGAAGGCCTGCAGCTGACCTTCCTCCACTGGGGCCTGCACGGCTGGGCGATCTACGCCCTGGTCGGGCTCGCCGTGGCCTACTTCGCCTACCGCCACAACCAGCCGCTGGCCCTGCGCTCGGCGCTGTACCCGCTGCTGGGCGAGCGCTGGGTCAAGGGTGCCGCCGGTCATACGGTGGACATCTTCGGCATGTTCGTGACCCTGCTGGGCCTGGTGACCAACCTCGGCATCGGCTCGATGCAGGTTTCGTCCGGCCTGGAATACCTGTTCGGCATGGAGCACAACAACACCAACCTGCTGATCGTGATCCTGGTGATGAGCACCGTGGCCACCATCGCGGCGGTGTCCGGTGTGGAAAACGGCATCCGCCGCCTGTCCAACCTGAACATCATCCTGTTCAGCGGCCTGCTGCTGTTCGTTCTGCTCAACGGTCCGACCCTGCACCTGCTCAACGGCTTCGTGCAGAACATCGGTGATTACCTGAACGGCGCGGTACTGAAGACCTTCGACCTCTACGTCTACGAAGGCGACGGCGCCAAGTCCGAGCGCTGGCTGGGCCTGTGGACCCTGTTCTACTGGGCCTGGTGGATCTCCTGGGGCCCGTTCGTCGGCATGTTCATCGCACGGATCTCCCGTGGCCGCACCGTCAGCGAACTGGTTGCCGGCGTGCTGCTGATCCCGCTGGGCTTCACCCTGGCCTGGCTGTCGATCTTCGGCAACACCGCCCTGGACCTGGTGATGAACCACGGCGCCGTGGAACTGGGCCGCACCGCGCTGGAACAGCCGTCGATGTCGATCTACCAACTGCTGGAGCACTTCCCGGCGGCGAAGATCGTGGTCGGCGTGGCGATCTTCGTCGGCTTCGTGCTGTTCCTCACCCCGGCCGACTCCGGCGCGGTGATGATGGCCAACCTCTCGTGCAAGGGCGGCAGCGTCGATGAAGACGCGCCGCACTGGCTGCGTATCCTCTGGTCCGCGATCATCACCCTGGTCACCGTCGGCTTGCTCTTCGCCGGTAACTTCGAGGCGATGCAGACCATGGTGGTGCTGGCCGGCCTGCCGTTCTCGGTGGTGCTGGTGGTGTTCATGTTCGGCTTGTACAAGGCGATGAAGCAGGACAGCCAGGTCGAGCAGGAGCAGGCTGAACTGGCCGCCCGTGGCCGTCGTGGTTTCAGCGAGCGCCTGAGCCAGCTGGACCTGCAGCCGACCCAGTCGATCGTCCAGCGGTTCATGGACAAGCAGGTCAGCCCGGCGCTGAAGGAAGCGGCGGCGCAGTTGCAGGCCATGGGCCTGGAGGTGCAGACCCGTCTCGGTCAGTCGCGTTCGGCGATGGGCCTGCGCATCGAGATGGAAGAGGGCAATCCGTTCGTCTATGAAGTCAGCCTGGATGGCTACATGGCTGCGCCGAGCGAGGCGCCGGTGGAAGGTGAAAGCGAGGTTCGACAGCGCTTCTACCGTGCCGAGGTGTACCTGCACAACGGCAGCCAGGAATACGACCTGATGGGCTTCACCCCGGACCAGATCACCCGGGATGTGCTGGATCAGTTCGAGAGTCACCGGCAGTTGTTGGGTCGGGTTTACAGCTGATGTGAAGAAAGGGCCTGTTCAGGCCCTTTCTTTTTGGGTTGTTGCTGCTGGCCCTATCGCTGGCAAGCCAGCTCCCACAGGGACCGCGTGCACCGCAAATCCTGTGGGAGCTGGCTTGCCAGCGATAGGGCCAGTGAATCCAGAAAATCTTTCAGAGCCGTACGCGTGCTATGCCTCCCTGAATCTCCAGGCGGGTTTCATAGCCACGGGACAACGCCGCAAACCGCTCCAGAATCCCCGTCGCCTGCTCCCCCTCCGCCAACCGCGGCCGCCCCCGGCGATGAATCGCTTCCCCCAGCCCCAGGCTCACCGGATGCAACTCGATCCCGGTCAGCGTCCGCCCCTCGAACGTACACACCGGCACCACCGTCTCCCAGAACCGCGCATCCGCCGGAAAACTCCGGCTGCCATTCCCCGTCCTCTGCAGGAACACCTTCGACGGCGTCTGCTGCCGATCCACCCGGAACTGGTCATAACTGTCCACCGGCAAGCGCTCCACCAGCTCGTTCTGCCCGATGAAATTGCCCAGGCTGTAGAAGATCGGCTTGCCCTGGTACAGCTCCATCCCGCGCAGCAGGTGCGGGCCATGCCCGACCACGATATCCACCCCGGCATCGATCAGCCGGCGCGCCACCGGCTGGATGAACTCGGCCGGCGCTTCCAGATCCCATTCGCCCTGCTCGTTGTAGCCCAGCTCGTGGGCATGCAGGCTGACCATGACGATATCCGAGGTCAGCCGCGCTTCCTCGACCCAGCGCAGGATCCCGTCCACATCCTTCTTCCGCGCCAGCGTCCGCAGGCGGGTGCGCGCGCCTTCGCGGAACAGCAGCGGGGTGAAGGGCCCGAATACCTGCAGCGACGGGTCGGGCAGGGGATGGGCAAAGCCCAGGTCCACGGCGCCCTGATACAGCTTGTCCAGGCCCAGGTCGGCGATCAGCCGGCGTACCTGCTCCATCTGCTCGGTGTTCACCTCGTGCAGGGTATCGTAGCCCAGCGGGTTGAGCCCCGGCCGCCCGGGCATGTCGCGGCTCTGGTCGCTGGCTTCCTGGCCCTTGCCGTAGGTGGAGCTGCACGCCAGCAAGGCCACGGTCCCGGCAGGCGTGGTGCAGTACACCGGGCGCCGCGCCTCTTCCAGGTTGCGCCCGGTCCCGGCGAACAGCAGCTCGCGCCGGCACAACTGCTCATGGGCCGCCTGCAGACCGCTGATGCCGTAGTCGAGGCTGTGGTTGTTGGCGGTGGAAAACAGGTCGAAACCGCCGTCCACCAGCTCGTCCAGGACCCAGGCCGGCGCGCCGAAATGCGAGCCGCCGCTTTCCAGCGCCGGGTCGCCGGCGAAGTCGTTGGGCAGCACTTCCAGGTTGGTGAAGCTGACGTCTGCGGCGCGGATCAGGTCGAACAGCGGGCGCAGGGTCTGGTCGGCGCGGCTGTGCAGGCGGCGCTGCAGGATGCTGTCGCCGGTCAGGGCAATCTTCATGGGCGGATCTCGGTGGTTTTTCGCCGACTCTAGGCCAAGCCCGGCCGCGCCCCGTACTGAATCCGCTGCATCCCCATAGCCGGCGGTTATCGGCCCGGCGTCACCTGCGCATTTGGCTATGGGCATCACTTTTTTTCAGAGGCCGGGGCTGTGACTCGCTGCTTACCATGCATCCCGCCCGGCGCCCGGCAACGCGGCGTTCGAGGAATGGCTTTCACATGAACAGCAGTTCAAGGCGCAGAGCACCATGAAAAGAACAACAAACACCATCGCCGTCTTGCGGCCTCGTGCAGTGCCCTTGGCCGTGAGCCTGGCACTCGGCGCCGCAAGCGCCCAGGCCGCCACGTTCAACCTCGGGGAAATCGAAGGTCGCTTCGATTCGACCCTGTCCATCGGCGCCAGCTGGGCCATGGCCAGTCCGGACCGCGCCTTCATCGGCAGTCGCAACGGCGGCAGCGCCTCCACCCAGACCTCCGACGACGGCCGCCTGAACTTCAAAAAGGGCGAGACCTTCTCGAAGATCTTCAAGGGTATCCACGACCTGGAGCTGAAGTACGGCGACAGCGGCGTGTTCCTGCGCGGCAAGTACTGGTACGACTTCGAGCTCAAGGACGAACACCGCCCGCTCTACGATATCGACGACAGCCACACCGACAACGCCGCCAAATCCTCGGGCGTGCAGTTGCTGGACGCCTTCGTCTACCACAACTACAGCATCAGCGACCTGCCCGGCACCGTGCGCGCCGGGCGCCAGGTGGTGAGCTGGGGGGAAAGCAGCTTTATCCAGAACGGCATCAACAGCATCAACCCGGTGGACGTTTCGGCCCTGCGCCGGCCCGGCTCCGAGGTCAAGGAAGCGCTGATCCCGGTGAGCATGCTGTATTTCAACCAGGGCCTGACCGACAACCTGTCGATCGAGACCTTCTACCAGCTGAAATGGGAGAAGAGCGTTGCCGACAACTGCGGCACCTTCTTCAGCAGCGATGTGGCGGCCAAGGGCTGCGACATCAACATGGCGATCAACGGCAGCGACTTCGACCGCGATATCGACGGCACCGGCAAGCTCGGCGGCTATGGCTACGTGCCGCGCCTGTCCGACAAGGACGCGCGCAACAGCGGCCAGTTCGGCGTGGCCCTGCGCTGGATGGTGCCGGAACTGAACGACACCGAGTTCGGCTTCTATGCGATGAACTACCACAGCCGTACCCCGACCAGCACCTGGACGGTGGGGCGCGGGGCGCTGGTCGATCCAGTCGGCGGCCTGGCCGGGCGTGGCGGGGTCAGCACCGCCCGTTACTACCTGGAATACCCGGAAGATCTCCGCCTCTACGGCCTGAGCTTCAGCACCACGATGGGCGCCACGGCGGTGGCCGGGGAAATCAGCTACCGGCCGAACATGCCGATGTCGCTCAATGCCAGCGACGTGTCGGCGGCTGCGACCCTCGGCGCCGCGGCGACCAACCCGCTGGTCAACGCCGGCCTGCCGATCTTCGACAGCGGCTTCGCCAGCTCGGTCTACGGCTCGCAGATCAACGGCTACGTGCGCAAGCCGTTCACCCAGGCCCAGGTCACCTTCACCCGTACCATCGACCAGTTGACCTTCATTGGCTCCGACCGCCTGACCCTGGTCGGCGAAGTCGGCTTCAGCCATATCGCCGACCTCGGCCCCACCGACGGCTCCGGCCTGCGCTTTGGTCGCAGCAGCGTCTATGGCAATGGCGAGCTGGCCAATGCCGGCACCGCGCCGCTGCTCGGCGGGATCTCCGGCAACGCCCTGTGCACCCGGACCGCCAACTCGGCCAACCCCGACCAATGCACCAGCAAGGGCTTCTACACCGCCAACTCCTGGGGCTACCGCCTGCGCGCCGGGCTGGAATATGCCGACCTGATCGGCGGCGTGGTACTGCGCCCGAACCTGTCCTTCGCCCATGACGTCGAGGGCTACGGCCCGACCTTCAACGAAGGCGACAAGTCGGTGAGCGTCGGTCTCGATGCCGAGTACCTGAGCCGCTACAACCTGAGCGTCAGCTACACCGACTACTTCGGCGGCGACTTCAACACCAACACCGACCGCGACTTCCTCGCCGTCAGCCTCGGCGTGAGCTTCTGACGCCCCCTGTTTCTGGAGCAGAGCATGATTCGCAACGCATTGATCCGCAGTAGCTGCCTGGCCCTGGGCCTGCTGGCCAGCCAGGTGATGGCGGCGGTGTCCGAGCAGGACGCCGCCCGCCTGGGCAAGGACCTGACCCCCATCGGTGCCGAGAAAGCCGGCAATGCCGACGGCAGCATTCCGGCCTGGAGCGGCGGCCTGCCCGCCAGCACCGGCGCGGTGGATGCCGGCGGCTTTATCCCCAACCCCTACGCCAATGAAAAACCGCTGTTCGTCATCACCGCGCAGAACGTCGCGCAGTACCAGGCGCGCCTGACCCCGGGGCAGTTGGCGATGTTCAAGCGCTTCCCCGAGACCTACCGCATCCCGGTGTACACCACGCACCGCAGCGTGACCCTGCCGCCGAAGGTGTTCGAGGCGGTGCGCGACAACGCCACCCGCACCACCCTGGCCGAGGGCGGCAACGGGTTGAAGGATTTCAACATGGCCATCCCGTTCCCGATCCCGCAGAGCGGCCTGGAGGTGATCTGGAACCACATAACCCGCTACCGCGGCGTGTCGATCCTGCGCAACACGGCGCAGATGAACCCGCAGGACAACGGCGCCTACACCGTCAGCATGATGAAGGAGCAGTTCGCCTTCCCCTTCGGCCTGAAGGACTACGATGCGCAGAAGATGCAGAACATCCTGTTCTACTTCCGCCAGGAGATCCTCTCGCCGCCGCGCCGGGCGGGCAGCGTGATGCTGGTCCTGGAAACCCTCGACCAGGTCGCCGAGCCGCGCATGGCCTGGATGTACAACGCCGGCCAGCGCCGCGTGCGGCGGGCGCCGCAGGTGGGCTACGACAGCCCCGGCGCCGAAGGCATGCGCACCTACGACGACTTCGACATGTTCAACGGCGCGCCGGACCGCTACGACTGGCAACTGGTGGGCAAGAAGGAGCTCTACATCCCCTACAACAGCTACGCCCTGGATTCGCCGACGCTCAAGTACGACGACATCATCCGCCCGGGCCACCTCAACCCCGACCACACCCGCTACGAACTGCACCGGGTCTGGCATGTGGTCGCCACCCTGAAGCCCGGCAGCCGGCATATCTACAGCAAGCGCGACCTGTATATCGACGAGGACAGCTGGCAGATCGCCGAGGCTGACGCCTATGACGGGCGCGGCAACCTGTGGCGGGTCTCCGAGGGCCATGCGCGGTTCTTCTACGACCAGCAGTTCCCCTGGCTGACCGCCGAGACCCACTACGACGTGCTCAGCGGGCGCTACACCGTGTCGGGGCTGCGTAACGAGGAGAAGAAGGACAGCTACGACTTCTCGCAGAACGCCTCGAGCAAGGACTTCACCCCGAACGCCTTGCGCGCGACCGGGATCCGCTAGGACGACCGGTGATCGCGGCGGGGCTGGCTTTCCGCCGCGATCCTTGGTCTATTGCGGCCCTTTTCCGTTGTTGGTGAATGCCCATGAAGTTGCATCAACTGCGTGCCATCGTCGCCATTTGCGAAAGTGGCAGCATCCAGGAGGCCTCGCGCCTGCTGCATATTTCCCAGCCGGCCCTGTCGAAAAGCATCAAGGAACTGGAGTCGGAACTCGGCGTGCCGCTGCTGGTGCGCTCCAATCGCGGCATCACCGCCACGTCCTACGGCGAGCACCTGGTACGCCGGGCCCGCCTGGTGGTGGAAGAAGTGCGCCGCGCCCGGGACGAGATCGAAACCCTCAAGGGCACCATGGATGGCCGGGTAACCATCGGCGTATCGCCGGTCACCCCCAGCCAGCAGTTCGCCGCCTGCATCCTCAGTTACCGCAAGCGCTACCCCAAGGTGCAGTTGCAGATCCACGAACTGCGCCCGGCCAAGCTCCTCGAAGGCTTGCGCGAGGGACTGCTGGACCTAGCCCTGACCTCGCACCCGCCGTCGCGCAGTGTCGAAGGCTTCGAGTGGCACGAACTGTATGCCCAGCCCACCACCCTGGCTGTGCGCAAGGGCCATCCGCTGTCGAAAGCCAAATCCCTGGCCGAATTGCTCGACCTCGAATGGCTGCTGCCCGACACCCTGGAAAGCTCCCTGGCCGGGCGCATGTTCGAGGAATGCGGGGTGACGCCGCCCCGGCGCGTGCTGGTATGCGCCTCGGTGGTGCTCTACGCGGAACTGGCGGCCACCACCGATGCGGTGAGCTCCTGGTCGCGGCGGGTGTTCGACCTGCCGGTGGTCTCCGGCAACCTCGACATGCTGTCGATCGCCGAACGGGTGCCCGGCACCGATATCTCCCTGGTCTGCCGCCCGCCGGAGCTGATGACCCGGGAAACCCAGATCATTGTCGACGACATCCTCTACGCCTTCAAACACCCGAGCACCCTGCGCTCGCCCCTCGATAACCAACCCTGATAAGCATGCCGATAGATGATTATCCGCCGCCCGGCGCCTGCGGCATCCTGCCCGCCTGACCAATGGAGGAACCCGTGCATGCTGTTCTCCCGACGTAACCTGGTGCTGGTGCTGCTGATGAGCGTGATGGTCATCAGCGTGCTGGACAAGAGCATCTTCGCCTTCGCCGGCGCGCAGATCATCGACGAGCTGAAACTGACCCCGGCCGAATTCGGCTTTATCGGCAGTGCGTTCTTCTTTCTCTATTCGATTTCCGGGGTTGCCGTGGGCTTCCTCGCCAACCGCTTCCCGAGCCGCTGGATCCTGGTCGGCATGTCGCTGGTGTGGATGGTTCCGCAGCTGCTGGTCGCGGTCAGCAGCAGCTTCATGGCCCTGGTCGCCAGCCGCCTGATGCTCGGTGCCGGCACCGGGCCGGGCACGGCAGTGACCCAGCATGCCTGCTTCAAGTGGTTCGGCCCGACCGAGCGGGTGATGCCAGCCTCGCTGATCCAGGTGTCGATCATGCTTGGGGCGATCTTCGCGGCGGTCAGCCTGCCGTTCCTGATTGCCCAGGTCGGCTGGCGCCTGGCCTATGCCGGGCTGGCGGCGCTGGGCCTGGTGTGGATGCTGCTGTGGCTGGCGTTCGGGCGCGAAGGCAGCCATGTCGATGCGGCGGCGCAACCGGTGAGCGGGCCGCTGCCGGGCTACCGGCGCCTGCTGCTGAACCGCACCTTCCTCGGCATTACCCTGGTCGGCTTCGTCGGCTACCTGCCCAATGCGCTGATCTACAGCTGGGTGCCGCTGTACCTGCAAAAGGGCCTGGGCATGACGCCGATGCAGTCGGGCTACGCGGTGATGTCGGTGACCCTCGCGGTGATCCTCTGCAACCTGCTGGTTTCGGCCCTGTCCCAGCGGGCGCTGGCCCGGGGCGCTGCGGTGCAGCGGGCGATGGTGGCGTTGCCGCTGGCCTGCTGCCTGGGAGCCGGGCTGGCCTTCGTCACCCTGGCCCAGGCCCACGGTCATCTGCTCGCCACCCTGGCGCTGTATGCCTGCGGCGCGGTGCTGATCAACGTGCTGCCGACCTTCGCCAACACCATCGTCGCCTTTATCGCCCCGGATGCCCGGCGCGGCTCGATGCTGTCGATCCATATCGGCGGCCTGACCAGCGCCGGCATGCTCGCGCCCTGGCTGGTGGGGCAGATGGTGGCGGGGCAGGGCGACGATATCGCCCGGGGCTTCGAACTGTCCCTGGTGCTGATCGGCGTGGCGATCCTCGCTTCGACCCTGCTGGCCTTCTGGCTGGTGCGGCCGCAGCTGACCCGCGAGCAATTGCAGGTGGCCGAGCCCCTACGCCAGGCGACCCTGCAACCCAACTGATTCCCGCCTGATTCCGTTTCCCCGCTTGCGGGCCGGCCTTCCTGTGCCGGCCTGCGGGCCAGACTCATCCCGCGAAAAGTACCAGGAGCCGCGATGACCTCCGCTGACTGTTTCTCCCAAAGCTACGCCCAGGCCCGGCAGACCTTTCTCGAGGCCTGTGCCGCCCTCGACTTGCCGGTGGAATCCCACCTGCATCCGCTGCCGGGCAGTGCCGGCGAGCAACTGGCGATCGATGTGGCCCGCAGCGGCCCGGCCGATGCCGAACATGTGCTGTTGATCACCAGCGGTTGCCACGGGGTCGAGGGTTTCTGTGGTTCCGCCGTGCAGATCGACCTGCTGCGCGACCGTGACTTCCTGCGCCAGGCCCGCGAGGCGCGCTGCGCCGTGGTCTGTGTGCATGCGGCCAACCCCTGGGGCTTTTCCTGGTTGCGCCGCTGGACCCACGAGAATGTCGACCTGAACCGCAACTTCCGCGATTTCAGCCAGCCTCGCGAGGCCAACCCGGACTACGCAGCGCTGCACCCGGTGATGATTCCCAAGCGCTGGCCGCCGTCGCTGGGCAACCGCCTGCGCCTGGTGGCCGGGCTGGCGCGGCGCGGTCGCAAGCATCTGCAAAAGGCCATTTCCGGCGGGCAGTTCAGCCACCCGGACGGGCTGTTCTACACCGGCACCGCGCCGACCTGGAGCAACCTCATGGTGCGGGAGATCCTTCGCGGACATGGCCGTGAGTGCAAGCACCTGGTCTGGCTCGATATCCACACCGGGCTGGGGCCCAAGGGCCATGGCGAGCGGATCTACTCCGGCCCGGGGAATTCACCGATGCTGGCCCGGGCCCGGCGCTGGTGGGGGGAGGCGGTGCGCTCGTCGCAGGATGGCCAGTCGGTCTCGGTGCCGTTGACCGGGCTGATGGTCTACAGCGCTATCGAAGAGTGCGCGCCCGCCGAGTTCACCGGCCTGACCCTGGAATACGGCACGCTGCCCGGTGAACAGGTGCTCGATGCCCTGCGCGCCGAGCAGTGGCTGCACAACAATCCCCAGGCCGGTGCGGCGCAGCGGCGCAAGATCAAGCAGCAATTGCGCGATGCCTTCTACGTCGATGAGCCGCAGTGGAAGGAGGATGTACTGCGCCAGGGCCGTGAGGTGGCACGGCAGGCCCTGGCGGGGCTGGCTAGCTGACTACCCGGTTACGCCCGCTTTCCTTGGCTCGGTAGAGGTTGTCGTCGGCGTGCTTGAGCACATCGGAGGCATTGTCCCGTTGCGCGCTGCGACAGGCGACGCCAATCGACAGGGTGATAGACCCGACACCAGGCACGACGCTGGCTTCCAGTTGCGCCCGAATACGCTCGGCGATGATCCCCGCCTCGGCAAGGCTGGTATCCGGCAGCAACAGCACGAACTCCTCACCGCCCGCACGACAGGCCAAATCGCCGGAACGCGACTGTCCTGCAATGATCGCCGCCACCTGCTTCAGCGCTACATCGCCGGCATCATGGCCGTAGGTGTCGTTGACCCGCTTGAAGAAATCGATATCCAGGGCCAGTGCCGAATACGGTCGCTGGGTCTGGTCGAGCAGTTCCAGGGCCGCGGTCATCGCCCGGCGGTTGGCCAGGCCGGTCATCGGGTCGCTCTGGGCTTCCTCGCTGAGCCGGCCGATCTTGCGGTGCAGCAACTGCACGCTAGCGATCAGCGCCTGGCGAATGGCCGCCGGCTCCTTGTACCAGGCCTTGATCCGCCCCAGCTCATCGATGGTCTGTGGTTGCGACAGATGGGTGGCGTTGTCCGCCAGTTGCTGCAGCGGCCGGGTGATCCAGCGCGCGCCGATCCACAGGAGCAGCAAGCCGACGATGCTGGCGGGCAGCAGGTCGAGGAACATCGACTGCATCAGCTTGCCCAGGGTGGCCAGGGCGATGGCCCGGGGCTGCTGGGCGACAACGGCCCAATCGGCGTTTTCCACCGGGGCATAGCCGGCCAGCATCGGCACGCCCTTGTAGTTGTCCACCGCCATGCTGCCGGTTTCGCCGCGCAGGGCGGCGTCCACCGTGGCGCTGGTGTTGAGCACTTCACCGATACGCGTGTTGTCGGGGTGGTGGAGCAGGCGGCGATTCCTGTCGGCGACGAAGGCAAAGGTGCCGTCGTGGTGGAAGTGATTCGAGACCACCGTGCTCAAGGCGCTGTCCTTGCGGATATACACGGCGCCGCCGACCACCCCCAGAAAGCTGCCGTCGGCGGCGAATACCGGTTGCGAAACGAATACCATCAGGTTGCCGGTGGCGGAGGTGTAGGCGTGGCTGATCAGCGGGCGGCGCTGCTCCACGGCGCGCTGCATTTCTTCGGAGTCAAGGTTGCTGCCGAGGGTCAGCAGGTCGTCCGGATGGCTATGCAGGACCTTGCCGCCGGCATCGGTGATGACCACGGTGTTGAAGTCTTCGTCCTGGGCTTGCAGGCGCTTGGCTTCGGTGTGGAGCAGGCGCGGGTTGTCGAAGTCTTCGGCCAGTTGCAGGGCGCTGTAGCCGAGGTGGGCATGGGCCGACTTGATAAAGGCGCCGATGCTGGAGGCGACCTTGGCCGCGTAGGCGTGGTTGGCTTCCAGGGTGGCGTGGATCAGGGCGTCCCGTTGCACACCGTAGGCCACCGCCAGGCTGTTGGCCAGGGTGGCCAGGGCCGAGAAGATGGCGAAGGCCAGCATCAGGAAGCGCAGGTCGAGGCGCCGGGAGGTGGGTGTGTTCATCGCGTGCGGGTTGTCCTGGGTGGGGGCACGCGATTGAGGATAGGCTAAATCCTGTGTTGTTCTTCAGGGCCTCATCGCTGGCAAGCCAGCTCCCACAGGTACTGCATACACCGGACCTGTGGGAGCTGGCTTGTCGGACCGCCGCACCGCAGCGATGAGGCCAGAACGGTCAACCGTGGTTCTTGCCCAGCAGCGCGTGGTACAGCTCGCTGTCCCCAAGAATCCCGACCACCTTGTTGTCATCCTGCAGCACCAGCTTGTTGCCGGTCTGGTAACGGATCTGCAACGCCTCGCGCATGCCGATGTTGGCGTGCACCAGGGTCGGCTTGCGGCCCAGGGCATCCACCGAGTCACCCGGCGCCCAGTTCTGCAGGTCCAGGCCATTGGCGCCCTGGCGCGCGCCCTTGATCACGCCGTCGTTCAGGTCGAGCCAGGAGTCGCCGCCCGGGTCGATGCACACCGAGCCGTTGACCCGCTTGCACTGGTCCAGGGTGCGCATCAGGCTGCGACCACAGAGGACATTGAGCGGGTTGGTGTGGGCCACGAAGGTCCGCACATAGTCGTCCGCCGGGTTGAGCACGATCTCTTCCGGCTTGCTGTACTGGATGATCTTGCCGTCCTTCATGATGGCGATGCGGCTACCCAGCTTCAGCGCTTCATCGAGGTCGTGGCTGACGAAGACGATGGTCTTGCTCAGCTTGCGTTGCAGTTCCAGCAACTCGTCCTGCAGACCCTGGCGAATCAGCGGGTCGAGGGCCGAGAAAGGTTCGTCCATCAGCAGGATATCGGCGTCCATGGCCAGGGCGCGGGCCAGGCCGACGCGCTGCTGCATGCCGCCGGAGAGTTCGTCCGGCTTCTTGTTGCGCCACTGGGTCAGGCCCACCAGCTCCAGCTTCTCGTCCACCAGCTTGCGCCGTTCCTTTTCCGGACGGCCCTGCATTTCCAGGCCGAAGCTGATGTTCTCGCGCACCGTCAGCCAGGGCATCAGGGCGAATTTCTGGAACACCATGGCGATGCGCTGGGTGCGCATCATCTTCAGTTCCGCCGGGGTGCAGTGGGCGATATCGATATGCGCGCCGTCATGCTCGACGAACAGCTTGCCGCGGCTCACGGTGTTGAGGCCGTTGATGCAGCGCAGCAGGCTCGACTTGCCCGAGCCGGACAGGCCCATCAGCACGCAGATCTCGCCCTTGTTGATATCCAGGTTGGCCTTTTCCACGCCGACCACCAGCCCGGTTTTCTTCAGGATCTGCTCCCGCGAAAGGCCCTGGTCAAGCAGGCTGAGGGCCTCACGCGGTCGATTGGAGAAGATGACGTCTACGTCTTCGAAGCGAATGATGCTCATGCCTCACCCCTTACCTTTACATCGGGTTGTTTGCAGATACGGTCGAGCATGATTGCCAGGAGGACGATCGCCAGCCCGGCTTCGAAGCCCAGGGCGATATCGGCAGTGTTCAGTGCGTTGACCACGGGTTTGCCCAGGCCATCGGCACCCACCAGTGCGGCGATCACCACCATCGACAACGACAGCATGATGCACTGGGTGACACCGGCCGCGATGCTTGGCATCGCATGGGGCAGTTCGATACGGAACAGCAGTTGCCGGCGCGAGCAGCCAAAGGCCTTGCCGGCGTCGAGCAGTTCCTGGGGTACGTCGCAGATGCCCAGGTAGGTGAGGCGGATCGGCGCGGCGATGGCGAACACCACCGTGGAGATCAGCCCGGGGACCACGCCCAGCCCGAACAGGGTCAGGGTCGGGATCAGGTAGACGAAGGTGGGGACCGTCTGCATCAGGTCGAGGACCGGGCGCATGGCGGTGTAGAACATCGGCTTGTGCGCGGCGACGATGCCCAGCGGCACGCCGATGGCCACGCAGACCAGGGTGGCGAACAGCACCTGGGCCAGGGTTTCCATGGTTTCCTGCCAGTACCCCAGGTTGAGGATCAGCAGGAACGAGGCCACGCAGAAGGCGGTCAGCGCCCACTTGCGCTGGATCAGGTGCGCGCCTACCGCGATCAGCCCGATGAGGACGAAGGGGTTGAACCAGGTCAGGGCCCCGGTCACACCGTGGATCATCCATTCCAGCGCTGCGGCAAAGGCATCGAAGTAATTGGCCCCGTGTTGCGTCAGCCATTCAACGAAGGCCGCGATGTGCTGGCCCAAGGGTATTTTTTGATCGATCAGCATGATAGCGAGCGTCCACCTGCAAGGATTCGGAAACTCCCCGCGACGGTCATGGCCGTCGCGGGGACGTGCTTACTGCGTGAGTTTGGCCTTGGCGGCTTCCAGGCCGGGCTTGCCGTCCACGGTGGTGACACCGGCCAGCCAGGTGTCGAGCACCTGCGGGTTGTTCTTCAGCCAGGCTTTCGCCGCGGCGTCGGGTTTCATCTTGTCGTCGAGCACGTTGCCCATCAGGCTGCTTTCCATGTCCAGGGTGAAGGACAGGTTTTTCAGCAGTTGGCCAACGTTGGCGCATTCCTGCACATACCCCTTGCGTGTATTGGTCAGTACGGTGGCCTTGCCGTAATCGGGGCCGAAGAAGTCGTCGCCGCCGCTCAGGTACTTCATCTTGAAGCGCTTGTTCATCGGATGCGGTTCCCAGCCCAGGAACACCACATCGGTGCCGCGCCGCGCCGCGCGGTCGACCTGCGACAGCATGCCGGCCTCGCTCGACTCGACCACCTTGAAGCCGGCATCCTTCAGGCCGAAGGCGTTCTTGTCGATCATGCTCTGGATGGTGCGGTTGCCGTCGTTGCCGGGCTCGATACCGTAGATCTTGCCGTCAAGCTCCTTCTTGAATTTGGCGATATCGGCGAAGTCCTTCAGGCCCTTGTCATACAGGGCCTGGGGGACGGCGAGGGTGTACTTGGCGTTTTCCAGGTTGGCGCGCACGGTTTCCACGGTGCCGGCATCGCGGTACTGCTTGATGTCGTTCTCCATGGTCGGCATCCAGTTGCCGAGGAACACGTCCATGTTCTTGCCGTCGGCCAGCGACTTGTAGGTCACCGGGACGGAGATCATGGTGGTGCGGGTCTTGTAGCCGAGGGATTCGAGGACTGCGCTGGTCACCGCGGTGGTGACGGTGATGTCGGTCCAGCCGACATCGGAAAAGTTGACCGTGTGACATTGTTCAGGCTCTGCGGCCTGGGCCAGCGCCGGAATGCTCAGTAACGCGGCCAATAACAGCGAGGGTGAACCTTTCATTTACGGACTCCTGAGTGTTTTTGTCGGGTGTCCCACGGGACCGCCGTGCTTTATTAGTGCATCGGTCGGGCCGGCTGCCTGGCGACAGCGGGACGAGTGCCGTGCAATCGAGTCGATAACGATCATCTACCAGCAAAAAACAAACGCCTACAGGGTTGGTCGTAACCAGTACAGGCAGGGTCGCATCCAGTGCGAGTGAGGTCGTTTATGGATTATTCGGCCCGGTGAAACCTCCGTTCAGCCCCGCCGCGACGTGAAAAACGGCGCTTTTCGGCCGCCGCCCGGGGGCGGCGTTGCTGGACAAGAGTGGGTCGGTTGCAGACGTCAGGGGCGCAGCCAAAAGCCGGATGATGCGCGGAATCGGCGGATTGCCGCCCAGTCAGCGTAGCAGCTGTGGCTCCCGTAACCGGGGGGCGCGCACCTGCCCAACCAGGAGGTTCGTGGCCATGGCCATCAGTGTGTTCGACCTGTTCAAGATCGGCGTCGGCCCGTCCAGTTCCCATACCGTCGGGCCCATGCGCGCCGCGGCCTTGTTCGTCCAGGGCCTGCGTGATCGCGGCGAGCTGGAGCGGTGAAACGCGTCGAAGTGCGCCTGTATGGCTCGCTGTCCGCCACCGGCGTCGGCCACGGCAGCGACAACGCAGTGATCATGGGCCTGATGGGCGAATGGCCGGATTCGATCGACCCGTCCACCATCGGTCAGCGCATTGCTGAACTGCGCGAAACAGACACCTTGAAGCTGGATAACAAGCTGCCTGTCGAGTTCGTCTGGAGCCGCGACATGCGCCTGCTGGACGAGAACCTGCCCTACCATCCCAACGCCATGACCCTGGTCGCCGAGCATGCCGAAGGCGAGCTGCACAGCGACACCTATTACTCGGTCGGCGGCGGCTTTGTTGTCGATGCGGCCCAGGCCGCCAGCGGTGTCCTGGACAGCGACAAGACCGTGTTGCCCTACGATTTCAACAGCGCCGCCGAGCTGTTGCAGCTGTGCAAACAAAACGACATGCGCGTGTCGCAATTGATGCTGGCGAACGAGAAGGTCTGGCGCAGCGAAGCCGAGATTCGCGCCGGCCTGATGAAGCTCTGGCGGGCCATGCAGGATTGCGTGGAGAACGGCCTGAAATATGAAGGCACGCTGCCCGGCGGACTCAATGTCAAGCGCCGGGCGGCCAAGCTGCACCGCAGCCTGCAGGAGCTGGGCAAGCCCAATGTGATCGGCTCGACCCTGAGCGCCATGGAATGGGTCAACCTCTACGCCCTGGCGGTCAACGAGGAAAACGCCGCCGGCGGGCGCATGGTCACCGCGCCTACCAACGGTGCGGCGGGGATCATCCCGGCGGTGCTGCACTACTACATGCGCTTCAGCGACGAGGTCAGCGAAGCCTGCGTGGTCGACTTCTTCCTCGGCGCGGCGGCGGTGGGCATCCTGTGCAAGAAGAACGCATCCATCTCCGGCGCCGAGGTGGGCTGCCAGGGCGAGGTCGGTTCGGCCTGCGCCATGGCGGCGGCAGGGCTGGCGGAAGTGCTCGGGGCCACGCCGGAACAACTGGAGAACGCCGCGGAAATCGGCCTGGAGCACAACCTCGGGCTGACTTGCGACCCGGTTGGCGGCCTGGTCCAGGTGCCGTGCATCGAGCGCAACGCCATCGCTGCGGTCAAGGCGATCAACGCCGCGCAGATGGCCCTGCGCGGTGACGGCGAGCACTTCATCTCCCTGGACCGGGTGATCCGCACCATGCGCGATACCGGGGCCGACATGCACGACAAGTACAAGGAAACCTCCCGCGGCGGCCTGGCCGTCAGCGCCATCGAGTGCTGATTGCGCTGCGCCTTTTTCGCTCATCTTCTCGAGCCCACGCCGCCTTTTGGCGCGTGGGTTCAGACGCTTCTTACGACCCCTGTCACCATTTCCCACACAACTAGCGGTGACACTCTGGGGTGTCGTTTCTGGGCATCCCGTAACCGGGTGCTACCGAACTGCCCACGAAACATTCCGACACGCTTTGGCCCGCGCCTTTGCGCGCAGATTTCATGTCAATAAAAGCCGCTTTTTAGACATGTCGCGAGGTCGCTTTCAGGATTTATTGAATAGCCATTCAATTTCAGGCACGGCATTTGCGAGAGGAACAGCCATGCCCTGCAATCGAGTCGACAGGGACCATAACAACAACGAGCCCACCGCCTGGGGCGCAACCTGCTTTGTGTGAGGAGAGATCGCGATGACGTCGTACAACTCCGGGACCCCGTCCCAGACCCGCACACCTCAAACCATCGGCTTCCTGCTGCTGGACAACTTTACCCTTATCTCCCTCGCCTCTGCGGTAGAACCCCTGCGCATGGCCAACCAGCTGTCCGGCCGCGAGCTGTACCGCTGGCACACCCTCAGCGTGGATGGCGGGCAGGTCTGGGCCAGTGACGGGCTGCAGATCACCCCGGATGCGGCGATGCACAAGGCGCCACCGATGGACACCGTGATCGTCTGCGGTGGCGTCGGTATCCAGCGTACCGTGACCCGTGAACATGTGACCTGGCTGCAGAGCCAGGCCCGTCAATCGCGCCGCCTTGGCGCGGTGTGCACCGGCAGTTGGGCGCTGGCTTGCGCCGGGCTGCTCGACGGCTTCGATTGCAGCGTCCACTGGGAATGCCTGGCGGCGATGCAGGAAGCCTTCCCGCGGGTGAGCATGAGCACCCGCCTGTTCACCCTCGACCGTAACCGCTTCACCAGCTCCGGTGGCACTGCGCCGCTGGACATGATGCTGCACCTGATCAGCCGTGATCATGGCCGCGAGCTGTCGGCGGCGATCTCGGAAATGTTCGTCTACGAGCGTATCCGCAACGAGCAGGATCACCAGCGCGTGCCGCTCAAGCACATGCTCGGTACCAACCAGCCGAAGCTGCAGGAAATCGTCGCGCTGATGGAGGCCAACCTGGAAGAGCCGATCGACCTGGACGAGCTGGCGGTGTATGTCTCGGTGTCGCGTCGACAGCTGGAGCGGCTGTTCCAGAAGTACCTGCATTGTTCGCCGTCGCGCTACTACCTGAAGCTGCGCCTGATCCGGGCGCGGCAGTTGCTCAAGCAGACGCCGATGTCGATCATTGAAGTGGCGTCGGTGTGTGGTTTCGTCTCCACGCCGCACTTCTCCAAGTGCTACCGCGAGTACTTCGGCATTCCGCCGCGGGATGAGCGTGTGGGTTCGAATACCGCGCAGCAGGTGGCGATGATGCCGATTCCGCAGGCGCTGGTGCTGTCGCCGATGGCGGGGCCGATGACGGCGTTGAGCCAGGCGCGCAATGAGTCGACGTTTGCCAGTGTGAGGCTGTGATCACAGCTTTGTAGTGAATGTGAGGGCCTCATCGCTGGCAAGCCAGCTCCCACAGGGATCGCGTAACCTGTGGGAGCTGGCTTGCCAGCGATGAGGCCCTTGAGGTCACTGATGAGTGGCTTTGAACTCGGCCAGTGCCGGCAACAACTGCTTCTCGATCGCCTGCCGCACCGCCGGCAGGATGGTCGCTCGCCCGGTATACATCTGCTCCACCATGCCCTTCAGCGCCTTCGCCTGCGGCGCGCTCAAGCCGCGTACCGCATGCTCGCAGGCCTGCTCCGCGCTGACCCCCGAGGGCGTCTCGAAGCCCAGGGCGCGCAGGTGGCCTACCAGGTCTTCCTGATCAATCAAGTCCGCATGCATCATGGCTGTAGTCCTTGTGGCATTTAGAAGTGGTGGTCCGATTCTGGAAGCGCCCGGCAGAGCGGGCAAGGACAGATTGTCGCGATGGCCGCTTTACCTATGAACAGGTCGTTTTCGGCAAAATCGAGCGGGACGGGAGTGTGCACACTGGAGCCATGCACAGGTCGAGGGCGGTTTGGTCACCACCCTTCTGGCACAGGTAGGTTGCTCGCTCTTTGCTCCGGCTGCTTCACGGCTTGCCGGGGCAGTTTTTTGTCTGCGATCAGTTGGGCAGACGGATGACGCGCCCGACGAACTCCGGCACCGGCAGATCCCTTTGCTCCGCCACGATCCCCTGCAACCGTTCCAGCACCTGCCCCTCGAACGGCGCCGACTTCGGCCCTGCCAGGTCCACATGCAACAGCATTTGCTCACTTGCCGCCAGGGCCTCGCCGAATCCCTCTCGATACAGGCTGTGATACAGGTGCACGCGCTTGCGGTCATGCCCGATCACCTGGGTGTGTACCGTCACCTCGGTCCCCAGCTTCACCTCATGCAGGTAGTTCAGATGACACTCCAGGGTAAACAGCGAATGCCCGGTGGCCTCGCGGTTGTCGCCGTCCAGCCCGATGCATTCCATGAACGCGTCGGTGGCGTAGCTGAAGATCAGCAGGTAGAAGGCATCGCGCAGATGCCCGTTGTAGTCGACCCAGTCCGGCAGCACCGGGGTCCGGTAGGTGGTCAGCGCAGGCATCGCGGTTCTCCGTTCAGTCGCTGAAGTTCAGGCCATGGCGGGCCTTGGTGGTTTTCACCGCGTCCAGCACCGCCAGCAGGCAGTCATCACGATAGCGCTCCAGCGAGGCGATGCTGCGTTCGCCACGTTGCTCGCTGGTACCGTCGACCACCGCGTCGATCAGTTCCTCGGTCAGCTCCGGTGCCGGCAGGTAGGTCCAGGGCAGTTGCAGGGCCGGGCCGAACTGGGCCATGAAGTGGCGCATGCCGGCATCGCCACCGGCCAGGGTGTAGGTGAGGAAGGTGCCCATGAACGACCAGCGCAGACCAGCGCCAAAGCGGATCGCGTCGTCGATCTCGCCCGTGGTCGCCACGCCGTCGTTGACCAGGTGCAGGGCCTCGCGCCACAGCGCTTCGAGCAGGCGGTCGGCGATGAATCCGGGGACTTCCTTGCGCACATGCAGCGGCTGCATGCCCAGGGACGAGTAGACCTGTTTCGCCGCCTCGATGGCCTCCGGCGCGGTGTTGCGCCCGCCGACGATTTCCACCAGCGGCAGCAGGTACACCGGGTTGAACGGATGACCGACGATGCAGCGCTCCGGATGCTTCGACGACTCATAGAACTCGCTCGGCAACAGCCCCGAGGTGCTTGAGCCGATCAGCGCATTCGGCTTGGCCGCCGCACTGATCTTGCCGTGCAGATCAAGCTTCAGCTCCAGCCGCTCCGGTGCGCTTTCCTGGATAAAATCGGCATCCCGTACGCATTCCTCGATAGTGGCGACGAAGCGCAGGCGCGATTGCGACGCGCCGGGCTTGAGGCCCTGTTTCTCCAGGGCCGACCAGGCATTGGCGATGCGCTTGCGCAGGGCTTCCTCGGCGCCGGGCGCCGGGTCCCAGGCCACCACGTCGAGGCCGTTGGCCAGGGCGCGGGCGACCCAGCCGCTGCCGATCACACCGCTGCCCAGGGCGGCGAAGGTCTTGATATCGGTAATGAAGCTCATGAAGGACTCCTGGAAAAGATCAGCGACGGGTCAGGTTCATTTTTGCGCGGCCTTCGGCAGGGCTCAGGACCCGGGCGCCAAGGCGATGGAGGATTTCGGCGGCGCGTTCCACCAGTTGGCCATTGCTCGCCAGCACGCCTTTTTCCAGCCACAGGTTGTCTTCCAGGCCGACCCGCACGTTGCCGCCGAGCAACACCGCTTGCGCCGCCATCGGCATCTGCATGCGGCCGATGCCGAAGCCGGCCCAGGTCACGTTGGCCGGCAGGTTGTCGACCATGGCCTTCATGGTCGCGGTGTCCGCCGGGGCGCCCCACGGGATGCCCAGACAAAGCTGGAACAGCGGGTCGTCGAGCAGGCCTTCCTTGATCATCTGCTTGGCGAACCACAGGTGGCCGGTGTCGAAGATCTCCAGCTCGGCCTTCACCCCCAGCTCGGTGATGCGCTTGGCGCCGGCGCGCAACTGGGTCGGGGTGGAGACGTAAATGCTGTTGCCGTCGCCGAAGTTGAGGGTGCCGCAGTCCAGGGTGCAGATTTCCGGAAGCAGGGCCTCGACATGGGCCAGGCGTTCCAGCGGGCCGATCAGGTCGGTGCCGGCGCCGAACTCCATGGGCATCTCGCCGGGGCCGATCTCCAGGTCGCCGCCCATGCCGGCGGTGAGGTTGACGATCACGTCGGTGTCGGACTCGCGGATGCGCTCCATCACTTCGCGGTACAGGTTGACGTCGCGGCTGAAGCGGCCGGTTTCCGGGTCACGGACATGGCAGTGGACCACGGTGGCGCCGGCCTTGGCCGCTTCCACGGCGGCGGCGGCGATCTGCTTCGGGGTGACCGGGACGAAGTGGCTCTTGCTGGCGGTGTCGCCGGCGCCGGTGAGGGCGCAGGTGATGATGACGTCGTGGTTCATTGCGGTTTCCTTCAGGCGTGTCGGGGCTGCGCGGCACGGGGTGTCCGCGAGTTCTTTGGTTGTCTGGGAGGGCCTCATCGCTGGCAAGCCAGCTCCCACAGGTCCGGTGCACACAGTCCCCTGTGGGAGCTGGCTTGTCGGATCGCCGCACCGCAGCGATAGCGGTGGATCAGTTGGCGGTGAGCTTGAGGTTGTCCGCTGCCGGTTTGCCATCGAAGGTGGTCACGCCTTCGAGCCAGCGCGCCTTGTCCTCGGGATGGTCCTTGAGCCACTGGCGCGCCGATTCCGCCGCGTCCTTGTGATCCAGCAGCGGTTGCATCATGCGGCTCTCGTCCTCGGCGCTGAAGGTCAGGTTGGTCAGCAGCCGGCTGACGTTCGGGCAACGGCTGGCGTAGTCCGGCGCGGTCACCGTCCATACCGTGGCACGGCCTTCGTCCGGGCCGAGGGCGTCCTCGCTGCCGCTGAGGTATTCCATATCGACATTGACGTTCATCGGGTGCGGCGCCCAGCCGAAGAACACCACCGCTTCCTTGCGCCGTACGGCGCGATCGACGGCGGCAAGCATGCCGGCCTCGCTGGACTCCACCAGCTGGAACTTGCCCAGGCCGAACTGGTTCTTGGCGATCATCGCCTTGATCTGGGTATTGGCCCCGGAGCCCGGCTCGATGCCGTAGATCTTGCCGCCCAGTTCCTTCTCGAACTTGTGGATATCGGCGAAGGTCTTCAGGCCCTTGTCAGCCAGGTACTTGGGCACGGCGAGGGTCGCACGGGCGTCGTTCAGGCTCGGGGCGTCGAGGACCTTGACCTGGCCGGCATCGACGAAGGGGGTGATGGTCTGGGTCATGATCGGGTTCCAGTAGCCGAGGAACATGTCCAGGCGCTGGTCACGGATGCCGGCGAAGATGATCTGCTGCGAGGCGCTGGTCTGTTTGGTCTGGTAGCCGAGGCCGTCGAGCAGGACCTGGGTCATGGCGCTGGTGGCCATCACATCGGTCCAGTTGACGACGCCCAGGCGCACGTTCTTGCAGGCGGCCGGTTCCGCGGCCATCACGTTGGTGCTGAGGATTGCGGTACCGACAAGCATCAAGAGCGAACGACTGATCGATTGCATGGTGGCTCCTCCAACGGCAGTTCTAATTGTTATGGGGGGCGGCTTCTGCGAGCCGTGGTGCTCAAGTTACGCGGGGCTGGCCCGGTGAAATCGCACTCTGGCGACCAGCTCTTGCACAGTGGCGACCTGCGGAGTATTAACCCTGATTCCCCGTTCAGCGAGACGGCGCCATGCCCCAGGAATTCCACTTTCTGCTGTTGCCCGGTTTCTCCGCCCTCGGCTTCATCTCGGCGCTGGAACCCCTGCGGGTGGCCAACCGCTTTCGCCCCGGGCTGTACCGCTGGCGGGTGCTGAGCCTGGATGGCGGGGCGGTGCTGGCGAGCAATGGCATGTCGGTCAACGCCGATGGCCCGTTGGAGCCGCTGGGCAAGGGCGCGACGTTGCTGGTGGTGGCAGGGTTCGAGCCGCTGCACAGTTACAGCCAAGGGCTGGCGCACTGGCTGCGCAAGCTGGATCACGAAGGGGTGGTATTGGGCGGGATCGATACCGGCACGCTGCTGCTGGCTGAAGCGGGATTGCTCGAGGGGCACCGGGTGACTTTGCACTGGGAGGCGCTGGAGGCATTCAAGGAGCGCTATCCGCGGCTGGACGCAACCCAGGAACTGTTCGAAGTGGACCGTCGCCGCATCACCTCGGCGGGCGGTACCGCATCCATCGACCTGATGCTCGACCTTATCGGCCAGGCCCATGGTCCCGAGCTGGCGATCCAGGTTTCCGAGCAATTCGTGCTCGGCCGCATCCGCCCGCGCCAGGACCACCAGCGCATGCAGATCGCCTCGCGCTACGGCATCAGCAACGGCAAGCTGGTGCAGGTGATCGGCGCCATGGAGCGTAATACGGAAACGCCGCTGAACACCCTCGATCTGGCTGAGTCGGTGCAGGTCAGCCGGCGGCAGCTGGAGCGTCTGTTCCGGCTCTACCTCAACGACACTCCCAGCAGCTTCTACCTGCGCCTGCGCCTGGACAAGGCGCGGCAACTGCTGCGCCAGACCGAGATGAGTGTGCTGGAGGTGAGCATCGCCTGTGGCTTTGACTCACCTTCGTATTTCACCCGGAGTTATCGGGCGCGGTTTCAGCGGTGTCCGCGGGAGGATCGTAGGGCGGTCAGTGGTGGGTGAACACTTCTACAACCCCTCCTGCAACAGCGTCCGCGGCAAGACAAAGCCCTTGAACAGCGGCTGGGTGAACGGGTTGTCGGCCTTGTCGGTACTGATGCGATAGCGCATGCCGCCGTCCGGCGCGGCGAAGCTGAGGTCCACGCTGGTGCTGGTGGTGCCGTTGAGCTTGGCCTGGCTCAGCAGACGATAGAGCGACCAGGGCCCGCGATGGACCAGGCCACTGCTGCTGCCGGCCGCGTTGACCAGGCTCATGCGGCTTTCGTTGTTCGGCGCCAGGGTGTTGGGCCAGATCAGCGCCGTGCTGGTGGTCGGGCCGTGGTTGTAGGTAACCAGTTGTCCTTCGATGCTGATCGAGCTGCTGCGCTTGTTCGGCGCCAGGCCCAGGGGCTCGATGTAGAACTGCACCCCGAGCAGCCCGCGGCTGTTGAAGAAGGCGTCGCGGATACGCTCGGCAGACTGCAGGCGTTCCTGCACATCCGCCCGCACCAGGTAGCCACCCAGTCGCTCGGAGTAGAGCGCTTCGAGGTTGTCTTCGAGGAACAGGTCGAGGTACTGCTCGCGGAAGCGCTGCAACCGGCCCTGCGGACCGAAGAACGCGGTGAAATCCTCCAGCGAGGTTTCTTCCCGGCTGGCCGGATTGAAGGGGTAGCGCCCGGCCAGGCGCTCGCGGTAGAAGCGATGGACATCGTGGTCCCAGCGCCGCTCCAGTTCGCGCAGTGCTTCCACCAGGATCACCCGGGACGACTCGTCGGCCAGCTTGGCGACCTGGCGGTTGACCGGCTCGGGCAGCCCGGCGGCGATCCTCTGCAGGTTGGCGATCGGGTCGGGGCCCTTCAGGGAGAAGCGCTCCACCATCATGGCCAGCGCGGCCTTGCTGCGGTCTGGGCTGTCGTGCACGACGCGGACCTTATCCTGCACACTGCCGATCGCCAGCATGGTTTCCTCCAGGTAGGACGCCCGCTCGCCGCGGTCTTCCAGCAGTTGGTTCAGCGGTGCGAAGGCACGGGCGATCTCCAGGGTCAGCGGGGTCTGGGGAGTGTCCTGGCCCGGCTCGGCGGCCTTGTCCAGCAGATCGACCCCGGCGGCTTCCAGATTGACGGGCGTGGCCCGGACGGCAAGCTCACTGTTGTCGCGCACCGTTTCCAGGAGTCGACGCAGTGGTGCGGCTGGCCCGGTGACGCTGCCCAGCAGGCCGACGGCATCGCTGATGTCGTTGAAGTCCCGCACTTCGAGCTGGCTGAGGCTGCGTTGCCAGGTGTCCACGTAGGCGCGGCTGTAGATCGCCTGGATCCGGGTGGCGAGGATGGCCTTGTCGGCGGGCGAATAGTCGATGCCGTTGCGCTCGCCCAGCGCCCATTGGTCGATCATGGCCAGCTCGGTGAGGTCGTCGCCATGGCGGGCGAAGTAGCTGCGGTAGCCGTTGGCGGTCAGCAAGGTGTCGATACGCCCGCTGGCGGCCTGGGGCTCTTCGCGCTGGTAGACGATGTCGAACGCCGGGCCGATTTCATTGCGCAGGTCCAGCGGCGCCCGCTGCGCCGTGCCCGCCTCCTGGCGCAGGGTCATGTACACCCGTTCCGGCAGGGGAATCTGCTGCAGTTGGCGCTGGACCACGGCGACCCGCTCCTGGTACTGCGGCAACTGCGTGTCGACGTATTTCATGGCGTAGTCCAGATGGCGCATCAAGGCGCGCTGGGTGCTGTCCTCGCCCGGGAACGCCCTTTGCCAATACGCCGCCATCCATTCCTCGACCACCGGTGCACGGCGGTTGGGGCGGTCTTCGATCATCCGGTAGACCCGTAGCGCCGCCAACTGGGCATCGCCGTCCAGGTCGGAACCGTCCAGCGACTCCATCACCCCGCTGGCCAGGGCCGGCAGGAAGCGTTGCGACAGCAGGGACAGATAGGCTTCGTCGACCTTGGGACCGATCGCCCGGCCTTGATACAGGCCCATGTTGGCCAGCACCGGCCAGGCGTTGCGGTAGTTGCCATAGACGGCGACGGCATTGCTGATCTGGTCCAGCGGTTGCAGCAGGTTGCCGGCGCTGGGGTCGAGCGTGCCGTCGATGGCGCTGGCGCTGAAGTCGCGGCTGCGCTCCATGACGCTCAAGGCCTTGTCGCGATTGACGGTGTAGTAGTGATACCAACCGCCGATGATCAGCGCGCTGCCGAGGGAGGCAACGCCGAAATGCAGGGCCAGGGCGTGTTTCTTCTGTTTCAGGACCCGCGGGTTGTCGCCGGCCAGGCCGGCCTCGGGGTAGATGACGCGCTGGAACAGTTGCTGGGCAAAATAGACGACGGACCGCCCGCTGGGGTGCATCTTGTTGGTCGGCTCGCGCAGGCCGTAGCCCTGCGCCGCCGAGGCCACGAAGGCGTTGTTGAGCACGCCTTGCTGGTACACCGAGGAGAAGAACACGCCGCGTGGCAGGGAAGGGGTGACGAAGCGGTCGCTGCCCATCACATCGGTGAGGAAGTCCAGCAGCACCGGACGCAGGCCGGAGAGTTGCCGTGCCAGCGAGTACAGGGCTTCCCGCTGCGCGGTGTCGCCGACCTCGGCCATGGCGTCGAAGACGTGCTCGTTCAGGCGGGCGAGGAATGCGTCGTAGCGTGCGCCCAGCTCATCGAGCCAGGCGTCGTAGTCGCGCAGCGAGTCCAGGGTGAAGTTGAAGCCGAGGATGTCCTCCCGCGCCGACCTGGGCAGCCGGGCGAACAGGGGTTCGAAGCCTTCGAGCAGATCGAACTTGCTGAGCACCACATAGAGCGGTGGCCGCGTGCCCAGTTCGCGGCTGAGTTCGATCAGCCGTGCCCGCAGCAGCACGGCCAGGGTCTTGCGGTCACTGGGCTTCTGGTTCAGCAGGGTGACCAGGCTGACCATCAGGACCACGCCGTTCAGCGGTCGGCGGCTGCGATTGCGACCCAGCCAGCTGACGAAGCTGGCCCACAGGCGCGGGTGCAGGTCGTGCGGCAAGCCGGCCGTGACCGGGCCTTGGCCGTCAGACTGCGGTGCCCTGCGCGATGCACTCGGCTGACTGATGATTTCACCAGGAGGGTCGATAAGTACCGCCTGGTCGCCGATGCACCAGTCGATCGGGTAGAGCCGGTGCGGATCGTCGTTGTGGCGCGCGTTGCCGGCCTTCATCTCGCCGGTCAGGGAAAAGCTCTGGTTGGAGCGGTTGACGAAGCTGGTCTTGCCGGAGTTTTCCTGTCCCAGCACCAGGTACCAGGGGATCTGGTACAGGGCATTGCGGCCCTTGAGGTTGGCCTGGAGCAGGGCCAGGTTGCGGTCAAGGTCGCGCTCCTGGGCTTCGATGTAGCGCAGGCAGCGATCTTCCCGCACTTCCTCGGCGTGCGCGCGCTCCGCCTCCAGCTGCCGGGTGCGTCGCCGCAGTCGAAGCGCCCAGCCCAGCAGCGGAATGACCAGCACTACCAGCGTCGCCAGGACCCGTGCAGCCAGGCTTGCAAGCGGTCGATAGTCGGCCAGGGTCCATTTGGGACCGAGCCACCAGATGGCGATCATGGCTAGCGTCAGCGCCGCCAGAAACATGAGGGGGGCGCCGGGTTTGAGCCAGCGCAGGACGGGCTGGCCATATCGTTGCAGGTGGGACCAGAGGTTCTCCATGCGATGCTCCTGTTCAATGCTTGTGTGGTTCGCCAGCTGCGGTGTGTCGCATCAGCAACTCGTAGAGCTCTGGCTCCCAGGCGGGAAGGGTCGTGCTGTCCATGACGCTGCGGGCCCGCGCGTACAGGCCCTCGGCCAGCCAGCTCAGCCCGCGGGAGGCGAGCAGTTCGGCGGCGATGGCCATGACATGGCAGGCGTGTCGCGGGTCGTTGTTGTGCTGCTGGCTTGATTCGAGGTTGCGCAGCATCGATTCCACGCCTGCGCTGTCGAGCAGCAGGCTCAGCTCGTCGCGCAAGGCCGGGTATTCCAGTGCGCTACCGGTCCCGGTGCTTTGTGTCGCCCCGCTCAGCCAGGCCTGGGTATCGTCATCGACGAAGGGACGGCCATCGGCGAAGGCCAGTGTGGTCAGGGCCGGCAGCCGGGTCACGAAGCGTTCGCTGGCCTGGCGTATGGCTTCGGCAACCCGTGGCATGTCCAGCCTGCGAGCGACGTCCGCCGACAGGAAGCTGCCGCGCAGCCAGTACGGGGAGGCGCCCACGCTGCGCTCGATCCGCTGCAGCAGCGTCGGGCTGATGTTGTTGCTGGCCAGGGCCTTGTCATAGCCGTCGACGAGGTCCACGGGGGCGGCCATCAGTTCCGTGCGGTTGTCGCTTCGCGCCGAGGGGGCCTGGAGCAGGTGGGTCCACAGGGCGAAGCGGCGCAGCAGGTAGCCGGTCGGGTCGTACAGGTCTTGCTGGTTGATGAGTTCTGCGGCCGTGAGCAGCGAGCGACGGTTTTCCCGTTCATTGCCTGGCTGGGGTTGCGGGGGCGCGAAGAAGGTCTCGGCCAGCGCGTCGTTGCCCGTGGGCAGGCTGGCGCTGTGCCCGGCCACCTCCGGTCCGTTACCGGCTTCGCTGTACTGGCGCAGCTTGCCTTCCAGCCGGCTCAGGTCCGCCACGTTCAGCCCGGCCAGCGCGGCACTGGCCTGGAGGCTATCGAGTGCCTGTTGGGCCGCCTTGTAGAAGTCCTCGGCGTACCCCTTGCGTTCCAGTCCGGGCAGCGCGTCGCCCAGTCGCTCCAGGTAATTCCCGACCAGGCGGCGTTTGCCCATGTAGCCGGTGGGCCCCGGCTTGGGGTGACCGGTTTCCCAGTACTTTTCCACCATGCCGGCGAGGATGCCCGCGACATCGGCCCAGCCGCGCCAGCTGTGGGTGCGCAGGTGGGCCGTCATCAGATGGCCGGCGATGCGGAAGTGCTTGCAGTGTTCGTTCAGGTAGCGTCGTGCGCTGAGATCGACGAACTCCCAGTCGATGGTGCGCTCCTGCAGGCCACCCAGTTTGACCATCTCGTGGTCGATGTCCTGGAACAGCGGGTTTTCAGCATCGAAGGCGCCTGCGGGCTGGCTTTCGTGCAGCGGCGTCAGCAGCGCCTTGAGGTCCAGTGGGGGAAGTTGCTTCACCAGTGACAGGCCTCCCGTTGCCTGAACATCTGCCCGGCCAGGGCCCGGGCATCGAAGGTGACGCCATCGAACCCGGGGTGATCGCTTTCGATCTGCAGTCGTTCGCCTGGACGGGTCAGCTGGCGCAACTGCTCGATGGCCACCAGGCCACGGCCCGCATCGCTGACCGTGCCGTCTTCCAGTACCTGCCAGGTGCGGTTGGGTGTTACCGGGCGGCCGTCCAGCAGCAGCCGGATGTCGACGTGGTTCACCGGCAAGGGCTCGGCGCTCAGTAGTTGCAGCCGGGAAATGTTCGACAGGCAGCTGATTGCCAGGTAGGTGTCAGGCGCGGTACCGGCCAGCGCCGGGACGGTAATCACGACCTTGTCCTGCCCCGGCAGGACGTCCGCGCTGCGGGTAATCCTCGAGCCGGTTTCCTCGGGCTGGCGTCCTGCTTCGTTGGCTTCGACCAGAAGCCTGATGGCAGGCACCCTGACCTCGGGCTCGGTTGCTGGCGCAGGGGTGGAGGGCGCGCTGGGTGGGGTTCCGGCCGCAGCATCGAAGCAGGCAAGACGCTCGAGTGCGGAGGTGATCCGGGTGCAGTCGTAGGTCGCCGCGGTGGCGGATTCCTTGCTGTCGCAGCCAGCCAGCAAGACGGCCGTCAGCAGTGTCAGTCGCAGTAGTGTCATGCGTCCTCCGGGCTCAGGCCAATGTCGCCGTGAAGGCGCCATCGTCGTTCCAGTCCAGTTCGGCACGCTGGAACCGTTCACCGCGAGACTGGCTTTGCAACACGGCCAGCGACAGCGGCGGGAGGAAGTCGCCGTCGATGATTGCATCGAGCATGCGTGCGCCATTGCGATGCCGTGCGCAACGCGCCTGCAGCTCGTTGCGGGCACTGTCGGTGATGGTCAGGGTGGCCTGGTGGCGCTGTTCGAGCTGCTCCTGCAAGCGCTGCAGGCGGGTGTCGATGATTTCGTCGAGCACCTCCTCGTTCAGGTAGCGATACGGCACGATCTGCATGCGTGCCAGCAGCGCCGGCTTGAAAAACGCCGCGAGGCGCTGGCGCAGCGCATCGCCATCCAGGTCCCGTAGCGCCTCGTCATCCTGGTCGAAGCCCAGGTTGGAGGTGAGGAAGAACAGTACGTTGCGGCAGTCGATGCGGCGGCCCTCGCCATCGTTCAGCTCGCCTTTGTCGAACGCCTGGTAGAACAGGTCGAGCACATCCGGGTGGGCTTTCTCCACCTCGTCGAGCAGTACCACCGAATACGGCTGCTTGCGGATGGCTTCGGTGAGCACGCCGCCCTCGCCGTAGCCCACATAGCCGGGTGGCGCGCCCAGCAGGCGGGAGACGGTGAACTTCTCCTGGTACTCGGACATGTTGATGGTGGTGAGGAAGCGTTCGCCGCCGAACAGCGAGTCGGCCACCGCCAGGGCCGTCTCGGTCTTGCCGACCCCGCTGGGGCCTGCCAGCAGGAAGGCGCCCATGGGCGTACCTGGACGGCGCAGGTCCGCCAGTGCGGTGAGCAGGCGCCGGTAGAGGATGTCCAGGGCGGCGTCCTGGCCTTTGATCCGCTGCTTCAGGTCAGTCGGCAAGCGCTCTACGCGGGCCATCTGGTCGCTGTTGATGGTGGTGGCGGGAATCCCCGTCCAGTCGGCGATGACCTGGGCGATCTGCTGCGCGCCGACATCGGCGTGGATCAGGGCGCCTTCGCGCTGGAGCGCGGCCAGCTGTCCGACCTTGTCTGCCAGCAGCCAGGGTGAGTCCTCGCTGCTGGCACGCAGTGCGACGATGTCGTCCACCAGGGCTTTCTGTTGTGACCATTTCTGACCGAGTTGCTCGATCTCGAATTCGAGGGTCTTGCGCTTCGCGGCCAGTGCGTCCAGTTGCCCCGGTACGACCTGCCGACCTGCGCGTTCGTCGCGTATCAATTGCGCGGACTCGGCGTCGATCTGGCGCAACTGGTTCTCCAGCGCGCCAAGCCGGCGCGGCGGTTCGTCCAGGGCCGAGGCGACCCGGGCGCAGGCGGTATCGAGTACGTCGATGGCCTTGTCCGGCAGTTGGCGTCCGCACAGGTAGCGGTCCGACAGGGTGGCGGCAGCCTGCAGCGCATCGTCGCCGATGAACACCTGGTGCGTCGCCTCGTAGACCGGACACAGGCCGCGCAGGATGTGCACGGCCTGCTCGGGAGATGGCTCCTCCAGCCTGACCAGCTGGAAGCGGCGGGCCAGGGCGGGATCCTTTTCGAAGTATTTCTTGTACTCCGACCAGGTGGTGGCCGCGATGGTGCGCAGTTCGCCCCGGGCCAGCGCCGGTTTCAGCAGGTTGGCCGCATCGCTGCCGCCGGCGCTGTTGCCGGCACCGATCAGGGTATGGGCTTCGTCGATGAACAGGATGATCGGACGGGTAGCGCCCTTGATCTCGTCGATGACCGCCTTCAGGCGCTTCTCGAACTCGCCCTTCACCGAGGCGCCGGCCTGCAGGGCGCCGAGGTCCAGGCCCCAGAGTTCGACCTTAAGCAGCGCCTTGGGCACGCGGCCCTGCAC
The DNA here is from genome assembly GCF_001941965.1 of Pseudomonas putida. GTDB lineage: Bacteria > Pseudomonadota > Gammaproteobacteria > Pseudomonadales > Pseudomonadaceae > Aquipseudomonas > Aquipseudomonas putida_L. The sequence goes on along the minus strand of NZ_MKZO01000009.1, from coordinate 35,655 downwards.
GATACGCAGGGCCAGGCCCTCGACCACCGCGCTTTTGCCGACCCCGGCATCGCCCACCACGATAGGGTTGTTCTTACGCCGACGGGCGAGGATATCGACCATCAGGTCCATCTCGGCATCGCGACACAGCACAGGGTCCAGGCGGCCTGCCCGGGCCTGGGCGGTGAAGTCGTGGCCGAACCGGGCCAGCGCGCTGTCTTCGCTGGACAGGCCTGGCAGGGGGGCCGCTTCAGGTGCCGCTTGCAGGGCTTCCGACGACGCCGCCAGCAGCGCCGCGAAGCGTTTGCGCAAGGCCTCGCGGTTGACCTCATCGAGCAGGCGGATCGCTGCCAGCGGCAGGTAGCGTGCCGGATTGAGCAAGGTGGCAAGGAAAACCGCGCCGCTGCGGATCTGCGCCTGTTCCAGTTCGACCGAACTGAGCAGCCAGGCGTCCTGCAAGGCCTCGATGAGCAGCGGTGAGAAAGCGGGGTACTGGCTGTGACCGGCATAGCGGTCTTCGAACCCGCTGGACAGGGCCTGCCGCACGGCCTCGACGGCAATGCCAGCATTGCCGAGCGTGACGCGGACGTCGCAAGCGGGCTGTTCGAGGAACGCCGTCAGCAGATGCACGACGGTCACCTCTGCGCCACCCTGGCTGATACACAGGTTGCCTGCCTCCTCCAGTGCCTGTCGGCAACAGGGACTCAGACGTTCTACTAACGCAGCCGGATCGACCGTGATCATTGTTGGAATTCACCTTTTATAAGCAGGAATTACTTCCCTGTTGCGCGCAAGTCCATTATCGAGGGACTGTCTGGTGCCTCTTGCGGCGCCCGGTTTAGTTGAGGTTGTGCTGCCGAAAACTCGGTGCACAACAGGCTCTGAAGAAAGCATAAAAAGCGGCTGCTCGTATATAGGAAACTTCTGATGGTTTTCTGGAAAATTCCCTCAATTCAAACTTCGAGAGATTAAGGAATCTTCCTTCAAGCTCTTAGGAAAATTCCTATTTTTCTGCATTCGGTCCGCGTTTTAGTCTTGGCGGCGCCAGTGGGCTGGTGCGCCAGCCCCGGCAAATTTCTTGCGGTGTCAGTTCGAAAGTGGACGGCCGAGTCAGTTGTTTTTGAAACTTTATGTAACTGGATGAGTTCGCTGATCCTGTGGATTTAATTGCGCCTTTAATAGGGCTGCTGCTGCGAACCAGGAACAAGTAAAGCGGACTTCCAAAGGAGAAGTGCCTGATGGCGAATAAAAGAGGTTCTGTTGCTCCGAAGGAACGCATCAATATCACTTACGTTCCTGCCACCAACGGCGAGCAGGAGGAGGTCGAACTGCCCCTGCGGTTGCTGGTAGCGGGGGACTTCATCGGGCGTGAGGAAGACATTGCGCTCGAAGACCGCATCCCCGTCCGCATCGACAAGGACAATTTCAACGATGTCATGGCCGAGCGCGGTATCGGCTTCAAGGAAAGCCTCCCCAACACCCTGTCAGGGGGCGCGGACGACACCCTGGATGTCGATCTGAGGTTCCGCTCCATCGATGACTTCGGTCCCGATGCCATCGCTCGCCAGATCCCCGAACTCAACAAGCTGCTCGAACTGCGCGAGGCGCTGGTCGCCCTCAAGGGTCCCTTGGGCAATGTCCCGGAATTCCGCAAGCAACTGCAGGCGATGCTCGGTGACGAGGCGGCGCGCGGCCAGCTCGCCAGGGAGCTGGAGGCCGTGCTGGGCGAAAGCGTCGGCTGACCGGCTGCGCCTGCCAAGGCGAGACATTCATCCATTCAGGTTTCAAAGGACATGAGCATGACAAACGCGCACTCCGCGGCCGTAGAACAACAAGACGCCCTTCCGGAAGGTGGCCTGCTGGCCCAGATCCTTGCCCGCACGCGAATCGAGCCCAGCCAGGAGGGCTATGCCATTGCCGAGCGCGGCGTGGCGGCCTTCATCGCCGAGATGCTCAAGTCTTCCGACCGGCAGCAGCCCATCAACAAGCAACTGGTCGACCAGATGCTGGCGCAGATCGATGCGCGGATCGGCAAGCAGATGGACGTCGTCCTGCACAACCCGGGATTCCAGGCGCTGGAATCGAGCTGGCGGGGGCTCAAGTTCCTCGTCGATCGCACCGACTTCCGTGAAAACACCCAGATCGACCTGCTGCATGTAACCAAGACCGAGCTGCTGGACGACTTCGAAAGCGCCAGCGACATCACCCGCAGCGGCCTCTACCGTCACGTCTACACCGCAGGCTACGGCCAGTTCGGTGGTTCGCCGGTGGGCTGCATGGTCAGCAACTACACCTTCGGCCCGTCGGCTCCCGACATCAAGCTGCTCGGCTACGTGGCCTCCGTCGGCGCCATGGCGCACGCGCCATTCCTCGGTGCTGCGGGTCCGGAAATGCTCAACCTGGAATCGTTCCAGGAGCTGGCCAACCTCAAGGAAGTGAAGGACATCTTCGACGGTCCGCGCTTCACCAAATGGCGCGCCCTGCGCGATTCCGAGGATTCTCGCTACCTCGGCCTGAGCATGCCGCGCTTCCTGTTGCGCGAGCCCTTCGATCCGCTGGAAAACCCGGTGCGCAGCTTCGACTACCGCGAGACCATCGACGGCGATCACGACAACTATCTCTGGGGCAACACCTCGTTCGCCCTGGCGAGCCGCATCGTCGACAGCTTCGCCCGCTACCGCTGGTGCCCGAACATCATCGGCCCGCAGTCGGGTGGCACCGTCGATGACCTGCCCGTGCACCTGTACGAGTCCCTTGGCCAGCTCCAGGCCAAGATCCCCACCGAAGTCCTGGTCTCTGACCGGCGTGAGTTCGAACTGTCGAGCGAAGGCTTCATCCCGCTGACCATGCGCAAGGGCAGCGACAACGCGGCGTTCTTCTCGGCCAACTCGGTGCAGCGCCCCAAGGTCTTCGCCAAGACCCCTGAAGGCCAGGCCGCGCAGACCAACTACATGCTGGGCACGCAACTGCCCTACATGATGATCATCAACCGCCTGGCCCATTACCTGAAGGTTCTCCAGCGCGAGCAGATCGGCAGTTGGAAGGAGCGTCCGGACCTGGAGCGCGAGCTCAACAACTGGATCCGCCAGTACGTTGCCGACCAGGAAAGCCCTTCCTCCGATGTCCGCAGCCGCCGGCCCCTGCGTGCGGCGCAGATCGTGGTCAGCGATGTCGAGGGCAATCCCGGTTGGTACCAGGTGTCGCTGTCGGTCCGCCCGCACTTCAAGTACATGGGCGCCAACTTCGAGCTGTCGCTGGTCGGCCGGCTCGACAAGGAATGACGGTGAACCCCAAGGGATCGTCCGCCTCGGCTCCGGCCAGCCTGTTCCAGCGGCTGGAACCGGACCGGCCTCCGCGGCGCCTGTACAACCGCCAGGCGCAGGCCGCCGAACGGATCCTGGCGATCAAGCACAACCTCGAGCACTTGCTCAATGCCCGTCGGGGTGGCTCGCAGAGCTGCCCCGAGCTGGGTTTGCCCGACATGAACGATGCGGGCAACGGCCAGTTGGAGCTGAGGAACCGGATCTGCCAGGACATCAGCGAAATGATCGCCCGCTACGAGCCGCGGGTCCGGGTCCTGGAGGTGCGCCCGCTGGCCGCTGCCGAACAGCCGCAGGGCCTGTGCTTTCGCCTGCATTGCCAGATCCCGCTGGTGGAGGCGGCCGAGCAGGTAGAGATCGACCTGCTGGTTCATCAGCGGCAACAACGAATCCAGGTGTTGTGAAGACCACGGTCAGGGAGGCTGCTGGATGTCATTGAAGAGCAAGTTTCGCGACGAGCTGGATTATCTGCGCCGGCTCGGGCGCGTGTTTTCGCGCAACAACCCGCAACTGGCCAGGTTCCTCGGGGAGGAGGCCAGCGATCCGGATGTCGAGCGGCTGCTGGAGGGCTTCGCCTTCCTGACGGCCAGGCTGCGGCTGAAGATCGAGGATGACTTTCCCGAGCTGACTCATTCGTTGCTGCAGCTGTTGTGGCCGAATTATCTGCGGCCGTTGCCGAGTGCCACCATCCTGCAGTTTGCGCCGGTGGACCGGTCGGTCACCGTGCGCCAGCGTATCGCCAGGGGCACCCGCGTTGGCGCTCTTGAGGTCGACGGCGTAGCGTGCCAGTTCCGCACCTGTTCCCACGTCGATGTCTATCCGCTGCAGATCAGCGAGATCAGCGACGTACATTCCCTGGAAAAATCGACGGTGCGGGTGGACCTCGCCACCCTGAGCGAGAACCCGCCCACTACCTATGATTGCGACCGCCTGGATTTCTACCTGAGCGGCAGCGACTACTGCGCCAGGACCTTGTACCTGTGGCTGTCCTGCTACCTGGACCAGGTGCGCATGGAGTGCGATGGCCTGGTCAGGCACATTCCTGCCAGCCAGATCGTGTTTCCCGGATTCAGCCCGGACGAGGCCTTGCTGCCTTACCCGCAGAACGCCCTGGATGGCTACCGCATCCTGCAGGAATACTTTCTCTTTCCCCGGCGCTACTTCTTCTTCGGGCTCACCGGGCTGCGTGCCTTGTGGCCTGCCAGCAGCACGCAGCGCATTCGCCTGGAGTTTCGCTTCACCCGGCCCATGCCCGCCGACATCCGCATACAAACCGGGGACATGGCCTTGTACTGCGCGCCCGCGGTCAATCTCTTCGAGCATGATGCCGAACCGGTCAGGCTGACCGGCAAGACCCTTGCTCATCGTGTGCGCCCGGCGGGCCAGCGTCCCGATGCCTACGAGATCTTCAGCATCGATCACGTCGACGGCTGGAAAAGCGAGGCTTCCGATCAACCGGGTGCCTGGCTGCGGACTTACCAGCCGTTCGAGTCGCTGCGCCACCAGATCGACTTCGAGCGGGGGCGAACCGTTCTCTACTACCGCACCCGCATCGCCCAATCGCTGCTGAACCCCGGTATCGAGCACCGGGTTTCATTTGTGCGCAGCGATGAGAAGCACTACATCGGGCGGGAGGAAACCGTCTCCTTCTCGCTGACCTGCAGCAACCGCGACCTGCCGCAGGCATTGGCAGCAGGCGACATCTGCGTACGCACCGGGGATATCCCGACCTTCGTCGAGTGCCGCAACCTGACCGTGCCGACCCCCTCGTATCGGCCCGTGCTGGAGGGCGACCTGCTGTGGACGCTGATCTCCAACCTGTCACCCACCTACCTGTCGCTGCTCTCGGCCGAGCCCTTGAAGGCCGTTATCCGCGCGTACGACTTCGCTGCCCACCATGACCTGCAGCGCTCCCGCGCCACGCAGATGCGCCTGGGCGCCCTGCAGGACGTGCAGACCGCGCCCATCGACCGGATGTTCAAGGCGCTGCCCATCCGTGGCTTGCGCACCCTGATCAAGCTCGACCAGGACGGATTCTCCTGCGAGGGCGACCTGTACCTCTTCGGCACGGTGTTGAGCCACTTCCTTTCCGTCTACGCCAGCATTTCCTCCTTCCATGTACTGGAAGCCATCAACCTCAAGAATCAGGAGCATTACGCATGGCCGATACGCAGCGGCACGCAGCCCCTGATCTGAGCGGGCGCCTGCTCGATGCCGCCAGGGAGTACGACTTCTTCTGCCTGGTCGAGCGCCTGCATGGACTGCATGACGACGACCTGGAATCTGCCGATGCCTATGCGGCGGAGCGCCAGCGCATTTGCCTGAGCAACTTCGCCGGTGTCGGGTTTCCCGCTTCGGACGTTGCCCTGGCCCGGCGTCTCGAAGGTGCCCTGCCGCACCAGTACCTCGTGCAGGCGACCTTCCTCGGCATGCACGGTCCCGACTCACCACTGCCGTCGTACTACCTCGAACGCCTGGCCTACGAGGCGGGGCAGGGCGAAGGCATCCGTCCGGCGTTCTTCGACTTCTTCAACCACCGCTTGCTCACCCTGTTGCACCAGGCCTGGCGCAAGTACCGGCATTACATCCGCTTCCGTCCGGGGGCGAGCGATCGGCTTTCGCAACGCCTGTTCGCCCTGGTCGGGCTCAAGGACCAGGCCATTCGCGGCGCCACCCCGATTGCCTGGAGCCGCCTGCTCAGTTTCGCCGGTGCCGTGGTGCACCGCAGCCGGTCGCCGGACATGGTCGCCGGGCTTGTCGCCCACTGCTTCGATCTGCAGGCGGTCAGCCTCCGCGATTTCGAACTGCGCAACACCGATATCGAAGCGCCCGCCCGAACCCGGCTTGGGCGGCGCAATGGCTGCCTGGGCGACAGCTTTCGCGTCGGCGCCAGCGTCCGCACGCGGCACTGCAAGTTCACTCTGGTCATTTCCGACCTGTCGCAGGCGCGCTTTCGCGAGTTCCTGCCCAGGGGCGAGAACTTCGAACGGCTGCGCATGCTGATCGCCTACCTGCTGCGCGACCAGACCCCTTGCGACCTCGAGTTGCGGCTGCGGGCCAACGAAGTTCCCGCCTTCAATCTCGGGCGCGACAGCGGTTGCCAGCTGGGCTGGACCAGCTTCCTCGAACAGCCGCAACGGCGCACGCCTCCTCCCGTTCGACTCACGGTACGCACATGACTCTGGATAACGCCAATCGACACCTGTTGCTGGTAGTGGACAACCCCCAGGAGCTCCAGCAGGGCAGCACGCCCCGGCATTTGTTCGACGCCAAGGGCGGCAGCATCGGATCGCAGCATGCCAAATGGACGCTCTCCGACCGCCTCGGCAGGGTCGAACCCCGGCACTGCGAGGTCCGCTATCAGGACGGTGGGTTTCTGATCATCGACTGCTGTGGCGAGACCCGTGTCAACGACCAGACCCAAGCGCTTGGCACTGGCGCCTACGGCCAATTGAGCGACGGCGACAAGCTGCATATCGGCTTGTACCGGATCTCCGTGCACCTGGGGCAGGACCTGGGCGAGACGGACGATCCCGACAGCCAGGGTGCCGGCCTTGGCCAGGTGTCCGGCGACTTCATGACCGCGCTTCCGGAGGCCGCGCCGCAGGCGTCCGATGGCGAACCGCATCAGCCACCGGGCCAGGCCGGGTTCCAGGCACTCGGCGCGCGCCCTGGACCTGGCGGCCTGCTCGATCCCCTCGAAGCGCTCGACGCTGCCAGCGGCGGCGCGGCGGACAGCCTCGATTCCCATCACTACGGGCATACGCCGATGGCCGCCCAGGCCGACGTCGCTACGACCCGGTCCGAAGCCGTCTACGGCATCCCCAAGCACGCCCCAGGAGAGACTTTCATGTCGGAGCAGGACAGCCACCACCCCGCCGCCCAGGACTGGATTCAACGTCAGTTCTCCGGCCAGACACAGCCCGCAGGCCTGGTCGAACCCTTGGTGGACGGTATCGGCGCAAGCGTCGGAACGGTCGACGAGCTCGACGCCTATGCCCTGCTCAACGAGGCGGGGCGTACCCTCGGTGCGCTGATTCGCGGCCTTGCTGCGCTGAATGCCCCGGCAACCGATGACCGGCAGCGCATTTCCCTGGCCGGGCGCACGCTGCAGCCCATCGAGGACAACCCGCTGCGCCTCGGGCAGAGCTACCCGGACACCGTGCGGGCACTGTTCGCTGCCGAGCGCAGCGTTGTCCACCTGTCACCCTCGGCAGCGGTGGAAGAGTCGCTGGAGCAGCTCCGCCGTCAGCAAATTGCCATGCACCAGGCCATCAGCGCAGGGCTGGCCGCGTTGCTCCAGGCGTTCTCCCCCGAACAGCTGGAGCAGCGCTTCCAGCGCTATCGCCCGGCGCGGGGCGGGCAGGCGGCGACGGCTGACTGGGCCTGGCACATGTACGGCCACTATTACGAGGAATTGAAGTCCGGCCGGCAGCAAGGTTTCGACAAGCTGTTCTGGGAAGTCTTCGAGCAAGCCTTCGACCAGGCTTTGCGCGCGGAGGCATGATGAGACCGGCCATTGCGCTCCTGCTGGTCGCTGGCACGCTTGGCGGTTGCAGCACCGTGGGCAACGTGCTGACCAAGAGCGGCCAGGTGCTGATGAATCCTTCCATCCAGGTCGGGGCCGCCCATGAGCAGCTTTCGCAGGTTGCCTTGAGCCTGTACGCCAGCCCGGACGTCAATCCCAACCCGCTCAGCCTGGCGTCGCCTGCCGCTGACGAAGACATGCTTGCAGCGCCACTGGACATGCAGGAGCGAGGGCCGTTCGCGGTCAATCTGCGCAGCGCCAGCAAGGACGAACTGATCGGGCACCTGCGGGCCTTGACGGAGCATTTCGAGAACCAACGAAACAACGTCGCCGGGGCACTTGCCGTCCGCCAGCGCCTGGCCATTCCGGGCCTGGTCGTCGATGAGCACGCCCCTGCGATGACCCTCGGCAAGTCACAGCCCGAGACGCTGCTCACCGACAGCAGCGCATCACGCTGGCCACAGCCCTCGAACTGGTTGTTGCGCCAGGGACTAGCGGCGCCTTCCAGTGAAGAGCAAGCCCGGGGCGACCTGGATCTTGGCCAGTACGGCCAGGGCCCGGCCCTGGCACAGGCCGTCGAGGCGCGGGGCATGCCGGTCAACGCGACACCCGTCGGCTTTCGCGTCCTGCAGTTGAAGGACGACTCCATGCTCGAGAACGCCGACCCCGAGCAGCTTCGCACCGCGCCTGAAAAGGCCCTGGGCAGCACGCTGCTGGCCTCCGACGACTACATCCTCGTGCCCGGCCAGTTCAAGTTCATCGAGTTCGCCGAGGTCGACGAGGACACCCGCTACGTCGCCGTGGTTGCCGACTTCCACGACCCCAATGCCGAACGCTGGCATGACGTGTTCCGCATCGAATCGCGGGGCCGCAAGTACCCGCTCATGGTGATGCTGCAGGGCAGCCGCGTCGCGATCACCGATGAAAGCTACCGACCCGCGCCTGCCCCTGCCGGCGTCCGCAACCCTGCGAGATCCTACCGATGACCACCCGTAATCCCGTCGTCTGGGGCGAAGGCCTCTTCGTCAAGCCCCAGCACTTCCAGCAGGCCAACCGCTACCTGGAGCACTGCATCAACGCCCGCAGCGGCAGCCGCTACGGGTTTGGCTTCAGCGAGCTGGAGCTGAACCAGGAGTTCCTCGCCTTCGGCAAGATCGCCATCGTTCGTGCCCGCGGCATCATGCCGGACGGCACGCCGTTCGATATTCCCCATGACCAGCCGCCACCGGCTCCGCTGGCCATTCCCGATGCCAGCGCGGCCAACCAGACCGTCTACCTCACCCTGCCGCTACGCTCGGACGGCAGCGGGCAGGTGCGCTGGCCGGACAGCCAGGATGATGCCCGCTATCTGCTGCGTTCGGAGGAGGTCCGCGATACCCACAGCTACCAGGGTGACCACACGCCGTTGGACCTGGCCGTGCCGAACCTGCAACTGGCCCTGGAGCGCGCCGACCGCAGCGCCTTCACCAGCCTGGCACTGGGATGCATCCTCGACCTGCAGCCGGATGGCAGGCTGCTCATGGATACCGGCTTCTACATCACCGGCCTGTACCTCCACGCCATTCGCCCGCTGGCGCACTTCATGGAGGAAATTTCCTCGCTGATGCATGAGCGGGCCAAGAGCATCGCCCAGCGCATCGGTTCGCCAGGGCAGTCGGGGGTCGCCGACTTCACCGACTTCAGTCTGCTGCAGGCGCTCAACCGCTGGCAGCACCAGTTCCGCCACCTGGCCCGGGATCCGGATGTGCGGCCGCTGGATGCCTACCTGGCCTGTGGCCAGGCGAGTGGCGAGCTGGCCACCTGCATCGATGAATCGCGCCTCGCGCCGGAGTTCCCCGCGTACCAGCACGACAGCCCGAAAAACACCTTCCTCATGCTGGAGCAGACCCTGCGCCGGCTGCTTGGCACCGTGCTGCAACTGCGCGCCGTGTCTCTCCCGCTGGTGCGGCAGCCGCACGGCATGCTCACCGCGCAGGTCACCGACGACAGCCTGATGGGCGATGCCGACTTCATCCTCGCCGTGAATGCCCGCATGCCGCTGGAAAGGATGCGTCACCTGTTCCTGCAGCAGGCCAAGGTGGCCTCCCAGGAAAAACTGCCCGAGCTGATCCGCCTGCAACTGCCGGGCATCCCCCTCAGCCCGCTACCCGTGGCACCGCGGCACCTGCCGTTCCATGCCGGCTTCACCTACTTCCAGCTCGATCGCACCGCGGCCAACTGGCCAACCTTGATGCCCAAGGGCGCGAAGAGCTTCGGCTTCCATATCAGCGGCGACTTCCCGGAGTTGCAGTTGCAGTTCTGGGCTATCAGGAGTCAGTGAGATGAGTACCTCTATCAGCGAGCAGCAGCAACAGGATCACCTGTCGACGGGCAAGATCGACGACGACCCCGACCTGCAATTCCAGCTGCGCGGCCACAGCCTCAACCCCTTGATAGATGTAGCCCAGCCGCTGCTCGGCTTGGTCATGCACGTGCGCCAGCTTGATGGCGTTGCCGATGTAAATCAGTTCTATATCAGGGTTCGCGACCACATCACCACGCTCTGCGAAGAAGTGCGTCAGCAGGGCTATGACCCCGTCACGCAGCTGGCTTACCGCTATGCCTTGTGCACCTTTGTCGACGAGGCGGTGCTGGCCAGGCCGTGGTCGAGCGCCACGAACTGGTCTCAACGTTCCCTGCTCAGCTACCACCACAACGAAACCTGGGGTGGCGAGAAGTTCTTCACCGTCCTTGCGCGCATGCAGATGGACCCGGAGCGCTACCGCGACGTGCTGGAGTTCAAGTACCTGTGCCTGTGCCTGGGCTTCCAGGGCAAGTACGGCGCGCAGCACAACAACCGGGAAACCCTCAACGGAATCATCGGCAAGTTGCATCGGGTGCTGCGCGCGCAGCGCGGCGACACGCCCGAGCGCCTGGCCGGAGGGCCGGAGCACGTGGCATCGCGGCGCTATCGACTGGCCCGGCAATGGCCGCTGTGGACGCCCTGGGCCATTGCCGGTGTGGTCCTGCTCGGCGCCTATCTGGGCTTCTCCATCAGCCTCGGCAACACCACGCAAGAGCTGCTCGAGTCCCTGGAGCTCATCCTCAAACCCTGAGCGGCTCACGAACCTGAAGCAGCGCTAGCTTCGAATCCATTGCCATCGGTGATGGCACCACGGGCCCACAAGGCCTCAACCCAATGAAACAAGGAAGCCAAGCATGTCAACGCCTGCATTTATCTGCATCAAGGCCAAAACCCAAGGCCATATCACCAAGGATGCATTCACGCCCGACTCGGTAGGCAACATCTACCAGGAGGGGCACGAGGACCAGATTCTGGTTCAGGAAATCGAGCATGAGATCAACACGCCGACAGATCCGCAGAGTGGCCAGCCTGTGGGCAAGCGCGTACACGGGCCGTTTACCTTCACCTCGACGCTGAACAAGGCCACGCCTCTGCTGTATCAGGCCCTGTCCGATGGGGAGACGCTCACGGAGGTGGAGGTGAAGTGGTATCGCCCTTCCGTCGACGGTCTTCAGGAGCACTTTTTCACGACCCGGCTCGAAGACGCGACCATCGTCAATATCAATACCGTGTTGCCACATGCCCAGGACGAGGACAGCGCCAAGCACAGCCAGTTGATCAAGGTCGCCATGGCCTACCGCAAGATCTCCTGGATCCATGACATCGCCCGTACCGAAGGGTCGGACGATTGGCGTGCTCCCAAGGAGTCCTGATCTCCAGCTACCTCGACGACCGGCGCCGCAGTGCGCCGGTCTCTCCCTCGTCCATGGATCATTGGCCCGCTCACCGGGCTGACAAGGATTTCCCATGCCTGTCCAATCCGATCTGAGCTTCACCTTCACTGCCTCAGCCGGTAAATTCGAGGTCGTCGAATTCCACCTCAGCGAAGGCCTCTCCGAAACCTTTCGCCTCGAAGTCGACCTGAGCAGCCGCGATCCCTCCCTCGACTTTGGCAAGATTCTCGACCGTCCTGCGCTGTTCACCATCTGGCAGGGTGGCCAGCCGGTGCGCTACGTCCACGGTTCGGTCAGCGGCTTCCAGCAGGGTGAAACCGGCTTTCGCCACACCCGCTACCGTGCCGTCGTAGAACCGCGCCTGGCCCGCCTGCAACTGTGTTCGGACTGGCGCATCTTCCAGACCCTCAGCGTGCCCGACATCGCCAACGTGATGCTGAAAAAGCACGCCCTCACCCTCGACTACGAACTGCGCGCCGCCAAGCCCCACACTGTCCGCGAATACTGTGTGCAGGCCGGCGACACCGACTACCACTTCGTCGAGCGCATCATGCGCGAAGAGGGGTTTTTCTACGGCTTCCTGCACAGCGAGGAAGGCCACCGCCTGATCCACTGCGACTACCTGTGGATCTTCGGCAAGCAGCCCGGAGGGCCGGTGGAATACAACCCCAAGCCCGGCGCCGACCGCCCGGGCCCGGCGCTGCACCGCTTCACCTATACCGAAAACGTGCGCAGCGCCCGCCAGGTCCAGCGCGACTACAGCTTCAAGAACCCGAAGTACCCCGAGGAGAGCAAGTACAAGGCCACCGACCTCGAGCACCAGGCGGACAGTTACGAGCGCTACGACTACCCCGGTCGCTACCGCGGAGAAAAGAACGGCGAGGCCTTCAGCCGCAGCCGCCTGCTCGGCCTGCGCGGTGACGCCTGCCAGGTCATTGCCGAGGGCGACGATGCCCGGCTGGTCCCCGGCCTGTTCTTCGACATGGTGGGTCACCCCCGCGAGGACATGAACCGCGGCTGGCGCCCGGTACACCTGGAGCACCACGGCAAGCAGTACGTCAGCCAGGAAGAAGACAGCGCCGATGCTGACCGCGGCACCCACTACAACTGCATCGCCACCCTGGTCCCGCACGACGCCGAATGGCGCCCCGAGCCACTGCCCAAACCGCGCATCGACGGCCCGCAGATGGCCACGGTGGTGGGGCCGCCGGGCGAGGAAATCTACTGCGATGAATACGGTCGGGTGAAGGTGCATTTCCCTTGGGACCGTAACTCCAAAGAAGACGAACACAGCTCCTGCTGGATCCAGGTTTCACAGGGCATCGCCGGGGCGCTGTGGGGGCATATGGCGATCCCGCGCATCGGCCAGGGCGTAATCGTCAGCCACCAAAACGGCGATTGTGACCAACCAGTGATTACTGGCCGCTGCGTCACGGCGCTTCAGCGCCCGCCCTACGAACTGCCGGCAAACAAGACCCGTATGGTCTTCAAGAGCCAGACCCACAAAGGCAACGGCTTCAACGAGCTGAGCTTCGAGGACGAGGCGGGGCAGGAAGAAGTCTTCATCCACGCCCAGAGGAACCAGAGGAACGAGGTCAGGAACGACGAAACCACCCACGTCGGGAATGACCGCAGCGAGCAGGTGGACAACGACGAGAGCCTCACCGTCGGCCACGACCGCAAGAACACCGTGGGCAACGACGAGCAGGTGCTGATCGGGCAGCACCGACGCCATGAGATAGGCAAGAACGATGACCTGATCATTGGTGGCAACCACAGCATCACCACGACCGGGGATCGGACCGAAGACGTTCGCAACAACCGCCAGGACAAGACTGCCGCCAACCACGAGGTGGAGATAGGCGGACACCTGCAGCAACGGGTGCAGGGCGCAGTCAGTCTGGAGGCGGGCCAGCGCATTACGCAGTACACCAAGGTGTTCGAAATCCATTCCTCCGAAGCCCTGGTCCTCAAGGGCCCCGGCGGCACGCTGCGCATCGATGCGGCGGGCATCACCCTGGATGGCACTGCGATCACGCTGATTGGCCCGATGACCAAGTCAAGCGGAGGCTCCGGCAATAGCCTGGTGCTGGTGAGCGAAATCGCGCAGGGAGAAAAGCTGAAATGCAAGGAACCCCGGCCATGAACAAAGATCCCGTCATCAACTTTCCACGGAAATACCGTACCGAAAACGACTACTTCTATCTGCTGGTGGACGGCCAGGCCGAATGTGCGCTGGACCATCCTCTCAGCGTGCCGTCCCTGATCCGGTCATTTGGCGAGGCTGCCGTCACTCGCGTGCTGCGGCCGGATCTTTCCCATGAGCACGATCAGTGCCCCGCGTTGATCCAGCTGGCGAAGCCGGGTGAGGACGTGCCGAAGGAATATCTCGACCTCAGCGCCGACTACGCCGCCTGGGACCTGCGATACGACGAACGCTACATTTGCGGTTGGCTGACCAGTCAGGAGCCGCTGGAGGTCGTCGCGGCCCATATTGCTGCCCGCTGCTACACCACCGCCGACGAGGCCGGTGATCCCTCGCCCTGGTTCGAACCGCTGAGGCTGGAATTGCTGTTGTGCGCGATGCAGCAGGAGGCGGGCTGTTTGTTGCGCCCGATCCAGCACTGGCTTTTGCCGGTCAGCTGGGGTGGCTACACCATGGCGCGCAGCCCCGACTATGTCTGTGACCCGGACCTATCCGAGCTGGCAAGACAAACCCAGCAACTGGCACCTGAGGTGAATGCGTTCCTGGGCGTCTGGCGGCATGCCCTGACATTCCAGGACGGCTTTGCCCCCTGGCGCTGGCAAGGTCCCGGCATCCTGCCGGGGACCGCCGCCGTGCATGGCTTCCGCCTGATTCGCGATGCCCGCCGACTCGGCCTGCACAACAGCAGCGACCGCCTCTCCCTGAGCCTGCACCGGGTCTTCATGCATCCCCATCTGCCACAGCACCCGGATATCCAGCAAGCCATCACCCAGGCCCGGGCGGGCAGCCTCGATCTGCACAGCCATTTCGCCACATACAGCGATGCGACCTGGAAACGGATCGTCTACGCCCTGCCTCTTGCAAAGGACTATTCATGAGCACAAACCTTCATTCGGCTATCTGCGAGGCCAGACCCGTTCCCCTGCGCACCTGCCGCGCCTGCGAGCGCGTTGGCCTGCCGATCCTGCCCCTGCGCGCCGCCTACGCCCCGGAGCCTTGGCACACCCAGGCGCTGCCCCTGACCCAAGGCTCCGACGCCAAGGCCGTTCCCTTGCGGGCCAACCAGCCGCGCATCCTGCGTCGTGGTTTCCTCTACGTCCTGCTCGACAAGAAGGAATGGCAGGCCTACCAGATCACGCCCGAGGGGGCACTGCGCCAGGTGCCCCCGTATCAGACTTCTCGTGAGGAACCGTTGCCGCTGGCCATGGCCTGCGTCAAGCAGAACCACGACATCCCTGCGTCCTTCATCAACTTCGACACGAAGAAGTACACCACCGCCTGGCTGGCTATCGCCAACGATCCTTGGCCGAAGCAGGTGCTCGATCGCTACCGGCACGGCGGTATGGTCGACGGCATCAGTCTGGAGGAGCGCTTCTACAAGCTCGACCTCAAGACCGCCCGCGAAGACCCCGCCAGCATCGGTTTCGCGATGACGGAACATGAACTGCAGATGGAGAAGGTCCTGGAGTACGCCCAGCCCATGGCCGGCGACTTCTACAGCGTGCATGGCTTCTACGGGCGCAATCACCGCCTGAACGCCCTGAGGAACCATGTGCGCACGGTGATCCAGCGCGAGAAGCTGGCCAATGGGGTGCTGGCCCTGGTGCTGCCTGACCCGATCGGGATGGTGCAGGAGTGTAATGCCCAGCGCATGGTGCGCTACCAGCAGATGCTGGAATGGCGTGCGGAGCCGCAGCGGAGTTTCGAGCATTTGACGTCGCAGGCGTTGTTGGGGATTCGCGGGTTCCAGGCGGAGAGGGCGAAAAAGCTCGCCGCCGCAGAGGCCAGTGCGCGGGATGAGCACGCCCGCTACCGCAACGAAGTCAATATCGCCGGCAAGTCAGTCCTGCCGAGAGTCGATGTCGAAGCGGAAACCGAACGCTTGATCCCGGGCATGCAAGAAGATGCTGCCGAACGCCTTGGCGACCGCTACGACGAAAAGGCCCGTGCGGACTTCCAGCGCAACTTCGACAAAAACCTCGCCGCCTGGCAACGGCTCATCGATGAAGCAGGTGAGCTGTACGTCAGTCACTTCGAGAGCCCGGCGTTCCAGCTGGCCACCCGCCTCGACTACCACGAAAAAAATGACGAATCCGTCATGGCGTTCATCTGCCTGATCGGGCACTGCCTTGCCGGTGGGCCGACCGGGTTGATCGACGAGGAAAAGCTGGAGGCCACCCAGCAACTCTGGAAGCGACAACTGGAGGACCAGGGCAGCCTTCTTCATCAGGCGCTGCATGCCAAGGACCCGGACATCATTGAGCAGTTGCACACGGCATTGAGCGACGACGAGCGGACGCGGATCTATCACGGCATCAAGACCCTGATCACGACCGAGCGTGGCACCAAGTTCATGAAGGACTCCGTGAAAATGGCCGGCGGCCAGTTGCTCGGTGGCGCTGGCACGGCCAGCAACGTGCTCGGCAAGCATATTTCCGAACATACCCGGGCGTTGGTGGGCCATCTGCACCGGGAGGCCTGGCTGCGTTTTTCCGGCGTGGAGGTCACCCAGGTCACAGTTGCGCTCAAGGTGGGCGAATACCTCACGCTGCTCAACGAAACGCTCTACGAAGGGACCGAGCGTCACCTCGCCAAGCTCAACGAAAAATTCCGCAACCCGGCCGCAGGCAAGGTGCGGGCGATGCTGTTGAGCGGCCACTTCACTCCGGCGCTGGCAGATCTCGATGACAAGCTGATCTACGTGAAGCTCTGGACGATGGAGAGCGCCGAGGCACTGAGTGCACGCCTGGAGAAACTGCGGGACGGGGTTGGCGATGGCATCGATGACGCTCTGCGTCCGGTCAGCATCGATACCGGCGCACTCAAGGGCGGGATGCAGGATTTCGCCCGACAACTAAGTCTCAATGCGGACGTTGCCCGCCTATACGTGCGGGACACCATGAGCAGCATGCGCAATGCTGCCCTGAGGGGGGCCGAAGGCGCCTTCAACCTGGGGCTGGCCTTGGGGAGTTTGTGGTTCCTGCAGGATGCGTTGCGCAATACCTACAAGAACATGGTCGAGGCGTTTGGGGACGAACGGCCCGAAGCGGTGGCAGCGTTCATGTCGGCGTCGGTCGGGAATCTTGGGGTGGCGGTTGAGCTGGTGGGTGGGTCGATTCAGCTGTTTCGGCCTGAGTGGAAGATCAATGTTCACACGCGTACCGGGCTGGAGCCGGTCAAGTTGGGTGGGAGGATTCTGCAGTTTGGTAGTGCGATTGCGGCGGTGGCGACTGCGGTGGAGGGGTTGCAGTATTCGATGGCTGCTAGGCGCACACATGATGTTGGTGATCATGCCGCAAGGAACGAGTACATATGGGCCTCCACCGCTGCAGCAGTTTCAGCTGGGCTTGGAGTTGCGGGCTCTATCGGGACGACTAGTGTTTTGCTTGGTCCGCTCGCGGTTGCCGTATTTTTTGGATTTGTTGCATTTGGGCTGGCGGTAAGGGCTAAGGAGAAAGAGTCGCAACCTCTCGAGTTGTGGGCGAGACATTCACTCTGGGGATTACCGAGAAAGCACCGTCGCTGGACAAACTGGCAAGAAATGGACACGGCAATTGGAGCGTTGAATGCTGCGTTACTGGGTTTGGACGCAGACCTTGAAGTAACTTACGTCGTACACCGACCGACTCCCGAAGTACTGGCGCATGGTGGAACCATCGATTACAGGATTACTCTCCCCGGGTACTCCGCTGACAAGTCACGTTACGAGTGGGCTCTGAGGGCCTATCAGCCAGGCGACTCCTCGGGGGACATCATTGTTGGGGGACGTGATGATGGAGTGGATGAGCCTCTGCCCGCTCCGGCTTCAGGGCCAGTACCGGGCTCCGAACCTCGAA
This sequence comes from Pseudomonas putida, assembly GCF_001941965.1. Taxonomy (GTDB): domain Bacteria; phylum Pseudomonadota; class Gammaproteobacteria; order Pseudomonadales; family Pseudomonadaceae; genus Aquipseudomonas; species Aquipseudomonas putida_L. Next base: position 18,048 of record NZ_MKZO01000009.1, on the reverse strand, counting down.
CTTCAGCTCCGGTCATTCTTCACGATACTGAGTCAAAAACAGTCAAAATCAGGGGCTCGTTTGCTTACTGGGGAGCCCTTGATTTTCATGCCATGGAGCTTGAAGTTTCGTATTGGCCAGACAAAAGCGATGAGTCCGGCGTAGCTCGCCTGATCGTGATTGAAGACAAGATTCCTAAGCGAGCGAAGGGCTGATCCGTATGAAAAGACCTGAACTTGTTCCCCCTTGTTCTGGCTGGAAGGAGGACCTGCCGCACCCAGACGAGCCGCCGACTTTAGCTCCGACCCTCGGGTTCGAAACACCCAATCATCAAGACCATATTTTTCTGGAACTACCACGTACGTCGGCGCTGATCAGGGGGATGCTGATCTGGTTCGTGCCAGCTACAGCAGTTCTGCTTGTTATCTCCCTCTGGTTTCCGTTGTCAGACGAGCGAACTATGAAAATCGATGAGTGGTTCATCCTGTTCTTCATACTCCTCTCTGGCATTTGGTCAGTTCCAATTTTTTGGAAGTTCGATGTAGCTCCGCCGAGAGATCAGCCTTTGCGCTTCAACCGTGTGCGCAGCCGAATATACGCCTATAACTTCAACTACCGCTGGTGGAACCCCTTCGAACGCTGGCGGATAGAACCGGTAGCCTACGATTGGTCACAAGTACGCGCCGAGCGCTGGCTGAAACGCGGCGCAACCGCACAAGGTGGGCTTGTGATCAAGGGCGGCGTAGTGCTTTCCATCGTCAAGCCCGGTACCAACGAGGTCATTGACCGCTTTCCCCTTACCAGCATGGGCGCCGACGAGCATGCCTGGGCTTACATCTGCACCTACATGCAGCAAGGCCCCGATGCCTTGCCACCACCCGGCCCGCCGAAGGATCACAACGATGTGTCGTGGCTCAACCTCGCCCTGTTGCTGGCGCCAAAGGTGAAATGGCCCGCCGATATGGATCTGGAATCGAGGACTGCGCCATGAGTTGGGGGCCTATGAGCAGGCCAAAACTTGTTCCCCCCTGCCTAGGTTGGCAGGAAGACCTACCTCACTTTGACGAACAGCCGAGTTTATTCCCGGCCCTCGGTCTCGACACGCCTAACCATCAGGATGAAATTTTCCTGGAGTTACCTCGTGCGTCAGCGCGTGCAAGGGGCTTGTTGATCTTGTTAGTCGCGGTCGTAACATGCTACCTGATGGGGTTTGTAGCATCCGTCGCTTCAGATTGGCGGGTTTTGAAACTAGAAGAGTGGATGATAGTTATTTCAACTTTGCTTGTTTCGGGTTGGTCAATTCCGCTTTTCTGGAAGTTAGAGGTATTCCCCCCGCGGGATTTACCACTCCGCTTTAACCGTGTCCGGCAACGACTCTACGCCTACAACTTCACCTACCGCTGGTGGAACCCCTTCGAGCGCTGGCAAGTGACACCGGTAGCCTACGACTGGTCGCAAGTACGGGCCGAGCGCTGGCTACAGCGTGGTGCGACTACCCATGGAGTCATCATCAAGGGCGGCGTGGTGCTCTCCATCGTCAAGCCGGGCACCAACGAAGTCATCGACCGTTTCCCCCTCACCACCATGGGCGCCGACGGGCACGCCTGGGCCTACATCTGCACCTACATGCAGAAGGGCCCTGACGCGCTGCCTCCCCCCGGCCCGCCGAAGGACCACAACGATGTGCTGTGGTGCAACGTCGCCATGCTCCTTGCCCCAAAGGTTGAATGGCCTGCCGAAATGGATCTCGAATCGAGGACGGCGCCATGGGCATGAGTGCCAAGGACGCTGAAGGGAGTTGGAAATGAATAGGCCGAAGCTTGCTCCACCTTGTTCGGGTTGGCGGGAGGATTTACCCGGTCCTGACGAGTTGCCCACTCTTGCTCCGACTCTCGGGTTCGATACACCAAACCAGCAAAATGATGTCTTTTTAGAAATGCCCAGAGCTGCGGCGCTTGTCAGAGGAGTAGTTGTAATTTTTGTGCCGATATTAAGCATATTGCTAGCTGTTATTTCTTGGCTTTACTTAACGGCCGAAAGAACGTTGAAGGCAGAGGAGTGGTTTATATTTATATCAGCACTGCTTGTTGGTTTTTGGGGGGTACCAGTGCTCTGGAAGTTTGATGTATCCCCTCCCCGGGATTTACCACTCCGCTTTAACCGAGCCAGGCAACGACTCTACGCGTACAACTTCAACCACCGCTGGTGGAACCCCTTCGAGCGCTGGCAAGTGACACCGGTAGCCTACGACTGGTCGCAAGTACGGGCCGAGCGCTGGCTACAGCGTGGCGCGACTACTCACGGGGTCATCATCAAGGGCGGCGTGATGCTCTCCATCGTAAAGCCGGGCACCGACGAAGTCATAGACCGTTTCCCTCTTACCACCATGGGCGCTGACGGGCACGCCTGGGCCTACATCTGCACCTACATGCAGAAGGGCCCCGATGCTCTGCCGCCGCCTGGCCTCCCGAAGGATCACAACGATGTGCCGTGGTTCAACATCGCCCTGCTATTGGCGCCGAAGGTGAAGTGGCCTGCGGATATGGATCTGGAATCGAGGACGGCGCCATGAGCCACTTGGCAATCGAAGCCAAATCCCACCAACCAAAAGGAAGTCACTTATGAAACCAGTTGTCCTCGTAGGTCACCGCCACGATTGTCCGGTCCATGGTCCAGGCACCGTAACCAGTGGCTCTACCGAAGATGTCGTCAATGGCCGAGGCATTGCTCGGGTTGGTGACTCGATCAGTTGCGGTGCGGTTATCCGCACGGGATCCAGCGATACCTTCATCGACAGCCAGGCCGTCGCCCGTGTGGGCGACACCACCAGCCATGGCGGCACGCTGGTCGAAGGAGACCCTGACTGGCTGGTGGACTGAGCAGTTCTCAGCGCCTCACCACCATCCCCGCACAAGCACTCTTCCAAGCCTCATGCTGATACTTGTTCAACCCAGCCGGAGGCGTGAAGTCATGCTTCTTCCCCTGCGCCGTAATCGTCTGCGGCGACACCAGCTGCACCTCGCACCCCTGCAGCAACTGCAGCAGCCCTTCCAGCTTGAACGTCACCGGCCCACCGGCGAAGTCGCCTTTCTTGCTGCGCTTCTTGATCGCCACATGGGTGACGCCGTGTTCGCTGACAAACGCCTGAACCTTCGCCGCAAACTCGCGGACCTGCCCGGCATCCTCATCATCCTCGATGCCGATCTTCTTGATCGCCGTCGCCACATGCACCGGTTGCCCGGCGTCCAGGCTGGCCAGGGCCAGCAGGGCTTCGCTGCCCTTGAGTTCGATACCGCACGTAATCATCAAAGTCTCAGTCGGAAGTCGGCAGGCCGAGGGATTGCAGGTATTCGGAGCGGTCGTCGTTGCGCTGCGCGATGCAGGTGTTCTGCGCGGCATCGAAGGCCTTGCCCGCCGGGATGTCGTAGGTCTCGACCTTGCAGTCGGCGTCACGCAGCTGTTTCCACACCGCTTCGGCTTCGTTGAGGCGCTTGCTCAGTTCGGCGATTTTCGCAGCCTTGCCGGCGTATTGCTCCTTGATGCGGTCCTGCAGGTCGGCGAAGGCGGCGTCCAGCTCGCGCTCGGACGCGGTGCGGCTGTAACGGGCGCATTCGTAGTTCTGCTGGTCGGTTTCCACGTTGTCGCACGGGGTGCTTTCTTCTTCGGCGGCATGGGCACCAACCGCCAGGGTCGCCAGCATCAGCAAGACCATCGATTTCATCAAAGTCGTCTCCCAAGGAAACAGTGGACGGGGATATGGGCTGGGATTCTCGCTCTTTGCCAAGGCAAAGAACAGGGAGCATAGATGAAGGTTTTGACGGTTGTTATTGATAATGATTATCGACTGCCGGTAACATCGCCCGCCCATGCCTCCGGGCGACTTCATCGACAGGCAGCCGAATCGTGGCGGACGACAAGCTGGAGCTCTACCTCGCTCATCGCGCGGCGCTGCTGGATTATGCAGCGCCCATCGTCGGCTGCCGGGCGCGGGCCGAGGATGTGGTGCAGGAGGCCTGGCTGCGCTTCAGCCGCCAGGACGAGGGCGCGGCGATCCGCCATCCGGCCAGCTACCTGTACCGCATCGTGCGCAACCTGGCCCTCGACCTGACCCGCCGCCACGCCACGGAAAAGGCCCAGCCCGGGGGCGACGAGATGCTCGCCGAGCTGCCCTCCAGCAGCGCTTCGCCGGAGCGCGAGGTCAGTGGCCAGAACGAGTTGGCGGCGATCAGCCGGGCGCTTGAAGAACTGCCCGAACGCACGCGCCTGGCCTTCGAGATGCACCGGCTTGGCGGCTTTACCCTGCAGCAGGTGGCGAGCCACCTGGATATCTCCACCAGCCTGGTCCACCAACTGGTGCACGACGCCCTGCGTCATTGCCTGGAACGCCTGGAGCCGGACGATGACTGAGCGCCGTGACGATGAGCTGGAAAAATCGCTGTCTGCCGCGTCTTTTGCGGTAGACGGGACGCTTGTGCGACCCTTGCCGACCTTTTCTGCCTTTGGAGATATGCCGGACATGACGTCAGCGGACAGCGCCACCCGGCGCCGCGACCAGGCCCTGGACTGGTTCCTGCGCCTGCAGGCGGCCCCCGGCGATGCGCAACTGCGCGCCGGGATGGAGCAGTGGTGCGCCGCCGACGAGGCCAATGCCAAGGCCTATCGCAAGGCCGAGCGGGTCTGGCAACTGAGTGCGCAACTGGCGCCGAGCACCCAGGCGCAATGGCCGGTGGAGCCGGTGCTGGCGCCTGTGGTGAGCCTGCCGGTACGGCCGAAGCGGCGGCGGTATTGGGTCGGCGGGGCAATTGCTGCCTGCCTGATGATCGCCCTGGCGCCGTCTCTCAGCCTGCGCATGCAGGCGGACTACCGCACCGGCAGCGGCGAAACCCGCGACGTCACCCTGGCCGATGGCAGCCTGGTGCAGATGGACAGCGATACGGCGATCGCCGTGGAGTACGCCGGGGATCGCCGCGATGTGAAGCTGCTGCGCGGGCAGGCGTTCTTCAAGGTCACGCCGGACAAGAGCAAACCCTTCCACGTGCGGGCCGAGGCGCTGGAGGTCACGGTGACCGGGACGGCGTTCAACGTCGATGTCGGCGCCGGGCAGATGCGCGTGGCGGTGCAGGAAGGTTCGGTGAAGGTCGATGACTGGCGCGCGGCGAAGGCGCTGGCGGCGCGGTTGAAGCCTGGGGACCGGCTGGACTATCACGAGGGGCAGGCCCGGGTGGATACCTTCTCTCCGGAGCAGACCGCGGCCTGGCGCAAGGGCCAGGTGATCGCCGATGACATGCCGGTCAGCGAGGTGGTAGCCCAGTTGAGTCGCTACACGCCCGGGCTGGTGGTGCTGCGCAACGACGAACTGGGGCGCAAGCGGGTGACCGGCGTGTATGACCTGCGCAAGCCGCAGGCGGCGTTGCGGGCGGTGCTGCAGCCCCATGGCGGCAAGGTCGAGGCCTATGGGCCTTGGGTGATTGTGCTGCGCTGAAACTTCTTCATTCCCTCTTTCGGGCCTCATCGCTGGCAAGCCAGCTCCCACAGGTTTAGCGGTGCACGCGATCCCTGTGGGAGCTGGCTTGCCAGCGATGAGGCCATCAGCAACACCACAACAACTCCCTCCCAAAAAACTTTTTCAACTTTTTTCTGAAAATCCCCCGCGCTACCCCGTCTTTTGCTCCGCGCGCAGCAATGAGATCGATTCGTATTAATTTTTTCCGGGGATTTCCCGGGTCGGGGAGCGGTGTATGTCTCAGGTGTTTTGCCCGGTGCCGCAAGGCCGGGGCGCTTGGTTGTCGTTGAAACGCGCTGCGTGCGGTGGCCTGTTGGGCCTGGCTTGCCTGGGGGCGCAGGTGCCCTTGGCGCAGGCCGATGAGGTGGCGACCCAGTTGCCGAACCAGGTCCACCGTTTCGATATCCCGGCCCAGCGCCTGTCCAGCGCACTGGTCGCCTTCGGCCAGCAGAGCGGCCTGCAGGTGACGGTGGATGCGCAGTGGCTGCGCGATCATCAGTCCAACCCGGTGCAGGGCCAGATGGACAGCCTCGGCGCGCTGTCGATGCTGCTGGCCGGCAGCGGCATCACCTGGGACTACAACGACGGCGTGCTGAGCTTCCGCCTGCTGGCCGAAGCTGCCAATGGCCAGTTGGAACTGCATGAAACCCTGGTCCTCGGCAATACCGACGAGAACAGCTACCAGGGCGCCGCGGTGATCAACCACAAGGCGGTGCAGAACTTCCCCGGCGCCAACGGCGATATCACCAAGCTGTTGCAGATGCACCCCGCCGTGCAGTTCAGCGGTTCGCAGCAAAGCTCGAACAACCCGGGTGAAATCGACCCGGCGGATATCAGCATCAACGGCGCCAAGTTCTGGCAGAACAACTTCATGATCGACGGGATCTCGATCAACAACGACCTTGATCCCGGTGCTCACGGCTACGGCGAGGCGCGCCAGTTCGACGCGGCGCCGAGCCGCTCCTACGGCATCGCCCTGGACGCCGACCTGCTGGAAGAAGTGAAGGTCTACGACAGCAACGTGCCGGCCGAATATGGCGGCTTCAACGGTGGCGTGATCGACTCCATCACCCGCCGGCCGACCCAGGACTTCCACGGCAAGATTTCCTACGGCATCAGCCGCTCGGAGTGGACCAGATACCACATCACCAGCGGCGACCAGGACAGCTTCGACAACGCCAGCAACGAGCAGTACACCCCCGAGTTCGAGAAAACCACGCTGCGCGGCACCCTCGAAGGGCACCTGAACGAGGACTTCGGCGCGATCTTCAGTTTCTCCCAACGCCGCTCGACCATGCCCATGAACCTGTACAAGGACGGCTACGTCAGCCCGAACAACGACAGCCAGGAAGACCAGACCCGGCAGCTCGACAACTACATGCTCAAGACCTACTGGACGGTCAACGACCGTCTCAGCCTGGACTTCACCCTGCTCAGTGCCCCGCAGGAAAACCGCCTGTTCCGCGAGAACTACCTGAATTCCGGCTTCACCAATATCAACGGCGGCAAGCAGGGTGCGATCAAGGCGACCTGGGAGGGCGACAGCGCGCGCTGGACCCACACCCTGGCCTACAACGACCTGTACAGCTCGCGCACCGGCAATGCCAGCGACACCATCGCCTGGTATTACTCGGAGGCGAAGAACTGGGGCAAGCTGGAAAACGCCAACTCGCGCAGCGGCGAGGGCTCCTTCGGCAACCTCGACCAGACCCAGAAAACCATGGACTACGACCTCAAGGTCGACTGGCTGGCATTCCCCTTCGCCGGGGCCATGCACTCTGTAACCACCGGCCTCGAGCTGCGTCGTACCGATGCCACGTGGGAGCGTGAGAGCACCGGCCAGGGCGTGAGCGGCTTCAAGAGGGACACGGTCGCGACCTGCGCCAACAACGACCCCTGGTGCTCCGTCAGCCCGCTCTTCGACGGCAACACCCGGCAATGGGCGTACCAGCGCACCGAGTACGGTGCCGGCAAGCTCGAGGTCAACGAAACCGCCTGGGCCGTGTTCGCCCAGGACGCCATGCAGATCGACAAGCTCGGCCTGCGCCCCGGCGTGCGCTTCGAAGGCGACGACTACATGGACAAGAAAACCGTGTCGCCACGCTTCGCCGGCGACTACGACTTCTTCGGCGACCGCAGCACCGTGCTGGTCTTCGGCGCCAACCGCTACTACGGGCGCAACCTGTTCAAGTACCGCCTCAACGATGGCCGCCAGGCCTTCAACACCTTCTACAGCCGCACCACCCAGACCGGCGAATGGAAGGGCTCGACCAACAAGATCTCTACCCGCTTCGCCGGCCTCGATATTCCCTACGACGATGAATGGACAGTGGGGCTCGACCAACGCTGGCTGAACACCGATTTCAGCCTCAAGTACGTGCACCGTGACGGTCACGACAAGATCGTCAAGGCAACCGCCGGGTCCTGGCGCAGGATCCGCTGGACGGCTACGAGTCGCTGTACACCCAATACACCAACGAGGGGTCGAGCAAGAGCGACAACGTCAGCCTGACCGTCACGCCGCTTGAGCCGATCCGCTTCCTCAACAGCTACACCAGCCTGCAACTGGTGCTGGACTGGTCCCACTCCGAGGACGCCTACGGCACCTACGAAAGTTCGATCAGCCTCGAAGAGCTGAACGACGCCGACGTGATCTACGACGGCAAGCGGGTGAACTTCACCGAGCTGCCACCCAACGATTACAACCGGCCCTGGACCGTGCGCCTGAGCACCATCACCGAGATTCCCGAGTGGAACCTCACGGTCAGCAACTTCTTCCGCCTGCGTGGTGCCTACGAACAGATCATCGATACCGGCAGGACCGAGGAGGTCGATGGCGAGTCGCTGGACGTCTACGACACGGCCAGGGTCGATGGCGCGCCGACCTGGGACATGCGGGTGAAATGGGAGATTCCTACCGCGAAAGACCAGGCCCTGTTCGTCGCCGTGGACGTGACCAACGTCACCGACGAGGTCAACGAAATCGTCTCCAGCGGTTCCACCGCCAAGACCACCTACGAGATCGGCCGCCAGTACTGGCTTGAGGTCGGCTACCGCTTCTGACTTTCCTCACCGTGGAATGAACCTGATGAACAAGATCCTTGCGGGCCTGCTCGGTCCGTTGCTGCTCGGCGCCTGCGCCACCACCCAGGCGCCCGACACGGCGCTGCCCTGGGATGCCGCTGTGGTGCGTGGCACCTTGCCCAACGGCCTGGAATACCGCCTGGTGCGCGACGCCAGCCAGGCCAACCGCCTCGACCTGCGCCTGACGGTACAGGCCGGCTCGGTGGACGAGGACGCCGATCAGGTCGGCGTCGCCCACCTGGTGGAGCACCTGACCTTCTACAGCCACGGCGGCGATAGCGCCGACCTGCGCCAGCGCATGACCGGGCTGGGCTGGGTCCAGGGCCGGCATTTCAACGCGGTGACCAGCTACGACCGCACCCAGTACCTGCTCAGCCCGCCCTCCGGGGTGAAGCAGGCGCCGCAAGCGCTGGAGGCCTTGTCTGACCTGGTGTTCGCCATGGACTACGACGCTGCCGACCTGGAGCGCGAGCGCCCGGTGGTGATCGAGGAGTGGCGCGGCGGCCTCGGCGTGGCCCAGCGCATGAACGAGCAGCGCATCGCCTCCCAGCGTGCCGGTTCGAACTACCCGGCGCACCGCACCATCGGCAACGAAGGCGCGATCCGCAAGGCCAGTGTCGAGGCACTCAAGCGCTACCAGCAGCGCTGGTATGTGCCGAACAACATGGTCCTGTCGGTGGTGGGCGATTTCGAACCGGCCGCCCTGGCGAAGCAGATCGACCAGGCATTCTCGAAAGTGCCGGCAGCCACCGTGCCGAGCCGTGAACAGCGCGAGCTGTCGCTGGATGACAGGCTGAAAGTCTTCCGTCTGCAGGACGCCCAGTCCGGCAGCAACCAGGTGGCGCTGTTGTTCCGCCTGCACGAGCCGGACAGCCGCGGCACCACGCGCGCCGCCATGCGCGAGCGGCTGATCGACCGCATGGCCCTGTCCGCCATGACCAGCAGCCTGCGTCGGCAATTGCCGGTGGATGGCGTGCGCAGCCTGACCGCGCAGAAAACCCTGATCGGCGAGCATTCCACGGTGCTTGGCATCGCGGCCGGGGTCGAGGGGCAGCAACATCGCAAGGCGCTGCAGCAGTTGCTCAGCGAAATCGAGCGCCTGCGTCAGCATGGCTTCACCGAGGCCGAACTGCTGCACGAGCGCGGGGTGATCCAGGACCTGGGCGAGAAGACCCTGGCCAAGGACGGTTCGCGGGACTTCCAGCAATGGGTCGAGCAACTGAACAACGCCGCCGTGCAGGACAAGCCGGTGGTGGCCAAGCATGCGGCGGCGCAGCGCTATCTGGAGGTGCTCGGCAGCATCGGGCGGGATGACCTGAACCAGCGGCTGTGGCGCTGGCTGGGCTGTGGCGACCGGGTGTTGCAGGTCAGCGCACCCGGAGTGACGCCGCTGGAGCTGCCGACGGTGACCGAGGTGGAGCAGTTGCAGGACTCCATCGCTCACTCGTCGCTGGCTGCACCGAAGCAGAAAGCCGAGGCAACCACGAGCAAGCCGGTGGCCGAGCTGGTCATGCCGGCACTGCCTGCTCCGGGCAGCATCGCCAGGCGCCAGGCGTTCGCCAAGGAAAAGGTCGAGCACTGGACGCTGGGCAATGGTGACCGCCTGGTCTGGCTGCGCGCCAATGCCGAGGGCGGCCGCTGGTCGCTGCAGGCTGATTCGACGGCCGGTTATAACCTGGCCGATCGTCCGGTGTGGCGAACCCAGATGGCGACGCAACTGGCCACCCAGAGTGCGCCGGCGGGTGTTTCCGCCGAGGCGCTCGACGCCTGGCGCAAGGCGCAGAAAGTCACGTTGGGCGTCGACCAGAAACCCCAGCGTCTGCAACTGAACCTGAGCGTCACGCCGGGGGAGGGTGCTTTGGCGGACCTGCTGCAAAGCTACCGCCTGAGCCAGACCGATATCCGTATCGACCCGGCCGCCTTCAGCGAAACGCAGGACGATCTGCTCAAGCGCCTGCAAAGCCGTCCGGATGATGTACGCGAGCGGGAAACCTCGACGATGCGCCGGCTGATGTACGGCAGCGACAGTTGGCAGACGCCGGATGCCAAGGCCTTGCAGGCGCTCGATGCGACGGCGCTGGATGCCGACTGGCAGCGTTTGTCTGCTGCGCCCGTGACCTATTACCTGATGGCCGACATCGAGCCGAAGGTCCTTGAGGAAGCGGTGCTCGCCCGGCTGGCGAACATCCCTCGGGGCGAGGCCCTGAAGAACAACGCTGCTTTGCAGCAACCGGGTCAACGCAGCGAATCCCTGGCCATCGCCCTGGAGCCCCGCGCGGTGTTCCAGGCCACCAGTTTCAGCGAGCAACCCTGGAGCCCGTAGGCGGCGGCGCGGGTCGCGGCCTTGCGTGATCTCGCCAGCCTGCAGCTCAAGCAGCGCCTGCGTGGCGAAGCGGCGGGGGTGTACCGGCTCAAGTTCGACAGCGAGCTGAACCCCGACACCGGTCGTATCGAAAGCCGGTTGAGCTTCACCTGCGATCCGGCCCGGGTCGATGAGCTCTGGGCCCTTGCCCAGGACGCCCTGGACAAACTGCCGGGTGCGGTCAGTGCCGAGTGGGTCAAGGGCGAGCGGGCGGAGCTGGCGCGCCAGGAAAGTAAACGCCGCGACGACCCCACGACTCAGCAGCGCCGCCTGGTCCTGAGCGAGCGTCACTGGGGCGATCCGCGCTACCTGAGCAGCCAGGCGCAACTGCCTGAAGGCCTGAATGCCGGTGCCTTGAAAGCCATGGCCGGGCAATTGTTCCCCCGCGCCAACCAGGTCCAGCTGCGCCTGCTGCCGACCCCGGCCGCCCGGGACCAGGCCCTGTGAACGCCCTGCGTGCCTTCTGGCGCCTGTCCCGGCCGTTCTGGGCCAGCCGCCGGCAGTGGCTGGCCTGGGTCATGCTCGGCGGGGTGATCGGCATGGGCTTGCTGGTGGTGCAGATCAACGTGTGGATCAACGCCTGGAGCAAGACCTTCTACGACACCCTCGGCGCCTTCGACACCGATGCGCTGTATGCGCTGATGGGCCAGTACTCGCTGTATATCGGCGCCTACGTGCTGATCTACGTCTACCTCGACTGGCTGCGCAAGGGCCTGGTGATGCGCTGGCGCCAGTCGATGACCGAGCGCCTGACTGCCGACTGGCTCGGCGACCAGGCCTTCTATCGCCTGGGCCTGGGCGACGAGCCGGACAACCCGGACCAGCGCATCGCCCAGGACGTGGACATGATGGTCGACCTGAGCATCGAACTGGTGGCGTCGTTCGTGATCAACCTGGCCCAGGTCGGCGCCTTCGTGGTGATCCTCTGGGAGCTGTCCGGGACCCAGACCTTCACTCTGTTCGGCACCACGTTCAGCATCGACGGTTACCTGGTCTGGCTGGTGCTGGTCTACACCTTGCTGGGTAGCCTGATTACCCATTGGGTCGGCAAGCCGCTGCACGACCTCAACTACGAGCGCGAGCACCGCGAGGCGGACTTCCGCGCCAGCCTGCTGCGCAAGCGCGACCATGCCGAGCAGATCGCCCTGTACCGCGGCGAGGCGGTGGAGCGGCGGCAGTTGTCCGCGCGTTTCCAGGCGATTGCCGACAACTGGCGGCAACTGATGGGCCGCGAGCGCAACCTGAGCCTGTTTACCGTGGCGTTCGAGCGGGTCAGCCTGATCATCCCGGTGTTCGCCGCCTTGCCGCTGTTCCTGGCGAAGACCATCACCCTCGGCGGGCTGATGCAGATCCGCAGTGCGTTCACGGCGGTGCAGGGCTCGCTGAGCTGGTTTATCAAGCTGTATCCCAAGCTGGTGCGCTGGAGCGCGGCGTTGCAGCGCCTGGAGCAGTTCGAGCGGGCGATTGCCGCCAGCCGCCAGCAGGTTCGCGAGGTGCCGGCAGGGGGCTGCCTGTGCACCGAAGGGCTGGTGGTGTGCCGGCCGGATGGCAGCGTGCTGCTGGACGGGCTGGATGTGCGGGTGTTACCGGGGCAGTGGGTGCGCCTCGACGGGCGCAGCGGGCTGGGCAAGTCGACCTTGCTGCGGACCTTGCAGGGCTTGTGGCCATACTGCAGCGGGCAGTGGCAGTTGCCGCCGGGGCGCAGCCTGTTGTTGCCGCAGCAGCCGTACCTGGCGCGGATGTCGTTGCGGGAATTGCTGGCGTATCCGGACACCGGGCTGCCGAACGATGCGCGGCTGGTAGGCGCGCTGGACAAGGTCGGGCTGGCCGCGCTGGCCGGGCGGCTGGACGAAAGCTGCGAATGGCAGCGGGCCCTGAGTGGCGGTGAGCAGCAGCGCATCAGCCTGGCCCGGGCCTTGTTGTACCGGCCGCAGACGCTGTACCTGGACGAGGCGACCAATCAGCTGGATGACGAGAGTGCGCGGGGTGTGTTGAAGATGCTGAAGCGGGAACTGCCGGGGTGCACGGTGGTGGCGGTGACGCACCAGGGGGTGTTGGCGGGGTTGTTCGAGCGGACGGTGATGCTGGAAGGGGAGGCAGTACCCGCATAGTGGTTGCTGCTCATGGCCTCATCGCTGGCAAGCCAGCTCCCACAGGGACCGCGTGCACCGCAGAACCTGTGGGAGCTGGCTTGCCAGCGATAGGGCCCTGGAGGGCAGTCAGAGATTCAGGTTGGCCACGAACTGGCTGGCATTCCTCCCCAGCTTCTCGATCACCGCATTCCTCACCTGTCCATACGCCTGCACATTCAGCACTGCCGTCTGCGACGAGCGGAAGATGCGCACATCGTTGTTCTGGAAGTTGATGAACAGGAAGCTGTTGCTGCTGACATTGCGGATCAGTTGCACGCAATTCATCAGCATGGTCACGTCACCCGCGCAATTCTGCGAGCAGGGCAGGATCTGGAACGTGCCGACATTCCCGCTGTTGCTGTGGTTCATGAACAGCTCCAGGGCATGCGGCTGCTTGCGCAGCGATTCCAGGGTGCGCCGGGCGATCGGGCTGAACGTGCTGCCACCGGCCACCCCTTCGATGATGTCGATGATCACGTCGTTCATGCTGAAGGACTGCTGGCTGGGGTGAAAACGCAGCAGTTCGTTATGCGACAGGGTCCAGCCCAGCTTGCCCAGGCCGTCCACGTAGAAGTTGAACCACTCCTCGCGCTGGATCGCCTTGTCGAAGCGCTTGTTCGCCGCTAGTTGCATCAGCAGCGTGCTGTTGAGCACATCCTCGCGGGCCTGGCAGGTCAGGCCGGCGACGAAGGACAGCAGGCTGTCGCCGGCGACCACCGCGCTGTCGGCCGACGGGCCGGGATTATCAGGCTGGTCGGGCGGGTTTTGCCGCAGCAGGCGGGGCGCAGTGCCGGGGATTTCCAGGGCGGCAATGAATTCCAGCCGATCGGTCAGGTTGTGCATCGGATGACTCCTTTCGTTGAGGAACCGCCGAAGCTAGCGAAATGCCCGATCCATGGCAGGCGGAGGGCCTTCCCCGACGGTTCCCGTCACCCTTTGTCGCCCTTTGACGCTTTCGGCAATTCCCCTGTCGTTTTTGCATCGGGACGACAATCACCCGAGGCATATGCTGACCCCCAATAGCGCCGGCAGACGATTCGGCGCGGGATTGCCAATAAAGGGGACAGCCTGATGAGCCCAGCCGAACTTCACGCCGACAGCATCGTTATCGACGGTCTGATCATCGCCAAGTGGAACCGCGAACTGTTCGAGGACATGCGCAAGGGCGGCCTGACCGCGGCCAACTGCACGGTGTCGGTCTGGGAGGGCTTCAAGGCCACGGTGGACCAGATCGCCGCCAGCCAGAAGCTGATCCGCGACAACAGCGACCTGGTCATGCCGGTGCGCACCACCGCCGATATCCGCAAGGCCAAGGAACTGGGCAAGACCGGCATCCTCTTCGGCTTCCAGAACGCCCATGCCTTCGAAGACCAGATCGCCTATGTCGACGTGTTCAAGCAGCTCGGCGTGGGCATCGTGCAGATGTGCTACAACACCCAGAACCTGGTGGGTACCGGCTGCTACGAGCGCGATGGCGGGCTGTCGGGCTTCGGTCGCGAGATCGTCGCCGAGATGAACCGCGTCGGCATCATGTGCGACCTGTCCCACGTCGGCTCCAAGACCAGCGAGGAAGTCATCCTCGAATCGAAGAAGCCGGTCTGCTACTCCCACTGCCTGCCGTCCGGCCTCAAGGAACACCCGCGCAACAAGTCCGACGAGGAACTGAAGTTCATCGCCGATCACGGCGGTTTCGTCGGCGTGACCATGTTCGCGCCGTTCCTGGCCAAGGGCATCGACTCGACCATCGACGACTACGCCGAGGCCATCGAGTACACCATGAACATCGTCGGTGAAGACGCCATCGGCATCGGCACCGACTTCACCCAGGGCCACGGCCAGGACTTCTTCGAGTACCTGACCCACGACAAGGGTTACGCCCGTCGCCTGACCAACTTCGGCAAGATCATCAACCCGCTGGGCATCCGCACCGTGGGCGAGTTCCCCAACCTCACCGAAACCCTGCTCAAGCGCGGCCATTCCGAGCGCGTGGTCAGGAAGATCATGGGTGAGAACTGGGTCAACGTTCTCAAGGATGTCTGGGGCGAATAAGCCTCCGAAGCCTCTCTATCCAACCCCTGCATCAGGCGGGGGCAGCCAAACAAAAATTTCTGGAGTTGAGTTTCCATGGCCAAGATCGCCCCGCAATTGCCAATCGAAGTCGACAGCGAGACCGGTGTCTGGACCAGCGACGCCCTGCCGATGCTCTACGTACCGCGGCATTTCTTCGTCAACAACCACATGGGTATCGAGGAAGTGCTGGGCGCCGACGCCTACGCCGAGATCCTCTACAAGGCCGGCTACAAATCCGCCTGGCACTGGTGCGAGAAGGAAGCCGAATGCCACGGCCTGGAAGGCGTGGCGGTGTTCGAGCACTACATGAAGCGCCTGTCCCAGCGCGGCTGGGGCCTGTTCAAGATCCAGGACATCGACCTCGATAAAGGCACCTGCAGCGTCAAGCTCGAGCACTCCGCCTTCGTCTACGTCTACGGCAAGGTCGGGCGCAAGGTCGACTACATGTTCACCGGCTGGTTCGCCGGGGCCATGGACCAGATCCTCGCCGCCCGCGGCAGCAAGATCCGTACGGTCGCCGAGCAGGTCTACGGCGGTTCCGAAGAAGGCCACGACGACGGCCTGTTCATCGTCAAGCCGCTGTAAGTCGAGGAGCCCGCGCCATGGCGTTCGAAGCTATGTTCCAGCCGATCCAGATCGGCAAACTGACCATCCGCAACCGCGTGCTGAGTACCGCGCACGCCGAGGTCTATGCCACCGACGGCGGCATGACCACCGAGCGCTATGTGAAGTACTACGAAGAGAAGGCCAAGGGCGGCATCGGCCTGGCCATCTGCGGTGGTTCTTCCGTGGTCGCCATCGACAGCCCGCAGGAGTGGTGGTCGTCGGTCAACCTGTCCACCGACCGCATCATTCCGCACTTCCAGAATCTGGCCGACGCCATGCACAAGCACGGCGCCAAGATCATGATCCAGATTACCCACATGGGCCGGCGTTCGCGCTGGGACGGCTTCAACTGGCCGACCCTGATGTCGCCGTCCGGCATCCGCGAGCCGGTGCACCGCGCTACCTGCAAGACCATCGAGCCGGAAGAGATCTGGCGGGTGATCGGCAACTACGCGCAAGCGGCACGCCGGGCGAAGGAAGGCGGCCTGGACGGCGTCGAACTGTCGGCCGTGCACCAGCACATGATCGACCAGTTCTGGAGCCCGCGGGTCAACAAGCGTACCGACGAATGGGGCGGCAGCTTCGAAGGCCGCATGAAGTTCGGCCTGGAAGTGCTCAAGGCGGTGCGTGCCGAGGTCGGCCCGGACTTCTGCGTCGGCATGCGCATCTGCGGTGACGAATTCCACCCCGATGGCCTCAGCCACGAAGACATGAAGGAAATCGCCAAGTACTACGATGCCACCGGCATGGTCGACTTCTTCGGCGTGATCGGCTCGGGTTGCGACACCCACAACACCCTGGCCAACGTGATCCCCAACATGAGCTACCCGCCGGA
Organism: Pseudomonas putida; assembly: GCF_001941965.1. Classification (GTDB taxonomy): domain Bacteria; phylum Pseudomonadota; class Gammaproteobacteria; order Pseudomonadales; family Pseudomonadaceae; genus Aquipseudomonas; species Aquipseudomonas putida_L. The sequence continues at coordinate 1,477 of NZ_MKZO01000009.1, read as the reverse complement.
GCCGTTCCTGCACCTGGCGGCGGGCATCAAGGAAGTGGTCAAGGCCCCGGTCCTGCATGCGCAGAACATCAAGGACCCGAACCAGGCCACGCGCATCCTCGAAGGCGGCTATGTCGACATGGTCGGCATGACCCGCGCGCACATCGCCGACCCGCACCTGATCGCCAAGATCAAGATGGGCCAGATCGACCAGATCAAGCAGTGCGTCGGTGCCAACTACTGCATCGACCGCCAGTACCAGGGCCTGGATGTGCTGTGCATCCAGAACGCCGCGACCTCCCGTGAATACATGGGCGTGCCGCACATCATCGAGAAGTCCACCGGGGCGAAACGCAAGGTGGTGATCGTCGGCGCCGGCCCGGCCGGCATGGAAGCGGCACGTGTCGCCGCCGAACGTGGCCATGACGTCACCCTGTTCGAGAAGAAGGAGCAGATCGGCGGGCAGATCACCATCGCCGCCAAGGCCCCGCAACGCGACCAGATCGCCGGTATCACCCGCTGGTACCAACTGGAGCTGGCGCGCCTGAAGGTCGACCTGCGCCTGGGCACCGCGGCCGATGCCGACACCATCATGGACCTGCGTCCGGACATCGTCGTGCTGGCGGTGGGCGGTCACCCGTTCATGGAGCAGAACGAACACTGGGGCGCTGCCGAAGGGCTGGTGGTCAGCAGTTGGGACGTGCTCGACGGCAAGGTCGCGCCGGGCAAGAACGTGCTGGTCTACGACACCATCTGCGAATTCACCGGAATGTCGGTGGCCGACTTCATCGCCGACAAGGGCAGCCAGGTGGAGATCGTCACCGACGACATCAAGCCGGGCGTCGCGATCGGCGGGACTTCGTTCCCCACCTACTACCGCAGCATGTACCCCAAGGAAGTGATCATGACCGGCGACCTGATGCTGGAAAAGGTCTACCGCGAGGGCGACAAGCTGGTGGCGGTGCTGGAGAACGAATACACCGGGGCCAAGGAAGAGCGGGTGGTCGACCAGGTGGTGATCGAGAACGGCGTGCGGCCTGACGAGGCGCTGTACTACGCGCTCAAGGACGGCTCGCGCAACAAGGGCCAGATCGATGTGGAGGCGCTGTTCGCCATCCAGCCGCAGCCGATCCTTGGGCAGGCCGGCGACGGTTACCTGCTGTACCGCATCGGCGACTGCGTGGCGCAGCGCAATACCCATGCGGCGATCTACGACGCCTTGCGCCTGTGCAAGGACTTCTGATCGGACCTTGATCGAGAGAGCGGCACGGACCCTGTGGGAGCTGGCTTGCCAGCGATAGCGGTAGTGAATTCACCATTGCAATCGCTGGCAAGCCAGCTCCCACAGGGTCCGTGCCAACTCCAACCCGAGTGGGAGCTTCCCATGCTGAACGTTATCCTCCCCATCCTGCTGTTCGCCGCCCTCGGCCTGGCCGTGCTCGGCGCCGTGCGGCGCGTGCGGATGTGGCGCCAGGGCCGGCCTTCGCCGGTCAACCTG